>CP070681.1:1693614-1698221 GCA_020352575.1 Acidimicrobiia bacterium | reverse complement strand
GAGGCCGCTCCCACTGACGAACAGCCCTTCGACCCCTTCGGGAGGATCTACTCCGTGCGGATCCCCACCGACAGGGCGGCCCAGTTCGCCGAGCGCCTCGTCGCGCTCGCGGAGGAGTTCGCCGAGGCGGCCGAGCCCGACGGCGAGCGCTTCGGCTTCGTCGGCGCGGTCTACAAGGTCGTCGGGCGGGGGAGCACGGCATGACGTGTGTCGTCGATCGGCATGGCGAGCCGTCCTCCCCCACCGTCGTCTTCCTCCACGGAGCAGGCAGCAACCGCGGCATGTGGGCGGCCTACGCTTCCGACTCCTGGTTCGGGCTCGTCCCCGACCTCCCCGGCCACGGTTCCTGCGCCGATGGCCGATGGACCATGGAGGCATCCGTGGAGGCGGTGGCCACCCTCATCGAGGAGCAGTCCCCCACGGGCACGGCCGTCCTGTGCGGCAGCTCGCTTGGCGGGTACGTGGCGATCGCCACTGCGCACGCTCGGCCGGACCTCGTCGACGGGCTCGTGCTCTCGGGTTCGACGGCCAGCTACCTCGGCTGGGGTGGATTCGAGACGAGGGCATTCGGATGGGTCGTGAAGGCGTTCGGCGGTGTGATCCGACGCCTCAACATGAAGGCCTTCGCGCAACTCCCCCCGGAGATCGGCGGGCCGATCATCGACGCCGGCATGTCGACCCGGGCTGCATCGGACGCCCTCGTCCGGCTCCCGGGCACCGACTACCACGAGCTCCTGGCGGCCTATCGGGGGCCGGTCCTCATCCTCAACGGCGAACGCGACAAGGTGAACCGCAAGGAGGAGCATGCGGCCATGGAAGGAGTCGCCAACGTCACCCTCAAGGTCCTCGACGACTGCGGGCACTCCTGCGTCATCACGAAGCCGGACGCGTTCAAGGCTGCCGTGGAGGCCTTCGTCGCGACCCTGCCGGCAACGCGCTGATCAGCCTGCCTTTCGGGCCGACACAGCGAAGCCTCGGATCGAACCGTCGAGGCCCTCATGGCCGAAACGGGCGGCAAGCGCTCGAGTCGCGACCTCCACAGCTTCATCGAGTCGACCAGGGTGGAGCGCCTCGATCTCCCCCCTGAGCGGAGTACCCATGCAGTAGGCGATCGCGGGATCGGAGGCATGGGACGCGACGCTCCTCGCCTCCACAGCATCGACCCTGACGTCCTCGAGCACCCCCGGAGCCGCGAGATCCGAACGGATCGCCGATTCCTCCCAGTATCCGTGCGGGGTCCGCGCCAGGAAACGGGGCGGATCTTCGGGAAACACCACTGCAAGCGCCTTGGTGACCTCGTCGGCGAACTCATTCGTCTCGATGCGGTCCCATACGTTGAACAGGAGCATCCCTCCCGGCCGGAGGACACGAGCCATCTCCGCGAATGCCGCGGCCTTGTCGGGGAAGAACATCACGCTGAACTGGCACACGACTGCGTCGAACGACTCGTCCTCGAACGGGAGATCCATGACGTCGGCGACCTGCCACCCCACGACGCGTGAGGTTCCCACTGATCTCGCCCGCTCGAGCATCGGGGCGTTGAGGTCCGTCGCGATGATCTCGGTGGCAGATGGGAGGGTGTCGGCAAGAACCCGGGTCAGGACACCGCTGCCCGCGGCGACCTCGAGCACGGCCATCGCATCGGCAGGGACTCGTTCGGCGAGGTCCACTGCGTGCTCCTCGAAGATGAGCGGCACGAGGACCCGGTCGTACACCTCCGGCACTGAGCCGACGAAGTCCGTGTCCTTTGGGGACATGCGAGTCCTCCTTCCCGCGACGGAGACTGGCAGATCACTGCAACCGCTGCATCTACCGGTAGCCCGCTGATCAACCGGCGCGGCCGACGATCCATTCGACCGCCGCCTCGACAGCCGCTGCCGTCGCCGGGGAGAGGTCGAAACCCATCCCGAGGTTGGAGGCGGGGATTTCGAGCAGGGTGGCCCGAGGCGTGTGGCCCTCCTCGGCGGCCAGTGCGAGCAACGAGCACGGGTCGCCGTGATGGGTCATCACTCCCCCGGCGCCCCCCGGCTCGACCTCCCGAGCGCTGAACTCGGTTGCGTCGACGGATGCGTCGACGAACACGACTCGCTTCGCGTCGACCAGGTCGAGGGCCATCTCGGGCGTGAGCTGCGATCGAGAGATGACCCGAACACCCGGCAAGCCCAGGCCATCGATTCGTTCTGCCACCACCCGACCCGCCCCGTCGTCGGAGCGCAGATCGTTGCCGAAGCCGATGACCAGGAGGTCAATCACGTTGCCGGCGACAGATGGTTGCTCCGTCGGGGCCGACGAGGTCGACCACCATCGGCATCTCACCGATGGCATGCGTGCTGCAGCTCAGGCAGGGATCGAACGCCCGGATTCCCGCTTCGAGGCGGTTGAGCACTCCTTCGGGGATCTCCGGCCCGTCGATCCACTCCTTGGCGATCTGGTGGACCGTGGCGTTCATGGCGAGGTTGTTCTGGCCCGTGGCGATGATCATGTTCACGCTGGTGAGCAGCCCGTGCTCATCCACTTCGTAGTCGTGGAAGAGGGTGCCCCGTGGCGCCTCGGACACGCCCACCACGTGGCGGAAGTTGCTGGCTGCCTCCGAGCGGACCTTCTCATCGAGGAGGTCGGGGTGCGCGAGGTGCTCGGCCATGCGTTCGGTCGCCGCCAACGCCTCGATGAGGCGCGCGTAGTGATAGAAGAAGGACGAACTCGCCACGCCTCCTGCCCGCTCCCGGTAGACCGCAAGCGCCGCATCGGCCTCAGGCGTGCCCATGGTCTCGCACACGTTGAGTCGGGCGAGCGGTCCGACCCGGTACATGCCCCTTTCAGGGGGATCGTCGTCACCGACACGGGGCTTGAAGTAAGGGGACTTCAGGTAGGAGTCCTCGCGCCCGGCCTCCCCCACGATCGTCCGGTACTCCGACGCCTCGACGCCCCTTGCGACGACGGTCCCGTCGTGGTCGACGACCGACAGTGTCCCGTCGTAGTGCTCCCACGTGCCGCGCGGGTTGGCGAGGCCCATGAAGAGGCTGGGGAATCGACCGAAGGCATCGACCTCGCGCTCGAACTGGTCGAGGATCCCGGTGAAGAGCTCGATGGCGGCGACCACCGTGCCATGGGCTTCGTCGAGCCCACCAATGAGCAGGTCCCGGGTTTCTGCGTCCATCGGATGCGCAATACCGCCGGGAACGATGCCCGGCGCATGGACCTTGCGGCCGGCGATCGCTTCGATCACCGACTGCCCGAAGCTCCGCAGCCGGATGCCCTTCCTCGCGAGGTCGGGCTCGGCCGCCATGAGGCCGAACACATTGCGGGTCGCGGGGTCAGCGTCCATGCCGAGCAGGAGGTCGGGGGCCGAGAGGTGGAAGAAGCTCAACGCATGGGACTGGATGATCTGGCCGAGGTTGGCGATGCGACGAAGCCGCTCGCCGGCAGGGGGGATCCGGACACCCATCACGGCGTCACCCGCCTTGGCCGACGCGAGCAGGTGGCTCACCGGGCAGATGCCACAGGTGCGGGCCGTGAGGCTCGGCATTTCCCAGACGGGGCGTCCGACGCAGAACTCCTCGAAGCCACGGAACTCGGTCACGTGGAATCGGGTCTCAGAAGGCGTGCCGTCGTCGCCGAGGGCGATGGTGATCTTGGCGTGTCCCTCGATCCTCGTGACCGGGTCGATGACGGTGAGGTCGTGCATGATGTGCTCCTAGCCCGGTCGGATGTCGTCGGCCTCGCGCAGCGATCGGTCGCCGCTGAGGGCGGCCTCCAACGCTCGTCTGATCTCGTCGGATGACGGCGGGCAGCCGGGCATGTAGAAGTCCACGTCGATGGCGCGGTGCACCGGCAGGACCTTCGGGAGCAGGGGCGGGACCACCTTGCGCGGGATCACCGGGTCCTTGTCCGGGGCGTGCAGGTACACCGCCTCGAGGATCCTCTCGGGGTCCCCGAGCGGGTTCCGCATCGCCGTCACGTTGCCCGAGACGGCACAGTCCCCAAAGGACGCGACCACCCTCGACTTCGCCCGTACGTCGCGGGCCATCGCGAGGTTCTCCTCGTTGGCCAGGGCTCCTTCGACCAGGGTGAGGTCGACGCCATCAGGGAACTCCTTGATGTCGACGATGGGGCTGTAGACGACGTCCACCATCTCGGCGAGTTCGAAGAGCCACTCGTCCATGTCGAGGAACGACATGTGGCAACCCGAGCACCCACCCAGCCACACGGAGGCGAACCTCGGCTTGCTCATGCGGTCACCTCCGGGGCGATCCACTCACCCTTCTCGCGAGCCGAGGTGAGGCGGGCGACGAGGTCCGCACCGTGTTCCATCTCTCCCACCGCGCTCCCCTGGTAGGACAAGGCGCCGGTCGGGCAGACCGCGACACACTTGCCGCAGCGCGTGCACGAGGTGGCTTCGCCCCACGGGACGTCGAGTTCGGCGATGAGCTCCGACCGGCCTCCTCGGGAGGCGACGTCCCATACGTGGGCCCCCTCGATCTCGTCGCACACCCGGACGCACCGGGTGCAGAGGATGCAGCGGTTCGGGTCGAACACGTACTTGGGGTGACTGGCGTCGATCTCCCGCACCGGAGCCTGCTGGTCGTAGCGAACGTGGTCCATGCCGC
>CP070681.1:1689895-1693514 GCA_020352575.1 Acidimicrobiia bacterium | reverse complement strand
CCCAACCCCCGGCCCCCTCGGGCGGGGATCGGCTGGTGCCGCTGTCGGCGACGCGTCGTGCCATCGCAGAGCACATGGTGCGGTCGTGGACGGAGATCCCACACGTCACGACGTTTGCGCAGTTCGATGCCACCCGGCTCCTCGACGTGCGACGTGCCCTGTCGGCGCGGCACGGCGTTGCGATCCCGCTCGATGCCCTCATTGCGAAGGCGGTGGTGCCGGCCATCGCCGCCCACCCCGAGTTCAACGCCACCCTCCGCGACGACGGTCTGCTCCTGCACGGCGCGCTCGACATGGGTGTGGCCATGGACTCCGACGACGGGCTGCTCGTCGCAGTGGTGCGGAACGCCGCGACCAGGCCGCTGCTCGACCTTGCTCGTGAGATCGGATCGCTTGCGGAGCGTGCGAAGGCCAGGACACTCAGGCGGGACGAGATGACCGGTTCGACCTTCACGGTGTCCAATATCGGTGCGGTTGGCGGTACCCAGGGAACCCCGCTCATCCCGTACGGGACTACCGCCATCCTGAGCGTCGGGCGTGCGGTCGATGCACCCGTGGTCCGCGACGGCGAATTGGCCGTTTCGAAGGTGGCGCCGCTCTCGCTCTCGTATGACCACCGCGTGATCGATGGGGCCCTCGGCCGCCGCTTCATGGACCTCGTGGTCGAGAACCTGCAAGAACCGGCACTGTTCCTTGCGTAGGTCGATCGTCGCCCTGTGCCTGGTGGTCGCGGGCTGCGCGTCGGCACCGACCGCAACGACCACGAGTGTTGCCCCGTCGACCACGACCTCGAGTCCGGCGACGACGAGCTCCACCACGACGACCACCATCGCCCCAGATCCTCCGCCGAGTGTCGTCGGAGGCATCGGCCTCTCGGGGGTGGAAGGAGCCGACGACACGACGGTTGCCGTCCTCACCGTCCTCCCGGAGGGCTTCAGGATGGGGCAGACCGCTCCGGTCGTCTTCGCCTTCCCACCCGGTGACCAGTCCCTCGACACCACCTCGGCGCTCGTCGACGGCACCTATGAGGAGGAGGCGCTTGCACGTGGGTGGGTCGTGGTGAGCCCGGTCGCCCCCGGCGGGGTGTCCTTCTGGCGAGGGAGCGAGGTCCACATCGGACCGATCCTCGATTGGATCGAGACCTGGGTCGAACCGGAGGGCGGATTGATCCACCTCCTCGGCGTCTCCAACGGAGGGGCTTCGGTCTTCCGTGCGGCCGACCTCCATCGCGGAAGGTTCGCGTCGCTCACGGCGTTCCCGGGCTATCCGCGAGGTGAGGGCGAGATCGATGCGGTGGTCGACATCCCGGTCCGGCTCTTCGTCGGCGGCGCCGACGAGCCATGGGTCGAACCGATGGAGACGTTCGCCGCCGAGCTCGAAGCCCTCGGAGGTGACGTGGAGCTCGAGGTCATCCCCGACGCGCCCCACTTCATCCCGCAACTCGCCGACGGTGTGGTGCTGTTCGACACCCTCGACGAACTCCGACCCTGACGCCGGGTACGGTGTCCCGACCCAGCACCGGAGCCCCCATGCGAGCAGTCCTCTGTACCGAATTCGGCGAGCCCGAGTCGCTCATCGTGTCAGACGTCCCGGACCCGGAGCCCGGCTCGGGTGAGGTCGTGGTCGACGTGGCGGCGGCCGGGGTGAACTACCCGGACACACTCACCATTCGGGACATGTACCAGTTCAAGCCCTCCCTCCCGTTCTCGCCCGGTGGGGAGCTGGCCGGTGTCGTCTCTGCCGTCGGGGAGGGAGTGGCGCACCTGTCCGAGGGCGACCGTGTCATCGCCCTCACCGGGGCCTCGGGGGCGTTCGCCGAGAAGGCCGTTGCAGATGCCCGCAGGACGATCCCGGTGCCCGATGGGATGCCCCTCGACCTCGCCGCAGCGTTCGTCTTCACCTACGGCACGAGCTACCACGCACTCGTCGACCGAGCCGATCCGGTGGAGGGGGAGACGTTGCTCGTACTCGGGGCTGCGGGAGGGGTCGGGCTCGCGGCGGTGGAGATCGGTGCCGCGCTCGGGCTCCGGGTCGTCGCCGCTGCCTCGACCGACGAGAAGCTCGCCGTATGCCGGGAACGGGGAGCCCAAGAGACCATCAACTACGCCACCGAGGACCTCAAGGACCGCATGAAGGAGCTCGGGGGGGCCGACATCGTGTACGACCCGGTGGGCGGCGACTACGCCGAGGCGGCGTTGCGGGCGACGAACTGGCTCGGCCGCTACCTGGTCGTCGGCTTCCCGGCCGGCATCCCGAAGTTCCCCCTCAACCTGGTCCTGTTGAAGGGCTGCGACGTCCGAGGGGTGTTCTGGGGTGAGTCGACGATCCGCAACGCCGACAAGTTCCGGGCGGGCCTCCAGCAGCTGGCGGTGTGGTTCGCAGATGGCACGGTACGCCCGCACATCAGCGGCAGGTACGCGCTGGAGGAGGCGTCGGAGGCCATCCGGGCGATGATGGACCGCATGGCGGTCGGGAAGCTGCTCGTCGAGGTGAACCCAGACTTGGTCTAGGGCGCGAGCCCGTCCACGAATGTGACGGCATCGTGCATATCGACGCCTGGGAAGGCGTCGATGGGTAGCGCCGCCAGCAGGTGTGACACGGACTTCGGTACGGGCCACACCCGGGCATCCCATTCCCGGCGCAGTTCGGGGGGTGGGAGTGAGCAGCACTCGGCAGCCGGGCACTGCGAGACGGCGTGGTGGTCAGTACCCCGACCTCGGAACCACCGGGCATGCTCGAAGTCGGTACCGACGGTGATCACGTGCGGTGGCGTCCGGTCGGCCTCGATGTGGGCCGACGACCAGAACGTGCCTTCCGGCGTGTCTGTGTACTGGTAGTAGATGTCATACGCGTACTCGCTGCGGATCGCCTTGCGAGCAGCGAACTCCTTGCACGCCCGGTGCCCGTCGACGATGCCGTTGGCGTCCGTTGGGAGGGGGAGGTGGTCGTTCTCGTACGACCTGCGGATGATGCCCTCCTCGTCGGTCCGGAGGAAGTGCACCGGGATCGAGAGGTGCTTGGTGGCGAGGTTCGTGAAGCGGTGGGCCGCCATTTCGTAGGAGGCGTAGAACAGCTCCTTGAGGTCGCCGACCGAGAGGTCCCGACGTTCCTTGGCGGCGAGGAGGAACTCGACGGCGGGGGCCTCGGGGATGAGGACGGCCCCTGCGAAGTAGTTCGCCTCGAGCCGTTGCCGGAGGAAGTCCACGAAGTCGACCGGCTCCGTGTGGCCCATGGCGGCGTGCCCGATGGCTTGGAGGATCACGCTCCGCGCAGCGCGGGTGCGCAGCTCGTTGCGCTGGGGGATGTAGAGGCGGCCGTTCGAACGGTCAGCGATCGCACGGGCCGTTGGCGGGAAGTCGGGAACGGTGTGGACGGTGTACCCGAAGGCCTGAGCGAGGTCGAGGACGTTGCGCTGGCTGAGGGGGCCGGTCCCGGCGTAGTCGATGGCTGCGAGTGCGTCCGCCGCAAGTGCCTCGATGGTTGCATCGTGGTTGCCGCGCTCCTTCGCCTCCCGTCGCAGTTCTGCCGTGACATCCCTGGCGACGTCGTGGGTGATGCTCTCGGCGACGGTCCGTCGCCGAAGGGCCTCGTACAGGCCGACGATGTGCTCCAGGGCGAG
>CP070681.1:1677489-1689795 GCA_020352575.1 Acidimicrobiia bacterium | reverse complement strand
TCCGCCGCACCGCCGCGGATCCGATCGGAACCGTGAACGCATCGTCGTCGACGTCCTCCTTCACCGACCGGTACAACCGAATCGGTTCGAGGAAGACAACGGGATCGGGGTCCTCGATGGCGGCGAGGAGGAGGCCCTTGGCATCGCTCGGCGTCGACGGGGTGACCACCTTGAGGCCGGGCATGTGGGCGTAGATGGCCTCCCACGAGTCGGAATGGTGCTCCGCAGCACCAAAGCCTCCCCCGTAGGGGATGCGGAGGACCATGGGGGCCGCGAAGCGGTGCCGACTCCTATGACGGATGCGCGAAACGTGGTTCACGACCTGGTCGTACGCCGGTGTCGAGAACCCCATGAACTGGATCTCAGCGATCGGGCGCAGGCCCCCCACCGCCATGCCGAACGCCGCGCCCACGATCCCGGACTCGGCGACCGGGGTGTCGATGACCCGGTCGGCACCGAAACGCTCGAGCAGGCCGTCGGTGATCCGGAAGACGCCACCGTTGCGGCCCACGTCTTCGCCGATCACCACGACCCGGTCATCCGCCGCAAGGGCGGTGGCATGGGCGTCGGTGAGGGCCTGGGCGAGGGTCCGCTCACTCATGGGACACCCACCCCCATTGCTCGGCGATGTGCGGCGGCGCGTCGGCGAAGACGGCACCGAACAGGTCGTCGGCGGTCGGCTTCGGGACCGACTCCGCAGCGGCGATCGCCTCATCGGCAGCCGACGCCGCCTCGGCACGGACCTCGGCCTCCCACTCCTCGGTCCAGGCGTTCTTCGACTCCAGGTATCGGCGGATCCGCTCGAGGGGATCCTTCGCCCGTGCCTCGGCCTCCTCCGCCGACGAGCGGTAGCGACCCGGATCGTCGTTGGTCGTGTGGGGCCCCATCCGATACGTCACCGCCTCGATGAGCGTCGGACCCCCACCCGTTCGGGCACGGTTGACCGCCGCGAGCACACGTTCGTAGACGACGAGGAGGTCGTTCCCGTCGATGGTCTCCCCGGGCATGCCGTAGCCGATGGCCTTGTCGGAGATGTGCTCTGCCTTCGTCTGCTCGTGGACGGGGAGGCTGATCGCGTACCCGTTGTTCTGGCACAGGAAGACCGTCGGGGTCTGGTACACGGCGGCGAAGTTCATCGCCTCGTGGAAGTCACCCTCGCTGGTGGCGCCGTCGCCGAACATCGTGAGGGCGACGTTTCGCTCGCCGCGGAGTTTCGCCGCCCACGAGATGCCCACGGCGTGGATCATGTGCCCGCCCACGGTGATCGAGGGCGGCAGGCAGGGCACGTCCTCGGGTGGCGCCCCGCCCCGCTCATCCCCCGTCCTGCCGAGGTAGAGGAGGTCCATCGGGTAGCCATGGGCCCACATCGCGGCGGCATCCCGATACGTCGCGACGAGCCAGTCGTCGGGGTGGAGCGCGGCCGCGGCACCGATCTGTGCCGCCTCCTGGCCCTCGAATGGGGCGTAGGTGGCCAACCTCCCCTGTCGCTGCAGCGAGACGCTCTTGTGGTCGTACTGACGGGCGAACACCATCGCCCGGTACAGCCGCACGATGAGGTCGTCACGAATCGGCGGGTCCCTGAGCAACTCCCCCTCAGGCGTGAGGATCTGGTCCATCGGCGGCAGGTTAGGGGGACGACTCGGGGCGAACCGTCAGACGCCGGCGAGGTCGTCGACCGTCCAGAGCACCTCGCGCGCCTTGGAACCGAGCGACGGCCCGACGACGCCCCGGGACTCGAGGATGTCCATCACCCGGCCGGCCCGGGCGAACCCGATGCGGAGCTTGCGTTGCAGCATGGACGTCGACCCCAACTGCGAGGTCACGACGAGCTCGATCGCCTGGCGCACCAAGACCTCGTCCTCGTCGTCCTCCTCGGCGATGGCGGCACGCTGTGCCTCCGCACTCGCCTCGATGACTGCGTCCTGGTACCTCGCCTCACGCTGTGCCTTCACCCAGTCCACGACTGCGTGCACCTCGTCCTCCTCGACCCACGCGCCCTGGATCCGGCGCGGACGCGGCTCCTTGGCGGTGACCACGAGCATGTCGCCCATGCCGATGAGCTTCTCGGCGCCGGACGAGTCGATGATCACCCGGGAGTCCGTCTGAGACGCCACCGAGAACGCAAGGCGGCTCGGGACGTTGGCCTTGATCACGCCAGTGATCACGTTGACCGACGGGCGTTGGGTGGCGATCACGAGGTGGATGCCGACGGCACGGGCCATCTGGGCGATGCGGACGATCGAGTCCTCCACCTCGCGGCCCGCCACCATCATGAGGTCGTTCAGCTCGTCGATGAGCACGACGAGGTACGGGAAGCGGTCGAATCCCTCGGGGTCGAGGCCTCCGTCTTCGAGCTTCTGGCGGTAGCCGACGATGTCCCGGACGCCGGCGTCGGCGAGCAGGTCGTAGCGACGATCCATCTCTTCGACCGTCCACTTGAGGGCGTCGGCCGCCTTGCGCGGATTCGTGATGACCTTCGTGAGGAGGTGTGGGACCCCGTTGTACTGGCCGAGCTCGACGCGCTTGGGGTCGACCATGACCAGTCGGACATCCTCGGGGTGGGTGCGCATGAGGAGCGATGTCACGATCGAGTTGATGCACGAAGACTTGCCGGCCCCGGTGGCACCGGCGATGAGTACGTGCGGGAGCTCGGCGAGGTTGAGCAGCAACGGGCGTCCGGAGATGTCCATGCCGAGGGCCACCTCGAGCGGGTGGCGGGCCTCGGCGGCTTCCTTCGACCCGAGCACGTCACCCAGAAGGACGAGGCGCCGTTTCTTGTTCGGGACCTCGACGCCGATCGCCGACTTGCCGGGGATGGGGGCGAGCAGGCGGACATCGGGCGTGGCGAGTGCGTAGGCGATGTCGTGTGCCAGGTTCGTCACCCGGTTCACCTTGACGCCGGGGGCGAGTTCGATCTCGTAGCGGGTGACGGTCGGACCCGGGACGATCTTGGTGAGGGAGGCGTCGACGCCGTGGTGTCGCAGCGTCTCCTCGAGCGCATCTGCGGTCTCCTCGAGCGAACGCCGGTTGTGCTCGACGCCGGCGCCCTTGCCCAGCAACTCGAGCGGGGGCAGTTGGTACGCGGTGTCCCTGGTGACGACGGGCACCTCCTCCTCGGCGACCGGCGCAGCCTCGGGCTCGGGACGGGTGTCCTTTGGCTTCGCCTTGCCCGGTCGCGAGGCGCGGGTGGGACGCTGGTCGGACGGACCGTGGTCGACGATGACGGGACGATGGGGTCGCTGCGGTTGGCGAGGCATCGTGACCCGTACCGATCGGGCCCAACGCCCGAGGGCCACCGAGAGGTCGCGGAGGGCGAGGAAGAACTGGCGATACGTCGTCTGCGTGGCGACGAGGACACCCGAGATGAGCAGGGCACCGAGCACGATGCCCGCACCCCAGGTCCCGATGAGTCGGTGGAGCGGGAGGCTGATGAGCGATCCAACGGCACCACCGAGGTCGGCGACGATCTCAGATGGGGTGAGGCCATCGAACGAGAAGGGGTCGCGACCCTGGATGAGTTGGTAGAAGCTCACCGGACCGGTGAGCAGGTGGAAGAGCGACTGGGAGGCAACGAAGGCGATGCCGAGGCCCCATGCGGTGCGCACATGGTCCTTCCGGGGACGTCCCACGATGAGCGAGACGCCGATGCCGCCCACGACGAGGGGGATGAGGTAGGCCCAGAGGCCGAAGAGGAACCCGGTGGTGGCCACGATCGCCAGACCCGCCGGCCCCGCCTGACCGAGGAAGGAGAGCACCAGGAGGACGGCGATCACGCACAGGAGCGCACCCCACACGTCGTCGGCCTGGCGGCCCAGTCGGTGCCGGACACGGGTCGGGATCTCCGCGATCCACGCGCGGATACCCGATCGTTCGGTCTTCTTCGAGCCCCGTCCCGCCCGCGTTGCCCCACCGCGGGACACAGCTCGTTTCGCCATGTAGGTCGAGTGTACCGGGCGGGTCGCGCGGCGCCAATCACTAACCGCGCGAATAATCGCGCGCAGCGCGCGACGTCAGACCTCGAGTACGGCCGGGATGATCACCGGCTTGCGGCGCGTCCCGGTCTCCTCCCGGATGACGCGGCGAGCCGTCTGTCGGGTCATGTCCTGGAGTTGGGCCAGCGACGGCTTCTTGCCGTCCCGACCCTCGATCTCGACCCGCACCTCGTCGGCGATGCGTTTGCCGAGGAGTTCGAGGTCGCCACCGACCCCGTGGAGGTCGACGTCTGGCCCGAGGATGACCTTGTTCGCCGACAGGTCGACGCCAACGGTCACGACCACGACCCCATCGTCGGCGAGCTTGCCCCGGGCCCGGAGCACCGAGCCCTCGATGTCGGCACCCGAGTCGAAGTACACGTAGGGCGCCTTCACCGCTCGCTCGATCCGCCGGGTCTCCTCGCCGTCGAGCTCGATGGCGTCGCCGTCCTCACAGATCTCGATCGCCGGGATCCGCATCTGCTCTGCGAGGTTCGCGTGGGCCCGGAGATGGCGGTACTCGCCGTGGATCGGTACGAACGCCTTGGGACGGATCACGTTCATGAACGTCTTCAACTCGTCCTGGCTGCCGTGACCCGAGACATGCACGTGGCTGTTCCGCCCGTGGTACACCCGACACCCCACCCGGTGCAGCTGGCTGATCACACGGCTCACGGCTCGCTCGTTGCCGGGTATCGGGGTCGCCGAGATGAGGATCGTGTCGTCCTCGGTGAGCGTCACGACCCGGTGCCGGCCCGACGCCATCAGCGACATCGCCGCAAAGGGCTCCCCCTGGCTCCCGGTCGTGATGAGGAGTTGCTGGTCCTCGGGGAGTTCGAGGAGTTCCTCGACCTCGATGAGCGACTCCTGGGGGATGTCCAATGCGCCGAGCCGACGCCCCACGTCCGAGATCCGATGCATCGAACGGCCGAAGAAGGCGATCTTGCGGCCGTCGGCGACGCCCGCCGAAGCGATCTGCTGGACCCGGTGGATGTGCGAGGCGAAACAGGCAGCGACCACACGACCTTTCGCCCGATGGACGATGTCCTCGATCTCCTGGCCGAGTGACGACTCGGACGGCACGAAGCCGGGCTGTTCTGCGTTGGTGGAGTCCGACAGCAGGAGGCGCACACCCTCTCGTCCGAGCGCGGCGAATGTCGGGAGGTCGGTCGGGCGACCGTCGATCGGCGTTGGGTCGAGCTTGAAGTCGCCCGAGTGGATGACGATGCCCTCGGGGGTGTCGAACGCCACCGCCGCGCCGTCGGGGATCGAGTGCGACACGGGCACGAACGAGAAGGTGAAGGGGCCGTGCTGGACCCACACGTTGTCGTCGACGCCCTTGAACTTGGCGGACACCCCGAGTTCGTCCACCCTGCCACGTGCGACCTCGACCGTCAGCTTCGTGCCGTAGACGGGGACGTTGAACGACTGGAGGAAGTAGCCGAGGGCACCCACGTGGTCTTCGTGGCCGTGGGTGAGGACCACGCATTCGATGTCGGACGCCCGCTCCTCGAGCCACGACCAGTCCGGGAACACCAGGTCGACCCCGAGCATGTCCTCCTCCGGGAACATGAGCCCGCAGTCGATGAGTGCGATCTTGCCGTCGTGCTCGATGGCGGCGCAGTTGCGCCCGATCTCCCCGAGGCCGCCGAGGAAGGTGACCCGGACGCTCATAGGTCGATCGCCGCCATTGCAGCGACCAGGGCGTCGACCGTGGCATCACTCGCCGGGGTCATCGGCAGGCGCACCCCACCGACCGGTCCCCATGTGGCATTGAGTGCACCCTTGACGGGACCCGGGCTGGGCTCGGCAAAGCAGAGGTCGAAGACCGGGCTGAGGGCCTCGTGGATTCGCAGTGCCTCGGCGGTGTCGCCCTCGGCGAATGCCGTCACCATCGCCTTCACGTGGGGCCCGACGAGGTGGCTTGCGACACTCACCACGCCGACAGCGCCCACTGCGAGCATCGGCAACGTGTGGAGGTCTGCACCGGAGTAGATGGCGAATCCCTCGGGGAGCGCGGCGTGCGAGTGGGTGGTGTGGCCGATGTCCTCGACGGCGTCCTTGACCGCCACGATGCGCTCGTGCTCGGCAAGCGCGGCCAGCGTCGGTACCTCGATGAGGCGACCGGCCCGAGCCGGGATGTTGTAGAGCATCACCGGGACCGGGGACGCATCGGCAATGGCGGAGAAGTGGTCGATGAGCCCACCCTGGGACGGTCGGTTGTAGTAAGGCGTGACCGTCATCACGGCGTCCACGCCGATCTCCGCTGCCGCCAGCGTCATCTCGATCGAATGGGCGGTGTCGTTGGCACCGGTCCCAGCGATCACCGTCGCTCGCCCTCCCAATGCATCGACGGCGGCCCGGTACAGGGCGAGGTCCTCGTCATGGGAGAGCGTCGGCGACTCCCCCGTCGTGCCCGAGACGACGACGCCGTCCGATCCATGGTCGACGAGCCAGGTGATGAGTCGGGTGAACGCCTCGAAGTCGACGGAGCCGTCGTCGGCGAAGGGGGTCACCACGGCAGTGAGGACGGTGCCGAAGGGAGCCATGGGGCGAGGATAGCGCTGGACCCCACCGCCCCCTCATCGGCCCGAGGTAACCGTGGGGCGGCCGTACCCTTGTGCCGCAGCCGCAGGAGACCAGGAGATGGCGGAAAGCCCCTACATCAAGGACGTCGACACGGCGTCGTTCCAGACCGATGTGATCGAGCGGTCGCAGACGGTACCGGTGGTCGTCGACCTCTGGGCCGAGTGGTGCGGCCCCTGCAAACAGCTCTCCCCCCTCCTCGAGCGGCTCACCGATGAATACGCGGGCGCGTTCGAGCTCGCCAAGATCGACGTGGACAAGAACCCGCAGATCAGCCAGGCGTTCCGGGTGCAGGGCATCCCGAGCGTCTTCGCCATCGTGAACGGCCAGCCGGTCGCGCAGTTCTCCGGCGCCGTCCCCGAACCGCAGCTCCGGGAGTGGCTCGGCCAGTTCGTGGAGCCACCGGCCGACGACCGGATGGTGGAGATCGAGCAGCTCCTCGAGCTCGGCGCCGACCAGGCAGCCGAGGCCAAACTCGAGGCCCTCATCGCCGATGAGCCTGACAACAAGGACGCCGTGCTCACCCTTGCCGGCCTGCGGATCGACCTCGGCAAGCTCGATGAGGCCAATGCCCTCCTCGACACCCTCCCACCCTCGACGGAAGTCGACCGCCTCCGAGCCGCCGCCTCGCTCACTTCGACCGCCGCCGACGTCGAGGGCCTCCGTGCCGCTGCCGACGCCAACCCCGCGGACGGGGCTGCGCAGGTCGCCTTCGCCCGGGCCCTCGCGGCCACCGGCGAGTTCGAGGCAGCACTCGAGCTCCTCCTTCCCGTCGTCACGGCGAAGGGCGACGACGCCGAGCCCGCCCGGGAGGCGATGGTCGAGGTGTTCTCGCTGCTCGGCGCCGAGCATCCGCTCGTCGGCCCGTGGCGACGCAAGCTCGCCTCCGCACTCTTCTAGACCGACCAGACCAGCGACCGGGACCAGCTCGGGAGCGCGACCAAGGACCACCAATGCAGCAGTACGAGAAGGCCCCCGAGCTCTCGATCGACCTCGACACGACCTACACCGCGACGCTCCACACGAACCACGGCGACATCGCCCTCGAGCTCGACGCCGCCCGGTCACCCCTCGCGGTGAACAACTTCGTGTTCCTCGCCGGGGAAGGTTTCTACGACGGGGTGATCTTCCACCGCGTGGTCCCCGGCTTCGTCATCCAGGGTGGCGACCCGACCGGCACCGGCCGTGGTGGCCCGGGCTATCGCTTCCGCGACGAACTCGACGGCATCGGCGTGTACGACCGTGGCACCGTCGCCATGGCCAACGCAGGGCCCAACACGAACGGCAGCCAGTTCTTCATCTGCCTGCAGAAGGTGAACCTGCCCCACGCCTACACGATCTTCGGCCAGACCACGAGCGGCATGGACGCCGTGGACGCCATCGCAGCGGTGCCCCGCGCCGGTGAGAAGCCGACCGCCGACTGCGTGATCGAGCGAGTGAGCATCGGCGAGGGCTGAGCCCCTCGCAGCAGGACGCCACGCGTCGCCTACGGGGCGACGGTCGTGGTCGTCGACGTCGTGGTCGTGGTGGACTCCTCGGGAACCTCCTGGGGGGCCCACTCGGCGAGTTCGTCGACGGTGGGGAGCGCCGCCTCGCTGTAGTTCCCGGCAGCGTTCCAGAGCATCCATCCTGCGCCGCGCTCCTCGGCGGCGCGGATCGATTCCTTGATCTCGGCGTCGGTCCACCAGAAGGCCTGCAACCACGGCCGCATCACGGCCGGATGGGCGAGCCGCGGCGTGCCGTCGTCGATCGCGTCGGCGGTGACGGCGTACGGGTAGTCGTTGGGGTCTGCGAACCCGAGCCAACCCAAGGAGTAGTGGGACGGGTACACCATCGGGCTCACGGCGTCGACTGCCGTCGACACCTCCTCGGGTATCTGCCCGATCCCCTGGTCGTCGGGCGTGCTGACCACGATCCCAAAGATGTCCGCCGAGACAGCGCAACCCATCGGGTGGAGCAGCGCCCGGGCCGCTTCGAGGAACGTGCGGATCGTGTCGACCCGCTCCTCCTGCGGGAGGTCACGTGACGCGACGGCCGCCGAGCCGGTCGGGAAGCGGACGTAGTCGAATTGGATCTCGTCGAACCCGATCCCGCAGGCTTCCTCTGCGAGCGCAAGGGGGTACTCCCACGAGCGGGGGTCACGCGGGTCGAGCCACTCCCCCGCCAGTTTGATCTCGGGCCGGGCCCGTGCCCTGATCCCATCCTCGAAGGTGACGACGCGCGTGATGGTGTAGAGGCCGAGTGCCTTCGCCGCAGCGAGGTGCGCGACCGGGTCGTACGAGACACGGACCGCGTCGATGGCGTTCGCCTCCTCGACGGACGTCTCGTACAGCACCGTCCCACCCTCCTGCTTGGTATCGAACACCAGCGCGTTCACGACGCTCCGGTCCGCAAGGTCGAGGAGGGATGCGAAGCGGTCGGGGTCCTCGGCGACATAGGCACTCACCCGGAGTGCACGCACTCGGATCGGTTCGAGGGCGACCTCGATCGGCACGCCATCGCCATCCCACGGCACGGTCACGGGATGCCACCCGGGGCGAGAGACGGTGACCTCACCTGCGGGCACATCCGCAACGAGGAACCAGCCATCCGGGCCAGCGGTCGTCCGGATACCGGACACGTCCACGAAGGCCCCGCCGAGCCGATCACCCTCCGCCGTGAGCACCCGACCGGAGAGGGCGAAGGTGGGGATCGTCGTTGTGGTCGTCGTGGTGGTCGTCGACGTGGTCGTCGACGTGGTCGAGGAGGTCGTCGTCGGCACCGGGCCGGCCGCCGTCGGCTGGGGCGCCGGTTCCGCTGCGGTCGACGTGCAAGCCCCGAGTGCCATGGCCAAGGCGACGATGCGGACAACCCCTCGCATGGGCGGGAGGGTACGGACGGGCGGGCTGAATACGGTGGACGTACTCAAGCGACTGCGGTGCGAACCGCGTCCTCGATCACCAACCAGGGGACCTCGCCCTCGCACACGACGACCTGGTGCGCGATGCCGGCCCGGGTATCGATGCGAACGGTGTCGATCGAGAGGTCGAGTTCGCCGAGGGCACTGGCCACCAGGTAGAGCAGCCCCCGTCGATCAGGCGCCCGGAGGCGCACCTCCCGCTTCGTGCCGATGGCCCTGGCCCGCACCGAGACCTCGGTATCCGATGCTTCGTGGCGATAGGCATGGGCCTGGGCTGCCACCGCATCCCGGAGCTCGCCCGGGGATGCGGGTGTCCCCAGCTTCTCGATCCACTCGTCCACGGTCGCAGCGAGGTCCCGGCGGGCGACGGCGAAGTCGAAGATGTCCACTGCGATGCCGTCGCGACGGGTGAAGAGGTTCGCCGCAACGACGTCGAGGCCCATCACCGATGCCCGCCCGGCGAGTTCGGCGAGGAGGCCGACCCGGTCCGGGGCGACCACGGCAACCGTGGCGACCCCACCCTTGACTTCGACCAACTCGGCACGGATCGATGCCTCGTCGTCGTGCGCGAGCAACCTGAGGTGGGCGGCGATGGCGTCGGTCGGCACTCGGTCCCGGTACCCCTCTGCGAGTTCCGTCAGGTGGGCGATGACCCGAGTGCGATCGACGCCGGAGAAATCGGCCAGCGTCGCCGAGAGCGGGGCGGGCGCCGTTCCCGATGCACCGAACCCATTCGAGATGGCCTCGGCTCCGGCATCGATGAGTGATGCCCGCCACGGCGTCCAGGTGCTGGCATCGCCCGTCGCCCTCGAATCCGCTTCGGTGAGGAGGCGGAGCCGGCGGACGTGGGCCCGATCCCCGAACTGCTCGCATGCGCGTGCGATCACGCTCCTATCCCGCATGTCGTTCCCGAGCGTGATGTCGGCCAGCGCGAGGTGGTCGATCACGAGTCGGCGCACCTCCCTCGTGAGCGCCGGGGGCCACCGCAACCGGGTGCCGAGTCGCTCGATGATCGGCCCACCCTTGGCCGCGTGGTTGCCGCCATGCCCCTTGCCGATGTCGTGGAACAGCGATCCCCACCGGAGGACCTCCCGGTCGAACCGACCCAGGTCCTTCCATGCTTCGAGTTCGAGCAACTCGTCGTGGGTCCGCAACGAGTGCACGTCGACGGGGTGGAGGTGGAACGGGACCACGTGGGGGACGCCGGTGATCCACTCCCATTCTGCGAGGAAGCCGGCCACCCAGCCCGTGCGCTGGAGGTACTCGAACCCGAACCGTCCCGCGGGGTCGGTCATCAGCCAGAGCAACGCCCGACGATCCGCTTCGGACCACACGGGCCGGAGGTCAGGATCGGACTCGGCCTCGTCGCCGTGCGCGATGTCGATGGCCGCCCGGAGGACCGGGGAGTCGGGCTGCGGGGCGACGCTACGGGGTTCGGGCCTCGTCGCCCGCAGCTGGTCGAAACGCCGGTCGAGGAGGAGCTCCACCTCGGTCCGTACCGAGATGAGCGCCGCCCGGTAGTCGTACGTGGCCACGCCGAGGAGCCTCCCAGCCGGGGTGCACATGGAGAGTTCGGGGATGTCGGTGGCACGCCCTGTCACGAGGTGGAGTGCACTGCGGAGGTCGAAGAGCCTTCGCCTCAGGCCCAACGCGCGCTCGTCGGGCTCGTTGCCCTCGAGTGCATCGAGCCAGCGAATCGTGTCGAGGGACCGCAGGCCACCGCGAGCCTGCTTGATGTCGCCTGCGAGGAGCATGTGCGGCTCCGCCTCGCGACGCGCCACCTCGTCGTCGATGATCCGCTGCGCCAGGTCGTGGCGGTGCTTCCCGACCCACTTCTCGACCCGACCATGGAGTTGCTCCTCGACATCGAGCGGGCCGGTGATCCGCCGGGCGTTGAGCATGGTGGTGGCGGTGAACGGATCCTCGTCCATCGCCGTCGTCGCTTCCTTGACCGTGCGAACGCCGTGCCCGACCTTGAGCCCGGCGTCCCACAGGGGCATGAGCAGTGGCCGGACGTCATCCGACGAGAGGCGCTTGGCACTCACCACGAGGAGGTCGATGTCGGACCACGGGGCGAGGAAGCCGGTCGAGTAGCCGCCGTGGGCCAGGACGAGGGCCCTTTGCGGGAGGTCTGCGGCGAGACCCTCGATGACCCGGTCCATCACCGTCGAGAGCGCCTGGGCGAGGCCGAGCGTCGGCACCTCTCCCCTGCGGGCGGCGTCACGGAGGCCGACCCAGTCCTTTGGAGTCGGCTGATCGGGGATCGGGAAGGCGTTCATGCGACCGTTGCGGAAAGGAGGCCGAGCAATGCGAGCACACCAACCGCGAGGCCGGCGCGGCGCCGGACGGTAGTGCTGTCGTCCGGACGGGCCGTCCACACCGAGACCCCCACCAGCAGCAAGAGGTCGAGGCTCCACGCGAGGCCTCCCGCTCCCAACGCAATCAGGAAGCCGCTCACCGGCAGGGTCGTTCCCAGTACCCATTGCCGCCAGAAGGAGACCGATTCCGGGTCGCCGGTGAAGAACACGACACCGCCGACCACGGCGAGCCCTACGAAGAAGCCGAGGACGATGACCGCCGTCCGGCAGCCAACGCCCGGTTCGAAGCCCTCCGCCTCCGAGGTCACGCGAGGAGGGGATCGAGTCCGACGACCACAGGCCCGTCGAGCGACCCGACACCTCGGATGGCGAGCAGGATCCCGGGAAGGAAGCTCACCCGGTCGGTGGAGTCGTGGCGAATCGTGAGGAGTTCACCCTCGTTCCCGAGCAGGACCTCCTGGTGCGCGAGCAACCCGGGGAGGCGGACGGAGTGGACCTTGACGCCCTCCACGTCGGCACCGAGGGCGCCCGG
>CP070681.1:1662297-1677389 GCA_020352575.1 Acidimicrobiia bacterium | reverse complement strand
GCCGGTCGGGTCACGGTCGACGCCTCGTTCAGCGACGGCACCCTCACCCTCTCCCCGTCGGGCGTCATGTTCTTCGCGTCGGCCACCCGGTTCCAGGAGGTCCTCCTGGACAACCTCGCCACACACCCCGAGACCGACGCCCTTGTCATCGACCTCTCGCGGCTCGGACGGCTCGACTACACCGGCGTCGGCATCCTCGAGGCCGTGCGGGACGAGGCCGAGGCCGCCGACACCACGTTCTCGGTCACGAACATCCCGGTGCACGCCCACGCCTACCTCAGCAGGTTCGAGTGAGGCACCCCGTTATCGTGCCCCGATGACCGTTCGGGAAGGCGATCAGTCCAAGCCGCTGTGGCAACGGGTCCACGAGGACCTGCTCACGCGCGTGACCGCAGGGGAGTTCCCCGACCGGTTCCCCACCGACTACGAACTGGTCGACGAGTACGGGGTGAGTCGCCACACCGTGCGCGAGGCGATCCGGCGACTCGAGGCCGAGGGGCTGCTCACCCGCCATCGAGGCCGCGGCACGTTCGTGAACCAGGAGGCGATCAACCAACCGCTCTCCTCGACGATCTACTCGCTCTTCAACAGCCTCGAGGCCCAGGGGTACGCCCAGGAGTCCGACGTGCTCACCAGCGAGTTGCGACGGGAACGGGCCGCCGCCGAGCAACTTGGCATCGACCCGGACGCCGAGCTCTTCTTCCTCGAGCGGCTCCGCCGTGCCGACGGGACCCCATTGGCCCTCGACCGAACGTGGCTCCCGGCGGATCCCTACCGCGACCTCGTCGAAGCCGATTTCTCGCACACGGCCCTCTACACCGAACTCGCGAAGCGCCATGGCGTTGCACCGGTGTCGGGTACCGAGCACCTCCGGCCGATCGTGCCGAGCAGGGCCGAGCGCGACATCCTCGCTCTCGGCGAGGCCGACGCCGTGTTCCTCATCGAGCGGCGCACCGAGTCCGCGAACGGGCCGCTCGAATGGCGCGAGTCACTCGTACGCGGCGACATCTACCGGTTCGAGGTCACCTGGCATCGCGCCGGTGACACCCCCAGCTTCGAGCTGAGCTAGTCCTCCTGGGCCTCGGCGATGGCCTTGGCAGCGAGGTGGCTCGGCATCTCCTGGTAGTGGTCGTGGGTCGCCGTGAACCGACCCCAGCCCTGCGTGATCGAGCGGAGGTCGTTCGCGTACGTGACGATCTCCGAGGTCGGCACCTGGCCGATGATGCGCTGCCGCCCGTCGCGGTCGGCCTCTGATCCCTGCACCTGGCCGCGCCTCGCGGCGAGGTCGCCCATGATGTCGCCCTGGTACTCGGCAGGAACGACGATCTCGATGCGGGAGATCGGCTCCAGCAACACGGGGCCGGCACCCGCCATGGCCGCCCGGAAGCCGAGCCGCCCGGCCATCTTGAACGCCATCTCCGAGGAGTCGACCGAGTGGTACTTGCCATCGACGAGGCGAACCCGGACGTCGACGACGGGGAATCCGTTGAGGCCGCCATCGGCCATCGTCTCCATGACGCCCTTCTCGACCGCCGGGATGAACTGGCGAGGGATCGCGCCGCCCTTGATCTGGTCGTCGAACTCGAAGCCGGCGCCCCGCGGGAGCGGCTCGAGTTCGAGTTGGCAGACGCCGAATTGGCCATGGCCACCGGACTGCTTCTTGTGCTTGCCCTCGGCGGAAGCCTTGCGGGTGATCGTCTCGCGGAAGGCGACCTTCATCGGCTCCGTCTCGACCTCGACGCCGAACTTGCGGCGGAGCTTCTCGATCGTGATGGCCAGGTGGGTCTCACCCATCCCCCACAACAGGGTCTGGTGGGTCTCGTCGCTCCGCTCGAGTCGAAGCGCAGGGTCTTCGTCGAGGACCCTGTGGATGGCGTTCGCCAACTTGTCCTCATCGGCCTGCGTCTTGGGGATGAGGGCCTGGGCGAGCACAGGTTGCGGTCGACCGATCGCCGGGAGTCGGACCGGGGAACCCTTCGGGGCGAGCGTGTCGCCGGTCTTGGTGTCCACGAGCTTCGTGACGACGCCGATGTCGCCCGCCGGGAGCGAATCGACGAGCTCCGTGTCCTTGCCGATCATCGTGGCGATCCGCGAGAGCCGCTCGTCCTGCCCGTTGCGCGAGTTCACGAGGTGCATCTCGGGAGTCACCCGACCCGAGATCACCCGGAACATGGAGACCTGGCCAACGTACGGGTCGGCGATGGTCTTGAACACGAAGGCGAGCGGATCACCATCCGGATCGCACACCACGTCGACGTGCGTGTCACCGGCGGTCACGTCGCGAGGCGGGCGATCGACCGGCGAGGGGCCGAGCTCGACGATGAAGTCTGCGAGGCGGTCAACTGCGATCGGACCCGTCGCCGAGCCACACACAACCGGGAAGACGGTCGCTTCGTTGATGCCTTTGGCCATGGTGTGCTCGAGCTCCTCGACCGACGGCACCTCGCCCTCGAGGTACGCCTCGAGCATCTCCTCGTCGGCGACGACGATGCCTTCGACGAGGTTGTCGTGGACCTCGTGTTCCCGATCGACCATGTCCTCGGGCATCTCAGTGACCTCGGCATGGCCGGAGTCGTAGATCCACGCCTTGTCGCGGAACAGGTCCGCGACGCCGTGGAACGAGGGGCCGCTCCCTATGGGGAGCTCGACGGGTGCGATGCCGGCCCCGAACCGCTCACGGAGTTCGGCGAGCGTGCGTTCGAACGAAGCCTGCTCCTTGTCGAGCTTGTTGATGAACACCATGCGGGAGACGCCGAGTTCCTCGGCGACCCGCCAGGCGTACTCGGTCTGCACCTCGATGCCCTCAACGGCACTCACGACGAAGATCGCCAACCCGGCGACGCTCATCGCAGCGTGGATGTCGCCGGCGAAATCGACGTAGCCCGGCGTGTCGATGAGGTTGATCTTGTGGCCCTTCCACTCGAAGGGGGCCATGGCGAGCGACAGGGACATCCCCCGCGCCTTCTCCTCATCGTCGAAGTCCGTGACGGTGTTGCCGTCCTCGACCGTGCCGAGTCGCTGGATCTTCCCCGCCCGGAACAAGAGGGCCTCGGCCAGCGTGGTCTTCCCCGACCCGCTGTGGCCGACGAGTGCGACGTTCCGGATCTTGTCAGGTGAGAAGACCTTCACCGTGGGTTCCTTCCGTGTTGGTTTCGCGTCCCGAAGAGGTTACGCATCGCGACGGGGTGCCCGGAGCGGGGAACGGGGTAGGTTTCCCCGCATGGTGTATCTCGGATGGTTCCTGGTCGTCTACGGGGTCTTCGTGCTCTGGTCCGCCTATGCCAAGCCCACCTGGGTGTGGAACACGGGCAAGGTGCAGGGCTTCGTAAAGCTGCTCAAGGAGACCGGCACCGTCGTCCTCTTCGTGGTGTTCGGCCTCGCCGCCCTCATCGGGGGCGGGGCGATCCTGCTCAACCTGTAGCGGCGCGCAGTCGCTCGAACGATGCGACGATCGCCTCGAGCCACTCGCCCCGGTGGAACCAGATGAGGGTGCCGTGCCCGGCGTCCTTCCATCGGACCTCGGCCTCCGGCCAGTGCGCAGCGAGGTCCTCGGTCGTCGACGCCGGCACGTAGCCGTCGCGGCGCCCCGCAATGATCACGGCGTGCTTCGCATGGTCCGGGGGAGGGAACCGGAGCACCGACACGGATGACAACGCATCCCCCAGTCGGTCGAGCCCTTCGTCGCCGAGCGCTTCGATGTCGACGGCCCCGCTGATCACCCCATCACGCCACACCGGTCCCGGGGAGTGCGACGGGGCGAGGAGCCCCATCGCGACGGGGAACGGCATCACGGCCCCGGCGAGGGCGGCCGTGTTCGCCCCCATCGAGAAACCCCCGACGCCGACCAGGCCGTGGGGTTGCACCCATGCCATCAACGCCCGTGCCTCTTCGACGACCGCCCGGCCCATGAGTGCGAACTCGGCGACCGTCGTGATGACCTGTCCGGAACGAGGCCGACGGGAACCGTACAGCGGGTTCTCGAGGATGATCGAGCCGATCCCCCGTTCCGCCAGCCGAGGCGCCATCCGCAGGCGGGGCACGAGGGAGTGCTCCCCCCACGCCGACAGGAGGACCACCGTCGCGTCCTCACCCCCTTCTGGCCTCGCCCACACGAATCGCGCCGTGCGGGACGACTCGGGGAGGCGCCACTCCGGGCTTTCGAAGGTCCCCTCCACCCACCTGCAGCCCCTCGTCGTGCGAGAGGCACCCAACACGGGCGCAATGGTCGCGGGCGTTTCGAGCACGTCAGCGGTCAGCGCGCCCACGAGATCCGGGTCGCCCCAGCCGCCCTCGAAGACCCGAGCCGCGACCGACCGCTGGAGGACGGCGGCGAAACGGTCGATCGGGTGGATGTCCATCAGGCGTGTGCTGTGAGGGACCCCATCGCGTAGGCGGCGTAGAGCGCAACGCCCTGGGCCATGGCGTCCTCGTTGAAGACGACGAGGTTCGAGTGGTTGCCGGCGGGCTCGGTGGCGCCCCCAGGGTTCGCGTCGAGGAACGCGATTGCGCCCGGAACACGCTGGAGGACATAGCTCCAATCCTCGGCACCCATGATCGGTGAAGGCGGGTTGGCCACCCGGTCCTCCCCGAACAGCTCCGTTGCGATGGCGCGGACCTCGGCCGCCACCTCGTCGTCGTTGATGGTCACGGGGTACCCCTCCGAGAACTCGACCTCGGCGGTGGCACCGTGGGCCTCGGCCACCGCCGACGCGACGCGAGGGATGAGGTCGAGCATCGCGGCGCGACGCCCGTCGCTCACGCAGCGGAGCGTGCCCCCGAGTTCCACCTTCGACGGGATGATGTTGTGGGTCGATCCACCATGGATCTGCGAAACGGTGAAGACGGCCGGGTCGAAGGCATTCACCTCCCGCGTGATGGCAGTCTGGATGGACGTCATCACCTCGGCGGCCGCGAGGATCGGGTCGATGGCGAGGAACGGCGCAGAGGCATGGCCGCCGGCGCCGTTGACGGTGATCTCGACGGTGTCGGCCGAGGCCATGAACGCGCCACCACGGCAGGAGATGCCCGGGAAACGGGCCGCCCACACATGGATGGCAAAGGCCCGTACCGGCATCTCACCGGTGGCGTCCAACACCCCTTCGTCGAGCATGTACCTGGCGCCGCCGAACCCCTCCTCACCGGGCTGGAACATGAAGACGACCTTGCCGGGCAGCTCGTCGCGGTGCGCAGCGAGCAGGCGCGCCGACGAGGCGAGCATGGCCGTGTGGAGGTCGTGCCCGCACGCATGCATGGCACCGTCGACCTCGGAGGCGAAGTCGAGGCCCGTGTCCTCCTGGAGTGGCAGGGCGTCCATGTCACCACGGAGCAGCACGGTCGGACCGGGCATTCCGCCCTCGAGCACGGCCACGATCCCCGACGTCGTCTCGTGGAGCGTGAGCCCCAGGGGAAGGTCCGCAATCGCATCCAGCACGATCTCGCGGGTGACGGGGAGGTCGAGCCCGATCTCCGGCTGGCGATGTAGGGCACGGCGGAGTTCGATTGTCTGCGGCTGGAGGCTCGTGGCCTCCTCGAGGAGGGCTGCGAGGGACATGGCCACATGTTGGCAGGACGAGCGCCGTGGGGGCCCCCGTCTTCTATCGTTCCCCAAACGCGATCCAGCGGGATGCCCCGCGAGGAGGAGACCACGGTGACGACCGCCGAGTTGCAGGACCTGAAGCCCCTCACCGAGTTCACGGTGCACCGGTACCACGTGGACCTCACCACGAAGGACGTCCGGTTCGAGTCGATCGCCTGCACCGACCTCGAAGACACACTCGGCGGCATCGCCCGCGCCACGAAGTGGTTCGACGGGCAGGAGCCGGTCGACCCGTACTCCCCCGAGGCCCCGCTCATGATGAACCTCGGACTGCTGTCCGGCACCCGGGTCATGACCGGTCTGCGGACCTACTTCCACGGCTGGTCGCCTCTGAAGCGGGCCAGGAACGGCACCCCGGGCCTCATGTGGAGCGCCGGCAGTGGGCACTTCGGCACGAAGCTGCGGGGCCTCGGCATCGACGACGTGATCTTCACCGGTCGTTCGGAGACGCCTGTCGCCGTCGTCCTCACCATGAGCGAGGATCCCAACGGGCCGGAAGGCCCGGCGAACTTCGAGTTCATCGACGCCTCCGACCTCGTCGGGCGCCACTCCAACGATCGGATCCAGCACCTCCACGGCCGCTACCCCGAGGCCCACTTCGCGGTGATCGGCCCTGCGGGTGAGCAGGGCGGCGACGTCCGGTATGCGGCGATCGCGCTCTCCACGGACAACCAGTTGAAGTCCGGCGACTCGAAGGCCAGGTACGCCGGCCGGGGTGGCTACGGCGGTGTGATGGGCTCGAAGAACCTCATGGCGATCATCGCCGACGGGGACGACCCGGGGCGCCAACGCGGCCTCCGTGACCTCAACAAGGAGATCAACCTCGGCGAGGGCTCGCGCATCTACCGGGAGATCGGGACGTGGCGACAGATGGTCACCCAGGGCGAGCACGGCATCATCCCCGAGTTCAACTTCCGGCCCACCGGCGACGACCGACACGTGGCGCTCCGCCGGGACCCGTTCGAGGAAGCCGGCGGGTACGAGGTCCGTTCGGAGTCGTGCTACCTGTGCGGCATCAAGTGTCACAAGAACATCTACGACGACGATGGGGAGGGCCGCTTCCGCGCCAAGTTCGACTACGAGCCGCTCGCGTTGCTCTCGGTCGGGCTCGGCATCTTCGACAAGGAAGCGGCGATGGACCTCATCGCCCTGTGCGATGAGCTGTGCATGGACTCGATCTCCCTCGGCGTGAGCCTCGCCTACGCCATGGAGTGGAACCGCCGCAACCCCGGCAATCCGGTTGCCGACGGCCTCTCCTACGGCGATGCAGCAGCCGCACTCGCGGCGGTGGAGGCGATCGGCACGGGCAAGCTGCCCTTCGTCGGGCAGGGCACCCTCCGTATGGCCGAGGAGCTCGGCGCGCCCGAGTTCGCGATGCAGAGCAAGGGTGTCGAGTACCCGGCGTACGTGCCGCACTCCAACCCGGGGTTCCCGTGGGCGCTCGCCGGCGGCCACATGAGCATGCGGACCTTCCTGCTCATGATCGCCGAGGGTGAGACGAGCGTGGACTACTGGGTCGATGCGGTGACGAACCGCGGCTGGGACTACATCCGCTCCGACATCGACGGTCTCTGCAAGTTCTCGATGGCGACGCCGGCGATGCACGCTGAGGCGCTCCAGATCGCCGCAAACCTCGACATCGACGAGCAGGCCCTCCTCGACACCACGCACCGCACCTTCATCCGGGGCTACGCCGTGGAGCGCAAGACGGGGTTCGACGAGACCGACTATGTGCTCCCCGCCGAAGCCCACGAGCCCATTGAGAGCTCCGAACTCGAGTACTTCAACACCCCCGAGTTCTTCGCCGAGATGCAGGGGCGGATCCTGGAGGAACTGGACGGTCGCGCCCGCGAGCTGGGCTACCTGTAGACGTCCGGCCCGGCCCTACTCGGGGAACCCCATCGCGTCGAGTTCGGCGCGCACGCCCTCGTCGCCGACCAGCTCCAAGAGCCGCGCAACGGCCGGAAGCGCCATGCGATCGGTGCGAACGGCGAGGTCGAAGTGCTCGTCGGCGACGAACCGGAATGCGAGCCCGGCTTCGCGTGCGACCGTCTCGATGGTGACACCCCAATCGGCCCGACCCTGGGCGACCGCAGCGGCCACGCCGTGGTGGGTGCGAGCCTGGTGGAGGTAGCCGGGCGGACGGGCACCCCCGAGGAGCCCGTCGATGAGGACCCGCGTCCCCGCTCCCGGGTTCCGATTCACCATCCGTAGGGACCCGGAACCGAGCACGGCACCCAGTTCGGCGTCGGCGATCCCGTCGAGGTCGAGCGTGCCGGGCTCCGACGCAATCCCCTGCCGACGCCGGTAGCCGGGGACCAGCGTCGTCCCGGCGGGGAGGAACGGCCTGTTGTAGGTGCCCGTGGCCGGGTCCAGGAGGTGGGTGCCGGCCACATCCCCCTCCCCCCGTCGGAGTGCGGCGAGACCCGCACGGGAACCGACCGGGATCATCTTCACCCGGAATCCCTCCGAGGCGAGCCGCCCGAGGAGGTGGTCGAGGCCCACGCAATGGCTCCCGATGACGACGAGGTCAGCGGGGCGGATCGACGGATCGATGAGCCGCACGCGGACCATCTCTCCCTCCTCGACGTACTCCACATCGGAGGGGATCCGGATGAACCCGTCGGCCCGGGCGAACGCCGTCACGGAGCCGGACCCGGCGCCAAGCGGGTAGGCGGCGATCCCGTCGGCGGCATGGACCAGGTCGACGAGGGCATACGTCGTTCGACCGGGCGCACCGTCGACCCGCAGGGGGAGGCGCGCCTCCACGATCGCCGCTGCTGCGGGGTCCCGCCCGCCGAGTCGCCGGACGAGCGGGGCGACGAACTCGTGGAACGTGAAGATGGCCGACGTGGGGAACCCGGGGAGGACCACGACAGGGGTTGCGTCGAGGACCGACAACAGGAGCGGCTTGCCGGGCTTGAGGGCGACTCCGTGGGCGACCACTCCGGGACCCGGTAGGTCCGCTGCCAACTCATGGACGAGCCGGGCGTTGAGGTCGCCGTCACCCTTGGAGGTCCCACCGCTCAACAAGACGAGGTCGATCGCCCCATCGGCGACGGCTCCGGCGATCGCGGCACGGAGGCGTTCCTCGTCGTCGGGGATGATCCCCCCCGCGACGGGTTCGGCTCCGAGTTCCGCAAGGGTGTCGAGCAGGATCCGTTGGTTGGAGTCGTACACATCACCAACGCCGACTTCTCCCCCGGGCGCAACGATCTCGTCCCCGGTTGACACGACGAGCACCCTCGGCCGTCGGACGACCGTCACGTCGGCGCAGCCGACCGACGCAAGCACGCCGGTCTCCCTCGCCCAGACCTCCCGGCCGGGGCGCGCGATCACCTCTCCCCTCCCGATGTCCGACCCGGCGAACGAAACGTTCCCACCCGGCGCCACGGCTCGGCCGACGAGCACGCCGTCGCCATCGGGCTGTGTGTCCTCGACCATGACCACCGCATCCGCTCCGCGAGGTATCACCCCTCCCGTGGCAATCCTGACCGCGATGCCCGGATCCACCTCCAGATCGGCGGGCGGCGATTTCCCGGCCTCGAGGTGGATGTCGGCCACCCGGAGCCGCACCGGCTCTGCCTCCTCGGCACCGAAGGTGTCCTGGGCACGGACCGCGAAGCCGTCCATGTTGGAGCGATCGAAGCCGGGGACGTCGACGCGGGCCCGCACCTCCTCGGCAACCACCCTGCCCAGCGCCTCGGCCAGCGGCACGCGTTCGACTCCCGTCGTGATCCCCTCCGTGGCGGCGTCCCATCGGGCCCGGGCGACCTCCTCGTCGATGACATCGAGGAACTGCTCCTGCCTCACTGGCTGCCCTCGAACAAGCCGACCTCGACCTCCGCCCCGACCGGGAAGCCTTCGAGTGCCTTCGGCACGATCACGAAACCGTCCGCCTCGGTGAGCGAAGACAACCGGGATGCACCCGACACGGCGATCGGGAAGACATGACCATCGTCGATGCGCACCCTGGCGTAGTCGACGCGGCCGACCTGGGACACGAGGCGCTCACCAAGCGGGAGGTGTACGAACCGATGCGGCCAGTCGGTCGAGCGGCCGCCGAGGCGACGGACCACCGGACCGGCGAAGAACTCGTAGGCCACCAGGCACGACACGGGGTTGCCGGGCAGGATGAGGACCGGCACGCCGTCGATGCGGCCGACGCCGGTGGGTGAGCTCGGACGCATCGCCACCCCGTGGACCACGAGCTCACCGAGCTCGTCCACGAGGAGCGGGACGCGGTCCTCGGCGCCGACGGACGCTGCCCCCGACGTGACGACCACGTCCACGCCCTCCGGTCGGAGCGCGTTGCGCATCGCGGCCTCGTCGTCGGGGACCCGGACGACCTCGACGAGGCCACCGTCGCGCGCGACGAGTGCGGTGAGCATGACAGAGTTCGAGTCGACGATCTGGAAGCCACCCGGCCGATCGCCGGGCGCCCGGAGTTCGTCACCGGAGACAACGATCCGCACTCGTGGCCGACGGTGGACCTCGACACCCGGGACTCCGATCGAGGCGAGGAGTGCCGCATCCTGGGCCCGCACTCGTCGTCCGGCTTCGAGCACCGTGTCGCCGCGGTCGACGTCTTCTCCGACGCGACCCACATGGCGCCCCGAGGCGACCGCAGCCCGTACCTCGACCACGTCTCCGACGAGCGTTGCGTCCTCGGCTCGGAGGACGGCATCTGCCTCGGTGGGGACCGGTGCCCCGGTCATGATCCGGAGCGCCTCGCCCGGACCCATGGGACCATCTGGCCCCACACCGGGCATGCTCGACCCGACGACGGCCAGCTCGACGGGGTCGTACGCCGTGGCACCGAACGTGTCCTCGGCCCGGACCGCGTATCCGTCCATGGCTGCCCTCCGGAACGGGGGGATGTCGACGTCGCTCACGACCGCCCCGGCGAGCACCCTGCCTGCGGCCAGTCCCGGCAGGACCTCCTCGGTGGCGAGGGGCACCACGCCGTGGAGGGCTGCATCGAGCGCCGCCTCGACCGAGGCGCGTTCACGGAACCCCTTCATGCGCACGTCGTGGGCGCCGCCGGAGATCGGCAGCAATAGGTCTACCCGTTCTGATGGGTCGAACTCCGCCTCGTCGATGTACTCGGGCTTCACGAGTTCGCCTCGGTGGAGGACGAGGACGTGCGACGCAAGCCGGCCGCGCCTGTCGAGGAGGCGGGGGCCGAGGGTTGGGTGCATCTCCACGAGGGCGTTGATCACCCCCATGAGGGTGCTCGCGTCCACCTCGACCTCCGCGACGCCGTCGGCGAAACGGCGGAGGAGCGACGGGAGTCGGACGGTGGGCACGTCCTCAGGCGAGCCGCAGTTCGTCGGCGACCCACCCGAGGTCGAGTCCCTCGAGGGTCTCACGGGTTGGGTTGCCGGTGGCAGGGTCCCACCCAGCCATCTCGTAGTACGTGTCGAGGGCGATCTCGAAGGCGTCCCGGTCATACACGACCCCGTCGGTGCGGCCACCCTCGAGCGGCTCGTCGAAGAGGCGCTTGGGGAGCGTGTCCTGCTCCCGGGTGATCCCTTCGCGAGCGTTGAAGGCCCGCAACAGGTTGAGCCGGCGGGCGCCGAGGGTGAGGAGGTCGTCGACGCCCATGTCGTCCCCGGTGACCGAGGTGTGGATCTCGGCGAGTTCCTCCATCCCCATGAGCTGCCAGGCCAGGCCGAACACGAACTGGCACACGTTCACGGTGTCCATCGCCGAGTAGGCGTACTGGCTGACGAGGGCGAACTCGACCTTCTCCCGGTTGAGCGCCCCTGAGGACTGGGGAGTCGTGAGGCCGACATCGGCCATGCGCTTGCCGTTCTTGTGCGGGATCTTTTCGAGTGCGCGGGGGCTGTAGGCACCGTCGTGTTCGCTCGATTGGTGGTCGGCGCCGAACGGGTTCACTGCGTACACGACGCCGAGCGACGGCTTCTTCTGCGGCATGTGGGCAGGGAGTTCCTGGCGGTGGGCCACCATCGCGAAGTCCTCCGCTCCCCCACCGATGCGTTCGGCGGCACCGGCCGACCCTTCGGCGAGGACGGCCCCGAACCCCTCACTGGAGAGGGTCTTCTCAAGCATGGCGGTCATGGTCTCGGCGTCACCCCAGGCGAGGCGGATGCCGCCGGTGTCCTCCTCGGTGATGAGGCCCGCTTCGAAGCACTCGATGGCGAAGGCCATCGTTGCCCCCGCCGAGATGGTGTCGACACCGAAGTCGTTGCAGAGCTGGTTGGCGTGGACGATCGCCCCCATGTCGCTGATCCCGCAGTAGGAGCCGAAGGTGGCGGCCGTCTCGTACTCGGGACCGCCTGCGTCCGGTTCGAGGGCCTTCTCCTGCCACTCGGCCTCGACGACGCGTTTGCAGCGCACCGCGCACGAGTAGCACGTGTCCCGGCCGGTCTTGAACTGCGTGCCTTCGTCGGCTCCCCGCAGCCACTCCTCGTAGAGCGTCTCGCCGGAGATCGCCTCGGCCTCGTCGTCACCGAAGTAGCCGCTCTGCCAGTTGCGTGTGGGGAGCCCCCCGCCGGCGTTCTGGGCGTTCACCACGCCGATCGTGCCCAGCTTCCCGAAGCTCGCCATCGACCGGTCCTCGATGGTGTTCACGCGGGACGTCTGCATGAGGTCGCGGAGGCGGCCCGGATCGGCCATCTCGAGCCGCTTCTTGCCACCGCGGACGACGATCGCCTTGAGCTTCTTGGAACCCATCACGGCGCCCATGCCGGTGCGGCCGTGGGCCCGGTTGGCCATGTTCATGATGGCGGCGAACTTCACGAGCTTCTCGCCGGCCGGGCCGACCTGGGCGATCTCGATCCGCTGGTCCTCGAGCTCGTCCTTGAGGATCCTGTCCACTTCCCGGGTCGTCTTGCCCCAGAGGTGGTCGGCGGGCCGCAGCTCGGCCTCGCCCTTGTTGATCCACAGGTACACCGGAGTGGGTGACTGACCGGTCACGACGATGCCGTCGAACCCGGCGAACTTGAGTTCGGCCGGCCAGAAGCCGCCCGCCTGGGAGTCACCGACGCCACCGGTGAGGGGAGACTTGGCGACGACCGTTGCCCTGCTCTGGCCGGAGATTGGTGCCCCGGTGATCCCGCCGAGCATGAAGGCAAGGGTGTTCTCGGGGCCCAGTGGATCGGCGCCGGCGGGCGTGCCGTGCAGGAGGTAGTGGAGGCCCATGGCGGAGCCACCGCCATAGAGGCGGTAGAAGTCGTCGGACGGCTCCTCGACGGTGAGCGTCCCTGCGGTGAGGTCGACGTGGAGGATCTTCCCGGCGAATCCGAGCGGCACTGCGGTCTCCTGCGGCGTGGCTGCAGCGATGGTACCCGCGGCGGTTCAGGCCCCGTGGCCCGCCTTCGTCACCGAGAGGAGGTTGCCGGCGGGATCCTCGAACCAGGCGACCTGGTCTCCCCCACCGGGGAAGGTGTGGATTCCGGCCTCGTCGGAGGGGATGAAGTCGAACCGCCGGAACTCGACGCCCTTGGAGGCGAGGTCCGCAACGGTCGATGCGATGTCGTCGACGAACCACCCGAGTTGGGTGAAGCGGCCGCTGACCTCGATGCCCTCGACCGGGACCACCCGCAGGAGGTGGTCACCCATCCGGTAGACGAGTGCCCCGGGCTCTCGGCGTTCCAGCGGGAACCCGAGCACGTCCGAGTAGAAACCCTCGACGGCGTCGAGGTCCGTGACCGGGATGAACCCCATGAGGGCGGTGAACTCCAACGGGGCTACCAGATGGCGACGCGGTCCTCCGGGGACCGCAACATCGGGACGGCGTCGTCGAGCCCCCAGGCGTCGGCGAAGATCGGCAGGTTGCCGAGCGGTCCGTTGCAGCGGAACCGCGCCGGGCTGTGCACATCGCTCTGGACGATGAGGCGGAGGTATTCGTCGGATGCGTTCTGGCGCCAGGTGCTCCCGAATGCGAGGAAGAACCGCTGGTCCGCGGTGTAGCCGTCGACCTCGTCAGCGGTCGCGGAGCCGTCGGCCACGGCGTTCTTGAACGCCCGATACGCGATGTTGAGCCCACCGAGGTCGGCGATGTTCTCGCCCAGCGTGAGGGCACCGTTCACAGTGAGGCCCTCTTCGACCTCGTACCCGTCGAACTGCTCCTCGACCACCTTGGCGCGCCGATCGAACTCCTCGCGGTCCTCGGTGGTCCACCAGTCGCGGACATGGCCCTCGGCGTCGAACTGGCTGCCCTTGTCGTCGAAGCCGTGGGTGATCTCGTGTCCGATGATCGCCCCGATGGCACCGAAGTTCACGGCGTCGTCGCCCTCGGCGTAGAAGAAGGGGGGCTGCAGGATGCCGGCCGGGAACACGATCTCGTTCTCGAGCGGCGAGTAGTAGGCGTTCACGATGTGGGGGGCCATGTGCCATTCGCTCGTGTCGACCGGCTGGTCGAGGCGGGCGAGTTGGCGGCGCCACTCGAACCCCGCGGCACGGGCCCGGTTGAGCACGTATGGGCCTCGGTCGATCTCGAGCCCCGAGTAATCGCGCCACTCGTCGGGGTACCCGATCTTGACCCCGAAGGCCTCGAGCTTGCCGAGTGCCTCCTGCTTGGTCTCCTCACCCATCCAGTCGAGGGACCGGATCGACTCGCCCATGGCATCGACGAGGTGCCGAACCAGGCCGTCACACCGATCCTTGGCCTCGGGGGGGAACGCGACGGCCGTGAAGAGCTGGGAGAGCTGCTCACCGATGTCGCCGCCCATGGCACCGACCACTCGCTTCCAGCGGGGCTTCTGCTCCTGCTGCCCGCCGAGGGCCTTGCCGTAGAAGGCGAACGACTCGTCGGCGAACGCATCGGAGAGCGACCCGGCGGTGGCACGCACCACGTACCAGCTGACCAGTGTGCGGAGGTCCCCGATGGGCTCGGAGGTGAGCATCGCATCGACCTCGCCGAAGAAGCCGGGGTTGTCGAGGTTGATGGAGGGGACATCGACGTCGAAGGCCGAGAGGAAGCCGACTAGGTCGAGGGTCGGGGCGAGCGCTGCGAGCTCGTCCATCGTCTGCCGGTTCATCGTGCGGTCGATGTCCCTCAGCTCGACCGCGGTGTACGAGGCGTCCGCAAGGCGGGTCTCGAGGCGCAGGACGGTTGCGGCTGCTGCGGCAGGGTCGTCCCATCCGAGGTTGGCGAACTGGGCGGCGACGTGCTGCTCGTACTGCTCCCGGAGGGCCACGGAGCGCTCATCGTCGCGGGTGTAGTACTCCTTCTCGGGGAGCCCGAGCCCTCCCTGGGTGAGGAAGAGGAGGTAGCGGGTGGAGTCCTCGAAATCGGGCATGACATAGCCGCCGAAGAAGGCACCGATGCCCTGTTGGCGCAGTTCGACGATGACATCGCTCCACTCGTCGGCGTTCACCACCGCGGCGACGCGGTCGAGGAGTGGCCGAATGGGATCGGCACCAGCCGCCTCGATCGCGTCCTCGTCGATGCCCGACGAGTAGTAGTCGCCCACCATCTGCTCCACATCTGACGCCGGCCCTGCCATGGCGGCCTCGCAGATCTCTC
>CP070681.1:1654381-1662197 GCA_020352575.1 Acidimicrobiia bacterium | reverse complement strand
GTCACCTGGGATGAGCTGCCGTCGGTCGCCCCGTCCGGTCCGTCGGTCGTCGGACAGCGGGAGTTGCTGCTTCCCTCGGGGGCGGTGGAGGCGACCGTCGTGCGGCGGGCCGGCTTGGCAGCCGGAGCGGAGGTGACCGGTCCCGCCGTCATCGAAGAGGGAGAGGCGACGTCGCTCCTCATGCCCGATGAGCGGGCTGTCGTCCACGAGTCCGGCGCGTTGGAGGTGGAGTGGTGAGCATCGACGCGATTGCCCTCGAGGTGGCCAGGAACCAGTTCGCCTCGATCGCCGAGGAGATGGGATCGGTGCTCCGTCGCACCGCCTACAGCCCGAACATCAAGGAGCGGGTCGACTGCTCGGCGGCGGTCTTCGTCGCCGACGGCGAGATGCTGGCCCAGGCCGAGCACATCCCGGTCCACCTGGGGTCGATGCCGGCGGCCATCCACGCGGTGGGCGAGGCCTTTGCCGATGGACTGGAGCCGGGCGCCCAATACGCGGTGAACGATCCCTTCCGCGGCGGCACCCATCTCAACGACCTCACGATCGTCCGTCCGATCTTCGTCGACGGCGAACTGGTGGCATGGGTGGCCAATCGGGCCCACCACGCCGATGTCGGGGGCGAGGCACCGGGTTCGATGCCCGCCCACGCGACGAGGGTCGACCAGGAGGGCATCGTGGTCTCGCCCATGGTTGCGCTCCGCAACGGCGCCTGGGATGACGCCTTCCTCATGCCGTTCCTCGCCGCCACCCGCACCCCCGAAGAGCGACTCGGTGACCTCTCGGCGCAGCTGGGCGCCAATGAGGTCGGAGCAGCCCGCATCGAGGAGGTGGTGCGGAAGGAAGGAGCCGACGGGTTCCGCAGGACTGCTGCGGAACTCCTTTCGTACGGCGAGCGCCGGATGACCGCAGCACTCGAGGCCCTTCCCGACGGGAGGTGGCAGTTCGAGGACGTGATGGAGCACGGTGAGCGGCTGGTGCCGATCCGTGTGTCGGTCACGATCGACGGCGGGCAACTCGTCGCCGACTTCTCCGAGAGCGCCGACCAGGTGGCGGCGAACTTCAACGCCGTCGAAGCGGTGACGGCCTCGTGCGTCTACTACGCCGTGCGGGTGGCCACCGACCCGACCATCCCTGCGAACGGGGGCTGCTACCGGCCGATTCGCATCGTCACCAGGCCGGGCTCCATCGTCTCGGCGCGGCCGCCTGCGGCGGTGGCAGCGGGGAACGTCGAGACCTCGCAGCGGATTGCCGACGTGATGCTCGGTGCGCTGGCCGGTGCGGCTCCCGGACGAGTGCCTGCGGCGTCGCAGGGGACCATGAACAACGTCCTCATCGGCAACGATCGGTTCGCCTACTACGAGACCGTGGCCGGCGGACAGGGGGCATGGATGGGGGGACCGGGCGAGTCGGGGATCCAGACCGGCATGACGAACACCAAGAACACCCCGATCGAGTCGCTCGAGGGCCACTACCCGTTCCGGGTGCTCCGGTACGGGCTCCGTGCCGGGTCGGGTGGCGACGGCGCACATCGCGGTGGCGACGGCATCGAGCGCGAACTGGAGTTCACCGAAGCCGCGACGGTGTCCCTGATGGGAGAGCGTCGAGTGGTCCCCCCGTGGGGCCTGGACGGTGGTGCAGCGGGGGCGACCGGGGAGGATTGGCTGATCCGGCCGGGCAGCCCGCCGGAGCGCCTCCCAGGCAAGGTGACGCTCGAAGTGGGCCCCCGTGACCGGCTGCTCGTCAGGACGCCAGGTGGTGGTGGCTGGGGACCGATCGGCTGATCAGCGGATTCGCAGCGACCCCAGCGAGGGGTGGGTGACCCACACCTCGTCCCCGCGGCGCTCCACCACCGGCAGGATGGGATCCGGGTCGGGCGTGCCACGCGCGTGGTCGACGGCGGCGCGGGCCGATGGGAACGGCAGCAGTGCTTCGAGGTTCTTCCTCGTCGGTGGCACCACGAGCGCCTCGCCCCGATCGGCTGCCACGAGGGCGTCCGCGGGAGTGACCCACACCGAGTCGGACGTCTCGATGTCGTCGTGCCGTGCATCCTGCTCGGCCGGTACGGCCGCCACGTAGAACCGGGTGTCGAAGCGCTTCGGTTCGGCCTCCGGGGTGATCCACCAGGAGGCGAAACCGAGCGAGCCCGCCTCGAGGACGACGTCGTGGGCGTCGAGCCACTCCGCCCAGTCCCAGGCATCCCCCCGGTCATTGAGGCGGGCGCGCGCCGCCTCCGCGCCCATCTCGGCGAGGTCGGTCGGACTCGGATGCCGTCCTTCGGGCAGTCGTCCGAGGAGCACCCCGGATTCCTCGAAGGTCTCTCGAACGGCAGCGATGCGAAGGGCGAGGTCGGCGGCCGAGGGATCGTCGACGAGGTGTGTCGGTACGGTGGCGTCGGTCGGTTCGAGGCCCCCGCCGGGGAAGACCCAGGCACCCGCCATGAAGGACGCCCCGGCGTGTCGGCGGAGCATGAAGACCTCGGGCCCGTCCGAGCCATCCCGCAGGAGGATGATCGTTGCGGCATTGACTGCGGGAGGCACCGAGCGATCGTACGGAGGGCCCGGGTGGTCCTGCAAAGCACCCGAGCGACCTAACCTCGGACGTCGTGCGATCCCGCGTCTCCACCAAGCAGATGCTCATCGCGTTCGGTGCCCTCATCGGCCTCGTCCTCGCCTTCTGGGCAGGCCGCATCTTCGTGACACTGGGCTCGGTCGAACGCGAGGGTGACCCCGTCGCGGCCCCCCAGCAGGTCGAGCAGGTGAGCGACTCCGTGCGTGATGTCGTGCGCGAGGAGATCCAGGAACAGGATGCCGTCGAGGACACCTTGCCCGACGACCTGCCCGACTTCGAACCGCCACCGGTGTACGAACTCCCGAGCACCGAGAACCAGAACACCGTCTCACCGCCGCTCCCCGACGAGATGTTCGAGGCGATCCTCCTCATCGGTGCCGACGAGTCCGGCCTTCGGGCCGACGCCATCATCCTGGTCCTCATCGCCGACGGGGAGGACCCGATGCTCGTCTCCATCCCGCGCGATCTCTACCTCGAGAACCCGTGCACCCAGGAGTACACGAAGATCAACGCGAACCTCAATGGATGCGGCGACAGCGTCTCGGGCCCCGAGTTGCTGTCAGTGGCCGTCGCCCAGTTCACCGGCGTCGAGATCGATCATTTCGTGGTGGTCGATTTCGAGGGGTTCGCGGACGCCGTCGATGCCGTAGGCGGCATCGACTGGTGTTTCGAGTACGCCGTGCGGGATGTGAAGGCTGACCTGGACGAGCCCGCCGGATGTCGCGTCATCGATGGCGACACGGCGCTCGCCTGGGCCCGCTCCCGCAGCACGCAGATCCTCAAGGACGGGGAGTGGCAGGGCGTCGGTGCCTCTGACTTCACCCGCCAGGAGCACCAGCAGGAGCTCTTGTTCCAGCTCCTCCGCAAGGTGGCATCGTTCGAGAGTGTCGGTGCGCTGCAGCAGGTGGCCACCACGGCGGTGGCCAACGTGACGCTCAGCGAGAGCCTCTCGATCTCGCGCCTCGTGGGCCTCGCATGGTCCAATCGGGACATTCGACCCGAGTCGGTCGTGACCATCTCGCTCGAGATGCAGCCGGCGACCACCGAATCCGGCGCGTGGGTGCTCGAGCCGACGAAGCCGTTCAACGACCTGCTGGCAGAGGTCTACCCCGCGGCGTACGTGCCGGTTGCCCTCGGTCCCTGATCAGAGGATCGCGGCGGGTCGGTAGGACGCGGCCTCGGGGTCGCTCGACACCACCGAGTCCACCTGTTCGACGAATCGGTCGACCTGCTCGGACGCAGACCCGGTGAACTCCATCGGAGCGGCGAGGATCTCGTCGATCGCCGCTCGGTCCAAGGGCAGGGCCTCGTCCGCTGCAAGGCTTTCGGCCAGCGTGTGGTCCCGTCCCGAGCGCAGTGCTTCGGCGGCCGCAAGGGCGTGGCGCTTGATGGCGGCGTGCGCCGTCTCGCGGCCCACGCCCTGCTGCACGCTCGCCATGAGCAGTCGGGTGGTGGCGAGGAACGGGAGTTGCCTTCGGAGTTCGGACTCGATCGTTGCCGGGAACGGCGCGAGCTCGTCGAGCACGGTGAGCGCGGTCTCGAGGATCCCGTCGATGGTGAAGGACGCATCGGGGAGGACGACCCGGCGCACGACCGAACACGACACGTCGCCCTCGTTCCACTGGTTTCCGGCGAGGTCTGCGGCCATCGTCAGGTGTCCCCTGAGGATCACCATGAACCCGTTGATGCGTTCGGATGATCGGGCATTCATCTTGTGGGGCATCGCCGAGGAGCCGACCTGCCCGGCGGCGAAGCCCTCGGTGAGGAGGTCTGCCCCGGCCATGAGCCGCATCGTGGTGGCAAGGCTCGAAAGGGGCGCAGCGATCGCGACGTAGGCACCGACGAGATCGGCGTCGAGCGATCGTGGGTAGACCTGTCCGACCGATCCGAGGGCCGAGGTGAACCCGAGCGCTCCTGCCACCTGATCCTCCAGGGCGGCCACCCGGTGGGTGTCCCCGAGCAGGTCGATGAGGTCGGCCTGGGTGCCAACCGGGCCCTTCAGTCCGCGGAGTGGGTACCGGCTGAGCAAGTCGTCGAGGCGGGCGATGCCGATGAGGAGTTCCTCACCGATGGTGGCGAACCGCTTGCCGAGGGTCGTGGCCTGGGCGGGTACGTTGTGGCTCCGGCCGGTGAGTACGAGGTCCCGGTGCTCGGCGGCCAAGGCAGCCAGGCGAGCCAGGGCGGCGACCGCCTTGTGCCGGACGAGGTCCATCGAGCGTCGCACCTGGAGTTGCTCGACGTTCTCGGTGAGGTCGCGGGAGGTGAGACCCTTGTGGACCTCTTCGAACCCTGCCAGCGCGTTGAACTCCTCGATGCGGGCCTTCACGTCGTGGCGGGTGACACGCTCGCGGGCGGCGATGGAGTCGAGGTCGACCTGGTCGATCACCGCCCGGTAGGCATCCGCGGCGCCGTCGGCGACGGGAACCCCCAAGGCGGCCTGGGCCTCGAGCACGGCCAGCCAGAACCGACGTTCCTCGCGGATCTTCCCCTCGGGTGCCCAGATCCCCCGCATCGCTTCGGACGCGTACCGACTCGCGAGCACGTTGGGGATCGTCACGACGGCAGGGTACAGGGATCGGCCCCGCCGTCGAAGGTGGGGAGGGTCGGGGTGGGTGGCAGGAGCGCGCTGGCACTCCTCACGCGTGCGAGCGCACCGCGTCGGCGAGGTTGCCCTTCGCAGCCACCTCGACCTCGTCCATGCCCAGCCATTCGGCCATGGTGTGGAGTTCGGCCGCCAGCGCCGGTGCGACGTGGAATGGATCGGCGTGGTCCTCGATCCAGGTCGCCCGGGCGAGGAGCCGGTTGGCCCCCCGATCCGCCTTGAGGTCGACCCGTCCGACGATGCGGTCGCCGAGGAGGAAGGGGTAGACGTAGTACCCGAACACCCGCTTCCCCTCGGGCACGTAGATCTCGATCGTGTAGTCGAAGCCGTGGATGCGCTCGGACCGGTCGCGCGGAGCCCACACCACGGGATCGAAGGGAGTGAGGAGTGCCCGCGCATCGACATGGTGGGGGATCGCCATGCCGGGGAGGAGCCACGCGGGGTCCCTCCACCCCTCCACGGTGACGGGCTCGAGGGCGCCGGCGGCAGTGAGCCGTGCGAGGGTCGGTCGGACGTCGGCCCGCTTCATGCGCCAGTACTGGGCGATGTCGGCCTCGGTCGCCACACCGAGCCCTCGCATCGCCGACATGGTGAGGTCGTCGATCCCGTCGTTCCTTTCGAGCGGCGGCAACTCCAGGACCTCGCGTGGCAGGGCGTGTTCCGGCGTCGCGTAGTACCGGGTGAAGTTCGCGCGATGGGACACGTTGAGGCGTCCCTTTGCGAAGAGGTACTCGAGGGCGAGTTTGCCGTGGCCCCATCCCCACCACGAGCTCCGGCGCTGTCCGGCGTCCTCGAGGTCGCCAACCGAGAGGGGGCCGCGATCGCGCACCTCCTCCTCCACCGCTTCGATGTACCCCGGATGGTCCTCCGCGAGCTTCGCCATGACCTTCCAGTGTCCGAGTTCGGCGCGGCGATGTGCCAGCGCCGGATAGCGCGCCACCGGGATGAACGAGGCCTCGTGTCCCCAGTACTCGAAGTACTCCTGGTCGTCGTAGGCCAGGGAGTCGATGAGGGACCGGTCGTAGGGGCCGAGGCGGGAGAAGAGCGGCATGTAGTGCGACCGCACGCACACGTTCACCGAGTCGATCTGGAGGAGTTGCATGTCCTCCATCGCGCGGCGGAGGTGGCGACGATCGACCCGTCCGGGCGGCCGTGGGCGATGGAACCCCTGCGCCGCGAGTGAGAGTCGTCGGGCCCGATCGGCCGAGAGGCGCCTCACGAGGTGCGTTCGAGGAGGTCGCAGGCGTCGTCGGCGAGGCCCTGACCGGCCTCCCCGAAGAGGTTCCGCGCCACCTGGACCCCGGCCTCCCGGAGTTCGGCGACCTCATCGGGGAATCGGGCGGTCGCAGCGATCGGGATGCCCGGCAATGCCTCGAGGATGCGCGCCGTGGCCGCGAGGTTGGCGGCGTGGTCGCTCATCGCCAGCACCACCAGGCCCACCTCGTCCTTGAGGGTGAGTCGCTCCCAGAAGTCGAAGTCGAGGACATCCCCGCGGATCGCCCGCCTGCCCTCTGCCACGTTGGCCTCGACGATGTCATCGCTGCGGTCGACGCCGAGGACGACATTGCCCCGCCGGACGACGAGTTCGTCGTAGGCGCCCCGACCGACCCGCCCCATCCCGAAGACGAGGATCCGCGCCTCCTCGGGTTCCATCAGGGCGTCGTCGGGGAGGATGGGGTGTCGCTCCAAGCGGGTGAGCCAGCGCGATGCCTTCGGGTAGATCCCGTACCGCCACCGATTGAGCACCGAGGCGAGGACGAACGAGATCGCCACCGCAACGGCGATGCCCGACAGCCACTCCGGGTGCAGGGCTCCGACCTCCACCCCGGCGGCGGCGACGATGAGTCCGAACTCCGAGTGGGTGGTGAGGGAGATCGAGGAGTGGAGGGAGGTCCGGGCGCGCAGTCGGAAGCGGGGGAGGAGGACGAGGAATCCTCCTGCCTTGAGGGCGAGCAGCGAGATGGCGAGCCCGGCCATCACCAGCGAATCGATCGTGGGTGCCCCCCCGAGCCCGATCGAGAGGAAGAACCCGATGAGGAGGAGGTCCTTGAACCCCAGCAGGCGATCGGAGAGCTCGGAGGCACGGGGATGGGAGGCGATGACCATGCCCACGACCAGCGCCCCAAGGTCAGGCTTGAGGCCGACCATGTCGAAGCCCTCCGCGCCGACTCCGACGGCGAGCACGAACCCGAAGAGGATGAGCAGTTCGCCGCGGCCGCTGTTGTCTAGGAACCATCCGAGGATCGGCCTGGCGAGGACGATGCCGCCGACGAGGACGATCGCCCACGGCGAGGGGAGCTTGCCCGTGGACGCGGTGAGGTAGACGACGGCGAAGATGTCCTGCATCACGAGGATGCCGATGGCGACGCGCCCGGCGAGCGACGACGACTCGTTGCGGTCCTCGAGCGCCTTCACGGCGAACACGGTGCTGGAGAACGACAGGGCGAAGCCGACGAGGGTGGCCTGCTGGAGCGTGAGGCCCACTGCTGCCGAGAGCCCGATCGCCCCGAGGACGAGGATGGCGCTGGCGACGAGCGCGGTGGTGACCGCCATGTGGATGGAGGCCGTGGCCCAGATCTCGGGGCGCCGGAGCGTCGCCGGTTTCAGCTTGAGGCCGATACCGAAGAGGAGGAGGAGGATGCCGAG
>CP070681.1:1649070-1654281 GCA_020352575.1 Acidimicrobiia bacterium | reverse complement strand
CTCGTTCGAACCGGCGTTCCACGTGTCGACCCGCTCGACGTCGGGACGCTCGTCGAGGATGCGGAGGATGTTCGCTCCCTTCAGCCATCGACCGAGCCCCTTGTTGCGATGGTCGGGGTGTACGACCGTCTCCCACTGCCAGGCCTGGCTGGGGTGCAGGCGGTCGTAGCTGATCGATGTCGAGCCGGCGTAGGCGCCGGTGTCGGTGTGCACGGCGACCATGGCGTAGAGGTCCCGCTTGTTGTCGGCGAGCCACTGCTCTCGTTCGAGCCACCGGTCGGGGGTGATCACCTCGTCCTCGAACTCGAAGTCCTCCATGGGCGCGGTGTTCATCTGGAACTGGAGTTCCGCATACGGCGCCACGACCTCGTCGGGGAACGGCGTCCGCAGGGTGAGCAAGTGGTATTCGGACGCCCGTTCAGGAGCCCGGTCGACCCACGACTGCATGAGGTCCCGGTCCACGTCGGCGACGACAAGGCGGCTGCGCTTTTCGTTGTAGACCGATTTGAGGCCCAGCCGTTCGCAGAGCGCAGCCTCGGGCGCTCCCTGGAGCACATAGGTGTCGACCCGGGTGCGCCCGTGTGCATCGAGGTAGTCGAGCATCGGCCCGGCCAACTCCCGGAAGTGCCCCTTGCCACGGCGGTCGGGGCGGATCCAGGCGCGGGCGAACCCGTTCTCCAGGTTCTGCTCGAGGTCGACCCAGACGATGGCCATGCCGATGAGCTCGTCGTTGTCCCAGAGCAGCCAGCGGGGAGCGTCCTCGCTGTCAGGGCGGTGACGCCACTCCAGGACGTGCCGCTCGAGCGGCGTCGGCGGGTCGCCCGGGAGCTCCTCCTGTTCGGCCAGGAGGTACAGGTCGTGCATCGTCGCGAGGACTGCCTCGGGAGCAGTGCGGGTCTCGATCTGTTCGACGCGGATCGTCATGTGGGAAAGGTTGGCGGATCACGGTGCCGGAGGAGGCCCAATATCCGCCGTGAGGGTTGGCTCAAGCCTTCCTCGACGGCACCGATACCGGAGTGATGGAACGAGACTCGCTCGTCGAGCTGCGCCGCCCATCCCCGGCCTGGGGTGCGGGTGCACTGGTGAGTGCCGTGCTGGCGCTCGTCATGCTCGCTGTCGGTGTCGCCCAGGCGCTCGAGGCCAGACGTCCGGTCGGTGAGGGTGCGCTCTTCCTGGAGGAGAGCGCCGCCGCCGCAGAGGTCCTCGCGGACGACCCCTCGGAACTCGCACTCCGTGGCCTCCGCAACGACCTGCGCATCGAGGCCGTCAGCCTCGTCGATGCGCGGGGTCGCATCTCGGCCTCCACCTCTCCCACCTTCGTTGGCGCGCCACTCGCGAGTCCGCTCCTCTCGTCGTTCGCAGAGCGCGGCGCGTTTGCAGCGGTGGCTGCGCCACTCGTGGCCCCGCTCACCTTGGACGGCGTTGTCGAGTGGCCGGCAGGAGCCGTCGTCTACGACGTCATCCATCCGGTAGCAGAGGGCCTGTCGGTTCTCCTCACCTACGACATGGGTGAACTGCTTGCCCGACGGTCGGCTGCAAGGGGCATTTCTGCGGCGACGATCGAACTGCTCACCCTGGGGGGTGCCCTGGCTGTGGGGTCGGTGGCGCTCTGGGTGGGCCGGGCCAGGGCACGGCGGTTGTACCGCGAACTCCGCCTGGAGTCCGAGTACCTCGAGCGCGAAGCCGCGTCGCTCCGTGCCGTCAACGTGGAGCTCGAGGCTGCCAGGACGACGGCCGAAGAGGCGTACGCGCTGGCCGAGGAGAAGAACCGGATCCGGTCGGAGTTCGTGCTCATGATCAACCACGAACTGCGGACCCCGCTCACCGGGGTCGTGACCGGTGCCGAACTGCTCGAGTCGGAGGCCGGCATCACCGATCCGATGTGGCGCGATGTCCTCGAGGGCGTGGTGACGGACGGTCGTCGGCTCAAGGAGATGATCGACCAACTCCTTGCGGTCGCTCGGATCGAGAACCGGGCACTCTTCTTCGAACTGGTGCCCACATCGATGAATGAGGTGGTGGAGCGCCTCGGTGTGGCAATGGCCACCGACGTGCAGGCGCCTGGGTGTGGCGACATCGTCGTGCGAACGGACGTGACGAGCCTCGTCGGGCTGGTGCACTCACTCGCCGACAACGCCCGGACCCACGGTGCCTCGGAAGTGCAGGTGGCCTGCCACCGCAAGCTTCCCTTCGAACCCATGGTGCGTTCGGGCGAGCCGCCGGAGGCGGCAGTGTGGATTGCCGTGGCAGACGATGGCCCGGGTATCGACCCCGCCTTCCTCCCTAGGGTGTTCGAGAAGTTCGAGAAGAACTCGCGGAGCAGCGGGACCGGCCTCGGCCTACACATTGCGAGCAAGATCGTCGAAGCACTCGAGGGTCAACTCCTGGTGACCACGTCACCGCAGGGGTCGACGTTCGCCGTTGGCCTTCCGCTCGTGGCGGAGATGGCGCGATGAGGCGACTCCTCGTGCTCGTGCTGCTTGCGGTCGTCGCCTGCTCGGTTGGCAAGGACGCGGGTGGGCCTCCTGTGGTCCTGCTGGACGAGTTCTCCGTGGAAGCCGCGGGGGTGTTCGGACCGGGTGTGAATGACGTGGTGGTCCGCAACGATGGCGAGTTCGGCCACACGGTGGTGTTCGCTCAATCGGATGGCACGGTGGTCGGCGCGTCCCCGTCGGTTGCACCAGGGGAGGAAATCGTGTTCCCCGTGCGACTCGAGGCCGGTGTCGAGTACGAGATCTCCTGTCGCATCGTGGTCGGGGTCGGCGCAGGCCGGATCGTGGACCACTACGAAGAGGGGATGCTCACCGGTATCACGGTGGAGGTTGTTGACGCCCTCAGCCGTTGAGCGGCGCCGCTCGAGGCGCCTGGCGCCAGGAGGAGTTGGCCCCTCAGCCGGCTGCCGGGGACGCGGCTGCCCTGGGAAGGAGCGCGGGCCGGCGAGGGGCCAAATCGGTCAGTCGAGCAGTTCCTTCGACACGAACCGGGTGATCCACATGAAGAGGGCCAACCCGAATGTGCCGGCGAACAGCGCGATCAGGTACCAGTCATTCCCCGTGTACTCGTCAGCAAGCCAGCTCCAGAAGAAGCCGATACCGGCCATCGTGCTTGCGAGCGCGAAGGTCGTGAACATCGGCATCTGCCCGGCGGGCCGACGGAGCATGTAGGCGTACCCGACCGCAAGGGCCATCAGGAGCCCACCTCCCCAGCGCATCGCGAAGAACGACACCTCTGCCGATTCGGCGAGCGTGTCGATCACGAATTCGGGGAAGAAGAACGTGGTCGCTCCAAAGAGGAACACGTCGAGCATCCCGAACCAGAGCGTGAAGGTGAGAAGTCCCTTCCCGCGGGCGGGTACAGCGGCGTGGCTCGCCGGTGTACGGGTCATCGTCTCTGTCATATCCGCATCTCCTTTCGTGCGGTCGAGCCCCGGGGTGGGGCGCTGGCTGCGCCCCACGGTCCGGGACTGCGTTCCCATCTAGGGCTCTGGGTACGGCGGTTGGACAGCGGTGCTGTCGCCATCCGCGTCAAACAGCGCCACCACCATCCAGCCTTCCCCTGCGGCGGGGAAGTCGGCGCCAGATGCAGTCCAATTCCCTCCGGAGTCCGCTTGGACCTCGAGTTCGAACCCACCGAGCGGGCCGTCCCCATACACCGAGAGCCAGGTGTGTGCCGGAGCGGTGCCGGCGGCTGTGTTGAGGGATGGGTCGTATTCGTCGAAGGTCAGCGCCTGAACGACCACGGCCTTGAAGACGGTTGTGCCCGTCACGGTCACCCGGTCGCCTGGCAGGATGTCGAAGGCGAGGTCCACTCCGAAGCCGGTCCAGCCTCCCCAAGGGCCCGTCTCTACGATTGCGGTCCCCGAGTAGACGAGCCCACCTCGGTCGATCTCGATCCTGACGGTGGTGCCCGCCTCGAACTCCTGTCCAACGACAGAGTCGGTTGTGGGGTCGACTTGGATCGTTGCCGGTGCAGGCTCCCAGTCGAGGGTCGAGTCGCCGTCGACGTCGCGAATCCGTACGTGGGTCCATCCGTCGACCCAGAAGTCGACCTCATCCCCGGACACCTCCCAGGCTCCCGACGTGTCTGCGGTGAGGTCGACCCGGAACCAACCGGCTTCGTTCTCCCCGTACACGGAGATCAGTGCTCCACTTGTGGCGGTGCCCGCCGCAAAGTTGCCTTCGGGGTCGTAGGTGTCGAAGCGGAGCAGATCGACGACTAGGTCCTTCGTGCCTTCCGGTCCGGTGACGGTCACGATATGACCGGGCCCGATGTCGAACTCGACGCCGATGCCGAAGTTGCCCTCGTCATCGGTGGTAGTTGTTCCTGAGTACACGTCGGCTACGCCATCGTTGATCGCAAAGGCGATGGGTGCCCCGACGCCGAACCCGCTTCCGTGGATGAAGTCGTGTGCCTCATTCACGATGAAGCTTGCCCACTCGGGCGATCGCGCCACCGTGGAATCGCCGTCCTCATCGTCGATGGACGCTTCGCCACCCATGTCGAAGGTGAGGTCGAAGCCAATATCGCCGAGGTTGATCGACCAGTCGCCGAACTCGTCGGCGGTAGCGAACTCCTCGAAGTCGTAGGAGTCGTTGCCACCGTTGACACGTACTTCAGTGCCAGATGCTGCTGTGCCAGCGACCACGTTGCCGACGGGATCAAAGGTGTCGAACGTCAGTTCCTCGACGAGGAGTTCCTTCGTGGCCGACGCTTCGGCACTGGTCCCGGTCACGGTCACGGTGTGACCGGGGAGCAGGTCGAAGCTCTCGTCCGTAGTCCAGAGTCCGAAGACCCCCGCCCATCCGTGGTCCTCGACGATCGCGGTGCTCGAGAACGCGGCACCCATTCCGGTCACCTCAACCACGACCGAGGTGCCCACGTCGAAGTTCCACCCTTCGATGTAGTCCGCCTCAGGGTTCCCACGGATCTGCGGCTCAGGGGGCGGACCTGCTGGCCATGCGACGGTTCGGTCCCCGTCGTCATCTGCGATGTGTGCCTGCGTCCAGCCGCCGGCCCAGTAGTCGGCCAACTCGGTGGCGTCCCAGTTCCCGGATTGGTCGGCAATGACGGGGGTCTCGACTCGGAACCAGCCGGACTCGTTCTCGCCGGTGATTGTGATCTCCGCGCCGCTAGTAGCTGTTCCCGCTGCAGCGTTCGTCTCTGGGTCGAACACATCGAACGTGAGCGGTTCGATGAGCAGGGTCTTCGTTG
>CP070681.1:1642601-1648970 GCA_020352575.1 Acidimicrobiia bacterium | reverse complement strand
GTCGAGGTCCCGGAGCCGGTGGTTCGCCTCTCGCCCGGCGAGGGCGACCAGGTGCCGCGACAGGTGCCACTCCTCGTGGACCTCGAGCCCGGCTATGCGGTGCGCATCTTCCTCCCCATCGATGGGGCGTGGGTCGAGGTCGGTCCCCGCGAGATCGACGATGGCCTCGCAGCCGACGGTGTGTTCACCTGGACGCCCGGAGTCGGCCAGACGCTCTCGCAGTGGAACCCCGACCAGCGGGTTCGGATCCTCGTCGAGAGCACGACGGGTGTGGTCACGGTCGACGAGTACGAGTGGTCGTTCCGCACCTACTGATCGGTGTTGGCGTTCAGAGTGCGGCGCGGGCGGCTCGAACCCGAGCTTCTGCCTCGGCCGGGTCGGCGCCGGTGGCGGTGAGGTGGCCCATCTTGCGTCCCGGTCTCGGCTCGGCCTTCCCGTAGAGGTGGAGCGAGTTCCCCGGGGTGGCGAGGGCTGCGGGCCAGTCCGGCTCGCCGTTCGCCCACACGTCACCGAGCAGGTTCGCCATCGCTGCGGCGGGCACGACCATTTCGGTCGACCCGAGTGGGAGTCCGCACACCGCGCGCACCTGTTGGGCGAACTGGTTGGTGGCATGGGCATTGATCGTGACGTGCCCCGAGTTGTGTGGTCGTGGCGCCACCTCGTTCACGAGGACTGAGCCATCCCCGAGGATGAACAACTCGACGCACAACAGGCCCACGACGTCGAGTCCCTCGAGGATCGTCCGTACCGCGTCCTCGGCGGCTTCCTCCGTGGCGGGGGGGAGCCCGGCGGGGACCACCGTCACGTCGAGGATGTGGTTGGCGTGGTGGTTGAGGAACGGCTCGTAGACGGCGATAGCGCCGTCGAGGCTGCGAGCGCCGATCACGGACGCCTCGGCGACGAACGAGATCTCCTGCTCGAGCACTGTCCGCACTGAGCCGAGGTCGTAGAAGGAGGCGGCCAGGTCGTCGGCAGAGGCGACCCTCCGTTGCCCCTTCCCGTCATAGCCCCATGCGGCGGTCTTGAGGATGGACGGGAAGCCGACCTCGTGAGCCTGCTCGAGGTCGGCGGCCGAGTCGATCACGGCGAACGGTGCCACGGGAAGGCCGAGGTCGGCGAGTGCCTGCTTCTCCCTGCTGCGTTCCTGCACGGCGTGCAGGAGTGCTCGCCCGGGGCGAACAGGAACATGCCGCTCCGCAGCCTCCACGGTCGCGCTCGGCACGTTCTCGAACTCGTAGGTCACGACCGACACCTCGGACGCGAACCGTTCCACGGCCTCGACGTCGTCGTACGCGGCTTCGTGGGCGACGTCGGCCACCTGTGCGGTGGGGCTGTCGTGCTCGGGGACCAGGACGGCGACCCGGTAGCCCATTGCCCGTGCGGCGAGGGTGAACATGCGGCCCAGTTGACCGCCACCGAGCATGCCGATGGTGGCGCCCGGAAGGATCGGTTCGCTCACGTCAGGTCGGGTGCGAGGGCCTTCGCAGCCTGCTCACCTGCGAACTGCTCGTAGGCGGCCCGCAGGTCGGCGTCCTCGGTCGAGAGCATGCGCACGGCGAACAGCCCGGCATTGCGGGCGCCCGACTCGCCGATGGCCATGGTTGCGACGGGGACCCCGCCCGGCATCTGCACGATGGAGAGGAGGGAGTCGAGGCCATTGAGTGCCCGGCTCTGCACGGGCACGCCGATGACGGGCACGGAGGTCCACGAGGCGAGCATCCCGGGGAGGTGGGCGGCGCCTCCGGCGCCGGCGATGATGGCCTTTAGTCCGCGGTCGGCGGCACCCGTGGCGAACTCCCGGAGCCGATCCGGTGTGCGGTGGGCGGAAACGATGGCGCGCTCGTTGGGCACCCCGAAGTCATCGAGCACCTCGACGGCCTTCTGCATGGTGGGCCAGTCGGAGGCGCTGCCCATCACGACGGCGACTCGGGGTGCGGATGACTCGGTCATGTTCGGCAGGGTACCGGCGCAGGCTCTCAGGAGCGCCGCCTACGCTCGCCGGCGGAGGATTCGAGATGGCAGGTACACCAGACGATGTCAGCCGAGCGATGGTGCGGCTCCTCGCCGAGGGCGACCTCGACGGGATCGAGGCGCTCTACGACCCCGACGCCGTGTTCGTGGAGACGAGCGGGGTGTCGACGGGATGGCCGTCGATCCGGGCCGCGCTCTCGGGTTTCGTCGCGTCGGGGGCCCGACTGGAGCTGAAGGATGCGGTCACCTACGAAGCGGGAGACCTTGCCCTCGTGCATTGGTCCTGGGAGGTCCGGTTCGAGGACGGCGGACGCCTCGAGGGAGCAAGCGCCGAGGTGCTCCGTCGGAACGAGAGCGGCTCGTGGGTCTTCGTGATCGACAACTCCGATGGAGCCGACATGATCGGGCGTCGCTAGACCACCCCTGCCCGCTCGGCGATCGTCCGGAACTGTTCGGCCAGCGTGTCGACGGTCTCGTGGGCATTGAGGCCCGACGGGTTCCCGGTGAGCCAGACCTCGGCGTTGCCGATCCGGTCGTCCTGCATGCCCTTCTTCGCGTTCGGTCGTCCGAAGGCTGTCCGGTAGGCCCCGAGCCCGGCGATCGCCACCACCTTCGGTCCCCACTCCTCCACGAACCCGGTGAGTCGTGCGCCGCCGTCGACGAACTCCTCCTTGGCCAGCTCGTCGGCTCGCGCCGTCGCGCGTCGGACGATGTTCGTGATGCCGAGTCCGAGGTCGATGAACATGATCCGGTCGTCGTCCGACATCCCTGCTGCGGGGTCGATCGGCCTCGGGGTGATGTCGGCCCGGTGCAACGCGGGGTAGAAGCGGTTCCCCGGGTAGGCGAAGTGCGTCTGGGTGGCCGCCGTCCACAGGCCGGGGTTGATGCCGACGAAGAGCAGCCTGCAGCCTGGTCCGACCAGGTCGGGGACGGTGCGGCCGTACTGCGCCTGGAGCTCCTCCTTGGAGAAGCCCATCAGGCCCGGGGGTCGTGCTTCCGGATGTCGGCGGCGAGCCGTTGGATGAGTTCGATCGCCCGCGCGCGGTTCTGCCCGGCCGGGTCCTCGGCGGCCACGCCGAGGATGCCCTTCAACATGAGCGTGGCCTCGAGCTCGAACTCGGGGGTTGCCCCCGTGAGGTCGGCGTCGTCCGCCGCAGCGTCGAGGACCTCCGGCGAGATGCCGCCGTAGGTGTTCAACACGAGGGTCGCGAACGAGCTGTACGCGTCGTTGTCCTCGGGATGCGTCATCGCAACGCCGTGGGCGTACGCAGCGATCTGGCTGGGAGTCGGTGTGCGATCGGGCATGGCCTGAAACTAACTCCCGTCCCCGACCGTCGCAGTCGGGCGTCGACCCAGGATCCTGTCGAGGCCGAGGAATCCGAAGGCGAAGACCAGGGCGACGACGGAGAGCGCCAGTGCCCAGGTGATCGAGCCGACAACCCCCAGGGCAGGGAAGTCCATGAAAGGGTATGGGTACTGGACGAGCAGCCAGCCGAAGGCGAGCCAGAAGGCGTAGTAGGCGAACGGGTAGGCGAGCCACCACAGGCTGTCCCGCGAAGTGAGGCGCCCGTGTGGCACTCCGACCAGGAACCACATGAGGCCGAGGAGGGGCGCAACCGCGTGAGTGCCCAGTTCGGGGACCCAGCCCACCCAACTGGTGATGTCACCTTCCCCGGGAGCGCCGAGGAGGGTCCAGCGCCCGATCCCGACGAAGAGGATGTAGGACGCCACGGCACCCTGCACCGAGGTCTTGGAGAAGAATCGGTGCACTGGTCCGTCCCTGCCGAAGAGGAGGGAACCGGCCATCGCGGCTGCCAACGTGGTGGTGAGGATGGTGAAGTAGGCGAAGAAGATGACCTGCTGCTCGAACCAGTTGCGGCCCTGACGGCTGCCGTTCATCTCGCCCATCACCCAGTACCACGCCACCGACCCACCGGCCACGACGAGCAACGCCCAGAGGAGCCAGCGGGGTGAGGGTCGGTCGGCCATGCCGGGAGGGTAGGGCCCCGCGTAGCCTCGGCGCATGCGCCTCACCGATGACCTCGCCCGCCGTTCCGAAGGCCTGAAGGAGGAAGGGCTCTACAAGACCGAACGCCTCCTCGACTCACCACAGGACGCCGTGATCACGCTCGCCGATGGGAGCGAGGTCGTGAACTTCTGTGCCAACAACTACCTCGGGCTGGCGAACCACCCGGATCTCATCGGCGCCGCCCACGCCGCCCTCGACGAGCATGGATACGGTATGGCGTCGGTGCGTTTCATCTGCGGAACGCATTCGGTGCACCGGGAGCTCGAGCACCGGATGAGCAGGTTCCTCGGGACCGACGACACCATCCTCTACTCGTCGTGCTTCGACGCCAACGGTGGCCTCTTCGAGACGATCCTCGACGCGGAGGACGCGATCATCTCCGACGCCCTCAACCACGCCTCGATCATCGACGGCGTGCGGCTGTCGAAGGCAAGGCGCTATCGGTACGCCAACAACGACATGGTCGACCTCGAAGCCCAGCTCCAGGCCGCGACCGATGCTCGCTACCGGCTCATTGCCACCGACGGGGTGTTCTCCATGGATGGGGTCATCGCCGACCTGGCGTCGATCTGTGAGCTCGCCGATCGGTACGACGCGCTCGTGATGGTCGATGACTCCCATGCAGTCGGCTTCATCGGTGAGCACGGTGGGGGCACCCCGGAGCTCACCGGGACACGGGACCGGGTCGACATCGTCACCGGCACGCTCGGCAAGGCGCTCGGTGGGGCGTCGGGCGGCTACACCTCGGGTCGGGGGCCGATCATCGAGTGGCTGCGGCAGCGCTCTCGCCCCTACCTGTTCAGCAACAGCGTTGCACCCGTCATCGTGGGGACTTCGCTCGAGGCGCTTGAACTCCTCGATCGCAGTAGCGACCTCCGGGACCGACTCCGGGCCAACTCGGAGCGCTTCCGCTCGAGGATGGAGGACGCTGGGTTCACGCTCGCGGGCGCCGGCCACCCGATCATCCCGGTCATGCTCGGCGATGCCGCCCTCGCCGGTGAGATGGCGGATCGGCTCCTCGACGAGGGGATCTATGTGATCGGGTTCAGTTTCCCCGTCGTCCCCCGCGGGGAGGCGAGGATCCGTACCCAGATGTCCGCGGCCCACACGACCGAACACATCGATCGTGCGGTCGACGCCTTCGCCTCGGTCGGTGCAGAGATGGGGGTGATCTGATGCGGGCGCTCGTCAAGGCCAAGCCAGAACCGGGCCTCTGGGCCTCCTCGGACGAAGAGGTGCCCCGACCCGGTGACCACGACGTGCTCATCCGCGTCAAGAAGACTTCCATCTGTGGGACCGACCTCCACATCCGGAGTTGGGACGAGTGGGCGAAGGCCACGATCCCGGTCCCGATGGTCGTGGGCCACGAGTTCATGGGTGAGATCGTGCGACTCGGTGCCGACGTCGACGGCCTCGAGGTCGGCCAGCGGGTGTCGGGCGAGGGCCATGTGACGTGTGGGCACTGCCGGAACTGCCGGGGTGGTCGGCGGAACTTCTGTCACAACCACACCGGTGTGGGGGTCACCCGCCCCGGCGCCTTCGCCGAATACCTCGTGATCCCCGCAGCGAACGTGTTCCCGGTCCCCGATCACATCGACGACGCCGTTGCTGCGATCCTCGATCCACTCGGCAACGCAACCCACACCTCCCTCGCGTTCGATGTGGTGGGCGAAGACGTGCTCATCACCGGAGCGGGGCCGATCGGGATCATGGCGGGCGCGATCGTCCGACACATCGGTGCCCGCAACGTGGTCATCACCGATGTGAACCCGTACCGGCTCGGCCTTGCCTCCCAACTCGGCATCGAGCACGTCGTCGACGTCGGTTCGAGCTCCCCGCAAGCGATGATGGACGAGCTCGGCATGACCGAAGGGTTCGACGTCGGCCTGGAGATGTCAGGTCACGAGACCGCGATCAACCAACTCCTCGATGTGATGAACCACGGCGGCCGGGTCGCCATCCTCGGCATTCCCAGCAAGGACGTCACCCTCGACCTCAACGACGTGATCTTCAAGGGCCTCTCGATGCAGGGGATCTACGGGCGGAGGATCTTCGAGACCTGGTACAAGATGGCCGCGATGCTGCAGAGCGGCCTGGACGTGTCAGGGATCATCACCCACCGCTTCCCCGTCGAGCAGTACGAGGAGGCCTTCGACCTCGTCGCCTCCGGGGAATGCGGGAAGGTGCTCCTCGACTGGGACTAGGCGGCCGCCTCGGCCTTCCGGGCCGAGGTGAAGCGCATCCATTCGATCGCCATCGTCGCGATGAGGATGAGGGTCACTACGAAGAGCACGGTCTGGGCCGGGGTGTCACCGACCGCCCACAGCACGGCGCCGATCACTGCCGACCCGATGATGCGCTCGTACAGG
>CP070681.1:1632690-1642501 GCA_020352575.1 Acidimicrobiia bacterium | reverse complement strand
GTGGGCAACAACGTCAAGGGCACGCTGCCCCTCCCCCACCCCTACGGCCGCCTCCAGTTCGGCGCCGACCTCGAGCTGCACTTCCGCACGCTCATCGGTGCGGGGTCCAACCCGAACGTCGCAGCCGTGGTCGTGATCGGCATCGAACCTGAGTGGACGGGCCGGGTCGTGGAGGGCATCGCCGCCACCGGCAAGCCGGTTTCAGGGTTCTGGATCGAGCAGAACGGCGACCACGAGACCGTCAAGCAGGCATCCGCCAAGGCGAAGGAGTACGTGCACTGGGCCACCTCCCTCAGGCGCGAGGAGCGGCCGATCAACGACCTGTGGATCTCGACGAAGTGCGGCGAGTCCGACACGACCTCCGGCCTCGCTTCCAACCCGGCGGTGGGCAACGTGTTCGACCGCCTCCACCCACACGGCCTGACCCTCACCTTTGGCGAGACCTCCGAGCTCACCGGCGGCGAGCACCTCGTGGCCGAGCGGTGCATCAACGACGAGGTGCGCGAGCGGTTCCAGTTCATGTTCGACCGCTACCAGGACATGATCGACCGTCACAAGACGAGCGACCTCTCGGACTCCCAGCCGACCAAGGGCAACATCGCCGGTGGCCTCACCACCATCGAGGAGAAGGCGCTCGGCAACATCCAGAAGATCGGCCACACCGCCCCCGTGGACGGCGTGCTCGACAAGGCCGAGGAGCCGACGGGCCCCGGCCTGTGGTTCATGGACTCGTCGTCGGCAGCCGCCGAGCATGTGACGCTCTGCGCCGCGGCGGGGTTCACCGTCCACATCTTCACGACCGGCCAGGGGAACGTGGTGGGCAACCCGATCCTCCCGGTCATCAAGACGACGGCGAACCCCCGCACGGTGCGGACCATGGGCGAGCACATCGACGTCGACATCTCTGGGCTGCTCCGCAAGGAGATGGACCTCGATGACGCCGGCGACGCGCTCATCGACATGGTGATCTCCACGGCGAACGGACGCATGACCGCCGCTGAGGTGCTCGGCCACAAGGAGTTCGTGCTCACCCGCCTCTACGAGAGCGCGTAGGTACGACGACACCCTGGTGTGGGTCCCCCTCGGGAGGGGCCCACACCACCTTTCCTTGGGGGTTCCCCATGCAGTACTCGTTCAAGGTCTGGGCCCAGGAGGCCGATTGGGCCGATCTCCGGGACATCTGGATCGCCGCCGACCGTGACGGGTTCTGGGACGCGGTCTGGCTCAACGACCACTTCTATCCGCCGAAGGACGTGGACACGAAGCCGATCATGGACGCATGGACGCTCTTCGGTGGCCTCGCGGCGATCACCGAGCGACTCCGCTTCGGGGCGATGGTGAGCGCCAACACCTTCCGCCATCCCGTGGTGCTCGCCAAACAGGCCGTCACCCTCGACCGGATGTCGAACGGGCGCCTCAACCTTGGTGTTGGCACCGGGTGGCATGAGGGCGAGCACACCGCCTTCGGGATCGACCTGCCACCGCTCACGGAGCGGTTCGAACTCCTCGATGAGACCTTCACCATCCTCGACGGCCTCTTCAGGAACGAGCGGTTCGACTTCCGGGGTACCCACCGGACCATCACCAACGCTGCGTTCGAGCCCAAGCCGATCCAATCGCCACGACCTCCCTTCGTGATCGGTGGTACGGGCCCGAAGAAGACGATCCCGTTGGCAGCCAAGTGGGCCGACCACTGGAACTTCCCCGACTACACCACCGACCCGGACCTCTTCGTCGACCGTCGGGATCGCCTGCACGCATCCTGCGCCGCCATCGGTCGCGACCCGGCCGAGATCGAGGTGAGCGTGCAGATCCGACACGCCGAGCTCACGAAGACACGGGACCTCAGGGACACCTACGCGGAGCTGGGCGCCGACCACCTCTTGGTGAGCTTCACGCCCCCGCCGGACCCCGCACTGCCGGTTGCGGTCGCCGCGGCCCTGGCCTAGTCGGGCAGGGAGATCAGCACCACGCCGCCCACCACCAGGAGGACGGCTCCGATGAGCGGCAGGGTGATGCGCTCGTGCTGCTTGAGGAACAGCCAACTGAGGCCGAGCGTGATGATCGCCTGGGTCGATTGGAGCGTCCCGACGATCCACGCCTCCAGGTAGGTGAAGGCCGTGAACTGGCTGATGAGGGCGAGCGTGGTCGACACGCCTGCACCGACGAACCACCACGAAACGTTGCCGAAGTTCTCCCTGATCCGCTCACCGAGCTTCCCGCGGAACGTTTCGATGAGCACGATGACGAGGTAGGCCGACGCAGCACCGAGGAAGGCACCCATGATCGCCGAGTCGAACCGCTCGAGGCCCCACTTGCGGAACACGAACGCCGTCCCGAATGCCGTGGGTGCCGCAGCTGCGATGAGGTAATGCGTGAGCGGCACCGGCTCGTGGCTGTCCACCTCGGAGCCCGCCGAGCGGGCCCGCACGAGCCAGAGCAGGCCACTGATCACGATCGCTGCGCCCACGAACTCGAGCAGGGTGAGCGTCTCTCCCAGGAGGAGCCAGCCGGTGAACGCTGCCACGGCCGGTGTGGCCGCCATGAAGGCGTTCGATCTGCTCGCGCCAACGAGCCGGACCGCACGCAGCATCGCCGTGCGACCCACGACAGTCCCGATGACCCCGCCGATCACGAACGCAACGAAGGCCTCCCACGACCAGGGCGGCAGGTCGAGGGTGAGGGCCACGAGACCCAGCGCAACCACGTTGACGAACACCGACATGAACACGCCGTCGTCGTTCGCACGGCTGCGTTGGCCGACCCGGACGAGGACCGACGTCGTCGAGAAGAAGAAGGCGGCGGCGACGCCGAAGACGAAGCCCATCTAGGAGAGTTTCTCCAGTAGCCAGTCGAAGCACGCCGGCGCCCAGTGGTCGAAGTGCTTGAAGGCACAGTGGCCGGCATCGGCGTACACCCGCGCCTCACGGCCGGTGGCGGGACCGTGTTCGAGCATGAAGTAGATGTTCCCGATGGGCGCAAGCGGGTCGTGCTTCCCGTTGACCATGAGCACCGGCATGGTGATGTTGTCGACGATCCCCAGCGCCGAGAGCGACCACGACTCGAAGAGCTCCCGCTCCTTCTCCGCCGACCAGACGGGGAACGACGGCGGGTCGTCCGGCCCGCCGAAACGCCAGTCGGCACGCTGGTTGCGGAAGTCGACGACGATCTGCGTCTCCTCCTCGTCGAGCTCGTAGCCGAAGGGGTGGCCGGCGTTGGCCACGACTGCCTGGATCTTGTCCGGTGCGTGGCCGGCGAGTTGCATAACCGAGTACCCGCCGCGTGAGATGCCGAAGGCGCCGACCTTGTCGGCGCTCACCTCGGGCCGGTCCATGAGCCAGTCGATGGCGGCCTCCCATGCGGTCACCGACTCGGGCGACCACGGGAACGGGTTCTCACCGGTGCCGGGAGCGTCCATGACCAGTGCAGCCATGCCCCGCTCGACGCACATCTCCTGCGCCCAGCCGCGGTCCTCCTTGAACACGTCGGCGCCACACATGATGAGGACGGCGGGGACCGGGTCGTCGGCCGAGGCGCCGGCCGGTGCCCGGTAGTGGCTCACCATCTCCATCCCGCCGTGCGGGACGCGGACGACCTCCATCGGGGGATCGAGGTGGGCGCACGCCTTCAGGTAGGCGCGGGAACAGTCGGCAGAGATCTCCGCCTTGACCGGCGTGAGCTCCGAGGGGAACCGCCCGATGGCGTAGTACGTCTTGGCCTGGAGGTACGCCCGGCGCGCGCCGTCGTGGTCACCAGCAGCCTCGAGCTGGTCGCCGATCGCTTCGTGGTGTCGACCTCGTTCACGCCACACCGGGACCCACACGTCCTCGGTGGTCCCCGTCAGCTTGGCGACGGTGTCCTGGAGTTCGCCGATGTCGTCGATCATCGAGAACCATCGCCGGTAGAAGCCGCCGTGCTCGACCGCGAACGGGTTCTCGGACGGTTGGAATGCGAGTTCGGCGGACATTTCCTTCTCTCCGGAGGGGTCGGCGGCGCCCGGTCACACTACACTTGAAATCGATTGCAGTGCCCTACCGGCGGAGGAATTGTGTTCGACCTGCAACCCATCGACACCGAGGGACTCCAGGAGCAGTACCACGAGTGGATCGAGTTCATCGCCCGGGCCCACGAGGGCTCCAATCCCCGGGTGAACGAGGACCCGGCCTTCACGCCCCTCTCCAAACCGCTCTCCGCGTCACGGGTGGCGCTCTGCACGACGGCTGGCGCGCACTTGGACGACCAGGAGCCGTTCAACGTCCTCACCCACGACGGCGACCACACCCACCGCGTCCTCCCCGACGACCTGGATCCCTCCCGCCTCCGGTTCACGCACACCCACTACGACACCTCGTCGGCCGAGCAGGATCCCAACTGCGTGTTCCCGATCGACCGCCTCCACGAGCTCGTCGAGCGAGGGAGGATCGGTGCGGCCAGCCCCGTGCACGTCGGGATGATGGGGTTCAACCCCGATCCTTCCCCCGTGCAGGACGTCCTCGCCCCGAAGGTGGTCGACCTCCTCCACGACGCCGAAGTGGACGTGGCGATCATGGTGCCTGGCTGACCGATGTGCCACCGGTCGGTCGGACTGGTCCAAGGCGCCGTCGAAGCAAGCGGCATCCCCACGGTGACGATCGCCATGCGTCCCGACATCACCTACGGCGTGCGGGTTCCCCGGGCGGCGTGGGCACGTTTCCCCCACGGCAACCCGCTCGGTGAGCCCCACCAGCCCGAGCAGCACCACCTCGTCCTCGAGGCGCTGTTGCAGCTGCTGGAGACCGCCGAGGACCGTTCGTTCGTGGAACTGCCGTTCCGTTGGAGGAGGTGGAAGAAGTGGCTCTGAACGCCAAGCCCCGCATCGAGGCCAAGACCGAGGCGATGACGGATGCCGTCTACGCCGCCCTCGATGCCCTGGACGAACTCATCGAAGAGGCCAAGGCCGTGCAGGCGGAAGCGCTCGCGCTCGACGAGCCGAACAAGAAGGTCGCAGGCCGCATGGGGCAGTACGTGGCGCGATGCGAGGAGATGATCACGATCATCGAGGACGAGGTCACGCCCCACACCTCATGGCTCACCGATCGGCTGTTCTCGATCGAGACGGCCGAGCGCGGCGAGTTCCTCTGAGCGTCCCCAACGGGAGCAGTGCCCCCGGCAGTACCGAGGGCACCGTCATCATCAGTACTCGTTGGCGACCATGAGTTCTTCGCAGGGGAAGAGGGTGGTGACGAGCGGACCGTCCTTGGTCACGACCATCATCTCCTCGATCCGAGCCGCCGACCGGCCATCACCAGCCGGCGCGTAGGTCTCGAGCGCGAAGTACATGCCCTCCTTGATCTCGACCGGATCATCGAACGAGTTCAGGCGGCTGATGATCGGCCGCTCATGCAACCCGATCCCCACACCGTGACCGAACTGCAAGCCGAACGCGTCCATCTCGTCCACGAACCCGAACTCCTCAGCCTTGGGCCACACCGCCGCGATCTGATCCGTCGTGTTCCCCGGGCGCACCAACTCGATCGCAGCGTCCATCCACTCACGAGCCTGCTTGAACGCATCCCGATGCGCCTGCGTGGCACGACCCACCACGAACGTCCGGTAGTAACACGTCCGATACCCATTGAACGCGTGGATGATGTCGAAGTACGCCTGATCACCAGGGCGGATCATCCGATCACTGAACACATGCGGATGCGGCGAACACCGCTCACCCGCAATCGAGTTGATCGCCTCCACGAACTCCGAACCCATCTCGAACAACCGGGCATGGGCCAACGCCACCACGTCGGACTCACGCACACCCGGCTTGAGCATCTCGAAGATCTCGTGATACAGCCCATCCACCATCGCCGACGCCTGCGTCAACAACATGATCTCGTCAGGACTCTTGATCTCCCGGGCATGCATCATCGGCTGCTGCCCATCCACCACATGGACACCCTGCCTCGCCAGCTCCAAGAACACCGACGTCTCAGCCATGTCCACACCGACCGGCTCACCCCCCACACCACGATCACGCAACTCCGCAGCGATCTCCTTCGCCGCCCGCTCATGCAACCCCACCTCAGGCCCGATCGCACCCTGCAACCCCGTATTCCCCCCGATCGAGTTCTCCTCGTCATACATGTGCGGCAACTGCAACCGATGCGCCTTCGCAGCCGACCCGAAATCCCAGATCTTCGGACGACCCTCCCTCGTCACCAACACCCAACGCTCACCCTTGTTGAACGCCCAATACCCAATCTGGGTCGCCGTCGCATACCGAATGTTCGACGTCTCGAACAACAGCAACGCACCCAGACCAAACGCCTCCATCTGCTCCTTCACCCGCGCCAACCGATACTGACGCAACCGCTCAAAATCAACGCGGTTCTCCCAATCAACAGCCATCAGGCCAGGTGCGGGGGTCGTTGCCACCGGGAAGGTATCCATGGGCTCTCCTATCTGCGGACGCACGCCGGGTGCCTCCTGCCACCCTATCGCGACGCCGGAATCCCTGCAAGCGCTTGCTGCAAGCGCTTGTCCCGTCATAGGATGTCGCCATGGAGGCACGCCGATGGTGACCCCGACCACGGACACCCGGATCCCGGTGCGGACGGGAGCCACGCTCGCCGACGTCGCCGAGGCCGTCGGACTCCACCCCTCCACGGTCTCCCGGGCCCTCGACCCCGGCCGGGCGTCGATGGTGAAGGCCGAGACCCGTGAGCGGGTCCTTGAGGCGGCCGAGCGGATCGGGTACCGGCCGAACCTTGCCGCCCGCAGCCTCATGACGGGGCGCACGGCGACCGTGGCGGTCATCGCTGCCGACCTCGGCAACCCGTGGGTCACCCCGATCATCCACGGGATCGCGAGTCGCATGCACGACGACGGCGTCGTGCCGATCGTCGCAGAGACCGACGACCAACCGGGCGCCCTCGCCGAGCTCGTCGACCACATGGTCGCCCGCCGAGTCGACGCCCTCATCGTGCTCGCCGGCCGGGAGGGTGACCAGGACGTCGTCCGGTCCGCCGGGCAGGTGGTGCCCACCGTGGTGGCCGCGCGACCGCTCCCCGGTGCGGGTGTCGGCGCGGTGATCTCGGACGGGAAGATGGGCGGCGCGCTCGTTGCGTCCCACCTCGCCGACCTCGGCCACACCCACGTCGCCCAACTCCGGGGCCCGTCGAACGTCCTCAACTTCCCGCTCCGTTCCCGCGGTTTTTCGTCGGTGGCGAAGGCCCGGGGCCTACGGGAGACCCACCTCGAGATGGAGGTCACCTCCACGAAGGTGGAGGACGGCGCCGCATTGATGGAACACCTGCTTGCGACCACCGGCGACGACCACCCGACCGCCGTCTTCGCCCACAACGACTCCATGGCACTGGGGGCGATCTCGGTGCTCAAGCGGCACGGCCTTGCCATCCCCGGCGACGTGGCGGTCGCCGGTTTCAACGACTCCCCCATGACCGAGCACCTCACGCCGGGACTCACCACCGTCCACTACCCCGGGTGGGAGGTCGGCCATGCCGCGGCGGATGCGGCACTCCGACTGCTCGAGGGAGACATCTCCCTGGCAAGCATCGAGATCGACCAGGAACTCATCATCCGTGGCAGTACCGACCCCACGAAGGCATGACCGTGGCCGCCTCCACTGAAATCGATTGTGCAAGGGCTTGCAGAGCCGTCACCCGTCCGGTAGGTTCGACCGCGCGAACCGCCGACACCAACCCGTGGATCCGTGCACGACGGAGACCCGAAGGAGACAAGGCATGACCAATGGCGTCCGCGCCGTCGACCACGAGTACGGCGAACACGACCCGATCCTCCCCGCGCCGGTCGATCCGGCCCTCGACCAGGCGCCGATCGCGCAGGAGACCCGACTGGCGATGTACCAACTCCAGGAGGAGATCCGCCAGGTCGAGAAAGAACTCCACCGCCTCTTCCTCGAAGGCCTCGTCCAAGGGACCAGTCACCTCTATCTCGGCATGGAGGCAACCGCCACGGCGTTCGGCACCGCCCTCCGGCCCGACGACTACACCTTCGCCACCTACCGGGGCCATGGCCACACGCTCGCCCGCGGCGTGCCCATGAAGGGCGTGTTCGGTGAGATGCTCGGCCGATCATCCGGCATCCTCGGCGGCAAAGGTGGCTCGATGCACCTGACGAGTGTCGAGCACGGGATGCTCGGCTCCTACGCGATCATCGGCGCCCACCTCACCATCGCCAACGGGGCCGCTTGGTCGGCGAAGTACCGCGGCACCGACCAGGTCGCCGTGGCGTTCTTCGGGGACGGCACCACGAACATCGGCGCCTTCCACGAGGCGCTCAACTTCGCGGTGGTGTACGACCTCCCCGTCATCTTCGTGTGCGAAAACAACCTCTACATGGAGTACACGGCCATCGGTGACATCACCGCCGTGCCGAACCCGGCGGCAGACCGTGCCGCTGCCTACGGCCTGGAACGGATCATCGTCGACGGCAACGACGCCGACGCGGTGTACCTCGAGGCGAGCAGGGCCATCGAGAAGGCCCGCGCCGGTGGTGGCCCCTCCCTCATCGAGTCCCTCACCTATCGACACGGTGGCCACTCCCGGGCCGATCCGGGCAAGTACCGCCCCCAGGAGGAGATCGACGCGTGGATGGAGCGCGATCCGATCGCGACGTACCACCAGCGGCTCCTCCGCCTCGGCGTCGACGAGGGCACCCTCACCGGGATCTCGACCGACGTCGCACGGCGCGTCGAAGAGGCAGTCGAACACGCGAAGGCATCGCCGCGGCCCTCACTGGAGGCATCCCACACGAACGTCTACGCCGATGGAGGTGCCCGATGGCGGAACTGAGCTACCGCGACGCCGTTGCCCGCGGCATCGCCCAGGAGATGGAACGTGACGAACGCGTCTTCCTCATCGGCGAGGACGTCGCCGGTGCCGGCGGGGTGTTCAAGGCGACGGTGGGGCTCCTCGACCAGTTCGGGCCCGGCCGCGTCGTCGACACCCCCATCTCGGAACAGGCCATCCTCGGAGCCGCGATGGGCGCTGCCATGACCGGCCTCCGGCCGATCGCCGAGATCATGTTCAGCGACTTCTTCGCCGTCTGTTGGGACATCGTCGTCAACGAGATCGCCAAGGCCCGGTACATGACCGACGGCCAGGTGGATGTCCCGCTCGTGATCCGTTCGGCGAACGGTGGTGGCGCCCGGTTCGGTGCCCAGCACTCCCAGAGCGTCGAGAACTGGGCGATGGCCATCCCCGGCTTGAAGGTCGTGGCGCCCTCGACACCCGAGGACGTGATCGGCCTCATGGCCGCGTCGGTCCGCGACGAGGACCCGGTGCTCTTCTTCGAGCACAAGACCCTCTACTCGCACAAGGGCGAGGTGCCCGACGGGGAGATCGTCGACGAACTCGGCAAGGCGAAGGTCGTCCGCAAGGGGACCGACGCCACGATCGTCGCACTGGCGATGATGGTGCCCCGGGCACTCGAGGCCGCAGAACGACTCGCCGAGGACGGCATCTCGGCCGAGGTCATCGACGTCCGGTCGCTCATCCCACTCGACACGGCAACGATCCTCGGGTCGGTGGCCAAGACGAGTCGCCTCTACACCGTCGAGGAGAATCCACGGGTGCTCGGATGGGGCGCGGAGATCGCTTCGATCGTCGCCGATGAGGCGTTCTGGGACCTCGACGCCCCGGTGCGTCGCATCACCACGCCGCACATCCCGCTCCCGTCGTCGGCCCCGCTCGAGGACGACACGATCCCCTCGGTGGAACGCATCCACCGCGAGGTGAAGGAGTCGATGGATTAGGGCCAACCGGCCATCACGACCATTTCGGGGGCGGGCCGC
>CP070681.1:1622320-1632590 GCA_020352575.1 Acidimicrobiia bacterium | reverse complement strand
CCTCGCGGTTCACGATGATGCCCACGGTCCCGGTGCGGCCGTCCCACTCCCCTGCCGGCACCCGCACGTCGACCGTGCCGTCCGACGGGATCGGTCCGGAGAACACGACCTCGACCTCGAACGTCACGGTCACCTGGTCGCCGTCGCCTTCGGCACCCACTGCTGCGCCGAGGAAGGTCCCCTGGGACAGCTGGACGAGCTCCTCGGGCGAGGAGCATGACTCCTGGGCATCCGCCGGCAGGCCCATGGCGAGGAGGAGCACGACGAGCGAGAGGAACCCCGAGCGCACCGCGCCGAGTCTACGAAGCCCGACGCGTCACACCGCCCCGGTACGGTGCCCCCATGTACGACCAGGGGCCGAAGCGCATTCGTATCGACGACGCCCTGCTCGAGGCGAAGTGCCCGGCAAGCCGTCTCCCGGGGCGGACACGTGCCCCTCGCTCATCGCTCGACCGATGGAAGGCCGTGCTCGACTGCATCACCCAATGGCATGTCGACGGCACACCGGAGGACGTCTCCCGCATCGAGCGTGACCTCCTCGGGGCCTTCGACCCCGTCCAGCGGGAGTTGTGCGCCAGGGCGTTCCGCGCCTGGCGTGAACACATCGGCAACGAGGGAGTGGCCACGTTCGAGCCGCCGTGGCCCTCGGTGACCTCCGAGGACGGTGCGCACTACCTCTCGGCCCCGATCCAGGTGGAACTGACGCACGATGACGGATCGGTCGAACACATCAAGGTGAAGGCCTCATCCCCCACCACCGAGGAGGAACGGGCCATCATCACCCTCGCGGCCGAGGACGGCGTCGACTACCTCGAGATCCTGCTCGAGCCGGGACAGGTCGATGCGCTCCCCATCGATCCCGCACGAGCCACTGCAGTGGTCGGAGCACTCTTCACGCTCGCCCGGGCCGAGCGTGATCGGGAGGCCGAGTACCGGCCCGGATTCCACTGCTGGCGTTGCCGGAGGGTCTCGGTCTGCTCCCGCTACCCCTCGCTCGTCGGCGAGCCACCCCCCAGCGGGACCCCGAGCGTGACGTTGTCGAAGTCGACGCTCGCCCACCTCGACCAGTGCCCAAGGCGGGTGGCGTGGAAGTCCCTCATCCATGTCCCGGTCCCCGGCGACGAGGAGTTCGGGGGCCCGGCCCTCGCCATGGGGATCGGGTTCCACGCAGCCATCGCCACCGCCTTGGTGGACGATGACCCGACCGGGGTCATGGACGCGCACGCGCACGGCCTCCCTGCCTCGGAGCGGGCCGACTTCCTCGGCCTGTGGGACGCCCACCTCACGCTGCAGCAGGCTGAGCCAGCACCGGTCGACATCACGACGACGGAGCTCTCGATCGGGTGCACCGCACCGGCGCCAACACCATCGGGCCCGACCGCAGTCACGTTCCTGGGCATCGCCGATGCAGCCGGCCGAGAGGCCGACGGCACCCCGGCAGTGATCGAACACCGAACGACGGCTGCCCGCGACCTGCCACACCTCGAGCAGGAGTTGTACGCCGTCGCCGGTTCGCGTGCGGTCGGGGCCGAACGAATCGCCGTCCACCACCACTGGCTCCGAGCCCCGCTCGAGGAGGCCTGCACGAGGCGGGTGTTCGAGCCGGACGACCTCACCGAGGCCGCCCGCGCCCTCTTCGACGCTGCAACACAGATCGCTTCGTGGTCGCGGGAGGACGCCACGTCGGCGCCGCACCGCGTGGGTGCGTGGTGCGACTGGTGCCCGTACCGAGCCCTGTGCGAACGGCACCGCAACTAGCGCATCCCCTCCCCTCGGCGGATTCGACAAGAATGTTCGTGGACACCGTCTCGGAAGGACCCCCGATGCGCAAGACCGCCGCGATCCTCTTCGCCCTCGTGCTCGTCGTCGCAGCCTGCGGCGGCGACGGTGACGGCGGGGATGCAGCAGCCCCGACCGGGGCAGGCCAGGGTGGCGACGCTGCCAATGGCGAGACGTTGTACCTCAACACCTGCTCGGCCTGCCATGGCGCCGACGCGCTCGGCGTCCAGGGCCTCGGCAAGCAACTCGCCGGCTCCTCCTTCGTCGCGGACACCTCCGAAGCCGACCTCTACACACTCATCGTGAACGGCCGCGCCTCGGACCATCCCGACAACGACACCGGTGTGGCGATGCCCCCCAAGGGAGGCAACCCCTCGCTCAGCGAGGAATCGATCGCCGACATCATCGCCTACCTCAAGTCACTCCAGTAGATGGAGGTGCGTGCCGGCCTCCTCGTCGAGGGCACCGACGGCCTCACCGTCGGATCGGTCACCGTCGACGATCCAGCCCCCCATGAGGTGCTCGTACGCACCGCAGCCTGCGGGCTGTGCCGCAGCGACCTCCATGGCCTCGAGGGCACCCTCCGACCGCCGCTCCCCTCCGTGCTCGGGCACGAGGCCTCGGGCATCGTCGAAGCCGTCGGGAGTGCCGTCTCGGGTTTTGCCCCCGGCGACCATGTCGTCGCCTGCATCAGTCGGTTCTGCGGCGCCTGCCCGGCATGCGCCCGTCACGAGACCTGGTTGTGCCAACGGCGCGACCAGCCGCCCCTCTCACGCCCCGAATCCTCACCACCCCGCCTCACCCACGACGGTCTGCCGGCGGATCCGTTCCTCGGCGTGGGCGGGCTCGCCGAGGCGTTCCTCGTCCACGAGCACTCGCTGGTTCGGGTCTCCAAGGACGTGCCGCTCGACATCGCGGCGCTGTTGGGCTGCGGCGTCCTGACCGGGTACGGCACCGTCGTCAACCGGGCACGGGTCCGACCCGGGGAATCGGTCGTCGTCGTGGGATGCGGCGGCGTGGGCCTGTCTGCCATCCAGGCGGCTGCGCTCGCCGGGGCGAGCCCGATCATCGCCGTCGACCTCCATGACCACGCACTCGCACTCGCGTCCGAACTCGGCGCCACCGTGACGATCAACGCATCATCCGACAACCCGGTGAAGATGGTCCGCGGCCTCACGGCAGGCGGTGCCGACCATGCGATCGAGGCGATCGGCCTCCCCGGCACCATGGAGGACGTGGTCGACATGATCCGGCCCGGGGGCACTGCGTACCTCATCGGCATCGCCCCGATCCCCTCCACGATGGAACTCAGCGCGTTCCGCCTCGTCTGGTTCAACCGAGGCGTCCAGGGTGTGCTCATGGGGGCGAACCACTTCCGGCGCGACATCCCCGAACTCGTCGACCTCTATCTCGCGGGCCGACTCGACCTCGATCGACTCCTCACGGACCGGATACCCCTCGACCAGGCGAGCGCCGGTTTCGATGCCATGCGGTCGGGGAGCCTCGGCAGGAGCGCCGTCGTCTTCTCCTGACCACCTCGTGAGGATTCTCACATACGGGGGTATGCTTTGTGCATGGCGAAGCGCCCACTCCCGAAGGCCACCGTTGGACGCCTCCCGCGCTACCTCGGGTACCTCGAGGGCTCCGAGAGGACCACGGTGTCGTCCAAGCAGCTCGCCCTCGGGGCAGCCACGACGGATGCAATCGTCCGCCGGGACATGCTCGAGATGGGCATCAGCGGCACGCGCGGCGTCGGCTACGACGTCGCCACGCTCATTACGACCTTCCGGGACGAGCTCGGCGTGGAGGAGGACCGGCGCATCGTGATCATCGGCGTCGGCCACCTCGGCACCGCACTCGGCAACTACGCCGGGTTCGACGCGTCCGGGTTCCACGTCGTCGGGCTGTACGACACCTCCCCGCAGAAGATCGGATCGGAGGAGGCCGGGCACATCATCCAAGACCTGGACCACCTCGCCGACGACCTCGGGCCGAACCCGTCAGACACCATTGCCATCCTCGCCGTGCCCGCCCGGGCGGCCCAGGGAGCAGCGAACGCCGCCGTCGCCGCGGGGATCACCTCGTTGCTGAACTTCGCCCCCGGCGTACTCGACCTCCCCGATGAGGTCACGGTGCGGCATGTCGACCTCAGCACCGAGCTCCAGCTCCTCGCCTACTTCTCGTAGAGGTCGGCGACCGGCCCGTCACGCAAAGAAGCCGCAGGGGTTCCTGCGACTTCTCCAACCACTGACAACGGGAGGCGGCGACGCCGCCGACCGATCAGACGGACTTGTCCTGCTCCTCCTCCCACCGGCTCAGGGCGGTGAGGAACATGAAGAACAGGATCAGCGACACGATCATCCAACTCAACGGGATGATGCGAATCTCGAAGTTGTTGAGGCCCTCGATCGAGAGCGGCTTCGGGCCACGAGGCGCATACATCACGAAGAGCAGCGAGTTGATCGCCAGCCAACCGAAGATGCCTGCCCCGCTCACCAGGAACGCCAGCTTCTTGCCGAGGTTCGTGGCGTTGATGAAGTAGACGGTCCCGAAGAACACCACGAACGCGGCGAGGGTGAGCGTGATGCCGGTGAACATGACGTTGGCACTGAGCAGTTCCCGCATGAGTTCGCGCATCAGCTACCTCCCTCCATGAGGTTGGGGCCACCAAGGGTGCTGCCCATCAGGTACGCCACGAGCAGGTCGATGTCCTCTCGTGGGAGCAGCCCACCGAAGGCGGGCATATAGCCACGGCCGATGCCGTTCACGCCGTAGGGCTGGCCCTCTTCCGAACCGGAGATGAGGAAGCTGGCGAGGAGCTCGGGATCTGCGTCGAACTGGATGAGTGCACGTGGCGGCAGGAGCGACGGGCCGAAGCCGCCTCCGCCGATCGGACCCTGGAACGCCGGCCCCGCCGAGTAGCCCGTGGTGTGGCAACGGGCGCAGTTGGCGTTGAAGAGGTTGACGGCACGCTGGGCGGTGTCGACGTCGCCGCCGAAGGTGGCGTCGGCCACTGCCTGGACGTCGACCTCCCAGAGTTCGTCCTCGACCGCACCTTCGAGGAAGTCGAGCCCGAGTTGGAACCGGTCGAGCGTCCGTTCCTGGTTCTGCGCGGCGATCTCGAACAGCTGCATCGTCTTGATGAGTCGCGAGAGCACACCCTCGACCTCATGGCCCTCGTCGTCGATGTACCCGTAGAGGAGGTCACCGTCGGGGAGCAGGCCGTTCGTCACGGGATTGCGGGGATCGAGGTCGAGCGACGGCAGGTCCACGTTCGTGACGCCAGCCACCGCGTACTGGTCGAGGCCGAGTGAGGCGACTTCCTCGAACAGGGCAGGCAAGCCGTTCTCGGCCTCGTCGCTCACGCCGTCACCGTCGACATCGATGCCTTCCGACTCGGCGAGGGCCGTGATCTCGTCGTGGAGGCGGAGCAGATCGGTCTCGTACTGCGGCGCGTCGAGCGCAAATGAGACGAGCGTCTGCTGGTCGGCCAGGGTTGCTGCCACCGACGCGTCGGCTCCCTCGAGCGAGCGTTGCGCTGCAGCGAGGTCCCCCTCGATGAGCGCGAGCGCCTCGTCCTGCGGGAGTTGGAGCGACTCCATGTGCGTGAGGATGTCTTCGATCTCCTGGTCGTTGAGCGGGCCACCACCCTCGAGCCCCCAAGCGGGCATCGGCGAGCCGGGACGTCCGTAGATGAGCCAGAACTTCACTTCCTCCCGGGAGTACCGGTAGAAGATCGTGTCGAGTCGGGGAGCCGACCACGTCACCGTGACGTTGGAGCGGGGCTCGACGTACGAGGCAGCACCACCCACGTAGTTGGCTCCGTGGCAGCCCATGCAGTTCAGCCCGCCGTCCTCGGTGGTCGCCGACAACTTCTTGCCGTGCTCGAGCGCCGTCTCGTAGAACTCGTCCTCGAAGCCGGCCTGGCGGTCGACCTCACCGAGGAAGTAGATCGGGATGGAGAGCGCGAGGAACGCAGCGAATGCGACCGACCACACGAGTGAAGTGTCGAGTCGCTTGCCCTCGAGCTCCTCGTTGGAGTCACCCGGGCGCAGGTTGACGGCGACGTCCTCCTTGCCCTTGCCGCGAACCGATCCGGCCACGAGGTAGGCGAGCCAACCCACGGCCACGACGGCGGCGACCACCATGACGAGGCCGCTCAGCATGCGGGCCCACCCTTCGTCAGATGCATGACGGCCCTTGCGGGTAGCGGACCGACTTCCGGATCGCACGGGAGGTGGCGATGATCGAACCGGTGCTGATGATGAAGCGGTTGCGGTCGTTCACGCCGACCACGAAGCGGTCGAGGTTGCGGGGTGCCGGGCCGGCGATGTACTCGCCGACCGAGTTGTACTTGGAACCGTGGCACGGGCACTCGAAGCCCTGGGAAGGGGCGCACCATGGAACCCGACATCCCAGGTGGACGCAGGTCTGGAAGAGGGCCACGAGGCTCGCGTCGACGGTTGCGTTGCCCTCGAACTGCGAACCAGAGACCGAATCCTCGAGCATCGGCACGATGTAGGCCCGCGCCTCGGGGAGGAACATCGGGTTCACGGTGCCGTCCGGGTTCAACACCTGGGCGAGGATCTCATCGGCATCACCGGCGTCGATGTCGGAGCCGAACCCGCCCTTCACCTTCGGCCAGAGGAAGGCGAGCGAGGCCATCCCGAAGCCGGCGAGGAACAGGCCGAACATGGAGGCGAGGGCCCGGTTGAGGAAGGACCGACGGGTCATGCCCATCTCCTCCTCTGTGGCGGCCCGGTACTCGACGGGAGCCGGTGGCTCCTCCTCGGGAGTCTCTTCCTCGTCCACCAGCACTGCCACCGACCCGGCGTCCTCTTCGCCGTCGGCGGCGGCCGCGGTGATCGTGACCGGCACCTCCGACGGTGTGTCCGCCGCGGCAGCCTTGGCCTGGACGTTCGCCCTCCAGTCGGGATCGTTGGAGCGACGCCACGCAATCGTGAACGCGGCTGCCGCAGCGAGCACGGCGACCGCGGCGAGGGCGATGGGCAGGAGGTCGGTCATCAGTGGCCATCCCCGAGTCCGATGGGCACCCAGTCCTTGAGGTCGTCGAAGAAGATCCCGTCGTTCCACGGATAGGTGAAGTTGAAGCCCGGTCCCCGGAAGAGGACACCGATGATCGTGAGGACCGCCGAACCCATGAGGAAGAACGTGTACATGAAGATGGCGACCTTGCGGTCGGACGGCTTGTTCGACGGGTTCTTGTCCACGTAGGGGATCGCCATGAAGCCGAGGAGGCCGACGATCGTGGGGATGGACACCCCGGCGATCTGCGGGTCGAAGTAGGAGAGCAACTCCTGGAGGCCCAGGAAGTACCAGGGCGCCTTCGAGGGGTTCGGGGTGGCGTTGAAGTTCGCCGCCTCGAGGAGGGGGGCCTGCAGGATGATCGACAGGATGATGAGCACGCCGGTCACGGCGAGCAGCGAGGCAAACTCCACGATCATCAGGTGCGGCCAGGTGTTCACCTTGTCCTGGGGTTCGGCCTTCGTCTGCTGGATGGCCTTCGCCTTGACGACCGTGAGGAGGCGCTGGGTGCGCACACCTTCGGGCCCTCCGACGGCGGGGGCGACCGGCCGCACCGACGTCGCCTTCGTCGGGTCCCCGACCACGGGTGCGTGGCCGTTCGTCTCCGGTGCAGCCTCGGGGGCGGCGGTGGCGACGGCTGCGGATTGGGCCTCCGGTTCGGGGGCGGCCGCCGCAGGGGTCGGAGCCGGGGTCGGGGGCGCCTCACCCTTCAACTGGGCCATCGCCTCCTCGACGGAGATGCCGAGGGCCTTGGCCTTGGCCTCTGCGGAGCGGCGCAGCAGGTGTTCGGGGAGCTCAGCCATGGTCTAGAGGGGGCCCGAGATGCCGCCGTCCTTGCGGACTCGCCAGAAGTGGATGGCCATGAAGATCACGATGATGAAGGGGAGGAAGAGGACGTGGAGGACGTACCAGCGCAGGAGCGTGTCGGCCGACACGGCCACCGCGCCGAGCAACGTGAACTGCACCTGGGACCCGAACACTGGTACGAAACTCGCCATGTTCGTGCCCACCGTCACGGCCCAGAGCGCCAACTGGTCCCACGGCAGCAGGTAGCCGGTGAACGACAGCAGGAGCGTGAGCAGCAGGAGCACCACGCCGACCACCCAGTTGAACTCGCGGGGGGCCTTGTAGGCACCGTGGTAGAAGACCCGGCTCATGTGGAGGAAGACCGTCAGCACCATGAAGTGGGCGCCCCACCGATGCATGTTGCGCACGAGCGAACCGAACGCCACCGACGTGGAGAGCTCCTGGATGTCCTGGTACGCCGCCTCGGCGGTCGGCGCGTAATAGAACATGAGGAAGATGCCGGTGATCGTCAGCAGGATGAAGAGGAAGAAGCTGAGGCCGCCGAGGCAGAGCGTGTAGGAGAGGCGCACGCCGTGCCGCTTCACCTTCACCGGGTGGAGGTGGTAGAGCACGTTGTTCATGATCACGTAGGAGCGGTTCCTCGGGCTGTCCGAGTAGCCGGCCTTCATGGGTGAGCCGGGGCGGAGGATCGAATCGACGACCTTGCTGCCGTGCAGCGCGGACGGCAGTTCCTTCACCCGGTCGAGCAGTTTCTGGACCACTGTTCACATCCCCCGGATGCCGTAGACGTACCCGTTCTTGTGGTCGCGCTCACCCGTGTCGACCTCCCACGGGGCGGGGAGGCCTTCCTGCTGGGCGACGTCGGCGACCGATCCCTCGAACTTGCCGAGGGTGATGACACCGGTGGGACACCGATCCACGCACAGGGCGCATCGGGTGCAGGTGTCCTCGTCGACGATGAAGAAACCGAACGCCTCGGCGTCGTCATTGGGGTTGGCGACGTTCGTCGACTCGGCGATGGCTTCGGTGGAGAGGTAGTGGATGCACTTCCAGGGGCAGATGTCGACGCAGCCCTCGCAGAGGATGCATTCGGCCTGGTTGATGTGCAGGAACTGCTTCGGCTTCAGGTTCTTCGACAGGTAGCCCGTGTCGACGAGCGCCAACTGGTAGTCGTCGCGCATCGGCGGGATCTCGAAGTAGACCTCGGTGCGGGCCATCAGGTGACCTTCCGCATCGGCCGGCCGTAGGGAGATTCGGTGACGGAGTCGTCCTGCTTGGGAGCTGTCTTGCCCCAGTCCTGGATCTTGAAGGCGAACCAGAGGACGATCACCAGCGAGAACATGTGATAGCCGCCGGCGATCATGTCCTTCAACGCGGCGTACGAGATGTCGATCGGGTTGTTGAGGACGAGCCACGGCGGGATGGTGAGGAAGATGTTCTGGCTCGTCCATCCGAGCGGGCCCTGCGTGAGGTTGAGCCACTCGGAGGGGACGACGCCCCAGAGGAGCACGAGCTCGATCCAGGCCAGCCATGCGGCGAGGCCGGCACGGGCCCACGTGAGCGGCTGGTTGGCGACCCAGAGGAGAGCGGCGCCGGCGAGCATGAGCTGGGACCCACCGAAGGCGACGAGCTGCCCGGCCGTGAAGACGAGCCAGTGACGGGGGACGAACTCGAGGTAGCCGATGAACTGCTCCTCGCCCGGAGCTGACCCATCAGGAGCCAGGCCGGCGTGGGCGAAGAACACTCCGACCGCCAATGCGCCGAGGCCGAGTGCCATCAGCGACCACGAGAGCCGGGCGCGCGTACCGTCGTCCATGGTGGACAACCGGTGCATGAGGGCATCCATGGGTCGAACTGAGCTCCGTGTCGGGTACTGGCCTCGCGTGCGAACACCCCGAGTCGACGGAGCGTCGGCGCCATGTTTAGCAGAATGGTAACGGGCACATCGAACCGTCTGCGCGGGGTCGAGAAGGCCCGCTGACCGGCGCTTTCCGCGCCATCGGAGCCCTTTTGACGCTCCCCCGCCGGGGCGGCACAATGCCCCGGGTCCCGACACACTGTCGTGTCCCCGCCACGGGCGCGCGACGACATCGCAGCACCGGTAGGCTGCCCCCGTCCCGGACCATGGAGAAGGAGCACCGGGTTGAGCACTGAGACCGAAACGACATCGACGCCGCCCCCGGGCGATGTCGAAGCCGTTGCGAGGCAATCCCTGCTCATCGGGGTCGCCCTGCTCGCCCTCGCCGCGCTCATGCACTTCACGGCGTGGATCTCGCTCGTGTTCCCGCCCATCTTCCAGGACTGGGGCATGTTCCAGTTCGGGCGACTCGAGCCGATGGCGAACGCCGTCCTCGGATTCGGTGCCGTCTACTTCATCAATGTCGGCGCCCTCTACCTCCTCCTCCCGCGGTTGACCGGCGCGACGATCCGCGACGTCGCACTCGCCCGGTTCAACACGCTGTGGACCCTGCTCGTCGGCGTGGTCTCGGTCCTCGCCGTCGGTGTCGGGCTCGGCGACGGCCGCCAGGGCTTCGAGTTCCCCCTCATCCTCGACGCGATCTACCTCACGACGACCTTCGTCCCGCTGTGGATCGGGTGGAAGGCGCTCCAGGAGCGCACGGAGCCCGGCATCTACCCC
>CP070681.1:1615536-1622220 GCA_020352575.1 Acidimicrobiia bacterium | reverse complement strand
CGGGACTCGTTCGGTGAGGAGGCGGTTGATCTCTGCGTCGGGATCCTCATAGCCGAGGCTCATCCCGGCCACCACGTGATAGCCCTCGGGCAGCCCCAGGTGCGCTCCCACCAGGTCCTTGTACTCCAGCCATGCAGCCTGGGGGCAGGTGTGGAGCCCGTGTGCGCGGGCCATCGTCATCACGCCCTGCATGTAGAGGCCCAGGTCCATCCAGCCGCCACTGCGCATGGTCTCGTGCATGGCGAACACGAGTCCCACGGGGGCGCCGAAGAACTCGAAGTTCCGCCGGTGGTAGGCACGGGACTTGTCCCACTCGCCACGCTGGATGCCGAGCAGGCCGTAGAGATCCCAGCCGACCTTGCGACGACGGGAGAGGTACGGCTCGACGAACTCCGACGGGTAGTAGTCGCCGAGCCCCTCGGTGCGACCGGCGTCGAACTCGGCGGTGACCAGGTCGACCAGGGCGTCCTTGGCGGCCCCCTCCAACACCCACACACGCCACGGTTGGATGTTCGTGCCCGATGGGGCTCGACCCGCTGCCAACAGGATGTCCTCGACCACCCCACGTGGCACTGGGTCGTCCAGGTAGCCCCGCACCGAGCGGCGGGAGGTGAGGGCCGTGCGAACGGGGGCGACGTCGTCCATGGAATGAGGCTAGGAGCCCGCCCACTGGGATCGGGACAGGCGGTAGAGCACATGACGGCGCAGTGGTGAGCCCTCCTCCACCCGGGGGTGGTCGAAGTCGTCAGCGCGATCGCGGGTCATGCCGAGGCGCTCCATCACTGCGACCGACCTGACGTTGGCTGGGACCGTCATCGACACGATCTCATCGAGGTCGTGCTCCTCGAAGCCGATCCTGAGTGCCTCACGAGCGGCCTCCGTGGCGAATCCCCGGCCCCACGCCTCCCTCCGCAGCCTCCAGCCGACCTCGACCGCAGGGGTGAAGTGTGCCGGGAAGGTGTGGACGAGGAGCCCCGTGAACCCGACGAACTCGCCGTCGTGCTCCAACGCCCACGGCCCGAACCCGTGCTCGTCGAACACGCCGTCGAACCGCTGGACGAGTGCCCGCGTGTCCTCCTGGGACACGAAACTCGGGAAGTAGCGCATGACGTCCGGGTCCACGCTCATGGCGGCGAAAGGGGCGACATCGCCCTCCTGCCAGCGTCGCAGCCTGAGTCGTTCGGTGGTGAACACAGCCGGATCGTAGGTCTCCGACCATCTCCTTCCCGGCCGCTCGCCGTACACTCTTCGACACCCCATGCCGATCCTCGATTCCGTCTCGTCACCCGCCGACCTCCGAGCGCTCGACCTCCAAGGGCTCTCGGCCCTTGCCGATGAGATCCGCACCTTCATCGTCGAGCACATGGCCCAGACCGGCGGCCACCTCTCCCCCAATCTCGGGGTCGTCGAGTTGACGCTCGCCCTCCATCGCGTCTTCGACAGCCCGAAGGACCGCATCGTGTGGGATGTCGGACACCAGGCCTACACGCACAAGATCGTCACCGGCCGCAAGGACTTCACTTCCCTCCGCCAGGACGATGGCCTGTCCGGGTACCCCAGTCGGGAGGAGAGCCCGCACGACTTCGTCGAGAACAGCCATGCATCGACCTCACTGTCGTATGCCATGGGCTTGGTCCAGGCGAAGGAGACCGAGGACGACTACGTCATTGCCGTGATCGGCGACGGCGCCATCACGGGAGGCATGGCCTACGAGGCGCTCAACCACATCGCCCACGAGAAGCCCCGCGGCCTCATCATCATCCTCAACGACAACGGCCGCTCGTACGCCCCGACGGTGGGTGGCCTCGCCGAGCACCTCGCCCGCTTGCGCGTCGACCCCCGCTACGAGGACGCCAAGCAGGCGCTCGGCTCGATGCTCCGCCGACTCCCAGTGGTCGGCGAGTTCGCCGAGGAGACCGCAATGCGCTTCAAGGAGAGCGTGAAGGAGATGCTCTCCACGCTCACCTTCTTCGACGTGCTCGGGCTCAAGTACACGGGGCCGATCGACGGGCACGACCAGGAGTGGCTCGAGGAGGCCTTGGAGAACGCCAAGGAGTTCGACGAGCCGGTCGTGCTCCACGTGATCACCGACAAGGGCCATGGGTACCAACCGGCGGTCGAGAACCACGAGGACAAGCTCCACGGTGTGGGCAAGTTCGACGTCGAGACCGGTCAGCCACTCAGCTCATCGCTCTCGATGACGAAGGTGTTCGAGGCGGCCATCCTCGGGGAGGCGACCCGCCGCAGCGAAGTGGTGGCCATCACCGCTGCCATGCAATCGCCCACCGGACTCTCCCCCATGGCAGAGGCGTTCCCCGATCGGGTCTTCGACGTCGGCATCTCGGAGCAACACGCCGTCACGCTCGCTGCGGGACTCGCAATGGGCGGCAAGCGGCCGGTCGTGTCGATCTACTCGTCGTTCCTGCAACGGGCCTTCGACCAAGTCATCTGTGACGTGGCCCTCCACAACCTCCCCGTGACCTTCGTGCTCGACCGTGCCGGTGTCACCGGTCCTGATGGGCCCTCACACCACGGCGTGTTCGACCTCTCGTACCTCCGGATGGTCCCCAACCTCGTCGTGGGTGCGCCATCCGACGAACTCGAACTCGCCCGCATGCTCACCACGGCGCTCGACCATGACGGCCCCGTTGCCATCCGCTACCCCAAGGCGACGGCATCGTCCGTCCCCGAACTACCGGTGGCGCCCCTCACCATCGGCCGGTGGGAACAGCTCTCGCAGGGCGAGGACGTCCTCCTCCTCGCCACGGGGAAGATGGTGTCCGCGGCCGAGAAGGCGGCTGCTCGCCTTGCCGAGGAGGGCATCGGCGTGACCGCTGTGAACGCCCGCTGGGTGAAGCCGATGGACCCCCGCCTCCCCACGTGGGCGCGCGAACACCGTCGCGTCGTCACCGTCGAGGACAATGTGCGCTCCGGCGGCTTCGGTGCCGGCGTCGCAGAGGCGCTGTCAGCAGCCGGGGTCGACACCCCGACGACCATCCTCGGTGTTCCCGACGAGTTCCTCCGGTTCGGGAACCAGGCGAGGATCCTCTCCGAACTCGGACTCGACGAGGGTGGAATCGTCGCCGGCGTCCGCTCGGCGCTCGGCTGACCTAGACCGGCTCGAATCGGGCCTGGAAGAAACGCAGCTCGTCCGGCTCATACGTGAACCGGAGCCCGCCCACCTGGTCCCGGTGCTCGAACACCTCGATCACCGATTCAGCCGTGACGTCCATGTGGGCCTGCGTGTACACCCGACGGGGGATCGTGAGGCGCACCAACTCGAGTTTGGGCCGGTGGTGGTCGCCGGTGGCCCTGTCCCGACCGGCGGACACGATGCCCCGCTCCATGCCTCGGACCCCCGAGTCCACGTAGAGGGCTGCCGTGAGGGCGGCTGCGGGGAACTCATCCTGGGGGATGTGCGGGAGGATCGCTGCCGCGTCGAGGAAGACGCCATGCCCACCGACGGGGCGGATGATCGGGATGCCCGCATCTATGAGCTTGCCACCGAGGTACTGCACCTGGCCGACCCGCGCGCGGACGTGGTCGTCCGTGTCGACCATCTCACGGATGCCTTCGGCGAGTGCCTCCATGTCGCGACCGGCCATGCCCCCGTATGTGTGGAGGCCTTCGAAGGCGACCAGCATCGCCCGGGCCCGGCGGGCGAGGTCTTCGTCCCTCACGGCGAGGAAGCCGCCGATGTTCACGAGGTTGTCCTTCTTCGACGACACCGTGGCGCCCTCGGAGTAGGAGCAGATCTCCCGAAGGATCTCGGCGATCGGCCTGTCGGCGTATCCCTCCTCGCCCTGCTGGATGAAGAAGGCGTTCTCGAGGGCGCGGGTGGCGTCGAGCATCACGGGGATGCCGACGGACGAGCAGTACTCGTGGGTGGCCCGGAGGTTCGCCATTGACATCGGCTGGCCACCGGCCATGTTCACGTTCGTCTCGACGGAGATGTACGGGATCCTGTCGGCACCGACCTCATCGACGAGGGCCTTGAGCTTGTCGAGGTCCACGTTGCCCTTCCATGGGAACAGCGACGTCGGGTCATGGGCCTCGTCGACGATCACATCGACGAAGGTGCCGCCGGCCGCCTCCTGGTGGTACCGGGTGGTTGTGAAGTACATGTTGCCCGGGACGAAGTCGCCCTCGGAGATCAGCAGTTGGCTGAGGATGTGCTCAGCACCCCGCCCCTGGTGGGTCGGGATGAGTTCCTCGTAGCCGTAGATGTCGTGGACCGCGTCGACGAGGCGGTAGAAGCTCCGCGCACCGGCGTATGCCTCATCGCCGACCATGAGCTTCCCCCACTGGCGGTCGGACATCGCCGAGGTGCCCGAGTCGGTGAGGAGGTCGATGTAGACGTCCTCGGATCGGAGGAGGAAGGAGTTGTAGCCCGCCTCCTGGATCGCCGCTTCCCTGGCTTCGCGGGTCGTCATCCGGATGGGCTCGACCATCTTGATCTTGTACGGCTCGGCCCAACTGCGGCGACGCTCGCCCATCTCGCTACTCCTCATGCAGGTATGCGCCGAGGCTACGCGGATCCGACGACCCTGTTCCCCCGCCCGCCTAGCGTGGTGGCCGTCATGACGACCACCGACGCTGCGTTGCGCAACGACATCCGCCGGCTCGGCCACCAGTTGGGCGAGACCCTGGTCCGCCAAGAGGGCCCGCAGTTCCTCGCCCTCGTCGAGGAGGTGCGCGAGCTCACGAAGGACCTCCGTGAGGCGCCGTCCATGGAGACCTCCGAGCGCCTCAACGCCCTGCTCCGAGCGCAGGACGTGCGCACCATGACGCTGCTCGTGAGGGCGTTCACCACCTACTTCCACCTTGCGAACGTCGCAGAGATGCACCACCGCGTCGAGGACCTCACTACGGGCACCAGCGAGGAGTGGCTTGCGACCGCCTTCAATGCCGTGCGGGACGCGGGACTCCCCCCCGACCTCGTCGAGGAGGTGCTCGGACGTCTCGAACTACGCCCTGTCTTCACAGCCCATCCCACCGAGGCGAGCCGCCGATCGATCCTCCGGAAGCTCGCCAGGATCGCCGACCTGCTCGACGAGTGGAATGATCCTCGGGCATCGGAGGCGGACCGCGCTCGGCTCGATCGTCGTGTGAGCGAGCTCATCGACCAGATCTGGCAGACCGACGAGCTGCGCCTCGAGCGCCCCACACCGGTCGACGAGGCACGTTCCACGATCTACTACTTCGACCAGTTGTTCCGGGACGTGATGCCCGATGTGCTCGAGGAGTACGTCAGCCAGGTCCGCTCGATGGGCCTGGCGGGCGACGCGGTCGAGCAGCCGCTCCGCTTCGGCACCTGGGTGGGCGGCGACCGGGATGGGAACCCATACGTCACGCCCGAGCTCACCACCGAGATCCTCGAGATCCAGCATGAGCACGGCCTCCGCGCCCTCCGGACGGCGGTCGAGGGGGTTGCGGAGGAACTGTCGACCTCACTCCGCATCATCGGCGTCTCCGAGGCGCTCCTCGTTTCGCTCAGGGCCGACGCAGAGTCTCTCCCCGAGGTCCAGGACCGGTTCGGCCGCCTCAACGCCGAGGAGCCGTACCGACTCAAGTTGGCGTTCATCCACGAACGGATCAACCGCACGAAGACACGGATCGCCACGGGCGCCCGTCACGAGCCGGGCCAGGACTACCTCTCCCCCGCCGACCTGCTCGAGGAGCTGGACCTCATCGATGCCAGCCTCCGCGTCAACCGCGGCGAGGCGATTGCCGACGGCGTACTGGCACGGCTCACCCGAAACGTGCAGGCGTTCGGCTTCCACCTCGCCACCATGGATGTCCGGGAGCACGCCGAACTCCTGTCGGGAGCGATCGCCGAGGCGATGCAACGCGTAGGGATCGAGTGGGACCACCTGTCTCGGTCCGAGCGGACGACGCTGCTCGCCGATGAGTTGGCGTCACCACGGCCGCTGCTCACCCGGGCGGTGCGGCTCTCGGACGCATCGATGCACGTGCTCGGCGCCTTCGAGGCCGTGCGGGATGCCCATGCCCGCTTCGGGCCGCAGGTCGTCGAGTCGTCGATCATCTCGATGACGAGGGACACCGATGACGTGCTGGCTGCGGCGGTGCTCGCCAAGGAGGCCGGGCTCATCGACCTCGCCTCGGGTACGGCTTCGATCGGCTTCGTACCGCTCCTCGAAACCATCACCGAGCTTCGCGACGCCGGCCGACTGCTCGACGACCTGCTGTCCGTCGAGTCGTACCGGGAGGTGGTGCGCCTCCGCGGCGACGTGCAGGAGGTCATGCTCGGCTACTCGGACTCGAACAAGCACGGCGGGATCACCACGTCGCAGTGGGAGATCTACAAGGCCCAACGGGACCTCCGTGACGTCGCGAACCGCCATGGCGTGGTCCTTCGCCTCTTCCACGGCCGGGGTGGCACGGTGGGTCGCGGTGGCGGCCCGACCCATGAGGCGATCCTCGCCCAGCCATGGGGCGTGGTGGATGGCCCGATGAAGCTCACCGAGCAGGGCGAGGTCATCTCGGACAAGTACGCCCTCCCGAGGATGGCCCGGCGCACGCTCGAGCTCACCCTGGCGTCGGTGGTCGAAGCATCCCTCCTCCACCGAAGCGCCCGACAGCCCGACAGCGTCCTCGAGCGCTGGGACGAGATCATGGAGCTCATCTCCGAGGCGGCATTCGAGCGGTACCGGGCACTCGCCG
>CP070681.1:1612034-1615436 GCA_020352575.1 Acidimicrobiia bacterium | reverse complement strand
AGACAGTGAAGCCTGCGGTATCGCCCATCACAGCAGGGTTGCTCGTGTCCGCCATGGAAAGAGTGACCTTGTAGATCTGCGAGTCATTGTTTCCGTTCGGCGTCCAGTTGGAGATCCAGGCTCCTGCCTGAAGGACTTCGATGGCGCTGTCCACCGCCTCGGTGCAAGCAGCCACCTCGTCGACGTCAACCGTGAGGAGCGGCGTCAGGTCGTTCGCAGGAGTGTCCAGGACCGCATCGACAGCGACCGCCGAGAGGTTGGCCTGATCGGCGGTGCCGGTGTAGGTGATCGTCACACAGCTCTCGTACGACTGGTTCGGGTACACCACGAGGTTGTCGAAGGCGAGCTCGACCTGGCCGTTGTCCGACAGCTCCAGTGAGGCTGCAGCAACGTCGTTGACCTGCTCAGACGTAGTGGCCGTGAAGGCCGCCGACGAGGCGTCCCAGACCAGGAAGGCCATGATGAAGAGGGCGAGCGCCGCAGAGACGACGTTCAGGGTCGATCGTGTACGTGCCATGTGGGTGAACTCCTTCTCGGGAATGGCGTGTCGTGTTTTCGACGTCAGGTACGCAGCCTTGAGGAGAAAAAACAGATCTTCCCCGATTTCCCGTTTCACGCTCCGTTGCTGACCATTCGCCGGTCCGAAACGAACCCCACCCACGAGAAAGGGGGCGGTGCACAGGCACCGCCCCCTCCACCCGAGCGCAGCATGCTCAGATGAACATGATCTCCGCGTCCTTGGTGATCTCGATGAAGTCCGAGACATTGAGGATGCCCTCGAGCTCATCGATCATGTCCTCGCGCTCGAGGCCGAACATGTCGACCGAGAGCCGGCACGCCCAGAAGTGGGCGCCCATTTCGGACAGGTGGGCGATGAACTCGGGCACCGACGGGATGCCGAGGTCGGCGATCTGCTTCTTCATCATGGAGGTGGCCATGGTCTGCATGCCGGGCAGCGGCGCAAGTGCCGCGGGCATGTGGGCAGCCGGATTGCCAACCGGCGAGAAGTGCAGGTGGTCCTGGCGCTTCTTGGTGATCATGTCCATGCCCCAGAACGTGAAGAACAAGTGGGCTTCCATGCCGGACTCGATGGCACCGTTGGCCATGATGAGTCCTGGGTACGCCATGTCGAGCGAACCCTTCGAGCACACGAAGGCGATCGTCCTGTCTTCCTCATCGTCGCCGAAGTCGGGAACGAACGGTTTGGTCTCAGTGGTCGTCATCTGCAACGGCTCCTCTCTACACGCAGCCGACGGGCTTCGGGAGCCCCGACACGTAGGCCATCTTGCGGGCGGGCTTCTTCGGGAAGAGCTGGAACAGCTCCTTCGTCGGGATCCCACCGGCCGTCGTCACACGGCGGAGCGTGGCGGTCTCGCCCTGCTCCTTGTAGTCCTCACGCAGGAAGGTGATGACCTTCCAGTGGGCATCGGTGAGCTCGATGCCGATCGCCCTGGCGAGCTCGCCCGCCAGGTCCTCGGACCACTCGTCGTACTCAGTCATGAATCCGTCGTCGTCGACGTGGATGTCGGCGCCGGCGATGGTGGTGACAGCCATCAGTTCCTCTCCTCTGAGTTGCTGCTTCCGGGTTGCGTGCCGGAGATCGACTTGAGCATGCCGAGGGCACGCTGGAGGCCGAGCCGGACTTGGGGGTCGCGCATCTGGGCGAGCAGGCCGAACATCGAGGGCACTTCTTCGTCCCCTTGCTCGACATGGTCTGCCTGCTCGTGGAGCGCCGTGGCGGTGCTGCGGAGCAGTCCCATGATGTCTGGTTGGGTCATCTCCTTGACGGTGTCGAGGATGAGGACCACGTTGTCTCCGAGGGACGCGACATCTTCCTCGGAGTAGTTCGTGACGATCTGGTCGACGATGCCGCCGGCCTGCTGGATGAAGGTGAAGTAGCCCTTCTCGTCCATCTCGGCGAACCGGGCGGTGAGCGAGGCCACCGCGTTCGTGGCGAACGGCGAGGCGATCGCCGCCAGTTCCTGGATCGAGTCCAGTTGGGCGAGCAGGCCCTCCAGGCGGTCGGCAGAAGCGGCCACCCGCACGGCGAGTCGCTTGAGGTCGCCGAGCGAGATGTCCGCGTCGTCGAGTTCGGCACTGACCGCAGCCAGACCACGTGTGGCCAGGGGCATGAGGTCACCGGTGAGCTCCTCCATCGACTCCCGGCGCCGCTGCTGGGCGGCCACCTCGGTGGCGATGAACGCCACCTGCTCGGTGAGGCCGTCGAGCTTCGCTTCGAGTCGCTCGGTGCGATCGAGCGTGCCGGTGCTCACGCGTCCACCTCGATCTTCCCGGCCATCGACATGGCTGCCGGCAGCGGGAGGTCCTTGCCGGGGAGGAGGATGTTCCAGTAGATCCACTTGAACATCATCTTCCCGAAGTGGTTCATCTCGGTCTCTTCGAGGAGGCTGAACGGCCCCACTCCGGGCACCGGGAACTTCCCCTTCAGCGGCTGGGTGGTGTAGTTGAAGTCGATGAGCATGGCCTTGCCGTGGCCCGACTCGATGTAGCAGTTGGCGTGACCGTCGAAGGCGTGGGTCATCGGGCGCCCCTCGATGTGGTCGAGGAAGTTCTCGGTGAACACATCGATGGCGAAGTGGGCAACCGAGCCGGCCTTCGAGGTCGGGAGGTTCGCCGCATCGCCCACCGCGAACACGTTGTCCGTGCCGTTGGCGAGGAACGTGTAGTGGTCGACGTTCACATGGTTGAGCTCGTCACCCAGGCCGCTCTCGGCGACGAAGTCAGCGCCGAAGTTGAGCGGGACGGTCACCAGCAGGTCGTAGTCGACTTCACGTTCGTCGTACGAGACCAGCTTCTTCTCGTCGGCGTCCACCCGTTCGAGGTAGAAGTCCGCCTCGAGGGCGATCTTGCGGCTGTCGAGCATGTCGCCGAGTTCCTTCGACGCGACCGGCTTCGTGAACGCGCCCTCGAGGGGGGTCACGTAGGTGATCTCGACCTGGTCGCGCATGCCGCGCTCGGCGAAGAACGACTCGGCGAGGAACGTGAACTCCAGCGGTGCGACCGGGCACTTGATGGGGAGTTCGATGAGGTTGACGACGAGCTTGCCGCCGGTGAAGTTCGCCAAGGCGTCGCGCAGGTTCGTGGCACCCTCGAGGGTGTAGAAGTCATGCACGGTCCTGCCGTACTCGGGGCCTTCGAGGCCAGGGGTCTCGCTGGGGCGGGGGGACGTCCCAGTGGCGATGACGAGCTGGTCGTACATGAGCTCCTCGCCGGAGGCGAGGTGCACCGTGTTGGCATTGGTGTCGACCCGGGCCACCTGCTCGTCGAGCTTGGTGACGCCGGCTGGGATGAAGCGCTTCGTCTGCTTCACCACTTCGTCGGGCCGGTACGTCCCGAAGGGGATGAACAGGTAGCCGGGCTGGTAGTGGTGCTCGGTCGCTG
>CP070681.1:1607109-1611934 GCA_020352575.1 Acidimicrobiia bacterium | reverse complement strand
CGCCGTCGTCCCTCACGCCAATCCCGGTCGGCTGCTCCAACTGCCCGACCTCGAGGCCCGGTCCTGCCCACTCGGTGACGAGAGAGAACTCTCGGTCGAACACGAGCACCCTCCCTCCGGCGAACTCGGTCACGTAGAGGTTCCCGGCCCGATCGAGAGCGAGGTGGTTCGGGGTCACGAAGGTGACCTCCGGCGGCCCGATGGTGTCAACGAGCACCCAGTCACTCACCTCGACCGGCGGGATCGTGGGCACGGGCCTGGTCGTCTCGGTAGGGATCTCGGTGGGGGTGCCCGCCGAACACGCCGCCGCGACGAGCGCCACAGCGAGCGGCCGACTGAGTCGAGCCCACTGGCGGTCAGCTCGTCGCAAAGGCCAACGCCCCTTCCACGTAGGTGCACCCATCCCCAGAAGCATCGTCGCACTCCTTGAGGACCTCGCCGGTCGGGGCGACCTCGTCCCGGAGTCGGTGGAATCGGCCATGGGTCCTCCTCTCCCCGCACTCCGGTGGGCACGGGGACGCCATCGTACGCAGGCGCAGGTTGCGGGGCTCAGCCACCCCGGGACGAAAGGAACGCCGCGAGATCCGCAGGAGTTGGGCTTCCGAGCACGCCCGGGACCGTCTGGCACACCATCGCTGCGATCGCACTTGCGGTTCGAACCGTCTCGGCATCGTCCAGACCCCGGAGGATCCCGAGGGCGACACCGGCGCGGAAGCTGTCCCCCGCTCCCATGGTGTCGACCACCGGGACATCGAACGGGGGCATCTCTCGGGTCCGCCCTGATCCCCGTCGGAAGAGGGCCGGGCCGGCGCCCTGGGTCAGGATCGCCAGCCCGCCACATCGACTGGCGTATTCCTGGAGGACGTCCTCGGGCTCGGCCTCGAAGTTGGAGGAGGCGTACTCCCCGGACACGACGATTGCCGTAGCGTGCTCGGTCACCATGGCTTCGGGAGGAGCGTCGACCGTGACGTAGGGGATGCCGTCCTGCAGGCACCACTCGGCCACCTGCTCGGAGTCATCCCCGAAGAACGAGTCGAGGCACACCACCTTGCTGGCCGACACATCGCTTCGTTCAGGCTTCACCCATGCACGCTCGGCGAGCATCTCCCCGTAGGTGGCAAAGATCGTCCGCTCCGCACCCGAGGAGACGATGAGTTCGGTCACCCCCGACCCCTCGACCTGAGCGATCCCCGAGCAGTCGACGCCTGCATCGGAGAGAAGTTCCACGGCTCGATCGGCGGCACCGTCGGTGCCGAGCAGACTGCCGACCAACTTCGTCGGGATGCCGAGCCGGGCAAGCACGTGGGCGCCGCCCGCCGCCTCGCCACCGAAGGCCCGATGGACGCGGCGGATCTCGGCGTAGCCGGCTTCCTCCGGATAGGCGCTCTCCAGCTCCACAACCGTGCTGGCGGCGATGACCCCGTAGGCGTAGACATCGTGCATGTGGGCGAACCGTACAGGGAGGCGGGGCTCGGATCCGGGCCCCGGAATGACTCGCTATCTTTCCGCGCCCCGATCACCCGGTGAACCACACGTGACCGACCAGCAACAGGACGCCCGTCGCTTGCCGTCGTGGGCACGCGCCGTGCTCGTGGTCGCGCTCCTCTACCTCTTCCTCGTCGGCGTCAAGATGCTCGAGGGAGGCATCAAGGGCCTGGGGGCCGAGTACACCGACGCCGTCTTCGCTGCGGTGTCCAGTCCGATCGCTGGCCTCCTCGCAGGCATCCTCGCCACCGTCCTCGTGCAGTCGTCGTCGGTGAGCACCTCCACCATTGTTGGGCTCGTTGCCTCAGGCGTGGTGAGCGTCGAGACCGCCATCCCCATGATCATGGGGGCCAACATCGGCACCACCGTCACGAACACCCTCGTGGCCCTCACCCACGTCCGCCGCTCCGCCGAGTTCTCCCGTTCATTCGCCGCAGCGACGATGCACGACTTCTTCAACTTCTTCGCCGTCGCCGTCTTCCTCCCACTCGAACTCGCCACCGGGTTCCTCTCCCGGTCGGCGACAGCGCTCGCCGAACTACTCGGCGGCTCGGCGAGCGGCGGTACGTTCGACAGCCCGATCAAGGCGGCTGTGAAGTGGGGTGCCGGCCTGGTCGAAGAGGTCCCCGCCCTCATCACGGATCATCCTGTTGCCTTCCCGATCCTCGTGGCGATCACGGGTATCGGCCTCATCTTCGTGGCGCTGTCCAGCATCACGAGGAACATGCGACTCCTCGTCGTAGAGCGGATTGAGCGATCGCTGAACGAGGCACTGGCCCGTTCGGGAGTCGTCGGTATGGTCGTTGGCGCCCTGGTCACGATCTCGGTGCAGTCCTCGTCGATCACGACATCGATCCTCATCCCGCTGTGCGCCGCAGGTGTTTTGGCCCTCCGGAATGCCTATCCCATCACACTCGGCGCCAATGTCGGGACCACGATTACTGCGCTCATCGCAGCCGTCGGCGCAGGGTCGGTGGATGCCCTCACGATCGCGATCACACACACGCTGTTCAACCTGGCCGGAATCCTCCTCATCTACCCCATCCCGCGGTTCCGCTACTTGCCCGTTCGTGCCGCAGAGGCACTCACCTCGGTGGCACAGGAACGGAAGTGGCTCGCATTCGCCTATGTGGTCGGAGCCTTCTTCGGCCTCCCAGTACTCGGAATCATCCTCTTCTGAAGGAGCCCCGCAATGGTCCTTGCATTCTTCCGCTCATCCGATCACACCCCCATCGAAGAGGTCGAGGCGATCCTCGTTGGGATGCTCCAGAACGCCGCCATCGTCTACGACACAGCCACCGAGGCTGTGTTCGGTGCGGGGAAGTCGAAGGAAGCCAGGAAGAAGGTCCGACGCACGGACAAGCAGATCGACCGCGGCCAGGAGGAGGTCCGGCAGAAGCTCATGGTGCACGGAGCCGTCCGAGGCCCCGACACCTACCTCCCGATCGTGCTGGCCTACATGAGCGTCGTGAAGGACGTGGAACGGGTCGGCGACTACGCGAAGAACCTCTATGACCTCGCCAGGTACGGAGCAGATCTCACGGAGGGTCCCGACGCCGACGTACTCGCCGAGCACAGGGAACTCGTCGGCGATTTCATCGCCGAGGCCTCGGAGATCTTTGAGTCGAGCGACATCGACGCCGCCCAGGCCTTCTGCGAGAGGGTTGACGAGTTCACCAGCGTGTGCGACGCCGCCGTACGGGAAGCCCACGCGTCCCAGGGCGCCGCATCCGATGCCGTTGCGCGTGCGCTCTTCTACCGGTTCATGAAGCGCATCGCCGCGCACCTGTTGAACCTCGTGAGTTCGATGATCCTGCCGATCGACCAGCTCGACTACTACGACGAGCCCGCCGAGGACCGCTCCTAGGGTCCCGGCCCCATACCACCTGCCGGGTCTGCGGGGAACCCTCGCGCTATGTTCTTGCAACCTTCCCTTCAGAGCAGACACCCGGTGAGTTCGTGACATCCTTCTTCTTCCAAGCCGATGGGGGCATCGACACCTGGGTATTGCTCCTCGGCTTGTTCGGTGGCTTGGCGATCTTCCTCCACGGGATGGACGGCCTGAGCGAGTCGCTCAGGCTCATGGCGGGCGGTCGCCTTCGCCGACTCCTCGTCCGCCTCACCAACAACCGGTTCCTCGGGGCGATCACCGGAGCAGGCGTCACCGCAGTCATCCAGTCATCGTCGGTCACCACCGTCCTGGTCGTCGGTTTCGTGTCGTCGGGGTTGATGACACTCGCACAGGCCATCGGCGTGATCCTCGGGGCCAACGTCGGCACCACGATCACCGCCCAGATCATCGCCTTCAAGGTCACCGACTACGCCCTCGCCGCCGTCGCCGCTGGGTTCGCGCTGTCGCTCGCCGGGCGATCCCCATCGACGAAGGCGAGGGGACAAGCACTCCTCGGCCTCGGCCTCGTGTTCTTCGGGATGGGCCTCATGGGCGAGGCGATGCGCCCCCTCCGTACCTACGAGCCGTTCATGGACCTCATGGCCTCACTGTCGAACCCGCTGTTCGGCATCGCCGTCGGCGCCCTCTTCACCGCCCTCGTCCAGTCGTCATCCGCCACGACCAGCATCGTGATCGTCCTCGCCGCCGAAGGTCTCATTGGCCTCGACGCAGGCATCGCACTGGTGCTCGGGGCAAACGTGGGCACCTCGGCAACCGCACTCCTCGCCGCTGTCGCCAAACCAAGGACGGCACTCAGGGCTGCCTACGCACACACCTTCTTCAACATCATCGGCGTGGTCCTGTGGCTGCCGTTCGTCGGCCTCCTCGCCGACTGGGTGATGGCGACGAGTACCGATACTGCAAGACAGGTCGCCAACGCCCACTCCATCTTCAACATCGTGAACGCCGCGCTCTTCCTGGGCTTCACGTCACAACTAGCCACATTCGTCACGCGTCTCGCTCCCGATCGGGACCCTGCCGAGGAAGCCCGCATCGTGGCGAAGTACCTCGATCGCGGTCTCCTGAAGACGCCGGGACTCGCACTCGATCGCGCCAGGCTCGAGATGCTCCGCATGGCGAGCCGCATCAGCACGATGCTCGACCTCATCCTGCCTGCGGTGCTCTCTGGCGACCGTGGCGTCCTCCTCGAGATCGAGCAAATGGACGACGAGATCGACGACCTCCACGGCCACATCATCACGTACCTCGGAGAAGTCTCCAAGCAGAAGCTGTCGCAGGATGACGGCGAGGAGATCCTTTCACTGCTGTCCGTCGTGAACGACCTGGAGGCGATCGGCGACATCATCGAGACCAATCTCGTCGCGCTCGGACTCGGTCGACTCGACGACCAACTCGAGGTGAGCACTACTACCACCGGAGTCCTTCGGG
>CP070681.1:1599165-1607009 GCA_020352575.1 Acidimicrobiia bacterium | reverse complement strand
AGGCCGGCGTGCCGGTGACACCAGTCGGTGAAGTGACCGGGGCACCAGAGATGCTCGGCGGTCGGGTGAAGACCCTCCACCCCAACATCCATGGCGGCATCCTCGCCAACCTCGGTGAGCCCTCGCATGTGGCCGACCTCGAGGAGCGCGGGATCGCTCCCTTCCAACTGGTGGTCGTGAACCTCTACCCGTTCCGCGAAACGGTCGCGGACGAATCCGTCACACACGCCGAGGCGATCGAACAGATCGACATCGGCGGCCCCGCCATGGTGCGAGCCTCCGCGAAGAACCATGCGTGGGTCGGGATCGTCACTGATCCGTCCCGGTACGAGGAGGTGGCCGCTGCCGTGGAGGCAGGCGGCCTCGACGACGACCTCCGCCTCGCCCTTGCCAAGGAGGCGTTCTTCCACACCGCTTCGTACGACGCAGCCGTTGTCCGGTGGCTGGAGCGGAATGAGTTCCCACCCGTTCGGCACGCCATCGCGCTCGAACGCAGGGCTTCGCTCCGGTATGGGGAGAACCCCCACCAGCCAGCGGCCGCGTACGCCGACGTCGAGGCGGATCCGTGGTGGCGTCGCATGACCCAGCTCCAGGGCAAGGAGATGAGCTTCAACAACTACCTCGACACGGAGGCCGCGTGGAGGCTCGTCCACGAGTTCACGGACACCCCCACCGTGGCGATCATCAAGCACGCCAACGCGTGCGGTGTTGCGCAGGCCGACTCCATTGCGGACGCCTTCACCTCGGCCTGGGACTGTGACCCGCTCTCGGCCTTCGGAGGGATCGTTGCCCTCAACCGGCCACTCGATGGGGAGACCGCCGAGCGGATCACCGGGGCCGGGTTCGTCGAGGTGGTCATTGCACCGTCGGTGACCGCCGAGGCCGCTGACGCCTTCACCAAGAAGAAGAACCTCCGGCTCATCGAAGGCGTGTGTCCCGACCTCGCGGATCCCGACTTCCGGCGTATCGATGGCGGCTTCGTGCTGCAGACCCGGGACGCGATCAGCGCCGAGGAGAAGTGGGATGTCGTCTCAGCTCGCCAGCCGACCGATGCCGAGGCTGCCGACCTCCGATTCGCGTGGGGTGTGGCCGCACACACGAAGTCGAATGCCATCGTCATCTGCAAGGACGGTGCCGCGATCGGGGTGGGGGCAGGTGACCAGAGCCGCGTCGGTGCCTCTGAACGGGCGGTCGCGCGGGCGGGTGACCGGTCGGCTGGTGGCGTCGCCGCCTCGGATGCGTTCTTCCCCTTCAGGGATGGCATCGATGCCCTTGCGGCCGTCGGCGTCACCGCCGTGATCGAGCCCGGGGGCTCCGTACGCGACGAAGAGGTGATCGCCGCTGCCGACGAGCACGGGATCGCCCTCGTGTTCACCGGCGCCCGGCACTTCCGACACTGAATCCAACCGCCCAGCGCGGGTGGTCTGGGAACATGGCCGCATGGCCTCCGTTCGCGTCCTGAGCGCGCGCACCGACGACCTCCTCCCCGCCGACCGACTCGCCTTCCGAAAGCGGATCGGCGGTGCCTCGCGCATTCGCTCGGAGAAGAAGCGCACCGAGGTCCTCGGGATCATCGAGCGGGAACTCGACGCGGCTGCGAAGCGGGCCGAGCGCCGCCCCTCGCTCATTCCGGCGAAGCTCGAGTATCCCGACCTCCCGATCACCGAATGGCGGGCCGAACTCCTCGACACCTTTCGGGCGCACCAGGTCGTGGTGGTCGCCGGCGAGACCGGGTCGGGCAAGAGCACCCAGCTGCCGAAGCTCCTCCTCGAGGCGGGTGCGGGCCGGACAGGCCTCATCGGCCACACCCAGCCCCGTCGCATCGCCGCCCGGTCGATCGCCGAGCGGGTGGCTGAGGAGATGGGCTCGCGGATCGGTGCGCTCGTGGGTTACACGGTGAGGTTCACCGATCGGGTAGGCGATGAGACGCTCGTGAAGGTGATGACCGATGGGATCCTCCTCAATGAGATCCACTCGGACCCCGACCTCCTTCGATACGACGCCCTCATCATCGACGAGGCCCACGAGCGGAGCCTCAACATCGACTTCCTCCTCGGCTACCTCTCGACGCTGCTTCCCCGGCGGCCCGACCTCAAGGTGGTGATCACCTCGGCGACCATCGACACCGAGCGGTTCGCCGAGCACTTCGGTGGCGCCCCGGTGGTCGAGGTCTCGGGTCGGTCCTACCCGGTCGAGGTCCGGTACCGGGACGAACAGGGTGATGACGCCGCGTTTCGGATCGGCACCGACGACGTCGAGGGGCTCGTGGCAGCGTTGGGGCGGGGGTAGCTCCAAAGCGACGTCCCTCGTGCGGAGGTGGGCCCACCTGGACAAGCGTGCGGTCCGCCTTCGGCGGATCCTCGCGACTCGCCTCCGGCTCGTTTTGAACCAGTGGCTTCGCCAGCTGGTTCCTACCCCACATGACCCCGGAACGACCGAAGACCCCCGTAAGGGGGGTCTTCACTCGTTGTGGGCCCACCTGGACTTGAACCAGGGACCTCTGCCTTATCAGGGCAGCGCTCTAACCGGACTGAGCTATGGGCCCGAAGGAGCCGCGAGTGTAGGACACCGCCCGAAGTTGGGCATCTTCGATAGCGTCGCCCCATGGACCGCCACGCATGGGACGACCGGTACACGGAAGTCGACTTCCTCTGGTCGCAGCAGCCCAACGAGTTGCTGCCACCCGCCGTCGAGGGCGTACCTCCCGGCAGGGCGCTCGACCTCGCCTGCGGTGAGGGGCGCAACGCGCTCTACCTCGCCTCGCTGGGGTGGGATGTCGTTGGCGTGGACTTCTCCGAGGTGGCGATCGAGAGGGCGAAGGAGATGGCCAGGGAGCGAGGACTCGAAGGGGAGTTCGTCGTCGATGATGTGTTCGTCTACGAGCCCGAGCCGACGTTCAACCTCGTCATGTTGTTCTTCGTCCACTTCACCGACACCCACATGGTCGAACTCTTCGACGTGGCCAGGCGTGCACTCGCACCCGGTGGGCGGTTCATCGGCCTCGGCCACGACCTCCGCAACCTCACGGACGGCTATTCGGGGCCCCAGGTACCCGAGATCCTCTGGACGGAGGATCGAATCCGGCCGTTGCTCGACGGACTGGTGATCGACGACCTCTCAGAACGCCTGCGCCCGATCGTCGCCCGGCCCGGCGAGGATGTGCCGGAGGGGAGCACAGCAATCGACCTGTGGTTCGACGCTCGAAGGGCCTAGCCGGCGGCCCTCCGCAGGCGGTCCATCACCGCGCGACCGACACCGACCTCTGGGACCGCTTCGAAGACGAGGACAGCTAGTCCCGCGGCTTCGGCATCCCGCATGGCCCCGTAGAGCAGTGCGGCCAGTTCGCCGGGCCGGTCGAACCGGCCGAGCGACGAGACACCTTCCGGCACGGGGCCCCGGGAGACGAGACCGACGGACTCGAATGCCGATGCCTTCATGGCCACCTCAGCGCCCTTCCCCTCCGGGGCGATGACGACCCTGCTTGTGGGTCGGTAGTGCGTGTGGCGTGTGCCGGGGGAAGCAGAGAGGTCTCCCCCGACTTGGCCGTGCCCCACGCCGAGATCCTCCCTCGTGACGGCCCCTTCGCGGAGGACCACTGGTTCGTCGCCCCGTGCGTCCACCACTGTGGACTCGACGCCGATGACGCACTGGCCACCATCGATCACGGCCTCGATGCTTCCGCCCAGGTCGGTCATGACATGGTGGGCCGTGGTGGGAGAAGGACGTCCTGAGCGGTTCGCCGATGGCGCGGCGATGGGCACTTCTGCCTGTTCGAGGAGGGCGATCGCAACCGGGTGATCGGGCACCCGAACGGCGACCGTGGAGAGCCCGGCGGTGGTGGTCCGCGGGACGTGGGGATGGGCATCCAGCACGATGGTGAGTGGCCCAGGCCAGAACTCCTCGGCGAGGCGGAGCGCCAACGGCGTGGGGGAGGCGAGGCCGTCCAAGTGATCCACATCGGGTACGTGGGCGATCAGTGGGTTGTCCGCGGGACGTCCCTTGGCGGCGAAGATCCGCGATGCAGCACTCGAGTCCAGCGCGTTGCCACCTAGGCCGTAGACGGTTTCGGTCGGGAAGCCGACGAGCCCGCCGTCTCTCAGGATCCCCCCTGCGATGTGGAGCCCCTCGTTGGTGGGTGGAAGCAGCCGGGTGTCCATGCGGCGAGGGTACCGAGCAGTGTTGGGACTCGAATGTCGGAGCAGTCGAGGGAGGGTGAGTGGAGCTGAGGGGATTTGAACCCCTGACCCCCTGGTTGCAAACCAGGTGCTCTGCCAACTGAGCTACAGCCCCGGGACGCCCATGGTACCGGTGCGTTCGAAATTGCGGCCCGTGGCCCCTCCTCATACTGCTTGAGTGGACCCATGGCCGTTCGACTCGAACTCGTGACGCAGGACAACGTGCGAGAGGTCATCGACCTCTCGGTAGCCCCAGGACAGGAGGAGATGGTGGCCCCGAACGCCATCTCCCTTGCTGAGGCGTATGTGTCGACCCGTGCCTGGCCGCGGGCGATCCTGTCGGATGACGACCTCGTCGGCTTCCTGATGGTCGCCCTCCCGACCGAGGAGCACCCCGTCTGGTACCTGTGGCGCATGATGATCTCCGCCGACCATCAGCGGAGCGGCTTCGGTGCTGCGGCGGTCCGACTGGTCATGGAAGAGGCGCGCTCCAGTGGGGCAACCGACCTCTATGTGTCGTGGGTGCCGGGGGAGGGTGGCCCCGAGCCGTTCTATCGGGGGCTCGGGTTCGAGCCGACGGGTGAGGTCCACGGCATCGAGGTCGAAGGCAAGGTGGCGCTCTAGCGACCCTCCCACCAGAGGGCTGCGATCACTAATTCCTCCTCGGACAGCAGGACGTCGCCCGTGCGCTCTCGTGCCCCGAGCATCACCTCGACCGTCGCTTCGGCGAAACGTTCCGATGGCGTCGTCGCCCATCGGTCCCCGGCGTACCAGTCGGCGTCGGTCGGAAAGCCCATGGCCGAGAGGTAGTCAGCTCGGAAGTCCTCGTGTTCCGAGCACTCGCGTTCCACGTGGTGGACCAACTCATGGACGAGCGACCCCCGCAAGGACTCGGGGGAGTGGGGGACCCGTACCACGATTGTCTTCGTAGTCCACTCGTAGACGGCCCGATCCTCGATCTCGAACGAGGCCTCCAGAGTGACGGGACCGAAGCAGTCGAGGCGGTCTGTGGCGAATTCCTCGAACTCATCCCAGAACTCGAGGGCGACGGCCTCGAAGTCGGGGCCGACGGAGTCGCCGATCACGAGGTCTGCCGGTTCGGAGCAGCTGACGATGAGGACGAGGAGGGACACGAGGGCGATCCGCCGCATGCGGGGAGTGTTGCACGGATCCGATGGCGCTCGCCCACCGGTGCCCGTACCATCGCCGGGTGGCTGTGACCTGTGCATCGTGTGGGACCGAGGCTCCATCGGGGGCCAAGTTCTGCATGGAGTGCGGCTCGAGGCTCGCCCTGACGTGTGAGAACTGCGGCACACAACTCCCGGACGCCGCCAAGTTCTGCCTCGAGTGCGGCACACCGGTCGGTGGTGCCCCGGCCACGCCGCAACCCCCTCCCTCGTTCGCCCCGACCGCCGCCGAGGACCCGCCACCGGTCGAGGTCGCAGAGGAGCGGCGTATCATCACGGCGCTGTTCACAGACCTGGCCGGGTTCACCTCCCACACGGAGTCAGTGGATCCCGAGGAGGCGGGGGAGCGTCTCACGCTGTATCACCGTCTCGTCAGGGAGCAGATCGAGGGCTACGACGGTCGCGTCGAGAAACTCCTCGGTGACGGCGTCTTCGCCGTGTTCGGTGTGCCCACGGCCCATGAGGACGATCCCGAGCGCGCCGTCCGTGCCGCGCTTCGTATCCAGGAGGGCGTGGAGCGACTGAACCAGGAGCACCCCGGGCTCGGCCTGGCCGTGAGGGTTGGTATCACCACCGGCGAGGCAGTGGTGCAGGTCGATCGTTCCCGTAAGGACAAGGTCGGCATCGTTGGCGACGTCGTGAACACGGCCTCGAGGCTTGAGGGCGTTGCCCCAGTCGGTGGCGTCGTGGTCGACGAGCGCACCTATCTCGCGTCGAACCAGATGATCGACTTCCGGGCGCTGCCAGCCGTGGAACTGAAGGGCAAGACCGAGCCGGTCCCGATCTGGCAGCCCACGAACCCGAAGGGCCGCTACGGCGTTGCGATCGAGGACCTCGCTGCAACACCTTTCGTCGGGAGGGACAGCGAGCTGCGCCTCATCGTCGACACGTTCGAGCGCGTACTTCGTGAGGAGACCACCCAGTTCGTCACCATCGTTGGTGAGCCGGGCGTCGGGAAGAGCCGCCTCATGCAGGAGTTCTGGAAGGTCGTCGACGGCCGTTCCGACGTGGTGTGGTGGCGGCAGGGACGCTGTCTCCCGCTCGGCGAGGGCATCACCTTCTGGGCGCTCGGCGAGGTCGTGAAGTCACAGGCAGGCATCTTCGACTCCGATCCACCATGGCAGGCCCAACAGAAACTCCGCGACTCGGTTCGCGCGCTCGTGGACGACCATGCCGAGGCGGATTGGATCCTGTCTCGCGTGGCGCCGCTCGCCGGCACCGATGACTCCGAGGTGACTGTCGAGCGCGGCGAGTTGTTCAACGCGTGGCTGCGCTACTTCGAGGCGCTGGCGGCCCGGAACCCGCTCATCCTCGTCATCGAGGACCTCCACTGGGCCGACGATGCCCTCGTCGAGTTCCTCGAGTACCTCATCGATCAGACCGTCGACTCCCCGATCCTGCTCATCACGACCGCCCGACCCCAGTTGCTCCGCGATCGGCCGACGTGGGGAGCTGGGAAGGTCAATGCTGCATCGATCGGGCTGAGCCCGCTGGGGGATGAGGACACGAAGCGACTCCTCGCCGACCTCCTCCCGGGACGTCTCATGACGGCCGAGGCCCAGCAACGCCTTCTGGAGCGCTGCGGTGGGATCCCCCTCTACGCGACTGAGTTCGTGCGCCTCATCGAGGAGCAGGGTTCGGCCGAGCGCATCGACGAACTGGCGCTGCCCGACTCCGTGCAGGCAATCACGGCCGCACGCCTCGACCTCCTGGACCCTTCTGATCGGAGCGTGCTGCAGGCGGCTGCCGTGGTCGGCAAGGTGTTCTGGTCGGGCGCGGTCGGGTTCCTCCTTCCGATGTCGCGAGACGACATCCGCTCGTCCCTGCGCCGTCTTGCCCAACGGGACCTGGTCCGCTCCATCAAGAAGTCGTCCATCGAGGGTGAGGAGGAGTGGACGTTCTCCCACGCGCTCATCCGGGACGTTGCCTATGGCCGGCTCTCCCGGGCCGACCGCGCCGGCCGACACGAGCAGATCGGGCGGTGGATGGAAGCGACGAGCCGCGATCGCATGATCGATGTTGCCGAGGTCCTGGCGTATCACTTCGGCGAGGCGATCCGACTGCAGTCCGACCCGAGCGAAGAGTTGCGGAGCAGGGGATACGCGGCGCTCATGGCCGCCGGAGCCCGCGCGAGTCGCCTCGATGCCAAGCGAGCGATCGAGCTGTATCGCCAGGCGGCGGATGCAGCGGTCACCGACGCCGAGCGCGGGTTGGCGCTCATCGAGGCTGGTGACTGTGCTGCCACACGCGAAGAGTTGGAGGAGTTCGGTGCGGCGGCGGAGGAGATCTTCATTCGCCTCGGCGACGTGGAGAACCAGGCCAGGGCGAGAGGCCTGACTGGGACCGCCCTGTGGTTGAAGGGTGAGACCGAGGAGGCGGAGCGGCACGTGGACGATTCGCTCGCCCTGATCGCCGACCGCATGGAGAGTGCGGTCGGTGCCGGCGCACTACTCCACAAGGCGAGCATCCTCTGGAGGACCGG
>CP070681.1:1590916-1599065 GCA_020352575.1 Acidimicrobiia bacterium | reverse complement strand
GCATGTGTGGGTCACACGCAACGGCAAGCTCGATGGAGGTATCACGTGGAGACGATCAGCGCTCCCAAGAAGACCGTGCTGGGCCTCCAGCACACGGTGGCGATGTTCGGGGCGACCGTGCTCGTCCCCCTACTGGTGAACGGCGCAATCGCCGAAGCGGGCGGTTCGGCAGTGCTCGACCCAGGCGTGACCCTGCTCGCTGCGGGCCTGGGAACCCTCATCTTCCACGTGCTCACGAAGATGCAGGTGCCGGTGTTCCTCGGTTCCTCGTTCGCCTTCATGCCGCCGATGATCGCCGCCGGCGCCGGCGGGGCGTCGTGGGGGACGATCGGTGGCGGCATCGCCGCAGCCGGCGTGATCTACCTGCTCGTCGCCGGGATCGCCAAGGTGGTGGGCCCCGGCTTCATCCGCCGCCTGTTCCCACCCGTCGTGACAGGCCCGGTCATCGCCATCATCGGCATCACCTTGGCGCCCGTCGCCATCGACATGGCGTCCGCCGACTGGTTGCTGGCAGTCGTCACGCTGGGTTCCGTCGTCATCGCTTCGATCTTCTTCCGGGGCCTCTTCCGGATGCTGCCGATCCTCACCGGCGTCGTGGTTGGCTACGTGGTGGCCGCCGTGCTGGGCCGGGTCGAGTACGGGGCCATGTCGGACGCCGCGTGGGTCGGGGCGCCCACCTTCACGTGGGGCTCATTCGACTGGGAGATCGTCGTGCTCATCGCGCCGGTGGCGCTCGTCACGATGATCGAGCACGTGGGTGACATCGTCGCCAACGGTCGGGTCGTCAAGAAGGACTTCCTCCAAGAGCCGGGCTTGCATCGCACGTACCTCGGTGACGGTGTGGCGACGATCCTTGCGGGCCTCATCGGCGGCCCCGCCAACACGACCTACTCCGAGAACACCGGCGTGCTGGCCGTCACCCGCGTCTACGACCCGTCGGTATTGCGGATCGGTGCCGTGTTCGCCGTGGCGCTGGGGTTCATCCCCAAGCTGGCCGGCCTCCTGGCCACCGTTCCCGTGGGCGTGCTCGGTGGGGTCTCGATCGTCCTGTTCGGGATGATCGCCTCGGTCGGGATGCGCACCCTCTCGGAGGCCGAACTCGACTTCTCGCAAAGCCGCAACCTCTTGATCGTCGGCCTCATCCTCGTGTTCGGGCTCGGCGTGAGCGGCCTCGACTCGTTGGCGATCGGCGACGTGAGCATCTCTGGGCTTGCCCTCGCTGCGGCAATCGGAGTGGTGGCAAACCTGGTGCTCCCCGATCGCAAGGAGGACTGAGCGAGAACGGGATTGGGCGCAGGAGGTCCCTAACCTCCCGCGTCCTCTCCCGTACGAAAGGGTCACCGTGACCAAGCGAGTCTTCTCCGGCATGCAGCCGACCGGCTCCGTCCACCTCGGCAACCTGATCGGCGCGTTCAACAACTGGGTGACCATGCAGGACGAGTACGACGCCATCTACTGCGTCGTCGACTTCCATGCGATCACCATGCCCCACGAGCCTGCCGAGCTCAGGGTGAACCGGACCTATCTCGCCAAGGCGTTCATCGCCGCCGGCGTCGATCCCGAGCGTTCGCTCATCTACCGGCAGGCCGACGTCCCCCAACACGCCGAGCTCATGTGGATCCTCGGCGCAGACACCCCGTTCGGACCCCTCACCCGGATGACGCAGTTCAAGGACAAGTCGGAGAAGGCGGGGGAGCGCTTCGGACTGTTTGCCTACCCGTTGCTCCAGGCCGCAGACATCCTCATCCACAAGGCGACGGCGGTCCCGGTCGGTGACGACCAGACCCAGCACCTCGAACTCACCCGGGACATCGCGCAGCGTTTCAACGGGATGTACGGCGAGGTCTTCCCGGTGCCCGAGCGGATCACCCCCGAGATCGGTGCCCGGGTCATGTCCCTGCAGGACCCCACCTCGAAGATGTCGAAGTCGGACCCCGACCAGAACGCGACCGTGATGCTCTTCGAGGACCCAGACCGGGTCATGAAGAAGTTCAAGCGGGCCGTCACCGACTCGGGCACCGAGGTGCGGTACGACTGGGACGAGAAGCCCGGCATCAGCAACCTCATCGAGATCTTCAGCGTGTTCAGCGGTGCTTCGATCCCCGAGATCGAGGCCGAGTGGGGCGAATCCCTCTACGGGCACTTCAAGGTCGCGGTGGGCGAAGCCGTGGTCGAAGGCCTCCGCCCACTCCGGGAGAAGTTCGAGTCCCTCGATGATGGAGAGGTGGAGGGGATCCTCACCTCCCACGCCGCGCGCGGCCGTGAGATGGCCGAGGACACCCTCGGTGAGGTCAGGGCCGCGATCGGACTCGCGTAGCCGTCAGCCCTCGAGGTAGGGCAGCGACAGGATGGCGATGAGGTTGATGGCGTTCCACGCGCCGTGGGCGAAGAATGCCCTGCCGATACGCCGGTCCCGCTCCCGCAGCCACCCGAGGACGAGCGCGAACAGGAAGATCTGCAGCATCGAGATCCCGGCCACCACCCAGTAGCGGTCGACCTCTGTCTCGAGGCCCGAGAGGTGCGCCACCGAGAAGATCGCCGAGCCGACCAGCACCGTGGCGATGCCGCCGAGTCGGTTGCGAAGCGCCCCGTGGAGCACCCCGCGGTAGGTCATCTCCTCCATGAGTGGGGCGAGCACACAGATGCTGATGATCGCGGCGGCGAGGAGGAGCGGCGAGTCGATCTCGCCGAAGGCAGCGGCTGCCACCTGGCTCGTGTCCTCGAGGTCGAGCGACTCCACGAGTGGTCCGAGGAGGCTGAGCACGGCGATGAACGCGAGCATGCCGACGCCGATGCCGCCGAAGTCCCTCGGGAGGATCGGGAGCCCGAAGTCGGCCTCGGTGGCCCTTCTCCGGCGGGCGACGATGAACAGGCCGATGCCGTTGCCGAGCCATTGTGCGGGGAGGAGCAGTCCGAACACGGTGGTTGCGCTCAGCTCGGTGACGGCGGGTGCAACGAGGAGTGGGAGGAGGAGTGCGCACCCCAGGACGATCGCCACGTCCGAGCCGCTGAACGGCGACGGCCGGGGCTCGGTGGGCGCGTCAGGGGCGGGAGTGGGGAGCATCGAGGCTGGTACCGTAGCCGCCCCCTGCAGGTGCGGATGGGGAAGGAGTGAGGGCGACATGACGTACGGGCAGGCATCGAGCGGGGACGTCGATCGGGTGCTCGTCGTCGACTTCGGGGCCCAGTACGCACAGCTCATCGCCCGGCGGGTCCGTGAGGCCCACGTCTTCAGCGAGATCGTCCCACGTGACATCGGCGCCGCCGAGGTGGCAGACCGTGCCCCGATCGGGATCATCCTGTCCGGTGGGCCCGCATCGGTGTACGCCGAGGACGCCTACCGGATCGACCCCGCCATCCTCGACCTCGGGATCCCGGTGCTCGGCATCTGCTACGGCCACCAGCTCCTCGCCGCGACGCTCGGAGGGGAGGTCGCACACTCCGACGGCGCCGAGTACGGCCGTGCCGACCTCACCGTCACGAGCCCCGATGCCGTCCTCTTCCACGACCTCCCCGAGGAGCAGCCGGTCTGGATGAGCCACAAGGACGAGGTGGTCGCGGTGCCCGAGGGCTTCACTGCCGTCGCCACGACCCCCGGCGCCGCCGTCGCCGCCATGGAGTGTCCCGAAAGGGGCCTCTATGGCGTGCAGTTCCACCCGGAGGTCGGCCACACCCCACGCGGCAACGAGATCCTCCGCCACTTCCTCCACCAGGTCTGCGAGGCCCGTCCGACGTGGACGCACCTCAACATCATCGAGCATTCCATCGATGCGATCCGGGCCCAGGTCGGTGACGAGAAGATCATCTGCGGGCTCTCGGGCGGGGTGGACAGCTCGGTGGCCGCCGCCATCGTCCAGCGGGCCGTCGGGGACCAATTGACGTGCATCTTCGTGGACCACGGCCTGATGCGTGCCGACGAAGGGGAGCAGGTCGAAGAGACCTTCCGTCGCAACTTCAACGTGCACCTCGTCCACGTGAAGGCCGAAGATCGCTTCCTCGAACGCCTCGCCGGGGTGACGGACCCGGAGGAGAAGCGCAAGGCGATCGGTGAGACGTTCATCCGCGTGTTCGAGGAGGAGGCCCGCAAACTGAGCGACGCACGCTTCCTCGTCCAGGGCACGCTCTATCCCGACGTGATCGAGTCGGGCTCGAAGGACGCCGCGAAGATCAAGTCGCACCACAACGTGGGTGGGCTCCCGGACGACCTCGCGTTCGACCTCGTGGAGCCGCTCCGCGACCTCTTCAAGGACGAGGTCCGCGCCGTCGGCGAGGAGCTGGGCCTTCCCGAGGAGATCGTCTGGCGCCAGCCGTTCCCGGGCCCCGGGCTTGCCGTTCGGGTCATCGGCGAGGTCACGAAGGAGCGCCTCGACATCCTGCGGGCGGCCGATTCGATCATCCTCGAGGAGATCACCCGAGCCGGCCTCTACAACGAGGTATGGCAGTCGTTCGGCGTGCTCCCGGCCATCAAGAGTGTCGGTGTCCAGGGTGACTTCCGTACCTACGCGTACCCGCTCATCCTCCGGGCGGTCACGAGCGATGACGCCATGACCGCCGATTGGGCCCGCCTTCCCTACGAGGTGCTCGAGCGGATCAGCAGCAGGGTGATCAACGAGGTCGAGGGCATCAATCGGGTCGCGTATGACATCTCGTCGAAGCCCCCGTCGACGATCGAGTGGGAATAGGACCGAGGTCGGTCCCGCGGCTCGCCCGGTCAGGGTGCCGCCGCCGGGGGGCGGGGGTAGGGGAGGATCCCTCAAGTCGTCCCCTCCGGGACCGATGCCCTCCCTGAGGGCTGAGTACACGGAGGTCACGTGACGCCCATGAACGATCCCCAACTCGTCGAGCTGTTCGTCGAGGAGATCCGAGAGCGGGCCACGCGCCTGCTCCGGAACGCGCGTGCGTGGCGCGACGGGGAATGGCGCGACGACACGGCCGAGGAGGCCGAGCGTGATGCCCACACGATCAAGGGCAATGCCGCGTTCATGGCCGATGAACCGCTGTCGGCCGTGGCCAAGCTGCTCGAGTCGACCTGGGCCGGCATTCGCCGTGGCGCCCGGGCGTTCGACGAGGAACTGGCAGACGCCGTCGTGGCTGCCTCCCAGGCGCTCGTCGCCGCAGTCTCCTCGCCTCCCCGGCGCGACGCGGACGGGCTCGATGCGCTCATTCGTATCGTTGGAGGTGAGAACCCCTTCTCGTCGGCCCGGCCCTCGGGTGAGGAGGAGACGTTCTACGCCCTCGCCCGGGACCTGCCCGACCTCGGCGGCCTCGTCGTCGACTCGGTGCCCCACTTCCTCGACGAGACCGCTGCCATCGACTCGGCTCGCTTCGGTCGGCTCGTGGACGCCATCGCCCAACAGCGCCTCGACACGGAGGCGCTCATAGACGCACTGCAGGAGTCGCTCGGCGCAGACGGGGCCGGGGACTGGCAGGCCGCCACGTCCGGCCTGCTCTCGTCCGTGAGGGCGCTCTTCGACGAGGCTGCGGGACTCACGGGTGCGGCCAGTTCCCTCGTCACCGACACCCTCGGGCAGCTGGTGCGGTACATCGCCCGACGCTCCGGCAAGGACGTGGCGACCATGGTCGAGGGCGAGGACGTCGAGGCCGACCGCTACATCCTCGATGCGCTCCGAGAGCCGATCCGCCACCTCGTCGTGAATGCCATCGAGCACGGGATCGAACTCCCCTCCCAACGACTCGCCGCCTCCAAGCCCCGAGCCGGTCGGATCCGCATCCGGTTCGCCGCCGAGGACGATGTACTCGTCATCAATGTCGAGGACGACGGTCGTGGGGTGCGGTGGAGCAAGGTGGCCGAGCATCCCGGTGTCCATCCGGCCTCCGATGCCGACCAGCTCACGCAGGCGCTGTTCGTTCCCGGGTTCTCCACAGCCGACGTGCCCACCCAGTTCTCTGGTGACGGCGCGGGCCTTGCGCTCGTCGCCAGGGTCGTCGAATCGCTCGACGGTGCCGTGCAGGTCACGAGTGGCTCGGCGCGTGGCACGACGGTGACCCTCCGGTTGCCGCGGCTGCGCGCCATGCAGGGGGTCGCGGTCATCGGCTCCCAGGGCCAGCGGTGGGCCCTGCCCGTCACTGCAGTGGTCGACGTCGTCGAGGCCCGAGATGAGTACTTCACCGACGAAGGGCGCCGATTCCTCCACGGCGACGAGTCCCTTCCGTATGCCTCGCTCAGCCGTGTCCTGGGCGGCGCCGACAGCCCGGCGTCGGAGGTGGTGGTCCTGGCCGGAATCGGCACCGGGCTCGCCATCGGCATCGAGGGAGGCATCCAGCGGGTGCGCGGCATTGCGAAGCAACTCGGACCGTCCCTGCGTGGTGTGGATCTCCTGTCGGGTGCGGCCCTCCTCGGTGGCGGCGACTTCGTGGCCATGCTCGATCGGCGCGCCATCGCCAGAGCTGCAGCCCTCGCTGTACGGGAGTTGGGTCCCCGCCCCCGCGTCCTCGTGGTCGACGACTCCCGGGCGGCCCGCCAGTTGCTCGCCGCCAGCCTCACGTCGGCCGGCTTCGACGTCGTGCCGTTCTCGGGCGGCCTCGAGCTCCTTGCGCACCCCGAGACGTGGCAGGCATCGCTCATCATCACCGACCTCGACATGCCCGGACAGGACGGGGTCGAGCTCATCGCCGCACTGCGCAACAGGGGCGTCGACGTCCCGATCTGCGTGCTCACGGGCGTCGGCTCCGACTCCGAGTTGCGGCGAGCGCTTGCCGCCGGCGCCGACCTCGCATTCGAGAAGGCGGGCCTCGGGGAAGGGGCGTTCGTCGAGGCGGTGAGGGATTTGGTCAAGGATCGCCGCGGGGCGCCGAAACATCCTGCAGAGGAGTCTGCTGATGATTCTGAATGAACTCGCTGCAGGCATGGGCCTGACGGTGTACCTGGCAATGCTGGGTGCACTCCTCCTCGCGCTCGGCGCCCTTTTGTGGGCCCTGCGCCAGCGCCGGATCGCAGAGACGAGCTTCCGCGGTGCGAATCGCCTCAAGAACGAGTTCGTCTCGATGGTGTCGCACGAACTCCGCACGCCGCTCACGTCGATCGCCGGCTTCGCCGAGGCCCTTCGAGTCGACTGGGAGGCGCACTCACCCGAGGAGCGCGACGAGTTCCTCGCCATCATCTGTCGCGAAGCAGACCACCTCTCGACCCTGGTCGAGGACATCCTCGTGGTCCCCCGCATCGAGGCCGGTCGCCTCGACCTCGAGCCGCAGGTGATGGACATCTCCGAGGCCCTCGACGAGATCGTGCCGACGATCTTCACCCCCGCACATCGCCGGGACCTGCAGGTGTTCGTACCGAGTGGGGTCAAGGTGTACGCCGACCCGAAGCGAGTGGGGCAGATCCTTCGCAACCTCTTGGCCAATGCCCGCGTCCATGGCGGCGACGCGGTCAGCGTGGAAGGCACCTACATCGGCACCCACTACCAGTTGACCGTCTCGGACAACGGGGCGGGCGTGCCGATGGAACGCCGGGCGGCCATCTTCCAGGAGTTCGAGCAGGGCTCGGCGGGCGATGCCCGCTCCCACCAGGGCATGGGACTCGGCCTGCCGATCGCCCGCAAGCTCGCCCAGCAGATGGGCGGGGAGCTGTGGTTCGAGCCACGTTTCCCGACCGGATCCCGATTCTGCGTGAGCCTCCCGCTCTCCCAGACCCACGTGGGCGCCATGAACCGCTCGATGGTGGCGTCGGCGGTCGACACCACCGGCCTCAGCTGGGGCTAGTCACAGCCCTGTAATTCGGTCCGTGGGGCTCGTTACCATCGCCCCCGATGGAGTCGTTCTTCCCGGATGTTGCCGAGTCGTCGTTGCTCGACGAGCTCAACCCGACCCAACGCGAGGCGGTGACCACGACCGAAGGACCGGTCCTCGTGGTCGCCGGCGCAGGCTCGGGCAAGACGCGGGTGCTCACCTATCGCATCGCCCACCTCATCCGCGACCTCGGGGTGGCGCCGTCGTCGATCCTCGCCATCACGTTCACCAACAAGGCAGCGAACGAGATGAAGGAGCGGGTCGGCAAGCTCGTCGGCGACTCGGTTCGCAGCATGTGGGTCTCGACCTTCCACTCGGCGTGCGTGCGCATCCTCCGCCGGGAGGCACACCGCATCGGATACCGCTCCGGGTTCAGCATCTATGACGCCCAGGACTCGCT
>CP070681.1:1576499-1590816 GCA_020352575.1 Acidimicrobiia bacterium | reverse complement strand
GGATCAAGTGCCTCCACGCCCACTACGCCGACCATGCGGCTGGCAACGCCAACCCGGTCGGCGCCGTCACGGCGCCGTTCGTGGAGCCGCTCGACTGCGCGGTGCCCTGCGTGGTCGACGGCGAGCGGAACCCCGCCTGGCGCGAACCGCACTGATGCGGTCAGCGGTCTTCGACATCGGCACCAACACCGTTCGGTGCCTGGCCTCTGACGACGGTGTCGAGGCCTATCGGGGGCACCGAGTGGTCCGACTCGGCGAAGGTGTCGACGCGGCGGGCGCGTTCCTCCCCAAGGCCATCGACAGGGCAGTGGCCGGCCTGGCGGCACTCATGGAGGACGCCGGCGATCCGGTACGGGTTGAGGCCGTCGCCACCTCCGCCACCCGGGATGCCGCCAATCGGGACGAGTTCCTCGACCGGGCCGAAGCAGTCCTCGGGGTCCGGCCAAGGGTCATCGACGGTTCGACCGAGGCCGACCTCTCGTTCCGTGGCGCGACCTCGGCCGCGTTCGCCCATCCCGTGCTCGTCATCGACGTCGGTGGCGGCTCGACAGAGTTCGTGCTCGGCAGCGATCGCCCCGAGTACGCGATCTCGGTCGATGTGGGCTCCGTGCGCCTCACCGAGCGGGTCATCCCCGACCGCCCCGCGGCGAATGTCGCACAGGCCATCGAGGCGGCTCTCGATCTCATGGGTCCGGTGTCCCTCAGCCGTCCGCCCGCAAGTGTCATCGGGGTCGCCGGCACGTTCACCGCCCTGGCGGCGATCGACCTCGCCCTGCCGTCCTACGACCGGGCCGTCGTGCATCACCACGAACTCACCGTCGAAGCCATGGAGCGGATCGTGTCGCACCTTGCGGGCCTCAGCATCGAACAGACCGCAGCGATCCCGAGCCTCGAGCCAGCACGTGCACCGATGCTGCTGGGCGGCGCGATCGTGGTGTTGGCGGCACTGCGGGTTTCCGGGGCCGGGTCGGCGATCGTGAGTGAGCACGACCTCCTCGACGGCCTCATGGCCGACCTCCTCGCGGGCTGACTTCCGGGTTGACCCGCAGGGCCGAACGACCGCTGATCCGTACACTCGCACTGGCGCCCCGGTGCCGGAACTGGAATACGGAGCCGGCTTAAAACCGGCCGCCCGCAAGGGCATGTGGGTTCGAATCCCACCCGGGGCACGGCGTAGCCTCCCCCCATGCCCACGACGCCTCCCGCGCTCTCCGACTCACGGCTCTCGAACCTCGGGGCCTTGTCGATCCTGCGGGCGTTCGAGGACTACGCGGACCGCTGGCTGATCGTCACACGGCGAGCCCGGATCCGGTTCCAGCAGCGCGACTGGGCGGGGATGCAGAAGGACACGTCCGAGCGGCTTTCGCTGTACGGCGAGGCAGTCCGTCCCGCAGTCGACGAGATCCGATCACTGCTGGGCGGCCGCGTCCAGGACCCGATGCTGTGGGCCGGGATGAAGGCCGTGTACTCGGGTCTCATCATGGCGAGGGACGACTGGGAGGTCGCCGAGACCTTCTTCAACTCGATCACCCGCAAGGTGTTCGACACGGTCGGTGTGAACCCCCAGATCGAGTTCGTCGACACCGACTTCGAGGTACCGCCGCTCGCCGCCGGAACCACCGTGATCAGGACGTACGAGCGGACGCCCGATCTCGAAGGCCTCGTGACGTCCATCCTCGAGGACGCAGACCTCGGGGTCGAGTTCGTCGACCTGGCGTCCGACGCCACGTCCGTCGCCGCCCGCGTCCGGGATCGGCTCCACGGGGCAAGTGCGCTCCCGTCGGTGGAGCGGGCAGAGGTCCTCGACATGGTCTTCCACAGGGGAGCGGCGGCCTATGTGGTGGGTCGGATCCTCTCGGCTTCCGAGCAGTTCCCGCTCGTGCTCGCCGTGGAGCACCGGGAGGACGGCGCCGAGGTCGACGCAGTGCTGCTCCACGAGAACGAGGTCTCGATCCTCTTCTCGTTCACCCGGTCGTACTTCCACGTCGACGCTGCGCGGCCCTACGACGTGGTCCGGTTCCTCCGACGGCTCATGCCACGCAAGCGAACCGCTGAGCTCTACATCTCGATCGGCTCCAACAAGCACGGCAAGACCGAGCTCTACCGCGACCTCCTGCGGTACCTGAAGGGGTCGACCGACAAGTTCGAGGTGGCGAGGGGCAAGAAGGGCCTCGTCATGGCGGTCTTCGGCCTGCCCGGCCACGTCGACGTGTTCAAGGTGATCCGGGATCGTCCCGGGTACCCCAAGACGATCACCCGCCAGGAGGTCATGGACAAGTACTCCCTCGTGTTCCAGCACGAGCGCGGTGGCCGCCTCATGGACGTGCAGTCGTTCGAACACCTCTCGTTCCCGGTGGAGCGCTTCGACGAAGAGCTGCTGGCCGAGCTGACGGGGGAGTGCGGCGAGACGGTGCGGATCGAAGGGGACGAGGTCGTGATCGAGCACCTCTACGTCGAGCGCCGGGTCATCCCACTCGACATCTACGTGCGGGAGGCATCGCCGCTCCACGCCAGGGCCGCAGTCGTCGACTTCGGCCGGTCGATCAAGGACCTCGCCTCCAACGATGTCTTCCCCGGCGACCTGCTCCTCAAGAACTTCGGGGTGACCCGTCACGGCCGCGTGGTGTTCTACGACTACGACGACCTCACGACCCTGCGGTCGATCAACTTCCGGCACATGCCGGCACCGAGGTCGTTCGAGGACGAACTCTCCTCCGAGCCCTGGTTCCAGGTGGGCCCCGATGACATCTTCCCGGAGGAACTGAAGCGGTTCCTGGGGCTCACCGGTGACTTGCGCGACGCCTTCCTCGAGGTACACGGCGACCTGTTCGAAGAGGAGTGGTGGCATGCCATGCAGGCCACCCTCGATGCCGGGACCCACATCCCGATCTACCCCTACGAGGCGACCGCGCGGCTCTGAAGCTGATGCTCAGACCCGACGGGATGCGCCCGCGTAGGCTTTGGGGAGAGACGACAGGAGGTTCCGATGCGGATCATGGTCGGCGTCGATGCAGTGTCCCGTCCCGCACTCGAGGAAGCGCTCGCCCTCGCCAAGCGGCTCGATGCGGAGCTCCACGTCGTCTACTCCTCGTTCGTGTCGGCGGCGCTGTTCAGCGCGGTCGCCCGGGTCCCCGTCGACGTCGAGTCGATCAAGGACGCCCAGGCCGAGACGGTCTGGGACATGGTCGATGCCGTGATGGTGGGGGAGGACTTCCCGGTTCACCGCCACACGGTGAGTGGGTACCCGCCGGACGCGCTCCTCGACGCCGAGAAGGAGTTGCAGCCCGACCTCATCGTCCTCGGCTCACGGGGTCGGGGTGAGTTGGCCTCGTTCCTGCTCGGCAGCACCGGACATCGGGTCCTGCAGTACGCCAAGGCGAACGTCCTCATCGTGAAGCACCACGAAGAGGAGTAGCGATCAGCTGATCAGCATTCCCCCGTCGACGACGAGGGTGGCTCCCGTCATGAACGAGGAGGCGTCCGACGCGAGGAACACCGCAGGGCCGGCGAACTCGTCCGCACGGCCCCAGCGCCGCATCGGGGTGCGCGCCCCGATCATGATCTGTTCGAACTTGGGGTTCCGCATCGCGTCGGTCATCTCCGTCTCGACGAAGCCCGGGGCGATCGAGTTCACCCTGATCCGGTGACGGGCGAGCTGGATCCCGAACGCCTTCGCCATCTGCATGACTGCAGCCTTCGACGCGGAGTAATGGGGCGAGACCGAGTTGCCGAGTATTCCGCCGGTCGAGCCGATCACGATGATCGACCCTCCCTCTCCCTGCTCGATCATCTGGTCGGACACGCTCCGCAGCGTGAAGAAGGCGCCCCGCAGGTTGATGTCGAGCACGCGGTCCCACTCCTCGGTGGGGAACTCGGGGAGCCGGCCTACCCCCGCCACCCCGGCGTTGAGCACCGCTACGTCGATGCGTCCGAGCCGTTCGACGGTCTCGGCGGTCGCGTCTGCGACCGCCTCTTCATCTGAGACGTCGCATGCGATCGCCTCGGCCCGAACGCCGAGGCCCCGCAACTCCGCCACGGCGTCGGTCGACTTCGCCTCGTTGCGGGCCCACACGGCCACGTCGGCGCCCGCCTCGGCCAACCCTCGGGCGATCCCCAGTCCGATACCGCCGTTGCCGCCGGTGACGACGGCGACCCTTCCATCGAGAGAGAACAACTCCATGGCGTGACCATAGGACGCCACCGTGATCCGTACCCGGGAGCCCCCTCGTACACTCTTCGCCGATGTTCGCCGACCTCTCCAGCCTCAGGTCGCTCGCTGCCTCACCCGGCCTCACCGTGCATGAGGTCGCAATCGACGATGTCGACCCGATTCAGGTGGCCCGGGCCGCACACGACTGGTCGGAGGTCATCTTCTTCCACACCGCCCATGACGGTTCCGCGACCGGTCTCGGCACGGCGTGGTCGCTCCGGTTGGGCGCCGATCGGTTCGCCAGCGCCTCCCGCCAACTCGCCGAGCTCGGGTTGCCCGCCGAGGCGAGGTGTTTCGTGGGCTTCTCGTTCGACCCCGATGGCAGTACTGCACCCGAGTGGTCGTCGTTCGACCCGTTGCGCCTGGTTATCCCGCGAGCCGTCGTGGTGCGGACCGACGGGGGTACCCGACTGATCCTTGCCCTGACCGACGAAGAGGACCCCGCCGCCCTGGTCGACCGCCTTGAGGCAATGGTGGCCCCCGACCCAGCGGTCGCCCACAGCCCATCCGACCTCCACGTCGAGTCGCACCCGTCGTCGTCGAAGTACGTGGCCAATGTGGCCGAGGCGATCGAACTCATCGCCAACGGCGAGTTGCAGAAGGTCGTCCTCGGCCGCTCGCTCGTGATCTCATCGGACGAGCCACCGCGCCCATTCGATGTCCTGGCACTGCTTTCGGGTGAGCACCAGGGCTCGTACGTGTACGGGTGGCGTCGGGAGGGCGCAGCCTTCATCGGGGCCTCACCCGAGCTGCTCGTGTCCCTGATCGATGGCCACATCCGGTCGGTGCCCTTCGCCGGCACGGCGCCGCGGGGCCGCAACGGTGCGGAGGACACGCAGCTCGCAGCTCGGCTCCTCGACTCCACGAAGGACCTGTCCGAGCATGGGATCATGGTCGACGACATCGTCTCCAGGCTGCGGCCGCTCACCTCGGGCGTGGTGGCCTCGGATCCGTCGGTGGAACGGTTCAGGCACGTCCAGCACCTCGTGACCCATATCGAGGGCACCCCGTCCAATGGCGTGGACGTGTTCGGCCTCGCCGAGGCGCTCCACCCGACCCCGGCCGTCGGCGGTGTGCCCCGAGCCGAGGCCATGCAGCGCATCGCCAAGCTCGAGGAACTCGATCGGGGCTGGTACGCCGGTGGCATCGGTTGGGTGTCCGGTACCGGCGACGGTGAGATCTCGGTGGCGCTCCGTTGTGCCCTCCTCGAGGGCGGGGTGAGTCGCCTCTACGCCGGTGCCGGCATCGTCGCCGATTCCGAACCGGCCCTGGAACTCGAGGAGACCCGCTGGAAGTTCCGGGCGCTCCACCGGCACCTGGGCGAGAGCTAGACCAGTCCGGCCACGGCTTCCCGGGCCCGCTCCCACAGGTCCCGGTGCACTTCGACGTTCTCGTCGCGAGCGGTGCGCACCTCGATCACGCTGATCCCCTTTGCCTTTGCCATGCGGATCCGCAACTCGTCCTCGGTCTGGGCGAGGTGGTAGGTCGCCCCGAACCCCGAGACGATTGCGCCGAGGTCGTGGCCGTGCGGCGCGGTGAGCAGGTCGAACGGTCCGGGCTGGTCTGCCTGCGGGAGGAAGTGGAAGATTCCGCCGCCGAGGTTGTTCACGACCACGATGGTGAGGTCCACCCCGAGCCCGGCAGCGGTCACGAAGGCCCCGACGTCGTGGAGGAGGGTGAGGTCGCCCAGGAGGGCGACCACGCGCTGGCCGGTCGCGGCGGCGTCGCCCGTTGCGGCCGAGAGGAGTCCATCGATCCCGTTGGCGCCCCGGTGGCCGAAGACCCGCGGTCCGGTCGCACCACCGAAGGCGTCCACGTCGCGAATCGGCATTGAGGAGCCGACCCAGAGGTCGGCGCCGTTCCGGTTGGCCACCACCGCTCGGGCGGCGCCCGGTTCAGACGGCCATGGCAGGTCCGAGAAGGCATCGCTGATCGCCTCGTCGACGGCGACCCACCGATCTCGCCAGCCGGCTGCGCCACGAATCGCCTGGCCCTCGAGTTGGGCCGCGAACGAACCCGGATCGGTGCGGAGGAAGATGCTCCCGGAGGCGAGTGGATCACGCCACCCACCCGAATCGACGACGACCTGGGGGAGGTCGGTACGGCGGCCCATCCACTCCATGAGCGCCTTGGAGGTGGGGATGGCACCGAACCTGAGCACGGCGGTGGGGTCGAGCCGGTCGAGGAGGTCGAGTCGGGCGAGCACGTCGCCGTGGACGATGGCTCGGTCCCTGCCCGTGGGGGACAGGGGGTCCGCGATGAGGGGCCAACCGAGGGCTTCGGCGAGGTCGGCAGCCTGCTCGGGGGAGTCGTCGCCGCAGACCACCACCGGGCGGTCGGCGAGCAGTGACACGACCCGATCGACGGACTCCCGATCGACTGACCGGGGCACCACGTGCTCCCACGCGGGGCCGCCCGTCGGGGTGGGGGCGGTCTCGTCGGGCACTGGCCCGAGGGGATCGCGGAACGGGACATTGAGGTGCACCGGGCCTGCGGGCGATGTGGTCGCTTCCATCATCGCCCGAGTTGCGGTTCCCACGAGCGCGTCCATCCACGTGGCGGTCGGCTCGGGGACGCCGAGCTCGTGGAACCAGTGGACGTGGCTGCCATAGAGACCGATCTGGTCGATCGCCTGCGGTGCGCCGACGTCTCGCAGTTCGGGTGGGCGGTCGGCGGTGAGGACGATGAGGGGGACCCGTGAGAGATTCGCCTCGACCACGGCTGGGAGGTACTCGGCGGCGGCCGTGCCCGAGGTGCAGATGAGCGCGACCGCCGAGCCGGTGGCCTTTGCCATCCCGATCCCTGCAAAACCGGCTGAACGCTCGTCGAGGATCGAGTGGACCGTCAGCCCTTCGACCGACCCGGCGGCGTAGGCGAGAGGTGTGTTCCGTGAGCCAGGGGAGACGATGACGTGCGTCAGGCCATGGGCGCGCAACGTACCGAGCAGGGTCTTGGCCGCGACGTGGTTCCGGTTCGGCATCGACTGCGAGGCTACCGGTGCGCGCCCGTTGGCCGGATACGCACCCAGCCCCGTTCGAAGTCCTCGATCCCTTCGTCGTAGTGCTGCTCGCCGGGCATGACGAGGTCGTATCCGCCTTCGTCGCGGAAGACCGCCCTGGCTCGCTCCCAGGGGAGGTGTCGTCGAGCCGCACCCATCACGGCATCGGCTGAGTCGAAGAGGGCGAGGCTCTGGAGCATGCGGGTCGTGGGGCTCATGAGAGAGAAGTTGCCGCCGGCGAACCCGCGCAAGGCCTCGGCGGGGCGGACCCACTCCCAGTCGATGAGTTCGCCGCCGTCATGGCTCGGCTCCTGGTGCGCCGGTGGGTGGGTGACGAAGAAGCGGGCGTCGAACCGGCGGGGTGGGCCGACCGGGGTGATCCACCGACCCACGTAGTGCACGTCGTCGAGCACGAGGCGGAGTCGCTCTGATCGGACGATGTCGAGGAAGGTGCGTTCGCCCTTGTTCAGTGCATCTCGGAGGCCGGCCACGCGGTCGGCGACCTCGGGGTTGTCGAGCGCAACCGGTGCGGCCTCCCCTTCCGGGTGGGCGAGGAGCACCCCGGACTCCTCGAACGTCTCCCGCACCGCCGCCACCCAGTACGAGAGCCCATCGTTGGGAACGCTGAGGTCGGCTGACGCCCCGATGTCGTCGAGTCCGTCGACGAGGTCGTGGAAGGAGTCGGCGTCTGCTGGGTCGACCCGCCCACCGGGGAACACCCACATGCCCGATCCGAAGACGACCCGGGGCGTGCGGCGGACCATGAGCACGTGGAGGTCCGGCCGGTCGTCGACGATCATCACGGTCGCAGCAGGCACGACGGGGACGTCGGTCGGTTCGGTCACCTTCCTAGGAAAGCACGAAGCACGAGGCACGAGGTACGAGGCAGGCGGCTTCGTGCGCCGTGCATCGTGCGTATCGTCCCACCATGCGTGCCCAGGCCCAACGCCTCCACGACTTCCTCGAACTCCCGATCATCATTGCTGCGCTCCTCGTGATCCCAGTGGTGGTGGTCCAGGAGCGGGATGCGTACGCGCGGGCGAATGGCCTCGCTGCTCCATACTCGGACGCCGTGCTCCAGTGGGCGCTCATCGCCGACTGGGCGATCTGGGCGGTGTTCTTGCTCGAGCTCGTCCTCATGCTCGTCGTGGTCCGCCAACGGTGGCGCTACCTCCGCGAGAACTGGGTGGACGTCGCCGTCGTCGTGTTCTCGCTGCCGCTCCTCGCTGAGGGAATCGGCGCCATCAGGCTGATCCGCCTCGCCCGTCTCGGCCGCCTTGCCCGCCTCCTGAAGCTGCTCAAGATGCCGCGCCTCGCCGCGGTGCTCGAGCGCTTCACGGCGGTGATGCGTCGGATCTTCGCCCGGCGCGGCCTCGCCGCCATGCTCGTCGCCACCCTCGCAATGGTCGTCACCTTCGCTGCGCTCGTATACGCGCTCGACGATGGGAACCCGGCGTTCTCGTCATTCGGCGAGGTCGTGTGGTGGGCGTTCGTGACGGTCACAACGGTCGGGTACGGCGACATCGTCCCGCAGGCGCCGGTCGCCCGAGGCGTCGCAGTGGTCCTCATGCTGGTCGGCATCGGTTTCGTGGCCACCGTCACGGCCTCGATCGCATCGTTCTTCGTTGAGGACGATGGTGAGGGTGAGCTCGCCGAGCTGCGGGCTCAGATGAATCGTTTGGAGGAGAAACTCGACCGCCTCCTCGAGGAGGACTGATCGCGCAGCGTCGTGCTGCGGGCTCAACCTGCACGAATCGATCGAGCGCCGCACGGAGTCGGAGAAGGCTTTGGCGTTGTATGGAACGCGCCTGCATAATGCCGTGTTCCCCCCGCAGGAGTTCTTCCGCATGTCGTCCGTCAGCTTGAACGTGGAGACGCGCCAGGAGACCGGCTCGGCCGCCTCTCGCAGGCTGCGCGCCGAGGGCAAGGTCCCGGCCATCGTCTATGGCCACGGCAGCGATCCGCTCACCATCACCGTCGATCACCGTGAGCTCGACCTCGCCTTCCACACGGATGCGGGTCGCAACGTGATCTTCGAACTCGACCTCGGCGGCAAGAAGCCGCAGACGGCGATCGCCCAGGCGATCGACCGACACCCGTTCAAACCCTTCATCCGCCACGTCGACTTCATGCTCGTGAACCTCGACGAGGTGATCACCGCCGACGTCCCGGTTGCCATCCAGGGCGAGGCCCCGGGTGCCCGCGATGGCGGCGTCCTGGAGGTCATCCGCCCGACCGTCCAGGTCACCGCGATCCTCTCGGCCCTCCCCTCGGAGATCCTCGTGGACGTCTCCGAACTCGGCCAGGGCGACACCCTGCGTATCGGTGACCTCCCTGAGATGGATGGCGTGGTCTACGCAGAGGCGGACGGCCTCACGGTCGTCACCATCACCGCCGCGTCGCAGGTCGAGCTGCCCGAAGAGGAGCTCGAGGTGGAGCTCGGCGAGGACGGCGAGCCGCTCGCCGTCGCCGACGAGGAGTCCGAAGAGGACGCCGCCGAGGAGTCCGACGAGTAGGGAGGCCGTATGGCGGTCATCGCCGGCCTCTGGAACCCCGAACCTCGCTACCGCCTCACCCGGCACAACGTCGGTGCTGAGGTGGTTGGCCTCCTGTCCGGTCGGTGGGAGACGTCGATCGGTCGTGGCCCACTTCGGGTCCGTGCGCGCGTCGGGGTCACCCGCCGCCATGACGAGCAGGTCGTCCTCGCCGTGCCGAACGCGAACATGAACGTGTCGGGCCCTCCCGTGCAGGGTGTGCTCCGCTACTACAAGGAGGAGCCGGAGCGCCTCATCGTCCTCCACGACGACATGGACCTCGACTTCGGGCGACTGCGCGTCGCGTTCGACCGCGGGCACGGCGGCCACAACGGCATTCGGTCCGTCCAGCAGTCGCTCGGGACCCGTGAGTTCTGGCGACTGAAGATCGGGGTGGGGCGACCCCCCGGTCGCATGGATCCTGCTGCGTATGTGCTCCAGAAGTTCGCGCCGAAGGAACGCGAGGAAGTGGATGTGATGCTCGAGGACGCGGCCGATGTCATCGAGCTCTGGCTCACCGACCCCGAGGCTGCTCGCGAGCGGGCGGCGCTCCGTCGATGACGCGTCGTCGAGTTGCCCTTGTCAGGGCGTTGGTCGTGGCCGCGTTGGCCCTCCCCCAGGTCGCTGCGATCTGCGTCCCCTCCGGCTCTTGGGAGGTTGCGGCCACACCCGACGGGAACCTCATCATCTTCGACAGTGCCCGGAACCTGTTCCGCTCCGACGACGACGGTGCTTCGTGGTACTCGACCGATTCGCTTCCCCTCGAGTCGGCTCGCATGGGCTCCGAAGCCTGCGTCGACGACCGCTGCTACCGGATCCGAGCCGATCGACTCGGGGTCGAGGAGCATGTCGATGGCGAGTGGGCCACGACCTTCGAGTACCCGCCCGACCGGATCGAGTTCGCCGCCAGGCAGTTGCCCGGACCGTGTGGCGACGGGCACGGCTGGCTTGGCCTCACCGGCCTCATGGCCGGGCCCGATGGGAGCCAGTGGGCGCTCCTCGTGCCTGCAGGAGCCGACGGCCTCCTCGGGCTCTCCAACGAGGGCGAGTGGGTGCGGGGCGTCTACGGCACACCGGCGTCCCTCGGGTTCGTGCCTGCCGACCTCGACCTCCTCGCCGAAGGCGTGGCGGTCGGCTTCCTCGCCGTGGTGATGGTGATCCTCTTCGGCGTGCTCGACTTCCGTCGTGACACGGTGAAATACCTCGTGGCCGCGACCGCCTGGGCTTCTGTGGTACTCACCTGGTGGGGTCTCCAGTCGTCGGGCCAGCGCTCGCTCACCGCCCTCGTGCTCTGGTCGCTCGTGCCCATGGCGTTCCTGCTGCTGGCGGCCCGCCTCCTCCACATGGATGCTGCCGAGTTGTTCCTCGGCGGCTTCCTCGGAGGGGCGGTGGGGGCAGGGATCGCAGCCATCGGAACCTCCCATGACTCCACGTCGTGGGGCGTCGTGCTGGCGGCGATCGCCGGGATCGTGGCCGTGTTCACTGCGTTCGGCATCCGTGGCCAGCTCAATCGCCCTTCGGTGAATCCAATTCGCCTCCTCGGTGTCGGACTCGTGGCGCTCGGCGGGGCTGCCGTGGCGTGGCTGCCGTTCGATGCCTGGGCCGATGCATCGATCGCCGACAAGACGACGGCCGACCTCATTGCGTCGGGAGTCGCTGCAATCGCTGCGGTACTGGCCTGGCGTCTGGGCAGGGTGACAGCTCGGATCTGATCCCCGGCGGGCCCTGTCGCTCGTCGCTTTCTCTAGCCTCGCTGCATGCCCTCCTACATCGCTGCGATCGACCAAGGCACGACCTCCACCCGCTGCCTCCTCTTCGACCACTCGGGAACGATTCGGGCGGGCGCCCAGCAGGAGCACGACCAGATCTTCCCGAAGCCCGGCTGGGTCGAGCACGACGCAGACCAGATCCGTCGGCGCATGTGGTCCGTGGTCGAGCGGGCCCTGGCCGAGGTCGATGCGACGGCCGCCGACATCGCCGCAGTGGGGATCACCAACCACCGTGAGACCGCAGTCATGTGGGACCGATCGACCGGGATGCCGCTCACGAATGCCATCGTGTGGCAGGACACCCGCACCGATCGCCTCTGCCGGGAGCTCGGCGGCGCTTTCGGACCCAACCGCTTCGCAGCCGACACCGGTCTGCCGCTTGCGACGTATTTCACGGGCCCGAAGGTCCGTTGGGCGATCGACAACATCCCCGACGTTGCGGCTGCCGCCGAGTCAGGTGACTTGGCGGTTGGCACCGTCGACTCCTGGGTCGTACAGAACCTCTCGGGCGGGGAGGCCCACGTCACCGATGTGACGAATGCGAGCCGAACGATGCTGATGCACCTCGGCGACCTGGCGTGGGACCCCGAGCTCTGCGAGGCAATCGGCGTCCCGATGGAGAGCCTGCCCGAGATCCGCTCATCCTCCGAGGTGCTGGCAACCGCCACGGGTCCACTGGAGGGCGTGCCGATTGCGGGGATCCTCGGCGACCAGCAGGCTGCCCTGTTCGGGCAGGCCTGCACCGAGCCCGGAGAGGCGAAGAGCACCTACGGCACGGGGGCGTTCATGCTCCTCAACACCGGTACCCAGCGCGTGGGGTCGGACGCAGGGCTGCTCAGTACGGTGGCCTATCGACTGGGGGATGAGCCCGCCGTCTACGCCCTCGAGGGATCCATTGCCGTGGCCGGATCGTTGGTCCAGTGGCTGCGCGACAACCTCGGGATCATCGACTCGGCGCCCGATGTGGAGGACCTGGCCCTCACGGTCGAGGACAACGGCGGTGTGTACATCGTCCCCGCGTTCTCGGGCCTCTTCGCCCCCTACTGGCGGGACGACGCCCGGGGGGTGGTGACCGGCCTCACCGGCTTCGCCACGAAGGGCCACTTCGCCCGGGCCGCACTCGAGGCAGTCGCCTATCAGACGATGGACGTGCTGGAGGCCATGCACCTCGACGCACGGGTGGACCTCAAGTCGTTGAAGGTCGACGGGGGCATGGTCGTGAACGAGCTGCTCATGCAGTTCCAGGCGGACATCCTCGACCTGCCGGTGGTGCGACCCGAGGTGATCGAGACCACGGCGCTCGGGGCGGCATACGCGGCCGGCCTGGCCGTCGGTTTCTGGGAGTCGGTGGACGAGGTGCGCGATCGATGGGCAGAGGACACCCGTTGGACGCCTGCGATGGATGCCGGCGAGCGGGAGCGACTCGTGCACGGCTGGAAGAAGGCCGTCGACCGCACGCTCGACTGGGTGGATTGAGCCGACGCGGCGAGCGGTGCTCGGGGAGTCCGCTCTCGGTGCTTCGTTCCCCCTGCTGCCTACCCCCGCACCTTCTTCCTCGGTCGTCCGAGGCTTGCCTCGGCGAAGGCGATGATGGCGTCGGCGACGTCCACGCCCGACGAGCGTTCGATGCCCTCGAGCCCGGGCGAGGAATTGATCTCGATCACCATCGGGCCGTCGTTGCCACGCAGCATGTCGACGCCCGCGACGTCGAGGCCCATGACCTGCGTTGCGCGGATGGCCATGGATCGCTCCTGCTTCGTGAGTTGGACCGCCTGGGCCTCTCCGCCCTGATGGAGGTTGGCCCGGAACTCGCCCTCGGCCGCCGTGCGCTTCATCGCTGCGACCACCCGGTCCCCGACGACGAGGGCGCGGAGGTCCTCGCCCCCTGCTTCTTCGACGTAGTGCTGCACGAGGATGTTGGCGTCGAGTTGCCGGAAGGCGGCGATCACCGACTCAGCAGCCTTCTTGGTTTCGGCGAGTACCACGCCGTTGCCTTGCGTCCCCTCGAGCAGTTTCACCACGACGGGCGGTCCGCCGAGGATCTCGAGGAGTCCCTTGATGTCATGGGTCGAGTGCGCAATCGATGACGTGGGCAGTTCGACACCCTTGCCGGACAACACTTGGAGGCTTCTCAGTTTGTCCCGGGATCGGGAGATCGCCTCGGCGCCGTTGACGGCGAGCACCCCTCCCATCTCGAACTGCCGCACGACCGCGGTCCCGTAGAAGGTATAGGTGGCTCCGATGCGGGGGATGACGGCGTCGAAGTCGAGTTCCTCGCCGACGTACCGCACCCTCGGGCGACGGGACGAGATGTCCATGTAGCACCGCAGGTAGTTCACGACCCGCGTCCGGTGGCCCCGCTCCTGGGCCGCCTCGACGAGCCGACGGGTGGAGTAGAGCTCACGGCTCCGAGAGAGGATGCCGAGCTTCACAGGTCCTCTTCGACACCGCGCAGCCGTTTCGACCGGACGAAGCTCAGGGAGACGTCCACCGAGAACCGCTCGCGGATTGCCTCTCGGCCGAGGAGCACCTGGTACTGCATGTTGGAACGGTCGGCGAGCGTGAACTCCGCGTCCCACTCCTTGTTGCCGAGTCGCACCCGGCACTCCACCACGGGGCGGTCCTCTTCGCGACCGCCCTCACCCGGGTTGCGGATGGTGCGCTCCTCGACCAGTGGGGCGGTCCGACGGACCGGGTTTCCGTTGGCGTCCGAGGTCGTGAAGGAGATGTGTTCGATGCCCTGCCGGCGCCGTACCTTCAGGTCGGTGGCGTGGAGCGACGAGGTACGGGCACCCGTGTCGATCTT
>CP070681.1:1571312-1576399 GCA_020352575.1 Acidimicrobiia bacterium | reverse complement strand
CACGAGCACATCGCCGTCCTGGCGACGCAACGGACTCGCACGGTGCCGTTCGAGGAACTGGTGGATGTCCTCACCGAAGGCCTCTCCCCCGAGGTGGGTGCCCGTGCCTGAGGTTCGATCCGCCGCCCCCTCACCCCTCACCCGTTTCGCCACAGTGATGATTCAGGGTTATCAGCGAGCGATCTCCCCGCGCATGGGGAAGAACTGCCGGTTCCAGCCGACGTGCTCCAACTACACGCTCGAAGCCGTCGAGCGGTTCGGATTCTTCAAGGGGAGTTGGATGGGCATCATCCGGCTCTCCAAGTGCCACCCGCTCCACCAGGGCGGCTATGACCCCGTCCCGGAGAAGCGATGAACTCCATCATCCAAGCGATCGGTGATCCGATCCTCGCCCTGCTCGTATGGCTGTACGAGGTCGTGCCGAACCTCGGGTTCGGCATCATCGTCCTCACCATCGTCATCAACACCCTCCTCTTCCCCCTCGTGCTGAAGCAGGCCCGGGCCACGAAGGCATTCCAGAAGATCGGTCCGGAGATCAAGAAACTCCAGGAGAAGTACAAGGACGACCAGCCGACGCTGCAGCAAGAGATGGTGAAGCTACAGCGTGAGAACGGCGCCAGCCCCGGTGGCTGCCTCCTTCCCATGCTCGTCCAACTCCCCATCTGGTGGGCCCTCTTCCGAGTGCTCAGGGACCTGGGTGAGGTCGAGGAGCCACTGTTCGTTGCTCCCACGAATTCTGCGCTCGGCATCGCGCTCTCTGAGCATTCCGCCAGCTTCCTCGGGATGGACATGACGCTCACACCGTCGGAACTCTGGTCGCTCGAGGGCCTCGGCCTCACGATCCTCCCCTACCTCCTCCTCATCCTCGCCATGGTTGGCCTGCAGTTCTTCCAGCAGCAGGTCCTCCAGCGGTACAACAACGCCGGTCAACCCGACAGCCCGCAGGCCCAGCAGATGCAGACGATCACGAAGATCATGCCCGTCATGTTCGGTGTGTTCGCCTGGAACTTCGTTGCCGGCCTCACGGTGTACTGGGCGGCCTCGAGCGTGGTCCGCCTGGGGCAACAGATCGTGATCCAGAAGATGGACGAGGAGTCGGAGAACGCTGTAGACACCCCGAAGAAGGCGTCGAAGCAGGAAGTTCCCACGCCGGATCAGGAGGCGCCGGAGCCCCAGGCCCCGCCGAAGAAGCCCCAGGGATCGGCGAAGAAACGCAAGCGGCGCAGGAGAAGGTGAGATGAGCGACCAACCAGACGTGGTGGCCTCCAACAAGAAGGGGTCGGTGGACGAGGCGACGAAGGACGCCATCGCCCACGCAATCGACGCAGGGATCATCGAGAACGAGGAACAGGCGTTCGTCGAGGTCCTCGAAGCAGGGGTAAAGGGCGTATTCGGGATCGGCGCCAAGCCCGCAGTGGTTCGGGTGACCCGCAAGCAACGCAAGCGCCGCCGGCGTCGCCGTCGGGGTGGTCAGCAGGACGGCGGCGAGCAGCAGTCACCGCGCAGCCAGCAACAGAAGCCGAGGGGCGGGAGTTCCCAGAGCCGCAGCGGTGGTGGCAACCGCGGTGGCGGGAGGTCGCAGCAACGCCCGCAGTCAGCCCCCAAGAAGGAGAAGGCGGCCATGGAGGACGAGGAGCAGCAGGAGCCACGCGACGACGTGGCCGAACAGCAGCAGGTCGTTGAGGGTTTCCTCGCCGGACTCGTCGAGGCATTGGGCCTCGAGGGCGAGGTGCGCAGCACCGTCGACGATGGCATCATCAAGGCCGAGGTCATCGGCGACCAGACGGAGGTGCTCGTCGGTGCGAAGGGCAGCCTCATTCGTAGTGTCCAGGAGCTCTCTCGTACAGTGCTGCAGCGTTCGTTCTCGCGGCCCGCTCGGGTGTTGGTGGACATCGCAGGCTACGGCGCCCGGCGGCGCGAAGCCCTCGGGATCTACGCCGGTCGCCTTGCGGAGTCGGTGATCGAGGACGGTGGCGAGGTCATGCTCGAGCCCATGAATGCGGCGGACCGCAAAGTCGTGCATGATGCGATCGCCGCCATCGACGGCGTCCGCTCCTACTCCGAAGGCGAAGAGCCTCGACGTTCCGTCGTCATAGCGTCTGACGCGCCTCCCACTGACGAGTCCGAGTAACCCCTCGACGGCATCTCACCGAAACAGCCCGGGCGTCGCCCGGGCTGTTTCACGTGGAACATGTACCTCCAACCCGTACCATGTTCCACGTGAAACACGAGCAACTTTCGGAAGTCCTCGAGTGGGTTGGAGTCGTGCCTCCCGGTGGGCTGCTCGGGCGACTCGAGCGTTTCGAACGCTGGTTGGTGACGGAAGGTGCGGATGCGGGCGGCATCGGGCCAGCAGATGTGGCGCAGGTGTGGGAACGACACGTATTGGATTCACTCATGTTCGCCGTTGAGGCGGGGAATCCGCACTCGATTCTCGACCTGGGTAGCGGCATCGGACTCCCCGGTATCCCGCTGGCATTGCTGTTCCCGGAGGCCACTGTCCTCCTCGTCGATCGGAGCGGCCGACGGGTACGACTGGCTCGGCGGGCAGCCAGGGTGTGTGGTGCCGCGAACGTCGGCGTCACGCAGGCTTCGTTCGACGAACTTGCCCCACAGGCAGCGGAGTTGGTGGTGATGCGAGCGTCGCTTCCCCCGAGTGAGGCGCCGGCAGTGCTGGAGCGGCACCGTGCGCCCGGGGGCCGATCGGTCGTTGGGGTGGGTCTCCAGCGCCCCAACGACCTGGAGTGCGTACGGTTTCCCGGGTCGAGGATCCTTGACCCGGGTAGGTGGCTCCATATCATGCGGTAATGCCCGTCATCTCTGCCATCTCGAATCAGAAGGGAGGGGTGGGGAAGACGACGACCGCGATCAACCTCTCGGCCTCCCTGGCGTTGCGCGGCCGCCGCGTCCTCCTCGTCGACCTCGACCCGCAGGGAAACTCCACCTCCGGCCTCGGAATCAACCGCTCCGAGCTCGAATCCTCCATCTATGACGTCCTCCTCCAAGGTACGGCGCTCGATGACATCACCGAACCAAGCAGTGTTGGAGGGCTTTTCGTGGCTCCTGCGGCGATCGGACTGGCGGCAGCTGAGATCGAGTTGGTGAGCGTGATGAGTCGTGAAACCCGACTGAGGGATGCGATCGCCGAAGTCGCCGACGAGTACGACGATGTCCTCATCGACTGCCCACCCTCACTGGGCCTCCTCACCATCAACGCGTTCGCCGCCGCCCAAGAGGTCGTGATCCCGATCCAGTGCGAGTACTACGCCCTCGAGGGCGTGAGCCAACTCCTCCACAACATCACCCTCGTCCAGTCGTCGCTCAACAAGGATCTCGTGATCGGAGGTGTCATCCTCACGATGTTCGACGGGCGTACGAACCTCTCGGCTGACGTCGCCGCCCAAGTGCGCGAGTTCTTCGGCGACGCCACGTACCGCACCGTGATCCCCCGTTCGGTGCGACTCTCCGAGGCGCCATCCTATGGCGAGCCGATCGAGGCCTTCGACCCCATGAGTCGAGGAGCCATTGCCTATCGCTACCTGGGGGAGGAGTACCTGGGCCGACACGGAGGAGGAGCCGAATGACCCAGCAGAAGCGTAGGAGCGGACTCGGTAAGGGCCTCGAAGCCCTCATCCCGGTCGATGAGGACACAAGCCCGAGGCTCCTCGAACTCGGGGTGGACGACGTGGCGCCAAACCCCGAACAGCCGAGACGAACCTTCGACGCCGAGGAGTTGGAGGCACTCGCCGCATCGATCCGCGAGGTGGGTGTCCTGCAACCAATTGTGGTGCAATCGGGCGATGACGGGTATCACCTCATCGCCGGAGAGCGCAGGCTGCGCGCCGCACGGATTGCAGGCCTACAAGTCGTGCCGGCGGTGGTGCGAGCACCCGAGGATGACTCGGCCCTCCTGAGCGAGGCACTCATCGAGAACGTGCAGCGTGAAGACCTCCGTCCCCTCGAGGAGGCGGCTGCCTATCAGGAACTCGTCGAGCGGTTCGACCTTACGCACGCCCAGGTCGGCGAGCGAGTAGGCAAGAGTCGCGCAGCGATCTCGAACAGCCTTCGCCTGCTGGGGCTTCCGGTCTCTGTGCAGGAGCTCGTCGACAGCGGCGCCCTGGCGGCTGGGCACGCGCGAGCCCTCCTCGGCCTGGAGGACAGGGCTTACCTCGAGCATGTTGCGAAGCGGGCAGCAGACGAGGGTTGGTCGGTTCGCCAGGTCGAAGATGCCGTGCGGGCCCGCAGTGAAGCAGGTGAGATCCCCGTCGCCACGGTGGTCACCGAGCTCCGTCCACCGGCGCTGCAGGCGCTCGAGGAGCGGCTTGCCGAGAAGCTGGGCACCAAGGTGAAGATCACCCACAAGGGTGACCGGGGACGGGTGGTCATCACCTACTCCAGCCTCGATGACCTCGAGAAGCTCTCCCGGATCGTCTACGACCTCTGAGCACCTGACGGAACGTCCTGCATCTCCCGGGCGATCGATCCGAAGAAGTCCAGGGTTCCTTGGATCACTGCGTCCGCGAGCGCCCCGTCCATGCGCGGTGCGGCAACCACGACCGCGGGTGCCCGGGTTCCCCTCAGGATTGGAAGCGACCTTCCGCCGATCCGAAGATCAGTCGTCACAGTGATGAAATTAGCGAGGGCTTCTCCCGCGGCGGACTTGGACCTCCCGGAGTCGAAGTAGAACACACCGGATCGATCGGCGCCGGGGAGTTGGAAACCCAGCACGAGGTCGCTGCCGAGGCGGTTCGCGCGACGACTGCGCACGTCCTCTGGTGACGGCACGGATGCTGATCGACTCATGAGCGCGACGCCGCCCAACTCCCTGAATCGACGTGCTGCCGACGAGGCGGCATCCCAGGTCCGAGTGGTCTCGTCATCGGATCGGCAGGCAGCGTCGAAGCAGGCCCGAGTCGACACCACGGTCGTGGGGAGGCGGCGGAGCCACTCCCGTTCACGCACGGTCTCCTTGCCCATGCGGACAGCGGCGCGTTGGACGGCCAACACCTCTGCGACGACTCGGGGCCCGGCGATGCCGTCCTCGCCCAGTCCTCGGTTCGCCTGGAACTCGAGGACCGCCCGGGCGG
>CP070681.1:1563118-1571212 GCA_020352575.1 Acidimicrobiia bacterium | reverse complement strand
ATCGCTGCTGCATTGACGATCCGCCGCTACGAGGCGATGGGCGAGGACGGGTCGATCGTCGAGTCCGTGCTCCTTTGGGCGATCGGGCTCGGCTTCCTCGGCGCACGAGCCGCCTACGTCTCCACCCACCTCTCGCGCTTCGAGGGCGAGTGGTGGAAGGTGATCGCGATCTGGGAGGGGGGCCTTGCGCTGTTCGGGGGGCTGACTGTGGGCACGCTCACCGCGGTGTACCTCATCCGTAGGCGCGGCGGCAACGCGTGGAAGCTGATCGATGCCGCTGCCGTCGGCATCCCGGCGGCACAGGCGATCGGCCGATGGGGCAACTACTTCAACCAGGAGCTCTTCGGCACGCCGAGCACGCTCCCCTGGGCCGTCGAGATCGCACCGGGCCGTCGCCCGGCCGAGTTCGCCGAGTTCGAGACGTTCCACCCCACCTTCCTCTACGAATCGCTGTGGAACGCGCTCTTCGTGATCCCGGCACTGCTGTGGATCGAGCGGCGCTTCAAGTTGCCCACCGGCGGCCTGTTCATGGTCTATGCGGCGCTGTACGGTGTCGGCCGGTTCGCCCTCGAACTCATCCGTACCGACACCTCGTTCCGCCTCCTCGGGCTCAGTAGGAACGGCTGGGTCTCGCTGGCGGTGGTGATCGGCGCGCTCGTCCTCCTCGCAATCCGCCGACGCGTCGCCGCGGACGACGCCGCCTAGGGCGGATCGAGCACGCCGACGACCTCGAGCACGGGGTACGACCGGACGCTGGTGATGCCAACCGTGGTGGCCATGGGCCGCCAGGGTTGCCACGGGCCGCCGCGCTCCCGCCAGCGCCACTCCCCCTCCCACGCAAGGGTCATGGCGATCGGGTAGCCGTCGTCGAAGCCGGCGTCGGCAGAGGAGACCTCGTAGCGGTACCGCACGGTCGGCTCGTCCATCGAGCCCAACACACCCGAGGTGTCGGCGTAGCCCACCGAGGTGGCCCATCGGTCGACGCCTGGCTCCACCTCCCAGCGAACCGACCCGACCCACGCTCGCCCTTCGAGGGCGAAGGTGGTGCCGACGGAGGGGTCGGTCCACGACACAGCTACCGGGCCGACCGTCGTGGAGCCGTCGAACCAGAACCACGACTCGAGCCCCGTCACACCCTCGAACTCGGGGCTGGTCTGTACCGAGGGTGACGGGAGTGCCTCTACGGCGCGCACGAGGTCCTCCCAGGCCGCGTCGGCCTCGTCGACGACTGCGACGCACACCTGCTGGTAGATGACGGCCGCACCGAGGATCGAACCCGCCGGTGGGGTGCCGATGAACTCCGCGGGGCTCACGAGCGAGCCGTCATCCCAGTACATGAGGCGCAGGTAGCGAGGATCGCCGTTAGAGCAGTCCATGCCGGACCGGGTCCATGCGCCCCAGTACCAGGTCTGGGCAACGGTGGTCGTGGTCGTCGAGGTACCGCCACCCCCGCCGCCGATGCCGCCGAGATCGCAGCCGACAGCCGACGGGTCAAGATCGCACTCCCCCGGGGGCTCCTCGGCGAGCGCCATCCCGGCCCAAAGAAGGACCAGGAGCAAAGAAGCCGAGACAAGGAGCCGAGTCATCTTGACTTCCACTCCACAAGGAGCCAGCGGCCCGAGGGGTCCATCGAAAGTACAGCGTCGGAGGCCAGCCACTCTCCGGTGGGTTCGAGCCGGCCGGAGACCGACAATCGATCTGATCTGAGCGAATACCGCGGGGCGATTCGCCGAGACTCCACCTTGAACGACACCAATCCGACGTCGATATCGGCGTCCTCGACTTCTAGACCTCGTAGTTCGAGCTCGCCACCGACTCCCAGCAGGCCAGCGTCCACGAGTCGACCGAGGCCTTCCTTTCTGCCCGACAGGTAGGCGCCCGTCGCGAAGTCGTCTATCTCGAGGAGCGCCTCGACCGGGTTCGCCGAGGTCCAGGCTTCCCACCGGAGGAACTCGGAGATCCACCGCTCCACGTCCTCCGGCCCGTCGATCGTGAGATCGACCTCCGGCATCGGCGCACCGATGAGGGCCAGCAGCTCGGACGGGACCTCGGACTCGATGGTCGCGGTCGGCGCCACGGTCGAGGTCGCCGTAGGAGGCGGGGCAGTCGTCGTGACCGAACCGGACGCCACCGGCGCAGGGGAGGAAGGGCTCGACGTGGTCATCGACTCCCCGGCGCACGCGACCAACACCACGCACAGCACTGCGACGAAACGTCGCATCGAACTCCCTTCGGCCTCCCGGCACACCCTGAGTCCCGAGTATCGCCCCCACGCCCCGCGCGCGCAAGGGTTCCGTTGTGCCCCAGACGATCGAAGGGCCGCTGCTCGAAAGCGCGGCCCTTCGGGTGTTGGTGGTTGGTGGTGACAGGATGTTAGGACCGCCGCTTGCGGGCCTGCAAGCCGTCAGGCGTCTTCTGCATACGCCTCGGTCGGCACACAGGCGCACACGAGGTGTCGGTCGCCATAGCCGTTGTCGACCCGGCTCACCGGCGGCCAGTACTTCGGCTGGGTCACTCCTGCCGGGTAGGCGCCCGCTTCCCGGGCGTAGGGACGGTCCCACTCGGTGCCCAGGAGGTCCTCGGCGGTGTGCGGGGCGTGGGCCAACGGCGAGTCGTCATGTGCCACCTCGCCCCTGGCAATGGCGTCCACCTCGGCCCGGATGGCGAGCATCGCATCGCAGAACCGATCGAGTTCCTGGAGCGGTTCGGATTCGGTGGGCTCCACCATGAGTGTGCCGGCGACAGGGAAGCTCATCGTTGGCGCGTGGAATCCGAAGTCGATGAGGCGCTTCGCGATGTCGTCGACCGTGACGCCCGTCTCCACCGTGATAGGACGGATGTCGAGGATGCATTCGTGGGCAACGTGGCCCTGCTCACCCTTGTAGAGGATGTCGTAGGCGCCATCGAGCCGCGTGGCGATGTAGTTGGCGGACAGGATCGCCATCTCGGTGGCATCCCGGAGACCCTTGGGACCCATCATCCGCAGGTACATCCACGGGATCGGAAGGATCCCGGCCGAGCCGAACGGCGCCGCGGCGATCGCGCCGACCTCACGGTCACCCTCGTCGAGCGCCCGATGCCCGGGGAGGAACGGAGCCAAGTGCTCCCGGACGCCGATCGGGCCGACGCCCGGACCGCCACCACCGTGCGGGATCGTGAAGGTCTTGTGCAGGTTCAGGTGGGAGACGTCCGCACCGAACCGGCCCGGCTTGGCGACACCAACCATGGCGTTCAGGTTCGCCCCGTCGAGGTAGACCTGCCCACCGGCCTCGTGGACGAGATCGCAGATCTCGGTGATCGCCGCCTCGAAGACACCATGGGTCGACGGGTAGGTGACCATCAGGGCCGCGACCTTGTCGGCGTGGGCGTCGAGCTTGGACTTGAGGTCCTCCACGTCGACGTTGCCGTTCTCGTCGCACTTCACCACGACGACCCGCATCCCCGCCATCGTCGCCGAGGCCGGATTCGTCCCGTGTGCGGACTCGGGGATGAGGCAGACATCCCGGTCGAGGTCCCCGTTCGCCCGGTGGTAGCCACGGATGGCAAGCAACCCGGCGTACTCGCCCTGGGCACCCGAGTTCGGTTGCAGCGACACGGCGTCGTAGCCGGTGACCTCGACGAGCCACGCCTCGAGGTCGTCGATCATGCGGGCATAGCCCTCCCACTGCGCCTCGGGGGCGAAGGGGTGCACGTTGGCGAATTCGCCCCACGAGATCGGCTCCATCGCCGCCGATGGGTTGAGCTTCATCGTGCAGGAGCCGAGCGGGATCATCGCCCGGTCGAGTGCCACGTCCTTGTCGCTCAACTCCCGGAGGTAGCGGAGCATCTCGGTCTCGGAGCGGTGCTCGTGGAACACCGGGTGCTCCATGAACGGCGTCGCCCGTCGCAAGGACTCGGGGATCCCGGGCGTCACCTCGTCGACGAGGTCGATCGCGAACACCTCGGCGAGTTGCTCCAGTACTGCCTCGTCAGTGGTCTCGTCGACGGTGATACCGAGCGTGTCCGCATCGATGTCCCGGAGGTTCAGGTGTCGGGCGTGGGCCGCCTCGTGGAGGTCGACCGTCCTGCCGGGAGCCTTGACGGTGAGCGTGTCGAAGAAGGTCTCGTTGACCTCGAAGCCGGCGGCGACGAGCGAGGCGTGGAGCCGCCCCGCCGTGCGATGCACCCGCTCGGCGATGACGATGAGGCCCTCGGGGCCGTGGTACACGCCGTACATGCCGGCGATCACGGCAAGGAGCACCTGGGCGGTGCAGATGTTCGAGGTCGCCTTCTCCCGACGGATGTGCTGTTCACGGGTCTGCAGCGCAAGGCGCATTGCGGGCCGACCAGCGGCATCGACGCTCACGCCGACCAGCCGGCCGGGGAGTGACCGACGATGGTCGTCCCGAACCGACATGTAGCCGGCGTGCGGGCCGCCGAACCCCATCGGCACACCGAAGCGCTGTGCCGATCCAACGACCACGTCCACGCCGAACTCGCCGGGGGCCGACAGCAGCGTGAGCGCCAAGGGGTCCGCTGCCACGGCCACCCGGGCGCCGGCCGCACCGGCGGCGTCCACGACGGGACCCAACTCGCGGATCTCGCCAGAGACCCCGGGGTACTGGACGAGCACACCGAAGCAGGACTCGTCCACCTCGAGTGGGTCGCCGACGACGACTTCGAGCCCGAGCGGCTCGGCCCGGGTCTCGATCACCTCGATGGTCTGTGGGAGTGCATCGGCGTCGACGAGGAAGCGATCACCCGCGCGGCCCTTCGTTGCCCGGTGGAGGAGCGTCATCGCTTCGGCGGCAGCCGTCGCCTCATCGAGGAGCGACGCATTCGAGAGGTCCATGCCACTGAGGTCCGACATCATCGTCTGGAAGTTGAGGAGCGCTTCGAGGCGCCCTTGGGAGATCTCGGGTTGGTACGGCGTGTAGGCCGTGTACCAGGCCGGGTTCTCCAGCAGGTTCCGACGGATCACCGGCGGGGTGATCGTCCCGTGGTACCCCTGCCCGATGAGCGAGGTGTGCACCACGTTCATGTCGGCGAGCGAGGCGAGCTCGGCCTGTGCGAGGTGCTCGTCGAGGCCTTCCGGCAGGTCGAGCTCGTCGTTGCGGATCCCGTCGGGCACGGTGAGGAAGAGGAGCTCCTCGAGGGTTGCCACTCCCACCGTATCGAGCATGTGGTCGATCTCGGACGGGCGGGGTCCGATGTGACGGGACGGGAATTCGGTCATCGTGCGTACCTGTGGGGGACGAACGGCAGGTCGGCGACGGTGATCGCCACCTCCTTGCCTCGTTGGCGTGCGGTGAACGTGGCGCGGTCCGCGTGTTCGGTGGCGACGTAGGCCATGCCGATCGGCTGATCGGTAGAGGGACCGAACCCGCCGGAGGAGACGAACCCCACTTCCTCGCCGTCGGGGAGGTGGAGGGTCGAGCCTTCCCGCACGGGGCGTCGTTCCGTGGTGAACCCGATGCGGCGACGTGGGGGGCCGTCGGCCAACTGCCGCAGGATCACCTCGTCGCCGGGGAAGCCGCCTTCCTCACGGCGGCGCTTCTGCATCGCCCACGTGAGTCCCGCTTCCACCGGGGAGATCCCTTCACTCAGGTCATGCCCATAGAGGCACAATCCGGCTTCCAGGCGGAGGGAATCGCGGGCTGCGAGGCCCGCAAGGGCTACCCGGGCGTCTGCGAGCAGCAGTTGGGCCACTGCTTCGGCGCCGTCGGCGTCAATGACGAGCTCGAGGCCGTCCTCACCCGTGTAGCCCGAGCGGGAGGCCCACACCTCGACTCCGGCGAGCGTGATCGACGCTCCGTGGGAGAACGCCAGTCCGGCGACCTTCGGGGCGAGGTCCGCAACGACGGCCACGGCCTCGGGGCCCTGGATGGCAAGGATCGCAGTCGGGAGGAGGTTCGAGACCTCGAGACCGGAGAGGTGCGACCGGAGATGGGCGAGGTCGGCTTCCTTGGTGGCGGCGTTGACGACGAGTTGGAAGTGGTCCCCACGGTTCGTGACCATGAGGTCATCGATGACCCCACCGGACTCGTTGGTGAGGAACGAGTAGCGGTTGCGCCCCTCACCGAGTTGGAGGAACGCCGACGGCATCACCGACTCGAGTCCCTCGGCCACGCCGTTGCCGGACACGGTGAGCACTCCCATGTGGGAGACGTCGAAGAGCCCTGCCGCAGACCTGGTGTGGAGGTGTTCGGCAACCGCACCGGCCTCGTAGCGCATCGGCATCTCGTAGCCGGCGAACTCAGCGGTGCGCGCGCCCGCCCCAACGTGGAGGTCGTGGAGGGGGATCCTTCTCGTCATCGGGCACCTCGGGCAGCATCGTTCCTGCTCCCGACTGTCGTGGTGCCTGAGAGATTCACGCCGTGGCGCTTACTCCTTCGGCGAGTCGCCTGCATGCGACTGCTCTCCAGCCTGGCCTCGTTCCTGCGGTCCGGGTGCCTGAGAGTTTCCGGGACGTTGCTCCTTCGGCGCCGGCTCGAAACCGGCTCTCCCGCAGGGCGATGTGGCCATTGCCGATGCTAGAGCATTGGGAGGCCTTCCCGATCCCGCAGGTCCGCCCCTACGCAGTCCGAAGCAGGCCCCTCGGGCCTCAGCCGCCGATGTAGCTCATCTCCACGCGCTCCCAACCTGGCGTGTGCTCGGAGCGCCGTTCGGAGTAGCGGTCCGACCGTTTGGTCCACACGCCTTCGAGGATCCCACGAAGGTCATCGTCGGAGGCACCGGTGCGGATCGGGCCCTTGAGGTCCGTGCCCGTACCTGCGAAGAGACAGGTGTAGAGCTGGCCCTCGGCGCTGAGCCGGAGCCGGGTGCAGTTGCCGCAGAACGGCTGGGTCACGGAGCCGATGACGCCGATCTCGCCCTCGCCATCGAGATAGCGGAAACGGGTGGCCACCTCGCCCGGATAGGAGGGCGGCACGGCCTCGAGCGGCCAGCGATCGTTGATACGTTCGACGATCTCGGCGGCGCTCACGACATCGTCGAGCTTCCAGCCGTTCGACATGCCGACGTCCATGTATTCGATGTACCGCACGGTGTGACCCGTGCCCCGGAAGTGCCCGGCAAGGTCCTCGATGGTGTGGTCGTTCACACCCCGTTGCACCACTGCGTTGACCTTCACCGGACCCAGCCCGAGGGATGCCGCCACGTCGATGCCTTCCAGGACCCGTTCGACGGGGAAGTCCACGTCGTTCATCGCTCGGAACACCTCGTCGTCGATCGAGTCGAGGGAGACCGTGATGCGCTGGAGGCCTGCATCCCGGAGGGCCTCGGCACGTCGGGCGAGCACCGAGGCATTCGTCGTCATGGCCAGGTCGGTCATCCCGTCGACGCCCGAAAGCATCCCGATGAGGAGATGGACGTCCTTGCGGAGCAGCGGCTCGCCGCCGGTCAGGCGCACCTTCTCGACGCCGAGCTCCACGGCCAGCCGGGTGATCCGGGTGATCTCCTCGAACGTCAACAGCTCGGTATGCCGGAGGTACACCCACTCCTGGTCGAAGACCTCGCGTGGCATGCAGTACCGACATCGGAAGTTGCACCGGTCGGTAACCGAGATGCGGAGGTCCCGAACGGGACGGCCGAGCGTGTCGAGCGTGGGCATGGGTCAGAGAGGGTAGGAGACACACACCCTTGACAACCCCTGGTTCGCTGGGATCCTCATCGACGGAAGGGGTGTCACATGGCGAGATCCGTGGGCGTGCAGGCCTCCGACGGTGTGTGGGGGCGACTCCACGAGGTTGCAGCATCGATCGCGACGAGGGCGCTTGCGTCGCTCATCGCGGGGGTCCTCGTGCTGGGGATCGGAGGGCGACTCGTGATGTACCTGTCCCGACTCCTCCACCCGGGCGCGGTCGGCTCGATCACCGAAGGAGGCAACCGGGTCGGTGAGTTCACCTTGGGCGGGTCCGTCGGCCTGGTCCTGTTCGGCGGCCTGTTCGGTGCCCTCCTCGTGGGTCTCGTCTGGGTCGTCCTCGAACCGTGGCTTCCGAAGCGTCCGCTTGTCGTGGGAGCCGCCGCCTCGATGATCGGTTCCTTCGCGCTCATCGACTCGGAAAACATCGACTTCGTCATCCTCCGGGATCCCTACCTCGATGTCGTCCTCCT
>CP070681.1:1555165-1563018 GCA_020352575.1 Acidimicrobiia bacterium | reverse complement strand
GACCACTCGGCGACGACCATTGGTTCCTCGTCGTGCGGGACCTGCTCGATGAGCCCGGTGATGCGTGGTGGGACGATGTGACCACCGAGGCCACGGAGGATCGGGACACGCTCCTGGCACGGGTCCTCGCCGATGCGTGGGCGACTGCCGAGGAACGCATGGGCGACGACCCCGCCGGCTGGCGATGGGGCGACCTCCACACCGCCACCTTCGAGAACCAGACACTCGGTCAGTCGGGGGTCGGACTGATCGAGGCCATCTTCAACCGGGGTGGGTTCGAGCCGGGTGGCACCGGTTCGGTGCTGAACGCCACCCGCTGGAGGAACCCGGAGTCGTTCGAGGTGACGTGGGGGCCATCCATGCGGATGATCGTCGACCTCGCCGACTTCTCCGCCAGTCGGAGCGTGCACACCACGGGGCAGTCGGGGCATGCATACCATTTGCACTACATCGACCAGGCGTCGCTCTGGGAGGTGGGGGAGTACCACCCGATGCGGTGGACCCGAGCGCAGGTGGAAGCGGACCTCCAAGGCCGCCTCATCCTCGTCCCGGAGGAGTGACATGACAGGACCGGGCCCCCGGTTCGACAAGGGCCAGATGGAGCGCATCATTGCCCGCGCCGTCGAGGCGCAGTCCGACCTCACCGACTCGTACTCGGCCGAGGACGTCATGCGGATCGCCGGCGAACTGGGGATCCCACCCGAGCAGGTCCGCCGGGCCATGGCCGAGGAGCTCCGCACGCCACGCTCGACGCGACGCGGCCTCCTCGACACCGAGATCGCCTCCAGCCGGCTCGTCGACGGCACACCCGATGAGGTGGCGCAGAAGGTGACGGCGTGGCTCCAACGGAACGAGGCCATGCGACTCCGCCGAAGGGACGGGGCCGTGCAGGTGTGGGAGAAGGATCCCCGTCCGCTCGCCAACATCCGAGCCGGCCTGGGGCTCACAGCAGGCGGCAACGACCTCCGTGGCATGGGCGCGATCGACGTGGTGCAAGAACCTGTCCCCGGTGGTGTGAACGTGTCGATGCGCTCGAGCGGAACGATGGTGAAGGTCGGTGCTGGAGCGGCCTTCGGCGGCATGGCAGTGGGCGGTGTGACCGGGGCTGTGCTCCTCACCGTGTTGGCCTCGCAGCCCTGGGCATGGATCTACCTGTTCCTCCCGATGCTCGTCCTCGCAATGGTCGTCGCCGTGGCGGCCGTCCGCGCGGGCACTGCGAAGGCGGAGGGCGCGATGGAGCGGGCCCTCGATGGCATCGCTGAGGGGGCGCCCCCACGGGAGGACTCTGTCTCGGATGTGATCCAGGACCTCCGCGAGAGCTGGACGAAGGGCAGCACCCGTCCGCAGAAGCGGAAGAACACCCTCGACCTCTGAACCCTGCATCGCCGGTACCGTGGCGGCGACGAACCAAGGGAGACTCCATGCGCCAACGCCTCATCCCCTTCCTCGTGGCTGCAGCGCTCGTCTTGGCGAATTGCACCGGCGGATCCTCCGATACGACCACGACGACCGCTGCCCCGGCGACGACGACCACCTCGACGACCACGACCACGGTCGCACCGACGCTCCCGCCCGAGACCACGAGCACGTCGGTCCCCGCCTCCGGGGATATCGACCCCGGCCTCGCGGAGGTCCTCGACGCAGCCTTCGCAAATGCCCAGTCCGGGTCGTGGCAGGCCGAAGGCACGTGGGAGATCACGGGTGACTTGGACGGATCGGGCCTGTCGGCGACGGCCGAGATCGGCTACGCAGGCGCCTACGACGCCGAGACCGGGAACTCCTTCTCGCTGCTCGATCTCAGTGCCATGGGCTCACTCGGCGTGACCGGCGGGGACGACTTCCCACCGGAGATGGCTGCAGCCTTCAGTGCGTTCGAGACCCGGACGGTCGACGGCGTCGCCTACCTTCGCTTCCCCCTCTTTGCCATGATGTTCGGCGCGACGACCGAGTGGATCTCCCTCCCCGAGGAGGACTCGGGCTCGGCGACGAGCTTCATCCCGTTCGCGAGCTTCGGTGAGGTGGGCACGGCGATCGGGAGCCTGCGAGAAGGACTCGTTGGCGCCGAGGAGGTGGGGAAGGAGCAGGTGAACGGTGTCGATGCGACCCGCTACCTCCTCGTCATCGACGCCTCGGTCCTCGGCGACGGATCCGAAGGTGTCCCAGCTTCCGGTGAACAGGCGATCGACGTCTGGATCGACGGTGACGGGAACCTCCTGCGGTACCTGATCGATATCGATGCCCCCGAGCTCGACGAGGCGACGGGTGCCGGAGCCGAACGCCTCGTCATCGACGTCCTCTTCACCGGGATCGGTGAGCCGGTGGTCATCGAGGCCCCCGATGCCGCGGAGGTCACCGACGTCTCCGGGTTGTTCGCAGGACTCACGCCCTGACCCTCCCGGGTAGCGTGCCCCCAATGCATCGCCTCACCGAGCTGTTCGACCGCCTGAGTCGGGACATCTACCCGCCTCGGGACGACGAGATCGAGATCGTCGGGCCGCCACCCGGTGTCGCAGAGGCTGTGATGGCGTTCACGAACCACAACGTCATCGCAACGTCGCTGGATCCCGACGCCGTGCGGGCCGAGTTCGCCCCCGAGGACCTCAAGGGACCACTGCGGCCATCGTTCCTCAACTGGATGCGTGAGCAACTCGACGCTCGGCCGACCTCGGTCGACATCGTGCTCTATGCGAAGGGACGCGGTGTCGGGAGTGACCTCGTGGAGCCCCGCGACGACCTCTACGACCACCCACGGGTCATCCGGGCGTCCCGGTACCGGGACGAGATCGAGTTGTACGGCGATCCGGTGAGCTCGTCGGTGCTCGTCATCGGCAGTGGGGTCGCTGGTCGGCGGGAGATCGCCGTCGAGGTGCCTGCGTCCCAGCGGAAGGCCTCGACGGGACGCCGCCTCGTGCAGGCCGCCCTCGACATCACCCCTCGGGGTGTCCCGGTGTTCGCCCAGGTGGCGTCGGGCAACGCCGCCTCGTTGCGGGCGTTCTACAACTCCGGCTTCCGGCCCCTCGGCGCCGAGGCGCTCTTCATCCGCTAGCCGGCGTCGGCTTCCCGATCGCGTTGGCGCCATGCCTGAGCGAAACGGTGCAGGTAACCGACCCCCCCGGTCTCGCGGAACCACCGTTCGGTCTCGGTAGCTGCTTCCTGCACCGCCGGGTGGTCGCTCACGGTTCCGAGCGTCGCGGTGAGCACGTGTCCGGCGAGCGGTCCGTCGCACTCGGCGCGGAGCCGAGCGGCGTCGAGTACTGCTTGCGGGCCGGCGGGGTCGTCCGCAAGGAGGCGGCCAATTGCCTCTCCCACTGCGTCGAACGAGCGCATGCGTGTTCCGGCCCGAACCGGGAGGTGGTTCCGGGCCCGCCCCAGTAGCTCGGTGTCGCGCAACTCGAGCGTGGCGAGGAGCGGCACTTCGACGACGTGCTCCGGTGGCAGGCCGAAGAAGTCGATTCCGAGGGCGATCTCCACCGCCTGTTCGAGGTCGCCGGCGAGGAAGTGGGACTTCGCCATGAACTCCTTCATGAGGAAGAGGCCTTGGAAGTCGTCTGCGATCTCGGACTGTCGTGCGTCGGCCACGGCGACCAACTCGGCGAGATGGGCGTCGTTGCCGTCGAGTGCCCACATGAGTAGCAGGCGCTCCAGCTCGGCTTCATCTCGGCTCTGGAAGGAGTCGGGCACGCGCGCGAGCATCTCGAGGGCCTCCTGGAAGCGCCCACGGTCCCGTTCGATGAGGGCGATGAAGTAGACGCTTCTCCCGAAGAAGACCTGGCTACCCAGCAGGGCCGCCCGGTCTGCGAAGCGAATGGTGTCTTCCTCGGTAGAGATCCTGCCGTTCCACCAACCGGTCACCACGCCATTGTTGAGAGCCCGCGTCTGAGCCGACAGGGAGCCGAAGCGTGCCGCCAGTGACATGGCCTCGGCGGTGAGCGCAACGCCCTGGTAGAGGCTGGCCGACCCTCGGGTGGTGCCGAGCGTGTTGATCGCATCGGTCACGAGGGCCATGTCCCCCGATCGCTCGGCTGCCGAAAGCACCTGCTCGGCGATGCCGGCGCCGCGCGGATGCTCGTTTGCCAACATCAGGGCCCGGGCGAACTCTGCGCCCATCCATGCCATCGCCGGTTCATCGAGTCGGGAGGGATCCCAATGGGCTTCGAGGACGGCTGGCGCAGCTCCGTACTGACCCGTGGCGAGGAGGACCCGGGTGAGCGTTCGGGCGCCATGGAGGCGCTGCTGCTCATCGACCGCTCGCTCGACTGCCGCGTGTGCGAGGGTCATGGCCCCCTCGCCGTCGGCGAGGTCTGCCGCGGCCTCGGCGCCGAGGAGGAGGATCGATTGGTTCGGCTCCCCGGGCAGGTCCAGTGCCCTTCTGGCGAGGCCGAGTACCTGGGCGTGTGCATGGAGGTCCGCCGCCCGCTGCGCCGCGGCGACGAGCGAACGATGGGCCGCCTCGAGTGCTTCATCCCCGGCGCCTGCCTCCAGTGCTCGGAGGTAGTGGTCAGCGACGACGGCTGCGAACTCGGGATCCTCGAGCTGGGAGAACTGCTCTGCGATCGCGAGGTGGCGTTCGGCGCGTTCGGCCTTGGGGAGGCGGCCGTAGGCGACCTCGCGGATCGTCGGCTGGACGAACTGGTACTGGCCCCGTTCCGGCGATCGGGGATCGTCGTCGAATCGAAGGACCTCTGAGGTGACCAGTGCGGAGAGCGCCTCGCCCGCGCGGTCGTTTCCGGAGGTCCGGATGAGCCAGTCCTCGGTGAATGACTGTCCGAGTACGGAGGCGTCCTGCACGACGCGCTGGATGTGGGTTGGGAATCGGTCCAGGCGGGCGGCGATGATGGCGTGGAGGGAGTCGGGGAGGGAGAGGTCGGTGATCGGGGAGGTCTGCTGGAAGCGGTCACCGACCCGGGCCACGGACCCCTCCGCCACGAGCGTTCGGAGGAACTCGACGGCGTAGAGGGGCACCCCGGCAGAGGCGCTCACGATGAGCGATGCCGCGGAGGGATCGAGTCGATCCACCGCCCCCGTCACCAGGTCGTGCATGTCGCCCTCGCCGAGGGGCGTGAGGCGAACGGAGGAACCAGCGCTGCTGTGACCCCACTCGGGGTGCCGCTCGAGGAGCTCAGGCCTGGCGAGCGTGACGACGGCGATCGGGTGACGGTCGGATCGCGACACGAGGTCGTCGAGGAACTCGATGAGGCCGTCGTCGGCCCAATGGAGGTCCTCGAAGATCAGGACCACAGGTGCTCGTGCCGCCATCCGCTGGAAGAAGGTGCGGAGGGCGGCGAAGAGCTCCGATCGATCTCCGGCGGGCATCTCGTCGATGCCGAGCAGGCCGCTCAGGTACCCCGTGAGCCAGGTGGTCTCCTCATCGTCGGTGGCGAACTCATGTGCAAGTTCGCGGAGGGCGGTCCGCGCCACGAGTGGTGGATCCGTCTCGGCGACCCCGGCCCGCTGGCGAACCATTTCGCCGATGGCCCAGAACGAGACGCCATCGCCGTAGGCGGGAGAGCGCCCCTCGTGCCACAGGTAGGTCTCGGCGAGGCCGTCCACGTAGTGCTTGAGCTCCTGGGCCAGGCGTGACTTGCCGTGGCCGGCCTCGGCGATGATCGACACGAGGCGGGCGCGCCTGGTCCGGGTCGTCTCATGGAGTTGGTCCTGCAGCATCCGGAGGTCGGTGGCGCGACCGACGAAGGGTGGCTCGATGCCGTCCTGCCGGCCCCTTCCACCCCGTTGCGCCGTGACGCGCACGGCACGAAAGACCTGCACGGGTGCTGCCTTGCCTTTCAGTTCGTGCGTGCCGGCGTCCTCGAAGTGGATGGAGGCCTCGGTGAGTCGCCTCGTGGCATCGCCCACGAAGACGGTCCCCGGCTCGGCGATGGACTGGAGTCGGGAGGCGGTGTTCACGATGTCGCCGATGACGAGTCCGGTCGTGTTGCCGCCGGAGCCAACGCTGGTCTCCCCGGTGAGGACGCCTGCCCGGGCACGCAGGTCGGGGATGCCGAGCTCCTCGCCGAGGCGCTGGACCCCGTCGACGAGATCCAGGGCTGCGCGGACCGCCCGCTCTGCATCGTCCTCCCGGGCCACGCTCGTGCCCCAGAAGGCGAGCACGGCATCACCGATGAACTAGTCGATCTCACCGCCGAACCGGGTGACCACCTCCCGGGCCACGTCGAAGTACCGCATGAGCATGGCCCGCACCTCTTCGGGGTCGTGCTGCTCGGTGAAGGGGGTGAACCCGACGAGGTCGATGAAGAGGGCGGTGGCGAGGCGACGGGCCTCGCGTTGGTCGGGCGCCGGCTCCGCTGACGGGAGAGGAGCGGATCCGAGCCCCGTCCCGCACCGGTTGCAGAAGTTGGCGTCGGCAGCGTTCTCGTGGCCGCAGGATGGGCACGTGTTGGCGAGCTTCGACCCACACCCCGCGCAGAAGCGGGCGTCGGCATCGTTCGCCCGGCCGCAGGCTGCACACTCCACGGTGCGAGCGTACCCGTGGGTGACGGGGCTCGCCCTACTTGTAGGACTTCTCCCCGGCCTCGATCGGTACCTGGAGCCAGTTCCCCGCCGGTGGGAGCGGACAGGTCCATCCGTCGTCGTACGCGCACGTCGGGTTGTAGGCGAGGTTGAAGTCGATGGTGATCGTCCCGTCGTCGTTCGGCGGGATATCGAGGTAGCGACCGGCGCCGTAGGTGTCCTTGCCACTCGTCCGATCCCGGAACGGGAGGAACCAGTGGTCGTACCCCGGCACGGAGAAGAGCGTGAGGGCGACCTCCTCGCCGCCAATGTCGAACCGGGCGGTGAGGGCGGTTCGGTACACCTGCTCGGAACCCGACGAGGTGGCCATGGTGACCTCCGAACCGTCGGCTTCCTCCGGGGTCACGGTGAACACCAATGCGGGGTCGGGAGCGAACCACTTCAGGCCCTCGAACTCGCCGTCCTCGAACGGTGACGTGACATCGGTGGCGAAGAACTCGTCCTTCTCTGCACGGAGTGCGGCGTAGTCGGTCATGTTCCGTGGAACCCCTTCGTCCCGATCGCCATTCCGTGGCGCATGCAGGTGCTTGGCGAGGAAACTGAGCACGTGGGGGAGTTCGGGGACGTACTCGTCGAGTCGATCGTGCACGGCCCCCAGCACGAGGAGTGACTCGGAGCCCGGGGGCGAGAGCCTCGAGAGCTCGTCGAAGTCCTCGTGCGAGATCACCTCGTCGTTGGCCCCGTGCACGAGCATGAGCGGGCTCTTAACCATGCCGACCCGCGTCCGCGGAGCGACGTCGTCCAGGCGGAAGCCACCACTCCGTTCGATGGTGCGCAGGATCGCCCACTGCCCAGCTGCGGGGAGCGCTGCGACCTGGGGGACCTTCAGGATGAGTTCCCAGGGGTGGGCGAACGCCCCAACGGCGACGGCGGCGTCGATGTCGTCCCGCCGCGACGCCGACAGGATCACTGCCCCGGCCCCGATGCTGTGGCCGAGCACCCCGACCCCGGTGACGTCGGGGAGCCCCCGAACCCAGTCGATGGCGGCCTCGAGGTCCTGGGCGAACCGGGGCATCGACATGTGGTCGACAGTGTCGGACGCCCCGTGCGACCGGGCGTCGACGAACAGGAGCTCGTACCCAGCTTCGTGGAACGTGGGTGCCACCGGCAGCATGAGGCTCGAGTTGCTGCCCCACCCGTGGAGCACGATGAGGACTGGCGAGGGCCTGCTGTGCCCGATGTGCCAGGCCCGGAGGCGCGACCCGTCGACGGCGTCCAGCCACACCTCCTCGGCGTCGAGGCCGAGGTCGGACGGGTGATGGGGCTGTTCGCGGGCGGGCGGGGAGAACTTCCTCTGGAGCAGCTTCGGGAGGCCGATGACCACC
>CP070681.1:1544888-1555065 GCA_020352575.1 Acidimicrobiia bacterium | reverse complement strand
CTGGAACGCCTCGGGGGCGAGCGGTGGCGCAGGGGGCGGTTCGGCCACCACCGCGGTGGCATCGGCGGGACGAACGGCACCGGTTTCGAGGGCGTCGAGACGACGTTCGATGTCCGAGAGTCGTTCCTGGAGGGGTTTCTTCGCAGGTCGCATGGGTCCATCGTCTCCTTTCGGGCCATCCCTCGCCATCAGGCGACCCCCTGACAGGGTCTCGGGGTGCTCACCACGTGACCACCGCCTCGAGCCGTCCCGCCGCTTCGACCGAATGGGCCACCTCGGCCGGGAATGGGGCAAGCCCCTCGAATCCGGACTCCTCCACCCAGCTCCGGAGTTCGGTGCACAACGCGACCGGCTCACGAGCGGCGAGGTCCGGGATCGATCGGATCCCGGCATCGACGTAGAGCCTGGCCCGCACCCCCTTCACCCCCGAAAGGCGAGCGAGGTCACTCAACCGCACGAGGTCCTCTATTGCCTCAAGCGACACCCCGGTGTCGGCCGACAATGCGCACCGCTGTGCCGGCGTGGCCCCGGCCTCGAGGACCGCAGGCACCGTGCCCACCCCCACTCGTTCCAGTCGTTCGGCGTCCGAGGCGTCGACGCCCCTGAAACCGCGGATGCGGAACGAAGACTCCTCGACCCGCACGCGTCGCATCTCGCCGGCCACATGGGCGAGGAACGGCTCCTCGGCGAACTCGTACCAGTAGGCAATCGCCCACAGGTAGAGGCGTGCGTCATCACCGGACGCCTCGAAATGCGCCACAAAACTCTCGAGCTCTGCCGGCCCCGCTTCGTCGAGCGTGGTACCGGCTTCGTTGAGGTACGACTCGTAGTCGGCCACATACCCGATGACGCGCGCAGCGGCGCTCGGCGACCTGCCCCCCTTTGCGAGGAAGGCGCGAAACGCCGTTGCCTCCATACGACAAGGCTACGCGGACTCCCACCCGGCGGACCCCCTCAGCGGTATCGTCGCCCCATGGCAAAGCGCACCTACGAGTCAGCGTCCATCAGGGTCTTCTGGGACTCCGACATCTGTGTCCACGTCGGACTCTGCTTCAACGGCCTGCCCGAGGCGTTCGACCGCGAGGCGCGTCCGTGGGTGGACGTGGACGGTGCGAGCGCCGACGCCATCGCTGCCCAAATCGAGCAGTGTCCGTCGGGTGCCCTCCGCTACGAGCGCCTCGACGGCGCTCCGCAGGAGGACACCGCGCGACCGGTCTCGATCATGCCCATGACGAACGGTCCGCTCTACGTCCGGGGGTCGTTCACCGTGGCCGACCGCAAGGGCAACGAATGGCAGGTCGGACCCCGGGCAGCACTGTGTCGGTGCGGCAGGAGCGAGAACGCGCCGTTCTGCGACACCTCCCACCGCGAGGCGAAGTTCCGCAGTGCCCCTCGGGCACCGGTCGACGAGTGATCAGCGGAGGCTGAAGGGTGGGTACTCGTCGGTGACGAGCAAGAACGCATAGGCGTCCACGCGCAGCGACCACCTCGCAACCCCGACCACGAAGTCGAAGAGCGCCCTCGGGTAGGTCCCCGTGAACCTCGCCGCGATCCGGGGCGAGATCGAGGCGGTCCTCGACGGCATCCATGAACCCGATCCCGAGCACCTCGATGCCCTCAGGATCCGGGAGGCTGATCAGGCGCTGCGAAAGCGGGTGAGCATCGCCGACGTGATCAGATGTCTCTCCCGGTCGATGAAGGCGTTGTGCATCGTCCGGCTCAACCACACGACTTGGGTGTCGTCTCCGAGGAGCTTGGCAAGGATGCGACCGCTCACAGGCCGTACGGCCTCATCGGCCTTCGATTGGATGACGAGCGCAGGGGCAGTGACCGAGCGAGCCGCCCTCAGAGCCCCGAACATGATCGCGTTCAGGTCGACGAGCTTCTCGGTGCGGAAGCCGGGGTAGCTGATCCAGTACGGGCGCATCTCGTCCTCGAGGTCGGGTGGCCCCGGCTCATCCCACTCGATCGTCGGCACCCACCGCGCAGCCAGCGACCCAACGTAGATCCCGAGGGACCGGACAACGACAGGGCTGTTGACCGTGGTGACGCTCGCAACCGGGAGGTGCCGGGCCAGCAGGATCGAGAGGAGGCCTCCCATCGAGATACCGGCAAGGTGCACCCAGCCGTGGTCGGACACGGCGTCGTAGCCCGCTCGCAGCGAGGCGATCCAGTCCCGGGCGTCCGTCCGGGCCATGTCCTCCTGGGTGGTGCCGTGTCCGGCGAGGCGGGGGGCAATGACGGTGTACCCCTCATCATTCAGCACCTTGCCGACCGGCCGGAACTGCGCCGGGTTGCCGGTGAACCCGTGGCAGAGGACAACGGCCTCGCCATTGGTCCCCTCGTGCCGGAACGCATCCGCGTAGGGATGCATCAGCTCCGTCATCCGTCACCCTCGGCGGTGACCACCGACTCCTTGTACCGGGCGAAGATCACGCCGGCCGCAGCACACAGGACGAACCCGACGACCCCCGAGAGCCGGATGCCGAGGTCGTCACCCACATCGCGTCCGAGGGTGATGAGCATGGCGAAGCTGACGACACCGAAGGTCTGGCCGAACTTCTGCATGAGTGTCCGGGCGGCAAAGAACATCCCTTCGCGCTGCTCGCCGGTCTGTCGGGCGTCGTAGTCGGCAATGTCGGCGAGCACGGCGTTGGGGAGCACCCCGAGGAAGGCCAGCGGGATGGCGAGGAGCAGGATCAGCACGTACGCCTGGACCGCAGCCGGGAGGACGTCGCTCCCGAGCGCCGGCACGCCGAGGAACACGATCGACATCCATACGAACGCGCCGACCATCAGTGGTTTCTTGCCGAGCTTGCGGGCCAACAGGTTCACCAAGGGATAGAAGAGGAATGACACCACGACCATGAGCGCGAGGAGGGTGGCCACCAACGCCTCTTGCTCCTGGAGGAGCACCGTCACGTAGAACAGCAGGCCCGTCTGGACGATCGTGAGTCCGGTGAAGTACGCAAAGTCGGAGAACACGAACTTGCGGAACTCCGCGTTCTCGAAGGTGGCCCGCACCGCGGGTCCGAGCGGCACGGTGCTGGGTTCCCCCGTCGAGTAGCGCTTCTCGTCGATCGTGAGGACCGGCACGAACATGCAGATCAGTGCAACGAGGGCCAAGCCGCCCACCGCCACCTGGAATGCACGCAGTGGCTCGAGTCCGAGCGCTCCTTCGAGCGCCCCTGCGATCGCCGGGGTGAGCCCGGCGAGGATGATGCCGAGGGCGAAGGTGATCGAGATCCAGGTGCTGAGGTTGAGCCGTTCCTTCGGCGTGTGCCCCATCTCGGGGAGCAGGGCGAAGAAGGGCGTGACGTACACCGTGAGGAAGATGTAGAAGAGCGCCTGGCAGACCACCAGCCAGACGATGTTCCAGCCGGATTGCTCCGAGAAGGGCGGCACGAACATGGCCACGAGGAACAGTGCTGCGGGGATTGCGCCCTTCGCCATGAACGGGATCCGTCGCCCACGCGGGTTCGTCGAGCGGTCGCTCATGCCTGCGATCCACGGGTCGGTGATGGCATCGAGCAGGCGCCCCGAGGCCGCAATGAGGGTGATGGCATTGAGGACGCCGAAGAACGTGGCGCCCGTGATCAGCTGTGGCAGGCCGGCCGTGTCGGGTGGGAGGTAGAAGTAGACGAGCGCGACCCCGACGATGTTGACGAGCGTGGACCAGCCGAGCTGGCCGACGGCATACGTGATCTGTTTGGACGCAGGAAGGTGCTCAACGCTCGCAGACATGCTGCGAGGGTACCGATCACGGAGGACCGCCGACCCCCTACGGTTCCCCCGGAGGAGGAGACATGCAGATCGCCCGCACCGTCATCGTGTTCGACGCCGCCGACATCGCCGCCGAGAGCGCCTTCTGGGCCGGGGTCCTGGGAGGGCGGGTGATCCCCGACGACGACTATGGATGGCACAGCGTCGTCGACGCAGACGGACAGTGGCGGATGGGGGTCCAGCATGCCCCCGACCACGAGCCGCCGGTGTGGCCGAGCGGGGACCGTTCCCAGCAGGTCCACCTCGACCTCCACGTCCACGACGGGCGGGCGGCCCACGACGAGGTCATGGCGCTCGGTGCCCGGCTCCTCCAAGAGGGCGATCCCGACGCGTCCGAGGGCCACCAGGTGTACGCAAGCCCGGCCGGCCACCCCTTCTGCATCGGGTGGGGGCACTGAGCCGATCGGCTCAATAGCTGAGGCGATCCACCACCGCGCCGCCGGGTGCGAGCAGGAACGCAGTGTCACCCGAGTTGGTCCACACCGGGCCGTCGGCGCACCAGTGCAACACCGCCGAGGTGTCCGTTCCGCAGCCCGACAGGATCCGCACGGTCTCCCCGGGGTCGAGGGTGGAGCCGGGAGGGAACGCGAACCTATGCCGTGAGCTCTCGTCCTTGAGGCCCCACCCCTCGAGCGACACCACTTCGTCCGAGGCATTGACGACCTCGACCCACTCCCCATTGGGATTGTCTCCGTCGTCGCCGGACGCATCCGGCTCGATCGCACCGAGGTGAAGCGGCCCAGCCGTGGCACCGCACGGGATGTCGGACCAGAGCCCGAGGCCGGCCGCCATGGCCTCCTTCTCGGCCGCGGCGTAGTCGTCGGCCCGTGCCGTGTCGGGTGGGTAGCGGCGGGCGACGGCCAGTCCTTCGCCCACGAGTCCCTTCCCGATGTCCTCGCCCATGACCGAGACGTAGCGGAGGAGACGACCGAACTCGTCTCGGTCGGTCTCATCGACGGTGAGGCCGACGAACCCGTCGGCTACGGCATCGGCAAGGGCGGCGGTCGCTTCCTCGAAGAGGCACTCACCGCGTTCGGGGGCATTGACGCCTATGAGCCGCACCGACTCCTCCCGTCCGTCGACTGCCACCAGGAGCGTGTCACCATCAACGACGGCAACCACCTCGGCGGAGTCGTGCACGACGGTCTCCACGGGAAGGGCTTCGGTGAAGGTGCAGGCGCCCAACACAAGGGCGAGCACGGCGATGGGACGCATCGCCGAAGCGTACGGATCCCTCCGCAGCACCGGTCCTATCCTCGACGACCGAGAGGAGGCCATGTGACACTCAGTATCAAGTCAGGGGGCGAGGCCCGGTGGGATGCCGTGGCGCTCGGCGAGGTGATGCTGCGATTCGACCCGGAGTGGGGGCGGGTGCGAACGGCCAGGCACTTCAGGGTCAGTGAGGGTGGCGGCGAGTACAACGTCGCCCGCGCCCTCCGGAAGGTGTTCAACCTCAGGACCAGCGTCGTGACCGCCCTCGTGGACAGTGAGATCGGACACCTCGTCGAAGACCTCATGATGACCGGCGGAGTCGACCTCAGCCACGTGAAGTGGGTTCCCCACGATGGGATCGGCCGTGAGGCGCGGGTGGGGTACAACTTCGTCGAGAAGGGCTTCGGGCCGCGGCCTGCGCTCGGCGTGTCGGATCGGGCCCACACGGCGGTCTCCCAGATGGAGCCGGACGATGTGGACTGGCATCGCCTCTTCGAGGTCGAGGGTGTGCGATGGCTCCACACAGGCGGGATCTTCGCCGCCCTCTCCGACAGCACCGCCGAGGTGGCACTTGCGGCGATGAAGGCGGCCAAGGCCTCCGGTACGGTCGTCTCCTACGACTTGAACTACCGCCCATCGCTCTGGAAACCCCATGGTGGACAGCGACGGGCCGTGGAGGTGAACAGGGAGCTTGCGAAGTACGTCGACGTCATGATCGGCAACGAAGAGGACTTCACCGCCGCCCTCGGATTCGAGGTCGAGGGCCTCGACGACGAGATCTCACACATCGACCTCGCCGGATTCCGCACCATGATCGAGCAGGTCGTGGAGGCGTTCCCACACTTCGAGGCCGTGGCCACGACCCTCCGGAACGCGAAGACAGCCGGCATCAACGACTGGGGCGCCGTTCTGTTCGCCGACGGGACCTTCCACGAGTCGCGGATGCGCGAGGACCTCGAGATCTATGACCGAGTCGGAGGCGGCGACGGATTCGCAACGGGCGTCATCTGGAGCTTCCTCACCGGTAGGACGGCCCAGGAGGCCGTCGAGATCGGCGCCGCGCACGGTGCCCTCACGATGAGCACACCGGGCGACACGTCGATGATGACCGAGGCCGAGGTGCTGCGGGCCGTCGCCGCCGAGGGTGCCCGGGTGGTGCGGTAGGTCAGTCCCGGGCGCGTGCCCGGGCCACGATCGCAGCGGTCTCGGCGAGCCGATTGGGCCCGTCCTCGGGGAAGAGCGCTGATCCGAGCCCAACGGCGAACGCGCCGGCATCGAACCACGGGTCCAGTGACGTTGGATCCGGCCGCAGCCCTCCGGTGGGAATCGCGCGGAGGCCGGGGAACACCGCACGGACGGCCGACAAGAACCCGGGACCCAGCGACGAGGCGGGGAAGAGCTTCACTGCCTGGCATCCCAGTTCGAGGGCCACCTGGATCTCGGTGGGCGTGGCACAACCGGGGATGTAAGGGACGCTCGCATCGGTGCAGGCGGCAGCGACACCTGGCACGACGGTGGGCGAGAGGACGAAGGTCGCTCCGGCGTCGACCACTGCCTCGGCATCGGCATCGGTGAGGACGGTCCCGGCCCCGATCCGCAGGTCCTCGACCTCGCCAGCCAACACGCGGATCGCCTCGACCGCGCCCTCGGACCGCAGCGTGACCTCAAAGGTGCTCAGCCCGGCTTCGGCAATGGCGTTCGCCGTTGCACGGAGCACTCCGATGTCGGGCGATGAGCGGAGTGGGACGAGGCCGTCGGCCTCCATCAGGTCGAGGATCGTCATGCGGGGCTCATGATGACGGTCGAGCGAACACCTGTCACCCCCACGTCGACGGCGAACAGGGCTCCGTCGAGTTCGTGGGCAGTCTCCGGCGTGGCGCCGGCAGTCGCAGACGTGATGAAGAGGGTTCCCAGGTCGGGGCCACCGAACGCCGCTGCGGTCGAGCGCAGCGCCGGAACCCGCACCTCACCCAGGACCCGGCCATCGGGTGAGAAACGGCGCACGGCACCCGCTCCCCAGATGGCCACCCACACGCAGCCCTCGGCGTCGACGACGAGGCCGTCCGAGACGCCGTCGGACTCGGGGATCTCGACGAAGAGGCGACGGTTCGCCACGTCCCCTGTGTCGAGGTCGTAGTCGAAGACCTCCACGCCGACCGCAGAGTCGGCGTAGTACATCCGTGCCCCGTCGGCGGACCAGCCGATCCCGTTCGAGACCGACGCTCCTCCGAAGAGCGGCCTGACTGAGCCGTTCGGCTCACGGGAGTAGACCGTTCCGGTCGGCGGGTGGCCGTCCTCCACGGACCCGGCCAGGAAGCGACCCCTCGGGTCGACGACCGCATCGTTGAGTCGGAATCCCTCATCCACGATGTCGACGCGGTTGGAGACCTCGCCACCTCGCAGCTCGGCGAACCCCCGCCCCAGGGCGAGCAGGTAGGCATCCTCGTCGAGCAGGCCAAGCGCACCCACTGCGTCCCCCACATCGTGCGAGGAGGTGTTCCCCGTCGAGGGATCGGTGCGGTGCACCAGGCCACCCAAGATGTCGACCCACGCGAGCTGGCCGAGCCGATGGTCCCACCGTGGTCCCTCCCCGAGGGAGGACCCGAGGTGGACGAGGACGTCGGGTTCGGCGAACTGCATGGCGGTCAGGTGTCGACGCGCTGATACACGCGGACGTAGTCGGCGTAGTACTGGATCGGGTACTCGAGGTCCAGGGCGATGTTGCCGCCCAACGTCCCGCCGTGGGCGAGGTTGATGAGGAAGAAGTACGGCTTGTCGAACACGTACTCGCGGAAGTCACCAACGAGCTCCGGCGTCACCTTGTAATAGAACTGGTCGTCGAAGAAGAACGAGATCCCGGTCTCGTCCCACTCGATGGCGTACGTGTGCCAGTCATCGGCGATCGGGAAGTCCTGCGGGAACCACTTCGACAACCCGCCTGCGCCGGCATACCCGGGACCGTGCACGGTGCCGAGCACGACGTGGGGTTTCCGACCGACGTACTCCATGATGTCGATCTCCCCCGAGAACGGCCACGGGGTGGCGTCGGGGTTCTCCTCGAGTCGACCGAAGTCGGCGCCCAGCATCCAGAACGCTGGCCAGGTGCCGGCACCGGCGGGCACTTTGAGTCGGGCCTCCATGTAGCCGTACTGGAACTCCTGCTTCCCCTGGGTGACCATCCGGGCCGACGTGTAGAACGAGTTCTCGAACGCTTCCTGGTGGAGCTCGATGACGAGCAAGCCGTTCTGCACCCGGCTGTTCTTCTCACGGTCGGTGTAGTACTGCGCCTCGCCGTTGCCCCACCCCCAGCCGCCGATCTCATGCGTCCAGTTGTCCACGTTGATCTCATCGCCATCGAACTCATCGCTCCACACCAGTTCGTACCCCTCCGGGGGGATCGGTGCGATCTCCTCGGGGGTAGGGATCGTCGTGGTCGTGGTGGTGGTCGTGGTCGTTTCCGGGACCGTCGTCGTGGTGGTCGTCGGAGCAGCCGTCGTCGCAGGCGCCACCGTCGTGGTCGTCTCCGGGGCGGCAGCGACCGCGGTCGTGGTCGGTGCGGTCTCGGCCGCACACGCAGCGAGGACCATCGCCGATGCGACCGTCGCCGTCACGACACGTCGGGCCCGCATGGATCAGCCCTCGACGCGTTGGTACACCCGCACGTGGTCGACGTACATCTGGGCCGGGTACTCGAGGTCGAGCGCGATGTTCCCGCCGAGGGCACCACCGATCGCCATGTTGATCAAGAAGAAGTACGGCTTGTCGAACACGTACTCGCGGAAGTCGCCCACCAGGTCCGGGGTGACCTTGTAGTACGACTGCTCATCGAAGAAGAACTCGATCCCCGTCTCATCCCAGAGGATGGAGTACGTGTGCCACTCGTCTGCGATCGCGAAGTCCTGCGGGAACCACTTCGACAACCCGCCAGCGCCTGCGTACCCGGGGCCGTGCACGGTGCCGATCACGAGGTTGGGCTCACGGCCCACGTATTCCATGATGTCGATCTCACCGGAGAACGGCCAGTTCGCGTCGAAGGGGTCGTCGGGGTTGCGGTAGAAGTCGGAGCCGAGCATCCAGAAGGCGGGCCAGAGCCCTGCGCCTCTCGGGACCTTGATGCGACCCTCGAAGTAGCCGTACTGGAACTCCTGGAGGTCCTGGCTCACGAGCCGGGCCGACGTGTAGTACGAGTTCTCGAACTTCTCCTGGTGCAACTCGATCACGAGCAGGCCGTTCTGCACGCGGGCGTTCTTCTCGCGGTCCGTGTAGTACTGGGCCTCGCCGTTGCCCCACCCCCAGCCGCCGATCTCGTAGGTCCAGTTCTCGGGGTTGATCTCGTCGCCGTCGAACTCGTCGCTCCACACCAGTTCGAATCCTTCGGGGGCCTCGATCGGGAGGGGCTCCGGAGACGGGATCGTCGTGGTCGTGGTGGTAGTGGTGGTCGTCTCGGGGACCGTCGTCGTGGTGGTGGTCGTGGGAGCCGCCGTCGTCGGTGGCGCCACCGGGGCGGTGGTCTCGGGCGCAGCTGCCGCGTCGGTTGTGGTGGGAGTGGTCTCCGCAGCGCAGGCAGCGAGGACCATCACCAGCGCCAGCGCGGTGGCGATCATGCGTCGGGTCGTCATCGGGTCTCCATTGGCTATTCGGCGCTGACGACCGGGAGGCCGTCTGGCGGCGGTGGGGTGCTGAGTTGGGCGGTCATGCCCCCGTCCACGTACAGGACCTGGCCGGTGACATAGGAGGAGTCGTTCGATGCGAGGAATGCGGCGGCCCCGGCGATGTCGTCGACGGTCCCATGTCGCTGGAGGGGGACGCTAGAAGCGACCGACCGGTACTTCGGGGTGCCCTCCCTGCCATCCGTGCGCCACGTGTGGGTGAGCCCGGGCCCGATCGCGTTGGCCCGGATGCCGTACTTGCCGAGGTCGACCGCCATCGTGACGGTGAGGGCATTGATGGCACCCTTCGTCACGTCGTAGGGGATGCCCTCTCGATGGGCTCGGAGCGCGCCCACCGAGGAGATGCTGATGATGCTGCCCCCCGTGCCGGCGTCGCGCATGCGGGCTGCGGCCCGCTGGCTCGCCCGGTAGGGCCCCAGGACGTTGACCGCCATCTCCTTCTCGAGAAGGGGTTCGTGGTCGGCGAGGAACTCGACCTGGAACATGCTCGCCGCGTTGTTCACGAGCACATC
>CP070681.1:1537582-1544788 GCA_020352575.1 Acidimicrobiia bacterium | reverse complement strand
GACGTACTCGTCGCCGTCCGGCTTGATGCGGGAGCGGATGTTGCGGGCGTCCGACGATGCGATGTCGGGCTCGGTCATCGAGAACGCCGAGCGGATCTCGCCCTCGAGGAGGGGGTGCAGCCAGCGCTCCTTCTGCTCGGGGGTGCCGAACATGTGGAGGATCTCCATGTTCCCGGTGTCCGGCGCCGCGCAGTTGAACACCTCCGGTGCGAACCAGAGCACTCGCCCGGTCTCCTCGGCGATCGGGGCGTACTCGGTCACCGAGAGGCCGGCGCCGTCCTCCTCGTCTGGGAGGAACATGTTCCACAGGCCCTGTGCCTTGGCCTTGGCCTTGAGCTCCTCCACGACGTCGGGGTGGTGGTTGGGATCACCGGACGCGGCCATCTCATCGAAGTACCGCTGCTCGTTCGGGAAGACGTGCTCGTCCATGAACGCCTTGACGCGAGTGAGGTAGTCGGCGCCCTTCGGGCTCATCGAGAAGTCCATGGTTCCTCCGTCTCCGATCGGCCCGCCGAACCTACCGCACGGGGAATGGGCTGGTGATCCGACGCCGTGTCGGCTACGAATAGGGGACATGAAGCGAGAACTCGACCCTCCGGTGCAGATCCCGAAGCGGCTGCGCCTCTACAACACCGTCGCCGGTGCGCTCCACCTGCTCCAGGGCATCGTGGTGCTCATCCTGGCCACCGACTTCTCCCTCCCGGTGGTCGCGTCCTACCCGACGGGCCCCCCCGGGGCATTCGCCTTCCAGCAGGACCTCGTGTTCGAGTTCTCGATTGCTTGGGGCGCAGCGGCGTTCCTCTTCATGTCGGCGCTCGCCCACTTCACGATCGTGAGCCCCGGCGTGTGGGGTCGGTACACCCAGGGCCTCAAGGAGGGCCGGAACTACTACCGCTGGGTGGAGTACGCCTTCTCCTCGACGCTCATGGTGGTGCTCATCGCCCTGCTCACCGGGATCATCGACATCGCTGCGCTCATCCCCATCGCGGGTGCGAATGCCGCAATGATCCTCTTCGGCCTCCTGCAGGAGAAGTACGAGACCCCCGGCGAGGGCAACAGCCTCACGTCCTACTGGTTCGGCTGCCTCGCGGGCATCGTGCCGTGGCTCGCCATCGGCTGGTACCTCATCAGCCCCGGGTTCGACAGCGTGGTGCCCGACTTCGTGATCGGGATCTTCATCTCGCTGTTCCTCTTCTTCAATTCGTTCGCCATCGTGATGGTGCTCCAGCAGAAGCAGATCGGGAAGTGGCGCAACTACGCCGTCGGCGAGATGACCTACGTCACGCTGAGCCTCGTCGCCAAGTCGGCGCTTGCATGGCAGGTGTTCGGGGGGACGCTCGCCGGATAGTCCTCGGTCCCCCGGGTCGGACGCGGCCCGGGGGAGCTCTACGATCGCCGGGTGACGCGGCTCCTCACCCTGCTGGTCGTCCTCTCCTTCCTCGGGCCGCTCCCGGCTGCCGCCCAGGTCGATGATCCGTGGGTGGGCAACGGCGTCATCGACCATCCGTCCGAGGTGCTCTACGGTGCGTGTTCGCCCGACGTGGTGGGCGCGCTCGAGCTCACCACATGTCGGTTCCCGCTGCTCGAGCCGGGCGACCTGGCCCCCGATTGGGGCATCGTCGCCGTCGTGGGTGGGCCGTTCTTCGACGACACCTACGCCCGATCGGAGTGTGTCGTGGAAGACGACGAACTCGTCTGCCCCGACCTCCTCGGTGGCTGGCAGGAGGGCACGCAAGGCGTCTGGTTGGACCTCGACGTCGAGCGCCCCCGGGCCACGGTGGAGGTCGACCGGACCAACGACGGCGTACTCGGGTTCGTGAGTTGGTTCGGCCGTCCCCCGGTTGCCTTCGTCGGCGCGCCGCGCACGTTCGAGGTCTTCCGCTCCTTCCTGTTGGCCGCCGATGACGAGGCGACGCTCCTCCTCCGCCGGGAGGGGTCCGACGAGGTGGTCGAGGAGGTGCCGGCATTGGGGGCTGGCGAGGAGGACGGCGTGGCCGTGGTGGTGTTCCCCGGGGCCGGCAGGTGGACCGTCACACCCTGCCTCGTCGACCCGGCGGGAGGGTGCGCCCGGGAAGGGTTCCGCCAGGTGGTCCAGGTCGTGGAGCCGGTGGTGGAGCCGCTGTTCCCCGGCCACAACCTCGCCGGTGCCGAGCGGATCGACCTCCTCTTCGTCGGGTCCGGTTGGCACGGTGACCTCGATGGCTTCGTGGAGACCGCCCGCGCCCTGCTTTCGTTCGACGGTGCTCCGGTCGCGCTCGGGCTCGAGGGGATCGCAGGCGAGGGCGAGGACCCGGTGGACCTCGCATGGGGCCCGTTCGCAATCGATCCCCTCCGGGGACAGCAGGATCGCTTCAACCTCTGGTACCTGCCCGTCGGCGTGTCGGCCCGCGCCTTCCATATCAGCCCGACGATCGACCTCGGCATCGACCTCTCGGCGCTCGGCCTCGGCACCGACGTGGCCGTGGTGATCCTCAGCCGTGACCTCGCCTTCTCGTCGATCCGGGCGACGGCCGAGTGGCCGAGCTTCCGGTCGGAGGAGCCCACGGACATCCCTCCCATCGACGAGATCCGGTTCGGCTCCACCACCATGCCGTACCGCTTCGACGGGTACCTGCCAGCCGACACGTTCTCGCACGAGATCGGGCACCTGCTCTTTGGCCTTGCCGACGAGTACCCCCAGTTCGGGGGTGACTTCCCGACGATCGGCTATCCCAACTGCGCGCCGTCCACGGCGGCGGCCTCTGACTGGTGGGGGGACCTCATCGGGGAGGTCGACCCGATGTACGAGGTCTGGAAGGCGGCAGAGCAAGCAGCGGGCACCTGGCCGGGTGAGTTCCCGAGCGAGGCCAACTTCACGACGGACGTGGTCCAGGGCGGATGCTTTGGGGGCGAGTCAGTGGCGGCCTACCGGCCAACCCTGGGTGGCCTCATGAACGAGGAGTCGCCCGTCTTCGGTTCGGTGAACCGCCGGCGGGTCGAGGAGGTGCTGGCGCTCTGGTCCGGCAGGGCAACGTTCGACCCGTCGCTCCACGGCGGACTGGTCGAGGGTGTCTGCGACTCCGATGAGGTGGCCGGTGGCGTGCGTGTCGTGTGCACCGGCACGGCCGATGCGCGACTCGATCCACCCGAGGTGATTGGCATCGCGATTGCCGGAGAGGACGCAGCCTGTGCCTGGATCCCCCGGGACGGCGAGGACGAGGTCGTGTGCGAGGGCATCACGCTCCAGCTCGGGGAGACCCCGACGGCGGCGTTCGTCGTTGGCGCGACCGAGATCGAATTGGGGACGGTGGGTATTCCCACCACCACGACGACGACCATCGTCACCACGCAACCGCCGACGACCACCATGCCGGTCGCCGCACCCGGGCAGGAGGAGCCGGGCCTTCCACAGGGTGTGCTCATCGGGGCCCTCGGCCTGCTCGGAGCGGCCGGCCTCCTGCTGGGCCTGCAGGCGCTGGGGGCGCGGCGGCAAGGAGAGGCGTGAGGCGTTGCGCGGCGCTCGCCGTCGTGCTCTCGGCGCAGCCGTGGAGGCCGCGTTGCCCTGACGCGACGACGGGGCCCGAGGGCCCCGTCGCGCATGAGTCGCAGTGCGATCAGTCGAGGACTGCGGCCTCCGGCAGTGCCGCACGTTCGCCTGCAAGGCGGGCAGCACCGAGGCTGGTGGCGAGCGTGATGAGGAGGAACCCGCCGAGCAGCAACCGCTCTCCCACCGCCGTGCCCGGGTAGGTGGGACGGAGTGCCTCGTGGATGAAGGTCCACGCGGTCCCGGTCAGCAACCCGACGCCGCCGATGAGTCCGAGCCATGCGTGCCACCCGACCTCGGCGCGGTGGCGGGCGTCGGAGAGGAGGACGGCGAACCCCGCAACGACCAGTGTGGCCCAGGCGGGAACCGCCCATGGCACGACGATCCCGATCCCGGCCCCGACGGCGACGAGGGTGAAGGCCGCCTGGCCCCGGCCGGTCCCGCGTTGACCGAGTCGCTCGGCGAGGCCGAGTCCGAAAGCGGCCACGGCGATGAGCGAGACGGCGAGGAGGACGTAGCCGATCGTCTCCCACGGCCGTGCTTCCTCGGGGCGGAAGAGCACCTCGTAGTAGCGACGGGAGACCTCGAACGAGGTCACGGCGCCTGCGGCTGCGAGGACGGCGACGAGGCCGATCCGGCCACAGGTGATGCTGAGTCTGGTGGGCACGCGGGCTCCTTCGTGTTGTGCCGAGAGGACCTCATGGCCGATCGCCGCCGGTCCGCCGAAGGACGCGATCGCGCGTCGTTGGGCGTCCTGGAACGACGCGCCCCGATCGAGGTGCCGCTCCACCGCTGAGTGGAGGTGGTCGGCGGCTTCGTCGATCGCGTCGTCGGCTGTGGGATGGCCGCGGAGCTCGGCGGCGAGTGCCGCGAGGTAGTCGTCGATCAGGCGGAGGCCGGCCATGGGCCGCTCCTCCCGATCACATCCCCCACCGAGGCCACGAACCGCTGCCACTCCGCCGCGCGCGTGGCGAGGCCGGTCGTCCCGGCGTCGGTGAGGTGGTAGGTCCTCCTCCGACGTCCTTGCACCTCGCTCCACTCGCTCCGGAGGAGGCCTGCCCTCTCCAACCGGTGGAGCGCCGGGTACACGGTGCCCTCCGGGAGGTCGAAGGCTTCGTCGCTCCGGTCCCGCAACGCATCGATGACGGCGTACCCGTGTTTGGGGCCGTCCGCGAGGACTGCGAGGACGAGCATGTCGAGGTGCCCTTTCAACGCCTGCTGACTCATACCTAGTGAATCTATGCATAGAGACGTTAGGTGTCAAGTGCGAGGGCGCGAAAACCCGCCCCACGCTCGGTTTCCGCGGACTCGTCGACTGGCGATATGGTGCCGACCACTTCCCCTCACTTCCCCGGTGGCGACGCCGATCCCGGTGTCCCGCGCGCCCGTTTTGGCCCGTTCGGAGCCCCGTTTCGGGGAAACGTTGACAGGTCACAACGACGTAATTACAGTGCTGGTACTCCACCAGATGTAGTGGCTGTGAAAGCAGCAGACCACAACATCTTGTGGTTGCGGCAGTGATTCCCCGGCGCCGTGGACCTTGGGTCCGCGGCGCCGATTCGACTCCGGGGGGAGTCGGCACTGCAGGAAAGGCCCACCTGGGGCCGGAGGTTGTGGACGGGTGGCACCGTCGGGAGAGAAGGAAGGGTGCGATGGCTGATGGCCTGAGGATTGAGCGACGGTTCACGACGGCGGGGGAGGACCCCTACGACTCCATCGAGTGGAGCAAGCGGGACTCTCGCATCACGAACCCCGATGGCTCCATCGTCTTCGAGATGATCGGCACCGAGATCCCGGCTTCCTGGTCGCAGGTCGCCTCCGACATCATGGTGTCGAAGTACTTCCGGAAGGCCGGTGTGCCCCAGGTCGATGCCGATGGCACCCCGATCCTCGACGAGGACGGCAACCCGGTGTTGGGCGCCGAGCAGTCCTCCAAGCAGGTGTTCGACCGCCTGACGCAGACGTGGCGGTGGTGGGGCGAGACCCACGGGTACTTCGCCTCGTCGGATGACGCCCAGGCCTTCGAGGACGAGCTCAAGTACATGCTCGCCACGCAGATGGCCGCTCCCAACTCCCCCCAGTGGTTCAACACCGGCATCTTCCACGCCTACGGCATCGCAGGTCCCGAGAACGGGTTCTGGCGCGCCGACAACGAGACCGGCGAAGCCACCCTCACCGGCTCCTCCTACGAGTTCCCCCCGCCCTTCGCCTGCTTCATCCAGTCGGTCGATGACGACCTCGTGAACGAGGGCGGCATCATGGACCTGTGGGTCAGAGAGGCCCGCCTCTTCAAGTTCGGTTCCGGCACCGGGACGAACTTCTCGGCCATCCGCTCCGAGGGCGAGAAGCTCTCGGGTGGTGGCACCTCCTCGGGCGTCATGTCCTACCTCAAGGTCGGCGACCGCGCTGCCGGTGCCATCAAGTCCGGCGGCACGACCCGGCGTGCGGCGAAGATGGTCGTCCTCGACCTCGACCACCCCGAGGTCGAGACCTTCATCGAATGGAAGAAGGTCGAGGAGGACAAGGCCCGCATCCTCATCCAGAAGGGCGGATTCCCCGCCGACTTCAACGGCGAGGCCTATGCAACGGTGGCCGGGCAGAACTCCAACAACTCGGTCCGGGCCAGCAACGAGTTCATGCAGGCCGTGATGGATGACGCCGACTGGCACCTCGTCGAGCGGACGTCGGGCGCCGTCGCCAAGACCCTGAAGGCCCGTGACCTGTGGACCTCCATCGCCGACGCAGCCTGGGCCTGTGCCGATCCCGGCATGCAGTTCCACACCACCATCAACCAGTGGCACACGTGCGCCAACGACGGTGAGATCCGGGCATCGAACCCGTGCTCGGAGTACATGTTCCTCGACGACACGGCGTGCAACCTCGCCTCACTCAACCTCGTCACCTTCATCGACGAGGCCGGCGACGTCGACATCGACGCCTACCTCCACGCCATCCGCCTGTGGACGATGGTGCTCGAGATCTCGGTGACGATGGGCCAGCTCCCCTCGAAGGAGATCGCCGAGCGCACCTGGGCCTACCGCACGCTCGGCCTCGGCTACGCCAACCTCGGGTCGCTGCTCATGCGCCGCGGCCTGCCCTACGACTCCGACGAAGGCCGTGCGATCGCCGGTGCGCTCACGTCGATCCTCACCGGCCACTCGTACGCCACCTCGGCCGAGATCGCTGGTGTCGTCGGCGCATTCCCCCGCTTCGAGGAGAACCGCGACTCGATGATCCGGGTCATCGAGAACCACCGCCGGGCCGCCTACAACGTGGACCAGTCCGAGTACGACGGCCTCGACGCCTACGTGATGGGCATCGACGCCGACCTCTGCCCGGCCGACCTCGTCGACGCGGCCCGCACCTCGTGGGACAACGCCCTCGACCAGGGCAAGGTGCACGGCTACCGCAACGCCCAGGCCACCGTGCTCGCCCCGACCGGCACGATCGGCCTCCTCATGGACTGTGACACGACCGGGGTCGAGCCCGACTTCGCCCTCGTGAAGTTCAAGAAGCTCGCCGGTGGTGGCTACTTCAAGATCATCAACCAGTCGGTTGCTCCGGCCCTCCGGAACCTCGGCTACTCCGAGGCCCAGATCTCCGAGATGATCACGTACGTGATCGGTACGTCCACCCTCGAGGGGGCACCGCACATCAACCGCGAGGCGCTCGCGGCGAAGGGC
>CP070681.1:1529978-1537482 GCA_020352575.1 Acidimicrobiia bacterium | reverse complement strand
GCGAAGCCTCCTTCGAGATGAGATCTCCCACCGGGTTAACCGGGTAAGGCCCCTGGTAGATGACCAGGTTGATAGGCCGGAAGTGGAAGCGTGGTAACACGTTCAGAGCTGACCGGTACTAATCGGCCGAGGGCTTGGACTTCACCAAGAACAAAGAATTCAAAGTGGTAGTGCTCACTATGGAGTGCTCGGAGTGCCGAGCACACATGATTTGCCTGGTGGCGATAGCGGCGGAGTCATACCCGTTCCCATTCCGAACACGGAAGTCAAGCCCGCCAGCGCCGATGGTACTTGGGGGGCGACCCCCTGGGAGAGTAGGTCACCGCCAGGCATCATTGTGAGAAGAGGCCGCCCCGAGGGGCGGCCTCTTCGCGTAGAGGAGATACACGTGGCAGATGACAAACGACGAGGCGGGAAGCGCCCCTACGGGGACGATCGACGCGGTGGTGGCAACGATCGGCGCGGGTCCGGTGGAGACCGGCGCGACGGGGGTCGGGACGGACGTCGCCACGACGGCCCGCGACAGGGTGGCGGAGGTCGGCCCTCCCACTCCAATGGTGGGGATCGGAGGCCCACACGCGGGGCCATCACCGTCGGGGACGAGCCGGGGGCGGAACTCCCGAAGTGGATCCGCGACGAAGTCAGGCTCTCGACGGCGAAGGAACGGGTACAACCGACGCTGGCGCTGCTGCAGGACGCCGCCTACGGGTTCGCAGCCGGCAAGTACCGCCAGATTGCCCCCAAGCTCGAGGAGGCGAAGAAGCTCTCCTCGAGGGCAGCCACCATCCGAGAGTTGCTGGGGCTGACCTACTACCGGCTCGAACGGTGGGAGGACGCCCTCCGGGAGATGCGTGCCTTCCGTCGCCTGGCGGGCGAGACCACCCACATGGCGATCGAACTGGACTGCCTTCGGGCGCTCGGGCGACGCGAAGACGTGGACAAGACGTGGGCCCTCCTTCGCGAGCTGGGCGCTGATGGCCAGGCCAAGTCCGAGGCGAAGGTCGTCTACGCCTCGTTCCTCCTCGAACAGGGTGAGCCCGGCCGGGCCTGGAAGGTGGTACAGCCGGGCCGCCTCCATGCCGAGGCCCCTGAGCACGTCGTGCGGGAGTGGTACGTCGCCGCGCGTGCGGCTGCGGCCGTCGGGGATGCAGAGGCTGCGCTGAAGCTCGCGAAGGCAATCGAGAAGCGGGATGTTGCGTTCCCGGGCCTCGAGGAGCTCTACGGCGAGATCGGCTGATCGTCGTCGGTCGTCCTGAGCTGGACGGCTGCAGCAATCAACTCGAGGCGCGATCTGCGGCCCTCCTCCGAGGCCCAGAAGCGCCGTTGGACGCTGCCCGACACCCAGACGCGCGTCCCGACGTCGAACGAAGCCTCCCAGATGGATGGCGGCGGGTCCCAGTACGCAACGGGCAACACGTCCACCCGCCGGTGGGATGCATCGTGTCGAACGGCGACGAGGAGGCGGAGGAGTCGGCTTCCCGAAGCGAACTCGCGACGCTCGACGTCGGCAGCGATTCGCCCGCACAAGGCGACGATGTTCAGGTCCATGGAATCCCCTTCGTGGCGTCGGGGAAGGCGGGACGCTGTCCAACGTATTGCGTGCCTGTGACGTGAACGTGCAGTAGGCGGCGACGCCTCCCTACCCTCCCGCCTCGATGCGCATTGCTGTGGCAGGAGCCAACCAACTCACCGCCGACGCAGCTGCCGAACTCGGGGCAGCCGGCGGCAACGCCGTCGATGCGTGTGTATCGGCCGCACTCGTCGCGATGCTCACCGAGGTCGGGGTCTGCGCGCTCGGTGCTGGAGGGTTCGTGACGGTCTGGACTGCCGACGGCAACCCCGTCACGATCGACGGCTACATGGAGATGCCGGGCCGAGGCCTCCCACCGGATGCCTTCGGTGGGGGAGACCACCGAGTCCAGATGGACTATGGAGGTGGGCTCGAGACGATCATCGGCGCCGGCTCGGTCGCGACACCGGGCGGGCTGGCCGCCCTCGCAAAGGCAGTCGATCTCTTCGGGTCCGCACCGTGGTCCGAGGTGATGGGCCCCGTGCAGGACGTCGCCCGGAACGGATTCCCGCTCTCGGGTGCCTCCGACTTCTACTTCTCGTTCGCGGCCGAGACCGTGTTCGGTGTCGATCCCCGGTCGCGGGCGGTCGTCATCAAGGAGGACGGCACGCGGCTCCGCAAGGGGGAAACGGTGCTCGTCCCCGACCTTGCACCAACGCTCGAAGCGATCGCCGCAGAGGGTGCGGCCCTGGTCTACCGGGGGGAGGTCGGGGCGATGATCTCCGATCACCTGCTGGCGAACGGCGGCATCCTGACCCGGCAAGACCTCGAAGCGTACGAAGCGCGACTTCGTGAACCCATCCATACGCTCTTCGACGGTTGGGAGGTCGCCACCAATCCGGGACCGGCCATCGGCGGAGCGGCGATGACCGCAATGCTCCGGCTCGCAGGGCCCCGCTGCTTCGACCTCACCGACGCCGAGCACGCCGATCGCGCGATCGCCGCACAGCGCGCCGTGATGCGCTTCCGCAGGTCCAATCTCGACGGGTCCGACCACCCCGATGTCGATCGACTCCTTGCACTCAGTGCCGCTGGCTCGTGGGATGCGCTCATGGGATCACCGTCGACGATCCATGTGTCGGCAGTGGACGCGGCTGGCACCGCCTGCTCGATCACGATGTCGGCCGGGTACGGGAGCGGCGTGATCGCTCCCGGCACCGGGATCTGGCTCAACAACTCCCTCGGCGAGATCGAACTCAACGCTGCTGGCTACCACGCCCAGACGCCCGGAACGCGTCTGGTGTCGAACATGGCCCCCACGGTCGCCCGCGATGCCGCAGGCGACGTGCTCGCGATCGGGACGCCAGGGGCGGATCGCATCACGACGGCACTCCAGCTCACCCTCCTCGGGTACCTCCATGGGGGCCATGCGCTGGAGGAAGCGGTCGCTGCTCCTCGGCTGCATGTGGAACTCGGTGAGGACGACCAGTACTCGGTCGCCCACGAGCCGGGCGTCGCAGTCTCCGACGGCCACGTGGCGCGACCCTTCGACGACCTCAGCATGTACTTCGGGGGCGTGGCAGCGGCGGTCCGACGAGCCGATGGCTCCCTCGCGGCAGCCGCAGACCCCCGTCGCGACGGCGGTGTCGTCGTCCTTTGAATTGGCCGTCCTCGCACCCCGGTCGCTCGTGTACGCTCCGCACCGCACGATGCGATTCACGGAGGTGGTGGTATGCCGTGGGTCTGGTCCGACGACGTCGCTGCACGGTTGGTGGATGCCGGGTTGGTGGACCCGGCCGATGCCCTGATGGGCGTGCACCCGCCGGTGGCACTCGCAGTGGATGACCCTGATGACTTGGCCGGGCTCGGCGAGCGATTCTTCGGTTCCCGGGACAATCCGGGATGATTGACGACCTCCGACGGGTGCTCGGGTCGCGCCGGTGGCTTACGTTCGCCATCGTCGTGGCCGTGCTCGTGCCGAGTGCGATCAGGCTCGGGTTCTGGCAGGTCGACCGGCTCGAGGAGCGTCGGGCTACGAACGCCATATGGGGTGTCCGACTCGATGCCGCGCCCGTCCCGCTCGAGGCCATCCTCGATGCCGGCAACACCCTTCCGTCCGAGCAGCGGCGGTACCTGCGCGTCGCCGTGGAGGGTACGTTCCTGGCCGGGGAGCAAGTGCTCATCAGGAACCGGTCCCTGGACGGCCAATCGGGGAGTTGGGTGGTGACACCGATCACCTTGGATACCGGCTCCGTCCTGGCAGTGGTGCGTGGCTGGGTACCGCTTGGCGTGACCGACCCGTTCGACCCGGTACTCGACCCGCCCTCTGGGCGCGTGGCCCTCGACGGTGTCCTCGTGCCGGGAGAGCGGCCCGTGGCATTCGGCCCGAGCGATCCCGTCGAAGGGCGGCTCACGCGGCTTGCGCTCCTCGACCTGGACCGCCTCGGTGTGCAGGTCGGCGCACCACTGGGGCAGGAGTTCGTCCAGCAGACGTCGGACGAGAAGGGCGTGGAGCTACCGCCGGAGCTCCTCGAGCTCCCTGATGTCGAGGACGAGGGTTCGCACCTGGCCTATGCCATCCAGTGGTTCTCGTTCGCCATCATCGGTTCGATCGGCTTCCTCGCGCTCGTGCGCCGCGAGGCAGCGAGGCTGCGACGGGTCGATGCCTCAGCGTTGGAAGTCGTAGAGGGACCCCACGCCGAGGAGTGACGTGAGGGCGTCCAACGCCCTCCGCGATTCCTCGAGGAGCGACGGGTCGGCCAGGTCCGAGGGGACGAGCGTCTCCCGGTAGTGGTTCCGCACCCAGGCCTCCAACGCAGCTACCCGCGATTCGTCGACGAGGAATCCAGCGTGGACCCCAGCGACGGCCTGTTCGGCGAGGACGACCCGAAGCCGAAGGCATGCCGGGCCACCGCCGTTGCGCATCGACTGGCGAAGGTCCATCGTCTCGACGGCGTCGACGTGCGGAAGCGCCTGTGCGACGGCCCAGGCCGCAGGATGTGAGCGGATGTCCTCAGGGGCGAGCAGCAGCCGGCGGCCGTCAGGGAGTCCGAGCAGCTGGCTGTTGAAGAGATAGGTGGTGACGGCGTCCTCGAGTGACAGGTCATCGCGTCGGACGACCATGGCCGTGAGGGCGCCACCCAGCGCCTCGTCGAGGCGCGCCAAGACGCGATCCTGGTCCTCATAGGCGTCCTCATGGAGGAGGAGGAGGTCTCGGTCGCCGACCGCGATGACGTCGTTGTGGAAGACCCCTGCATCGACGGCGCGCCGTGACTGCGTCCCGTGCACGGCGATGCGCACCCCGTGGCTCCCCGCGAGTGCGTTGGACGCATGTGCCGAGTGCCGCGCCGGGAACCGACCCGCGCTGACCGGCCCGTGGACGAAGAGGCCGACGCCGGGGTCACCGTGGGACCCTCCCGTGAGGCGGGTGTGGTTCGCCGCTCCCTCGTCGCCGAACTCGGTGGTCGCCGGGAGTGGGTCATGCACGACGAAGTGGGCGGGGTCTGCGAACGCGGCCCGGAGCTGACGTGTGGCGAACGGCGCCTCGATGGATCGGTGGAGGTGCGAGACGAGGTTGGCGGGGGTGAAGTGCGTCCTGCCATCGAGGGAGTCGGGTGCAGCCGTCACCGTCGCTGCGTTCGCCGTCCACATGGCCGACGCCGACGAGACCGCCGACAGCAGGCCAGGCGCCGCCGTAGCGGCCTTTGCGATGACCTGGTGGTCCGATCCCTCGAAGCCGAATCGTCGGAGGGTGGCCACATGCGGCCGCTCGTGGGGGAGGAGGATCCCCTGTCGCAGGCCCAATCGAAGGACGAACCGCATCTTCGCAAGCCCCTGGAGTGCCGCCTCCCGTGGGCGGGCCTCGGAGCCACCGTGGGCCTGGGACGCAAGGTTGCCTCGCCCCAGCCCTCCGTAGTGGTGCGTCGGCCCGACGAGCCCGTCGAAGTTGAATTCGAGGGCGGTCACAGGACCGTGCGGCCTGGCCGCAACGGGGTCACTCGCACCGTCTCGCCCCCTTGGACGCCGAGCGTACGCATCGTGTGCGCATCGATCTCGAGACGACCGGCGTCGATCCGGTACCGGGGGAGCATGATGCACCGGAACGAGTCCACCCCGGTGGTGGCGATCAGGAGTGGATCGTCCTCCGGGAGGTCGATGCCCTCCGTGACGACTTCGAGCGCCGACTCATGGACGGCCCGCAGGTCGGTGATCCGGGCATCGAGCGTGGCGCCGCCGTCGAAGATGTCGACGTAGCCCTGCCACCGGAACCCCTCCGACTCGAGCAGCCGGCGGGCGGGCACCGTGCTCGGATGCACCTTGCCGATGGCGTCCTTCGCGCTGTCCGGGAGGAGGGGTACGTAGATCGGGTGACGGGGCATGAGCTCGGCGATGAAGACCTTGTTGCCGGTGGCCGAGAGCCGGTCTGCCTCCGGGAAGGGCAGCGTGAAGAAGTGACGACCGAGGCCCTCCCAGAACGGTGAGGATCCGTCCTCGTTCTGGTAGCCACGCATCTCCGCCATCACCCGCTCGGGGAATCGGTCGGGGTGTTGCGCCATGAAGAGCATGCGCGACAGCGAGATGAGCCGCCCGTTGCCGGACCCGATGTAGTCGTGGTGCAGGAAGAGGGACGCGACCTCGGCAACGCCGGTGTAGTCATTCGAGAGGTAGAGCGTGCGGGTCCTGCGGTACACGCCCAGCTCACGGCTCGCGGCCACCTGGGTACCGACCCGGTAGGAGAAGAACGGCTCCGAGAGCCCCACCGCGGAGTAGATGGTCGAAGTGCCGACGATCCGCTCGGTGGCACCGTCGACGAGGACGAGGAGGTAGTCGTTCTCTGCGGGGAGGGGATCGGCGTCCGTCCATGCCTTGCGGGCTTGCGCGACACGGGGCGCTACGAACTCGCGTTCAGGGCGGATCGATGACATCCCGTTCAGCCGGTCGCCGGCGTCGGAGAACAGTTCGATGAGGGCGTCGACGTCGTCAAAGGCCACGGGGCGGACATACATCATCGTGCGTGGCCTCCCGGGGGCTCGGCGATCAGGGATGCGGCGAGGACGGCTCGGGGGATCAGGCTCTGCCGTTCGAGGTACTCGCCGACTTGATGGAGGTTGCCGCCCACCGGGCCGAGGTTATCGATGTTGTCGAGCCCAGCTGCTGCCATGAGGTTTCCGTCGCAGACGCCACCCGTGTCCGAGTAGGACACCGCCATCCCAAGTTCCCTCGCTCGGGCCACCGCGCCGTCGAGGAGCGCCAGATAGGAATCAGTGCGCGGCTTAGGTGGCCGCGTGAAGCCGCCGTGTCGCTCCACGCTGATGCCGTCGAGGGCAGCGACATCGTCACAGAGCTCGGCGACCCGGCGCTCGACCTCCTCGGCGGCATCGAGGTCGCCGACACGGACGTTCGCGCGGAGTACGGCCGTGTCGGGCACGATGTTCGGCGCCCGCCCGCCGTGGACGACGGCCGGGTTGGACAGGATCCGGGGGCGGTCGGTGAGTTGCTCGAGTCCGAGTGCGAGCCGGGCGGTGGCAGTGAGGGCATTGCGACCCAGGTGGTGCTCCCTCCCCGCGTGGGCGGATCTTCCCGTGACGAGGAACGTGTAGTTGGCCGACCCTGCCCGAGCCGCGGCGAGCGTGCCGTCGGGAAAGGATGGTTCGAAGCCGAATCCGACCTCGGCCCCCGCCGCCGTGGCGGCGATGATGGCTGCAGAGCCGAGGGAGCCGATCTCCTCATCGGGCACGATGAGCAACTCCCAGGAACGTGCGACGCCGGTCGCTGCCAGGGCGCCAAGAGCGAGCCACAACTGGACGAGTCCACCCTTGGCGTCCGCCACGCCTGGTCCCGTGATCCGGTCCCCCTCGTCGTTCCAGGCGAACGCCACGTCCGGTGAGAACACCGTGTCGTGGTGGCCGACCAGCATGACCCGCGGACCGGCGCCCTCCGCCTTGACCCGAACGGCTGGACCCAAGGGTGACTCGGAAACGGTGCCGTCGTCGG
>CP070681.1:1522549-1529878 GCA_020352575.1 Acidimicrobiia bacterium | reverse complement strand
GAGTTCGGCTCTGCGATGGGGATAGGGATCCATGAGGATCTCGGCCGGGTGTACGTCGCCGACCACGTGAACTCCCGGATCCATGTCTACGACTTCGACGGAGAGTTGCTCTTCATGTTCCCGAACGACGGCGACTTCACCCAGATCGGCTCAGAACCGGACCAGATGTGGCTCCCTGGCGGTGTCGACATCGCGGCCGACGGCTCGGTGCTCGTGGTGGACACCGGCAACCGACGGGTCCAGCGCTGGAGCCCGGACGGCGAACTCATCGCCGTCTATGGGACGGGTCTGATCAACGATCCGCAGGTCATCTCGGCGAACGAGGACGGCTCGTATTGGCTGGCCGGCCCCTCGGACAACCGGGTGGGCCTCTTCGATGCGGACGGACAGTTGCTGGTGGAGTTGCCCCCACCGGATGGTGGGTTCGACCGGCCCCACGGCACCGAGATGCGGGACGATGGAGTCGTGTTCGTGGCGGACACCTTCAACCAGGTCGTGCATGTGTACCGACTCGATGCGACCCTCGCCGGTGTCGTCCGAGGCGACGGCTGAACGGAATTATCCGGCTCCGATTCAAGATTCGAGGCCCCACCGCCGATGCTCCCCACAGAAGGTGCAATCGAAGCAGAGGTGGACACCGTGCGATTCCTGAAGAAGCTCATCACGCCGGTCCTGGCGACCGTGGTGATGCTGGCCGGAGCGGCCGTGGCCGACGAGGTGCTGGACCAGGAGGTCCCCGAGGTCACCGAAGAGGTCGACGGCGGGGAGGATGCCTTCGAGTGGAACGACGCCGATGGGGTCTTGGTGTGGCGATATGACGCAGACGCCCAGGTGTTCATCTGGGGCGACTGCAGCGACACTCCGGTCCTGGTCGCTGGTTGCCACCATCTTGCGCTTGGTGACACCGACGAGTCCGAGGGCAGTGAGACCGAGGTCGGCAGCGAGACCGAGGTCGGGAGTGACACCGAGCTTGGGAGCGAAACCGAGGTCGGCAGTCAGACCGAGGTCGGCAGTGACGCCGAGATCGATGACTCCCTCAACCATGGCAAGGTCGTCTCAGGCGTCGCCCATCAGGTGAAGGACCTCGAGGACCTCGGTGATGCCAAGAACCGCGGCCAGGTCATCTCCGCCATCGCCAAGGGGACGAAAGATCTCTTCAGGGACGACGCCGACGACGAGGGTGAGGAACCCGAGGACGACGAGGACGAAGAGTCCGAGGAGGAGTCGGAGGAGCTCGATGACGACCTCGACGAAGGGGACGACGGGCCCCCCGAACACGCCAAGGACAAGGGCAAGAAGGACAAGTAGCCCAACGCGAGCAGCTGGAATGAGGCGGCCCTCCGGGCCGCCTCATTAGCGTGGCGATGGTGAGGGAACCGCCACCCTGCGTCTCTGCATGCCATGATCCCGCCGATGACTAGGCGAGACGCGTCCTCCCATCGCGCAAGAAACTTCGCCTACTCCTGGGGCTCCTTCGCCAACTCGATCAGTCAACAGGCATTCACGAACCGAGTGCAGTTCTTCTACCTCGAGGTGGTCGGACTCTCGGCTGCGACGGTGGGTTGGATCTGGGCGCTCTTCGGCCTTTGGAACGCAGTGAATGACCCCCTCATGGGGAATGTCTCCGATCGGACCCGGTGGCGAAGGGGTCGGCGAATCCCGTACCTCCGTTGGTTTGCCCTGCCCCTCGGCGCGTCGTTCTTGCTCATCTTCACGCCTCCCGATGGGGCTCCACTCCTCGCAGCGGCGTGGTTCCTCGTCAGCGTCTTCGTGTTCGACACGCTGCTCACCCTGCTCACGCTCGCAACGAACGCGCTCTTCCCCGAGATCGCCTCGTCGGTCGAGGAACGATCTTCGATCGCGGCGATGCGAGAGGGGCTCACCGTGCTTGCGCTCCTCCTGGCGTTTGTCCTCGCTCCGATTCTGAGCGAGCAGGTCGGCTGGTGGCAGATGGGGCTCGTCATCGGCCTCATCACCGCTGTGGGCTACATCGTGAGCACGTTGGGTGTCCACGAGGTGCCCCTGGACCCCAACACGCCGAGACCCCACATCGGCGACGGGTTCCGAGACGCATTCGCGCTCCCGTCGTTCCGCTGGTACCTGTGGGCGAACCTCGCGAAGGAGTACGTGTTCGTAATCCTCGCCGCGACGCTGCCTCTCTGGAGGCGGTATGCCCTCGGGATTGATGGCGAGGTGGACACTTTCCTGGGGACGCTCGGCCCAGGCGAGGCCGAAGCGGTGATCCTCGGGGTGACCTTCGTGCTCGCCGTCCCGTTCCTGTGGATGTGGAAACGGATCACCCCTCGGATTGGGGTTGCCCGAGCATGGCTCTACGCGTCAGTCGTGATGCTTCCCGGTCTGGTGATGCTCGCGCTTTCGGACGATTTCATGTCGGGCGCCCTGGCCGCATGGCTCGTCGCACCGGGGCTTGCCGGGTACATGATGAGTCCGATCGTCGCCCTCTCCGAGGTCATCGATATCGATGCGGTTGCGGGCAAGGAGCGTCGAGAGGGTTTGTTCTTCGGAATCAATGGAGCGGTCGGCAAACTCGCCTTCACCCTTCAGGGGGTGCTGCTCGGGGTGCTCCTCTCGGCGACCGACTACGACTCCGCAATTGACGTCCAACCCGAGGCCGCTGTGGACGCGATCCGCTTCCTGATGGGATGGTCGCCAGCGATCGCCACGGTGCTGGCCATCTGGTTCCTCTACGGCCTGGACCGCTCGTTGCGCGTCGCGAAGGACGTCTAGGGCGTACCTTCGACAAAGACGAGGTGCTTCGAGTAGTCCTCGAGGATCCCGTACTCGCCGTTGTAGGTGTATCCGAAGAAGTCCTCGAACAGGAAGAACTCCGGCGGATAGAAGGTGAACCCGATGAACGCAGCGGTGAGGGCGATGAACACACCGGCAGCCCACCAGGCCCTGCTCTTCGGTACTTCGGCGCCGTTGAGGATCCGCCATGTGACGCGGGATCCGAGGAGCACCCCGATCAGTCCGGTCCCGATGGCGCCGAACAGCGTTCCCTCTCCCTGGAGGGGGACCACGACACCGACGTAGGCGTAGAACGAGAAGATCACGCCGACGGGCACGGTGACGAGTCCTGCCGCCTTGGCCCACCAGTAGTTGGTGGCGAAGTCCTTCACGAACGCGTGCTGGACGAGTACGACCGCCAGGCCGGGCCAGAAGAACAGCTTGAGGTGCTCCCAGGTGCTCTCGTTGACCGATCCGAATGCTGCCGCCACTGGGTTGAAGTTCGACAACTCGTAGATGAAGTGGAACATCGAACCGGCGAGCATCACGAACGTGATGGAGCCAATCTCCCACCACAACAGGGTGCGACGCTCCTTGCGGCTGTACCGCTCGGTCACAGTGCCCCTGCCAGGAAGAGCACACCGATCACGGCTGAGAGCCCACCGAGGATCCGGAGCACGATCCGACCCCGTGCATAGCGCTTGGCGATCTCGCCGATCAGGACGCCGAGGAGGTGGATGATGATCGTGCCCGAGAGGAACCCCAGGATGTAGAGACCGGGGCGGGCGACGCTCGGGATCTCGACGCCGTGGGCGTATCCGTGGAAGGCACCGAAGAAGACGACGGCCCCCATGACCGCCTTGACCGGGAGGGCCCGATCGGCAGCGATCGCTGCGCCGAGCAGTACGACGGAGACCCCGATCCCGGCCTCGATGATGCCCATACCGAGCCCGAGGTCGAACCGCCCGAGCAAGCCACCGACCGTCATCATCACCACGAAGAGGCCGGGAATGACCCAAATCGCGCCACCGCCGAGCATGGCGCTCACGATCCCGACGCTCACCATTGCCAGGAAGTGGTCGAGGCCCAGTACCGGGTGGGTGAAACCGCCCAAGAACGAGCCGAACCGGATGACTTGCTGCTCGTGGGCAAGGGCGGGATCTGCGAGGAGGAACCACACGACGAGCACGAGTGCTCCGCCCGCGAGGACGCGCTGCCTGGAGGAGATCAAGGTGGACACGGCCGGGACGATATCAGGGACGGCGGTCCGCCGGTAACCGACTCGTACCTGCTTTATGGTGTGGCCTTCACTGGATCCTGAGGAGCACCCTGAATCCTGACTGGCCCCTGGTGGCGCTCGCTCTCTGGGACGTTGTTCCGGTGTTGTTGTCCGCGGTGGGGTTCGTGGTGCTTTCGCGGCTATCGGGGGACTCTGACCGGGGTGCGGGGCTCCTTGGATGGGTGGCAACGGCCCTCATCGCAGGTGGCGGGCTGTCGAAGAACATCCTGAAGTCGATGCAGGCCGTCACGGGTGGTGCATTTGAGTCCGCAGTCCTGGAGAACGCCTTGTTCTGGTTGCTGGCGCCCGGATTCCTCGTTGCGATGGCGGCGTTCGCCCGGGCCGTACGCAGCGCCGCGGGGTTGGAGCCACGTTGGCCGTGGGCCACCGTGTGGGCGGTGGGGGCGGTGGTTGCAGGGGCTGTGTTGGCAATGGAGGTGCCGGGGAGGGCTTGGTTCTTCTGGTTGCTCGCGGCGGCCACGGTCGCCAACGCATTGGTCGTGGTGGTTCTCGTGCGGTGGTCGCGCCTTCGGTCGGACCGCCCGGCAGGGGCGCTCTTCGTCGTGAGCCTCGTGATCGTGATCGGACTCTCGGGGGCGGCGGCTGCGCTCCCTCAAACCATCCCGGTGCAGTGGCTGCAGCAGACGGGCGCGGCCGGAGCCCAGGGATGCTTCATGTGGGGAGCGATCCGCTTGGCCCGGACCCCGGTGGCCTAGGCCCTGGAGTTCGGTGCCGATTCGACGGTGATCGTCCCGGTGTAGCCGTCGACGACCACGGTGGCTCCGTCGGGCAATCGGGTGGCGTCGTCCACCTGGACCACGCAGGGCACCCGGTACTCGCGGGCGACGATGCTCGAGTGCGACAGCATGCCCCCCGACTCCGCGATCACCGCGCCGGCCCTTGCGAAGATCGGTGTCCACCCGACGTCACTGAAGGGGACGGCGATCACGTCGCCCGGCTGTACCCGGGGCCCATCCGCGATCCCCTTCACCACCCGAAGGGTGCCTCGGTGCCAACCCCTTGACGTTGCGACGCCGTGGAGTTGGTCGAGGTCCCCATCCGAATGGGGCACGGGTACGAAGTCGTCGCCGAAGATCGTCTCTGGCATCCGTACGTCGGTGAGCTGTGCCATCTCGTTGCGACGCGCAGTCGCCATGTCGCCCACAGGCGAGCCGGACAGCAGGGCCTCGCGTGCCTCGTCTGCAGAGAGGAACATGACCTCATGGGGGCTGTCGAGGAGTCCCCGATCCACGAGCCTCCGACCGACCTCCAAGAAGTGGGGGCGAAGCATCCCGTAACCGGTGGTGTAGGTGAAGCTCACTGCCTCGCGGTGGGAGACGAACGCGCGGGCAGACGAGTGCACACGACGGAGCAACCCCCTCCGGACCACCCCGGCCCCGGCGACGGCCCTGGTCCACGGAGTGCTCGCATGCGACCCCTCGACCGTGGCGTGGTCGAGCGCAAGCGCAAGCACGTGGCCCGGCTGTTCGCGCCACGAAGGGATCGAGAAGTCGTTCCCGCTGTCGGAGAGCGCGCCGAACCGGTCCAAGAACTCCTCGAACTCGGTCCGTACGTCCGGTGGCAGGGCGTCCGGGCCCTGCTCAGTGAGGGCCTCGGCGAGTCCCGGCCTTCGCTCGATGCTCGAGCGGAGGTGTGCGAGCGCCGGAACGGGATCAAAGGGGTTCCCCGGGCTGGTGAGCTGGAGGTCGAGCGCTGCGGGGTCCTCGACGTGCCGGCCGAGCATGCGCCTGAAGAGTCCCGACCATGCGTTCGCAAGGAGGGGAGTGACGATGTTGGCGTACGCAGCCTCGGTCGTGATCGCGGCGACCTCGTCGATGCGGCCGAGTAGTGCCTCGTCGTCGACCTCGGTCAGGTCCTCGAGCACTACGTCGTCGTACCGGGAGCGGAGCTCGGCGAGGTCCCGATCGACTCGCCGGCCGTATCGGAGGAGTTGGAGGGCGGCCGCGATCATGCGCGGGAGGTGGCGCAGTGTCGCCAGCCCGGGCCGGAAGCGAGGCTTTGCGTCCGAGGGGAGGCCGAGCAGCATCTCCAGGGCGTCGCGTGGCATCCCGAGGGCTTCGAAGATGTCTCCGATGGCTCGCATGTTGAAGTACGACCGGTAGGCGAACGATGAGGCGAGGTCCTCTGGCCGGAGTTGGTTGGGGCCGATGAACTCGGTGAACAGGCGGATCCATGCGGCGTTCACGACGGGCACGTTCACCGACCAGATCAACGGCTTGATCATGCCGGGCATGACCTCTCGGGAGATACGGTTCGAGTAGATCCCGACGTCCTCGATCCCGGTGATCGGGCGGACCTGCACCCACCAGATGTCGTCGCCGTCCCACACCCACTCGAGGTCGACGGGACCGCCGAACAGGCCTGCGATGGACCGGGTCTGCTCCGCAACCTCGGCTGCGACCTCCTCCGGAAGGACAGCATCGCCGTCGGGTCGCTCCGACCAGCCACCCCAGCGCTCGATCCATCGTTCGGGCGTGACGCCATCGCCCACGAGCGCGTCACCGCGCCCTGCGACCGACTCGATGACCACTTCGTTCAGCCCCGTGATCGGGTTCCTGGAGAACGAGACGCCGGAGACCACGGGCCGGACCATGCGTTGCACGACTACGGCCATCCCTGCTGCCGCTGCCCCGGTGTGCTCTCGGTACGCGGCGGCGGACGGGTTGTCGGCCGACCGGCGCACGTCGCCGATGGCTGCAGCCACGTCACCCGCGTCGACGTCGAGCAGCGTGTCGAACTGGCCTGCCCACGATGTCGTGTCCCCGTCCTCGCCAACGGCCGAGGACCTCACGGCCCAGGAGCCCGTCTGCCCGATCTGCGCAGCCACGGCCGCCTGGTCAGGTTCGGGTGCGTCGGTCGGGAGGACCCATGTCTCCGGCACCCGCAGGTCCTGCTTGATCGTCCAATGGATGTGGTGGGCCTTGCCGCCGATGTCGCGCGGGCGCGCCGTACGGTCGTCGAGGCGTTCGAGGGGGAGCAGCGACATGGGCTGGGGGATCGTAGGACGCGGTCTAGAAGACGGAGAACACCACGAGTGGTTCGCATCGCTCGTTGGCCTCACCGAAGTCGCTGTCGGCGAGACCCACCGTCATGGCTCCGAGCGGGAACGGGATCTGGCTCCCGTCGAAGTCGGGGACCGGGTCCGGCCACCCATCGACGCCGTTCTCCCTCATGCAGATGGCGTATTCGGTGAGTTGCTCGACGATCTCCTCGAGGACACTGGGGCCGTACCCGATGCGGAGCCGGACCCCGACGTCCCGGAGTCGATCGATGCAGGTGTC
>CP070681.1:1515083-1522449 GCA_020352575.1 Acidimicrobiia bacterium | reverse complement strand
TCCTTTCGAGCCGCGGTGGCGAGATGGAGGTCCTCTGCTCCTTCGGGCTTGCAGACGCCGAGTCCCTTGCGGAGAAGGATGTCGTCGTCGATGTGGTGCGCTCCCTCGAGCCGATGCACATCCAGGTCCCCGAAGCCTTCGTCCTCGACGGCGGACTGACCGCGTTCACGCCCTCCGAGATCCTCGTCCACCCGCTCCACGCACACTCCGTTGGGATCGGCGTTGTTGTCCTCGGGTGGTCGGGAGACCTCCCGAGGGGTGCGAGGGCCCTTGCGCCGATCCTGCTGCAGACCTTCTCCGTGGCGCTCTCCAATGCCCGGGCCCACCAGGACATGGAACGGCTCGCTGCGCTCGACGCGTTGACGGGCGTCTACAACCGTCGCTTCGGCCTGGAGCGCCTGCGTGAGGAGTACTCCCGGTCGGTGCGTTCGGGGCGCCCGCTCGGTGTCGTGATGGTGGACCTCGACCACTTCAAGTCGGTGAACGACACGTATGGACACCTCGCTGGGGACGCGGTGCTGAAGCGAGTCGCCGATGAGGCTCGGTCCGTCCTCCGCGAGGGCGACATCCTCTGCCGATATGGCGGCGAAGAGTTCCTGGCGATCCTGCCGGGTGCCGGCGAAGAGGATGTCCGTGCCATCGCCGAACGGATCCGGCGCCTGATGGAGACCTTGATACACCGGGTTGGTGGACACGAGTTCCGCGTCACGGTGAGCCTCGGGTTCGGATCTACGGCCGGCACCGCTGTGCAGGACGAGATGGCATTGGTCGATGCTGCCGACGCAGCCCTCTACGCGGCGAAGCGCATGGGCAGGAACCTGGCGAGGGCTGTCTCGGCCGCCTGAGGCTCAGCTGGAGCCGGCCGCCATCACGAGGGCGCCGACCATGCCTGCCCGACCGCCGAGTCCAGGAGGCACCAGGAACGAAGCGGGATCGGTGTGGGCAGCGGCGCCCGGGTACCTGTTGAGCTTCTGGAACAGGCGCTCCCTGGTCGCTTCGAGCAGGCCGGGGACCTCCATGACCCCTCCACCGACGATGATCCGCCGGGGAGCAAGGACTGCCACGATCGCCGCAATGCCCTGGGCGAGGTAGTCGGCCTCCAGGTCGATGGCGGCGTCCAGGTCGTCGCCGAGCGCGTGCGATGGCTTCCCCCAACGCTGGCTGATCGCAGGCCCGCATGCGAGGCCTTCGAGGCAGGAATCGTGGTGGGGACAGGTCCCCTCGAAGACATCGTCGATGCGCCGGGAGATGAGGATGTGCCCCATCTCGGGGTGGGGGTCCCCCCTCAGTGGGCGTCCACCGACGATGGCACCGCCTCCGATGCCGGTGCCCACCGTCAGGTACACCACCGGATCGACGCCAACACCTGCACCGTGGTTCGCCTCTCCGATCGCCGCGCCGGTGACGTCGGTCTCGATGGCGATGGGACACCCGAACGACTTGAACGGGGCGACGATGTTGGTGCCCGGCCACCCCCGCTTGGGGGTCGCACCGATCGTTCCGGACTCGAGGTCGATGGGCCCGAAGGTGGCGATCCCCAGTCCCTCGGGCTGGCCGTGTCGATCGGCTGCCCGCTCGAAGAACGCCTTGCACGTGCCGAGGGTCTCGGCCGGGGACGTCGTGGGAACGCGCAGTTCCTCGACGATCTCGGTGCCGTGGCCGACGGCGCAGTTGAACTTCGTGCCCCCCGCCTCGATGCCGAAGAACACGGCTACTCGTCCAACTTGGCGCCGAGCGCCCGTAGGCGATCGAGGTCGTGCTCCGAGCGCATCCACCGGATCGAGCCTGTCTTCGAGCGCATGACGACCGAGTGGGTGACCGCGCGATGCCGATCCTCGAAGTCGACGCCGTCGAGGAGTTCCCCATCGGTGATGCCGGTGGCTGCGAAGAAGGTGTTGTCGGAGGCAACGAGGTCGTCGACGCCGAGCACTGCATCGACGTCGTGTCCGTGCTCCACTGCGTAGCGGCGTTCCTCCTCGTTGCGGGGCCACACCCGGCCCTGGAAGTCACCGCCGACTGCTTTCAGCGCTGCGGCGGCGATCACCGCTTCGGGTGAGCCCCCGATGCCGAACAGGACATCGATGCCGGATGCCTCCCTCGCGGTCGAGATCGCGGCCGACACATCGCCGTCACGGATGAGGCGGATACGGGCCCCCTCGGCTCGGCACGCCTCGATGTACGGCCGGTTCCTGGGCCGGTCGAGGATGATTGCTGTGAGGTCGTGGATGTCCTTGTCCTTCGCGGCGGCGATGCGGGCGAGGTTCTCCTTGACCGGAGCGTCGAGGTCGACGACCCCGCGGGCGTCGGGCCCGACGGCGATCTTGTCCATGTAGACGAGCGAGCCGGGGGCGTACATGGATCCGCGCTCGGAGAGCGCGATGACGGCGAGTGCGCCGTTCATCCCGTTGGCGGTGAGCGTCGTGCCGTCGACCGGATCGACGGCCACGTCGACCCGTGGTCCGTTGCCGTTGCCGACCCGCTCACCGTTGGCGAGCCATGGCGCCTCGTCCTTCTCGCCCTCGCCGATGACGATGACGCCGTCCATGTCGATCGAGTTGAGGATCTCCCGCATGGCCTCCACGGCTGCGTCGTCCGCCGACTCCTTGTCACCGCGTCCCTGCCAGCGGGCGGCTGCGATCGCTGCCGACTCGGTGACCCGTGCGAGCTCGAGGCCGAGGTTGCGCTCGGGGACTTCGGTCATGCCGGCACTTCGATGATGAGCGCGTCGCCCTGCCCGCCGCCGCCGCAGAGCGTCACGGCGCCAATGCCGCCGCCTCGCCTCCGGAGGATCGTGATGAGGCTCACGACGAGCCGGGCCCCCGTTGCCCCGATGGGATGGCCGAGTGCGACGGCTCCACCGTGGACGTTGACGACTTCTTCGGAGAGCCCGAGCGCGTGGGTTGCGTGCAGGGCGACGGCGGCGAAGGCCTCGTTGATCTCGACGGCGTGGAGGTCGCGAACGGCGAGATCCGCTTTCTCGAGGGCGACGTTGAGCGACTCGACCGGCCGCTCGTGGAGCGTGGCGTCCGGACCGCCTGCCTGGCCCCAAGCAAGGATGCGGGCGAGTGGCTCGGCTCCCCGGGCGGCCGCGAGCTCCTCGGCCATGGCGACGACCGCAGCGGCCCCGTCGGAGATCTGGGATGCGTTCCCGGCCGTGATCGTGCCGGACATGGTGAATGCAGGGCGGAGGTCGCCGAGCGACTCCTTGGTCACACCTGCCCGGATCCCCTCATCCGTGTCGACCTCGATCGGGTCGCCACGACGCTGTGGGACGGAGAGCGGGGCGATCTCCTCGGCGAATGCGCCGGACTCCGTGGCAGAGGCAGCGCGGGCGTGGCTGCGTGCTCCCCAGGCGTCCTGCTCCTCGCGTCCGATGCCCAACTCGACGTTCTTGTGATCCGAGGACTCGCCCATCGTGCAGTGGTCGAATGCGCAGTAGAGGCCGTCGTGTTGGAGGACGTCGACCAACTCGGTGTCGCCGAGCCGGGCTCCCCACCGTGCACTCGGCAGGACATAGGGGGCCGAGCTCATCGATTCCATGCCGCCGGCGACGACGGTGGCCGCATCGCCGAGGCGGATCGCCCGATCCGCAAGCCCGATGGCGGCGAGGCCGGAGAGGCACACCTTGTTGATGGTCGTGGAGGGGACGGTCATCGGGAGGCCGGCGCGGGTCGCGGCCTGGAGGGCGGTGATCTGCCCCTCGCCCGCCTGGAGGACGTGGCCCATGAGCACCTCGTCGACGGAGGTCGGGTCGATACCCGAACGCTCCACCGCAGCGCCGATGGCGTGTCCCCCCAGTTCGACCGCCCGCAACGAGGACAGTGCTCCCCCGAACTTGCCTATGGGCGTGCGCGCGGCGCCGACGATCACGGTCATGCCGGGGAGCCTAGGGAAGCGTCGATGGCGTGGTCAGCGTGAGAAGGGCAGCGGGCTGCGGAGGTTGCTCTCGCCGTGCCATTCACCGCACCAGCGCGCCTGCATCATCCAGCGGTCGAGCGTCGGTCGGGGCGGCTGCGTGCCCGCAGCGGTGACCTCTTCCTCGAGCAGGCGCTCGACGGCTGCCGTGACGGCGGCCACCATGTGCGGATCTGCTCCGCCCTGGATCTCGATGCGTTGTGCCAGCACGGTCGTTGGACGAAGGCCGAGGCGGAAGGGTTACGCGTCGTACCCTTTACCCATGAAGCCGTACAACCTCGACCACGTCGCGATCGCCGTCCACGACCTCGATGCCGCCCTCGCAGAGTACGAGCGGTTGTACGGGGTCACCGCACTGCACCGTGAGCGGGTCGAGGAGCAGGGTGTCGAGGAGGCCATGGTGGCGGTCGGGGGCTCGTTCATCCAGCTCCTCCAACCGCTCTCGCCGGAGACCCCCGTGGGCAGGTTCCTCGACCAGAGGGGCGAGGGACTCCACCACATCGCCCTCGCGGTGGACGACATCGAGGCGGCCCTCGAGCACCTGCGTGCCGAGGGTGCCCGGTTGATCGACGAACAGCCGAGGATCGGCGGGCGAGGGGCTCGCATCGCCTTCGTGCACCCGAAGGAGACCACGGGGACGCTCATCGAGCTCGTCGAGCCGCCGCTCGGCTGACGGTCAACCGAGGCGGTTGCGGAGCCGGTCGCCGATGGCCGTGACCTCGGGCACCCGGAGGACGCGAAGGCTCGCGGCGTAGAGGCCGGTGACCACCACGGCGCCGACGACGAGCCCGAGTGAGGCCTGCCCGAGCCATCCGTCCATCGGTTCGCCGACGACCATGTCGACGGCTGCCCATCCACCGGCTGCAGCGATGGTGGTGGCCACCGCGGTGCGCCACACGGCATCGCCCACGGGTCGCCACCCGCCGTGCGCCCTGAACCAGGCGGCTCCGAGTGCGACGGTGTAGAGGCTGATGGCGGCGGTTGAGGCGAGTGCGATGCCGTGCGCCCCCATCACGCCCTCGATGGAGAAGTAGAGCGGGATGGCGACCACCGTCACCATGGTGCCGATACCGACCGGCACCCACATGCGTCGGTGGGCGTAGAAGGCACGGCCGAGGAGCTGGTGGCCGCCCCAGAATGGGATGGCGAGCGCATAGAAGACGAGGGCGGCTGCGGTCGCGATGGTGGCATCGACACCGAATGCCCCACGTTGGTACACGACGGCGACTGCTGGTTGTGAGGCTGCCAGCACCGCTGCGGTGGCGAGGCCGCCGAAGAGCAAGACTCCCCGCAGTGCTCGTGTGAGGGTCTCCCGCATGTCGTCGAGGGCTCCCGCTGCCACCAGTCGAGCGAGTGTCGGGTAGGCAGCAACTCCGGCAGCCTGGGCGATGAGTCCCACGGGAACCATCACGAGGTTGCGGGCCAGGCCGAGGGTGGCGATCGTCCCCTCCGGCCCGAGTTGTCCCGCGACACGGATGAGCTGCTCATCGAGGATGGCCACCGATTGGCCGAGCATGAGGGGGAGTGCCATGAGGAGGTAGGCACGGAGGGCGGGGCTGCGGATCGGCGCGGACACCCACCGGAGGCCGACCCTCCGGGCTCCCCACACCTGGAGGGCGAAGTTGCCGGTGGCGGCTCCCAGCAGCGCGCCCCAGAGGAAGCCAGCCGGGCCCTCGACGCCCGACCACCATCCGATGAGGCCGCCGAAGATGATCCCGAGGTTGTAGACGACCGGGGCGAGGGAGGGGATGAGGAATCGGTCCTTCGCGTACTGGACGCCCATGAGCAATGAGCCGAGCATGAAGAAGAGTTGGGCGGGGAGGACGATTCGGACGAGTCCCGCAAGTTCGGAGAGGTCGGCCGCGGGGATTGCCGTGGTGCCTTCGGTGGCGAGTGCGGGTAGCCGGCCGAACACCCACTGGACGATCGATGGCGCGGCGATCCAGGTCACGACCGTGAGCAGGACCATTGCCGCGCCGACCGCCTTCGCGATGCTGGCAAACGCCGACCACGTGCCCTCCTCGTCGTCGGCAGCCATCCGCTCGGCGAGGATCGGGATGAAGGTGATCGAGAGGTACCCCCCGGCCATGAGGTAGAAGAGCAGGTCGGGCAGGACGAAGGCCGCCTGGTAGAGGTCGCCGTCGGTCGTGTCGCCAAGGAGGGCGGCGACGGCGACGTTGCGGAGCAGCCCGAGGATGCGGGAGGCGAGGATGCCCGCCGAGACGACGAGCGCGGCCTTGCCGATACGGCTCATCGGACGTGGGCCCGGAGGTCGTCGAGCACCGACTCGGGCACCACCACGTCGCCGTCGATGCCCCGGCCGAGCCGGATGTGCGGTTTGTACGCGCCGTGGTGGTCCGAGCCACCGGAGACGAGCAGCCCCACGCCATCGGCGAGGGCGCGGTACGCGTTGCGGCGGACCCCGTCGTACCCGGGGTAGAGGACCTCCATGCCCACGAGTCCGAGGTCCTTGAGGCGCACGAGGTAGTCGAAGAGGGGCTCGTCGCCCAGCTCTGCTGTGTGGGGATGGGCGAGGACGGGCACCGCGCCCGATGCTCGCGCCAGTGGAAGGGCCTCCTCGATGGAGAACGTCCCACGGGGGACGTAGGCCGCGCCCCGGTTGCCCAGGTAGCGATCGAATGCCTCGTTCATGGTCTCGACGGCGCCCTTGCGGATCAGCACGGCGGCGAAATGCGGCCGACCCACGACGCCCACCCGGGCCTCCTGCTCGACCTCGTCGATCGTGATGTCGATTCCGAGCTCCACGAGGCGCTCGACCATCCGGGCGTTGCGGGTCTCCCGGCCGTGTCGGATGCCGGCGAGGCGGTCCTGCAGCGGACCCGGGCCGGGTTCGAGGAAGAGTGCGACCAGGTGGGTGCCCCTACCGCACGACACCTCGACCCCCGGGATGAGCTCGATGTCGGCACGTGCAGCGGCCTCCCTCGCTTCGGCGATTCCCTCCTGGGTGTCGTGGTCGGTGAGTGCCACGGCGCTGAGGCCTTCCTCGGCAGCGAGCGCGACGAGTTCCGAAGGGGTGTCCGAGCCATCGGAGATGCGGCTGTGCGTGTGGAGGTCCACTGCCATCGGCGGCAGGGTATCGGTGTGCTTCGTGTCCGCCCCACCACGCCGTCCTGCTCCCACCCCCTCCCTACACTCCCGCCGCGAGACCCCGAGGAGGCCGATGGCACTCGTCGTGCAGAAGTTCGGTGGGACGTCGGTCGCCGACGCAGCCCGCATGCAGCGCGTCGCCGCCCGCGTGGCCGAGACGCGCCGTGGCGGCAACGAAGTCGTCGTCGTGGTGTCCGCAATGGGCAAGACCACCGATGACCTCATCGAACTGGCGGGGGAGATCAACGCGGATCCCCCGGCTCGCGAGATGGACATGCTCCTCACCGCCGGTGAGCGGATCTCGATGGCGCTCCTGGCGATGGCGCTCGACGCCGAGGGTGTG
>CP070681.1:1509212-1514983 GCA_020352575.1 Acidimicrobiia bacterium | reverse complement strand
CTCCATGGCCTGTTCGCTCCGCTTGTGCGTCATCGCCTGGCGGAGGCGGTCGACCTGGGCTGCGTCGAACCCGGCACACAGCCGTGCCAACTCCATGAGTTGCTCCTGGAAGATCGGCACCCCCAGCGTCTTGCGCAGCACCGGTTCGGCGAGCGGATGGGGGTAGCGCACCGACTCCTCGCCGTTGCGACGCTTGAGGTACGGGTGCACCGACTGACCCTGGATCGGACCCGGACGGATGAGCGCCACCTCGACGGCGAGGTCATAGAAGGTGCGGGGCTTCATCCTCGGCAGGGTCGCCATCTGGGCCCGCGACTCGACCTGGAAGAGCCCGACCGTGTCCGCCTTGGTCATCTGTTCGTAGAGGGCGGGCTCCTGGGGCAACGCCGCCAGGTCGATGGTCACCCCGTGTGCATCGCGGATCGTGTCCACGGCGAGGTGGAGGGCGTTGAGCATCCCGAGGCCGAGGAGGTCGAACTTCACGATCCCGATGAGGCCACACGACTCCTTGTCCCATTGGAGCACCGAGCGGCCCTCCATCCGACCCCACTCGAGGGGGACCACCTGCCACAGCGGCCGATCGGCGATCACGACGCCGCCCGAATGGATGCCGAGGTGGCGGGGGAACCCGTCGAGCCGGTGGCAGATGTCGTAGACGAGGTCGGCGGTGAGCCCCTCGGGCAGGGGGGCGTCGTCGGCGATCGCCGCCGGGTTCCGGGTGTCGAGGTACTTCGTCATCCCATCGGCCTGGGCCTGGGAGAATCCGAAGGTCTTCACCACATCCCGCAGCACACTGCGGGCGCGGTAGGTGATGACGTTCGCCACCATCGCCGCCCGCTCCCGGCCGTACCGGCGGTAGCAGTACTGGATGACCTCCTCCCGCCGGTCCGCCTCCAGGTCGAGGTCTATGTCGGGGGCCCGTCCCCGCTCCTCGGAGAGGAACCGTTCGAACGGGAGGTTGAGGCGGATCGGATCGACCCGGGTGAGGCCGATGCAGCGGCACACCGCCGAATCGGCACCCGACCCGCGGATCTGGCAATGGATGTCGCGGTCCCGGGCGAAGTTCACGAGGTCCCACACGACCAGGAAGTACCCGGGGAACCCGAGGCGACCGATCACATCGAGTTCGTGGTCGAGGCGCTGCTTGGCCCGGGGCTCGATCCCCCCGGACCCGTCGCCGTAGATCTCCCGGGCACCCTCGTAGGTGAGGTGGCGGAGGAAGTCGAGCTCGTCGAGGAAGTGCCCGGGCATGGGGAAGTCGGGCAGGTTGGGTGCCACCACGTGGAGGTCGAATGCCAGTGACCGACCAAGCTCGGCTGCCCGTGCCACCGCGCCGGGATAACGGGCGAACCGACGTGCCATCTCCTCGGGGTCCTTGAGGTGCCGTTCGTCGGTCGGCGGCCGGAACCCGTCGTGGGCGGCAAGGCTGCGCCGCCCCCCGATCGCAGCGAGCACTTCCGAGAGCATCGCGTCACCACGGTCGTGGTAGTGGACCTGGTTGGTGGCGACGGCCGGCAGTCCGAGCCGTTGGGCGACTTCCCACAGCACGTCGTTGCGCCCATCGTCCTCGGGGAGTCGGTGGTGCCACAGCTCGACATGGAGGCGGTCACCGAAGAGCTCCCGTAGCCGGCTCGCCTCCCGGAGGGCACCTTGCAGGTCTCCGCGGAGCGCTGCAGCGGGAACGGCGCCCTGCCAACAACCGGTGAGTGCGAGCACCTCGCCCTTCGCCGCCTCGGCGATGTCGTCCCAGAGGTACACCGGACGATCCTTCTCGCCGCGGAACTGCGCCGTCGAGACCAAGCGGCTGATGGTGGCGTACCCCTCGGGACCGGTGGCGAGGAGGACGAGGTGGTCGGTCGGCCCCGGGTCGACTGGCTTCACGCCATGGGCCCGCACCGTGCGTCCTCTCCGATCCACGTTCGGGCCTTCGTCGACCGCCCATTGGGCGGCATCCCACTCCTCGGCGGTCAGGAAAGGATCCGTCATCGGCGGCGCATCCACCCCGACCGGGAGGATTCCCACCTCGCTGCCGTAGACGGTGGGGAGCCCGACCTCCCGTGCGGCCGCGGCGAAATGGGCGGCACCGTGGAACCCGTCGTGGTCGGTGATCGCCAGCGCCTCGTAGCCGAGGTCGGCGGCACGTTCCACGAGCGCGTGGGGGTGGGAAGCCCCGTCGAGGAAGCTGAAGTTCGTGTGGCTGTGGAGCTCCGCGTAGGCGGTCACCCCACCACGCTAGTCGAACGTACGTTCGATCAGAATGCGAACGAGGCCGTGGCGTGCGCCACCAATGCCCCCGACGATTCGAGTCGCACATGGACGTCGCCGTACGACGTCCGCCCCCACCGTTTCACGACCGCTTCGACGAGGAGCGCCTCACCCTCGGCCGGGTGGAGGAAATGCGTGTCGATGTGCTGCGTGCCCCTCGGAAGCGAGTCACCGGTCGCCATCGCCACCGACATGACCGTGTCGATCGCCGACATCAGTGATTGGCCACACATCGCCCCGGAGACGAACTGCTGTGACGGATCCTGTGGGAGGCGGGCCACCACTCGTCCCCGTTCGACTTCGAGGAACTCGAGGCCCTGCGCCTTGACCCAGGGAGCGAACAGCCACTCGACGAACGCGTCGAGGTCCTTCAACGGATGGAACTCCATGCTGCGACGGTAGATGAAGGATCAGGTCGCCGGGCTGCCGAGGTCCACCGGACACGCCACCGCCGGGCCGAACCACCCTCGTCGCTGCGCAACAAACCGGTACATGGCGTCCCTTATGGGGGTCGGCACCAGGCCGAACACCCCCAGCAGGCGCCAGGGCAGGCGCATGAGCCCGGCCAGCCGAAGGGCCGCTGCGGAGCGGAGGTAGAGCCGGTTGCCCTCGACGACCACGAGCGTGTCGACAGCGATGACCTCGTCGTAGCGCTCCCCCAACTCGCGGCTGGCTGCCTCGGTGCCGAGCCCGATGAACCGAACGGCATCGCCGTCGGTCAGCCGGGGGTGGACCAACGACAACAGTCGGGTACAGAGGCCGCAGTCTGCATCCACCATCACAGTGGTCATGGAACGAGCGTAGGGAGCCATCACCCTGTCTACGGTGGCGTCCAACCACCTGGACGAAGGACCCATGGCCGATCTCGACGTCACCATCGAAGGCGGCATCGCCACCCTCACCATGCACCGCCCCGAAGCGCGCAATGCGCTCAGCAACGAGATGCGCGACGCCCTGTCCGAGTGGCTCCACCGCATCGAGCGGGACGACGACGTCCGATGCGTGGTGCTCACGGGCTCCGGCGACCACTTCATGTCTGGTGGTGACGTGAAGGGCTTCGTGGAACTCGAAGCGATGGAACCGGACGAACGCTGGTCGTACATGGCCCACCGCATCCACGACCTCCACACGGTCATGTTTGCCATGCGCCGCATGGAGAAACCGATCATCGCCAAGGTGCGTGGTGCCGCGGCGGGTGCTGGCGTGAGCTTCGCCGCCGCCTGCGACCTCGTGGTGGCCTCCGACGACGCCTTCTTCGTCCTCGCCTACGTGAACATCGGCACGAGTCCCGACGGCTCGTCCACCTGGTTCCTCCCCAAGTCGATCGGGCTCAAGAAGGCCATGGAGATGGCCATGCTCGGCGACCGGCACTCAGCCGCCGAGATGCGCGACGCCGGCCTCGTCAACAAGGTGGTCGCCGCCGACGACCTCGACGATGAGGTCGACCAGTTGGCGCGCCGGCTTGCCGATGGCCCCACGAAGGCGATCGGCGCCGCAAAACGGCTCCTCACCACCTCGTGGGAGCACCAAATGGAGCGGCAGCTCCAGTTGGAGGCCGAGGCATTCGCAGACTGCTCCCTCACGGACGACTTCGCCGAGGGCGTTGCCGCGTTCGTCGGCAAACGACCTCCCCACTTCACCGGTCGCTAACGTCCGCCGGTGCCCGGACCAGCCGACGATCGCGCTCGCCGCCGACTCACCGCGACGCTCTTCACCGGCAACACGCTGTCGTCCACGTCGTTCATCCTGGCCATCACCGTGGCGACCCTCGCGGCAGCGAACCTGACCGGCAACCCGAACCTCGCCGGCGTGCCGAGCGCCGCATCGACGCTCGGCGCCGCTTTGGGAGCGTCCGTCCTCGCAGCGATCAGCACCCGTTTCGGACGCCGCCGGCCGTTCATCGTGTGGTTCCTCGTCGCCGTGCTGGGCGCAGTCATGGCGGTAGCCAGTCTCGAAGCACGGTCCTTCGTCCTCCTCGTGTTCGGCGCCTTCGTCATCGGGTTCGGCCGGAGCGTCGACCAGGTGGCGCGCTTCGCCGCGGCCGACATGCGGCCCGCAGAACGTCGTGGGTCGGCCATCGCCCTCATCGTGTGGGCTGCGACGGTGGGCTCCGTCGTCGGTCCGTTGCTCCTCGAGCCGTCCGCTGCGGCTGCTCGCTCGGTGGGACTCGAGTCGCTCGCTGGGGCCTACGGGTTCGCTGCCATCGGCTTCTTGACAGCCGCAGTCCTCCTGGCCGTGTTCCTCCGACCCGACCCGCTGAGCCTCTCCGTCGCAGACGCACCCGGTGACGATGGGGCCGTCGCAACCTCGGCACCGATCCGGGACCTCGTCCGACGGCCGACCGTCCAACTCGCGCTCTCGGCAATGCTCACGTCGCAGTTGGTGATGGTCCTCGTCATGACGATGACCCCGCTCCACATCGAGGTGGCTGGGGGCACCCTCGGGATCATCGGGTGGGTGATGATGGCGCACACGCTCGGCATGTTCGCCCTGTCCCCCATCACCGGTCGGCTCGTCGACCGCATCGGGCCACGGCGCATGATCATCGTCGGCGTCTCAGTGCTCGCCTTCGCCTGTGGGTTTGCCGCAACGGCAGCCGATGCGGAGACACCGATCCTCCTGGTCTCGCTGTTCCTCCTCGGATTGGGGTGGAACTTCGGCTTCGTGGCCGGGAGCGCCGAACTCCAAGTCGGCCTCGGGATCGGGGAGCGGGTGCGGTTGCAGGGCGTGGCCGACGCCATCACCTGGATCTCGGGCGGCGTGGGAGCACTGTCCTCCGGCTTCATCCTCGGGGCGTTCTCCTACCCCGTCCTCGCCGTCATCGGCCTCGTGCTCACCGGCATCCCCATCCGCTTCCTGCTTCGGACCCGACCGAGCCGCTCGACCGCCTTGGTCGGCTAGTCGATCGCCAACTCTGCGTACACGCGGTCAACGAGGACCCGATCACCCGAGACCTCGAGGGCGTCGGTGCCCACGCGGCGCCACAGCCACAGGTCCAGCATCCCCGCAGGGGCCGACACGGTCGCAGTGGTATCGCCGTCGGGAGCCGCAGCCACCATCTCGAGGTCGTAGTCGGTACCGGTCACCGTGGAGGTCCCCCGCAACCGCCCAAACTCCATCCGCCAACGCCCCTGGCCATCGGACTCGACCAGGGCGATCGCCTCGGTGGGCTGCCACTCCGCCCACGACGGTGGCGGACCGTGGTGCCACTCCAGCACCTCCTCGATCCCGTCCCGTCCGAGTTCACGAGGGAGGTGTGGCTCGCCCCCCGCTGCGAGGACCGCGTCGATCCCGTGGATGAGTACCTCGTGGGCTTGGCGCCGGGCGAGCCAGCTGGGCGGTTGGGGGCCCGCCCAGGTCTCGAGCGGCGACTCGGGGTCCGCTGCGGCAATCGCGGCGCAAAGGCGGAGACTCGCCGCCACCAAGGCAGCCGGGAGGCGTTCGACATCGAAGGTCGGCGGTTCCCACTCCGCACCGACCTTCGACCCTTCGGCGACGGCCGCCCA
>CP070681.1:1502216-1509112 GCA_020352575.1 Acidimicrobiia bacterium | reverse complement strand
GTGCGAGAGCCGGGGCGAGCCCGGGGCCGTCCACCCCACCTCCGGCGCATCCGGGCTGTTCCAGCACCTCCCGAAGTTCTGGTCCGAACGCAGCGCGGGCGCCGGGTTCGCCGGTCGATCCATCGAGGACCCGGAAGCGAACATCGCGGTGGCCGGCTGGCTCGTCGCGCGGGACGGGTGGCGCCATTGGCTAGCCTCGAAGTCGTGTTGGGATCGATGATCCGATTCTTCGGGTTCGTGTTCCGGGCCGTCACCACCGTCGCCGGCGTGGCCCTCCTGTTCTGGCTGCTCCGGGACCGCCTCGTCCACCTCACCCCCCGCCGGAGCGAGTTCATCTCGCCGGTCCGCCCCGCTCCCGCGGACATCGTGCCCCCGAAGGCCGACATCACCGAGGTGAAGGGGATAGGACCCGTCTATGCCGAACGCCTGGCCGCAGCGGGCATCGAGGGCCGCGCCGCCCTCGCCACATCCGACGCCGCCACCGTCGCAGCAGCGGCCGACGTCGCGCTCGAGCGCGCCGAGGAGTGGATCGCCGACGCCGCCGCCCACACCTAGGCCCACCGGTACCCTGCCGGGGTGACCACCCCCCTGTCCCTTCCGACTCGGCGCAGCCCCTACCTGCTCCCTCCCGAGGAACTCGGCGAGTTCATCGGGGGCCCGCGCTATCGGGGCGACCAGTTGCGGGAGTGGTTGTACTCGACACCGGTCGTCGAACCAGCCGAGATGACCAACCTCCCCAAGGACGTGCGGGAGAAGATGGCGGGCTCCCTCTGGCCGTTCACCATCGAGACCGAGCAGGTCGCCGACGACGGAGCGACCCGCAAGTGGCTGTTCCGCCTGCCCGACGGACCAGCGATCGAAGCGGTGGTGATGGGCTACCCGGATCGCACCACGCTGTGCATCTCCTCGCAGGCCGGCTGCGCGCTGGGGTGCACGTTCTGCGCCACCGGGCAGTTCGGGTTCGAGCGGAACCTCGATGCCGGCGAGATCGTGGCCCAACTCCAATGGGTGGAGGCACAACTCGCCATCGCTCCCCTCTCGATCGGACCGGACCACGTCACGAACATGGTGTTCATGGGCATGGGCGAGCCCCTCGCCAACTATCCCCGGCTCCGGGAGGCGCTGCGGCGCATCATCGAGGTGAAGGGCATGTCACCTCGCCGGATCACGGTCTCGACGGTCGGGATGGTCCCCGGCATGCGGATGCTCGCCGACGAGCCCTGGCGGGTGAACCTCGCCGTGAGCCTCCATGCCGCCGACGACGAACTCCGCTCTGGGCTCGTGCCCCTCAACGACCGCTACCCGCTCGCAGACGTCGAGGACGCCGCCCGGAACTACTTCGAGAAGACCGGGCGTCGCGTCTCGATCGAGTGGACGCTCATCGACGGCGTCAACGACACCCTCGACCAGGCGGCACTCCTCGCCCCCGTCGCCCGCCGACTGGGCGCCCACGTGAACCTCATCCCCATGAACCCCACCCCGCTCACGGAGGACCAGCCATCGTCGGACGACGCGGTGCGCCGGTTCCGGGACCGCCTCACCTCATTGGGTGTGAACGCCACGATCCGCACGATCCGCGGCCAGGAGATCGACGCTGCTTGCGGGCAGCTCCGGGCTCGGGCCGACGCCTAGTCGGCGAGGACCAGCTCGGCCAGGTGGTCGAGGCCGACTGCCCCGGAGCCCACCACACGGAAGTGGAAGTCTTTCAGCGTCGCACCCTCCCGCGCCATGAACTGGTCGCGGAGCCCGAGGATGACCCGCTCGCCCACCTTGTAGGCGGGTGCCTGACCGGGCCAGCCGAAGTACCGGGTCACCTCCGACTCCGCGTAGGCCTCGTCGAGGTACGCGTAGGAAAGGAGCATCTCGACGGCCGTGTCGAACGTCCACTCCTCAGCGGGGTGGAACGGAGCGTCGTCGGGGATCGGGAACCCACAGTGGAAGCCGATGTCGATGGCGACCCGACAGGCCCGGTGGATCTGGTTGATGCGTAGCCCGATCTCGTAGTCCGGCTTGTCGTAGAAGCCGAGCTCGCCCATGAAGTGCTCGGCGTACAACGCCCACCCCTCACCGAAGCCCGGGTACCAGACGACGAGGCGATGCATCCGGGACAGCCGCTCGGTGAGGTACGTGGCGATCGCCCCCTGGTAGTGGTGGCCGGGGAAGCCCTCGTGGTACGCCGTCGACACCTCGTCGTAGAGGTGGAACTCGGTCTTGTCGCCCGGGGAGTACCACACGGTCCCCGGACGACTGAAGTCCTCGGTGGGGCCGGTGTAGTACGCACCGAGGGAGCCCCCGGGAGGGGCCATCTTGACCTCGAGCGGCTTGATCTCGTCGGGGAGGTCGAAGTGGAGGCCGTCGAGCCGTCCGATGGCATCGACCTGGAGCTCGGTCATCCTTTCGAGGAACGCCTCCCGGGTCGGTGCCATGCGGGCCGGGTCCGTCTTGAGGATCTCCATCACGGCGTCGAGTCCGATGCCCGGTTGAACCTCCTCGGCGAGCGCCTCCATCTCGGACCGGAGCCGCCGCACCTCGCTCCATCCCCATCGGTAGGTCTCCTCGAGGTCGAGCTCGGTGCCGAGGTATCGCTTCGACTCGAAGCGATAGCGATCGATTCCGACGGCTTCCTCGTCCACTGCATTGGGGAGGTACGTCGACTGAAGCCAATCCGCGGTCTCCTCGTATGCGGCCTTGGCGTGGGCGACGGCGTCGAGGAGGTCTTCGGCGAGGTCCTCGGGCAGGTCGGCGTCCACCTCGGCGAACCGATCGAAGCCGTCTGCCCACGTCCGGCACTGTTCGATGACGGCTTCTGCCTGGCGCCTGGCGACCACGTTGTCGGTCTCGAGGCCGATCCCGAGCATCGTCCGCCAATCGGCCATGGGTTGGTCGATGGTCGAGAGTCGGGAGACGAGGTTCCGGCACTCCTCCTCGGTGGTCGTCGGCATGCGATCGAGCACGCCCACCAGCGAACCGGCCCCCGAGACGATCGAGGAGACCCCCCGGTATTGGGCCCCGGAGACGTAGACCTCGCGGGACAGGGCGAAGGATTCCTTCGCCGACCGCCGAGCGAGCGTGTCGAAGCGATCCTTGGGCTCGGGGAGCGCATCGATCTCTGCTTCGATGCGGTCGGCGAGTGCGAGCCATGCCGTCACCGACTCGGGGCCGGCATCCCCCCAGAGGTGGTCGTAGCCGGACACCCCCATGGACGTTGCCGCTGTGGGGTTCAACTCGCCGTACTCGTCGATGTAGCGGCTGCAGATCTCGAACACGTCGGTCATGGGGGCTCCGGGCGAGGGACGGCCAAAGGGTATCGCCCGCTCCGGGTACCCTCGGCCGCCCCGACCCGGAGCATCGTCGTGATCGCCGTCTTCGCCACCGTCCGCGCCAAGCCCGGCCGTCGCGACGACCTCATCGAGGCGATCCGGTCCGAGATCTTCCCGATCGTTGCCGAGGAGGACGGCACCCTCGAGTACCGCGTCCACGAGGACCTGCGCGACCCCGAGTTGGTCCTCGTGTACGAGTCCTATGCCTCGAAGGAGGCGTTCATCGCCCATGTGAAGGCGGTCGGTCCGAAACTCAACACACTCGGGGACCTCATGGATGGGGTGCCGGAGCTGCAGCAGGCCGTGCCGGTCACCTAGGCAACGGCCGCCAATGTCCGTGCCCCGCCGGGGTCGCCATCGGTTGCGGGGACGACGCCGACCTGCGTGACCCCCACTGCCCGGTAGGCGTCGAGCGACTCCCGGACATCGTCCGCCGAACCGATCGCCGCCACGGCGTGGAGGAGCGCATCCGGGACCGCCAGTTCGGACGGAGGTCGCCCGGCCCTCGCCTCGTCCACGACGTCGCCGAACCCTGCCTCGGTGAACATGTCCCCGTACCCGGGTGCGGCGAGGTAGAGCGACACCTGGCGCCTGATCCGTTCGACCGCCTCGGGCGAGGGATCGACCGCCCCCACCACCCACGCCGTAACCGGTCGGCCGGGCACTGCCTCGGCGAGTCGGCCCGCTTGGGCGGGGGTGACGAGGTTCACGACGAGGCGATCAGCCGTCTCATCTGCGACCTGCAGCGAGCGCCTCCCGAAGGCAGCCACCGCCACCTCGACCTCCGACGCGCCCATGCCGAGTCGGAACCCCTCGGACGCGAGGACGCCGTGGTGACCGGTGCGCTCCCCGGCGAGCACCCGGCGGACGACGTCGGCCGTCTCGGCGATGCGGGCGGGCATTCGCGTCCAGTCCCGCCCATGCCATCCCGCCGTCACGGCTCGGGTGGAGGCCCCGAGCGCAACCGCCACGCGTTCGGGACCCGCCAGGGCCTGTAGCGAGGCGACACCCATGGCGATCCCGACCGGCGTCCGCACTCCGACGGCGAGCGGCCCGACGGTGAGGTGAAGCGAGGTCTCGCGGGCGAGTGCACCCCCGAGGGCGAAGGCGTCGAACGAGAGCATCTCACCGACCCACAGGGCACCGATGCCGGCCGCTTCGGCAGCGCGGGCGACCTCGAGCGCCTCGAGGGCGGGACGGCCGAGCCAATACGGGACGACCGCCGCAACCGGGTGGTGGTCAGCGGCGGTCATCGCATGGATCGGAGGCGGCTACTCGCTGTCGGCGAGCTCTTCCTCGATGGGGGGCACGTCCGGGGTGTCGACCGAGTCGAACGAGAGGCCCTCGCCGTCGTCGTCGACGTCGACAACGACGGTGGTCCCGGCCTCGAGCCGGCCCAGCAGGACCGACTCGGCGAGCGGGTCCTCGAGCATCCTCTGGATCGACCGCCGCAGCGGCCGGGCACCCAACTCGGGGTCGTAGCCCTTGACGGCCATGTGTTCCTTGGCCGCATCGCTGAGCGCCAGCTCGAGGCCCTGCGACTTCAGCTGCTCCCGGACCCGGACGAGCATGAGGTCCACGATCTCCTTCACCTCGTCGAGGGTGAGCTCGTGGAACACGATGATCTCGTCGAGACGGTTGAGGAACTCGGGCCGGAAGTGCTTCTTCAGCTCCTCGAGGACCTTCAGCTTCATCTTCTCGTAGGTGACGTCGTCATCGTCGGTGGAGAAGCCGATGGTCTTCTTCCGGAGGTCCCGGGTGCCGAGGTTGGAGGTCATGATGATGACGGTGTTCTTGAAGTCGACCGTCCGGCCCTGGGCATCGGTGAGGCGCCCGTCCTCCAGGATCTGGAGGAGGGTGTTGAACACGTCCGGGTGAGCCTTCTCGACCTCGTCGAACAGCACGACGCTGAACGGCTTGCGGCGCACGGCCTCGGTGAGCTGGCCACCCTCGTCGTAGCCGACGTAGCCGGGAGGCGAGCCGATGAGGCGGCTCACCGTGTGCTTGTCCATGTACTCGGACATGTCGAGCTGGATGAGCGCCTGCTCGTCCCCGAAGAGGAACGCGGCGAGGCTCTTCGCCGTCTCGGTCTTCCCAACGCCAGACGGACCGAGGAAGATGAACGAACCGGCAGGACGCTTCGGGTCCTTGAGGCCGGCACGGGTCCTACGGATCGCACGGCTGACGGCCGAGATGGCGTCCTCCTGCCCGATGATGCGGGCGTGGAGCTCCTCCTCCATGTGGACCAGGCGGGCGGTCTCCTCCTCGGTGAGGCGGTGGACGGGGATGCCGGTCCACTGGGCGAGCACCTGGGCGATCTCTTCGTCGCCGATGACCCACGAGACCTCTTCTCCGGCTGCTCGAAGGGACTCCTCCTGGCGGCTGCGGTCCTCGATGAGCGACTTCTCACGGTCCCGCAGTTGGGCCGCACGCTCGAAACGCTGCGACGAGATGGCTTCCGACTTGTCGGAGCGCACCCGGGCGAGCTCCTCGTCGATCTCGGCGATCTCCGGGGAGGCGGCACGACGGCTGATCCGCATGCGGGAGCCGGCCTCGTCGATGAGGTCGATCGCCTTGTCGGGCAGGAACCGGTCGGAGATGTAGCGGTCGGCCAGGTTGGCGGCCATGACGAGGGCGCCGTCGGTGTAGCGCACCGAGTGGTGCTCCTCGTACTGGTCCTTGAGGCCGCCGAGGATGCGGATGGTCTCGGCCACGGACGGCTCGTCGACCTGCACCGGCTGGAAGCGACGCTCGAGCGCCGAGTCCTTCTCGAGGTGCTTGCGGTACTCCTCGAGCGTCGTGGCGCCGATGGTCTGCAGCTCGCCACGGGCGAGCATCGGCTTGAGGATCGAGGCGGCGTCGATGGCGCCTTCGGCAGCACCGGCACCCACGAGTGTGTGGATCTCGTCGATGAAGACGAGCACGTCGCCGCGGGTGGTGATCTCCTTCAACACCTTCTTCAGGCGCTCCTCGAAGTCGCCGCGGTAGCGGGACCCGGCGACGAGGGCACCGAGGTCGAGGGTGTAGAGCTGCTTGTTCTCGAGCGTCTCGGGGACATCGTTCGCAATGATGCGCTGGGCGAGGCCCTCGACGATCGCCGTCTTGCCGACGCCCGGCTCGCCGATGAGCACCGGGTTGTTCTTCGTGCGGCGGCTGAGCACCTGCATGACCCGGTCGATCTCCTTCTGGCGACCGATCACCGGGTCGAGCTTCCCGTCCCGGGCAACCTGCGTGAGGTTGCGGCCGAACTGGTCGAGGACGGCGCTGCTCGACGAGTCACCGCGGCCCGAACCGGACGAGCTCGAGGACGAGGAGGACGAGCCAGACGAGGCGGCGGGACGCTCTTCGCCGGCACCACCGGACAGGAGCTGGATGACGGTCTGGCGGACCTTCGGGAGGTCGGCGCCGAGCTTCTGGAGCACCTGGGCAGCGACGCCCTCACCCTCACGGATGAGGCCGAGCAGGATGTGCTCGGTCCCGATGTAGTTGTGCCCGAGCTGGAGGGCCTCGCGCAGCGAGAGCTCCAGCACCTTCTTGGCACGGGGTGTGAATGGGATGTGACCGGACGGGGCGGAC
>CP070681.1:1496237-1502116 GCA_020352575.1 Acidimicrobiia bacterium | reverse complement strand
AAGAGGACGTCTACCCGTCAATCACCTTGGAAACGACCTTGGTGATCTTGATGTGTTCGTCCGTGGCGAGGACGAAGTCGGTGGTGGTCCCGACCGCCATCGTGTAGCCGCCGGCTCCTCCGCCCAGGCATATCCCCGAGTCGGGCAGGTGGAAGAAACCGGTCACCGGTTCGCCCTTCGTCCTGCCATCGACGACACCGGAGTTGTCCAAGAACTCCCCCGCCCGGTTCTCATCACTGAGCGCGCACCAGTTGCCCGGTACGTGATCGCGGAGGGTCGCGCCGATCTGTGTTGGACGCGTGATCGGCGTGGCCGGGGTCAGTTCGACATCCCACGTGCCAAGCATCACCGGTGTCCAGCGGCACCACTCACTTGGAGTCCCCTCATAGATGTGTGTGATCTCTGTCGCGCTCTCCTCGGAGTCGTACTCCAGCCCGGACGGCAAGGCCTCACAGTCCGGATACGGCTCGACCGCCACGATCGTGCTCACCGTCTTCGTCTTCCCGTCAGCAGAGACTTCGACGACGAGATTCACTCCTTCGCTTGCGAGATCCGCATCCGTTGCGGTGTAGATGAACTCAACCGGGTTCACGAGCGAGCCCGTGACTTCTGTCCCGGAGAAGGTGACTGTCCCAGTCGTCGGCCCATCGACCGTCACGACCAGTTTCATCTGGTCGCCGACGGCATTCACCCAGTAGAAGGGGTAGCCGAGAGCCCCGTCCTCCCACGTGTATGGGGTTTCCAGTTCGTGAATGCCTACGACATCGACGGTGACACTGAATGGAGATTTGCCACCCGGGGTGCCGGGCGGCTTCTTCGCCAATCCCGCTGGGGCCAGCGCCGCCACCATCGCCATTGCCAGGATGACCACCAAGGTCCCTCGCCATCCACCTCGTCGCACGATCGCCTCCTATAGCCTCGGCGGAATTCCGCGGTCACGGTACGAAACGCGCCTTGGAGCGACCTTGGAGCCGACTACCCGTCGCTCGACCCCGTCGCGCAGGAACCAATCCTGTAGGTCCGACACTCGTCAGGGGTGAAGTCCCGCAGCACCATGCCCTCGGCGATCTCGCGAAGTTCGTCGATGTCGAGCGTGACCACCGTCCACAGGCCCTCACCCGTGCCGACAGCCACATGGGCCTCATCCACCCAGAAGATGGCGTGCGCCGAGTCAAGGGGGACCCTGGCGATCAACTCACCGTCGGGCACCGTGTACACCCGCATCGGCCCCCCCTGGATTCCGAGCGCAACGAGCTCGGAGGAAGGCGAGAACCCGGCTCCTCGCACGGAGCCTTCGCCGAGGTCCTCCGTGAAGGGCTGCACGCTCCAGTCGGTCGCATCGAGGAGCGAGGTCGTGAGGTCGAAGCCCCAACCGAGGGCATAGCGACCGCTCGCGTCGAACAGGTGCCACGGGTGTTGCCCGAGCAGGTCGAACTCCTCGATGAGGTTCCCTTCCCTGTCGAACACCTTGTGGTCGGACCAGTTGTTCCTCACGACGACCCATTCGTCGGTGAACGACAGGAACAACTGGTTGATGCCGGGGTCCCCGTAGTCGAGCGGCACCGGGGCCCGGGGCACACCGTCGGCGTCCCATGTGAGGAAGACGTTCTCGGTCGTGAGCAACCCGAACTCCGATCCGTCAACGCTGGAGATCATGCCGACGTGCGCGATCTGGCCACCTGAGCAGCCGGGCTGGTCCTCCGCACAGTCGAGGAGGATCCGTTCATCACCGGTGCTCGGGTTCCACGTGAAGAGCACCTGCGTGGCATTGGTCTCACGGGTCTCAGAGAGCACGAGTCCCAACTCACCGAGGACGCCAATCCATGGGAATGCCGATCCGGCGAGCCGCCGGGAAGGGCCAAGAGCCCCGGTCCCGACATCGAACGAGTACGCCTCGACTCCCTCAGGGGTCATAACCGAGGCAGCCCCGTAGGTCCCGGACGATCGAGCATTCCACATCGCGAACGACCCGCCGGTCTCGGAGGAGAGCAACTCCCCCGGCGCCGCAGACAGGTCCCACACCTGTAGGAGGCCATCAACGATGGTCAAGAGCCGCCCATCCGGGGCGAACGCACTACTGGCGCGTTGGCCGGCGGGGATCCTGAAGGCCACCTCACCGGTCGCAACATCCCAGATCGGGATCATCGATCCCTCTGTCGGGATCATGACGAGAGACCCGTCGTGCGAGAACTGCTGATTCATGTAGGTCGAAGGAGAGACTCCCATCCCCGACAGCTTGTCGATGACATCACCTGACTCGACGTCGAACAGCTGCGGGGTATCGCCGTAGTGGGTACCGAAGTAGGTAGCGCCGCCTGGATCGATCGTGCCCAGTGGGGTGTCGAACTCAGCGACGAGTTCGAAGGTCTCGGTATCGAAGACCCGCCCCGAGGCCTCGGGGTACCACTCGCTCACGAGCAACCGGTGCGCGCCCACGGACGAGGCGAACTCGACGCCCATGAATGCCTCAAGGCTCGTCAGTGGGATGCGCCTTTCCTCCGTCCAGGCCTCGGTCTCGAGCACCACGACGGCTTGGCAACCAGAGCCGAAGTACGCGACCTGCGAGCCATCTGGTGACCACTCACCCGTGGACCACTGCCCTGGCGGGCACGCAACCGGGATCGTCTCCAGGAGACTCGCGTCGTCGGCCGAACGCAACTCGAGCGCCTCCTCGGTGTACGTCAAGAGGTATTCGTCGTCAGGTCCGAGGGCGATCAGCCGCATGGCCGCTCCCTCGAGACGCCACCGCTCCTCCATTGTCTCGAGGTCGAACATGGCGAGCTCTTCGGTACCCCACAGGCTCAGGGCGAACGACGTGCCACTCGGCGAGATGCGGATCGAGTCCGCGCCATCGCCGACGTCGAGCACGTCGTCCAGCCGGTTGGCGTACATCGCCTCCCTGAGGGAGAAGGTCAGTTCGACCGGGATCTCGGAGCCTTCGGGAGCGACCTCGAACGCTTCGAGCGCCAGGAGCATCGCCAGCTGCGGGTCCTCATCTCCGACACTGACCGCAGCAGCGGCCAACTCCCTTGCCTCGGCCAGCAACTCGGCGTTTCGTGCCGCATGCGCGGCCTCGTCGGCGAGCACCGCCTGCTCCTCCGCACGCACGGCCTGCTCCTCTGCAAGGTCTGCTTGCTCTTCTGCGAAGGTCGCCTGTTCCTGGGCCAGAGCTCGAGCATCGGCCTCCAGCGCCGCAAGGGTCTGGGCACGGGCGGTCTCCCGGTCCGCACGGCTCCCTTGGACGAGCGCAGCGACCGCCAGCACGATCGCCACCAAGGCGGCAGCCGATAGTGCGGCCAACACGGCCCGTCGCCGACGCTGCTGCGCTGCCAGGGCCGTCGCCTCGACGTTTGCGCTGTGTTCGAGGAAGTCCTGCTCGTCCGCGGTGAGGCTGCTGACCCTCGCCCATTGCTGGAACGGCGAGAGCCGGTCGCCGAGGAGGAGGTAGTCGTCGCTGCGCCCGGATTCGAGCCACTCGCCCACCGCGCCCCGCAACCGGCGTGCAAGCACGATCCCCTCGCGCTCGTCGGCGAGCCACTCGCGTAGGCGGCCCCACTCCCGCAGCAGCGCCTCGTGCGCCACCTCGACGGTGGGGGCCCGCGACCCGGGATCCCGGTCGAAGGAGAGGAGTCGCGACGAGGCGAACGCGTCCATGGCGCGACGCACCGCCCTCGAGTGGTGGTCCAGGGACTCCAACTCACCGAGGCGCACCCGGCGACGGGTGAAGTCGGATTCTGCGTCCACGCTCACGAGGCGAAGGAGGACATCTTTCGCTGCAGCGCGCTCCCCCTGGTCGAGGGCGGCGAATGTTGCCTCCGCCCGTCGGGCCACGGCGCCGGCAACCGTTCCGATCGCCTCGTAGTCGAGGCTGGTGAGGAGATCCGCTCCCCGCTTCTCGACCATCTCGGTGAGCGCATACTGGAGGAGGGGCAACCCGCCTGGCTGGCCGACGACGTCGCTCGCTATGCGAAGGGGTAGTCCCGGCTCGAAGGCGAGGCCCACCGAACCCGCAGGGCGTTCGATTGCCTCGACGAGGTCGTCGACGGTCGGCGGGACAACGGTGACGAGCCCCGCGGCGACGACTTGGGCAAGTGAACCGTGTGCAAGCGGTTTGTCGTAGAAGTCAGCGCGCAGGGTGAGCACGATCCGAACGGGGCAATCGGGGTCGCACGTGGCGGCGATCAGACTGATGAACCGCTCCCGTTCGTCCTCGTCGAGCACAAGGGTGAACAGCTCCTCGAACTGGTCGACGACGAGGACCAGCTCTGAACACCCGGGCAGGCCCGTGCGTACCAGGTCTGACAGGTTCATCGCCCCGACCGCCAAGTTGCCTTCGGCGTCGCCGAGCGGAGCAACGGCGAGCGGCCGGATCGCGTCGACCAGTGCAGAGATCGGATGCGCTCCCGGAGTCATCGTCGCCATGAACCATTCGCCGGAACCTGGGAGCGCTCCAGCCCGCAGGCGTGGGATGAGTCCGGCCTGCACTGCGGAGCTCTTGCCGGACCCCGACGGCCCGACGACCGCGACCAAGTTCCGCATCCCGACAGCTGCCACAAGAGTGTCGACCAGCTCGCTGCGCCCGTGGAAGTCCCCGGCGTCTCCCTCGGTGAAGGCACGCAAACCCTTGAAGGGATTGCGGAGCCCGGTGCGCACCGGCACCTGTGCCGGGAGGTCGTCGAGGGCGAGTGCCCCTTCGACGACCTCGAGGAAAGACGCCACATCGGCGAAACGGTCATCAGCCTTCCAGGACATTGCGCGCATGAGGGCTGCCTCGAGGGAGAGGGGGTCACCGAGATGCGAAGACAGCCGGCCGAACTCACCTCGGACCGAGGGTGGCTGGCCGCCGAGGAGGGCGGCAGCGATCGCCGCCACCGAGAATACGTCGGCACGGACGCTGGGAGCCGAGCCCTGGCGCACCTCGGGCGCGATGTAGGGACAAGCGGCCACCGAGGGGAAGGACGTCTCCTCCGACGGGAGGAGGACGGGAGTCAGTCCGAAGTCGGAGAGGTAGGCATTCCCGGCGCCGTCGAGGAGGATGTTCTCGGGGCGGATGTCGCCATGGACCACGTCCTCGCTGTGGGCATGGGCGAGCGCTGCGCCGATCTGCCGGAGGAGGGTCGCCACGGCCTGCGGCTTCCACGCGTGCTCTCGCATCTCCCTGGCGAGGGTCCCACCACGCATCAGTTGCATGACCAAGTAGGCGCCCTGGTGATCCCGCCAGAAGTCGTGGAGCGGGACGATGTGGGGATGTTCGAGCTGTGCGACCTCCCTGGCGTGCGCCTCGAACCGCCGCACGAAGGTCGGCTCATTGGCGAGGTCGGCCCGGATCACTCGGATGGCGACCTCTCGCCCGACCGATGGCTGGTAGGCGCGGTACACGGGCCCGGACCATCCGAGCCCGAGCCGCTCACGGAGCTCGTACCCCGGCAGTCCACCCATCTCCCAGCGCTCACCGAGGTCGGGCGCCGAGGCGTCGAGCCGAAGCTCCGGGAACTCGGCGCGGAGCCCGACGAACACCAGTTGACCGACCCGCTCGGGTGCGGCGAGACCCCGAAGGCGATACGGACCGAGCTGGCGGATCTGCACCCCGGTGAGATGCCCGGTGGAGAGGTCGTCGAACGCAGTCGAGGAGAGCAACACCTGGCCGCCGTGCGCGGCGGCCAGGATGCGTGCACACCGGTTGAGTGGTGGGCCGAAATAGTCGCCGTCTCGCACATCCACGTCGCCCACATCGATCGCCATCCGAACCGGGACTTCTCCGACCGAACCCCAGTCGGCCTCCTGGAGCCGGCGTTGCGCCTGCTCGGCGGCAACGGCTGCGGCGGCTGCGTCGGTGAAGACGCTCATGGAACCGTCACCGGTGTGCTTGAAGACGGTTC
>CP070681.1:1486164-1496137 GCA_020352575.1 Acidimicrobiia bacterium | reverse complement strand
GAGCCGCTCGAGGTGGTCGAGGTGCTGCTCGATGCCGGCGAGGTCGCCGCCCTGGAATCCATCCCGTCGAGGTTCGGCTCCCCAGGGATCAACGCCTTCGGGGTCGGTGGAGGAGTCGCCGTTGGCGAATCGGTCCGGGAAGATCTGGTAGATCACCGCCCCCTCGACCCATTCGGGTGTGTCGATGAGGGGGATGGCAGCGAGGTCCACCGTCCACCGGTCGAGCCGCTCCACGGCACCGGCGAATCCCACCGTGGTGAGGTAGTAGGCCCGGTGCTCGGCGTCGAGGAACGCCAGTGAGTAGAGGTCGCCATCGGCCAGCTCGACCGACGCAGTCCACACCTGCAGCACGGTGCCGTCGAGCTCCAGCTCCATGGCATGGGAGTGGAGGTCGTCGCCCGAACGCACCTGGACCCGAGCGTCGAGGACACCGGGGGCGGTGACCAGTCTGAACCGCACCCCACCGTCGCTGGTCCTCGAGAGGTGGGCGGCATCCGCCGGGTCGAACCGGTAGAAGGCCGGCACGAGGGCGCCGTCGTACGGGTACACCTTCGCGTCGTTGTCAATGGGGAACGACTCCCCGAAGCGGGAGAACACCGTCTTGGTCGCCACGGATCAGCCCTTCACGCCGCCCTGCGTGAGCCCACCCACGATCTGCTTCTGGGCCACGAGGAAGGTGGCGACGATCGGCGCCGATCCGAGGATGGCTGCCGCGCTCAACGCACCCCACTTGGCGGCGTACTCCGACAGGGAGAACTGCTGGAGGCCCATGGCAAGGGTGAAGTTCTCGGCCGAACGCAGGAGCACCGAGGCGAGGAGGAGCTCGCCGTAGAGGCCGACGAACGTGATGATGAAGATCACGCCGAGCACGGGGCGGGTAAGCGGCAGGATCACCCGCCAGAAGATGAGGGCAGGGCTCGCGCCATCCACCTTCGCTGCCTCGTCGAGGCTGATGGGGACCGTGTCCATGAACCCCTTGATGAGGTAGGTGTTGAAGCCAATGGCCCCGCCGAGGTAGACGAGGAGGAGGCCGGCGTGGGTGTCGAGGCCGAAACCGGGAGCCACCTCGCCGATCGCCTGCAGTGTGAAGAAGATCGCGATGAAGCCCAGGAACTGCGGGAAGACCTGGACGAGGAGGAGGCCGAGGAGGCCTGCACGACGCCCCCGGAACCGCAGGCGGCTGAAGGAGTAGGCGGCAAGTGCCGCGAGGGCGAGGTTGCCGATGGCACCGGCGAGGCTGATCTTCCACGAGTTGATGAGCCAGTCCCGGAACGGCACGAGCGGGTCGTCGAACAGGCCCCGGTAGTTGTCCAGGGTGAGGCCCTCGGGGATCAGCCTCGATGCGGCGAGGTTGTCGACCGGGTTCACCGACGCCGAGATGATCCACACGACCGGGTAGAGGGCGAAGAAGATGCCGATCCACAACCCGATGTGCCGGAGGGTCACGCTGCGACGACTAATCACCGTAGACCTCCTCGAGGGAACGGCTCGCCCGGAACCCGATGGCCGAGAACAGCGCCACGAGCACGAAGATCAGGATCGTGTAGGCCGAGGCAAGGCCGAAGTTGGAGCCTCGGCCGGAGCTGAACGCGAGGTCGAAGACGAACGAGATGAGGATGTCCGTCGAGCCGTACGGAACGGGAGCCCCGATCACCGGCGGCCCACCTTGGGTGAGGATGAAGATGAGTACGAAGTTGTTGAAGTTGAAGGCGAAGGACCCGATCAGGAGCGGCGCCGTCGAGACGAGCAGCAGCGGGAGGGTCACCCGCCAGAACACCTGACGGGCCGAAGCGCCATCCACCACCGCGGCTTCGGTCAGTTCCTGGGGAATCGACTGCAGGGCGCCGGAGGCGATGAGGAACATGTAGGGGAAGCCGAGCCACAGGTTCACGAGCAGGACGGCTGCCTTCGCCCAGTTGGGGTCCTGGAGCCACGGGATCGCCGAGGCACCGAGGTTCCCAAGCAGATCGTTGACCTGCCCGAACTCCGTGTTGAGGAGGCCGCGCCACACCACCGATGAGATGAACGGCGGGATGGCATACGGGATGATGAAGACGGAGCGATAGAACGCCCTCCCCTTCATCTTCTCGGGCTGGATGGCAAGGGCAAGCATGAGGCCGAGGGCGAAGGTGAGGCCCACCGAGCCCAGCGCGAACACCATGTTCCATGTGAAGATCTCGATCAGGGGCTTCAGGAGCTCGGGGCGGGTGAGGGCATCCCGGAAGTTGTCGGCGCCGATGACGACACGCCAGCCCGGGTTCACCTCCTTGCCGTCACAGACGAAGTTCCCCTCGAACTCCACGCATTCGACGTTCAACTGCGTGTCGATGAGGACGTCGCGGGCCTCGTCGTAGACGTAGCGCTGGGTGGACTGGACGATCGAGACCTGCGACACCGTCTGCACGGTGGCGATCCCGTTGGGGAGGTCGAGGACGAGTTCGCCGAGTTGCTCGGCGATGGAGAACAGCCCGAGCGTGGGAACGAGTTCGAAGCCGTCGATGGACTCGGGTGTCCCATCGGCATCGGCGTCGACCACGTCGAGGCCTTCGAGGCCGGCGGTCGCCGCGTCGGCGACCTCGCCGTCCTTGTCACGTGGGATGCCGAAGTAGACGTCACCCGATTCGGGGTCGGTGATGAGGAACCGCAGGTCGCCGGTCCCGTCGTCGTAGACGTTGAGGAAGCCGGATCCACCATCGTCGCCACCGGCGACGGGGATCTCCTCTAGCTGCTCGATGACCTGGGCCTTGGTGAGGATGTTGCCGGTCGCCCAGTTCGTGAGCGACACGTAGGCGGTGAAGAGCACCGGCCAGATGACGAAGAGGGCCATGAAGATGAATCCGGGGAGGATCCATCGTGAGGCCCTCGTCGCCGGTACGAGGTACACGACGTTCATGGCGAACGCCGCCCCGATGAGGAAGAAGGCGAGGGCCTTCTGGTCGGCCGCGAACAGGATCGGAACGGCGGCGATGCTCAGGGCATCGACGACCGCCAGGACCGCGACCACGATCCAGAACGAGATCGAGCGCGGAGAGGAGGCGCTGGTGTCCAGTCGCCTGGCCATTCGCTCTCCTCCTCTCCCCGCTCGTCGTCTCGTTGGTTCGGTCAGTTGCCGAGCAGCTCCCGAACCTGGTCTGCTGCGGTCGTCATCGCCGTCGTGGCGTCGACGTCACCGTTGCGCAGTGCCAGGAGGTTGTCGCCACCGGCGCCCCACACGGAACCCATCTCGGGGACGTTCGGCATCGGGATGCCGTCCGCACCGGACAGGGTGAAGGTCGCCACCACGACATCGTCGGCGAGCTGGTCGAGCACCGACTGCGTCGCAGGGTTGCGGGGGTCGGCGTCGTAGAGCGCACGCTGCACGTCGGTCGTCGCCACGTAGTCGGCGAGGAACGACTGTGCGACCACGGCGTTCGGGGCGAAGGCCGAGAGGAACACGCCCTGCACGCCCACGAACGGAGCCGGCGTCGAGCCGTTGATGGTCGGCAGCTTCACGACGGTCCAGTTGAGGTCGGAGTCGTTGAGCGTGCCCCGCTCCCACGGGCCGGTGACCCAGAACGGCTGCTTGCCCTCGAGGAAGAGGTTCTTGGCCGTGTCGTAGTTGGTGGAGGCCATGATCCCGTCAGCGGTGAGCTGGGCGATCACCTCGGCACCGGCGATGGCGCCCTCGGAGTCGAGGCCCACGTCAGTGGTGTCGTAGCCGGAGGCTGCGTCGTAGCCGAAGATGTAGCCACCCTGGGCCGTGATGAGCCAGATGTTGTGGTAGAGGTCGCCACCATCACCACCGCCGGGGACGCCGATGCAGTTCTCGATGCCCTCGAGCGTCGGGCAGAGCTCGGCGATCTCCTCGATGGAGGCCGGGGGCTCGGGGACGAGGTCGAGGTTCACGTACATGGCGATCGCCTCGGTGGCCATCGGGACCGCGTAGAGGTTGCCCTCGTACGAGAAGCCGTCGATGCCGACCTGGAAGAAGTCCCCTTCGTTCGGGCCGAGGGTGATCGGGCGGACCACGCCGTTGGCGGCGAGCTCGCCCGTCCAGTCGTGGGCGCCGACGAAGACGTCCGGGCCCTCACCGGCGGGGCCGGCGACCTGGACCTGCTCACGGATGTCTCCGAAGTCGACGATCTGGACCTCGATGTTCACGCCGGTGGCCTCTTCGAAGGCGGGGGCGATGGCCTCGAAGACCGGTGCTCGGTTGGCGTCGGCCCACACGAGGAGGGAGAGCGCCTCGGCGGGCGGCTCCGTCTCGGCGGGTGCCTCGGTCGTGGTGGTGGTCTCGGGGGCCGCCGTCGTGGCGGGCGCCTCGGTGGCCGCAGGGGCCTCGGTCGCCGCCGGGGCCTCCGTGGTGTCAGCGGACTCGCCGGCACACGCGACCGCCGTCAAGGCGAGGACGAGTGCAAGGGCGAGGAGCCGCAACCAGGAATGCTTCCGCATTGTCAGTTTCCTCCTGTTTCTGCGAAACACAGTGCCGCCGGAACGGCGACTCCTCGCACTGTAAACGATTACATCGGCCGAATGCAAACGGTTACAGAAAACGGTTACACGGGTCCCTGACTCCTCCTGCCCCTCGCGACAACGCGAATGGGGGTGGGGCATTGCCCCACCCCCATTCGCGTGTTCGGTTGCGGTCTAGATGACTTCGCCGGTGTCCTCCGAGAAGAAGTGCATCTTGTCACTCTCGACACCCAGGACCATGCGGTCACCCGGACGAGGTGCTGCCAACGGATCGACCCGGGCCACCATCTTCGTCTTCTCACCGAGCGACGAGGCATCCTCACCCGCGTCCTCGAGGAGTTCGCGGATGTCCGGCGTGAGCACGGGCGCCACATCGATCTCGAAGTGCACCAAGGCATCGGAGCCCAACTGCTCGACGAGACCGACCTCGGCCTCCATCCCCTGATCGGGGTGGAGTTCGCCCTCGGGCACGAAGAAGTGCTCCGGACGAATGCCGGCGACCACGCGACCGGAACCGGCGGCGATGTCACGGGTCACAGGGAGCTTCCCGGCGCCGTAGTCGAAGTGCCCGCCACTCACGCTGCCACCGATGAAGTTCATGGCCGGAGAGCCGATGAAGCCTGCGACGAAGAGGTTGGCCGGGTTCTTGTAGAGCTCCTGTGGGGCGTCGACCTGCTGGAGGACACCCTTGCGGATGACGGCGACCCGGTCGCCGAGGGTCATGGCCTCGACCTGGTCGTGGGTCACGTACATCGTCGTGGTCTTCAGCCGGGCGTGGAGGAGGCCGAGCTCGGAACGCATCTGCACGCGGAGCTTGGCGTCGAGGTTCGAGAGGGGCTCATCCATCAGGAACGCTGAGGGCTCACGCACGATGGCGCGACCCATGGCGACACGCTGGCGCTGGCCACCCGACAGGGCCTTCGGCTTGCGCTGGAGGTACTCGGTGATCTCGAGCACGCGGGCTGCTTCCTGCACACGCCGCTCGATCTCGTCCTTGGAGAACTTCCTCAGCTTCAGGCCGAACGCCATGTTGTCGTACACCGTCATGTGCGGGTACAGGGCGTAGTTCTGGAAGACCATGGCGATGTCACGGTCCTTCGGCGGGACGTCGTTCACGACGCGGTCGCCGATGCGGATCTCACCCTCGGTGATCTCTTCCAGGCCCGCGACCATGCGGAGCAGGGTGGACTTGCCACAACCTGAGGGGCCGACGAGTACGACGAACTCCCCATCGTGGATCTCGAAGCTCACGTCCGTGATGGCACGAGTGCCACCGGGATAGATCTTGCCCACTCCATCGAAATGGATTTCTGCCACGGACCCTCCAGTCCTCTCGACGTCGGGTGAACCCTACACCGCGGGTGGAAGCGGTTGCAACATGCCACACCACGTACCGCGAATGTCGCACATCGATGGCTATGTAAGCGCTTACATCGCGATGTTGGGTGCCCGCCGACGGCCCATCGCGGTACCCTCCACCCCATGCAGCAGGCCCCCCGCATCATCGCCTCGGTGCTCGGCGCCGACTACATGCGACTCGGTGAGGAGGTCGCCGACCTCACCGCCGCCGGCGTGGACGGGATCCAGTGGGACGTCATGGACGGGTCGTTCGTGCCCCCCATCACATTCGGAGCCGATGTCGTCGCCTCGGCTCGGAGCCACTCGGACCTGCCGTTCGAGGCCCACCTCATGATCGAGCACCCGGCCACCGCCGCGGCCGACTACGCCTCCGCCGGCTGCGAACTCATCATCGTCCACGCCGAGACCGCCACCCACCTCCATCGGCTGCTCGGCACGATCCGGGAGGCCGGTGCACGGCCGGGCGTCGCCCTCAATCCGGCCACTCCCCTCTCGGACATCGACGGTGTGTGGGAGGAACTCGACCTCCTCGTCCTCATGACGGTGAACCCCGGCTACGGCGGCCAGGCCTACATCCCCGCCGTGGAACGAAAGATCAGCGAGGCCCGCCGGGTCATCGACGACCGGGGCCTCGACGTGCGCATCGAGGTCGATGGGGGGATCAAACCCCACACCATCGGCAGCGCCCGGGCCGCGGGAGCCGAGGACTTCATTGCAGGGTCGGCGATCCTCGGCCACCCCGAAGGCAAGGCAGCGGCGGTCGCAGGACTCCGGGCGGCCCTCGAAGCGTGAGCGCCCACCCGTTCGGCCACCTCCCGGACCTCTCCACGGTGGACCTCACCACTTGGGGCAGGAGGTCCGGACTCCCCCGCCGGATCGAGATCTGGATGGTCCGCGTGGCCGACCGGTACTACATCACCGGGACGCCGGGTCGCAGGGACTGGCTCGCCAATGTGCGGGCGAAGGCCGAAGCGGTCATCCACACCCAGACCCACGACGTGCGTTGCTCCGTCCGGGAGGTCACCGAGGACGCCGAACGGCGCTCGGTGATGAAAGCTGCCGCGTCCCACTGGTATCGCAGCCAACGGGATCTATCCGACCTCGTTGCGCACGCGCCGATGATCGAGCTGGCCCCGGCCTAGAGGTCAGCGGTCTCGACCGTCTCGCCGTTGAGCACCACCTCGATCGGCCCGCCTTCACTCGTGCCGAGGGGGATGTTCAGCTCGACGGGTTCGAGGACTTGGATGCAGTTCTCACCGGTGTTCACGCTGTACAAGGTGACCTCGAAACGGCCCTGCTCGGTCTCCTCGACCTGCCACTCTGCGACGTGGCACGGCGTCGGGAGGCTGCCCTGCACGGCCAGGAAGAGCTGCATCGGGAAGGACTCGGCGACCAACAGGTCCGTCTCGTCGACGAACACGGGACCGGTGGGATCAGGGGTCACGGGCGGTGTGTCATCGGTGGGGGCCAGTGTCGTCGGTGTGGGATCGGCGGCGCAGGCCACCAGGAGGAGGCCCAGCAGGAGGACGAGGGTGGTGGACTTGCTCATACGGGTTGGACGTCCACCGCAATCTACGGGGTTCCCCAATCCCACGACCGGCGGCGGCGTCCGGTGCCATCATCCCTCCATGCGCACGCTCGAGGACATCTGGCCGTTCTTCGGTATCCGCTTGCGCACCCCACGCCTCGAACTGCGCCTGCTGATCGAGGACGAGATGGTCGAGCTCGTCGACCTCGCCGCACGCGGGATCCACGACCCGGCGTGGATGCCCTTCGGCATGCCGTGGACCGACCTCCCTCCCGGCGAGTTCGAACGCGAAGCCCTGCGATTCCACTGGAAGGGCCGAGCGGCCTGGCGCCCGGAGCAATGGTCGCTCAACTTCGGCGTCTTCGCGGACGACTCGCTCATCGGGGCCCAGGACGTCGCCGCCAAGGACTTCGGCGTCCTCCGCACCGTCGAGACCGGCTCCTGGCTCGGCAGGGACCACCAGGGCAAGGGCTTCGGCAAGGAGATGCGTGCCGCCGTGCTCGCGTTCGCGTTCGAGGGACTCGGGGCGACCCTTGCGGTGTCCGGGGCCTGGCACGACAACCCGGCCTCGCAGGGTGTGAGTCGGGCCCTCGGCTACGAGGAGGACGGCTGGACCCTGATGAAGCGCCGCGACCAGGCCGATCGCCACGACCGGTTTCGCCTCAGCCGGGAACGGTGGGCGGCGAACCAGTACTGCACGGTGGATCTGGTGGGGGTCGACCCCTGCCTGGAACTGCTCGGAGCCGGTTAGGCGAGGGCGACGAGTTCGAGGAGTTCCTCCTCGAACCAGTGCACCTCGGCCTCGGGCATCATCAGCGCCCGATCCGGTGCCAACTCGGCCACGAAGTCCGTGTCGTGGCTGACGAGGACGATCGTGCCCTCGTATTCGTGGAGCGCTTCGAGGAGCGCTCGCTTCGACTGTGGGTCCAGGTTGTTCGTCGGTTCGTCGAGCAACAGCACGTTCGCCCTCGACAACACCACCTGGCTGAGGGCGAGCTTCGTCTTCTCCCCACCCGACAGCGTCGAGGCGTCCTGGTCGACCTTGTCGGCGAGGAGGAACCGTCCCAGCAGGCCCCGTAGGGTGGCGTCCGGCAGGTCGGAGACCTCCCGCACGTGCTCGAACACCGTCTTGCCCTCGACGATCTGCTCATGCTCCTGCGCGTAGTACCCGAGCGTCGTCTTGTTGCCCACGTGCACCACACCCAGGTCATGGCGTTCCACTCCGGCAAGGATCCGTAGCAGCGTCGTCTTGCCGGCGCCGTTGAGGCCCATGATCAGGAACGTCTCGCCCCGGTCGATGATCACGTCGACGTCCATGAACACGAGGTTGTCGCCGAACGACTTGGCGAGTCCACTCGCCTCGATGGGGATCTTGTTGGACGGCTCGGGCTGCGGGAAGTCGATCTTCGTCTCCCGGCCCTTCGTGTCGATCTCGACGAGGTCGCGCTTGATGCGATCGACGCGGGTCTCCATCGACTTGGCCTTCTTCGCCATCTTCTCGGTGGTGCCCTTGAAGCGGGCGATCGTGTACTCGAGCTGGGCGATCTTCTGGTCCTGTTGGGCCCGTTCCCGCTCCTTCTGCTCGCGTCGGCGGTCCCGCTCGACGAGGTAGTGGGAGTAGTTGCCGCGGTAGGACTCGATCCGGCCGTGCTCGAGGGCGAGCACCGAGGTGATGGACTGGTCCAGGAGGGGCAGGTCGTGGCTCACGACGAGCAGGGCGCCCTTGTACGCGGCGAGGTACTCCATGAGCCATGCCTTGGCATCGAGGTCGAGGTGGTTCGTGGGTTCGTCGAGCAGCAGCGCGTCGGTCTCGCTGAACAGGATGCGGGCGAGTTCGACCCGGCGACGTTGGCCACCGGACATCGTGGCGATGGGTTGGCCCAGCTCGTCGTTGCCGATCCCGACGGCGGCGGCGATGCGTTTCGCCTCGCTCTCGGCGGCGTACCCGCCCTGGGTGTCGAGTTGGTCCTGGAGGCGTGCCTGGCGTGTGATGAGGCGCTCGATCTCCTCGGGCTCGGTCACCGACTCGAGCTTCCGTCGGGTGTCCTCCATCCGGACCATGAGGTCACCGATCCCCCTCGCCTCGAGGATGCGCTCCAGGGCGTTGAGGTCGGGACGACCTCGTTCGAGGTGGGCCTCCTGCGAGAAGTACCCATGCTGCCCGGAACGGGTGAGGGTCCCCGACGCGGGGGTGCGCTCGCCGCCGAGCGTCTTCATGAGCGTCGTCTTGCCCGCGCCGTTCTTGCCCACCAGGCCCACCTTGTCGCCGGGCTGGAGGGTGAACGAGGCCTCGTCGATCAGGACGCGCGGACCGACCTCGATGCGGAGATCACGTGCGATGAGCACGAGCGAGAGGGTAGGTGGCGGCTATCGAGTAGGTGCAGCGATTGTCAGTCCCGCACCCACATGGGGCGGGGGGCGTCGATGCGGGGCAGGTCGCTGGGCACGGGCCCGAACCGATCGGTGTCATGGGACTGCCACGCCCTCCACGCCTCGGCGATCTCGTCCTTGGTCCGGGCGACGAAGTTCCACCACATCTGGATGGGCTCACCGAGGGGCTCGCCACCGACCACGAGTGCCCGGCCCTCTCCGCCCGTCACCTCGATCGGGAGACAGTCGAAACCGGGGGGCACG
>CP070681.1:1480774-1486064 GCA_020352575.1 Acidimicrobiia bacterium | reverse complement strand
CCCGCGCGGACCACGCTGGACTTGCCCGAACCACTTGCCCCGACCACGGCAACGAGACCATCTCGTCGTTCGAGCCGCCGAAGGATCTCCGCGGTGAGTCGACCGCGCCCATGGAAGTCCGCCGCATGGTCCTCCCCGAATGCGCGAAGGCCCCGATACGGGTTGTCGGCCTGGACCACGAGTTCCTCGGCACGCCGCAGGGAATCGTCCTGGAGGAGGACCTGCTCCTCGAGCGTCCTCAGCTCGGGTGAGGGCTCGAGCCCCAACTCCTCGCCGATCGTCCGAGCGTGACGCTCCAAGGCCCGCAACGCCTCGGCCTGCCTGCCGGACCGATAGAGGGCGATCATGAGCGCCCTCGTGATCCCCTCGCGATAGGGGTGCTCACGGGCGAGCTGCTCCAGTTGCCCCACGAGCTCACGGTCGCGGCCAAGTCCAAGGGACACCTCGAACCGGATCTCCAGGGCCTCGAGGCGGAGTTCCTCGAGCCGGCGGATCTCACCAGCAGCGAAGTCCTCGTATCGGAACTCCTCGAGGGCGTCACCCCGCCACAGACCCAACGCGTCGTCAACGACGCCGAGCGCTGCCTCGGGGTCGGTCTCGCCGAGCGTGCGGGCCTCCGCCACGGCCTCTTCGAACCGCACGACGTCCACGTCGCCGGGCTCGACCGCGAGGAGATACCCGGGATCACGGCGAACCAGCAGGGAACTCTCCCCACGCTCACTGCGGTCGGGCTCGAGCGCCGAGCGAAGACGGGAGACGTAGACCCAGAGCGCCTTCTCCTTCGAGTCGGCTTCCTCGCCCCAGAGCGCCTCGAGGATGCGGTCGGTGCTCACCACCCGGTTCGGGGTGAGGGCGAGCAGCGCGATGAGGGCACGGTGGCGCGGTGGACCGAGGTCGATGACCTCCCCATCAACCCGCACTTCGAGCGGGCCGAGCAGCCGTACGTCGAGCGTGGGTGGCATCTCGCCACTGTATGCGGAGGTCATGGGTGACAGCCCGCCAGCGGCGACTTTCATCCGACTTTCAGTACTTGCAGTGGGTCGAAAGCCACCCGTAGATGGGGCGCAATGCCGCCGCCGGATCTTGGCGGCATGGCACACACGAACCGCACCTTCTCCCTCTTCCTGGGGATCATCATCACCATCGGCCAGACGCTCACCGGCGTCACCACCGACACCATCGACACCATCGACACCATCGACCACACGGTCGTCGAGCTCCCGGCAGGGCCCGTCGACATCTTCTCCCCCGCCGACGGCGGCACCGGCCTCCCGGTCGTCGTGCTGTTCCACGGCGGCGGCAACAAGGGCAACGGCGAGATGCTCCCGATGGGCGAGGAGCTGGCCAAGGCCGGCGCTGTCGTCTTCGTCCCCACCTACGACAGCGGTCAGCCCCGCAGCCAGGAAGCCGTCGAGCGCACCTTCGAGGGCGCAGTGTGCGGCACCCGCTTCGCCCGCACCGCCGCAGCCGAGTTCGGTGGCGACCCCAACAACCTCGTCGTCGTCGGGTTCTCCTACGGCGGGCTCCCCGGCGCCGCCATGGCCGTCACCGCCGACTACGACTTCGACTGCTTCGCAGGCACCTCGCACATCCCGCAGGCCTTCATCGGGCTCGGCGGCGCCTACTACTACGACTGGGACATCCAGGCGCTGTGGGGCGACATCGATGCCTCGCACTTCACCACCTCGGGCAACGCCGGCGACGGTGTCGACGTGCCGATCACCCTGATCCACGGGGTGGGCGACGCAAACGTCCCGATCGACCACGCCGAGCGCCACTTCCGCATCCTCGACGAGGCCGGCGAGACGGTTGGCCTCAACGTCCTCGACACCCGCCACGCCGAGTTGGTCCGCCCCGACGACGCAGCCGGGCAGGAGGCCATCGCCACGATCCTCGCCGCCACCAACGGCGAGCACGAGGTAGGCCAGCAGGGCGTCTCGACGGTCGGCGCCTCCCCGTGGGCCCGGAAGGCCGGCGCCTAGGAGTTCGGCCGCACCCGGCCCATCGCCCAGAGGCCGACGAGAAGTGGGATGACGGCCGAGGCGACACCCACCCTCGGCGAGACGAGGTCGGCGATGCCTCCATCGACGATGGCAGCGAGTGGGCGGGAGCCGAGGAACGCCATGCTCCACAGCGCCATGACCCGGCCCCGCATCGATTCATCGAGGCGCTGCTGGAGGTTGGCGTTGGTGGTGGCGACGCCGAGTACGAAGCCGGATCCACCGAGGAAGAGGGACACGATCACTACCCACGGCACCGGGGCGACCGCGAATCCGATCAACCCGGCGGCAAGGACGACCATCCCGAGTTGCGTCGTGCGTTCGAATCCGAGCCTCGCGGCGAGTCGTGCCACCTGTGTGGACACGATCGCCGCACCCGTGCCGAACGCCCCGACCTGGAGGCCGACGAAGGTCTCGTCGAGGCCGAAGAGGTCGGCGTACGCCGGCGACAGCGTGTTCACGGGGTCGCCGGCCCATCCGACGGCGAGCACGCCGAGCACCAGCCAGAGCATCGACGGGTTCTGCCGCACGTAGGCGAACCCGGCGCGCACCGATCGGTCGCCCGAAGGTCGTTCCACCTTCCGGGGCCGGATGATGACCAGCACGATGATGAGCGGGAGGAAGGTCAGGGCGTTGATCCCGAACGCCCAGGCGGCCCCGAGGCCCGCGACGACTGCGCCTGCAAGTGCCGGCCCAATCGCTCGGGCGAGGGTGAACGAGGTCGAGTTGAGGGCGATCGCCCCGCTCAGGTCCTTCGGCTCGACGAGCGCCGGCACGAGGGCGTTCATCGCCGAGATGCCCAGGGCGTAGCCGAGCCCGATGATCCCCGACGCGAGGAAGATCGGCCACACACCGGGGAGGCCCTCGACACCGGTGAGCGCCACCCAGATGGCAACGCCCACCGCCCCCGCTGCGCTGATCACCTGTGCCCAGAGCAGGAGGAGGCGCCGGTTCGCCCGGTCGGCCAGCGCACCGGACCAAGGGGACAGCACCAGTGTCCCGACGAACTGGAGCACGCTCACGAAGCCAACGAGCGTGTTCGAGCCGGTGAGTTGGAAGATGACAATCCCGGCGGCGACGTTCTGGAACCAGTTGCCGATGTTCGAGGTGAAGTTCGTGACGAGGTAACGCCCGAACGTGCGGTCACGGATGAGGGCGAGGGAGCCCTTCGGTTCGTCGGTCACGAACGGGACGGTAGGCCGAGCGACCAGCGCCAGCGGTTCATCGCTACGGTTCGCCCATGCCTGTGAACGTCCCGCGCCCCTCGCCAGAGGTCGAGGCGATCTCGAGGCGGCTGTTCGAGGCACAGGCTGCCGGAGACACGGTGACCCTCCGACGCCTCCTCGATCCGGGTCCGGGCTTCCGGGCCATTGGCAGTGACGGGGCGGAGTGGTGGGACGAGCACGACTTCTTGCCGGTCATCTTCGCCCAGATCGAGGAGATGGCTGGCATGTCGTTCGAGGTCGACCACCTGGAGGCATGGCAGACCGACCACGCAGCTTGGAGCGCCGCCCGCCTCCGGGTGCGGCTCAACGACGCCGAGTCGGAGATGCGGCACACGATGGTGTTCATCCTCGACGCCGGCATGTGGCGCCTCGTGCAGGCCCACAGTTCCGACCCGGTGCCCAACTCGGAGTCGCTGGGTTTCGATCTCACCACGACGCTCGCCGAGATCCTCGACGACCTCGACGTAGAGCGCGATCTCGGTGGGTTTGCCGCTGAGGGAATGCTCACCCTCATGTTCACCGACGTGCAGGACTCCACCGCCCACGCCGCCCAAATGGGCGACCGGCGGTACTCCGAACTCATGGAGGAGCACCTGGCGCTCGTCGGGGAGTCGGCCGCGCAACAGGGTGGACAGGTCATCAAGTCGGTGGGCGACGGTGCCCTGCTCGTGTTCTCCTCGGCCCGGGCCGGTGTTGGGTGCGCTGTCAAGATCCAGCAGGCGACAGAGGCATCCGGGGTCCCGTACGCCGTGCGCATCGGGGTCCATGCGGGCGACGTGATCCGCACAGATACCGATGTCATGGGCCTCGCCGTCAACAAGGCGGCCCGGGTCACGTCGGCGGCCGATGGAGGCCAGATCGCCGTCTCGTCAGTCGTCCGGGAACTCGTGGGGAGCGACCCGTCATTCACCTTCGGCGATTCGTTCTTCGCGGAACTCAAGGGCCTCGAAGGCATCCACGAACTCGTCCCCGTCGAGTGGCAGCACGCCACGGTCGACCGCGCATGACCACCCGTTGGGCCATCGTCGGGACCGGGGGCATCGCCGCTCAGATGGCCCGCACGCTCGGCCCGATGCCCGACGCCGACCTGACGGCTGTGGTCTCACGCACGACCGACCGAGCCAAGGCGTTTGCCGCCGAGCACGGCGTGGCGCGAGCGAGCGACGACCTCGGCTCCATCCTGGGCGACGTCGACGCCGTGTACGTGGCGACCCCACACATCGCCCACTCCGAACCGACGATCGCTGCCCTGGAAGCCGGGGTCGGGGTTCTGTGTGAGAAACCGCTCACGGTCTCGCATGCCGAGTCAACGCGCCTCGTCGGAGCTGCCCGTGACACCGGGACGTTCCTCATGGAGGCGATGTGGAGTCGGTTCATACCGGCCATCCGCAGGGCACAGGACATCGTTGCGAACGGCTCGCTCGGTGAGGTGCGCTCGGTCGAGGCATCGTTCTCCCTCGTCCGGGACCTCCCACCCGAGCATCGCCTCCGCAACCGAGCCCTTGGGGGCGGCACGACCCTCGACCTCGGCGTGTACCCGCTCACGATCGCCCACCTCTTCCTCGGGGCTCCGACCTCGAGCCGAGTCGTCGGCCAGGTCGAGGGTGGCGTGGACATCCACGCCTCGGCGCTCTCCGAACACCCGGGGGGGTGGTCCCACACGACGTCGAGCCTCATCGCCGATTCCACGAACGAGGGGATCGTCTCGGGCACCGAAGGCCGCATCCGCCTCCATCGTCCGCACCACCACCCGACCCGCATCACCATCGAACGGGGCGACGGTGGTGTCGTCGAGACGATCGACCTCCCGTATGCGGGCACCGGCTTTGAGTTCCAGGTAGCCGAGGTCCACCGCTGTCTCGCCGAGGGCCTCACCGAGAGCCCCGTAGTGCCCCACCAGACGACCCTTGAGGTCGCCCACTGGATGGACGACATCATGGGCGCCCTCGGCGTGGCGTACGCCTAGAACTCCCAGACAAACGGGATGATCGCCGCACCCACGGCGAGGAACAGCACGACGAGCGGCCCACCCACCCGCAGGTAGTGGCGGAACCCGTACCCACC
>CP070681.1:1472597-1480674 GCA_020352575.1 Acidimicrobiia bacterium | reverse complement strand
GCGGACCGGGTTCCCGATCGTGGACGCCGGCATGCGCCAATTGGAGGCCGAGGGTTGGATGCACGGTCGGGTCCGCATGATCGCCGCCTCGTTCCTCGTGAAGGACCTCCTCATCGACTGGCGCAGGGGCGAGCGGTGGTTCCGTGAACGCCTCCTCGACGGGGACGTCGCCCAGAACATCGGGAACTGGCAGTGGGTGGCCGGCACCGGAGCCGACGCGGCACCGTACTTCCGGGTCTTCAACCCGACGCTGCAGGGCAAGAAGTTCGACCCGGACGGCACCTACGTACGGCGATGGGTGTCCGAGCTCGGGGACGTGCCGCCGTCACAGGTCCACGAGCCGTGGAAGGCGGGCATGTTGGCCGGCGACTACCCCGCGCCGATCGTCGACCACGCCGCAGCGCGGGACCGCACCATCGCCGCCTACAAGGCCGCCCTGGAGGCCAATCGGGGCTGAGGACTCGTTCAGCCGAGCCGCATGTTGACGTCCACGTTGCTCCCCCACGAGGAGTACTGGCCGTCCTGCAGCAGGCGAACCCCGGCGGCGCCGATCATGGCCCCGTTGTCGGTGCAGAGCTTCCGGCTGGGGATGTGGAGCGCCACGCCACGGCGATCGGCTTCGTCGGCGAACTTCTCCCGCAGCCGCCGGTTGGCGAAGACACCCCCACCGCCCCCGAGAACCTCGACACCGGTGGCCTCGATCGCGTTGAAAGCCTTCTCGAGGAGCGAGTCCACGATCGCCTCCTGGATCGATGCGGCGACGTCGGCGAGGGGCGGCAGGGTGCCCGCTTGCTTGGCCGACTCGATGCGGGTGATCACGGCGGTCTTCAGGCCGGAGAAGGAGAAATCGAGGGGCCGGTCGCGCAGGGGGCGCGGGAGGTCGAGTGCCGTCGGGTCACCGCCATCGCTGGCCGCGTCGATCGCCGGCCCACCGGGGAAGCCGAGGCCGAGGTAGCGGGCGAGCTTGTCGAACGCCTCGCCGGCTGCGTCGTCGATCGTCTCGCCGAGCACCTCGTAGTCGCCCCAGGCCTTCACATGGACCAGCTGGCTGTGCCCACCCGACGCGAGCAGCGCGACCGCAGGTGGCTCGAAGTCGGACTCGAGCACCGGCGCGGTGAGGTGCCCCTCCATGTGGTCGACACCGACGAAGGGCAACTGGCGCGCCCACGCCATTGCCTTGCCGAACGAGAAGCCGACGAGGAGCGGGCCAATGAGCCCCGGGCCCTGGGTGGCGGCGACCCCGTCGAGGTCGTCGGGATGCACCCCCGCCTCGCCCAGCGCCCGATGGCTGAGGGAGCGGATCGACTCGACGTGCGCCCGGGCCGCCACCTCTGGGACGACGCCACCGAAGCGAGCGTGCAGGTCGACCTGGGACCCGATGACGTTCGAGAGCACCTCGCGACCCCGCACGACGGCGACGCCCGTCTCGTCACACGAGGTCTCGAAGGCGAGGACGGTGGGCCCGCTCATGCGACGGGCTCCTCGAGGCTCACCCGAATGTCGTCGAGGCGGTCCTGGTACTCGGGCTGGTCGATGTCATTCACCCACATGATGAGCGCGTCCTCGTCGACGTAGTAGTTCTTGCGCACCCCGACCGGCGCCATGCCGAAGCGGGTGTAGAGGCTCTGCGCCCGGTTGTTCGAGAACCGCACCTCGAGGGTGAGGTGGCGGGCGTTCTTGCGGAGCGCTGCCTCGACGAGCTCGAGCATGAGGCGGGTACCAAGCCGCTTGCCCTGCTGGTCCTCGGCAACGGCAACGGTCGTGATGTGGGCGTCCTCACCGAGGAGGAGCACGCCGCCGTACCCGATGAGCTCGTCGCCATCCATCGCGACGACGTACGAGCGGCCCGGTTGGCGGAGCTCGTCGCGGAACACCTGCTCGGACCAGGGGGTGGTGTAGGTGGCCCGTTCGATCTCGAGCACGGCCGGGATGTCTCCCTGCAGCATGGAGCGGAGCTCGATCATGCGTCCTCCCACGGGCTCTTGTGCTCGAGGAGTGCCGAGGACACGGTCACGTCCGGATCCCGCAGGTAGAGCGGGCGGACCTCGTCGGGGTGGGGCACGTCGTCGTGGGCGATCCGGGGACCGCCGAGGCCCGCCACCGCCACTGCGCTTGGGAAGCGCGGCCGACCGACGCGTGCCCGGTGGAGCCCGGTGAGGAACCCGTCGCCGAGCGCCGGCACGTCGCCGACGAGGAGCACGTCGTCGGCGTCGGAGAGGAGCATGGCGCGAAGGCCCTGGGGCGTGACGACCTCGGGCATCGTGTCCCGCACGACGCCGCCCGGCACCGGCCGGTAGCTCGCAACGGCGAACTCACCGCGTCGCAGGTCGACGATCGCCCAGATGTGGCGTCGGCCGGTCTTGGAGCGATGCGCCAGCGCATCGAGCGAGGTGACGGGGACGATCGGGATGCCGAGCGTCGCCGCAAGCCCCTGCGCAGTGGCAATGCCGACGCGCAGACCTGTGTAGAGACCCGGACCGATGCCAACCGCCACACCGTCGAGGTCGGCAGGAGACCAGTCGGCCTGGTCCAAACAGAAGTCGAGCGCGGCCGTGAGGAAGGCACTGTGCCCCCTCCGGTCGATACGGGACGCGGAGCCAACCACATCGGTGCCGTCCATGAGCGCCACCGAAGAGGCGGGGGTCGAGGACTCGATGGCAACGAGCTTCATCCCACCAACTCCCGGATCGCCCGTCCCGACCACGACCCTGCACCCTCGAGGGTGATCGACCTCGTGGTCTCGTCCACGCGGTAGAAGGTGACCGTGAGCCGGTCGCCGGGGAGGCCGGCAGCAACGATGTCGCCCCACTCGACGAGGAGGACCCCGCCCGTCGCCTCGTCGAGGGCCGCGAGGTCGTCAAACTCGCCGAGCGAGCCAAGGCGGTACGCGTCCACGTGCACGAACGGGAGGAAGCCCGAGCGGTACGAACGCATGAGGAGGAAGGTGGGACTGGTCACCCGCTCGTCCACGCCGAGACCCTCGGCGACACCGGCGGCGAACACCGTCTTCCCCGAACCCATCGGCCCTTCCAGGACGACGACATCGCCGGGTCGGAGGAAGGCGGCGAGGCGCCGTCCGAGCGCCCGCGTCGCGGCGTCCGAGTCAGTGGTGACGGTCATGCAGGAAGCCCTTGGCCATGGCACCGCGAGGATACTCCGGGGTACCGGGGGGGTTGTCAGCGACGTGCCCTCACGAAGTACCAATGCCAGTGCTTCATGGCACCCTCCAGCCCGTAGGGGCTGTCGTCGTCGAACTCCTCGATGTCGAGCATCGACCAGCCTTCGAACGTGTGGTCGATCCAGGGCCGATCCACCGCACGCACGTCGTCCTCCCCCGCCCAATCATCGTTGGGACCGAAGAAATGCCCGCCGAACACGGAACCAGGCCCGAGCGCCTGGCCGACGTGACCCATCACCTCGTCGAGGCGGTCTCCGGCGAACGGAAGCGAGAACTGGGCGAAGACGAAGTCCGCGACGGGGATCTCGACGTCGCCGAAGTACCCGATCTCGGTGGTGAGGCGATCCCCGAGGGCGCCGGCCTCTTCGGCCAGCACGGCCGCCGAGTGGGAGTCGCCGTCGATCGCATGGACCCGCCACCCGAGTTGGAGGAGGGCGCGGGTCTCGACACCGGATCCGGCACCGAGTTCGACCGCAAGGCCCGGCGGCCGATTGACGAAGTCGAGCGCCAGGCCGAGGAAGGGCATGGCCGGTCGGCCACGAGTCCCCTCGATGAACTCGGCCCAGCCGTCCTCCACGAGCGCCATCGGTCAGTCCTCCAGGCAGGCGTAGATGGCGTCGAGGGTGGCGTGGAACGCAGCCTCCTGCAGGAGGTCGGCATCCGCCTGCGGGCCTTCTCCCAGCGCCACGGCGATGGCGACGTCCCCGTCGTACCTCGTGTGCGCGGGCCGAACGGCGACAGCGAGCGCATCCTGGGCCCGTACCGCCATGCGGTCGACCTCCGCCCCCGGCGCATCGGTCGCGACGACCACCAGGGTGGTGTTGGTGTCGAACGGCATCTCGCTGGTCGCAGCCCAGATGGGGGGCGCAAGGGCCCCATCGCCCCCGGTCAGGGACCTGCCGTCCGGGAGGTACACATCCCCAACCGCATTGAGGACGACGAGCGCACCGACCGTGGCCTCGCCTGCCTTCACCGACGCGGTTCCGATTCCGGCGTCGACCACGCCACCGCGCCACTTGCCGACCGTCGCCCCGGCCCCCGCCCCGCGACGCCGATCCGCGGTGGGAGCCACCGAGGCGGCCTCGAATGCCGCGCGTCCCTCGGACGGGCCCGGCGCCGCGGACACGTCTCCCACCATCCGGTCGAAGATCGCCACGGCAGGCACGATCGGGACGGGGCCGGTGAGCGTGGGTTGCCCACGACCCTCCGCCGCCAACCCATCGACCACACCCTGGGCAGCGCCGAGTCCGAACGCCGATCCCCCGGTGAGCAGGATTGCGTCGGCTCGCCGCACCGTCATGCCCGGACGCAACAGGTCCAGTTCCCGACTCGCCGGAGCGGCACCCCGCACCTCGACACCCGCGGCGTTCCGGTGCGGGAACCGAATGACGGTGCACCCGGTGCGCGCCCCGGGATCCTCCCAGTGTCCGACGAGGACGCCGGGGACGTCGGTGATGCAGCCCATCGGGCGATCGTACGCGCTCAGACGTACACCCGCGGCACGCGGGGCGAGATGCTCGTGAAGACCTCCCACGGGACGGTGCCTGCGGACTCGGCCACCTCCTCCACCGTGATCCCATCGGATCCATCGCTGCCGAGCAGCACCACGTCGTCACCGTTGTAGGCCGTACCGTCGGGTCCGAGGTCGACCATCACGTGGTCCATGCAGACCCTGCCGACCACCGGCTTCCTGGCTCCTCCCACCAGCACCTCGGCACGATTGGAATGCGCCCTCGCGTACCCGTCTCCGTAGCCGACCGGCAGGGTCACGACCCGGGTGTCCTCCGGTGCTTCCCAGGTCGCCCCGTATGAGACGGTGTCGCCCTGCCGGACGACCTTGAAGTACACGACCTGGCTCAGCCAACGAAGGGCCGGCTCGACCTCGACGGTCCGGGGAGCCTCCTTCGACGGGTACGCCCCATAGAGCAGGAGGCCCGGACGCACCATGTCGAGATGGGCTTCCGGGTAGCCGAGGATGCCGCCCGAGTTGGCGAGGTGACGCGTCGGCCCCGGCAGTCCCCTGCGGTCGAACCAATCGAGGATGCGGTTGAACCGCTCGATCTGGGCCTCGGTCAACGTCCGGTCGGCCTCATCCGATGTGGCGAAGTGTGAGTAGATGCCCTCGACGACCACGTCCGGCGCGTCAAGCGTGGCGTCGAGCAGTTGGTCGGCCGTGCGATGGCTCTGGCCGAGCCGCCCCATCCCGGTGTCGAACTTGAGGTGGACCCGGGCCTTCGTGCCAAGGTCGCTGGCGACTTGTTGCACGTGTGCGAGCTTGGACACCGACGGAACCGTGATGGCCAGGTCCGCTGCCAGGAACCTGGGGACCTGCCGGCCGACGACACCCGACATCACGAGGATCGGGGCTCGGACTCCCGCATCCCGCAGCGCCTCACCCTCCTCGAGGTAGGCGACGCCGAGTGCATCGACGCCCACTCCGTCGAGGTGGCGACCCACCTCGACGATGCCGTGGCCGTAGGCGTTCGCCTTGAGGATCGGCATGACCCGCGACGGACCCACATGCCGCTGGATCGCCGCGAGGTTGCGGCCGAGCGCCCCGAGATCCACCTCGACGCGCGTGGGGCGGATGTCGGCCTCCTGCATGCGGACGAGGGTAGGAGCCTCCGCCGTATCCGCCGGGGAACGAGGAATCAGACGCCGGGCACGAAGGATCCGACGATCCCCACCAGGTCATCAGCGGTGAGCACCCCTCGTTCGGAGAGGTGGCGTCCTGCCAAGCCGTGCCAGTAGGTGGCAGAGGCGGCCGCCTCCCCCGGGGGCAGGCCGCGGGCGAGGAACGCCGCCACCATCCCGGTCAGTACATCGCCTGTCCCGATGGTCGCCAACTCACGGCCACCACTGCTGATGAGGCGAGTGGCGGACGTATCGGCCACGAAGCTCGGGCTTCCCTTCAGCAGCACGGTGGCCCCGATCCCTGCAGCCAGTTCCCCGGCTGCCTCGTGACCGGGAGCCTCCCCGGTGAGGCGGAAGAACTCGCCGGCGTGGGGGGTGAGGACCGTGGGGTGGGAGCGCCCCTCCACCACGCCGAGGTCGACTGCGGTGATCCCATCGGCATCGAGCACGAGGGGACCCTGCCATCCGTCGGCGAGTGTGTTCACGAAGTCCTCCATGTCCGGGCCGAGTCCGGGACCGAGGGCAAGGATGTCGTACCGACTCGCGCCATGGAGGATCGTCGCAGCATCCCCCTCGCCGAACCGCTCTGCCTCACCCACCCGTCGGCGGAGGAGGGCCGAGGGTGCGGACACGGGCAACCGACCCGGAGTCGCAAGGGAGACGGCACCCGCCCCGGCGCGAAGCGCAGCGGTGGCTGCGAGCACCGGCGCGCCGGTCATGCCCGGCGCCCCGCCGACCACGAGGACGGAACCCGACGTCCACTTGTGGGCCCTCCTGCCCCGCTTCGGCACTCCGGCGTCAGCACCCGTCCACCACAGCAGCTCCGGCTCGCCGCCCTCCAGGCCGATATCGGCGATCTCGATGACACCGGTGTGGTCGGGGCCGGACCCGACCAGGAGGCCCGTCTTGGGGGCGTGGAACGTCACCGTCACGTCGGCAACGAATGCCGTGCCGGGGACCTCGCCCGTTGCCGCGTCGAGCCCGCTGGGCACATCCACCGCGACGACGAATCCGTCGTGGTCGGTCCACGGGATGATCTCGGGTGGGAGGGGTCGGGAGAGGCCCACTCCGAACAGGCCATCGACGAGCACGTCCGCCGACCATGGAGCGGCCCACGGTCGGACGGCGACACCGGCGGCGATGGCCGCCGCAGCTGCGTCCCGTGCGAGATGCGTGGCGGGGTCGGCGAAGGGCACGACGGTCGCTCCCACACCATGGCGGCGGAGATGGCGGGCCGCCACCCAGGCATCGCCACCGTTGTTGCCGGGCCCGGCGAGGAGGACCGCAGACGACCCGTATCCGAAGCCGGCTCGGAGCACCGCCATCGCCACGGCGTGGCCCGCGCGTTCCATGAGGGCGGCGAGTCGATCGCCCGCCTCGACATCGAGTCGCTTCGACTCCGACGGCGCCAGGACCGGGATCATCCCCAGACGCTACGCGACCCCACGGGCACGACGGAGCGTGACGGGTCGAGGTCCGCATGACCACCCACCGAGGTCTTTCCCTTTCCTGGCGTCCAGAGGGGTAAGGGGCGCCGTACCCTCCCCGACATGGCGATCCTCGGCATCGGACAAGACCTCATCGACATCGATCGAGTGGCCTCGCTCCTCGACAGGTACCCGCGCTTTGCCGAGCGCTGCTTCACCGAGCACGAGCGGAGCTACGCCTCCCGGTTCACCTTCCCCGCCCGTCGGTTCGCGGCGCGATTCGCCGGCAAGGAAGCGGTGATGAAGTCGATGGGCACCGGCTACCGACGTATTCGATGGACCGACATCGAGATCACCGGCGGAGGCAAGCCGACGGTGCTGTTGTCCGGCACGGCGAAGGCGCGGGCTGACATGCTCGGCATCGAGGAGATCCACATCTCCATCACCCACACGGACGACACCGCCATGGTCCTGGCGGTCGCCGAGGGCACGAAGCCGATCGCCTGACGGTTACTCGACCGTCACCGTCTTGGCGAGGTTCCTGGGCTTGTCGACGTCGAGGCCGCGTGCCTTGGCGATCCAGTAGCTCAAGAGCTGGAGGGGGATCGTCGCCACCACCGGCGAGAGCATCTCGTCCATCTCGGGGAGCCACACGACCTCGTCGGCGAGCGCCGCACCTTGGTCGTCGCCCTCGGTGAGCAGTAGGAGCAACCGGCCGTCGCGGGCCCGCATCTCCTCCATGTTCGCCAGCGTCTTGGCGTGCAGGTCACCATGCGGCACCACACCCACGACGACGACCTGGTCGTCGATGAGGGCGATCGGACCGTGCTTCATCTCC
>CP070681.1:1463924-1472497 GCA_020352575.1 Acidimicrobiia bacterium | reverse complement strand
GCGAGGGAGGACGGGAGGTGGCGATGCCGAGGAGGGCTTCCTCGAGGGTTTCGAACGGATGCATCCCGGGGGTCAATCCGGCGATGAACCAGTCCTCCGAACCGGCAATTGCGCCAGCCCTCACGGCGGGGAGTAGCCCGGCCCTCACCACGCTTGACTTGCCGGATCCGCTCGGCCCGACGACGACGGTGAATCTGGATTGGGATCTGGGGCTGTCGAGCCGTCCGACGAGGCGGGACACGACTCGGTCCCGTCCAAAGAAGTCCTTGGCATCGCCGACGCCAAAGGCCCTGAGGCCCTTGTAGGGGTTCTCGACGTCGACACGTTCGGGGATCTCTAGATCGTCTGCGAATCCGAGGGCCTGGCCGAGCGCGTTGGCGAACTGCCTTGGATCGGCGAAGCGTTCCTCAGGACGCTGGGCGGTTGCCCGATCCAACACGGCCCGGACGCCGCCGTCGAGGGCGCCACGGACTGCCTCGTAGTCGCCTTCGAACCCGGTGATTGCCTGGGCCGCAAGCACGCCGAGGCTGTAGATGTCCGAGGCGGGGTTCGCCTCACCTGCCATGACGTGTTCTGGGGCCCGGTATGGCCCGGGCAAGCTTCGCTCGACATCAGTTGAGTCGGTGATGCCCTCCACGACGGCAACGCCGAAGTCTGCGAGGTACGCGTTGCCCGAGCCGTCGAGAAGGACGTTGGAGGGTTTGATGTCGCGGTGTACCACTCCGGCGGCGTGGGCGGTCGCAAGTGCATCGGCGAGTTGGTCGAACACGACGGCCGCTCGCTCGGGTGGGAGTGCTGCCTCGGCGATCGTGTCGGCGAGGCTGCCGCCGCGCATGAGGCGCATTACGAGGAACGCCGCGCCCGGTTCACGCCAGAAGTCGTAGAGCGGCACGATGTGGGGGTGCTCGAGGCGGGCGATCAGTTGGGCCTCGGACTCGAAGCGCCGGATGAACGTCGGGGAGTCGGCGAACTCCTTGCGGACTGCCTTTACTGCGACCTCTCGCCCGACGGAGGGATGGAAGGCCCGGTGAACAACACCGAAGGCGCCTTCGCCGATCACGTCGCGGAGTTCGTAGCCGCGAACGGCGAGCCCCGATCTCGAAGCGTCCCCACGTGGGGGGCCGGAGAGCAATTCCGGATCGTCCATCACGATCCGCTCTTCCAGCGATCGGATCGTTCGCCCCGGTTCGAGGCCCAGTTCCTCACCGAGCCGCGCTGCGAATGCCGAGTATGTGCGCAGTGCGTCAGCGGTTCTCCCCGCACGGTGCAGCGCAAGCATCAGTTGGGCGAGGAATCCCTCGCGGAGTGGGTGCTGTCGGCAGAGGGCTTCAAGTTCAGGGACGAGTGGTCCGCCTTGTCCCAACCGGAGGTCGGCCTCCAGGCGAAGTTCGATAGCGCTCAGGCGCAGGGCTTCGAGGCGGTCGATCTCGTTTGCCGCCCAGGGCTCGTATGAGAAGTCCTCGAACGCCCGCCCACGCCATAGTCCGAGGGCGTCGCGAAGGGTGGAGCTGGCCTGAGCGGGGTCTGTCTCTACGAGCGGGCGTCCCTCCTCGAGGAGACGGACGAAGCGATCCACGTCCGAGGCGCCCTGCTCGACTGCGAGGACGTAGCCGGGAGGTCGTGTGAGGAGCACTGTGCCTTCTGCCCTCGGTGCGCGGTCGGGTTCCAGCGCAGACCGCAGTCCCGATACGTACACCCAGAGTGCGCTCTGATGGTCCGTGCCGGCTTCGTCGGACCACAGGTCGTCGAGGAGCCGGTCGGTTGAGACGACGGCGTTTGCGTCGAGGAGGAGGCGGGCGAGCAGTGCTCTCTGACGCCGCGAACCGAGGTCGACCGGGCCTTCTGGCCCTTCGGCCTGCAGCGATCCCAAGGCTTGGAAGTAGAGGCTCACGAACTGCTCCTGTGCTTCGACTCTATCGGCGATTGGCGTCCCGGAGAGGGTGACATGACCGACTAAAGGCCAACTTTGAAGGCGGCCCTCTTGAGGTCGCGACTCCGGGAACGTCCCCGCCGATACTGAGGAATCGACCCGTCTCGAAGTCAGCCCTAAGTCGGCGCAAAGTGCCAATTCGGTGGGCCTAAGCGACCCGTAGGGCGTGTGGCGGACGGTGGACCCATGACCACCACAGCCACAATCCTCAAGGGCCTGACCGCACTGCTCGTTGCCCTGCAGATCCTCCCCGGCGCCTCCTCCGGAACGCCCGAGATCTCCCGCCTCGGCACGCTGACACCCAAGCCAGTTGTTGAGCAGGCACCCCTCGATATCGATGTCGAGGACCCGGGCTGGACCGCCACGATCGAGTGGGCCGTGGCTCGGTACGAGTCGGTGGGCTTGGACCTCCCTGCTGCGACGGTCACGCTCCATGACGACCCGGTGGCCTGCAAGGGAGCCAGCGGCCTCTACGTCCGTGGGGACGTTCCCGAGATCCGTCTGTGCGCCAACACCGAGCCCGACAGCCGAATCGCAAGGCTGATCGTGCTTCATGAGCTCGGCCACCTTTGGGCAGAGGGCACGCTCACAGGTCCCGAGAAGCAGGCGCTGCTTGATCTCCGTGGTCTCGAGGTCTGGGCAGACAGCGACCACCCCACCCATAAGTGGGGCGCCGAGCACGCCGCCGAGATTCTTTCTTGGGGTCTCATGGACGAGTCGGTGCGGATCATCCGCATCTACGACACGACGCCGGACCTGCTCTCCGAGGCCTGGCTGCTCCTCGTGGGACGTCCGGCACTCACTCCTGCGGCCTCGATCGCCCCGGCAGCCATGACGATTGGTGGCAACCCAGACTGAGGTCGTGTTGGTCCAATCGACCGGACCGGGGGCCGAAGCGTCACTTCACCGGATAGACCTCAGCCCAAGCTCGCCTGACAGCCGACCGCCCCCTTGCCACGGAGGAACGGCCGCCATACGGTTTCCGGCGAGGAGGACCCATGGACAAGAGCGATCCCGCCTACGCGGGCCAAGCCGGATACACCCGAGCCTTCTTGGGCATCTACGACCTTTGGGTGATCGGCGTCGTCGCACCGCGTTTCCTCAAGACCCCCATCAAGGAAACGGTCGCTCGCCACGGTGAACTCGTGGGTGCCCGGCATCTCGACGTCGGACCCGGCACCGGATACTTCCTCGACAAGGCACCGTTGGATCCGGCGACTGCGATCACCTTGCTGGATCCCAACCCCGCCGTCCTCGCAAAGTGTGCTGGTCGGCTCGCCCGGTTCAACCCTGAAACCGTCGAAGCCGACGTCCTCAAACCGCTTCCCATCAAGGGGCCGTTCGACTCGATCGGCCTGAGCCACGTGCTTCACTGCATCCCCGGCCCCATGGAGGCCAAGGGCGCCGCAATCTCGAACCTGGCAAACGTCGTCGCACCCGACGGCGTCTTGTTCGGAGCAACAATGCTGGGGCTCGACGCAGAGCACACCAAGCCAGCCCGATTCCTGATCAGGGTCGGGAACAAGCAGGGCGGCTTCGACAACCTCACCGACACCGCCGAAGGCCTTCGTTCGATCCTCGAGACCTCGTTCGAGGATGTGCAGGTCCGGGTGGTCGGGTCGATGGCCGAGTTCGAGGCTCGCCAACCTCGACGACACGAATAGCCGACCCTGCCTCCCCGACGCTCGACAACCAAAGCGTCACATCGGCCGGGGGGACCCCTCAGGGTCCGCGGTACGATCGCTGGATGAGCCGGAGCTCCTCAGACGCAAGCCCTCGACGGGTCGTGATCACCGGAGCGGCCGGCCTGATCGGTCAGTCCTTGACTGCGGGTCTCTCCGATCGTTGGGACCTAGTCGCCACAGACATCCACACCGACGGCGATATCGGTCACCTCGACGTCACGAATGAACAACAGTGTCGCCAGACGTTCTCGGGTGCCGACGCCGTAGTCCACCTCGCAGCGAACCCTCACGAAACGGCCTCCTGGGACGATCTGAAGACCCCCAACATCGTCGGCGTCCAGGCGGTTGCGAGCGCTGCGATGGCGGCCTCGGTGCCGAGACTCGTCTTGGCGAGCAGCCTGCAGGCTGTGTGGGCCTACCCACACGATCGCCAGGTGCGCTCGACCGACCCCGCGAGGCCGGCCAACGTCTACGGCGCCACCAAGGCCTGGGCTGAGGCAGTCGGTTCCTGGGTAGCCGCGTCGTCTGACACAACCGTCGTTGCGCTGCGGATCGGGTACTTCAGTCCCCGACCACCCACAGGAAGTGAGGCAACCCCACGGAACCTCGGAGCCTGGATCAGTCCCAGTGATTGCGTCGAGCTGGTGCGTGCGGCAGTCGAAGGGCCAGTCGATGACTTCGTTGTCCTCAACGGCGTGTCCGCCAACCGGCACCGATACGCCGCATACGGCGATGCTGAGAAGGCCATCGGGTACCGGCCAAACAGTGACGCATGGAGTCCCCCGAGCGACGATGACCCGCTGACCTAGAAGTCTCTCAGGCCTGCTCATCTCTGCGGCGCGGGCGCTGTTCGCCCGCCGTAGGACGCTCAACGCCCAGACCTCATCACTGAAGAGACGACAGCGCCATCCTCCGCTCCGAGCGTCGGCTCCGGGCGGGAACTACCGTGGCACTCCCCTCTCGAGGACCCCAACGTGGCTCTTCCCGCTGGCACCGTGACCTTCCTCTTCACCGACGTGGAGGGAAGTACGCGTCTTTGGGACGCTTTCCCCAATGACATGCGAGAGGCGCTCCGGATCCATGATGCGGTGCTCTCCTCGGCCGCGGAGTCCTATGGCGGTCACGTGGTGAAGCACACTGGTGACGGGCTGTTCATTTCGTTCGAGTCTGCGTATGGGGCGGTGCGGGCCGCTGTCGATGCGCAGCGGGGCCTCGCCGCCTCGGAGTGGCCCGATGTAGTGGGATCGTTGACGGTGCGCATGGCGCTCCACACCGCCGACGTGATGCCGACCGGCAACGACTATCTCTCCCCCGAGGTCAACCGGGTCGCCCGCATTGAGGCCGCCGGGCACGGCGGGCAGATCCTCCTCTCCGGTTCGACCACTCGTCTCGTCTCGGCGACGCTGCCGGAGGGCGCGTCGCTCACGGATCTCGGCACCCACCCGCTGCGGGGTTTGTCGGAGCCCGAGCGGATTCATCAGGTCAGCGTTGCCGGACTCCCGGACGCCTTCCCCCCGTTGCGGACCGATATCGCCATCGCCTCCAACCTCCCGACCTTCTCCACCGAGTTCGTCGGCCGCCAGCGTGAGCTGGAGGACCTCGCCGCTCTTGCCGCCGAGCCGGCGTCACGGGTGGTGTCCGTGGTGGGGAACGGTGGGATGGGGAAGACGCGCCTCGCCGTCGAAGCTGCTCGTCTCGTCTCAGAGCGCAGCGGTGCCGTTGCCCACTTCGTCTCACTCGAGTCGATCACCGACGTTGATTCGATCACGACCACCGTGGCCGGCAGCATCCGTTTCGGGATAGACCTCCACCTCTCGGGTACGTTCAGCGAACGGTCGCAGGTGTTCGACTTCCTCCGCGCCCAGGACCTCGTACTCGTCCTCGACAACGTCGAGCAGATTCCCGGCGTGGGAGCGTGGATCGCCGACCTGGTTGCCGAGGTCCAGTCGGTGACGGTGCTTGCCACCTCTCGGGATCGGCTGGGGGTGAGTGCCGAGCGGGTCTTTCCCCTCGCTGGCATGGACGCCGGCGTCGACGCCATCGCCTTGTTTGCGGCTCGGTGCGCCGCTGCGGGTGCGCCCATTGATCCTGCCGACGATGGGGTCGCTGACCTGGTTGCGCTGCTCGACGGTATGCCGCTCGCCCTCGAGCTCGCTGCGGCGTGGGCGCCGATGCTTCCCGTGCCGGAGATCACGGCCGAGATCCGTCGCGACCTCGACTTCCTCACCGCCACACACGCCGATGCCTCCGACCGTCATCGATCGGTGCGGGCCGTCTTCGAGCAGACGTGGCGCCGCCTCGATGACGACACTCGAGCAGGCCTGGCACGGCTTGGGGTGTTCGTTGCCCCTTTCACCCGGGATGCCGCCTCGGCGGTCGCCGGGGTGAGCCTCCCCACCCTCATGCGGCTCGTCCAGTCATCCCTGGTCCGAAGAGACCCACTCGAGGACACGTTCGGCCTTCACCCGCTCCTCAGGGAGTTCGCTGCAGCCAAGTTGGAGGGGCGTGCTGCCCTCGAGGAGCGGTACGCCCGCCACTACCTCGCCGAGCTGCTCGCCCGTCGGGATGACCTCGAGGGGGCCCGCCAGATAGACGTTCGCGACGAGCTCATGGCCGATCTCGACCACCTCCGCGCCGCGATCGGTTGGGCGATGGGGCACCTCGACGACGACGAGTTGCTCCCGGTCGTTGGGGCCGCCTATCGACTCTGGTTCCTTCACAGCTGGGTGGACCTGGTCACGGACTTCGGCGCGTTCCTGGAAGCCGCCCGGGCATCGGGGTCGCCCGCGGCACCGGTTGCGCACCTGCTGCTTTGGAGCCAGTGGATGGTGCTCCGCACCCAGTTCGAGCACCCAGACGAGCTCGAACCCGAGTTCGCACCGCTCCTTTCAGAGGTCGAGGAGATCGGTGGCCTCCCACTCAAGACTGCGCTCTGCGCACGTGGGGTCCTCGAGGCGGAGCGCTCTGCCCACGAGGCGGCCCTCTCATTCCTCGATCGGGCCGAGAAGATCGATGCAGGACCCGACTCGCTGCTCGACCTCCATATTGGGGCGTGGAAGGGCTGGTGCATCTTCAGCTTGGGCCGTGTCGAGGAGGCCCGGGATGTGTTCACGGCGTACCTCGCCGAGGCCGACGCCCGCCGGGACGGGATCAGCCGTGCGTTCCTACTCAGCAAACTCGGGGTGGCGGTCGACGAGCTCGGAGACCACGCTGCGGCCGCCGAATACCACCACGAAGGACGGGAGATCTTCGTGAAGGCCGGCGACGTGGGCGGACAGGGGTACACGCTCAGCCGACTCAGCTGGACGCACTACCGCATGGGCAACCACGAGCTGGCGCTCCGCTACGCACTCGACGGGCTCTTCCACTTCGAACGAATGAACCTGCGCTGGGGCATCGCGGTCTCGCACACGAGGGCGGGTCTTGCCGAGGTGGCGATGGGGAGGATCACAGAGGCGAAAGCCCGGTTCCTCGAGACGATCCGCATCGCCCGGGAGACTGGGCTCCCCGACCAGGTGCACTACGGCATCATCGGCATCGGTCTCGCCCTCATCGCCGAGGGCCGGCAACGGGAGGCTGCACGGCTCCTCCTCGCTTCGCGCTCTGCTGCTCGCAATCCCTACAAGGATTTCGCCGACCAGGGCATCGAGGAGTTGGCCGGAGGAGTCGACGACCTCGAGGCAATCGGCGCTGCTGCGTCCACCCTCACGCTCGACGAGCTCGCCGAGGAGGCGGTGCGGAGCGTCACGTCGGCCTAGCGGAGGAACGAAGCCGACTGCAGCCGAAGATCCAGCTGCTCTTCACCCGGAACGGCGAGAACCCCCGATGACGTCTCCGCCTCCGGGGGCTCTCTGGCGACCTTCGCCTCCAACCCTTTCGAGCCTTCAACGCCGGTCGTCGTAGACACCACTGTACTCCTCGGTGAACCGCCATTGAACCCCCCAACAACGGAAAGTTTTCGCGGGCGCACGGGCAGGTCAGGCCGGCTGTGCGAACGCCACACGAGGCCAGGAACTCCCTCCGAGCGGGTCGAGCCGGGCCTAACGTGCTCGTGGGAAGGAACTCACATGCCGGATCCGGTCACGCTCAACTTCGTCTCCGATGATGTCCTCGGGGGTGAGTGGCTGCAATGGGCTGAGGGCTTCACGAGCGTCACGGACCTCGTCGACCAGGCGATCGAACGAGCAGACGGCGCTCCCATTGAGCGTCTTGTGATTGCTCAACACGGAGCTGTGGGAACGCACGGGTTCGTCTGCCTCGACGTGAATCAGTCCGAGATCATCGACGGCTCGAGTGGGACGTTCAACGAGACGATCACCAGCCAACTCGGCCGACTCAAGGGGCACTGGGCCGACGAAGCGATCATCGAGATGAGGGTCTGCGAGTTCGGGACCGAACTGAATGGCTCCAAGGCCATGCAGATGCTCGCCGATGCTGCCGGTGTGCCCGTGACCGCCCCCACTGATGAAATCAAGTCCCTCGGCCTCGTCGGTGGGCTTACCACCAACTGGAAGACGGTCTACCCGTCGAGTTGGGATCGCCCCATGGAGGTCAGTTTCTGGAGGGGCGATCCCGAATCCGCCCCGGCCGTGCCGCTGCGACCGGAGGACATCGCCGGAGACGGTCCCGACACCAAGTCACCGGCGCTGACCGAGACGCAGCCCGCGTCCGCCCCGGAGCCTCCCTCTCCCACGTCGTCCTCGGGAGGGAGCGGATTGGGGTCACTGTTCAAGTCACGAGGCTTCCAAGCAGCGTCAGCTGGCATTGCGATCGCCCTCATCGTTGGCGTGTGTGCTCTCGGGCCCGATGACGCAGATCCGACCGCAGTGGACACGCCCGTGGCAAGCGACTCCGCGTCGGGGGAGCCGGCCACAGACGACTCGGCGCCGTCAACCGATGAACCGGCCGACAACGTGAGCGACGACCCGAATGCTGCGCTCGGCTCGGACCTGTTCCTC
>CP070681.1:1444692-1463824 GCA_020352575.1 Acidimicrobiia bacterium | reverse complement strand
ACCGAGGAGCGGAAGGCCTGGGGATGGAACGGCTTCGTGATGAAGGCGTCGGCGCCCCCCTCCTGGGCCCGCCGCCTCGACTCCTCCTCGGCGTGCGCGGTCAGCACGACCACCGGGAGAGACGATGTCGCCTCGTCAGCACGCAACTCCCGCAGGACCTCCCATCCGTCCATGCCGGGGAGGCCGATGTCGAGCACCAGCAGATCGGGGGCCTCTTCGCGGACTGCTTCGAGCCCAGACGGGCCGTCGGCACGGGCGATGAGTTCGACGTCGATCGGACGAAGGCTCACCTCGATGAGACGGCGAATGCCCGGCGAGTCCTCGACGACGAGCACTTTCATGGCCACGGACGGGAGCCTACCCATCGGCAAGCACTGGGTGTGGTCAGGCTCGCACTCGGGGTCGTGGGAGCGCGATCTCCTCGACGAACTCCTCCAACTGGCGGAGGTTGCGCACCTCACGGACGGCATCGCAGTGCCGGGCGTACGCCCCCATCACCGAATCACCGGTGTCCCAGTACGACCTCGGCTCGGGGTTCAACCAATACACACCCCGGGACACCGCCTGCATCGCGTCGAGCACGTCGGCATGCGGCGTCCGGTAGTTGTTCCGGGCATCACCGGCGATGATCACGGTGGAACGTGGCGTCAGGGCGTCGCCGTACCGGGACCAGAAGAGTTCCAGCGAGCGTCCGTAGTCGGAGTGTCCGTCCATGTGGACCACCTCGGCCTCCGTGGAGACTCGTTGGAGGGCGCTCGGGAAGTCGGTGCCCACCCCGAAGTAGTCCGTCACCTCATCGAGCGAGTCGATGAACGCGAACGACCGCAGCTTGCTGAAGTGGCTGTTCATGGCGTACACGAACTGCAGGGTGAACCGGGCGAACGTGGCCATCGAGCCACTGATGTCACACAGCAGGAACAGCTCGGGTTTGGCGACCTTCGGCGACTTGAACACCGGTTCGATCGGCACACCACCGGCGGCGAGGGAATGGCGCATGGTCTTGCGGTAGTCGAGCCGGCCATCCCGCCTCCGCTTGCGTCGTTGGGCGAGCCGGGTGGCGAGCTTGCGGGTGAGGGGACGGATCACGTCCTCGATCGCATCCATGTCGGCCCTGGTGGCGTGCATGAGGTCGAGGTCCTCCACGAGCGGGCGACGCAGGGTGCGGGCCACCGCCTCACGGCCCCGATCGGCGACCAGGCGACGGCGGATCTCCGCCTCGAGCTCGGCACGCAGCGAATCGAGGCGATCCTGCACCTCCTCCTGGGCGAGGCGTTGGCGGAGGTCATCCACCTCTTCGAGGTCCTCGAGGAGGCCGTCTCGGATGGCATCCAGGTCGAGTTGCCGCATGGTGCGATACAGGTAGTAGGTGCCGCCGACCGGACGCCCCGGCTCGATACCGGCGAGTTGGTCGACCGCCATCGACGCGAGGTCCGCCATCCGATCGGCGTCCTGCTGGCGGAGCGCATCCATGAGGGCGGCGCGGAGTTCGTCGAGGTCCATCCCGGAACCGCCACCCTGGCCCTCGCCCCGACCCTGCCCTCGTTGCTGGCGGGACTGGCCCGTCCTGGGGTCCTTCACCGCTTGGTCGGTGGTGTCGGCAGCACGATCGGAGAGGTCGCGATGGAGGGCGAAGAACACCTCGAACGCCGTCTCGAAGGCGCGGTAGTGGCGTTCGTTCTTCACGAGGGTCGCGCCGAGCGCTGCCTTGAATCCCGCTCGGTCCGAGAGGTCGACATGGCGAAGCGCCTCGGTGGCGTCGATCGTCTCGACCATCGACACGGGGACTCCCGCCTCCCGGAGCTCCTGCACGAAGGCGGTGAGGACGTCCAGCATCAGGACGAGACGAGGTCCTTTTCGGCCTTCTCGATGTCGGCCTGGTACTTGAGCAGCACGTGGAGCGTCTCACCGAGCACACCCGAGTCGACCTCCTCGACACCGAGGGCCAGCAGCGTGCGCGCCCAGTCGATGGTCTCCGAGACACTCGGCGGCTTCTTGAGGTCGAGCGCCCGGATAGAGGCGACCACCCGAGCCACCTGCTCGGCGAGCACGGCATCGAGCCCGTCGACGCGGGCGAGGATGATTTCCCGCTCCCGCTCGATGGTCGGGTAGCCGATATGGAGGAAGAGGCAGCGACGCTTGAGCGCCTCCGATAGCTCCCGCGTGTTGTTGGAGGTGAGGAGCACGAGGGGCATCGACTCGGCGGTCATCGTCCCCAGCTCGGGGATCGAGACCTGGAAGTCGGAGAGGACCTCGAGGAGGAGCGCTTCGGTCTCGATCTCGACGCGATCGACCTCGTCGACGAGCAGGACCACGGGCTCGGGCGACGTGATCGCCTCGAGCAGGGGGCGGGTCAGCAGGAAGTCGGAGGAGAAGATGTCTCCCTCGAGGTCGGACCAGTCGGCATCCTCCTCCGCCTGGATGCGGAGGAGCTGCTTCTTGTAGTTCCATTCGTAGATGGCCTTCGACTCGTCGAGGCCCTCGTAGCACTGGAGGCGGATGAGGCGCCGGCCGTGGATCGCGGCGAGCGCCTTCGCGAGCTCGGTCTTGCCAACACCGGCCGGACCCTCGACGAGGACCGGCTTGCCGAGTCGCTCGGCGAGGAACACCACCTGCGAGATCCGATCATCGGCCAGGTACCGCACATCCCGCAGGGCGGACGACACCTCACCAGGAGAGGAGAAGGACATCCGCTGAGACTAGGTACCCGGGACCCCGTACCCGGTACCGGGTCTCAGGCGGTCAGGACGACGAGGTCGTCACGATGCACGAGGGGTCCGTCGGCGAGGTCGAGGTCCTCGGAGCCGATGCGCACCACGCCCTTGGCGAGCAGCCGCCCATCCTCCGACTCGACCTCCACGGCCTCGCCCTGCTCGAACGAGCCCGTTGCCGACACCACCCCGACCGCGAGGAGCGACTTGCCTCCTTGGACGATGGCCCGCTCGGCGCCCTGATCGACGACGAGCGTGCCCTTCGCCGGGAGCCCGAACGCGATCCACAGCTTGCGTGCCGAGAGCCCGGACTCGTGCGGCTCGATCCACGTGCCCACCGGCTCCCCGGAAACGACCCGTTCGAGCAGGTCCGGCTCCTCGGACGATCCGATGACCGTGGGGATCCCGGACCAGGCGGCCATGCGGGCCGCCGCGACCTTCGTGGCCACACCACCGGAACCGAAGCGGCCCACTCCCCCACGGGCAACTTCGTCGAGGATGCCGTCGGTGTGCCGCACGGCGGACAGCAACTCGACGTCGGCGTTCGAGGTCGGGTCACCGGAGTAGAGCCCCGGGGTGTCGGTGAGCAGGACGAGCATGCCCGCACCCGCCAGATGGGACACGATGGCGGCGAGCCGGTCGTTGTCGCCCCACCGGAGCTCGTCGACGACGACCGTGTCGTTCTCGTTGACGATCGGTACGACGCCAAGCGCCAGCATCTGCTCCAGGGCGTTGCGGGAATGCACGTACTGGCCACGATTGGCGAGCACGTCCTTGGTGAGCAGCACCTGCGCCACGACGGTGCCGTGGGCGGCGAACGCAGCCGAGTAGGTGGCCATGAGGGCTCCCTGGCCCACGGCGGCCGCAACCTGCAGCGAGGCGACGTCCTTCGGGCGCTCACCGAGGCCGAGGACGGGCAGGCCGGCTGCGATGGCGGCGGACGTCACCACGATGACGGGATGACCGGCGGCGCGAAGCGCTTCGACTTGCGCCACGAAGCCATCGAGGCGCTCACGGTCGATGCCGCCGGAGGCGCCGACGAGGCTCGAGGAGCCGATCTTGGCGACGACCGGGCGGCCGGTGGGGACTGCGGCCCGCTCCATCACTCCTCCTCGTCCTCGAACCAGTCGTCGTCATCCTCCCACGGCTCGTCGGGGAGATACTCGAATTCCAGTTGGCCGATGCGCACGACGTCGCCCGGGATGGCACCGGCGGCCTCGAGGGCGGTGTAGACACCGACGCGACGCAATCGTTCGGCTGCGAGGTCCGCTGCGTCGGGGATCGTGAGGTCGGCGAGGTTGACCGCCCTGGTGACCGCCTTGCCGGTGAGTTCCCATCCATCCCCGACCCGGAGCAGCTCGAACGGGGCCGGCACCGGCCGGTGGAGGATGTAGCCCTCCCGTTCCGGGAGCTCTCGGGCAGTGCGGTCGACCACGGCCGCGATGGCGTACATGAGGCCATCGATCCCGTCATGGGTTGCCGAGGAGATGTGATGGAGGTTGGGGATGCGCTCGGCAAGGCCGCCGAGGTCGGGATCGGCCACGAGGTCGGCCTTCGTCACGGCGACCACCCGGGGGCGGTGGAGGAGGTCGGGCGAGTGGCCCTCGAGCTCGGCGAGCAGGACGTCGTACTGCTCCTCAACCGAACGCTCCTGGAGTGGAGAAGGGTCGAGGATGACCACCAGCACCATCGCCCGTTCGACGTGTCGGAGGAACTCATGGCCCAGCCCGCGGCCCTCGGCGGCGCCTTCGATGAGCCCCGGGATGTCGGCGAGCACGAACTCGGACTCGTCGACCTTCACCACACCGAGGTTCGGCTGGAGGGTCGTGAACGGATAGTCGGCGACCTTCGGCTTCGCTGCCGACACCGATGAGATGAGCGTGCTCTTCCCGGCATTCGGGAAGCCGATGAGGGCGGCGTCGGCGACGAGCTTCAGTTCGAGTGTGAATCGGTGCTCCTCGCCGAACTCGCCCTGCTCGGCGAAGCCCGGGGCGCGCATCCGCTTGGAGACGAGCGCGGCATTGCCCAGCCCACCCCGGCCACCCTGGACCAGGCGGACTCGCTCTCCGGGGGCGACCAGGTCGGCGATGACCACGTCGAACTCGTCCCGGACCACGGTGCCCGGGGGCACGGGGAGGCTCAGGTCGTCGCCCCGCCTCCCGCTCCGCAGGTCACCCTCTCCGTGGGTCCCGTTGCCCGCCCGGTGGTGGGGGTTGTGCCGGTACCGGAGCAACGTGGCCATCGAGTCGTCGACGTGCAGCCATACGTCACCGCCGGGACCTCCAGAGCCGCCCTCGGGCCGGCCACGGGGCTTGCCCTTCTGGCGGCGGAACGACGCCACACCCGCCCCGCCGTCTCCGGCGCGGACATGGATGGCAACGGTGTCGACGAACGAGGTCATGGCAGGGGGTCAGTGTCGCAGCAAGCGAAACGGCCGCAGGGCAACCCTGCGGCCGTCTCCGGGTTCGTGGTGCCGGGTGGTCAGTCGACGAGGACCGAGACCTGGCGCCGGCCGTTCTTCTCGCCGTACTTCACGCGGCCCTCGGTGAGGGCGAACAGCGTGTCGTCGCGGCCGCGGCCGACGTTGTCACCGGCATGGATACGGGTGCCACGCTGGCGCACGATGATGGCGCCTGCGTTCACGACCTGGCCATCGAAGACCTTCGGGCCGAGTCGCTTCGCCTCTGAATCGCGGCCGTTCTTCGTCGAACCGCCAGCTTTCGTCTTGGACATGGATCTCTCCGTTCAGCCGAGGTCGATGTCGGTGACTTCGACGGTCGTGTAGGTCTGGCGGTGGCCGCGCCGGCGGCGGTTCCCGGTCTTGTTCTTGTAGGTGAAGATGTCGATCTTCTTGCCCTTCTCCTCACCGTGCACCGTTGCGGTCACGGTGCTGGACGCAAGCCGGTCCTTGTCGGTCACGGCCTGGCCGTCCTTGTCGACGACGAGGAGTGGCGTGAAGGTGACGGTCTCCCCCACTTCGGGGATCCGCTCGACGCTGACGACGTCGCCCTTGGCGACCTTCGCCTGCTTGCCACCGATGTCAATGATCGCGTACATGTTCTCTGAAACCTCTGGGGAGCCCGGGAATGCTACGTGGGGGTGGTGCCTTGTGCCAACCGCTCAGTCGGCGTCCTCGAGGGACTCGGTCTGGAAGCGGGCACCCCGCAGGGCAGCGTCCTCGTCGAGGATCACGCCGCGGCCCTGGCAATGGGGGCACGCCTCCGAGAAGTTCTCGAGGAGGCTCTTGGATACGTTCTTGCGGGTCATCTCGACGAGGCCGAGCGATGAGACGTCATAGACCTGCGTGCGGGTCTTGTCCTTGGCGAGCGTCTCACGGAACTTCTGGAGGAGGATCCGCTGGTTCTTCTCCGACTCCATGTCGATGAAGTCGATGACGATGATGCCGCCGATGTCGCGCAGCCGCAGTTGGCGACCGATCTCCTCGGCGGCCTCGAGGTTGTTGTGGAGCACCGTCTCCTCGAGGCTGGACTTGCCGACGAACTTGCCGGTGTTCACGTCGATGACGGTGAGCGCCTCGGTCCGATCGATGACGAGGTGGCCACCCGACTTGAGGTACACCCGACGATCGAGTGCCTTGCGCAGCTGGTCCTCGACGTGGAACCGCTCGAAGAGCGGCATCTCGTCCTCGTAGACCTTGACCTTCTGGATGAGGTCCGGGGCCGTCTCTCGGAGGTAGTCGCGGACCTTGTCCGCGGCGGCCTCGTCATCGATGAGCAGCCGACGGAAGTCGGAGGTGAAGTGCTCGCGAATGACCCGGAAGAGCAACTCGGGCTCCTCATGGATCATCCGGGGTGCAGAGCCACCCGAGCCCTCCGCGCTCACCTTCGCCCACTGCTCTTCGAGCCGAGCGATGTCAGTCGTGAGCTCGTCGGCGGCCGCGCCCATGGCCGCAGTGCGGACGATCACGCCGAAGCCCTTGGGACGGGACTCCTTGACGATCTCGCGAAGGCGCTTGCGCTCCTCGTCGGGGAGCCGTCGACTGATCCCCATCATGTCCGAGTCAGGGACCAGGACGAGGTACCGGCCGGCCATCGAGACCTGTGCGGTGAGGCGGGCACCCTTGCTGCCCATCGCGTCCTTCACGACCTGGACGAGGATCTTGTCGCCGTTCTTGAGGACGTCCTCTATGCGAGGGTGCTTGCCATGGACGGCGGGGTCGGCCTTCACGTCGCTGGCGTAGAGGACACCGTTCTTCTGTGCGCCGAAGTCGAGGAACGCAGCCTCCATGCCAGGGAGGACATTGCGCACGACGGCGAGGTAGATGTTGCCTGCCAGCGAGGTGGTCTCCTCGGCGGCGACGTAGTGCTCGACCAGGCTCGGCCCCTCGAGCACGACCACCTGGGTCTGGTTGGGTCCCGCACGGACGAGCATCTGCTTCTTGATCGAGTCGTCGGGCGGGGGCAGCGGCGGGAGCTCCGCACGACGGGAGCGGCTGCCGTTTCGGCCCTGGTCCGGGCGACGACTACCGGACTGCCGGGAACCCTGCTTCGTCGACCGCTGGCCTCCACGCTGCTGGGGCTTCTGCCGCTGGCCGCGCTGCTCCTGCTTCTTGGCGGGGGGCTGTTCGACGACCTTGCGCACCTTGACGGTGGAACCGCCGGCCTTCTTGATCGTCTGCTCCTCCACGCCGTTCGAACCACGAACGCGCGTGACAGTGACTGGATCCTTGCGTCGGAACCACGCCATCTTCAGTTGACTCCTTCCAGCGGCCGCCTTCGGCGGGCGCCTAAGACCTTGTTCGGGGGTCCGAAAGGGAGGAAGGGGCGCGACCCGGGCGGCGAAGATGGTGCCACCGGGAGTGCGGGTCGAGCGCCAAGGGCCCTACCGGACAGCCGCACCTGCGGCTACCGACACTGTAGCGAAGCGCGTTTCACTATTCCGAGGTCGGGTTCAGAGCTCGAGCTTGGGCTGCTCTGGCTCCGTCGGATCCCAACACCGCCGACACCGGGCCTCGTAGGAATCGGTGGCGCCCAGCACGACGAGGTCATCGCTGACCACCGTGCGCTGGGTGAAGTTGGCCGGCTCCCCACACCGATGGCACACGGCGAGCGCCTTGGTGACGTACTCGGCGCGGGTCGCGAGGGTCGGGATCGGCTCGAAGGGTCGGCCGAGGTAGTCGAGGTCGAGGCCGGCAACGATGACCTGGCGGCCGCCGTGGGCGAGGCTCTCGACGACCTCCACGAGCCCGTCGTCGAAGAACTGGGCTTCATCCACGCCGATCACCTCTGTCTCGTCGTCGACGAGCCGGAGCAGTTCGGCAGAGTCCTCGACGGGGATCGCCGAGACCGACAAGCGGGAATGGGAGACGATCTCCCGGTCGGCGTAGCGATCGTCGAGAGCCGGCTTGAAGACCTGGACCTTTCGCCGGGCGATGTCGACTCGCACGACCCGACGGATGAGTTCCTCACTCTTGCCCGAGAACATCGGTCCGCAGATGACCTCGACCCATCCGACATCTCGCGTCCGCATGGGGCGGGAGCCTAGAGCGGGGCCGGTCTAGCCGGGGCCATCGATGGGGCCACTCACCAACTCGGTGCGCTGCTGGGCGCGGGTCGCGGGTCGACGGGCCCAGATCGAGTTCGCGATGCCGAGGCTGATCGCCGTGGCGAGCATCGACGAGCCACCCGCCGAGACCAGTGGCAGCGGGAGGCCCGTGATCGGAACGAGCTGGACCGTCATGCCCACGTTGACGAACACCTGGAAGCCGAGCCCACCAGCGATACCGACGAGGACGAGCGTGGCGAACGGGTCTCCCGAGGTGATACCGATGGCGAGCAGGCGCCAGAGGATGACGGCGTACACGGCGAGGATGACCACGGCTCCGAGGAAGCCGAGCTGCTCGCCGATGGCCGTGAAGATGAAGTCGCTCTCCTGCTCGGGCACGTAGTTCAACTGCGTGAGGTAGCCGTTGAAGAGGCCCTTGCCTGAGAACCGCCCCGAACCGATCGCCGTGATCGACTGCACCTGGTTGTAGCAGTCGCCCTGGGGATCGGTCCCCGGATCGAAGAAGCATGTGAACCGGCTGAGCTGGTATGCCTTGAGGAACCCGACCTGGAAGAGCACCCAGCCCGCAGCGACCGCCCCGCCGACCAGCCCCACCACCTGGCGACCAGTGGCGCCGGCGGCATAGATCATGAGACCGGCGAGGAAGAAGTAGACGAGGCTCGTGCCGAGGTCGGGCTGGCGGACGATGAGGAGGACCGGAAGCACCAGCAGGAGCAGGGCGCGCACGATCTTCTTCCAGGTGAGTGTCGTTTCCTCCTCGTCCCGCCGTCTTCGGAGGGAGGCGGCGAGCACCACCGCCATCGCCGGCTTGGCGAATTCTGAGGGTTGGAGCGACTGGCCGCCCACGAGGATCCAGCGAGTCGCTCCGTTCACCTCCGGGAAGAAGTATGTGGCGAGGATGGCGAGCACCGTTGCGATGTAGATGCCTCCGGCGAAGTGCTCGAGCTCTCGATAGTCGACGATCGAGAAGGCAAGAAAGAGGATCACGGCGATCACTGCCCAGATCGCCTGCTTGCGCATCGAGGTGTACGGGTCGACGCCGGCGGCGAGGAGTTGTTGCGCCGTCGCCGAGTAGATCATCGTGATACCGAGGCCGATGAGCAGCAGCATGGCGACGAACAACACGGGGTCGCTGCCGCTCGGCTGGAACCGACGTCGTTCCTCGGGGGTGAAGAGGGTCACGGCGACTCCTCCTCCTCCGGCAGCACTGCGTCCTCGTCCTCGGGGAGGTCAGCAGCCTCCTCGTCCTCGGCCGGGACGTCCCACGGCATCGGCGAGCCGAGTTGGCCGTCTTCGATGATCGGATCGACCTCTTCGTCGAGGAGGTGCTGGAGGATGGCGCGGGCGGTGTGGGCCGCGATGGACCCACCACCACCGCCTTCCTCCACCACGACGGCAACGACGTAGCGGGGGGCCTGCACGGGCGCGACCCCGACAAACCACGAGTGCGGCAGTTTGCCGGCGGCGTGGTCTGCGGTTCCGGTCTTCCCACCGACCTGGGCGACCTTGTCCATCACCTCGAACGCCGTCTCGGCCGTGCCACCAGCGGTCACGGAGGCGAGGTCGTTGCGGAAGGAGGTGAGGAACGACTCGGGAACGTCGAGCGTGCGGATGAGGCGGGGCCGGATCACCTGGACGGCCCGACCGTCGGCATCCTCCACCCGCCGGACGACGTGGGGCTCGTACACCCGCCCCGTCGAGAGCGACGAGAAGGCAACGGCCATCTGCAGGGGGGTCGCGAGCACGTCGCCCTGGCCGATGGCGAGGTTCAGGAGGTCACCACCCACCCAGATCGAACCCGGCTGGAAGCGGAACGGGGCGAGCCGGTTCGGTGACTCCTCAGCCCACTCGAGGTAGAGCTCGCGGTCCGGTACCAGGCCCGTCGCCTCGAACGGCAGGTCGACGCCGGTCGGCGACCCGAGGCCCACCTGGCGGGCATGGTCCTGGAGGACCGCCTCGTTGTCGGTGCCCTTGTAGGTGGCCCACAGCGAGTAGGCGGTCGCCCAGAAGTAGCCGTTGCAGGACTCCTCGAACGCGAGGTGCAGGTCGACCTCCCAACCACCGCACCTCGTGTCGGGGAAGAGCAACTGTGACGCCTCATCACCGTCCTGGCGGAACGGGAAGACGATGCGGCCGTCGGCCGGGATGTCGAGGGGGGCCACGTCGCTCGCCAAGGGACCCTCGAGCTCCGGCGAGTAGGCGAAGATCCCCTGGTTCATGGCCGTGAAGTAGGTGATGGCCTTGAAACTCGAACCCGGGGAGAACTGGCCTTGGATGGCAAGGTTGTTGAAGGCCTTGTTCTCGATGAGCTCTTCGAACTGCTCGGTCGAGATGCCCTCGACGAACGACTGGGGCTCGAACGAGGGAAGTGACACCATCGAGAGCACCGCCCCGGACGTGGCATCGAGCACCACGACCGCGCCGGAGCTCGCCGTCGACTGGATCACTTCGACGAGCTCGCCATCGTCGTAGACCTCCGAGACCGCCGTCCGTCGCGAGAGTTCGATCCCGTCGGCGAGCGCCTGCTGGACGACCACTGAGAGCTCTGTGTCGATATTGAGCACCACGCGATGGCCGGGAATGGCCGACTGCTCCTCGACGAGGCCGGTGATCTGGCCGCTCGGGGTGATGGTGAAGAGCTTGTTCCCGCGCGTGCCCTGGAGCAGCTCGTCGTAGGAGCGCTCCACACCGGCCTTCCCCACGATCCCATTGCGGTCGAGTTCGGGTCGGTCCTCGAGGTCCTCGGCGGACGGTGCAGCGGCGTACCCGAGGACGTGGGCCGCAACGTCAGCGAGCGGGTAGGTGCGGATCGGCGTCCATTCCACCTCGACGCCCGGGAACCTGCCCTTCCGACTCAACACGAACAGGGCAGCATCGGGCGAGAGCACGGCGCCGTCGAGGCGGTCCAGGCGGAACAACTGGTTCTCGGGCCGGGACTCGAAGAAATCCTTCACTTCCCACGCCGGCAGCTCGACGAGGGCGGAGATCTCCTGGATGAGTCGATCCACCGCCTCCTCGTCGCCGATCTGGGTCGGGTCGATGACGAGCGTCGGCACCCGCTCGATACCCGCCATGAGGCGGCCGTTGCGATCCACGATCTCTCCGCGGGCAGCGACGGTCGGTGCCGGCTTCACGCGCTGGCCCTCGGCCTGGACCTCGTACTCGGCGCCCTGGGCCACCTGCACGAACCACAGGCGGGTCGAGAGCATCCCGAGGAGCACGGCGAAGACGAGGCCGATCACGCTCAGCCGGACCGTCACAGCGGGATCCTCCTCTCGCGGGGTTTCAGCACACGGGCGAGCAGGGGGAACAGTACGGCTGCCAACACCAAATTCAGGAGGGGCACGACGATCGAACGCTGCAGTAACTCGGCCTGGAGCAAGGTGCCGCGGCCCGCCAGGGTGCCCACCACGAACAGGACGACCTCGGCCAGGAGGCTGATGGGCCACACGCCGACGATGGAACGCAACGGCAGCTCGCTCGTTGCGCGCACTGCCGCATAGGCAACGGTCGTGAGCACGAGGGCGCGGAGTCCGAGGATGCCGCCCCCGAGCAGGTCGAGGAACAGGCCGGCCGTGAAGCCGAGCAGCAGGGCCGCCCGCGGATGCACCCAGCGGGCCGAGAGGATCGTGAGCACGACCACGAGGTTCGGGGAGAAGCCGAAGAACGGCTCCTGGAGCCGGTTGATGACCGTCGTCTGGAGGATGATCCCGCCCATCATGAGCAGGATCGCCCTCCCGAGTGCTGCCCGATCATCCATCGGTGGACTCCTCGACGGGGACGTCCTCCGCGGGCTCCTCCGGTGCGGGGTCGTCGCCCGGGCGCTCGAGCACCGGGACGATGAGGACGAATCGGGGCAGGCGCGAGAAATCGGCGAACGGAGTGATGCGGGCGTCGATGATCGTGTCACCGAGCGGGACGAGCTCCTGCTCGGCGTACCCCACCTGGAGCCCTCGGGGCAGCCCGAACCCGGCCGTGGTGAAGACGGTTCCCTCGGGCACGTAGAGCGCACCGAACTCGACGGAGAGGCGCAGCTCCCCCACCCTGCCGGTGCCGGTGACCACGCCGGTCACTCCCTCGGGGGTGTCCACGACGACCGCGTCGGTGGCGTCGATGAGGAGCTCGGCGACCGCCTGTTGCTCGGTTGCCTGCACCACGCGTCCGATGAGCAGTTGGGACTCGTTGAGGACCGGCATGCCGATCACCACGCCGTCGGAGGTGCCCTTGGCGATGAGGAGGCCGCCGTCCTCGGTGGCGCCGGTGACGTCGGCGACGATCGGGATCGTCTCGAGTTCCAGTTGGCTCTCGAGGTCGAGGAGGGCCCGCAACTGCTCGTTCTCGAGCTCGAGTCGGCTCACCTCCTGGATCCGGGCCCGGAACTCCTCGTTCTCGCGGACGAGGAGTTCGTTCTGCTGGCGCAGGGTCGCGATCGACGCCACCCCGGAGACGAACTCGAAGACCGGATCGGCGACGAAGTCGACGGTTCGCTGGACGGGTCCGAAGAGTGCCGCAGCACCGTTGCGGAGGATGCCGACGAACCCCGCCTGCTCGGTCCGCTGGGCATCGAACGTCATGAGGACGAACGACACCAGCACCAGCACGATGAAGACGAAGGTGGGGTTGTCGCGACCCTGTCGCAGGCGCATGGGCGACCGCTCAGGTACGGCCGGACGAGACGAGCACCCCTTGCAGCAGGTCGAATTCCTCGAGGCAGCGTCCCGAACCCTCGGCGACCGACTTCAACGGCTGGGAGGCCGTCACCATCGGCATGCCGGTCTCGTACGCCAGGCGCTCGTCGAGGCCGCGCAGCAGCGCGCCACCGCCGGTGATCATGATGCCTCGTTCGATGAGGTCCGACGCCAGCTCGGGCGGCGTCTTGTCGAGCGTGTATTTCACCGAGTCGACGATGGCCTGCACCGGCTCCTCGGTCGCCTCGCGGACCTCGGCAGCGCTCAACATCACGTTCTTCGGCAGACCCGTCACGAGGTCTCGTCCCCGAACCTCGGCCGACGGCTCCTTCGGGAACGGATAGGCAGAGCCGATCGCCATCTTGAGCTGCTCGGCAGTGCGCTCGCCCAGGAGGAGGTTGTACTCCTTCTTCACCCACTCGATGATCGCCTCGTCGAGCTCGTCACCACCCACCCGGATGGAGCGGGAGACGACGATGCCACCCAGGGAGATGACGGCGACCTCGGTGGTGCCACCACCGATATCGATGACCATCGAGCCGGACGGCTCGTGGATGGGGAGGCCGGAGCCGATCGCAGCGGCCATCGGCTCCTCGATCGTGTAGGCCCGACGGGCACCCGCCTGGTAGGCGGCCTCTTCGACTGCCCTGCGCTCGACCGGCGTGATACCCGATGGCACACAAACGACGATGCGGGGACGCGCCCACTTGCGCCGGTGCACCTTCTGGATGAAGTACCGAAGCATCATCTCGGTGATCTCGAAATCGGCGATGACACCGTCACGCAGCGGGCGGATGGCGCGGATGTGCGACGGCGTGCGGCCGATCATCCGCTTCGCCTCCATGCCGACGGCAAGGGCTCGGTTGTTCTTCGAGTTGATCGCCACCACCGACGGTTCGTTCAGGACGATGCCGGCGCCGCGGACGAACACGAGGGTGTTCGCCGTGCCGAGGTCGATGGCCATGTCCTGGCCGGCGAAGGCGAAGAGAGACTCTGCCACGAGGGCCCTCTCAGGGAGCTTCCGAGCGGCAGTGTACTTGCCGTAGCCGTTTTGCAACCCGTCGGCCGCAAATCGGCGTGGTCAGTCACCAGTCGTCAGGAGTCGACAGCTGACAACTGACGACTGGGAACGGGCTGCGCCCTGCGCAGCCCTACCCGAAGAAGATCCCGAGCTCGCGCGCTGCCGACTCGGGCGAGTCCGAGCCATGCACGATGTTCTCGCCGATCTCGAGCGCGTAGTCACCGCGGATGGTTCCGGGCGCCGCCTCGACGGGGTTCGTGACACCCATGATCGTGCGACAGACCGAGACGGCCTCCTCGCCGGACCACTCCATCGCGACGACCGGACCCGAGGTGATGAACTCGACCAGCGACGGGAAGAACGGCCTGCCGGCGTGCTCGCCGTAGTGCTCGTTCGCCATCTCCTCGGCGATGGTGAGCATGCGCATCTGCTCGAGGGTGAGGCCCTTGGCCTCGAAGCGTGAGATCACCTCGCCGATGAGCCCCTTACGGACCCCATCGGGCTTGACCATGACGAAGGTGTGCTGGTGTGCCATGGGCGGAAAGGTAGATGGGGCGGCGTTCCTAGGTCGCCCAGCGGCCGTGGGCGTGCCGGCTCTCCTCGTGGAACGCCGCCTCGAGGGCCGCGCGGTCGTGGACGGGGGTGGCGACCGGGAAGCTCGAGGTGCGGAAGTGCTGTGCGTAGGGGAAGCAGGCCGCTTCACGGGGCGCCCCGGCGATGCGACCTTCGGCGAAGGTGTTCGTGCCCACGTCGACTGCGTCGAGCGGGACGTGCAGGGCTCTTGCCACCTCTTCGGGGTCGAAGACGAGGCCGAACGGCACGGACTCCTCGTTCATGAGGCGCCCGCCGTAGTCGACCGAGAGGTTGCCCTCGATCCAGAGACGTTGCTCGAGGGGCCGCATCGGTGCGCCCTCGAGTCGGGCGACGCAGTCGATGTGGTGGTTCCGTTCCCCGCTCCCGACATCGATGATCACCTCTCCCCTGTGCGAGGTGGTCACCACCGAGTGCCGCGTACTGGCCCCGGTGAAGCCCTCTCCCGGGTCGTAGTTGATGGTGTTCGACTCGTAGTCGCAGATCACCCACGACAGCATGCCGGAGCGAGTGTCCTCGGCGATGAGGTAGAACTCGACGCGGCTTCCCCAGAACACCGAGGTGTGGACGTTGAAGGCACCGAGGATGGCGCAGGGCCGGGGCTCCACGTCGTCGAACATCGCCGCCGGGACGATCCGGTAGGACTCCGGGAGCTGCGACTGTGCCCAGTCGAGGTCGATGATCTCATAGGAGAGGAAGAAGGCATATGGCTCGACGACGAAGCCGATGCTCGGATCGCCGGAGCTCGCCCGGGAGACGATCCACCGTTGGAGGCCGAGCGGGAGCCTCCGGAGCATCTCCGCCCGCTGGTAGAGCAGGCCCACATCCTTCGGCCTGATCATGTCCTCGGTGTCCTTGATGAAGGACAGCAGTTCGGCGTCGTCCATGGGCTCCTCCTCTTCGGACCTCATGATGCGATGGCCCGCCGGATCAGCCAAGACCGAGGAGGCGGGGGCGCACGTCGCCCACGAGGTAGAGACTGCCGGTGACGAGCACACCCTCGTCTGCCGCGGCGCCCTCCACGGCCTTGGCAACAGCCACGTGGGGATCGGGCTCGACGTCGACCGGGATGTCGAGGGAGGAACGCACCACCTCGGCAAGGGCCTCCGGGGCGATCGCCCGTGGGTCGTCGACCGTGGTGACGGTGCACCGTTCGGCGACGCCCTCCAGGTGGCGAACCATCTCATCGAGTTCCTTGTCCCCCATCGCTGCCATCACCACGTGGAATCGTCGATCACCGAACTCCTCATCGAGTGTCGCCGTGAGGGCTTCGAGGCCTGACGGGTTGTGCGCCCCATCGAGGATGGTGAGCGGCGAGCGGCCGACGACCTCGATCCGTCCCGGCGAGGAGGCGTTCGTCCACCCTTCGATGACGGCTTCGGGATCGAGGGCCCTGCCGAAGAGCTCCTCGACCGCCACGAGGCCGAGCACCGCGTTGCCGACCTGGTGGCGGCCATGGAGGGGCAGGTACACCTCGTCGTAGTCGGCGTGGACACCGGCGATGTCGACGCTCCACCCGCCGATGGCAAGCCGGGCATCCTTGATGGCGAAGTCCCGATCCCACGCCCGGTGGGGGATGCCGAGCTCGGAGGCCCTCGCCCGGGCGATGGGCACCACGACCTCTGGGAGCGGACCGGTGACGAGGGCCGAGCCCTCCTTGGCGATGGCGAGCTTCTCGACCGCGATCTTCTCGAGCGTGTCACCGAGCCACTCCATGTGGTCCCGGGCAATCGACGTCACGACGGCAACCTCGCCGTCAGCGACGTTCGTGGCATCGAGTCGGCCGCCCATGCCCACCTCGATCACACCGACATCGACGGCGTGGGTGGCGAAGTGCGAGAAGGCCAGGGCGGTCGTGAGCTCGAAGTAGGTCGGTACGGAGTCGTACTTCGCCTCGAAGAGGTCGACGAACGCTGCGAGGTCGGCGACCGATTGGACGAATTCCTCGGGCGAAGCAGGTTCGAGGTCGAGCATGGTCCGCTCCTCGATGCGCTCGAGGTGCGGCGAGACGGTCGTACCCACCCGGAGGCCGTGCGCCACGAGCACGGATGAGGCCACCCTGGCCACGGTCGTCTTGCCGTTGGTGCCGGCCACGTGAATCAGGTCGTAGTCGGCCTGGGGGTCGCCGAGCACGGCCATGAGGTCGCGCATGCGGTCGAGGCCGAGCCTGATGCCACGCCCGATGTGGTCGTCGAGCCAGGCGATCGCCCCCTCGCGGGAGTCGATCATCCGAGTTCTTCGAGTTGACCGAGGAGCGAGGCGCGGCGAGCGCTCAACTCCTGCACCTTGGCACGCTCCTTCTCGACCACCGCCTCGGGCGCGTTGGCGACGAAACCGGTGTTGGCGAGCTTGCCCTCCGACTTCCTGAGATCGCCCTCGATCTCACCGATCGCCTTGGCCAATCGCGCCTTCTCTGCATCGACGTCGATGAGGCCGGCGAGCGGGATGAACGCGTGGACGGGCCCGCTCACGAGTCGCGTGTGCCCGGGCCCCGGGTCGGCCTCGACGACCACGAGGTCGGCGTTGGCGAGTGCCTCGAACTGCCCCGACCACCAGCCCTCGACCGCTTCGCCGCCCTCGGCGACGAGGAGATCCATGCGCTGCCTCGGGGAGATCCCGTGTTGGGAACGGAACGACCGCACGCGACCGATGAGATCCTGGAGGACGTCGACGCCCTCGGGCGCGGCCACGTCGGGCGGCGCCGGCCACGTCGACGACGCGACGAACCCCTCCCCCACCAGGTGGGACCAGAGTTCCTCGGTGAGGTGCGGCATGGCGGGGTGGAGGAGCTTGACGACGTCGCGCAACGCCACCGCGAGCGTGCGGCGGGTCGTGGCGGCGGTGGCCTCGTCACGGAGCCCGACCTTCGCCATCTCGAGGTACCAGTCGAACAACTCGGACCACATGAAGTTGTAGAGCAGGCCGAACGCGTCGGAGAACCGGTACTCGTCGCACAACTCGTCGAATCGAACGCTCACCTCGGAGAGTCGGTGGAGGATCCACCGGTCGGCCGGTCCGGGGTCCTCCGGATAGCCACCATCGGCCTCGACCACCTGGCCCTCGAGGTTCCCGAGCACGAAGCGTGCAGCGTTCCACACCTTGTTGCCGAAACGGCGCGCCCCGGCGACCCACTCCATGTCGAGCGGGACGTCGTGGCCGGGGGCCGCGGCTTGGAGGAGGGCAAGGCGGAGTGGGTCGGCGCCGTACTCATCGGCCACCTCGAGCGGGTCGATGGCGTTACCGAGGGACTTCGACATCTTGCGGCCGTCCTGGGCGCGGACGAGGCCGTGGATCACGATGTCGGGATACGGCACCTCACCCATGAAGTGGATGCCCATCTGCATCATCCGGGCGACCCAGAAGTAGATGATGTCGAAACCCGTCACCATCACCTGGTTGGGGTAGAACGTGGCGAGGTCAGGGGTCTCGTTGGGCCAGTCGAAGACCGAGAACGGCCAGAGCGCCGACGAGAACCACGTGTCGAGCACGTCTTCGTCCTGGGTGACGGGCCCGCCACAGTCCGGACAGGCCGTGAGGTCCTCGCGGGACACGTAGGTCTCCTGGCACCCGCCTTCGGCGGCATTCTCGCAGTACCAGGCGGGGATGCGGTGACCCCACCAGATCTGGCGGCTCACACACCAGTCCCTCAGGTTCTCCATCCAGTTGAAGTAGGAGTTCTCCCATCGCTTCGGCACGAACCGGCTCGACCCGTCACGGACGGCATCGATCGCCGGCACCGTGATCGGACGCACCTTCACGAACCACTGGAGCGAGAGATACGGCTCGACGACGGTGCTGCAGCGATAGCAGTGGCCGACGGAGTGCTGGTGGTCCTCGACGCCCACGAGGAGCCCGAGGCCATCGAGGGCCTCTTTGACGGCACGCCGGGCATCGAAGCGGTCCAAGCCCTCGAAGCGCCCGCCCTTCTCATTGATCACGCCGTGCTCGTCCATGACGTTGACCTGCTCCAGGTCGTGGCGCTCACCGATGGCGAAGTCATTGGGGTCGTGGGCGGGGGTCACCTTCACGGCACCCGTGCCGAACTCGGGATCGACATGCTCGTCGGCGATGACCGGGATCTCCCGGCCGACGAGTGGGAGCGTCACGGCCTGTCCGACGAGGTGGGCGTACCGTTCGTCGTCGGGGTGCACGGCCACCGCGGTGTCGCCGAGCATCGTCTCGGCTCGGGTGGTGGCCACGACGATCTGGCCCTCGCCCGAGGTGAGGGGGTAGGCGATGGAGGCGAGTTCGCCGTCTTCGTCCCAGTACTCGACCTCGATCTCGGCGAGGGCGGTCGTGCAGCGGGGGCACCAATTGATGATGCGATTGCCCCGGTACATCAGGTCCTGCTCGTAGAGCGAGACGAACACCTCGCGCACGGCGGTGGAGAGGCCGTCATCCATCGTGAACCGCTCACGGGTCCAGTCGCAGGAGTCGCCGAGCCGGCGCATCTGCTCGGTGATGCGGCTGCCATACCGATGCTTCCACTCCCAGACCTGCTCGATGAAGGCGTCGCGACCGAGGTCGTGGCGTGACACGCCTTCCACCGCGAGCTCGCGCTCCACCACGTTCTGGGTGGCGATGCCTGCGTGGTCGGT
>CP070681.1:1430803-1444592 GCA_020352575.1 Acidimicrobiia bacterium | reverse complement strand
GGCCACACCGGCGAGGACGCACTCAGTGAGTTCGTCGAGGGGGAGTGGCTGCACTCGGCCCACGGCGTGCGGCTGCTGTCGGAGTTGGAACCGCTCAACCTCTCGTGGGAGGTGCTCGACGGCATCCGCGCCCATTCGTGGAAGATCGATCCGCCTCCCGCCACCCCAGAGGGCATGGCGTGCCGGTTCGCCGATCGCATCGCGTACCTCACCCACGACGTCGACGATGCGATGCGTGCGGGCGTCCTCGGCCTCGGCGACCTCCCCTCGGCGTCCCTCGAGGTATTCGGCGTCCCGGGCTCGGAGTGGATCGACACCATGGTGCGGGCGGTGGTCGATGGCTCATCCGGTGGGAGCCAACTCCGCATGGCCGATGACGTGCTCGCGGTGATGCACGAGCTCCGGGCCTTCATGTTCGAGCGTGTCTACCTCCGCCCCGGGACGGAGTCGCAGCGGTCGCACGCCATGCGGGTGGTGCGCACCCTCGTCGAGCACTTCAACGAACACCCCGACGAGATGCCCGAAGGGTCGCTGCGGCCTGGTGACGCGGTCGAGGAGAACGTCATCGACTTCGTGGCAGGCATGACCGATCGATACGCCTTGCGGGTATTCGACGGCCTTGGGGGGCTCACGGCGGGTGGGGGTTCGTCGACGGACATCGGCATCGACGCAGGGTCCGTGTGAGCCACTGACATCGGAGGGACCGGATCCCCGTCGTCACCCCTGCCCCCTCCGGGGATCCCACCCGCTCGGCAGGGATTGCGCTGCGCCACTGAAAGCGCTTACATCGCGCTGGTGAAGATCACGATCGACGATGTCGCACGGGAATCAGGGGTCTCCCTCGCCACGGTGAGCAGGGCGCTCCGAGGACTCCCCAATGTCGCGCCGGCCACGCGCGAGAGGGTGCGGCGGGCAGCCGAGGCGCTCGGCTACGAACCGGACCCGAGTGCCGTGCGACTCGCCGCAGGCACGACCTCCACCATTGGCCTCCTCGCCGGCAACGTGGACACCTGGTACGCCGGGCGCATGTTGGCGGGAGTCGAGCGGGTGCTCGTCGATGAGGGATTCGACCTCTTGTTGTCGATCGCCGATCGGAGCCACCCGAGTGCGGTCGTGGACCGGGTGCGCTCGCTCAACCGTCGGGTGGACGGGCTCCTGCTCGTCGACCTCCACCTCGAACACGAGGAGGTGGAGGCGATCGCCGAGACCGTCTCGACCGTCGTGACCGCCGGATCACGAACCGACCGATTCGACTCCGTGCTCATCGACAACTTCGAGGCAGCCTCCACGGTGGCCCGCCACCTCGTCCGCCTGGGTCACACCCGGATCGCCATGATCGACGGCGAACCGGGTGTCGCAATCGAGCACTCGACCCCCTTCGAGCGCGCCCGCGGGTTCCGTTCCGGACTCGCCGAGGCGGGCCTCGAGGTGATGGAGACGGCCTACGGCGAGTTCACGACCCGGGGCGGTGTGGACGCCGCCACCCGTCTGCTCGGTGCGAAGGAGACGCCGACTGCCATCTTCGCCTTCAGCGACGAGATGGCGTTCGGTGTGCTGAGTGCTGCCCGGTCACTCGGGATTCGGGTCCCCGAGGACCTCTCGGTGGTGGGGTTCGACGACCACGACCTCGCCGACCTCCTCGACCTCACGACGGTGCGCCAAGACGTCGTGGAGCTCGGGTCGTTGGCGGCGCGCCGAGTGCTCGACCAACTCGAGGCCCCCGGACCGCCGATCCACGAGGTGGCCCCGACGACCCTCGCCGTGCGTGGGTCGACCGGACCTCCGCAGGCCTAGCCGAAGATCTCGTCGATCCGGCCGAGCACGTCCGCGTCGAGCTGCTCGATGAGGTCCTTCGCGGCCATGTTGTGGTTGACCTGCTCGAGGCTGCTCGCGCCCGTGATGACGGTCGAGACGTTCGGGTTGGCCGCGCACCACGCAATGGCGAGCTGGGCCAGGGAGGCGTCGAGTTCCTCGGCGATCGGCTGGAGGCGCCGCACCTTCTCGTTCGCCTCTTCGTTGGTGAGCATGTCCTGGAGGAACCGCACGAACGAGCCGCGACTGCCCTCGGGGATGCCGTCGAGGTACTTGCCGGTAAGGAGGCCCGAGGCGAGCGGGCTCCACGTGGTGGTGCCGAGTCCGAGGTCCTCGTAGAGGCGGGTGTACTCCTTCTCCACCTTGTCGCGGCGGAAGAGGTTGTACTCGGGCTGCTCCACCTGCGGCTTGTGGAGGTGGTGCCGCTCGGCGATCTCCCACGCCGCCCGGATCTCGTCGGCCGACCACTCCGAGGTACCCCAGTAGTGGGCCTTGCCGGACGAGACGATGTCGGACATGGCGTACACGGTCTCCTCGATCGGAGTATCCGGATCGGGCCGGTGGCAGTACACGAGGTCGACGAAGTCGAGCTGGAGGCGTTCGAGCGAGGAGTCGATGGCCTCGAGGAGGTACTTCCGGTTCAGGGTGTTGCGCGTGTTTGGTCCGTCGTGGATGCCCCAGAAGAACTTGGTGCTGATCACGTAGGAGTGGCGGGGCCATTCGAGGCGCTGGAGCGCCTGACCCATGATCCGCTCCGACTCGCCGTTGGCGTAGACCTCGGCGTTGTCGAAGAAGTTCACGCCGGCGTCCCACGCGGCCTGCATGCTCTCGAGTCCGAGGTCGTCGTCGAGCTGCTTGCCGAATGTGACCCATGAGCCGAACGAGAGCACGCTCAGCTTGAGTCCGCTGTTGCCCATGCGGCGGTATTCCATGTCCTGTGTCCTTCTTGGCGTGGACCCCGACGATACGCCCTCTCCCGGGTTGTCCGTACGTAGGCTCGCCGCACACGGAAGGAGCACGGATGATTTCGAGCGCTCAGAAGGAGGCCGCGTTCGAACGGGTGTCGGGGCTGTGGGTGGCCATCCCGACGCCGTTCACCCCGGACGGTGCCGCCATCGACGAGGACGCCCTCCGCCGATCGGTGGAGCACTACGTGTCGGGCCTGGAGGTCGATGGGATCTTCTGCGGCGGGATGATGGGTGAGTTCTGGGCGATGACCGTCGAGGAGCGCCGCAGGGTGCATGAACTCGTCACCGACACGGCGGCTGGACGGGTCCCGGTGATGGGCCAGACGAGTCACCACGTGTTCGAGCACACCGTGCGCCTCACGAGGCATGCCGAGGAGATCGGCATGGAGTTCGCGATCGTGATGAACCCGTACTTCCCGCCGCGGCCCGCCGAGCACCTCGTCGTCGCCTGGTACGAGGAACTCGCCCGCCGGACCTCGATACCGATCTTCTTGTTCAACACGGCCTACTCGGGCTACTCGATCTCTCACGACCTCATCGAGCGCCTGTGCGAGATCGATGCCGTGTGCGGGATCAAACACCCGAAGCCGAAGGACGACGTGGTCGCCCTGCTCGAGCGGGTGGGGGATCGCATCGTCGTATGCGACGCCGCAGAGGACGAGTGGCTGGACCTCCACCTGGACCACGGCCTTCGGGCCCTCATGTCCACGCCCGCGCTTGCGATGTTCCAGACCGCCGAGGATCGGCCCGTCCTCGACTACACCCGTGCGGCCCAGCGGGGCGACTTGGACGAGGCCCGACGCATCAGTGGCACCCTGGCGCCCCATCGGGCTGCCTTCCAGAAGTGGATGCGGGACCCGTGGCTCACCCACAGGGAGGGGGTCGTGCCCATCGCCGAGTTGAAGGCGTGGCTCGGCCGAATGGGACTCCCGCAGGGACCGGTGCGGCTCCCCCTCGTCGAACTGGGCGAGGATCGGGAGGCCGACCTGCGAGCCGATGTCGAAGCGCTCGGCCTGGCCCGCTAGCCGGCCCCGAACCTGGCCGCGAGGAAGGCACCCGCCGAATCGAAGAGCCGCTGGCTGATGGGCGCAAGCGGAGCCAGCGACACGAAGCCGTGTGGCCCGCCCTCCGAGACGACGAACTCGACGTCGACACCAGCTGCTCGTAGGCGATCGGCGTAGGCGGTGTCTTCGTCGAGGAAGAGGTCCAGGTCGCCAACCCCGATCCACGCGGGTGGGAGACCGGACAGGTCCTCGCGTCGCGCCGGCACGGCGTACGGGGGCGTCGCCTGGGCGCCGGGGGGCATGCCGAGGAACGACCCCCATCCGAAGCGGTTGGAGGCGTTGTTCCAGACGAGGTGCTCCTTGGGCCCGATGTCGGTGCGAGCCGCAGTCCGGTCATCGAGCATCGGGTAGACGAGGAGCTGTCCTCCGATCGGCGTGCCCTCGTCGACGAGTCGCTGGACGAGGGAGGCCGCGAGCCCTCCCCCGGCGCTTTCACCGCCGATCACGACGCGTGTGCGGTCGAGCCCGAGGTCGTCGGCCGCTTCGAGCATCCAGTGGAACGCGGCATGCGCATCGTCCAGGGAAGCCGGGAACGGATGCTCGGGGGAGAGGCGGTACCCCGCAGAGACCATGACACAGTCGACCCGGGAGGTGAGGACGGCAGCCCACCGACGCTGCTCCGGGTCGCCGATGACGTGCCCGCCTCCGTGGAGCCAGAACAGGACGGGGCTCGTCCCACTGTGTCGGCGATGGATCCAGACCGTTCGGCCGCTTTCGGGAACGGAGCGCTTCGTGCTCTCGAGGTCGGGTGCGTGCACCGGGTCGGGCACCCAGCGGTTGGCGAACCGCATGAGCCGCGTGGTCGCCGGTCCGAAGGTGACGGGCGGGAACCGCTTGAGGGCAGCATGGAGCGTGGGGTCGACCGAGGACAGATCACGTGCCATGGGAGCGATCGTAGGAGGTCTCCTCAGGCGTCGCCTGCAGCGGCGAAGAGGCTCCAGGGTTCGTCGAACCCGGACAGCGTGTGCATGCCGGTCGCCTCGAATCTGAAACGGGTGCCCATGAGCATGTCCTTCACCGTCGAGGTGACGAACACTGCGTTCGTGTCGGCAGCGGACTCCACACGGGAGGCGAGGTTGACCACGGTGCCGGAGATGTCTTCGCCCCGTTCCTCGACGAGGCCGGCGTGCAGTCCCGTCCGGAGGGGGATGCCTGCCGCTTCGAGTCGATCTCGCAGCCTGAGCGCGGCGCGGAGGGCATCGTCTGGACGGTCGAAGATGGCCAGGTGGCCGTCGCCCGTGTGCTTGACGATGCGCCCATTGTGGGCGGGGATCGCGGCCTCGGCGGCCCTGTCGTATTGCTCGAGTCGAGCCTTCCACGCCGCGTCGCCGAGTGCCAGGGAAGTGGAGGTGGAGCCGACGAGGTCCGTGAACATGACGACGCCGAACCGGTTCGTGACGGGGACCTGGGGTGCCTTTCCGGTGATGAATCGGACGTGCTGGTCAGTGATGTCGGCCCAGTTGTCGCCGACCCAGTACTCGACGTCCTCACCATCGAACTCGATGAGTGTGGAGTGCGGGATCAACTCGTCCAGGAGCCTCGCGTAGCCGAGGTGATGGACCCGGTTGTCGTTGAAGGTGATGAGTGCCTCCGCCTGGACGAGGGGGGCGAGCTCCGTGATGTCGAGGTCGGCGATGGCCTCGATCTGCTTGCGCCACACGTCGCGCGAGCCGACGAGTCGCTCGTACTCGGCCCGGGCGGCGATGTAGTCGGGATGTTTGAGTGCGCTCGGGGTCGTCTCGACCCACTCGTGTTCGGTGCCGAGCCCGATCGCTCGCCGGACCTGCTCGAGGCGAGCCTCTGCAGAACTGGAGGCGTGGACCTCCACCTCGGGGTTGAGCGCTTCGGCAAGCTCTCTTCCGCCGGGTCCGAAGCGGCTGTTGGTGAGGACGAGTCGTTCGACGCGATCCGGATAGAGGGCTGCGAACGCGACCGCTACCTGCCCGCCGAGGTCGAAGCCGGAGAGGCTGGCCCGCTCGACACCTGCAGCGTCCAACACGGCGACGACGTCGAGGGATCGCGCTGCCAGCGAGGGAGGTGCGTCGAAGCCGTCGGAGAGTCCGGATCCCCGGTGGTCGAAGATGAGCACTCGTTGGCTCAGTGCGGCGGGTTCGAGCAGCCGACGTCGCACGAGGTCGACGTTCCACAGGCCGGTGAGGTGGGTGAAGGCGGCCATGCAGAACACGACCGGTGGCCCGACTCCGAAGTCCTGGAACGCGATCCGCACGTCGTCGGAGGTCAGGGCGTACCGGACGGGCGGGATCTCCACGAGTCGACCATACCGAAGGGCGGACAACTGGGAGCGCGCCTTCGGGTGCAATGACGAGAAGACCCCCGCTGGAAGCGGGGGCTGGGTCGGGCTTCTCGAGTGGTCAGGGGCGGGATCGAACCGCCGACCTCCGGTTTTTCAGACCGGCGCTCTTCCAGCTGAGCTACCTGACCATGGGTTGTTGCACCCGAGGCCCCTCCGTGGAGGGGCCTCGTGGCGGGGACGACGGGATTTGAACCCGCGACCTCCGGCTTGACAGGCCGGCGTGAACTCCAGACTTCACCACGCCCCCGTCTCGTCCCGCAGCCGTGGGATGCCTTGGGACAAGGGGTACTGCCGAAGCAGCGGCGCGAGTATAGGGGGTCGCCACGGTTGTGACTCCTGCGTGGGGGCATGTGGGGAGGCGGTGCACGCCCATCTCGCGGGAGAGGAATGTCGACGCCATGATCGCCACGATGCGTGCTGGGTACACACTCGGAGTAGGGGATCCGATACTCGGAGTGACCCTCCGGTAGGATTGCGTCGTGGGTCTCTTGGGGATCCGCGCGGTCACTGGCCCCCGGGGAGTGGGTGCCCCGGGGGCCGGCGCGTGCGCACCCCACTCTGGGTGCACGATGAGTCGACGAATCGGGAAACGGAGGCCGGCCCTCAGTCGGGGTTCGTGGCAGTCGTGCGCTCGATCGACCGATTCATGGCATCGAGGACGGCGCGGACCGTGGCCTCTTCGACACTGCCGTCGCGGACGAGGGCACTCCCTGCGAACCGGTTGCCCGACGGATGGAGTTCCACCTGCGCGACTGCCATGGTCATCCCCCCGAGGTCTGTTGCTGCGACCCCGGTCAGGTCGAGCGTCACCTCTGGTTCGAAGAGTCGATGCACGGCGTCGAGCGCGGCCTCCCCGACCAGTCGTTGCCGGTGGTCCCGGTCGATGGGACCAGTGGCCTCGCCATGCCAGATCCGTCCGCGCCACTCGAGCGTGATTGCCGCTGTCGTCTCCTCGGCGCGGTCGGAGATGGCCATGTCGGTGAAGGCCGGGCGGGAGCGTTCCATGGCCCGGCACGGTAGCGGTGGTATCGGGTCGAGTGCAGGAGAGCCGACGGGGTGGTCGCTAGCCTCGCCCGCAGTCACCAGGAGGAGTAGGCAGTGATCAAGGAGTTCCGCGAGTTCATCATGCGCGGCAACCTCATCGACCTTGCGGTCGCGTTCGTGATGGGCGTTGCCTTCAAGGAAGTCGTGACGGCGTTCACCGGCCGCATCGTGTCGCCACTCATCGGCCTCATCTTCGGCATCCCGGACCTCACCGGAGTCTGGGTGTTCGGCGAGATCGACGAGGCAACGGGCCTGCCCGAGGGTTCGGTCGGTGCGTTCCTCGAGGCATCGCTCGACTTCGTCATCATCGGGTTCGTCATGTTCCTCGTCGTGAAGGCCTACAACCGGGCCCAGGCCGCCTTCGAGCAAGAGGACGAAGAAGCAGCGCCCGAGGAACCCTCCGAGGACATCGTCCTGCTCAGGGAGATCCGGGACTCGCTCAACAAGTGATCAGCGGTCGGGGATGGCGATCCTCCGTTCGATCCAACTCAGGATGAACGAGAGCACGGCCGTGATCGCCACGTAGGCGACCATCAGGATCACGAACGACTCGAAGAACCGGAAACTCGAACCCGAGTAGAGGCGTGCCTCCTGTGTCATCTCGTTCACGGCGAGGACGCTCACCAGTGATGTGTCCTTGAACAGGGCGATGAGGTCGTTGGCGAAGGCCGGGTATACGTTGCGGATCGCCTGGGGGAGCACCACGAATCGTGTCACCTGCCGCGGGTGCAGCCCGACGGAGAGGCCGGCCTCCACCTGGCCCGAGCCAACCGACTGGATGCCGGCGCGCACCACTTCTGCGATGAACGCCGCGTAGAAGAGGCTGAGGGAGATGGTCGCCCTCGCCTCCATGCCCACCGACCGGGTCGGGATGCCGAGCGCCCGGGCCGTGTCCGGGATGATCGACAGGGCGATGAAGAAGATGAACACGATCACGGGCACGCCACGGACGAACTCGACGTAGAACGCGCAGATGTTCGAGATCCACGGGTTCTTGGAGACCCGTCCGAGCCCGATCAGCAGGCCGAGGGCGTTCGCCGCAACGAACGCAACGGCGGTGATCCGCAGCGTGAGCCAGATCCCCTGCGGGACGATTTCGTCGTAGGCCTCACGGAAGTTCGGGTTGATGGCGACCAGCACGGCCATGAAGGCCACGACGGCGAGCATGCCCCACTGCCAGGGCTCGAGGCGCCGGGTGGGGGCGAACGACGGAGCCGCTGCGCTCGGATCGGTGACGGGCTTGGCCATGGGGCGAGCGTAGGCGGGAAGGCGGGTGCCGTGTGACGCGAACGGGCCGGCCCAGGTGGGCCGGCCCGTCTGCTCGAGGGTGAGCGAGCGCTCAGCCTTCGATGTCGTCGTAGGTGATGGTGAAGGAGTCCGTGAAGTACTTCCGGCCGAGTTCCTCGAGGGTCCCGTCGTCCTTGAGCGCCTCGAGCGCCTGGTTCACCGGGTCCACGAGGTTCGAGCCCGTGGGGAAGATGAATCCGAGCGGGTCGGACTGGAGGGCGCCGTCGGCGGTCTTCACCTTGTCGGCGTTCTCGCCGACATAGCCGAGGCCTGCAGCGTCATCGATGATGACGGCGTCGACGTCGCCGGAGATGAGTGCCTGCACAGCGAGCCCGAACTGGTCGAACGCCTGCACGCGGGACTCGTCGACGAGGGTGATGGCCAACTCGTAGTTCGTCGTGCCGACCTGGGTGCCGATGATGGCGTCCTCGTCGTCGATGATCGAGTCCGTGTCGCTGTAGCTGCTGTCGATGCCGATGATGAACTTCTGCTGGACCGTCATGTACGGGTCGGAGAAGTCCGCGATCTCGTCGCGTTCATCGGTGATCGAGATGCCGTCGGCCGCCGTGTCGAGTTCACCATTCGCCACCTGGTCGATGACCGCCGGCCAACCGGCCTGCACGAAGACCGGCTCACAGTTCAGCAGGTCGCAGATCGCCCGCCAGGCGTCGTAGTCCCAGCCCTGGCCTTCAGTCTCGCCGAGCGGGATGTAGTTGAAGGGCAGATAGGCGTTCTCGACGCCGACCGTCACCTCCATACCCCCGAGGTCCGGAAGGCCGTTGTCACCCGTCTCGAAGTCACCATCGGCGGTGTCGTCGGCGCAGGCCGCCGCCACGAGGGCGAGGGCGAGCACGAGGGCGAGGATGCGCAGCACTCGTTGCATGTCCATTCTCCTCTCCAAAGAGGTGGAAGAGGTTAGGACTGCATCTCGGGCCACGGGTAGGTGACGCGGTCCCGTCGTCAGTCGAAGTGCGTGCGGGTCGTGCGTCGCAGCACGATCTCGTACGAAGGCTCCTCGACACCTTCGGTGAGGTACTGGATTCGCTCCCGCGCCTTCTCGAGGCGTCCGGCGAGTCGTTCGTTCTCCCGTTCGAGTTCCGCCACCCGCTCACGGAGTGCCAGCACCTTGCGAATGCCCTCGTGGGTGAGCCCCTGTTCGGACAGCTCCTGGATGGTGGCGAGGCGTTCGATGTCCTCCTGGCTGTAGCGGCGGGTGCCGCCGGGGGTGCGGAATGGCTCCAGGAGGCCACGCCGCTCGTAGATGCGGAGTGTCTGGGGATGCATGCCGGCGAGCTCGGCGGCCACCGAGATCACGAACAGTGCCTGGGTTCGTTCGTCACTCATCTGTGTCCTCCTCTTCCGTCAACGGTTCACCGGTGATCGACGCATAGTCGACGAGTGCCTTCTTTGCCTTGCGGGAGAGCCGCCTCGGGACTTCGACATCGACTGTGACGATGAGGTCGCCGCGGCGGCCGCCCTTGCGTGGGACGCCCCTGCCCTTCACGCGGAACTGCGTACCCGGCTGGGTACCCGCCGGGATCTTCACCCGCACCGGTTCGTCGAGTGTCGGCACCTCGATCTGGGTGCCGAGGGCAGCGTCGGGGAAACCGATCACTGCGCGGCTGGTGAGGTGGTCGCCCTTGCGACCGAACTGGTCATGGGGGCGCACCTTGACCTGGATGAGGAGGTCTCCGGGCTGCCCGCCGCGGGGGCCCGGGGCACCCTTGCCCTTCGCCCGTACCGTCGCACCGTCCTCGACGCCGGCCGGGATCTTGACGCTGATGGTGCGTACCCGCCGTTCGGTACCCGACCCGCGGCAGGTGGTGCAGGGGGTGGGGATGACCTGGCCCGAGCCGGCGCACTGGGGGCAGGGCTGTGCGAATGAGAAGAGGCCCTGGTTGAGGTTCGTCCGACCTGAACCGCCGCACGTCGTGCAGACCGTTGGTGAGGTCCCCGGCTCGGCGCCGGCCCCCCCGCACCGCGAACAGGAGGTGTCGCCGGTGATCCGGACGGTCCTCGAGACGCCGTTGATGGCGTCGGGGAGGTCGAGGGTCACGGTGGTCGTGACGTCGCGTCCCCTCGCCGAGCGGGCGGGTCCGGCGCCGCCGCCGAAGAGGTCGCCGAGGCCACCCATGCCGCCCATCCCGGAGAAGATGTCCTCGAAGTTGGTGCCACCCCCCCTCTGTCCGTTGAACCCTGGGAAGCCGAAGGCGCCGTCCCGGTATCCACCGGTGCCGACGAGTCGGCGGACCTCGTCGTACTCCTTGCGCTTCTCGTCATCCGAGAGGACGGCGTACGCCTCGGAGACCTCCTTGAACCGTTCCTCGGCCTTCTCGTCACCGTTGTTGGCGTCGGGATGGTGCTGCTGGGCGAGCTTGCGGTAGGCGCGACGGATCTCGTCCTTCGAGGCCCCATTCGGCACCCCGAGGATCGAGTAGTAGTCCGTCTCGACCCACGCCCGGTTCACGACCCGTCGACCTCCGGTGCGGGTCCGACGACGACCGAAGCCGGCCGGAGCACCCGCTCGCCGAGGCGGTAGCCGGGACGCATCTGGTGGTGCACGACGAGCGCGTCGCCCTCGCCCAGGACCGAGATCGCCTCGTGGAACGAGGGGTCGAACGGCTCGCCCTCGGCCTCGATGGCAACGAGTCCCTCCGAGGAGAGCACATCCATCAGTTGGGTGAAGACCCCCGACATCCCATTGCGGAGTTTCTGCTCGACCTCGGTGGTCGCCTCGACCTCGAGGCCGGCACGGAACGAGTCGAGGACGGGCAGCAGCTTGTGCATCGTGCGTTCGGTGGCCTGCTCGATGAGCGCGGCGCGGTCGCGGATCGAGCGCTTCCGGATGTTGTCGGCTTCGGCGAGGGCCCGCAGGTGTCCGTCTCGCAGTTCCGCGCCCTCGGCGCGGGCCTCGGCAACAGCCCGCAGGAGCACGTCGATGGCCTCCTCCGGCCCGTCGGGCAACTCGATGCCGAGTTCCTCCGGCGAGGGTGCCGGGGCGATCTCGACCTCCGAGTGCTCGTCGATCGGCACCTCGGTCGGCTCGGTGTGGTCTGTCATGTCAGGTCCTGGAGGACGAGGCCCTTAGGCCTCGTCCTCGTCGTCGACGATCTCGGCCTCGACGATGTCCTCGTCGTCATCCGAGGGGGCGTCGGCCTGCTGCTCCTGGGCGGCCTGGGCGTAGAGCCGCTGGGCGAGGGCCTGCGAAGCGGTGATCGTCGCCTCCATCTTCTCCCGGATCGACTCCGAGGTGGCGTCTTCGTGGTCGAGCTCGGCCTTGAGCTCGCCGAGGGCGGCGGTGATGGCATCGCGCTCCTCATCGGTGAGCTGGTCCTTCTGCTCATCGAGGAGCTGCTCGGTCTGGTAGACGAGCTGGTCGGCCTGGTTGCGGGTCTCCACCTTCTCGCGGCGGGCGGCATCCTCCTCGGCGTACGCCTCGGCGTCCTTCACCATGCGATCGATCTCGGAGTCGGCGAGGGCGGTGCCACCGGTGATGGTCATCGCCTGCTCCTTGTTCGTCGCCTTGTCCTTGGCCGTGACATGGACGATGCCGTTGGCGTCGATGTCGAACGTGACCTCGACCTGCGGGATGCCCATGGGCGCGGGCGGGATGCCGGTGAGCCGGAACTTGCCGAGGCTCTTGTTGTCGTTCGCCATGGCGCGCTCGCCCTGGAGGACGTGGATCTCGACCTCGGGCTGGTTGTTCTCGGCCGTGGTGAAGATCTCCGACTTGCGGGTCGGGATGGTCGTGTTCCGCTCGATCATGCGGGTCATCACGCCGCCCTTCGTCTCGATGCCGAGGGTGAGGGGCGTGACGTCGAGCAGGAGGACGTCCTTCACGTCGCCCTTGAGCACGCCGGCCTGGATGGCGGCTCCGGCCGCGACGGCCTCGTCCGGGTTGACGCCCTTGTGGGCCTCCTTGCCGGTGAGCTCCTTCACGAGCTCTGCCACGGCGGGCATACGGGTCGAGCCGCCGACGAGGACCACGTGGTCGATGTCGGCGACCGACACTCCGCCGTCCTTGATGACCTGGTGGAACGGGGACTTCGTGCGCTCGAGGAGGTCGGAGGTGATCCGCTGGAACTCCGTCCGGGACAGCTTCCGCTGCAGGTGGAGTGGGCCGGCGTCGGTGGCCGTGATGAACGGGAGGTTCACCTCGGTCTCCATGACCGACGAAAGCTCGATCTTGGCCTTCTCTGCGGCCTCCTTGAGGCGCTGGGACGCCATGCGATCCGCCGACAGGTCGACGCCGTGCTCGTTCTTGAAGCCTTCGACGAGCCAGTCGATGACGGCGTCGTCCCAGTCGTCACCGCCGAGGCGGGTGTCGCCGGAGGTGGCCTTCACCTCGAACACCCCATCACCGATCTCGAGGAGGGAGACGTCGAAGGTGCCGCCACCGAGGTCGTAGACGAGGATCGTGTGGTCGTCCTCCTTGTCGAGGCCGTAGGCGAGGGAGGCGGCCGTCGGCTCGTTGATGATGCGGAGGACCTCGAGGCCGGCGATCTGGCCGGCTTCCTTGGTGGCCTGGCGCTGCGCGTCGTTGAAGTAGGCGGGGACGGTGATGACGGCCTGCGTGACCTCGTCACCGAGGTAGGCCTCGGCATCACGCTTGAGCTTCATGAGTACGCGGGCCGAGATCTCCTGTGCGGTGTACGACTTCCCCTCTGCGTCGGCGGTCCAATTCGTACCCATGTGCCGCTTCACGGAGCGGATGGTGGCGTCCGGATTGGTGATGGCCTGGCGCTTGGCGACCTCGCCGACGAGGACCTCACCGTCCTTGAACGCGACGATCGAAGGGGTGGTGCGGCCACCCTCGGAGTTCGGGATGATCGCGGGCTCGCCGCCTTCGAGTGCGGCGACCACCGAGTTCGTGGTGCCGAGGTCGATGCCAACTGCCTTGGCCATGGGGTACTCCTGTCTCGTTCAGAATCTCGTTGCAGTATACCTGAGTCGAGTCATATCAAGTTCGTGGAGATGGCGATCAACGCTGGTGCCGCGCGCGCTCCTTCCGTACGCTGCCCCGCCATGGGAACGGTGACACAGGCGTTCGGCGCGGGCCGGCGGGAGAGCCACGACTCGTCGGGCTTCTACAGCCGCTTCACCGCGCCGGTGATCTCCAAGGACGCCACCGTCGCCGCGCACGCCCAGCGAGATCGGATCTTCCTCGGCGACGCCGCCGCGATGACCGAGCGCCAGGTTGCAGAGAACTCGGTGGCGCTCGTCGTCACCTCCCCGCCGTACTTCGTGGGCAAGGACTACGAGGCCGACATGGGGCAGGGCCATGTGCCCGCCACCTACCT
>CP070681.1:1413907-1430703 GCA_020352575.1 Acidimicrobiia bacterium | reverse complement strand
GCCTAGATGAGGTTCACGATGTTGAACATCGGGAGGTACAAGGAGACGAGGATGCCACCGACTGCTCCACCCATGAAGACGATGAGGATCGGCTCGATGAGGGAGGTGAGCCCCTCCACCATCGCGTCGACCTCCTGGTCGTAGAAGGTGCCGATACGCTCGAGCATCTGGTCGAGGGCGCCGGTCTCCTCACCGACGGAGACCATTTGGACCACCATGGGGGGGAATACGGTGCCCGCGGCCGCCAATGGTCCTGCGATCGACTCACCCTCGGACACCGAGGCCTTCGCCGCCATGAGGGCATCCTCGACCACGGCGTTGCCCGAGGTGTCGCCGACGATCTCCATCGCCTGCAGGATCGGGACCCCGGTGGTGATGAGCCCGGAAAGCGTGTGGGAGAAACGAGCGATCGCCGTCTTGTGCACGAGCTTGCCGAAGACCGGCATCTTGAGCTTGATGCGATCCCACTGGCGACGACCCTTGTCGGTGCCCTTCCACGCCCGGAACCCGAAGTAGGCGCCGATCGTCCCGCCCAACACCAGGTACCAGAAGCTGACGAGCACATCGGAGAGGCCGATCAGGAGCTTCGTCATGGCCGGCAACTCACCCTCCAGGTCGGCATAGAGGTCGACGAACATCGGGACGATGAAGATGAGCATCGCCGCAACGATGAGGATGACAAGCACGAGGACGGCGACCGGGTACATCATCGCCGACTTGATCTTCTGCTTGAGGTACATCTGCTTCTCGAGCGTCTCCGCGAGGCGGTTCAGGGAGTCGTCGAGCACGCCACCGGTCTCGCCGGCACGTACCATCGCCACGTAGAGGTGGTTGAAGATCTTGGGGTGTTGGGCCATGGACTGGCTGAGGCTGTGACCCTGCTCCACAGAGGACTTCACCTCGAGGATCGTCTTCGAGAGTGTCTTGTTCTCGGTCTGCTCGGCAAGGATGGCCAGGGCTCGCAAGAGCGAGAGCCCGGAGTTGATCATCGTCGCGAACTGCCGCGAGAAGACCGTGATGTCCTTCAGGGCGACCCGGTTGGTGATGCCGGGGATGTTGATGTCGGCCTGGAGGCCGGTGGCCACCGATTCCTCGATCGAGATCGGCTGCATCCCTTTGCCCTTGAGCTGTCGCTCCGCTTCGGCAGTGGAGGCGGCCTTCACCTGACCGGACTTGACCTTGCCCCGGGTGTCCTGGGCCTTGTATGCGTAGGTGGTCATCAGTCCTCCTCCCTAGGCGACCCGACCGAGGAGTCGTTTCAGGTCTTCGATGTTCGAGCACCGCTCAACGGCCATGTCGTAGGAGATCTGGCCGTGCTTGACGAGCATGGAGAGCGATTGATCCATCGTCTGCATACCGAACTTCCCCCCGGCCTGCATTGCGGTGTGGATCTGGTGGGCCTTGGCTTCCCGAATGAGGTTCCGCACCGCAGGCGTGGCGATCATGACCTCCGTTGCCACTGCGCGACCGGAACCGTCTGCTCGGGGAAGCAACTGCTGGGTGATCACGGCCTGCAGGGTCGCGGCCAACTGGACCCGGACCTGCGCCTGCTGGTGTGCCGGGAACACGTCGACCACGCGATCGATCGATTGCGGGGCGTCCTGGGTGTGGAGGGTGGCAAACACGAGGTGCCCGGTCTCGGCCGCGGTCAGCGCGGTCTGGATCGTTTCCAGGTCGCGCATCTCACCCACGAGGATCACGTCGGGGTCCTGGCGCAACGCATGTTTCAGTGCCGGACCGAAGCCGTGCGTGTCGCCACCGACCTCGCGCTGGTTCACGAGTGCCTTCTTGTGCGTATGGACGAACTCGATGGGGTCTTCGATGGTGAGGATGTGGCACGCCCGGGTCTGGTTGATGATGTCCACCACCGATGCAAGGGTCGTCGACTTACCCGAGCCGGTCGGGCCGGTGACGAGGATCAGTCCCCGGGGGTAGCCGGCAAGTGTCTCGACGACGGGCGGTAGGCCCAGCTGATTGAGCGACATGACCTGCTCCGGGATCGCCCGGAAGACGGCGCCGATCGAGTCCCGCTGGAAGAAGACATTCACGCGGAAGCGGGCGTAGCCGGGTACCGGGTGCGAGAAGTCGAGTTCGAGGTCCTCCTCGAGGCGTTCCCGCTGCTTCTCCGTCAGGATCATGTAGAGCATCTCCCGCAGCCCCGCGGGGGTGAGTTCGTCGAACTGCGTGAGCTCGGTGAGCTCGCCGAAGATGCGGATCGTCGGATGCTTCCCCGTGGTGAGGTGGAGGTCGGATCCCTTGTGCTCGAGGAGAAGGAGGAGGAGTTGGTTGACGTGGACCTGTGGAGCCACCTCTTCCACCTCGACCGGCTCGCCGTCCTCCCCGGGAACGGCGACCTTCTCACGCCCGAAGATGCCATCGATCGCCGCGGCAATCATGTCGCCTGGCGCCAGCGCCGGACGGATGGGACACCCTGCACTCCGCTCCACCTCCTGGAGGAGTTCGGAGTCGAACGGATCCGAGAAGGCGACCTTGAGCGAGTTCCCCACCATCTCGATCGGAACCACGTTCAGTCGTCGGCACGTCTCGGCGTCCAATCGGACGACCACGTCGGGGGCAAAGATGACCTCATCGAGTTCCACGAAGTCGAGACCCACCCGTTCGGCGAACACCCTGAGCAGGTCCTCTTCGCGGACAAGGCTGCGCTCGACGACGAGTTGGGCGAACGGCACGCCCGAGTCCTGCTCCTCGATGAGGAGCACCTCGAGGTCGTCTTTCTGGAGAAGATGTCGATCGACGAGCATCTCGCCGAACTTGCGTGATGGGTTCATGGCTTCAGGGCCTCCTCCCCGATGTTCGGCGCCGTGACAGGTGTGCTTGAGCGAATCATTTGCTGCCTACACCGTCACGCGAAGGATCTCTTCGACCGACGACAGGCCGCGCTCCACCTTCTTCAGGCCGTCGCTCCGCAGCGTTCGCATCCCCTGGGCCTCGGCCTTCCGTGAGATGTCGTCGCCGGTTGCCCGCTCGACGGTCATCCGTTCGATCTCTTCGCTGACCACCATGAGCTCGTGGACGGCGAGTCGCCCCCGATAGCCGGTGCCCGAGCATGACGAGCAGCCGATGGCCCGATACAGCTTCGGCACGCCGTTCTCTTCGAGTTCCGGCTCCGACCACCCGACGTCGATCAGTGACTCCGGCGTCGGGTCATAGGGCTCCTTGCACTTCTCGCAGAGCCGCCTGGCGAGGCGCTGTGCCAGCACGGCGTCGAGCGCCGAGGAGATGAGGAAGGGTTCGACACCCATCTCGGTGAGCCGCGCGATGGCAGCGGCCGCCGTGTTCGTGTGGAGTGTGGAGAGGACCATGTGCCCTGTGAGAGCCGATTCGATGGCGATGTTCGCCGTCTCGAGGTCCCGGATCTCACCAACGAGCATGATGTCGGGGTCCTGGCGGAGGAAGGACCGCAGTGCCGACGCGAACGTGAGGCCGGCTCGGCGGTTCACCTGCACCTGGTTGATCCCGGCCAGGCGGTACTCGACCGGGTCCTCGATCGTGATGATGTTCCTGTCCGGCTGGTTCAGCACGTTGAGGGTGGCGTACAGCGTCGTCGACTTGCCGGATCCGGTCGGACCCGTGACGAGGATCGTGCCGTATGGCTTGCGGAAGGCCTCTTCGTACTTGGCCCGCGTGTCCTCCTCGAAGCCCAGGTCTGAGAGGTTGAGCAGGGCCGTCGAGGTGTCCAGGATCCGCATCACGACCTTCTCCCCGTAGATCGTGGGGAGGGTCGACACACGCAGGTCCACCTTGGTGCCGGGGAGTCGAACCGAGATGCGGCCGTCCTGTGGCTTGCGCCGCTCGGCGATATCGATGTCCGACATGATCTTGAGGCGGGAGATCGTCGCTGCGTGCGTGTTCTTGGGTGTGCGCATGACCTCGTGCAGCACGCCATCGATCCGGTACCTGATGCGCACCTCGCGGTCGGTGGGCTCGATGTGGATGTCGGAGGCGCGGTCACCCACGGCCTTCGAGATGAGCATGTTGACGAGTTTGACGATCGGGGCGTCCTCGGAGGCTGCCTCGACCGCATGGAGGTCTTCCTCCTCGAGCTCGTCGTCGCCAGACGTGAACTCCGTGACCTGCTCGTCGAACGAGCGCACTCGCCGCAGCGCTCCATCGATGTCGCTCCGGGTCGCCACCCGGATAACCACCTCGCGACCGGTGAGGGCTCGTATGTCGTCGAGCGCCAGCACATTGGCCGGGTCAGCGAGGGCCACGAGGAGCAGATCGCCCTGGAAGGCGAACGGAATGGCGCCGTAGCGGCGGGCCAGCGGCTCGGGGACGAGGGCGACCGCATTCGGGTCGATGGCTACCTCTGTCAGGTCGACGAACTCGTAGCCGATCGACCGGGCGAGGGTGGCCACCAGCGCCTGCTCCGGGACGACGGAGTGCTCGACGAGGTAGCGCGCCAACGGTTGCCCGGCCTCTTCGGCGGCGTCAGTGGCCTCGTACAACTGGTCGAGTGAGAGAAGCCCTTCCTCGATGAGGAGGGATCCCAGCTCCCCGCTCGTTTCGGCCATGTCAGTCGCTCAACGATCGCAGCTCTTTGGCGAGCGCTCCTCGGGCCCGACGTCGGAGCAGGTTCGACATCCCCGGCGCTGGATCGTCCGCGGGATGGCGCTCCTCGGGCTCGGCGCTCCCCGTGGCGTCGTCCACTGCTTCGGCGTCCTCGACCACGCGGGCATCATACGGAACGAACTTCTCGACGCTTGGGAGGTCCTCCTCGACGTCGTCGAGCAACTCGGCGACCCGCTCGAGGAGCATCGGCTCCTCGTCGGAGATGTCGACGACCCCATCCAGCTCATCGGTCGGTTCCTCTTCCTCGTCTTCGAGCGCGGCGACTGCCGCGAGCAGTTCATCGGCCTCTGCCTGCAGGTCGTCGACCGGTTCGAGATAGGTGGCGGCGTCGTCGACAACCAGGACATGGTCCATGTCGGCCACGGTCTCCGGGCCCTCGGACTCCTCATCCTCGAGGAACGGTTCCCAGCCATTGGGCGACTCGATCGCCTCTGGCTCGAACGCCGGGAGGTCGACCAACGAGGTCCCTGCGGCCTGGTCGTCGCGGTCTCCCCCATCCTCATCGTCGTCCGTGAGGACGTCGTCGAGTCGGTGGAGCACGGACCCCAACAGGTCGTCGCCGTGGGAGTCAGCGTCGAGTCCCAGGTCGATCACGGTGGCCGGGGATGACTCTTCCTCGGAATCCTCGGACTCGGTTGCGTCCGGTCCAACCGTGTCGGCCTCGGTGGACGACTCGCCGCCGAGGATGCCCGTCCAGCTGTCGTCCTTCTCGAGCAGGTTGCGCCCCTTCACCGGGCCAACATCGATCCCAACGAGCCCGAAGTCGAATCCATCGACCTCCTTGGCATGGTTGAGGAAGTCGGCGTCTTCACCTTCGAGTAGGGGGACGTGGCCCTCGTCGTCAACCTCCTCGTCGCCCTCTCGGGCAGCGATCGAGGCGAGTTCGTTCTCCCATCCGGTTGGACCGGCTCCCGCAAGTGGATCATCGGGCACGATGGAAGGCGCGTCGCCTCGTTCGTCCTCGGCCTCCGCCTCACGCAGGGCTGCATCGACCTCGTCTGGGTTCGTGAAACCCTCGATCGCCGCCAAGTCCTTTGTCAGGAGTTCGAGGAGGTCCTCGACGAAGGCCGTCGACGTCCTGCCGGAGCTGACGATGAGGTCGTCGAGAGTGGCACTGGGCAGCACCTGCACGAGGAGGTTCCACGCGCGATCCGAGAGGGTCACCTCTTGGCCGGCTGTGACGCGGAGGAACTCGACGGGTCGGGTGGTGTCGGGGACGATCTGGCGGAGTCGACGCCAGGTCGTGAGGCGTTCCTCGACTCCCCCGAGCACGGCATCGAGCTCGATCTCGGTCTCCAGTCGGAGGTCGCTGACCTCGCCCTCCTCGAAGGCGAACGTGCCTTCCCGACCGTCGACCATCTTCGCGAGGCCTTCGATCGTGATGTCGAGGATGGCCTTGTCGAAGTCGAGCGCCGAAACACCATCCTGGAGGGCCTGCTCACAGGCCACGGCACCGGAGGCGACATCCTCCCAGTCGGGGTCGTCGATGAGTCCACGACCGATGAGTTCCTCGCCGAGGGCGTCGTCGCTCCCGGCCCAGGCAACGACGAGGCGTCCGGCCTGCAGGTAGGCGCGCATCTCCTTCTCCCCTGAACGCGCCATGAGCCGGCCGGTCTGGCCGGAACGGCCGAGTAGCCGAAGCACTTCAGAGAGAGGGAACGCCTCCAGCGTCCCGGACAGTCCCATTGAGCGATACCTCCTGTTCAAGGAGGGCATCGGCTCGGGTCAATGGGCGCTTGAGTCCTTTGCCGCTGCGAGCATCACCTCCACCGGTGCGGCCACGCCGAACCACCGTTCGAATGCAGGGACCGCCTGCCCGACGAGCATGTCGAGACCCGTTGCCACCGGCAGACGTCGAGCCGCGATCACGCTCGTTGCCGGGCTGTCCCCCCCGGCGTACACCATGTCGAGGAGCCCGGTCCCGGTGAGTGCCCACTCGGGGAGCATCTCACCCCTCATGCCGATCGGCGTCGCGTTCACCACGGCCTCGCCGTCGCAGGGGCTCCCCCACTCGGCCACGCCGCAGCCGATCCGTGCGGCGACCACCTCGGCTGCTTCGCGCCGCCTGGCACTGACCCGAACGTCATGCGTTCGTGCCAACTCGAGCGCTGCAGCTGCCGCGGCGCCTCCTGCACCCAGGATGCGAACGGCCCCCCCGGGGGGCATCCCTCCTCGCTCCCATGCGAATCTCACACCGGCGCCGTCGGTGGTATCGGCCCACAGGCGTCCTCCCTCGGCCCACCAGGTGTTGGCGATCCCGAGTCGGGTCACGGTTTCTGTCACATCATCAGCGAGTTGAGCGGCGACCGCCTTGTGGGGCATCGTGATGCTCGCACCAAGGAAGTATCCGGACCGCACCGCATCGGCCATCGTCGCCATGCCATCGCGGTCGACGTCCTGGGACGTGTAGACGCCTTCGATCCCCTTTGCCGCCATTGCCGCAGAGTGGATGGCCGGACTGCGCGAATGGCCGACGGGCGAACCAAGGACGGCCAGCCGGACGATCATGGGATCACGCCGTCGTCCTTGGCCTGCTGCTTGAAGGCCAGGAACTCGTCATAGGAGGCCGTGAAGGAGTGTGCGCCATCGCTCGACGTCAGCACGTAGTAGATCCAGTCCGACTCGACTGGATTCATCGCCGCTTCGATCGACGCAAGCCCGGGGGCCCCGATCGGGGTCGGTGGGAGCCCCCCGATCACGTACGTGTTCCACGGTGAGTCGACCTCGAGGTCATCGAGCGTGAGCACGATCCCTCGTTCACCAAGGGCGTAGAGGACGGTGGCATCGATCTGCAACGGCATCCCCGCTTCGAGCCGATTGCCGATGACCGAGGCGATCTTCGGCCTGTCCTCGTCCAGGCTCGCCTCCGCCTCGATCAGGGACGCCACGATGAGGTCCTCGTACGCCACGTCGGCCCCGACCTCGGCTGCTCGTCGCGCTGCCGTGTCGGCGAGCAACTGGAGAAGGCCGGCCGGCGACACATCCCTCGGGAACTCGTAGGTGTCCGGGAAGAGCACTCCCTCCCAATCCTGGAGCGCGTCGGCCTCCCCCACCCACGGCGAGGACACCGAACCGTCGAGCAGGGCTGCCTCCAACTCGGCGCGCTCCAGGCCACTCACCGACGACACCCGCTCCAGGATCTCCGTGACCCTGAGCCCCTCAGGGACGGTGAGCCAGAACGTCTGCTCCACCGGTCCGACCACGAGGATCGCGATGACGTCCTCGGCCGTCATCCCGGTCTCGAGGGCATAGGTGCCTGCTTGGAGTGCCGCCTCCGCCTCGGCGGTACGCACGGCCAGCTCGAACGTCTCTGCGCTGGCGATGACCCCCTCGCCGACCAGTTGCTCGGCGATGCCCCGTGCCGTCGATCCGGGCGCGATCTCGACCGAGACCGGGATCCCAGGCTCGATGTCGGGTGATTCGACGACGTCGGTCGGGGCGAGGCCCGAGCCCCATTCCGCCAGGCGCACGGCGCCGATGTAGCCCGCTCCGAGCACGATCAGCACGGAGAGGGTGATGACGAGTGGGCGCATGGACGCGATGATCGCAGGCCCCACGCCAAACAGGTGTGATCCCGGCTACCGGTAGCGCGGATTGCCCCGCTCTTGCGCGGCCTTGGCGTCCAGCCATCCTTGGAGGATCACGGCGGCGGCAGCCGCATCCACGAGCTTGCGGCGCTCCCTGCGGTCCCGCACCCGATCGCGGAGCAGCTCCTCTGCGCGAGCGGTCGAGAATCGCTCATCGGCGAACTCGACGGGGAGGCCGGTGACGGCCGCCAGCTGGTCGGCCAGGTCCCTCGCACGCTTCGCACTGTCGCCCTCGCTGCCGGAGAGGCCCACGGCCAGGCCAACCACGATTGCCTTCACCCCGAGTTCCTCCACGTGGGTGCCGATGGCCTCGGCTGCGTCCCCGCCTGCGTCGACCACTGCGAGCGGACGGGCCGAGATCCCAAGCGCGTCTGAGACCGCGAGCCCGATGCGACGGCTGCCGGGATCCACCCCGAGCACCGGGCCGATCATCCGGAGATGGCCCTCCCGGCCTCCTCGCGGGCGACGTCGAGCGCAGCGTCGATGTTGGCCCCATTGGGACCACCTGCTTGGGCGAGTCGCGGATCCCGCGATCCGCCGCCTCCGAGTTCGCGAGCAGCAGCCCCGACGATGTCACCGGCTGAAACGCCTTTCTCTACGAGGTCGTCGGTGGCCGCACCCACCAGGGCGCCCTTGCCCTCGTTGATGCCGCCCACGATGACGAGCGAAGAGCCGAGGCGTCCCCGGAGGTCGAGTGCGAACTCGCGCAGTTCGTCGGGGCGCAGGCCGTCCCGCCTCGTGACCAGCAGGCTCGTTCCATCGATCGTCTCCGCCGCATCGACCAGTTCAGCCGCCTCGGCGCCACGCTGGGCCTCCTTGAGTTCGGCGAGTTCGCGTTCCAGGCCCTTCGTGCGTTCGAGGAGCGACTCGACCCGGGCTGGCACCTCGTCCTCCGGCGCCTTGAGCAGGGCCGCCGCGGCGGAAAGATCTCGCGTCAAGGTGGCAATGCGTCCATACGCGGCGTCGCCCACGAGCGCCTCCACCCGGCGGGTGTTCGCCCCGATCGACGACTCACCGAGGAGCACAAGGGGCCCGACGGCACCCGCCGACGACGTGTGGGTGCCGCCGCAGAATTCGACCGAGAAACCTCCCAGACGTACGACACGCACCTTGTCGCCGTACTTGTCACCGAAGAAGGCGAGGGCTCCGGTCTCGAGGGCATCGTCCTTGTCCATGACCTGGGTCTGGACTTCGACATTGGAGATGACACGCTCATTGGCGAGGCGTTCTACTTCGGCGATCTCGTCGGCTCCCAATCCCGAGAAGTGGGAGAAGTCGAACCGGAATCGCGAGGCCTCATTGAGCGATCCCGCCTGCTTCACGTGGTCACCCACCACGGATCGGAGCGCCGAGTAGAGGATGTGGGTGCCCGTGTGCGCCTTGCGGATCTCGTTCCGGCGAATGGAATCGATCACCGCCTCGACCTCCTGCCCGACCCGGACGGTGCCCGAGGTGACCGTGCCGCGGTGGCCATGCAACCCCTGGAGCGCATGCTGGGTGTCAGCGACGACCACCGACCCATCGGGGCCGGTGAGTGTGCCGGTGTCGCCGACCTGGCCGCCCGACTCGCCGTAGAACGGAGTCCGGTCGAGGAAGACCTCGATCTGCTCGCCATCGGCCGCCTGCTCCACCTGCTCGCCATCGCGAATGATGGCCAAGACCCGGGACGTGGTCAGGTCGGTTCCGTAACCCAGGAAGTCGGTGAGGCCGATCGCGTCGGACAGCCGACGGTAGGCCTCTTCCTCAGCGGCCTTCTCACCGCCCTTCCAGGCGGAGCGGGCGCGCTCGCGCTGCTCGGACATGGCAACCTCGAATCCTGCCCGGTCCACCGTGAGGCCGCGCTCGGAGATGATCTCCGTGGTCAACTCGATCGGGAATCCGTAGGTGTCGTGGAGCTTGAACGCCACGTCGCCATCGAGCTGGCCACCTTCTCCCACGCCCTCGAGCGCGTCCTCGAGCAGCCCGAGGCCTGATTCGAGGGTCTTTCGGAAGCGGTCCTCTTCCCTGGTGACGACGTCGAGGATGAAACCGCGCTGCTCGACGAGGATCGGATACGCGTCACCGAGGACGTCGATGCTCGCCTCTACGAGCGCAGGCATGATGCGTTCCCGTGAACCGAGTTGCCAGGCGTGGCGCACGGCGCGCCGGAGCAGCCGACGCAACACGTAGCCCCGCCCCTCGTTCGAGGGCATCACGCCGTCACCGATCATCACCGTCGTGGTGCGACCGTGGTCGGCGAGGATCCGCAGGCTGACGTCGGCCTCGACGTTCGACCCGTACGAGGCGCCGGTCTGTTCCTCCCCGGCCGCCATGACAGGCCGAAGGAGGTCCGTCTCGAAGAGGGAGCCGGCCTCCTGCATCACCATCGCGAGCCGTTCCAGGCCCATGCCGGTGTCGATGTTCTTCGACGGCAGGTCGCCGATCACGTGATACGGCTCGTCCTGGATGTGCTGCATGAAGACGAGGTTCCAGATCTCCACGAAACGGTCCTCATCGCCTCCGATGGGGCCTCCGTCGTGCCCGTGTTCGGGCCCTCGGTCGTAGAAGATCTCGGAGGCCGGTCCGCAGGGGCCCGCCACACCCATCTGCCAGAAGTTGTCCCGGCCGCCCCGCTGCACCCGCTCCTCGGGCACGCCCACGACGTCGGTCCAGATGGCCGCCGCCTCGTCGTCGTCCTCGTAGACGGTGAACCAGAGGCGATCGGGATCCAAGCCGAGTTCCTCTGTGACGAACCGATAGGCGAGCGTGACCGCTCCCTCCTTGAAGTAGTCACCGAAGCTGAAGTTGCCGAGCATCTCGAAGAACGAGAGGTGCCGGTCTGTGGTGCCGATGATGTCGATGTCGATCGTGCGCACGCACTTCTGCGAGGTCACGGCCCGGTCGTACGGAGCCTCCTCCTCGCCGAGGAAGTACGGCTTGAAGGGGACCATCCCGGCGTTGTTGAGCAGCAGCGTCGGGTCGGTTGGGATGACCGATGCCGATGGCCGCACGGTGTGCCCGTGCCGCTCGAAGAATGCGAGGAACTTCTGGCGAAGCGTGTTGGAATCCATGGATGGGCGCAGGTTAGGACGCCCCCGATTCCTGACCGGGACCGTATCGCTCCCGGTTGCGGCGCCTTCCCGAGCGCTCGTCGAACGCATCGAGGCGAGCACGGACGGCCGCTTCCTCACCGATCCCCTCCGGGGTGACGAAGGTCTGCTCGCCGATCTCCGGCGGGAAGTACTCCTGTCGGACGGCATGCCCGGCATGGTCGTGGGGGTACCGATACCCCTCACCGTGGCCGAGTTGGGCTGCCCCGGAGTAATGGGCATCTCTGAGGTGGACCGGCACCGACACCCGCGAAGCGTGCTCCACCGCCGCGCGGGCCGCGCCCATGGCCCGGGTCACCGTGTTCGACTTCGGCGCCGACGCAAGGTGCACGGCCGCATGGGAGAGGTGATATGACGCCTCTTGTAGTCCGACATGGGCGAGCGCGGCAGCGGCATCGACGGCAACCGCGAGCGAGGTGTGGTCGGCCAGTCCGACGTCCTCGGATGCGAAGACGATCATCCGGCGGACGATGAACTCGGGGTCCTCTCCCGCTGCGAGCATGGTGTGCAGCCAATACAGCGCAGCGTCCGGGTCGCTGCCGCGCATCGACTTGATGAATGCCGATATGACGTCGTAGTGCTGGTCGCCGTCCTTGTCGTATCGCACGATCCGTCGATGCAGGGCCTCCTCGACGTCATCGACCGAGATCTCGACGCTCCCCCGCCCCAGGCAGACGATCGCAGCGGTGTCGAGCGAGGTGAGGGTGAGCCTCGCATCACCACCGGAGCGTGCGAGGAGGGCGGTCCGAGCTCCCGGGGCAAGGGCGAGGCCATCGCTACCGAGCCCACGCGCCTCGCGAAGCGCCCGGTCGAGCAGCTCTGAGAGGTCGTCCTCCGTGAGGGCTTCGAGTCGGAACAGCGTCAAGCGGCTGAGCAACGGGGCGTTGACCTCGAAGAACGGGTTCTCGGTGGTGGCACCGATGAGCACGACGGTGCCGTCCTCGACCCCCGGCAGCAGGGCATCCTGCTGGGACTTCGAGAACCGATGGATCTCGTCGAGGAAGAGGATCGTCCGACGTTCCGAGGTCTCGAGGCGGTTCCGCGCGCCGGCCAGGACCTCTCGGACGTCCTTCACCCCGGCCGTGACGGCCGAGAGTTGCACGAACTCCGCGTCCACATCAGTGGCGACCGCCCTGGCGATGGTCGTCTTGCCCGTCCCAGGCGGGCCCCAGAGGAGGAGGGACACGAGCCTGCGTCGTTCCACCATCGCGCGAAAGGCGGTCCCAGGGCCGAGGAGGTGTTGTTGGCCCACCACCTCGTCGATCGAACGAGGACGCATCCGGGCGGCCAACGGGGCTGCCGATGCCCTTCGCTCGGCCTTCTCAGCGGCGAACAGGTCGTCCATCGGAGGTGGGTGCTAGTCCGCTTCCCAGGCGGCCTTGATCTCGGGTCGGACGTCGAGTCCGAGTTCCTCGAGCTGGGCCTCCTCCACCCGGCTCGGTGAGCCGGTGAGCGGATCCACGCCCCGTTGGGTCTTTGGGAACGGGATCACGTCGCGAATGGAGCTCGCGCCGACGAGGATCGCCATGAGGCGATCGAAACCGACGGCGAACCCCGCATGTGGTGGCGTGCCGTACCGGAGGGCCCGCAGGAACCATCCGAAACGTCGCTCCGCCTCATCGTCGGAGATCCCGAGCGTCTCGAAGACCTGCGCCTGGACGGCGGGATCGTGGATCCTCACCGAGCCGGACCCCAGTTCGGTGCCGTTGAGGACGAGGTCATACGCCCGTGACAGTGCGTTCACCGGGTCGGTTCGCATCTCCTCGACCGAGTGGGGCGCCGTGAAGGGATGGTGCGCGGGAGCGAGGCCCCCATCGTCCGTCTCCTCGAACACTGGGAAGTCGACGACCCAGAGATACGCCAACTCGTCGTGGCCCTTGGGCTTGCCCAGGTCGACGCGGAGTTGCCCGAGGATCTCGCTGGAGCTCCTCCACGGGCCAGCGATGAGCAGCAACACGTCGTCGGTCTCCGCACTCAACGACTCCACAACGCCGGCTACCTCGGCCTCGGACAGGAACTTCGCAATGGGCGACCTGAGCGATCCGCCATCCTCGGCGACCGCCCATGCCAGGCCTGCGGCGCCGAGTTCCTTTGCGCGCTCGACGAGGCCATCGAGCCCGGACCTCGAGAGCCCGAGTGCGCCGGCGTTCATGCCCTTGACGACCCCACCTTCGGCGAGCGCGCCGCCAAAGCCCCTGAACTCGGTTCCTTCGAACACCTCGGACAGGTCGGTCAGCTCCATATCGAATCGCACGTCCGGCTTGTCGGTGCCGTATCGGTCGATTGCCTCCCGCCACGTCAGGGTGGGGAACCCAGGGGCGGAGGCCTCCGGGCGGACAGCCGCGGTTGCTGCCACGATCGAGGCTTCCACGGCGCTTCGCACGTCCTCCTCGTCCCAGAAGGCACCTTCGAGGTCGAGCTGCGTGAATTCGAGCTGCCGATCCGAGCGGAAGTCCTCGTCGCGGTAGCAGCGCGCGAACTGGAAGTACCGCTCGACCCCACCGACCATCAGCAGCTGCTTGAAGATCTGGGGCGACTGCGGGAGGGCGTAGAACGAGCCCTGCCGAAGGCGGGACGGAACGAGCATGTCCCTGGCACCCTCCGGCGTCGAGGCGATGAGCGTCGGCGTCTCGATCTCGAGGAACCCGAGGCTCGCCATCGCCTGGCGCATGGCGTTCGTGGCCGCGGCACGGGCCCGCAGGCGGGCCGCCATATCGGGGCGTCGGAAGTCGAGGTATCGGTACTCGAGCCGGGTGAGTTCGTCGACGTCATGGCGATCGTCGACCATGAAGGGAAGCGGATCCGACGGGCTGAGCACTTCGAGCCCCGTGGCCCCGACCTCGACGTCGCCGGTGGCGAGGTCGGGGTTGGAGGTCCCCCCAGGCCTGGGACGGACGGTGCCGGTGACGGCAACGCAGTACTCCATCCGGAGCTGCTCGGCCTCAGGGAGTTCGGAGGGGTCCACGACGACCTGGATGACGCCAGAGGCATCGCGCAGGTCGACGAAGAGGATCCCGCCCATGTCGCGCGAGCGGGCGACCCAACCGGCGAGGGTGACCTCTGTCCCCTCGGACAGGTCCACGACGTCGAGGGCCCTATGGGTCCTCACAGTTCCAGCCATTGCGTGATCTCCTCGATGCCGATGGTCTCCTGCGTGCCGTCGGCCATGCGACGCACGGTGATCTCCCCCTGGTCCCACTCGTCCCCGACCACGAGCGTGACCGGGGCTGCCGAACGATCGGCGGCCTTGAACTGCGCCTTCACGGATCGACCTCGGTCGGCGATGTCGACCCTCGCCCCTTCGAGGCGAAGACGGCTCACCAAGCCCCGGGCGTGACGGTCACGGCCGGGTGTTGCCACGACGAACGCGTCCAACGGAGAGGTCGCCTGCGTGCCACCCATTGCGAGCACGATGCGGTCGATCCCCATCGCAAGGCCGACCCCGGGGACCCGGCGCCCTCCGATCGCCTCTGCGAGGCCGTCGTACCGACCGCCACCGCCGAGCGCGGTCTGTGCGGCGTCCAGTTCGGTGGCCACGTACTCGAAGGCCGTTCGGGTGTAGTAGTCGAGTCCGCGAACGAGCCTCGGCTCCTCCACGAATGGCACCCCGGCCTCGGTGAGGAGCTCCTTCACGGCTGCGTAGGCCGATGCGGCGTCCTCGCCGAGGTGTGCGACCGGCGTCGGGGCGTCGGCCAGGAGCGGCGCACAGGCCTTGCAGTCCAGAACCCGCATGGGATTGAGCTCCATCGTCTGCCGACTGTCCTCGCAAAGCTCGTCCCGGCGTTCCTCGAGCCACGTGCGCAGGATGGTGAGGTAGGCGGGACGGTCCTCGGGGTCGCCGAGCGAGTTGAGTTGCACCTCAACCCCGGGGACGCCGAGGGCCTCGAGGAACCGGTATCCCAGCTCGATGATGGCGGCGTCAGCAGCGGGGTCCTCACTGTCGAGGTGCTCGGCGCCGACTTGGTAGAACTGGCGGCGACGGCCCTTCTGTGGGCGTTCGTAGCGGAACATCGGACCCGAGTAGGCGACCTTCCATGCACCCTGCACACCCGAAGCGAGGTAGGCACGAACGGTCGGGGCCGTCCCCTCCGGACGGAGTGTGATCGATCGGCCTCCACCGTCCTCGAACGTGTACATCTGCTTGCGCACGACCTCGCTGCTCTCGCCGACCCCACGGGCGAAGAGCTCCGTCGCCTCGAAGACGGGGGTCATGAGCAGGCCGAAGCCAAAACGCTCCGCCCAGGTGTCCCACTCGCGCAAGACGGCACGCCATGCCGCAGAGGCAGGCGGCACGATGTCGTCGGTGCCCTTGGGGGGTGCGAAAGAAGCCATGGAGGCGGAAGGGTAGAGAGCGGGCGCTGCCAAGCGACAAGCGGCAGGCGCTGCGCTCAATCCGCCCAGAGGTCTCGGAACGGGTTCGTCACGCGCTCGCGACCCACGGAAGTCTCGGGACCGTGGCCGGGCAGTACCCGCACGGCGTCATCCAGCGGCATGATCCGACTCCGCATGGATTCGGCGAGTTGCTGCGCGTTGCCGCCCGGCAGGTCGGTACGGCCGATCGATCCGGCGAACAGTTGGTCGCCCGAGAGGAGCACTCCTTCCTCGGGAAGCAGGAAGCAACAATGTCCGGGGGTGTGGCCCGGGGTGTGGAGCACGTCGATCGAAAGCCCGGCGAGCTCCAGCCGCTGGCCGTCGCGGAGTACGGATCGTTCGGTAGGGGGCTCGTATTCCCGTTCGTCCACGAATCCCATGAGCGACCTCAGTTGGCCTCGGGGGTCCAGGGTGAGGAAGTCGTCGTCGGGGTGCACCCAGGTCGCCACCCGTGCCGAACGGGCCAGGGGCCCTGCACCTCCCATGTGGTCGATGTGCCCGTGCGTGAGGAGCAGGCCGACGGGGTAGAGGTCGTGGTGCGCGAGGAGCCCCGCGATACCCGACGGATCTGGTGGTGCGTCGACGACGACGCAGGGACCGCCCCGCTCGGGGGCAATCACCCAGCAGTTGGTGGCTGCGAACCAAAGAACCCGGTGGTCGATGAGCACTGCGCCATTCTGGCGGATCGATCAGGACGAACAGCTCGTTGGCAGGGCCGTGCCCTCACCGACGCTCAGCTCTCGCCAGAGCAGGGGCTGGGCGATGAACCGGGTCGAGTCCGGGATCACGAAGTCGAACCCGGAACTGATCGATTCGTCGGGAGTCCGGAAGTGGATCTCCATCCGATTGGACGAGATGTCCTCGTGGCCATACACCGTCCCATAGATCGTGGTCTGCTGGAAGGCGCCGTACTTGCCCTCCGCGAAGATGAGGTGGTGCACCACGCCGGGAATCGACGCGAATCCGGTCTCCATGATGAACGTATGGATGGACGAGTCTCCCTCGGCGACCTGCTTGTCGTCGACGCTGTCGTAGACGCCCGGCACATCCGTGTCATCGAGGACGATGCCGACGCTCACCGGCGTGCCGGTGCCGTCGACCACGCCCTTCGTGAAACCCTTGACGGTGAGGTCACCGTCCTGGACGATCAACACGA
>CP070681.1:1394452-1413807 GCA_020352575.1 Acidimicrobiia bacterium | reverse complement strand
GATGGAGGACCTCCGAGGCAGGTCGATGATCGTGCGGAGGGCCGAGGTGATCCCCGTCGAGTGCGTGGTGCGCGGGCACCTCTACGGATCGTCGTGGCGGGAGTACCGAGACGGAGGCGGGCCCACCACCGAGCACCTCCCCGAGGGGCTCCGCATGGCCGATCGCCTCCCCGAGCCGATCTTCACACCGGCCACCAAGGCCACCTCGGGCCACGATGAGAACATCGATGAGGCAGGCGCCCGCGCCATCCTCGGCGACAACCGCTACGAGCTCCTCAAGGAGCGGTCCATCGCCATCTACGAGACCGCTGCCGCCCACGCCGCAGCGCGCGGGGTGATCCTCGCCGACACCAAGTTCGAGTTCGGCGTCGTGGACGGCGAGGTGATCCTCATCGACGAGGTGCTCACCCCCGATTCATCCCGCTACTGGCCAGCCGATGAGTGGGTCCCCGGCGAGGTCGTGCCTTCGTTCGACAAGCAGTTCGTGCGGGATTGGCTCGACAGCACCGGCTGGGACCACACTTCCCCCGCCCCACCACTCCCGGCCGATGTGATCGCCGGCACCCGGGGCCGGTACGTGGAGGCGTACGAGCGCATCACCGACAGTTCTTTCGACGACTACCTGGAGCAGGCATGAAGGTCACCGTGACGGTCCGTCGGCGCCCCGAGATCTCTGATCCGCAGGGCACGACGGTGGCGAGGGCGCTCCGCGACCTCGGCTACGACGAAGTGAGAAAGGTGCGGGTCGACAAGGAGATCCGACTCGAGGTGGAGGGCGACGACGCCGCTGCCATCGAGGCGCGGGTCACCGAGATGTGCGAGAAGCTGCTCGCCAATCCCGTCATGGACGACTACGAGGTCCGGGTCGAAGCATGAAGGCCGCCGTCGTCGTCTTCCCCGGCACGAACTGCGAACACGATGTCATGTGGGCGCTCGACGTGGCGGGCTCCGAGGGCGAACTCGTCTGGCACCGGGAGACCGACCTCTCCGAGTTCGACGGGATCGTCCTCCCAGGTGGATTCGCACACGGCGACTACCTCCGCACCGGGGCGATCGCCCGCTTCTCCCCGGTGATGGCCGAGGTCCGTCGCTTCGCAGAGGCCGGTAAGCCGGTGCTCGGCATCTGCAACGGGTTCCAGATCCTGTGCGAGGCGCACCTCCTGCCCGGCGCCCTCCATGAGAACCGGGACCTGAACTTCATCTGCCGGCCCATCCACGTGCGGGTCGAGTCCACCAACACAGTGCTCACGCGGGCTGCCGAACCGGGACAGGTGCTGCAGATCCCCCTGAACTCCTACGAGGGGAACTACACGGTCGCCGAGGTCGACGCCATGGATGCCCAGGTGGCTGCTCGCTACTGCGACGCCGACGGCACCGTGTCGGACGCCACCAACCCCAACGGGTCGGTGGGCAGCATCGCGGCCATCGCCAACAGCGCCGGCAACGTGGCGGGGATCATGCCCCACCCCGAGCGAGCCGTCGAAGAGGTGCTCGGGTCCACCGACGGCCTCGTGATGGTGCGCTCGTTCGTCGAGAGCATGGAGCCTGCACATGTCTGACGATGTGACCACCGAAGAGCCCGTCCACCGACTGCTCGGCCTCACCGACCACGAGTACGAGTCGATCGAGGGAATCCTCGAACGCGCCCCGTCCGATGCCGAACTCGCCATGTATTCGGTGATGTGGTCGGAGCACTGTTCCTACAAGTCATCCCGACCGCACCTCGGCCGCTTCCCCTCCCAGGCGCCCTGGGTCGTCGTGGGCCCCGGTGAGAACGCCGGCGTGGTCGACATCGGGGATGGCTGGCTCGCTGCGCTCCGCATCGAGAGCCACAACCACCCATCGTTCGTCGAGCCGTACCAGGGCGCCGCGACCGGCGTCGGCGGCATCCTCCGTGACGTCTTCACGATGGGGGCCCGCCCGATCGCCCTGTGGAACCAGATTCGCTTCGGCAGCCTCGACCATCCGCACACCCGCTACCTGTTCAGCGGCGTCGTCGCCGGTATCGCCGGGTACGGCAACGCCGTCGGCGTTCCGACCCTCGGGGGTGAGATCGCCTTCGATCCCGTGTACGCCGGCAACCCGCTGGTGAACGTGATGTGCCTGGGCGTCCTCAAGCGGGACCAGCTCGTGCTCGGTACCGCCGGTGAAGAGGGCTCCATCGCCGTGCTCCTCGGCAACGCCACCGGTCGCGACGGCATCGGTGGGGCCTCGGTGCTCGCATCCGCCTCGTTCGACGAGGACTCCGGGACGAAGCGCCCCAGCGTCCAGGTGGGCGATCCCTTCGAGGAGAAGAAGCTCATCGAGGCATGCCTCGAGTTGTACGAGAAGGGCCTGGTCGTGGGGGTCCAGGACCTCGGCGCCGCGGGCCTGTCCTGCGCCGTCTCCGAGCCGGCTGCCCGCGCCGACATGGGCATGGACGTCGACCTCGGCGCCGTCCACACCCGTGAACCCGACATGACCGCACCCGAGCTGCTCATGAGCGAGTCGCAGGAGCGGATGATGGCCTTCGTAGCCCCCGAGCGACTCGACGAGGTGCTCGCCGTGGCGAAGAAGTGGGAGATCGACGCAGCGGTCGTCGGCACCGTCCGCACGGGCGGCACGCTCACGATCCGCCACGACGGTGAGGTCGTCGCCGAGATGCCGGCGGCCTCCCTGTCGGAGGACGCCCCTGTGTACGACCGTCCCCTCGGCGAGCCGCACTGGCTCGAGAACGTGTGGGACAACACGATGCAGCTCATGCGGCCGCCGTCCATCGACGAGGCGCTGCTCCGGCTCCTCGACGACCCTTCGATCGGGGATCCGAAATGGGCGTACGAGCAGTACGACCACATGCTCTTCCTCAACACGGTCGTCGGCCCCGGGCACGACGGGTCATTGGTCCGGGTGAAGGGCACGCGGAAGGGACTCGCTGTCTCGACCGACGGCAACGGGCGCCAGTGCTACCTCGACCCCCGGCGCGGCGGTGCCCGCCTCGTCTACGAGGCTGCGCTCAACGTGGCCCTCACGGGTGCCGAACCGATCGCAGTCGTCGACAACCTCAACTTCGGCAACCCGGAGAAGCCCGAGGTGATGTGGCAATTCCGGGAGACCATCGAGGGCATCAGCGAGGCATGCGAGATGCTGTCGACGCCGGTCGTCGGCGGGAACGTGTCGTTCTACAACGAGACCGAGGGCAACGACATCTACCCGACGCCGGTCGTCGGACTCCTCGGCCTCGCCGATCCGATGCCCGAGTCACCACCACGCCTCGACCGCGCCGCCGAGGGCATGGAGGTCTGGTTGATCGGACCTCCGGGCGCCAGGAACCTCGCAGGTTCGGCTTTCGAGCAGGTCATCGCCGGCCACGTGGGAGGACGGCCTGATGCTCCCGACGCCTTCATGGCCCAGGGTGTCATCGAGGTGGCGATCGAGAACGCCAAGCAAGGCCTTGCGCCCGCCGTGCACGACCTCAGCGACGGCGGATTCGCCGTCGCCCTCGCCGAGATGTGCATCGCATCGGGGGTCGGGGCGACGGTCGACTTCTCGGACTGGATCGGACTCTTCGCCGAGAATCCCCACCGCTTCATCGCTGCGGTACCCCCCGAGCACGCCGACGCGCTGCAGGCGATCGCCGATCACTACGACGTGCCGGTGACCCGCAAGGGCCACTTCGGCGGCGACGAGATCCGCTTCGACAACGGCGGTCCGGAGTCGACCTCGGTGTCCCTCGAACAGGCGACGGCGACCTGGCAAGGTGCCATCCCCCGACGAATGGGCTAGATCGGTCGCCCGAAGCAGAAGACGTTGTCCTCGACGTCCGCGAACACCCGCCACTCGAATCCCTCGATGGCGTGTCGTTCGACGACGCTGCCGCCGAGCTCGATGACTCGCTCCTCGAGCCCCTCGAGGTCATCGCAGGCACCGTCGAGGTGCAGCTTGTTCTTCCCGGGTGTCGGATCGGGGACCACCTGGAGGGCGACACCCCAACCGCCTTCGTGCTGGGCCGAGAGGAACGTGAACGGGCCGCTCACCTCCCGCACTTCGATGTCGAGGAGCGACGTCCAGAACGTGACCATCGCATCCCTGTCCTTGCAGTCGATCATGACTTCTGTGACGCGTGGAACGACCATGTCAGCGACAATACCGGTCATGCGAGATGGGGCCCGGACGTGAGCTACACCAGCGTGCTGGACCTGTTCAAGGTGGGGATCGGGCCTTCGAGCTCCCACACGGTCGGTCCGATGCTCGCCGCTGCCGACTTCGTGGGACGGCTCACCGGGCATCCCGAGCGCCTCGAGGTCTCACTCTACGGCTCACTCGCATTCACGGGACCGGGGCACGGCACCGAAGGGGCCATCCTCCTCGGCCTCATGGGGCACCAACCGGACACCGTCCCCCTCGACCTCGTCCACTCCGTGGTCGCCGACGTCGACGCTGCCGGGATCGTGCAACTGCCATCGGGCCCCCTGACCTTCGATCGGGAACGGGACCTCGTTCCGGTCTTCGAAATCCACCCCGCCCACGCCAACGTCCTCCGGTTCACCGCCGGCGACCTCTCGGTGGCGTACGCCTCCATCGGTGGGGGATTCATTGCGGAACTGGTCGACGACGAGCTCCCTCCTCCGTCTCCTCCTCCGACGGTCCCCCACCCCTTCGAGTCGGCCGCCGACGTGCTCCGATGCTGTGGGGAGCAGGACGCACGGATCACCGACCTCGTGTGGGAGAACGAGGTGTACCTCCACGGAGAGGCAACGGTGGAAGCACACGTCGATGAGGTCGTGTCCGAGATGCTCGAGGCGATCGACCGGGGCATGGCCACGACCGGGAACCTCCCCGGCGGACTGGCCGTGCAGCGTCGCGCGAAGGAACTCGGCCTCGACCTCGTCGAGCCCGACCCGGGCCACTCCCTCCCGCCGACCGGGCCCGCCGATTGGGCAGGGGTGTTCGCCACGGCCGTGAGCGAGGAGAACGCCGCCGGCTCGCGCATCGTCACCGCACCCACGAATGGTGCCGCAGGGATCGTCCCAGCCGTCCTCCGATTCATGCGTGACTTCTGCCAGCCCGTCGTCGATCACCCCGAACGGGTCTTCCTCCTCACCGCGTCGGGGGTCGGGGCACTCATCAAGCAGGGCGCCGGCATCTCGGGGGCCGAACTCGGCTGCCAGGCGGAGGTCGGCGCTGCGTGTGCCATGGCTGCTGCGGGCCTCACCGCAGCACTCGGCGGCTCACCCGCCCACGTCGAGAACGCCGCCGAGATCGCCCTCGAGCACAACCTCGGCCTGACCTGCGACCCCATCGGGGGACTCGTCCAGGTGCCCTGCATCGAACGCAACGCCGTCGGGGCGATCAAGGCGATCGCAGCAGCGTCGATGTCCCTACGCGGCACGGGAGCGCACCTCGTACCGCTCGACAGCGCCATCGAGACGATGCGACAGACCGGTGTGGACATGCATGCGAAGTACAAGGAGACCAGCCTCGGCGGCCTGGCCGTGAACGTCACCGCGTGCTGAACCGTTCCGCCGCTTCGCTCCGTAGTCCCTACATGGGACGCTATGAGCAACCTGACTACGAGGTCGTGCGATCAACGCCTGACTACGAGGTTCGGCAGTACGCGTCGTACCTCGTCGCCGAAACCCTGGTGCCCGGGGGCTTCGAGACCTCGGGCAGTACCGCATTCCGGCGCCTGGCCGGCTTCATCTTCGGAGGCAACTCCGAGGGTCGTGCCATGAACATGACCGTGCCCGTCACCCACCTGGAGGCGACACCGGGACAGCAGCGGTACCGCTTCGTGATGGAGCGCGCGTACGACGAGTCGACGCTGCCTGCCCCGATCGATGGCTCCGTCGGGATCGTCCGAGTCCCGAGTGGGAGGTATGCCGCAGCTGCCTACCGGGGCGGGAGGGGCGAGTCACGCTTCCGGGCTGCCGAGCGGGCCCTGCTCGAGGCGCTCGAGCGGGACGGCCTCGAACCGACCGGTCCGGCCGAAGCGGCCGTCTATGACGGACCGACCACGCCCCCGTTCCTCCGACGCAACGAGGTCCTCATCCCCGTCTCCTGATTCGGTTCAGCAGGTGGAGAGGAAGTTGGCCAACAGGCGCTTCCCCTCGGTCGTGAGCACCGATTCCGGATGGAACTGCACGCCATGGATGGGGAGGTCCCTATGGCGAACGCCCTGCACGGTCCCGTCGTCGTCCGACGACGCCGTAGGGATGAGCGCGTCGGGCACCTGCACGCCGGTCAGCGAGTGGTACCTCGTCGCCGTCATCGGGCTCCGGATGTCGACGAACACACCTGCGCCGTCGTGGGAGATCTCCGAGGTCTTGCCGTGGCGCACCTCTTCGGCCAGGTCGACCTTGCCGCCGAAGTGCTCGATGATGAGCTGGTGCCCGAGGCACACCCCGAGGACGGGCTTGCGACGCTCGGCAAAGGCGTCGAGGAACCCGGGCGAGTTGCCGGTGTCATCGGGCGTCCCCGGCCCCGGCGAGATCACGAGGCCATCGAACTCATCCAGGTCGACGTCGTCGGCTGCCTTCTCGTCATTGCGCACCACCACGGGCTCCGCTCCCAGCTCACCCAGGTACTGGACCAGGTTGAAGGTGAACGAGTCGTAGTTGTCGACGACGAGGATCCGGGGCATCGCCGGAAGCGTACGCACGCAGCGAGCGGAAACCCCAACGGCCCCCGGTGCGGACGGGCACCGGGCAGGGGTAGGATCCCCCCTCGATGCCCGTCTCCAAGAAGCGGAAGAAGGTCGAGGAGCGCCAGGCCGCGCACCCCAAGACCGAAGAGAAGATCTCGGCTCCCGAGTCACCGTCGTGGTACGCCCCGGTGATGTTCGGGCTGATGACCCTCGGGGTGCTCACCGTGATCTCGACCTACATCTTCCAGATGCCGAACACGTGGCTACTGCCAGGACTCGCATCCCTCGCCGTGGGGATGTTCATGACGATGGGGTACAAGTAGCCCTCAATCGGGAGGGTTCTCCAACCCCTCGGGCCGCCACACCAGCACCATCTCCTCCCGGCAGTGGCGCAGCGCGCCCATCTGGGCGTCGTTCGCCATGGTCATCGTGACCTCGGCGCCGCACACCTGGCACCGGTAGTGCGCCATCGTCTCGTGGACGTCCTCCGGGTCGATCTCCTCCGGTGGGGCAGCGAGCATCCGCAGGAAGTAGATCGTCGTCCGCCAGATCACGATCGCCATCACGAGGGCGATCGCAAAGGTGAACAGGTTCATGGCCGAAAGGCTACGGCCACCGAGCAAGAATCACGAAGCCCCAGAACCTCGTGCTCCGTGCTCCGTGCCTCGTGCTCCGTGCCTCGTGCTCCGTGCCTCGTGCTCCTACACCCGCTCGAGGATCGTCCCGTTCGCCATGCCGCCACCCTCGCACATCGACTGGAAGCCGTAGGTGGCGCCGGAGCGCACCATCTCGTGCACGAGCGTCGTCATGATCCGTGCACCGGAGGCACCGAGCGGGTGGCCGAGGGCGATGGCGCCACCATTCACGTTCGTCCGTTCCCACAGGGCCATCGGGTCGGTGCCTCCATGCTCCATGCGCCATGCAATCGGCACCGACGCGAACGCCTCATTGATCTCGAAGAGGTCGATGTCGTCGGCGGTGAGACCGGCCCGGGCAAGGGCCTTCTCGGTGGCGGGGATCGGGGCGGTCAGCATGAGCACCGGGTCGGCCCCCGCGAGGGAGAACGCCTTGAAGGCCGCCATCGGCTCGAGCCCGAGGCGCTCGGCGGTGTCCTCGTCCATGATGAGCATCGCAGCCGAACCATCGGTGATCTGTGATGCGTTGCCCGCGGTGATGGTGTGCGAGGGGTCGAACGCCGGTTGGAGCGACGAGAGCTTCTCCAGCGTCGTCTCGTAGCGGATGCCCTCGTCACGGGTCACCACCTCGGTGGTGCCGTCTTCGCGGGTCACCTCGACAGGGATGATCTGCGTCTCGAAGCGCCCCTCCTCGGTGGCCCGGGCCGCACGACGGTGGGACTCGAGGGCGAGCTCGTCCTGCTCCTGGCGGGAGATGCCCCATTTCTCGGCGACGAGCTGTGCGGAGATGCCCTGGGGCACGAGCTGTCCGTCGTAGCGCTCGTGCATGAGCGGGCCGAACGGCTTGCCGGGACCCTGCATCGCAGTGATGCCCATCGGCACCCTGGTCATCGACTCGACACCAGCGGCCACGACCACGTCGTAGGCGCCGGCCATCACTCCCTGGGCGGCGAAGTGGGCGGACTGCTGGGAGGAGCCACATTGCCGGTCGATCGTCGTCCCGACCGTCGTCTCGGGGAAGCCGGCGGCGAGGACGGCGTTGCGACCGACGTTCACGCCCTGCTCTCCTGTCTGCATGACACAGCCCATGATCACGTCCTCGACCAGCTCGGGGTCGAGGTCGTTGCGCTCGACGAGCGCCTTGAGGGGGAGGGAGGCAAGGTCGACGGGATGGATGTCCTTGAACTGGCCGCCGCGGCGCCCCATCGGGGTGCGGACGGCGTCGACGATGACGGCACGACGCATGGGTACTCCTGGAACTGCTCGGGTACCGAGCATAGACCCGCCCCCACCCCCATGTTTGAGGGACTGCTCAAAATTCAGGAGTTCAGTACCGTGCAGGCATGCGAGTCGTGCTCATTGCGGTCGTCCTCCTGCTCTCGGCGTGCGCGACATCCTCCACTGCGACCACCACAACAGGAATCCCTGATGGGACCGGGGCCTCCCTGACGGCTCCTACCACCACGACGACCCTGCTTCCCTCGGCCACCGCCACCACCCCGCTCCCCATCGCCGCCGTCTTCCTGGCGGTCGTCGAGGAGGCAATCGAGGGCACGGAACTCGAGGGATTCGTCGAAGAGGATCCCGAGTCCGTCCTCGCCATCGGCCAGTTGTTCTGCGAGTTGTCCGAACGCGGCCTCTCGGACGAGGACGCCCTCGAGGCATACCTCGAGGGCGTGGCCACGCAACAGGACCTCACAGAAGACGATGCCACCTTCGCTGGCGTCGTCTTTGGGGCCGCCGAGCGGACGCTGTGCCCGACCACTGAGTGAGTTCGCTCTGGACGGAAACGACCACTCGGAGTAGCCTCGCGGGTGGAGGTTCCATGCGCCGCACTGTTCTCATCCTTACCGCCCTGGCCACACTGCTGGCTGGGCTCGCCGCCCCTGCGTCCGCCCGCCAGCCGGAGGACCTCATTCCATTCATCGACGTGGCACTCGCCGCGAAGGTCCAGGCGTCCGCACGCGCCCAAGAGGTAGTCGGCTCGCCCCCCGGCCAGTCCGCGACAAAGATCGCCGAACGGCTCCAGCGCCACCAGGACCGTCTGGACCGACTCGCCGAGAAGTTCGGCGAGGACGGCCCGGGACTCGGAGGGGGAAGCGAACGGTCACTCGCCGTCCACGCGATCCTGGCCGCAGGCTGCAACCCGGGAGTGGGTCAGGGCAAGAAGCTCGGCCACGCGAAGGAAGGACACAGGTTCTCCAAGTGCGCCACCGCCGCAACCTGGGTCCCGCCCGGCCTTGCGAAGGAGAAGCCCGAGCGGGGTGTCGACGACGATCCCGACGACGACTGACCTCCGCCCTCGGTAGCGCAGGGAAACAGCGAAACTCCGGAACGGCCCGCCGGACATGGCGGGCCGTTCCCGCGCATTCGCTTCACGTAGGCATGTCGATCCCCACCACGCTCGACCACGTCACTCCCGAGTGGCTCTCCTCCGTCCTCGACACCGAGGTCGGCGCCGTGCGTGTCGACCGCATCGGTGAGGACCGTGGGTACACGAGCGAATGCGGTCTCATCGCCTCGGATGGGCTCGAACTCGAGTTCGTCGTCAAGCTCCCCCAGCCCGACCAGTGGGAGCGCTCGCTCCGGGAGATCCGCCTCCTCGAGACCGTCGACCTCCCCATTCGCGCACCTCGCGTGCTCTCATCGGACTTCGCCGCCTCGGACCGCCGGACGGCCATCGTCATGTCCAGGGCCTGTGGCGAGCCCGGCGATGTCGTCAACGGCACGACACCCGATCGCCTCGCATCACTCATCACCGACCTCGCAGCCCTGCATGCAGGGTTCCGGTCGCCCCGAGCACTCGAGAAGCTCGAGTGGCTTCCCCGCTGGGGGGCCGGCACGGCATCCGCCGAACGGCCCCACCTCCGACGGGCCGAGCGGTACTCGTCCCGCATCGGCCCCTTCCTCGCCAACCACGGGCGCACGGCACCGGCGTGGTCGATGGGCCTCCTCGAGGCGGCAACGGTCGGCCTCGAGGACCGGCTGGCACGCCTTGCCGACCTGCCACCGACGCTCATCCACGGCGATGCCCACCTCGACAACGTCGTGTTCAAGAAGGATGCTGCCACCTGGCTCGACTGGCAGTCGGCATCCCGGGGCCCCGGGCTCTACGACGTCGTTCGCCTGCTGGGTGAGACCATGGACATCACGGAGGACATCGCCCTGGCCCGGCGCCTCGTCCAACGGTGGGCAAACGGCCTCCGTTCGGCCGGTGTGTCGGATGGGGAGATCGACCGCGAGATCGACCACCTGCCCGACATGGCCATCGCCGTCCTCGTGGGATTCGTGTCCGGGTACGGGACGCGCTCCGAACTCGGCGAGCGGGAGCGTCGGATGGTCGCCCGAGCCGTCTCACCTGAGGGCTTGTTCGGGTTCGTCCGACACCTCGCCGGCTAGAGGTCGACGATCGCCACCCGCAGGTCGTGGCTGCCGTCCTCGACCGTGTACTCGTAGTACCAGAAGATGCGATCACCGACCCGGAGTCCGTGGACGTACCTGACGGCCCCGTGTGCAGAGGTCACCCAGGGTCCCTCGGTGGGTACCCGGGCGAAGGTGCGTCCGTCGGGTGAGGTCACGAGGCCGCACGCCTCCTCGTAGTTGTCGTAGAAGGTGCGGCTGCCGTCGTAGGCGCCGACCAGCACGTCGCCCATGTCGACGAGGCAATTCAGGCGGCTCCGCTGCCCGTGCCAGGACCCGTCCAACGCAGGGGCGAAGACGTGGTCGATGGTGGGGAAGTACAGGCCGTCGGCGGACTCGGCCAGGACCGTCTCCTCATTGGCCGCTGTCCGGACGAGTCGCCCCTCGACCCGGGCCCCCTCGCGGGGGTTCGTCGTGGCATAGAGGTCGTAGCCCCCGCCCTCCCGGCGACGGACCCACGGATCCTTGATGAACGTCTTCCCGAACATGCCCGGCTCCAGCACGGTCCGCCGGCCCTGCGTGTCGAGCAAGGCGGGCTCGGCGCCGCGCAGCACGTCGATCCGCCAGTGCCCCGGTTGCCCGGCCCTCTCGTAGGAGACATACAGCCGCCACTCGTCCTCGTCGTGGCGCACACAATGTCCGACCTCGATCGACTCGGCGGCAAGGTCCTGCTTGTGGGCCTCCCACACGTCGTCGAACCGGATCCCATCATCGCCGACTGCCACCCGGCACACGCCACCCCTCCCCGCCTCGAGCGGGGTCCGGAGCCGGTAGTAGAGGACGAACAGGCCCGAGTGCGGGTCGTAACTCACCTTGTGGCCGCCAGCCCAGTAGCCGTACCCATCGCCCGGAGGGCGGCGGACCACGGTGCCGGCGGCGGGGTCGAAACGGAGGTCTCGGGAGAACGACATGGGACGAGGCTATCGACCCGGCTCCACCGGGCCCTGCACCGGACTCGGGTACCAGGTCCCGTACCCACCTGCCCCCGACTCGGGTACCGTCGGCGCATGTTCACCGATGAGCACCTTGCGTTCCGGGCGATGGTCCGGGAGTTCGTCGAGAAGGAGATCAACCCCCACGTCGACCAGTGGGAACGCGACGAGGAGATGCCCCTGCACGAAGTGTTCGGGAAGATGGGGGACCTGGGGATGTTCGGGCTCGAGATGGACCCGGCCTACGGCGGGCAGGGCGCCGACCACCTCTTCACCCTCGTCCTCGCCGAGGAGATGGGGCGCGCCGACCATGGCTCCATCGGTATGGCCGTCGGCGTGCAGGTGGACATGGCCACACCGTCGCTCGCCCAGTACGGCTCACACGAACTCAAGGAGCAGTACCTCGCCCCTGCGCTCCGGGGCGAGATGGTGACCTCCATCGCGGTGACCGAACCGGACGCCGGGTCGGACGTCGCCGCGTTGCGGACCAACGCGGTGAAGGACGGTGAGGAGTGGGTGATCAACGGATCGAAGATCTACATCACCAACTCACTACAGGCCGACTGGCTGTGCCTGCTCGCCCGCACCTCGGACGAAGGGGGCCATCGGGGCATGAGCCAGATCATCGTCCCGACCGACGTCAACGGATTCGAGGCAACGAAACTGGACAAGCTCGGCATGCGAGCCTCCGACACCGGCATCCTGACCTTCACCGATGTGCGCGTGCCGGTCAGCAACACCATCGGTGAGGAGGGCCGGGGCTTCCAACAGCAGATGGAGCAGTTCGTGCTCGAACGGGTGTGGGCGAACTACTCGTCGGTCTCTGGGATGCAGCTCGCCCTCGAGCGCACCGCCGAGTACCTCAAGCAGCGAGTGGTGCGCGGAAAGCCCCTCATGGCGAACGACTTCATCCGGTTCAAGCTCGCGGAACTCGCGTCAGAGGTCGAGGCGCTCAACCAGGTCAACCACGGCACGGCCCGCACGATCCTCGAAGGTGGCGACCCGACCCGCCTCGCCACGATCGGGAAGATCAAGTCCGGCAACGTGGGACGAGAGATCGCGTACTGGTGCCTCCAGTTCCATGGCGGCAGCGGCTACATGGAGGACAACTGGACGGCCCGGTTCCTCCGCGACAACCGCGTGGCCCCCATCGGGGGCGGCAGCACCGAGACCATGCTCGAGTACCTGTCCCGGTTGGACGGGTTCACGGCCTGAGGAGACCACATGGCTGAAAAGCGGTTCGCAACGATCAACGGGCTCCGGATGGCCTACCTCGACGAGGGCGGAGGCGATCCGATCGTCTTCCTCCATGGGAACCCGACCTCGTCGTTCCTGTGGCGTTTCATCTGGCCGCATGTCGCCGACCTCGGTCGCGTGATCGTCCCCGACCTGATCGGCATGGGTGACTCCGACAAGCTGCCCGGGAGCGGGCCCACCTCGTACGGGTTCTTCGAACACAAGGAGTACCTCTGGGCGCTCCTCGACCACCTCGGCGTGACCAAGGACGTCACGTTGGTCATCCATGACTGGGGTTCGGGCCTCGGCTTCCACTGGGCCCACGAGCACCCGGACGCGGTGAAGGCGATCATGTACATGGAGGCGATCGTCACTCCCCTGGACTCGTGGGAGCACTGGCCTGAGGCAGCCCGCGGCATCTTCCAGGGCATGCGCTCCGAGGCCGGTGAGGTGATCGTTCTCGAAAAGAACACCTTCGTCGAGCGCATCCTGCCTGCCTCGATCATCCGGGATCTCACCGAGGAGGAGATGGCCGAGTACCGGCGCCCGTTCCTCAACCCGGGCGAGGACCGGCGACCAACGCTCACATGGCCACGCCAGATCCCCATCGAAGGCAGCCCTGCCAACGTCCACGACGCCGTCCTGGCGTACGGGGAGTGGATGGCGGGCAACGAGATACCCAAGTTCTTCGTGAATGCCCAGCCCGGCACCGTGCTCATCGGCCCACAGCGGGACTTCTGCAGGACCTGGCCGAACCAACGGGAGATCACCGTGCCCGGCATCCACTTCATCCAGGAGGATGCGGGCGACGAGATCGGTCACGCCCTCCGTTCCTGGCTCCAAGAACTCGGCTGACCCCGCCAAGATGCAGGGGATGCGGAAGGCCATCCCCATCGCGATCGGTGTCGCTGCCGTCCTGTTCGTAGCGGCGTCGTTCCTCGGCGGTATCTGGTGGGGATTCGACCTGCTCGCCAACTTCCGGGTGCAGATGGCGGCAGGCACGTTCGCCCTCATCCTCATCCTCGGGCTGGCAGGGTCGCTACCGGGAGCGGGCCTGGCGGCCGTCGCCTTCCTCATCAACGCGGCCGTGATCGCTCCGCTCTTCCTGCCCGCATCCGAAGCCTCCCGCAGCGAGTTGACCGTCCTCTCGTTCAACCTCCTCTCCTCCAACGACAACTACGAGGAGGTGCTCGAGTACGTCCTCGAGTCGGAAGCGGACGTCGTCTTCCTCCACGAGGGCACCGAGGAGTGGGAAGCGGCCATCGCCGAGGCCCGCCTGCCCTACGAAATGGTCTCGACACGGGCACCCGAGTTCGCATTCGGGACCATTGCCCTTGTCCCCGACGGAGCCGAGACGGTCGACTACGGCTTCGCCCGCACGGATCCGAGGGCGATCGAGGTGCGCTGGGAAGGCTTCGCCCTGCTGGGTATCCACCCACTCGCCCCGGTCTCAGAGCGGAGCGCCGAGCTCCGGGATGAGCAACTGGCGTTCGCTGCCGACTGGGCTCGACGTGTACGCGGACCAGCGATCGTCGCCGGCGACTTCAACAGCACGCCGTGGACGCACGCGTTCCGGACGCTCTTCGGGGACGAGGACTTCACGAACACGCAGCGGGGCCACGGATTCGACGCGACGTGGCGAGCCGGAACGATCTGGCAGGTGCCCATCGACCACATCGTGGTGACGAGCGACCTGACGGTCATCGAGCGCGAGCTCGGACCTGCGCTGGGGTCGGACCACCTACCGGTGTTCGCCGAGATCGGGCCGAAGAGACTCGGCCCCTAGGCGCTCAGTGCTCGTTCCAGACGGAACCGAGCGTCCCGATGAAGCCGCCGGCGAACACGCCGAAGAGGATTCCCGGCAGGATGCCGGTGCGCAATGCCTCGGAGAAGTCGCGGTCGGTGAACAGCCACAGGATGAGGACGATCGCCACGAAGACGACCGGCGTCGCACGGACAATGCCCCTGCCGACCAGTGCGCCGAATACTGCGTCCGGGTTCTCTTCGCTCATGCGGCTCCTCTCACGAGCGGCATCGTAGTTCGGAGTCGCCGGCGACTTCACCCCACGAGCGAGCGGATCGCCTCGAGTTGTGCCGCCACGCTCTCGAACGATCCGCCACCGATGCTGCGACGGCGCCGCACCGACTCGGCGGGGTCGAGCACCTCGAGGTCGGACGCCTCGAACCGCTCATCAGCCGCGATGAGGTCGTCGAGCGTCGCGTCGCCGAGGTCGCGGCCATCGGCGGACAGTGCGGCGACGACAACCCCCACGGCGTGGTGGGCCTCCCGGAACGGCACCCCTCGCACGGCGAGTGCCTCCGCGAGGTCGAGCGCCGTCACCCAGGAGGAGGGTGGAGGGGGGTCGAAGGTGGCCGACGACAGGAGCGCACCGATCGCCTCCAGCGTGTCCCGCACGAGGTCGTCGGCGGCGAACACGATCTCCTTGTCCTCCTGCAGGTCACGGAAGTAGGTGAGCGAAAGTCCCTTCTGCAGCGTGAGGAGGGCGTTCGATGCCGCAATCACGCGGGCCGAGCGGCCACGCGCCAACTCGGCGATGTCCGGGTTCTTCTTCTGCGGCATCGCAGACGAACCGGTGGTGACATCGTCGGCATACATCGCCCACCCGAACTCAGTGGTCGTCCACAGGATGAGTTCCTCGGCGAGGCGGGACAGGTGTGCCATGCACTGGGCGAGCACGAAGCCGTACTCCGAGACGAAATCCCTCGATGCCACGGCGTCCATGCTGTTCTCGAAGTGGCGATCCCAGCCGAGTGCCTTGGTCGAGATGGCAGGGTCGAGCGGGAACATGGAGCCGCCGGATGCCCCGGCGCCGAGCGGCGACCGGGCGATGCGACCCACCGCGTCCTCGAACCGTTCGGCGTCCCTGAGCAGGGCCCACGCGTGGGCAAGGAGGTGGTGGGCGAGCGGGACTGCCTGGGCCTGCTGGTGGTGCGTGAAGCTCGGCACGATGGTGTCGCCCACCTCTGCTGCCTTGCCGGCGAGGACGCCGACGAGGGCATGGATGCCGCCGACCCGATCGGCGGCCTGTCGCTCGAGGTGCAACCGCAGGTCGGTCGCCACCTGGTCGTTCCGTGACCGACCCGTGTGGAGCTTCCCGCCGACGGGACCAGCCAGTTCGATCACCCGCCGCTCGACAGCGGTGTGCACGTCCTCGTCGGTCTCGGCGAAGGTGAAGTGGCCGCGTTCGACCTCCTGCGCAACCTGTTCGAGGGCACGCAACAGGGTGTCCGTGTCGGAGGCATCGAGGATGCCCGTGGCTCCGAGCATCGTGACGTGGGCCACCGAGCCGCGGATGTCGTCGGGCAACATGCGACGGTCGATCTCGCTGGCCGTATACCGCCAGAGGACCTCCGACGGACCGGACTCGAACCGGCCTCCCCAGAGGGAGTGGTCGCTCACTCGCCCTCCCCGAGCCGGGCCTCGGCCATCCTCCGCAGCCGCAACGCATTGAGGCGGATGAACCCGGCCGCATCCGCCTGGTCGTACACGTCCTCGTCGTCCTCGAACGTGACCGTCTTCTCGTCGTAGAGGCGGAAGTCCGACCGGCGCCCGAGGACGGTCACGCCACCCTTGTAGAGCTGCAGGCGAGCCTCCCCGTTCACCCGCTCCTGGGTGGCATCGAAGAACGCCTGCAGCGCCTCGCGCTCGGGGGCGAACCAGTACCCGTTGTAGACGATCTGCGCGTACTTGGGGATGAGTTGGTCACGGGTGTGCATGACCTCTCGGTCGAGGGTGAGGGACTCAACGGCCCGATGGGCAGCGTGGAGCACCGTGCCACCCGGGGTCTCGTACACGCCGCGTGACTTCATCCCGACGAAACGGTTCTCGACGATGTCGACCCGACCGACGCCGTGGGCGCCGGCGAGCGTGTTGACGTGGGCGAGGAGCTTCGCCGGGTCCATCCGCACCCCGTCCACGGCGACCGGGTCGCCCTTCTCGTAGGTGACCGTGACCTCGACCGGTGTGTCCGGGGCATCCTCCGGATCGGTCGTCATCTTGAACATGCCCTTCGGCGGACCGACCCACGGGTCCTCGAGCACGCCGCCCTCATACGAGATGTGGAGCATGTTGGCGTCCATCGAGTAGGGCTTCTCCGGTGTGATCGGGACCGGGATGCCGTGCTGCTCGGCGTAGGCGATGCAGTCCGCCCGGCCCTTCAGGTCCCACTCCCGCCACGGGGCGATCACCTGGATCTCCGGCTTGAGGGCGTAGGCGGACAACTCGAAACGAACCTGGTCGTTGCCCTTGCCCGTCGCGCCATGGCTGATCGCATCGGCCCCATGTTCCTCCGCGGCCCGCACCATGCCCTTGGCGATGATCGGGCGGGCAATCGACGTGCCGAGGAGGTACTGGCCCTCGTACACGGCGTTGGTGCGGAGCATCGGGAAGACGTAGTCGGCGACGAACTCATCTGATAGGTCCTCGGCGATCGCGACCGTGGCGCCGGTCGCCATGGCCTTCTCCTTGGCCTCTGCGACCTCTTCGCCCTGCCCGATGTCGGCGGTGTAGGCGATCACCTCGACGCCATAGGTCTCGATGAGCCATCGGAGGATCACCGAGGTGTCGAGGCCCCCGGAGTAGGCGAGAACGACTTTCTTCATGGATCAGGCTCCGATCGATTCGAAGAGGACGATGAGGTCCGCTCCCGTCTGGCCGTCGGCGGCAATCACGAGGATCGTGTCGTCACCGGCAACCGTGCCGAGGACGTCGTGGTGGTCGAAGGCGTCGATGGCACCGGCCACCACGTGGGCAGCACCTGCCGTCGTCCGGATGACGAGGAGGTTGGCGCTCGGCAACATGCTGCGGGAATAGTCGGCGAGGGCCCGGGCGAGCGCCGCATCGGGGTCCTCGGGGGCGTGCTCGGGAACCGCATACCGCAACTCCCCCGCGTCCCGGAACTTGATCGCCCCGAGTCGTTGGAGGTCACGCGACACCGTCGCCTGGGTCACGTCGATGTTCTCGGCCGCGAGGAGTTCGACGAGGTCCTGCTGGCTGGCGATCGAGTGGTGCTCGAGGAGCCGGCGAATGACGATGAGTCGATGGTCAACGGACATGGATGGGCTCCCAGTCGTCGTGGGTGAGCATCGTGCCGATGCCCTCTGGCGTGAAGATCTCGAGCAGGAGCGAGTGCTGGAGGCGCCCGTCGAGGATGTGGGCTTGGCGAACGCCCGAGTCGAGGGCGGCGACACTCGACTCGATCTTGGGCACCATGCCTCCCTGCAGGGTCGGGAGGAGCTCCTTCATCTCGCTCAGCTTGATCCGGGAAATGACCGTCGAGGGGTCGGCCGCATCTCGGTAGAGCCCTTCGACATCGGTCAGGTAGATCAGCTTCTGGGCCTGTAATTCGGCCGCAATGGCTCCTGCGGCGGTGTCGGCGTTGAGGTTGTAGATGTTGCCGTCGGCTCCTCGCGCGATCGGAGCGATGACCGGCACGATGTTCCGCTCGAGCATCCCGTCGAGGAGTGTGGGGTCGAGGTGGGTCACCCGGCCGACGTATCCCAGTTCGGGGTCACGTGGCTCGGCGGTGAGGAGGCCACCGTCCACACCGGTGACCCCTGCGGCGTTCGCTCCGTGGCCGACCAGCAGCTTGACGATCTCGGGGTTCACCTGTCCCGCCAGCACCCCTTGGACCACCTTGATGGTCTCCTCGTCGGTCACCCGGAGGCCGTTCCTCCAGCGGGGTTCGATGCCCGCCTGCGTCATCGCCTGGGAGATCTGTGGTCCGCCACCGTGGACGATGATCGGCTTGAGGCCGACGAGGCTGAGCAGCGTGACGTCGGCGGCGAAGCTGTCCTGGAGGTCGGGGTCGACCATCGCCGACCCGCCGTACTTGATGACGACGAGCGCGCCGGCGAAACGCCGGATGTAGGGCATGGCCTCGGAAAGGATCCGCGCCTTGCCCATGGTGGAGGCGATCCGAGTCCTCGATTCGGTGGGTTGGGTGTGTCCGCTCACGATGGCTCCGCGTTGAAAGTGACGTATCCCGGGCTGAGGTCGGTGGTGACGATGCGGGCACTACCGGGCCCGTCCCCCACACCGACGACGACGGTGAAGTCACCGGTGAGCCGACCGACGAGGTCGGCCCGATCGTGGGCCACGGCGACGCCGTGCTCGGCCACGAGCGTGTCGTCGTAGGAGACCCGCAGTTGCGCAGGGTCAAGGCCCACGGCCGACTGGCCCGCAGCCTGGAGGATCCTGCCCCAGTTGGGGTCACCGCCGTGGAAACTGGATCGCACGAGGTCACTGTCGCTGATCTCGAGTCCGAGTGACCTCGCAGCGGCATCGCTGGGAGCGCCTTCGACGACGAGGTCAATGACCTTTGTGGTCTCCTCACCGTCGCGGGCGATCTGGCGGGCGAGCGACTCACACACGGCAGTGAGGGCGTCGGCGAAGGCTTCCTCTTCGGCCTGCTGCCCGGAGGCTCCCGAGGCGAGGAGGATCACGGTGTCGTTCGTCGACGTGCAGCCATCGATGTTGAGTTGGTTGAA
>CP070681.1:1387997-1394352 GCA_020352575.1 Acidimicrobiia bacterium | reverse complement strand
CGCCGGGGGAGCGATCATCGGCGCCGTCCTCGATCGCCTCATCGAAGCCACCGTGACCCCGCTCGCCGCTGGCTTCTTCGTGACCGCAGCTGTCGCACTCGCCATCGTGTTCATCGCCGAGCGGGGCAGGTTGTTCGTGCCCCTCAAGCACTGACCCCAGGAGGAGCCCCATGGCGGATTCGCTCGAAGAAGTGCTCGCCGCGGCGGGGCCAGCCCACCATGCCGCCTACGTGGAAACCGACGGCGGCGATCCCGACTGGCCCCTCTGGTACGCCGAGCACACGCTCGAAGACGTGCGGGCCCTCCTCGGGCTCACCGACCTCACCCTCAGTCGGCTCACATGGGCCTTCGTCGGAGCAGCCGATGCACACGCCTCGGATCCCTCGACCCCGTGGCCGGCCGCGTACGCCGCCTGGTTCGAGCGGGAGTTGCCGGGCACATGAGGGTCCGCGGAGTCCTCGGCATCCTGATCGCGGCCCTGCTCCTACTTGGTGGGTGTGCCGAGGAGCCGGAGACGATCCGGATCCTCTCCCTCGGTGACTCGTACACGATCGGGCAGGGCGTGGTCGAGTCCGAGCGCTGGCCGAACCAGCTGGCTCGGGCACTGGAGGCGGAGGGCTCGCCGCCGGTCGAGGTGCGCATCGTGGCCCAGACGGGGTGGACGACCTCCGACCTCGATGCGGGGATCGACGCCGCTGCGCCCGAAGGACCGTTCGACCTCGTGACGCTCCTCGTGGGGGTGAACAACCAGTTCCGTGGACTCGATCCCGACGAGTACCGGGCCGAGTTCGCCGCACTCCTCGAACGGGCCGCCGGCTTCTCGCAGGGGCCCGTGCTCGTCGTCTCCATCCCGGACTGGGGGGTGACCCCGCTCGGTGGGAGCTACGACCGTGAACGAGTGGCGATGGAGATCGACGAGTTCAATGCCATCGCCCGAAGCGAGGCCGAGGCCGCCGGTGCCGAGTGGGTGTACATCACGCCGATCTCACGGTCCGACATCGTCGGGTTGGTGGCCGCCGACGCGCTGCATCCCTCCGGCCTGCAGTACGGGCTGTGGGTAGAGGAGATCCTCCCGGTGGCCCGGCAACTCCTCGACGGGTAGGCGTTACTCGGCGGGGGTGACGTGCGCCCGGCCGGCGTGTTCCCGGTCGAGCATGAGGACCGCAGCCGGGTTGCCATCGGCGAAACGGAGTTGGTCCACGATCTCGCCGACGCTCGCTTCTTCCTCGACCTGTTCGGTGAGGAACCACTCGAGCAGCGGGTACGACGCGGCGTCATTCTCCTCGCGGGCCATCGCGTGGAGGTTCCGGATCGACTCGGTGACGGACCGTTCGGCGGCAAGCGCGATCTCGAACGCCTCGAGGGCGCTGGTGGGCGGCTCGCCCGGGCCGTCGATCGCTCCGAGGTCGGCCTGGTTGCCACGGTCGAGCACGAAGTCGAAGAACTTGAGGGCATGCATGCGCTCCTCGTCGGCCTGGGCGCGCATCCACGACTCGAAGCCCGTGAGGCTCGTGTCGGCGAAGTACGCAGCCAACTGGAGGTAGGCGTGGGAAGACGCCAACTCGAGGCTGATCTGGGCGTTGTAGGCGTCGGCCAGGCGTGCGCTCATCATGCGAGGGACTCCTTGTCGTTCGTCTCATGAATGCTACGAAGCCGGTGAGGTGCGAGGATGCGGCGATGCCTGACCGAGCCCTTCGTACCTTCGACCCGCCGCATGCCGTCGAGGTCATGGTGTTCGAGGTGCGTTCGGACACGGTGGACGCGTGGCTCGAAGCCGACCACGAGATCTGGACACTGCCCGAGTCGGAGCGGTTCGAGTTCTACGTCGACAAGGACGTCTGGGTGAGCCCGGGCACCGAGTGGACGAGGGTGACGCTCGTCATCACGTGGTCCGACGAGGCGGCGTGGAAGGCCATCGACCCCGACTGGGTAGCCGCCCAGCAGGAGTTCTTCGATGAGGTGGTTGGGGCCGAGACGTATCGCCTCGTGCACGAAGAGCACGAGGTTCGTGCCCACTACCGGGTGCGCTCGTTCCGCTGAACCCTCAGATGCTCGAGCCGAGGGAGAGCCACAGCGACTCCTGTCGCTGGCCCGTCAGCGCCCAGGTGGCGAACGGCCGGCAGAGGTAGCCCCTCCTCCGGCACCGAAGCGTCCTGGCGCGGTCCATCACCTACTTCCTCGATGAGCCGACGGGTCCATTGTCGCGCCGGAGGCGATGCCCGGACAAGGGTCAGACGTCGCCGGCGTCCTCGGTGCGCTGGCGGTGGATGCGCCCGTGGCGTCCGCGCAGCGACAGTCCCGTTCCGGAGCCGTACCGCACATGGATCATCTCGGCCAGGATCGAGATGGCGGTCTCCCCGGGTCCCTCGGCGCCGATGTCGAGGCCGACCGGGCCGTGGATGCGCTTGAGATCCGAGTCGACGAACCCGGCCTGCCGCAGGCGGTCCATCCGCTGGATGTGCGTGCGGCGACTCCCCATTGCCCCGATGTAGCGAGCATCACTCCGGAGTGCCCACTCGAGGACCGGCATCTCGAACCGGCTGTCGTGGCTGAGGAGCACGACGTAGGTCCGCCAGTCCGCCTCCAGCTCGGAGGTGACCTTCTCGGGCCATCCCTGGATGACGGTGGCGCCCGGGAAACGCTCCTCCGTCGTGAACGCCGGCCGCGCATCCGACACGACCACCCGGAAGCCGAGGAGTTGGGCGTGCTTCGAGAGCTCCTGGGCGATGTGCACGGCGCCGAAGACGATCAGCACCGGCGGGGGCGCCACCACCTCGATGAAGACCTCGCCCTCGTCGTAGGCGACGGCCTTCGACTGCTCCCGCCGCATGAGGTCACGCGCATCGGCGATCGCCGACTCGCGGATCGTGTCTGGCAGCTGCCCCGCGACGACGGCTCCATCGGCGTCGACGATGGCCTTCATGCCACGGTGGTCATCCGAGATGACGGTGATCGAGGCGCCGAAGCGTTCGTCGGCGACCAGCTGCTCGAGGGCTGCGAACAGGTCGGTGCTCACCATGGCTCGATGAGCACCTGGATCGTCCCCCCACAGGCCAAGCCCACCTCGAACGCATCGTCATCGGCGATCCCGTACGTCACGAGCTTCGCCTCGCCCGACTGGATGACCTCCTGGGCATGGAGGAACACGTCGTTCTCGACGCACCCTCCAGACACCGAGCCCTCCATGTCGCCTGCATCCGACACGAGGAACTTGCTGCCCTCCGGTCGTGGCGCAGACCCCGAGACGCGGACCACCGTCGCAGCGGCGACGCGTTTGCCCTGGTCGATCCATTGGCGGCGGGTGGCGAGGGGATTCACGACGGCGAGCGTAGCCGGGGGCTTGGGTTGGCCGCTGGGGCGTCAGGCCGTGTCCCACCACAGCGTCACGACGTGGCGGGGTGTCCGGGGTGTTGCCTCGAGGAACGCCCGCACCTCCTGGTCCCTGTCTGGTGAGAGGCAGAGGCGGGTACGGAGCCGGACCACCTCGTCGTCCGTCACGGCACCCTTGTGCGCGGGCACGAGGTAGTCCTCGGACAGGGGTTCGATCCCGAGATCGCGCAGGACCTGGGCGAGGTCCTCCCACGAGGGTCCGATGGGGCGGTCGATGCCCCAGAACGTACGCCATGCTGGCCGGGTCCTGGTCATGGGGTGTGAGGCGTCGACCTCGAGGACGACCCTGCGGGTGGCGTGCTCGTGGAGGGCGGTGAGGAACGCCTCGATCTGCTGAACGTTGTACGCCACGTGGCTGCACACGACGACGTCGGCATGAGGCGCCTGGTCGGCGACGTCGGGCCACTCACCCAGGACGGGCATGAGGTGCGCGCCCGTCCGGCTGGCCTCCTCGACCGCCCGGTCGAGCATCGCCGGGCGGGCGTCGACGCCGATCACAGTGGAGGCCCCGAGGTGGAGCGACGCTCGCCCGCCCCCGATGCCGACGTCGAGGACCGTCCCTCCGTCGAGCGCCTGGAGGCAACGATCCGTGGTGGTCGGGGTCGGCGGATTCGCCGATAGGGCGAAGCACCCGGGGGGAAGATGCCATGGTGACGCCTCGGCCCGTTCGAGGATCTCCCGTGGAATCGCCCAGCCCTCGAGTTGGGCCCTCCAGTGGTCACCAGCAGCGGTCGTCATGGTGCAGAGCGTATCGATCTGCAAAGGATTGCTGTTTCGTCGACACGGGGCGATTCCGGTGGCTACGGTGCGGGCCAGGGATGGAGGGTGGCGCGCAGCGCGCCCTGCCCCCGGAAAGGTCGGAAGGAGCGAGCAGATGGCCGTCGAATCATCGGGCAAGAGCAGGGGGAACCCCCGGATCTTCGAACTCATCGAACATGCCCCGAAGGAAGGTGCGAGTCCCACCATCTGGGCGTGGCCCCAGTTCACCGAGTACACGAAGGTGGCGGCACAGCCGGTGCAGGGCCCCTGGCCCCCGCACCAGAACCCTCGGCCGGACCCCGACGCCGATTCGATGCCCGTTGCCGTTCCGGACTCCCAAGGAACCGGACCCGCCGAGCAGGGACACGCCTGATGTACCCAGGACGCTTCCAGTACGAGGCCCCGAAGACGATCGCCGAGGCCATCGCGATCCTCACCGAGGCAGGGCCAGACGCCAAGCTGCTCGCAGGGGGCCAGAGCCTCATCCCGATGATGAAGCTCCGCTTCGCCGGCCCCACCGTCCTCGTCGACATCAACTCGATCGAGGGACTCGACCATCTCGATCTCGCCGCTGATGGCTCGACCCGCGTCGGTGCTCTCGTTCGACACGCCGACCTCGAACGCTCCTCGGGCCTCGGCGCCCACAACCCGGTCATGGCCGCTGCAGCCCCGCTCGTCGCCGACCCGAGCGTGCGCAACCGAGGCACCTTCGTCGGGTCGCTCTGCCATGCCGACCCCCAGGGTGACTGGGCGGCCGTGATGGTCGCCCTCGGTGGCTCGCTCATCGCCCAGGGTCCCGACGGCCGCCGGACGATCCCGGTCGACGACCTCGTTACCGGTCCGTTCCAGACCGTCCTCGCCCACAACGAGTTGGGCGTCGAAGCGGTGGCCCCCGCCCCCAAGGGGACCCCGATGGGCGGGTACCTCAAGCTCGAGCGTCGCGTCGGCGACTTCGCGACCGCATCGGTGGCCGTCAGCGTCGACATGCAGGGCGGCACCGTCGCCCGGGCAGGTATCGGGCTGGCGGCCGTTGCGTCCCGCACGCTGAACGCAACCGAAGCTGCCGACGCCCTCGTCGGTGGCCCACTCACCCCTGATCGGATCCAGGCCGCGGCAGACGCAGCAGCCGGGATTGCGGAACCAAAGAGCGATCACCGGGGGAGTGCCGAGTACAAGCGGCACATCGTCCACACGTTCGTGACCCGCCTCCTGAACCGGGTGGCATCGTCGATGGAGAAGGTGGCCTGACATGACCAGCCTGTTCGAAGAAGTCTCCGACCCGGCACCGAGCGGCGTGCCGGTGCGTCGGATCACGATGACGCTCAACGGCGAGCGTCGCACCGTGGACGTCGAGCCCCGACTCCTGCTCGCCCACCTCATCCGGCAGGGCTTCAAGCTCACCGGGACCCACACCGGCTGCGACACCACCAACTGCGGTGCCTGCACGGTGCTCATGGACGGTGAGCCGGTGAAGAGCTGCACGGTGCTCGCCGTACAGGCCGACGGTCACGACATCGAGACCGTCGAGGGCCTCGCCGGGCCCAGCGAACTCCATCCGATCCAGGAGGGGTTCAAGGACGAGCACGGCCTCCAGTGCGGCTTCTGCACCCCGGGGATGATGATGGCCGCCAAGGCCCTCCTCGAGCGCAATCCCGACCCCACAGAGGACGAGGTCCGATGGGCCCTGTCCGGGAACCTCTGCCGCTGCACCGGCTACCAGAACATCGTGAAGGCAGTCCTCTGGGCGGGTGACAAGATCCGCGCCGAGGCCGGAGAGGAGGCCTGATGACCCTCGACGAACTCAAGATCGGCGGTCTGGGTGCCAGCCGTCGCCGCGTGGAGGACGACCGGTTCATCCGCGGCAAGGGCCAGTACGTCGACGACATCGTCCTGCCCGGGATGCTCCACATGGAGATCCTCCGCTCGCCCCTCGCCCACGCCCGGATCAAGTCGATCGACACGTCCAAGGCGTGGGACATGCCGGGCGTGCGGCTCGTGCTCACCGGTGAGACGATGGCCGCCCGCAACCTCGCATGGATGCCGACCCTCTCCTACGACACCCAGGCGGTGCTCGCCACGGACAAGGTCCGATTCCAGGGCCAGGAGGTGGCTGCGGTCATCGCCGACGACCCTTACATCGCCAAGGACGCCTGCGAGGCGATCGTGGTGGAGTACGAGCCGCTCGACGTGATCGTCAACCCCGAGC
>CP070681.1:1381180-1387897 GCA_020352575.1 Acidimicrobiia bacterium | reverse complement strand
CCAAACGCCATCGGGTCCGGCCCACGTCATGCGGCCCCCGTTGCGCGAGACCACAAGCGGCTCGCCCATCAGCCGACTGAACGCGAACTCGAACTCCATGAGACTCCCCGACTGGTCGCCACACCACATGAGCGTCCCCCCGCTCCCCAGTTCGAGGCTCCCTTCGGAATACAGATAGAAGCCCGAGAAGCTGTTGCAGCCCGAACTGCCCCGGATCGATCCCGAGTCGAGTCTGATCCACGGCTGTCGACCGGCGTTTTCGCCGACCACGACGTCCTTGGTCTCGCCATCGACGGAGAACTCCACGAACACCCATTGACCGTCGACTGATTCGGGAGTGCCCCCGCACCCACCGAGCAGCACCAAACAGACCAGCACGCCCACCAACCGACGTGCGACCGACGCCGCGCCCAAGGAGTTCACCCCGACCGTCCCGTACGGACCGCGGCGACCACCGGGTGACTGCCCAGGCCGGGTGCTTCGGCCATGCGCACCCAATCGTTCGAGCATCTCAGTTCAGTGACTTGAGGTAGGCAACGACGTCTCGGATCGACTGTTCGGTGAGAGAGGGGTTCCCACCCCTGGCAGGCATGGCGATACCTGTCGAGTTGGTCGGATCCGAAGCGGGGCGGCCAAACGTGATCAAGCGGACGAGTGCCGATTCCGAGCTCTGCGCAACGAAGTCAGAGCCAGCAAGTGGTTTGCCGAGCCCCTCGATGCCCCTTGCGTCCTCGCCGTGACAACTCGTGCAGGTGCTGAGGAAGACGGCCTCACCGTTCTGGACGTTGGCGAGGGGCGGCAGTGTGGACGTGCTCGTGGAAGAGGATGATGTGTCGCCGGCGCATCCTGCGAGGACCAGGACGCACATGAGGCTGCAGAGATACCTCACAACACTGCTCCTATGCATCGGGAGGCACATCCGGCTCGGCGAGCTCATGGGCTTCGAGCTGTGATCCCAGGAGCTCGACGAGGAAGTCGGCCACCTGTTCGATCTGGTCGGGTGTGAACGTCGGCAGATCGAGATCCCAGTCCACGTCGGACACGATCGCCAGGAGATCCTCAGGCGCAGACAGGAGCGAGTCGGACCGGCCCGAGCGGTGCACCTCGATCTTGGGGAGCTGGCTCTGGCTGAACCCTTCTGCGAGCACGAGGTTGGCATGGCCGACAAATGGCGCGGCCTGCGCTAGCCAGTCGATCTCTCGGCGGGGTGTGAACACCGCCACTTGTTCCGAACTGACTCCGACGACCACCTCGGCACCCGCCTCCGACATGCGATGGGTGTCCTTGCCGGGGGTGTCGAAGGAGGTTGCGTGGCCATGGTGCTTGACCACACCCACCTTGAGTCCGCGTGACCGCAGGGACGGGATGACTCGCGACAGGAGCGTTGTCTTTCCGCTCCCCGACCGTCCCACGATGGCGACGACCGGAGGTCCGATCACGGGCATCGCACAGCCCTCACAGTCCCCTGCAGTCCAGGCATCGCCGCTCGAGGTGGGCCATCGTCCCTTCGAACTCCGGGCCGAGCAGCTCCCGGACACGGTCCATCATCCTTCCGGGTGCAATCGGTCTCCCGCACCGTTCGCACGACAAGACCGGGCCCCGGTTCAACTCCTGCCTGCCACCCGAGAGAAGGTTGGGGAACACACCTCCCACCAATGTGATCGCTCCCTGATCGGCCTCAGGACACGCAGACACGCACTGACCGCAGTTGGTGCACAAGAGTGGATCGAATGAGAGGACCACTTCACCTTCTGTGTGGCGAAACGCCAAGGCACCCGTCGGACAGGTCTGTGCGCACTGTGTGCACAGGGTGCAGGCCGAGGCCTCGATCGTCACGTTCCCAAGGGGCGCCAGCGGGTGGTCGAGCCCGCGAGTCTCGGAGTCGGCGAAGAGGGCCACCATGGTCTCGGTGGCGCCCTCCCGGTCGAAAGGAGACGGTGGTGCGGCGGGCAGTGGGGAGACGGGCTGAACCGATCGTTCCGATGAGATGATCTCGTACCCGGCGGCTCGGAGCGCTGCTGCTGCAAGGTCCATGGCCCCGCTGCTCTTCGCATCAAGGCCTCGCGGGCACCCCTGATCGGTACATCCGGGAATCTCGACCTCGCCGACGCCGATGGCCAGGGCTGCGATGACCATGGCGCCGGTGAGCATGCCGTTGCAGGCAACCTCGACATCGAACCGATCGGCGACCGGTGTTCGGTCGCGTCGTTCGGCGCACACGAACCGGACCCCAGGTGGATCGACGGCGGCTGACACAAGCGTTCGGATGTGGGCGTTGAGCATCACGGGGGTGCACGCCGGGTTGGTGATCGCTCCCACAGGGCACGTCGTGACGCACACACCGCAGGGCTGACACGCATCCATGTCGTACACGATCCGTCCCTGTATTCGCCGATACGCAGCGGTGGGGCAGGCATCGACGCACGCTCGGCACCCGTCGACAGACCGGCAACGACCATGATCGACCGCTGGCGCGGCGAGGTACTCGGGGGCAGGCGGTCGGAGCAGTCCTCGTCGAGTCATTTCCCGAGGGTGCACCGGCTTTGCCTGCTCCGGGAGCGCTCCCTCGAAGGCCTCGGCGCGTGCGGCGAGTGCAGCGAGGGCAACGTCGACGTAGTCGTCCGCGATGTCCGGGGCAGTCTCCAGCGTTTGTGCTCCGAGCGGGTCAACGCCGGCGCGTCGGAGGGCACGCTGCACCTCGGCCCGCGCCGTCTGACCCGGGTGGAGGTGGAGGACGACCGGTCCACCGTCGGGAACGACCTGGTGCAGTCGGGCCGGATCGCGGCAGAGTTCGGTGACGTTGGAGACGCCATCGCCCGAACCTCCGAGCCGAGGCTCGTCACCGCATCGGACGACCTGGGTCATCGCGTGGCGGCCTTGGCGAGGGTCGGAACGAAGTGGGTCTCGTGGATCACAAGTGCGTGTGTGAGCGTGCTCAGATCCCGATAGTACGGGAGGGGATCGGCGGCCAACGTCCTGTCGTGGAACTGGGGCACCCAGGCAGACAGGTGACTCGAGAGGAACCGGTGCTGCTGCTTGAGCGCCCTGAGCGCGCCGACCTGATCAGAGGCCTCCCACGACTCGGCCTCCCTGGCGCAGAGCACCGACATCACCTCCATCTCAGTCGAGACGTGGTCGGGTGCTTCACCGCCGACGGTCCGCACACCCATGGAGGCGTACTCACGGGTCAGTTTTGCCAGGAACGATGCTGACTCGCCGCCCTTGATCGGGGAGCGGTAGTACGACTCGATGGGGGGACTCACTGCACCCGAGACTCCCGACGCGAATAGACGGACGTATTCGACGTCCAGGCGTCCGTCACGCTCGTCGACGGGGTAGTGGTCGCCGTGTCTTCGCCACTCGAGGAAGAACGAGAAGGAGTCCAGCCCGCGTTCGTCGAGGAAGGCATAGGCGTTCGACAGGGCCTCGAAGTGCTCTGTCGAGGGCACTGAGAGCGCCCCCGACATGTAGCGGAAGAGGCCCTGTCTCGTGCGAGCGAGCTCAGCCCACTCAGTCACTCCCTGTCGGGGAGGAGTTCGTAGACCACCGCTGCGCCGACCATGAGCACCACCCCCACGACGAACAGCAGGGGTGCTGCGACGAAGGCTGGGTCGGCGTCGGCAAGTGTCTGCGCTGACCAACCGGCTGAACTGACGTAACCGACCGCTGCCAGTGCGATGCCAACAACGACCATTGCGAGCGTGAGCGTCCTACGCATGTGCACTCACCTCCTCCTCGTCGGTCATGGGAATCGCCGGGAACACTTTGATGAAGAGGCCGATGAGCAGCGCGCCGAGCGCAAAGAGCCCCGCACCGACGGCGATTTCGAGCCAATTGGGGAAGTACGCCCCAATCTCATACGGCAGCAACATCCCGTGTGTCTGGGACGGAACCACCGTGAGGTATCGCTCTGCGAATGCAGAGATCGACACCAGCACGCTGGCAAGTACCAGGGGCCCGACGTGCCAGGCCCGCTTCGCAGCAAGCCTTGTCAAGATCGCCAGACCGATCAGCATGAGTCCGAACGAGAGCCACGTGATCGGCGCATAGACGCCCGTGAGCAGCGCTTCTGCGATGAGACGCTCGTCGGCCGGCGTCGCATAGAGCAGGCTCACCATCTCGACGACCATGAAGTAGAGGCCGGCCAGGGCCGCGGCAAGGAGGATTCGCCCCAGCCACGGGAATGCGGATTCGACTGCTTCTCCGGCCTTGCCGAGCGCCCTTCGCACCATCGCCGCCAGGACGATGAGGTTCGCAACACCCGAAGCCGCGGCCAGGACGAGGAAGTCCGGGGCCTGCATGGACCCGAACCAGCCCGGTCGACCGACCTGCAAGCCGAAGACGAGGCCTTCTGTCGAGAGCGACACCACGAGCAGGGGCACGATGCCGATGGAGAGCCAGAACATAGCCCTCATGTGGCGTTCCCGCTCGGGTCCGGTGTCCGTGTATCCCGAGGCCCACCACCGGTGATACCAGTTGAGTCGGGACTCGTAGGTGGCCATGATCGCCGCATCGCGGCGGCCACCGAGGAACAGGTACACGAGGCTGGCGAGCAGCAGGCCCACCCCCACCAGGGTGAATGTGGCGAAGAACGCCGATTGGGGCCTGGCGTAGAGCAGCAAGTGCCAGAGGCCTCTTGCCGGGTGCCCGAGGTCGATGAGCACCGCCGCCAATCCCACCAGGAGAGAGCCGACGGTGAGCAGTTCAGCGATGCGCGTCACTGGTTTCAGATCGGCAATGTGGAATACCCGGGCGAGCGCCGCAATGGCGACTCCGGCGAAGCTGACCCCGATGAAGTACTCGACCATGACGACGTACAGGCCCCAGGTGGCGCCCCCCATCGTCCCCGTGTCGGCGAGTGCCGTCTCGCCAAGCCCCCCGGACGCCTGACGCCAGTAGGCGTAGACGCCGAAGAGGAGGACTGCCGACGCAATCGCGATGAACGCCCACCAGGGGCCTGTCAGCCTCCCTACTCCCTGGGGGAGTTGCCTGGTGCGTGTGTCATGACTGGTCATCGTCAGGCCCTCGCTTTCGGGCGTTCGATCTCGACGCGCGCATGGGTTGGGGGAGAGCCCCCCACGTAGTGGACACGTGGTTCCGTGCCTGCATCCTCGAGGAGGTCCCACGTTCGCTTCTCTGCCAGGTACCTGCTGATCGGCGTGTCCGGGTCCTCGGTGTCGCCGAAGATCAGTGCATTGGTGGGGCAGGTCGCGACGCACGCGGGGTCGAGGCCCTTGTCGACGCGATGCACGCAGAACGTGCACTTCTCCATGACACCCTTGGCATGGCCTCCGCCTGCGGTGTGCCGCTGTTCCGGTCCCTGCAGTTCGTCGAGGTCGGGATTGCGATACGGCGGCACTGCACCGGACGTCACGGTTGCGAGGTCCTCGTCCTCCCAGTTCACCACCGGGTACTGGGCCTTCTTGGGCTCGACCCAGTTGAAGTAGTTCACCCCGTAGGGGCACGCCACTTCGCAGTACCTGCAGCCGATGCAGCGGTCGGTGTCGGTGAGCACGATCCCGTCTTCACGCTTGTAGCGGGCCCCGACCGGGCAGACCTTCACACAGGGAGCGTTGTCACAGTGCTGGCATGGCCTGGGAAGGAAACTCATCTCCGTGTTGGGATAGGTGCCCTCTTCGAAGCGGAACACGTACATCCAGAAGTTGCCTTGGACCGTGTTGTTCTCGACCTTGCACGACTCCATGCAGGCACGACAGCCTTGGCAACGGTCGAGGTCGACTGCCATCGCGTACTTGACCATCAGGCACCACCTCCCTTCGTCACCTTGACCTTCACGTGGAATGACTGGTCCGCGGTGTTGGCCGTGTAACCCTTTCCGGTGAAGTAGATCTCGTTCGCAGACGCTCCTTGGCCCTTGTTCTGGGGGTGCGTCCACATGCCGAAGTGGTGTGGCATTGCCACGGTGTCCGGGCGGATCGCCTCGCAGAGCGCCACGGTGGTCTGCAGTGATCGGGTTTCGCCGGTCACTGCGTTGTGCGATTCGACCGTGACGGTGTCTCCGTCGCTGATACCGAGTCGCTGAGCGGGCTCAGGATGGATGTCCAGCCGGGCGCCGGGTGCGAGTTCGGCGAGCAACGGAATGAAGCTGGTCCGAGCCTGCTTGTGCTCGATCTGGTGGTACGAGATCAGGTAGAACTCGTAGTCGTCCGGTGACCCGTCCATCGTGGGGGTGCGCCACGTCGGGAACGGCGTGTAGTCCTGGTAGTAGGCCTCCTCCGCGCCCTTGTCGATCATCTGGCGCTGCACATCGAGGAGGCTCTCGCCGTAGAGGCGGTGCAACGCCCCACCGAAGGGTGGATCGAAGGCGTACCCGTACACCTTGGTTGGTTTCATCGGGCCCTTCACGAACACGCCTCGGGATGGGTCCTCGAAGTACTCGATCCCCTCTTCGATTCCTTGGGCCCGTGCCCACTGGTCGAAGATCCCTCGGACCGTCGGCTTCTCATCCAGGGGTAGGGCGAACTCGGTGTCGGTGAGCTTCAGCTCGTTGTTCACCACTGAGAGGTACCCACCGTCGCCGAACAGCGTGCCTATCCGCTCGCAGAGATCCATGTAGATGTCGATCTCTCCTCGGGACTCGAACAGCGGTTCCATAGGCGGGATCCGCAGCGTCACGGCATCGATGTACTGGTCCGTGGCCGAGATTGGACCTTCGTATTTCTCGATCGTTGCTGCAGGCAGCACGACGTCGGCGAA
>CP070681.1:1375166-1381080 GCA_020352575.1 Acidimicrobiia bacterium | reverse complement strand
GTCGTCCGCTGCTCCTCGAGGGCGAGGTTGGCGTCGGCAAGACCGAACTGGCCAAGACCCTTTCCTCGATCTTCGGCCGCCGGCTCATCCGCCTCCAGTGCTACGAGGGGATCGACACCTCCCAGGCCCTGTACGAGTGGGACTACGCCCGCCAGATGCTCCAGATCCGTGCGCTGTCCGAGTCCGATGCCGCCGACGAGTCGGCGGTGGATGCGCTGTTCGGGGAGAAGTTCCTGCTGGAGCGTCCCCTCCTCGAAGCAGTCCGAGCCGGAGGTGACTGCGTCCTGCTCATCGACGAGGTGGACCGCGCCGACGACGAGTTCGAGGCTTTCCTCCTCGAGCTCCTCTCGGATTTCCAGGTGACCATCCCGGAGGTCGGGACGATCAAGGCCGAGTCCCGCCCGCTCGTGGTTCTCACCTCGAACCGGACGCGGGAACTCCACGACGCACTGAAGCGACGATGCCTCTACCACTGGATCGACTACCCCACCTCGGAGCGGGAGGAGGACATCGTCCGGACGAGGCTCCCTGACGTCCCCGCGACCCTCGCAGCCAAGGTCGTGGAAGCGGTGCATCGCCTCCGCGGCCTCGAACTCGCCAAGCCTCCCGGCGTTGCGGAGACACTCGACTGGGTCGAGGCACTCCGCACCGTGGGCGCCGACGACCTCGACGAACACACCTTCCTCGACACGCTCGGCTCCGTCGTGAAGGACCGCGATGACCTCGACGTCGTCGAACGACGCGCCGGGAGCATCGTCGGTGGAAGCTGACCGGGGGCTCCTCGGGACGCTCCTCGACTTCTGCGCCGCGCTCCGCGAGCACGGCCTCCGCGTGGGTACCGACGACGCCCTGACCTTCACGACCGCCGCTTCGCTGCTCGACCCGAGCCGCCTCGAGGACCTCTACTGGGCGGGAAGGGCCACCCTGGCCCGCGGCCGCGAGCAGATCGCCATCTACAACGAGGTCTTCTCGCTCTTCTTCCTCGCCGGCACGCCGGACAAGGAACAGGAGGAGTGGAAGGTCCCGGCGCCGACCCGGGGCTCCGAGGCGATCTTCGACGTCCCCTCCGGTGAGGAGCCCGAGGAGGGCGACGACGAGCAGGAGGCGCGACTCGGCACGGTCGCCGCTGCGGTGATCGTCGATCACACGAAGTCGTTCTCGGATGCGACGGATGAGGAACTGGAGCGGCTCCGCAAGCTCATTGCGACGCTCCGGGTCGCTCCGCCGATCCGCCGGACCCGCAGGCAACGATCCTCGGCGTCCGGAAGGCGCCTCGACATGCGCCGCATCGCCCGAGAGACCATGCGCGCCCACGGCGAGCCTCGCGACCTCTGGTGGCGCCGCAGGAAGGAGCGGCCGAGGCCGCTCGTCCTCATCCTCGACGTCTCTGGATCGATGGCGGACTACTCACGCAGCCTCCTCCAGTTCGCCCACTCGACGAAGCGCGCGACCTCGCGCGTCGAGGTGTTCTTCTTCGGCACGACCCTCACGAGGATCACGCCGGCCCTCCGACGCCGTGACCCGGACGAGGCACTCGCCCTCGCCGGTGAGGAGGTTCGGGACTGGTCGGGGGGTACCTTCATCGGCGTCGCGCTCGACGAATTCGTCCGCCGCTACGCCCGCCGCGGGATGGCACGGGGCGCGATCGTCGTGATCTGCTCCGACGGCCTCGACCGCGGCGACCCCGCCCTCCTCGACTCCGCACTGGAGCGGCTCGGGCGCCTCAGTTACCGCATCGTGTGGATGAACCCACTCAAGGGCGACCAGGAGCCGTTCGTCCCAACGAGCCTCGGAATGTCGGTGGCGATGCCACACGTCGACCTCGTATGGTCTGGCCACAACTTCGCCAGCCTCGCCGAGTTCGCCGGCGCACTTCCCTCGATCAAGTAGGAGCACACGACCATGAGATGGAGCATCTCACTGCGGGCCGACGGCGACCGCGTGATGGAACTGGCCGAGATCGTCGAACTCGCTGATGCCGTGGCCATCCACGACGGGATCGCCAGTGGCATGGGCACCCAGAGCTACTCGGCCCAGATCGTCGTCGAGGCCCCATCGTCCGATGAGGCGGTGGACAAGGCGATCCCCATCTTCGAGGCCGCCGCCCGGACCGCCGGCCTCCCCGAGTGGCCGGTCGCGTGGGCCGAGTCGATCGCCGACGAAGAGGACCTCTTCGAGTGATCCGGCTCGGGACCCTCGGCGGGTACCCCTTCGAGGGTCCCCGCGTCCTGGGCGGCTTCCAGCCACCCGACAGGCCGGGCATCTTCGCCATCTTCGCCAAGCAGAACCCGGAGTCCCAGCGGTTCGAGGTGATCTACCTCGGACACGCCGAGGACCTCTCGGATGCGGGACTCCCCTTCGACCACCCGCACGCCGATCGCTGGATCGAGCGGGCGGGCGGCAAGTGGCAGCTCCACATCGCCACCTACGAGATCCCCGGAGGCCTCCCGAGTCATCGCGAGCGCATCACCGAGGAGCTCATCGCGACGTACCACCCCTCCTGCAACCCAGAGCAGTTCGACCGGGCGTGGAAGGAGGAGTGGATCGGCAACTACGAGGCACCGACCACCCAGCCCCTCACCACACGGCGGGACATGCCCCCGTCATAGGAGAGGGGCGGAGCCATCGGCCCCGCCCCTCAGTCGTGCTTCGTGCTTCGTGCCTACTCGGGCTCGTAGCCAACGGCTTCCATGAGGCGAGATCGCCTCGTGCCCATCGCTGGGACGTTCGAGCCGCTCGCCACGTGCTCCTCGTGGTCGAACGTCGCCCCGTCCACGATCCCCTCGGCCATGCCGTAGAGGAGCGGGAGGGCACCGGCGATCACGCGGCCCGTGTTGTTGATGCTGCCGAGTCCCGAGTCGATCACCTCTGCGTTGTCCTTGATCTGCCCGACGAGGTCGGAACACTCCTCAAGGAGACCGGCGACCCGGGTGAGCTGCCCTCCGACGATGTAGAGGTAGATCGCCAGGCCGGCAATCAGCAGGACGATGTCGATGACGCTGAAGAGGGCCATGCCGCTCATGAGCGCACCTTGTCCAGGACCCGGCCGAGGAACAGGTGGTGTTCCAGGCCTTCGGTGAGGACGGCGTCGACACGCTTCGCAGTCTCATGGATGAGGGCGGTGTCGTTGGTGTTCTCGACGGCCTGCTCGAGCGTGGCCTTGATGGTGGTCACCCGTTGCTCGATGGTCCGCACGAGGACCACGAGGATCGTGAGCAGCGCAGCCACTGCGACGACGACCGCGAGGCCAGCCCAGTTGGCGAACTGCCAGAGCTGTTCGGTGGTGTATCCGTCCAACATGTCAGCCTCCCAACCGCTTCCGCCCGCGGTTGAGGCCATCGACGATGGCCTCGGCGGACTCGATGGTGGTCTGCAGCCCGGCGAGTCCTGCGGTGTTCGTCACCGCCTGCTCGAGGCCTGCGTTCACGGCCGAGGCCTGGGTACCGATCCGCCTGGCGAGCAGGAGGATCGGCACGACGAGCGCCACGACCACGAGGACCACGACGATCCCGATCGTGTAGCCGACGACCCAGCCGGTATTGGCCAGTGTGAGCAATGCCATGCGATACCCCCTAGATGCCTTCTGCGAACTCGCGCACGGGGGCGAGCATGCCGTTCACTGCATCGACGGATGCCGGGACCGTGGAGGTCTTCTCGGCGATCACATCGACGCCACCGATCAGCGCATCGAGCGTCCGGACCACGGCCACGAGGTGGCCGATGACCCGGATCAGGCCCAGCGCCGCTGCGGCGATGATGAGGCCCGCAAGGACCAGGGTGACAACTGCGACGTTCTCCATTGGTCCTCCTTCAGTCCAACAACTTCGCGACGGAGCCTGCGTACCGGACGGCGCCGTTGGCGACCTCCGAGATGACGTCCCCGGTGACGGCCAGGCGTTCCGGCACCGACTCCACTTCGCCGATCACCCCGACGCCACCGGCGAGAGTGGTGTCGGCCGCTCCCCTGATCCGCTCCAACGCGGCGAGCACCCGATTGAGGAGCGCCACCAGCACCGGGACGATGACCACCAGGAGGACGAGGTTTCCGATTGCCCAAAGCGACATGCGTACCTCCTCAGTCCGTCGCCGGTCGGTAGGGAAGGAAGAAGCGGCGGGCGACCCGGGCGAGGGCCATCCAGACCGCCCGGAGGCCGATCGCCAGGCCACTGGCCTGCGATGAGGCGCCCGGGGTGAACTCGATGCCCTGTTCGAGGGCGGCGAGCTGGCCCTTCATGTTGTCTGCGAACTCGTCCAGGAGGACCTTGGTGACGTCCTGCACCAGGCCCCGCCCGTACTGGGCGGCCGCACCGGAGAGCTGGAGGTCCTGGCTGACCATGACCTTGGTGCCCCCGCCGGAGGGGACGAGGTTGGCATCGACGACGAGGGCGGCCTGGCCGCGCCCCTTCACGTCGGCGCCGGCGGCATCGACGATGATGCGCCGATTCGCCTCGTCGCGTTCCCGGATGGTCGCCTGGCCGGCGAAGTCGAGCTTCACCGGGCCGAGGCCGATGACCACCGAACCGGCGTACTCGTCCTCGGAGACCTGCTCCGAGAGGTCGGCGCCGGGTAGGCAGTTGGCGACGAGTGGGATGTTGTTGAAGAACTCCCACACCTTGTCGGGGGACTCCCCGACGTCGAATTCACTCTTGATCAGCATGGACGCTCCTCGTGTACGACTCGGGATCGGCTGCGAAGGCCGCCCGGCAACCCGGGCAGCAGAAGTAGTAGCTGGTGCCGTCGTGCTCGAGCGGACGGCTGGACTCGTCGGCGGTGACCTCCATCCCGCACACGGGGTCGATGGCGGTGGCGGCCTGCTCGACCGGTCCGGCGGATGCCCCACCGAGGCCACCGGTTGCCCGCACCCGCACCAGTTCGGCGAGGATCGAGGCGGCCATCTCCCGGTGGGTGGTGTGGCCCAGGTCGAGGCCCGCAGGGACCTGGACGGCGTCGACCCGGTCCTCGCGGGCCCCGTGGTCACGGAGGTAGCCGAGCACGACTTCGCCGCGCTTGGCCGACGCAACGAGGCCGACCCATGCGGGCTCGGCCTCGATTGCAGCGGTGAGCGCGTCCTCGTCGCCGTGGCCCTGGGTGGCGACCACGACCGCAGAACCGGCGGGCACCTCCTCGGTCGCCAAGGACTCGGCCAGCCGGCCGTGCCATCCGAGCGCATCGACGAGTTCGACGAGCGTGTGTGCCATCGGTGAGCGACCCACCACGACGACGGTCGGCGTGGGGATCACCGGCTCGATGTGCACCTGGAGGGCGCCATCGCTCTGGCAGGAGATCGGCACCGACACCATTCCGTCGGGCACGTCACCCATCACGTCCTCCATTCCGAGGAGGAGGAGCTTGGGCTCACCGTGCTCGAGGGCGGCGAGGGCCTCACGGATGAGCACGGGCTCGGCACATGCGCCGCCGATCCACCCATGGACCTCGCCGGACTCGGTGACGATCGCCTTGGAGCCGGCCTTGCCGGACGACGGCCCCTGCCGCCACACGACGGTGGCGAGCACGAACCGCTCCCCTGCTCGGGAGAGCTCCACGGCCTTCTCGAGGACCGACCATCCATCTTGGGCCTCCTCGTACATCACCCCACCTTGACGGGCGGTGCCCCCGAGACGTCCACGCCCTCGGTGAGGGCCTTGTGCACCCGATCGGGGAGCAGCGGCATGTCGATGTTCCGCACGCCGGTGTGCTTCACGGCGTCCATGACGGCATTCACGAACGCAGCCGGGCCGGCCACGGTGGCGCACTCCCCGACACCCTTGGCACCAATGGGATGGTGGGGGCAGGGCGTGACGACCTCGTGGAGCTCGAAGCCGGGGGTCTCCCAGGCGGTCGGGATGAGGTAGTCCATGTAGTTGCCGCCGATGCAGTTGCCCTCTTCGTCGAAGGTGATGAACTGCATGCTCGC
>CP070681.1:1370219-1375066 GCA_020352575.1 Acidimicrobiia bacterium | reverse complement strand
GGAACTCCCCCGCGCCGAAGTGCGCGACGACGAGGTGTTCATCGTTGCCGTGACACCACTCCCCGATGGTGAGAGGCTCAGTGTCGGCGAGATCGACATCGTCGTCCGCCCGGGCCTCCTGCTCACCGTCCACGAGTCCCAACTGCCAAGCCTCGACCTCGTGTGGGCATCGCTCGCCGAGCAGCCCGACGCCGGGCCACACGACGCGGTGAGCCGACTGCTCGAGCTCTTCGGCCGCCGCACCCTGTCACTCCTCCTTGCGTTCGACGAGGAGGCAGAGCGCCTCGAGGAACTCGCCATCGGCGGCGACCCCACCGTGCCCGCACTCGTCCAACCCCTTCGGCGCGACATCACCATGCTCCGGCGCTACTTCGTCGTCCAGGCGGGTGCGGTCCGGACCTATGCCGAAGCGCGCGTGGTGCAGGGTGACGCCCACCGACGCGCCGAGAGCGCCCAATGGGACCACGCACGCATCGTGGAGACGCTCGAGTCCGCTCGGTCGATGCTGGCGTCGGTCCTCGAGACCTACCGGAGCACCGTCGCCGAGGGAACCAACGAGATCATGAAGGTGCTCGCCGTGTTCTCCGCAATCGTCCTGCCGCTCTCACTGATCGCCGGGATCTACGGGATGAACTTCACCCAGATGCCCGAGCTCGAGTACCCCAACGCCTACTTCGTCGTGCTCGGCTCGATGGCAACCATCGGCCTCGGCCTGTGGTCGTACTTCGCACGCCGCGGATTCGTGGGCGGACCGAAGATCCTCTCGATGCGCAGGGTGGGGCGCCTCGCAGGCAAAGGCCTCGGTGGCCTCGCCCACATCGCCTTCCTCCCCGCCCAGGCAGTGATGCGGGTGGCCGACCCCAAGACCCGACGCGAGCCGGACTGATCAGCCGAGCGCGGTCACGAAGTCCCGCAGCAACGGCATCCACTCCTCGAATCCGATGCCGTACCCCGCGCCGAGTCGGACCACGACCGTCTCCGTCCTCGGTGCCACGTAGATGAGCTGGCCGTGGTTGCCGAACGCCACGATGTCGGTGAAACCATCACCAGAGGCCTGCCAGAACATGAGCGAGTAACCCACTGAGGTCTCGAGCATCCAGTCGGCGTAGTAGCCGGCGTCTCCCCGCGGCTGTGGCGTCGTGATCGCTTCCACGTAGGACTCCGGGAGGACAATGCGCCCCTCGGCGACGTCGAGCACGTGGAGGCCGAAGCGGGCGAAGTCCCGTGCCCGACCGTTGATGCCGGACTCCATCTTCTCGAAGCCCTCCTCATCGAGGCTCCACGATCCGTCGGCCTCTGCGCCCATCGGCTGCCATATGGCCTCCTCCAGGAGGGCACTGACAGAGCCGCCACTCGCACGCTCGAGGATGAGGCCGAGCAGCAACGGGTGGTAGTTGTTGTAGTGCATCACCCGGCCGGGCGGCCCATCGACCTCCGTGTGCTCGAGCGCAAGTGAGCGGAGGTCTGGGTAGTAGTAGGTCTTGGCATCGTCGCCCGTGACCCAGGGGAACTCGGCGTACGCGATCCCCGATGACATGTCGAGGAGGTGCCTGATCGTGATGTCCTCGAACCCCGGCCGCGCCGTGAGCTCGGGGAGGTGGTCGGTGATCGGGTCGTCGAAGTCGAGCACACCCTCCTGTACCAGGTGCGCCACGAGCAGCGATCCGAACGACTTCGCCACTGAGAAGGACGTCAGGGTCGTCTGTCCGTCAGCGCCCAACACGTACTGCTCGTGCACCAGCGCGCCGTCACGGAGCACCAGGAAGGCCCTCGAGTCGGTTTCCTCGAGGAACTCCGTGAGGTCGCCTTTCCCCAGCGAGGCGAACACAGCCCCGACCTCCTCCGGGTCGACGGGGAGCGGCCTCGGATCGCTCGGCGCCGACACGGTCCGAGCCGGGAAGACCTCCACATCGCCGATATCGGCATCGGCAAGGGTGAGCACGCGGACCACGTACTCGGTCGGGTAGGTCGCGAACGCGTGGCCGAGCGCAAGGACCACGAGGAGGACCAGCGCCAGCCCGACTCCTACCAGCCATCTCCGCATGGGATCGAATCTACGGGCTGCAATCCGGACCGCCCGCTCGTTCCGCAATGCAGGTGTCCTCCAGGGAGTTCCCGCATGCCATCCATCGATCTCAGCGACCTCCGCGTCCTCGTCCTCGGAGGTTCGGGTGTGCTCGGATCCTCGATCGCTCGCGAGCTGGCGTCCGCCGGAGCCCGCGTCATGCTCGCCGGGCGGGATGCCGACCGCCTGCAGGCCGCCGCATCGGCCATTGGCCGCGATGTCCCCTCGGTCCTCTTCGACCTGCGGGAGCCGCATCACGCCGACCACGTCGTCGACACGGCCATCGCCCGGCTCGGTGGCCTCGATGGGATCGTGAACGCTGCGGGGGTCGTCGCGTTCGGACCGTTCCGTGAGCTGAGCGACGAGACGCTCGACGACGTCGCACAGACCGACTTCCTCGGGCCCCTCCGGGTGATGCAGCGAGCCGTCAACCGGATGGATGGTGGGTTCTTCGTCCACCTCACCGGCGTCGTCGCCGAACGACCCATGCCCGGCATGGCGATCTACTCGGCGGCCAAGGCCGGGCTCGCCGCGGCATCGGCCGCCCTTGTGAGGGAACTCCGCCGCGATGGCTTCCACGTCCTCGACGCCCGCCCGCCCCACACCAAAACCGGGCTCGCCACTCGGCCCATCGCCGGCACCGCGCCCGGGATGCCGGAGGGCCTCGATCCCGCCCACGTGGCACGGATCGTCGTCGAGGCGCTCCGATCAGGCGCTCGAGAGCTCCCCGCCGAGGCCTTCTCGCCCGCATGACGATCCTGCTGCTCCATGCGGCGTCGACGTGGTTCATGGTCGGCCTCATCTGGACGATCCAGCTCGTCCACTACCCCCTCTTCGCCCGCGTCGGCGCCGACGGCTTCGTCACCTACGAGGCCGAGCACACACGCCGCATGGGCTCGGTCCTTGCGTTCCCTGCGACGGCGGAGGTCATCACCGGCGCCCTGCTCGTGTGGGCACGTCCCGATTCGGTCCCGCTCTCGCTCGTGATCGGAGCCGGGTTCCTCCTCTTCCTCATCTGGCTCGTCACCATCTCGGTGCAGGTCCCCCACCACGTCAAGCTCGGAGAGGGCTTCGACCTGGGACGCATCGAGGCGCTCGTCGCCTCGAACAGGTGGCGTGCCGCGCTCTGGACACTCCGTGGCCTCGGCGTGGGCTGGATGGTGGCGCTCGCCATCTGATCGCGCCGGACGCCCCGTATCACGGGCATGAGCCGCATCCTCCTCACCGGCGCCTCCGGACTCATTGGCAGCCGCCTCATCGCCGCCCTCGAGGCACGTGGCGACGAAGTCGTCCAGTTGGTTCGCTCCGAGCCGACCGACGACCACCAGTTCCAATGGGACCCGTACGACAGCACGATTGACGACCGCGCCCTGAAGGGCCTCGACGCCGTCATCAACCTGTCCGGCGCCGGCATCGGCGACCGTCGGTGGACGGACCGCTACCGCAGGGCCCTCGTCGACTCGAGGATCGTCACCACCCGGTTCCTCGCGGAGCAGATCGCGGACCTCGGGGAGAAACCCGCCGTGTTCCTCTCGCAGTCGGCGACGGGCATCTACGGCGACCGCGGCGACGAACTCCTCACCGAGGACTCGTCGACCTCGACCGATGACTTCCTCGCAAAGCTCACCGTTGACTGGGAAGCAGCAGCCAACCCGGCCCGCGAAGCGGGCATCCGCGTCATCCACCCTCGTACCGGCATCGTGATCGACCGGGAGTCGCAACTCGTGAAGAAGCTCCTTCCCCTGTTCCGGCTCGGCGTCGGCGGCCAACTCGGCGACGGCCAGCAGTGGTGGGGCTGGATCACGCTCGACGATGTGGTCGGAGCGATGCTCCACCTGCTCGACTCGAACCTCGAGGGTCCTGTGAACCTCACGGCGCCCGCACCCGTGCGGAACAAGGAGTTCACGAGGGCGCTCGCCAAACAGGTGCGGCGCCCCGCGATCCTGCCCGTGCCGGCATTTGCGCTTCGCATGGTGCTGGGAGGGGAGAAGGCCGATGCCATCGGACTGAGTGGCGCCCGGGTGCTGCCGGTGCAGTTGATCGAGGACGGCTACCGCTTCACCGACCCGGCGATCGAGCCGGCGCTCGCCCGCCTACTCGGCTGATCACCAACCCCAGGTGCCGGGACCACCCTTGAACGGGCCGACCACGTCAGGGGTGATCCATCCCCCATAGAACCCGCCTTCCTGGGGGTCGACGCGCTCGTCTCCCAACCAGCACGCATCGAGGCGGCCCGGGTAGAAGGACAAGTGGGAACGGAGACCGGCGAAGGCCCGCACGGGGCGCTCGTAGCTCCACGCCACATCCTCGAGGCGAGAGGTCCGGGTGTCGAGGGTCCAGTACGTCGCAGCGCCCTTCCACTCGCACATGGTCGATCGCGACGTGCGGGAGAGGAGGTCCAATCGGACGTCGGAGGGCGGCACGTAGATGCCCGGAGGGTGGCTCGTCTCCAGCACCCGCATGGCGTTCACCGAGTCAACGACCACGATCCCGTCGTGCAGGATCCGCACCCGCTTCGAGGTGACTTCGAGACGGGGTGGCCTGGGGTAGTCCCAGACGGATTCCTGGCCGGGGCCGGGGATGACGCGTTCCATGGGAGAGGTACGGTGCCGCACTCGGTCGAGGGTCACATCATCGCCTCGGCTCCGCTCGTCCTATTGCACCCTCGGCTCCGCCGCAGGATCCCCATACCCCCGGGAACCCACCGCCACCCTCCGGGCGGCGGAGTGGGCCCCCAGGATCAAGCTCCGCACTCCTCGCTCCGCTCGTCCTTTTGCACCCT
>CP070681.1:1360393-1370119 GCA_020352575.1 Acidimicrobiia bacterium | reverse complement strand
GCGTGGAGCGCGGGGCGGTTGGAGGATCGGCGGATCCTGGTCGGTACCGGCCGCATCGCCTCGTGGTGGGTGCGGGACCTCGGGGTAGCCGTGGTACTCGATGAACAGCGACGCAGCCACAAGGACCGACAGTCCCCGACGCTCCATCCCCGCACGATCCTCTCACATCGTGCCCGCGCCGAGGGGTTCCGCTTCCTCACCACCGGGCCGGTGCCGTCATCGGAGGTGGCGGCCGCCGGCACGCCCATCATCGGCAGTGGTCGCAGATGGGCTCGAGTGGAAGTGGTGGATCGGACCGAGGAACCACCGGGCAGGGGAGTGCTGTCCGATCGGGTGAAGGCAGCGCTCCACGGCGTCGTGCGATCCGGCGGGACTGCTGCTGTGTTCACCCATCGCAAGGGATACGCGCCTTCCTTCCGGTGCACGTCGTGTCGAACGCTCCGGAGGTGTTCGTCCTGTGGGACCGCCGCCACCGAGGCGGCGATCTGCCAACGATGTGGTGGATCGCTGGCGGCGTGCGCGGAGTGTGGTGGCGCGGCGTTCGAACCCCTTGGTGCTGCTGCGGGTCGGGTCCGTGACGTCGTTGCGCGGCTCATCGGACCGGACGCCGTGGGCGGGACAGGGGATGGGCGTGCCATCTCCGTCGTCACGGAGGCCGACCTCGTGGCATTGCCTCCGGTGGACCTCTTGGTGGTCGTGGACGCCGATGGCCTCATCCTCGGCCCGCACTTCCGTTCCGCCGAAGCGGCGCTTGCGCTCCTGGCCCGACTTGCTCGCCTCGTGCGAGCGGGATCGGGTTCCCGACTCATGGTGCAGACCGCCATCGCCGACCACGATGTGATCGATGCGCTCCGGATCGGCGACCCTTCAGGATTCCTCGAGGAGGAGGCAACTCGGAGGCGGGCAGCCGGGTACCCGCCCTTCGGAGACCTCGTGGTGGTGGAGGTGCGCGGCGAGGGTTCATTCCTCGACGATGAGCTCGCCCTGTTCGAAGGGGCCGGGGCGATCGTGTTCGGGCCACTCTCCGTTCGTTCCGGCACGCGCTGGCTGCTCCAGGGGCGTGACCTCGGGCGGGCCAAGCGGCACTTGCGTGACGCGCTCCGACGGCTGCGTGACGGTGGGTCCGCCGTGCGGGTGGACGTGGACCCACTCGACGTCTGACGAGGGGTGCGACGGTACCCTCCCCCCGATGGCCATCTACCCGATCCGAACCTTCGGCGATCCAGTGCTCCGGACCAGGGCAACAGCTGTGGATGAGATCACGCCATCGATCGGGACGCTGATCGACGACATGGTGGAGACGATGTACGACGCGCCTGGCGTCGGCCTCGCAGCCCCCCAGATCGGGGTGTCCAAGCGCGTGTTCGTCTTCGATGCGGGGTTCGGACCCCGGGCGGTGATCAATCCGGAACCCGTCGCCGTCGATGCGGAGACGGCGGCGCGTTCCGAGGTCCCGTTCGAGCTCCCAGAGGATTGGGAGGACACTTGGGTCTTCGACGAAGGATGCCTCTCCGTACCGGGCTACTACTGGCCGATCGCCCGTCCATCCGTGTACGGAATCCGCGGCCTCGACGAGCGGGGTGACGAGGTGCTCCACATGGGTGACGAGTTGCTCGGCCGGGTGCTCCAACACGAGTACGACCACCTCGAAGGAATGCTTCTCATCGAGCGACTCCCGACCCGGGTCCGCAAGAAGGCCCTGAAGGAGCTGCGCACGGACGCCCTGGGCATCTGATGCCCTCGGTGCTGTTCTTTGGCTCGCCACCGGCGGCCGTACCGAGCCTCGTCACCCTCGCAGGGTCCGCAGAGGTCACCGGGGTGGTCACCCGACCCCCCACCCGTCGGGGTCGCGGTCGTGCCATGCAGCCAACGCCGGTTGCGCTGGCAGCCGAGGAACGGGGACTTCCCGTGTACACGCCGTCCAGCAGGGCCGATCTCGCCGCGTTGCCACTCGAGGTGGATGTTGCCGTCGTCGTGGCTTTCGGGATGCTCATCCCTGCGGCACTCCTGGCTCGACCGCGGCATGGCTTCGTGAATGTGCATTTCTCCCTCCTGCCGCGCTGGCGTGGAGCAGCCCCCGTCGAGCGGGCCATGCTCGCCGGTGATGAGGAGACCGGGGTCTGCATCATGCGCATGGAGGCCGGACTCGACACGGGCCCCGTGTTCGCATGCGAGGCCGTGCCGATCGGAGACGAGACGGCCGGAGCCCTCACCGAGCACCTCGCCGGGCTTGGCGCCGACCTGTTGGGCAGGACGCTCTCGGGGATCGTGGCCGGTACCCTCAGCGCACGCCCCCAGGTCGGCGAGCCCACGCACGCCCCCAAGCTCACCCGAGACGAAGCGGTGATCGACCTCTCGCAGTCGACCGCCGCCGTGCTTCGTCTGATCCGGGCTTTCACACCCCGCCCGGGCGCGACCGTCCTGACGGACGAGGGCCCAGTGAAGATTTGGGATGCCGACGTCGCCGCCGTCACGCTCGAGGTGGGGGAGTGGCGACAGCAAGGCGAACGCGTCCTGGTCGGGACGGGGGACGGCGCCCTCCTCATTCGGGAGGTCCAGGCGCCCGGAGGGCGCCGGCTCCCGGCCGCCGATTGGGCCAATGGCAGGCGGGGCGCATTCCCCGTCATCGAATGACGGCGCGGGCCGAGGCGGCACGAGCCCTCGCTCGCATCCTGCGAGGAGGGGCGTGGTCCAACGTCGTGGTGGGAGGCGCCAGGGACGACGAGGGCCGGCACGTTGCCGCGCTTGTGCTCGATGCGCTGCGCACCCACGGACTGGCCGACGTCGTCCTCGCCGGGGCTTCGGGACGCCCACTGGCCCGGATCCAGGACGAGGTGTTGGACCTCCTCCGAGTCGCGGTGGGGGAGTTGGACCGAGCCCACACCCCACCCGAGATCGTCACTTCCGCAACCGTCGACGCCGCGCGGGAACTGGGGCACGGTCGGGCGGCTGGATTCGTCAACGGTGTGCTCCGCTCCGTCGTGTCGTCGGGCCTCCCGGATCTCGCCCACGCGGCGCGGCTCGGTGTGCCCGAGTGGCTCCGGGCCAGCCTGCGGTCGGCGTGGGGAGCCGAGGAGGCGGAGGCATTCTGGGCAGCGTCCTCGCAGCCCGCTCGAGTTGGACTGTTCGGCCCCTCCCCGCCGGCAGGTCCCCACTCCGCCGTATCCGGCCTGGATGGCGCCTGGGTCGCTGATCGCCCGGATCCCGCGCTCCAGGTCATCGACCCGGCTTCTGCGAGCGTGGCGGTCGCCGTCGAAGCGCGGCCCGGTGAGCGCGTCCTCGACCTTGCGGCAGCACCAGGCGGCAAGACCGCAATCCTCGCCGGAGCGGTCGGCGTCGGAGGTCTCGTGGTCGGGGCCGATCGCCATGCGCGCCGCACCAAGTCGGCCGCTTCACGAGTCGGCGAAGCGGCGTGGGTTCGGGCCGACGGGCGCCGACCACCGTTCGGGGACGCCACATTCGATCGGGTCCTCCTCGACGCCCCGTGCACCGGTCTGGGCACACTCCGCCGACGCCCGGAGATCCTCCGTCGGGTGCAGGAGTCGGAGGTCGAGCGTCTTTCGAGACTCCAGGGAGCGTTGCTCGAACGAGCCAGCGCCCTGGTGAAGCCGGGCGGACGCGTGGTCTACTCGGTCTGCACCGTCCTTCCGGCCGAGACCATCGACCAAGTGGGGGACTCGTGGCAGGCACCCGACACCGTCGACCTTGGTCGCTGCTGGGGCAATGGCAGGCTCCTCGGTCCCCACCTCGGTCCCACGGACGGCATGTTCATCGCAGTCCTCGACACGTGAGGGCGCTCAAGGCAGCTGTGTGCGCGCCGATACACTCGACAATGGTGGAAGCCCCTCCTGCTGATCGTTCGACGGTTGTCATCGCCGATGACGACCGGTCCTTTGCGTTGCACCTCAGGGACTGGTTCGCAGAGCGCGGCTACGAAGCCGAGATCCTCGAAGATCCCGGGGCCCTCGACACCCGACTCAGGACCGCACCCCCGGACCTCCTCGTGCTCGACCAGCAGCTCGGCGGCGTGAACCCGGTTGAACTCATGCGGACGCTCCGAACCTCGGTCGGCGCCATGTTCGCCGACGTCCTCCTCGTGACCTCGGAGCCGGTGAACGAGATGGTGATCCGCACCCTCGAAGCCGGTGCCGACGACCTCCTCACCCGCCCGTTCGGCGACCTCGAACTCGAGGCCGCGGTGTCGACGCTCATGCGCCGTTCCCGCACGCTGCGGGATGTCAGCCCGCTCACCGGGCTGCCGGGCAACCACCGGTGCACGTCCGAGTTGCGTCGTCGCATCGACGCCGGTCAACCCCTTGCGCTTGCGCATGCTGACCTGGACCATTTCAAGCCGTTCAATGACCACTACGGGTTCCTCCGAGGCGACCAAGTGATCAAGTTCGCTGCCCACGTCCTGCGCGAGGCGATGGCATCGACGGACTTCGGGGGCCGCGGCTTCATCGGCCACATCGGCGGCGACGACTTCGTGATCCTGCTCGACCCGAGCACGGTCGATGCGTTTGCCTCCGAGGTCGTTTCCGCGTTCGACGACGGCATCCTCGACTTCTACGACCCTGAGGACGCGTTGCGGGGCTACATCGAGCTGCTTGATCGGCGCGGTGGTCGGCAGGCATTCCCGGTGGTCTCGGTGTCCCTCGGCATCGCGAGCAACGTGCATCGCCCGTTCGCCTCCCACTTCGAGGCCAGCGAACTGGCGTCGGAGATGAAGGAGTTCGCCAAGACGATCCAAGGCTCCACCTACCGGGTCGACCGCAGGTCCGAATAGGGGCACTTGGATGGACCCTTGAGGTTGGATCGGCGGCTGCGGTACGATGCCCCCCGACAACCGAGGGAAAGAGGAAGCGGACCGCTTCCCACCCGGCCACCCGAGTGCGCCGAGGTCGTGCCCGCCAACCGGCGGATGACATGGAAGAGCAGTGGTCCGCGGCCGCTGCTCTTTTTGGTGTCAGCACGAACGACCATGGAGGTGGTGCGATCGCAGACCTGCGAGTGAACGGAGCCATCCGCGCCAAGGAGGTGCGGGTGGTGGCCCCGGATGGGGAGCAAATCGGAATCAAGGAGACCCGCGAGGCCATGTGGCTCGCGGAGCAGCTCGGCCTCGACCTCGTCGAGGTCGCCCCCAATGCCCGACCCCCCGTCTGCCGACTCATGGACTACGGCAAGTACAAGTACGAGCAGTCCGTGAAGGAGCGCGAAGCCCGCAAGAAGCAGACCAAGACGGTCATCAAGGAAGTGCGCATGAAGCCGGCCATCGGCCAGCACGACTACGAGATCGTCCGCCGTCGGGCGGAGAAGTTCCTCATGCATGGCGACCGCGTGAAGGTCGCCGTGCGGTTCAGGGGCCGGGAGAACGAGCGCCCCGAGTTCGGGACGAAGTTGGTGAACCAACTCGTCGACGACCTCGGTGAGATCGTCTCAGTGGAGCAGTCCCCCCGCAAGGAGGGGCGCATGATGCACGCAGTGCTTGCGCCGAACATGGCAGCGATCGCCCGCCGCAAGAAGGAACAGGCCGCCGCCGGCGTCGTCGAGGACGACGTCGTGGAGTCGGCCGGGGAAGAGGAATAGATGCCCAAGATGAAGACGCACAAGGGAACCGCCAAGCGGTTCTCCCGCACGGGGAGCGGCAAGCTCCGGCGCGGGCGCTCTGGACGCGGGCACCTCAAGCTCGCCAAGGGGAAGAACTCCTACCGTCGCCTGAAGGGCGACACGGATGTGGCCAAGGCCGACGCCCCCCGGATCGACAAACTGCTCGGAGGCAAGTGATGGCACGGGTCAAGCGCGCCGTCCACGCCCGCAAGAAGCACCGGAAGGTGATGGAGCGGGCGAAGGGCTACAAGGGGGCCAAGAGCCGCCGGTTCAAGACCGCCAATGAGCAGGTCATGCATGCGATGCAGGACTCCTACGACCACCGGAGGGCTCGCAAGGGCGATTTCCGGCGCCTGTGGATCACTCGCATCAACGCTGCTGCACGCCAGCACGACATGACGTACTCGCAGCTCATCGCGGGCCTCAAGGCGGCTGACATCGCCGTCGACCGCAAGATGCTCGCCGACATGGCAGTGAACGACCCCGGTGCCTTCGCCCAGGTCGTGGAGGCCGCCCGCAAGGCGTAGCCGACGAATCCACCGAAGACGGCCCCCGGCACCGTGCCGGGGGCCGTTTCGCGTACGATGCGGGTCGTGGATGTGGTTCGTTTCGATCCGGTGCGACGCCCAGACGGACCCATCGTCTCCACGCGGAACCCACTCGTCGGCGAGTTCACGTCCCTGCACGACCCACGGGGTAGACGGGACAGCGGCCTCGTACTCATCGAGGGCCCGACCCTCGTCGCCGAGGCGATCCAGGCCGGGCTCACCATCGAGGTTGCCTGCTCGAGTGCACCTGACCGCTGGCCGGACGCCGTGGAGGTGGCCGATCGGGTGCTCGCCCGGATGAGTACGACCACCACGCCGAATGAGGTCGTGGTGGCGGCCCACCGCCCAGAGGAACCCGGGGACCACGAGCGGCGTGACCTGCTCGTACTCGTCGATGTCGCCGACCCCGGCAACGTCGGTGCCCTCATTCGCTCAGCCGCCGCGTTCGGATTCGGCATCCGGATGGTCGGTGGTGCGGACCCATGGTCACCGAAGGCCCTTCGAGCTGCCGCGGGAGGCCACTTCCACACGACGATGCGTTCCGGGGGGCGGCTCGACCTCTCGGAGTTCCACACCCGCGGCTTCGTGACGGTGGCAACGGTTGCCCGGGATGGGGCACCGACCATTCCCGCCGGGGGACAGGTTGCGTTGCTCGTCGGCTCCGAAGCCCACGGCCTCCCCGATGATGCGATCCGCGGGGCGATGCGCCGGCTCACCATCCCCACCGCCGGCATCGAATCACTCAACGCAGCGGTGGCGGGCTCGGTCGCCATGTACGAGCGGGCCCGGACGCGCTGAATCCAATCGGGTCTCCCGTCGGCCCGGGACTACGCTGCCCCCCTTCATGGACGCATTGGAAACACTGCAGGCGGAGGCGCCTGCCCGGATCGGAGGCGCAGGCTCCCTCGACGAACTGAAGGCGGTCGAGGCGGACCTCGTCGGCCGATCCTCGGTGGTCGCCGAGATGCGCCGGGGCCTCGGTGCCCTGCCGCCGGACGAACGACCGGTGGTCGGCCAGGCCGTCAACAAGGTGGCGACAGAACTCGCAGGCCTGATCGCCGCCCGGCGCTCGGTCCTCGAACTGGAGGCGGAGAACCGCCTCCTCCTCGAGGACGCAGTGGATGTCACGCTTCCTGGGCGCCGCATCGCAGGCGGTGCGCCCCACCTCATCACATCGACGATCGACGAGATCATCGACATCTTCGTGTCGCTTGGATATCGCGTCGCGGAAGGGCCCGAGGTCGAGACCGGCTGGTACAACTTCGATGCCCTCAACACGCCTCCCGATCACCCGGCCCGCGCGGAATCCGACACGCTCTACGTGGAGTTCGGAGACGAGTCGGACGAGATGCTGCTCCGCACGCAGACCTCTCCCATGCAGGCTCGCTACATGCAGCAGCACGAGCCCCCGGTCTACGTCGTCGTACCCGGTCGCGTCTACCGCTCCGACACCTTGGATCCGACGCACTCACCCGTCTTCCACCAGATGGAGGGCCTGGCCGTCGATGAGGACATCACCTTCGGCGACCTCAAGGGCACCCTCAGCCACTTCGCCAAGGAGTTCTTCGGCCCCGACACGGAGACGCGCTTCCTGCCCCACTTCTTCCCGTTCACCGAGCCGTCGGCTGAGATGTATGTCTCGTGCTTCGCCTGCGACGGCTCGGGGTGCCGTGTCTGCGGCGGCCCGGGATGGATCGAGATCCTCGGCTGCGGCATGGTGGATCCCAACGTGTTCGACGCGGTCGAGTACGACCCCTCCGCCGTCACCGGGTTCGCGTTCGGCATGGGCATCGAACGGATCGCGATGAGCCGCCACGGCCTCACCCACATCAAGCACCTCTTCGAGAACGACGTCCGCGTGCTCGAGCAGTTCGGGTGATGCGATGAAGGTCTCACTGCGTTGGCTCCAGGAGTTCGTCGGCCTTCCGACGGATGATCCAGGGGAACTCGCTGGTGTGCTCTCCTCGCTCGGCCATGAGGTCGAGGGCTACGAGGTGCTCACGCCATCCTTCGAGGGGATCCTCGTCGGTCGAGTCGAAACGGTGGCGCCCCACCCCGACGCCGACAAGATCCGCCTCTGCACCGTCGATACCGGGTCCGGTCCGGACGAGATCATCTGTGGCGCCTGGAACTTCGAGGCAGGGGCGATCGTGCCGGTGGCCGTTCCGGGTGCGACCCTCGACCACGGCGCATTCGAGATCACCAGACGCAAGATCCGTGGGATCGTGTCGAATGGGATGATCTGCTCGGCTCGGGAACTGGGCCTCGGCGACGACCACGAGGGCATCATGGTGCTCGACCCCGACCTCACCGTCGGTTCGGACTTCGCCGACCACGTCGAGCTGCCCGATGTGGTCTTCGACCTCACCATCACTCCCAACCGGCCCGACGCGATGAGCATGCTCGGTATCGCCCGGGATCTCGGCGCGTACTACGACGTACCCGTCCGCATGCCCGATGTCTCCGATCCCGGCGGCGTCGGCGAGGGGACGATCACGGTCACGATCGAGGACGAGCGTTGCCCCCGCTTCACGGCCCGGGAGGTGTCCGGCGTGACGATCGGTGCTGCTCCCCTCTGGATGCAGGACCGACTCCGCAAGGCCGGGGTCCGATCGATCAGTAACGTCGTCGATGTCTCCAACTACGTGATGCTGGAGCTCGGGCAGCCCACCCACGTCTTCGACCTCGACCGGGTCCGAGCCGAGGCCATCGTCGTGCGCGCACCGCTCGATGGAGAGCAGCTGACCACGCTCGACGGTGTCGATCGCACCTTGCTCCCCGACCACCTCGTCGTCGCTGACGCCGAGGTGGCTTCTTCGCTGGCCGGGACCATGGGTGGCGAGGAGTCAGAGGTGAGCGAGTCCACGAGTCGCGTGCTGGTCGAGGTCGCGTCCTGGGATCCTCCCACCGTCATGAAGATGAGCCGCAGCCTCAACCTCCACTCGGAGGCATCGGGTCGCTTCGAGCGCGGGGTCGATCCGGAACTCCCCCCGCTCGCAAACCACCGCATGTGTCGGCTGCTCGCCGAGTACGCGGGCGGCACGATCGTCGGGGACCTGGTCGATGCACACCCGAATCCCACGGAAGTGACCGTGATCGAACTCAGCTCGCACGACGTGACGCGCACCCTGGGCGACCATTTCGAAGAAGGCGAGATCGCCTCCCTGCTCACCCGCCTCCACTTCGACGTGGACGGTGAGGACCCGATCAAGGTGAGGGTGCCGAGCTTCCGCCCCGACGTCACCCGGCCGGTCGACCTCGTAGAGGAGGTGCTCCGGCTCAAGGGCTTCGACGCCATCCCGGCCTCGTTGCCCGACGGCGCCGGCGGAGGCCTCACCCACGAGCAGCACCGCGTGCGCCGGCTCCGGCAGGTCTTGAACGGCGCGGGCCTCCATGAAGCCCAGACCTTCAGCTTCCACGGCGCGGACGAGTTGGCGCGGATGGGCCTGCCCGATGCCGACCCGCGACGAGACGCCATCCGGGTCAGGAACCCGTTGCGCGAAGAGGAATCGCTGTTGCGGACGACGCTCCTCCCCGGACTGCTCGAGTCGGCCCGCTACAACCTCAGCCA
>CP070681.1:1342766-1360293 GCA_020352575.1 Acidimicrobiia bacterium | reverse complement strand
CGAAGGCCGGCCTGTGGGGCCTCACGAACGTCCTCGCCCAGGAGGGCGCCAAACACGGCATCACTGCGAACACGATCGCCCCGATCGCCAAGACCCGGATGACCGAGGAGTTGTTCGGGCCGATGATGGACTTCTTCGCCCCCGAGCAGGTGACGCCCGCCGTGGTGTTCCTGGCCTCGGAGGGCTGCACGCTCACCGGCGAGTGTCTCACCGTCGGTGGAGGCCGTATCGGCCGGATGTTCCTCGGCGTGAACCAGGGTTGGTTCGCCGGACCCGGCGTCGTCCCCACCGCCGAGGACGTGGCCTCCCACCTCGAGGAGGTGATGTCCGAGGAGGACTACCTCGTCTGCGTGAACTCCATGCAGGAGATCCAAGAACTCATGCTTCCGCTCTTCCAGGACGCCTGATGCGTCCCCCATCCGATCAGATCCAGGAGTGACCATGGAACGCACCCTCTATGACAGCGACCACGACCTGTTCGCCAAGTCGGTCGACGCGTTCGTCGATGCAGAGATGAAGCCCCACTGGCTGCAGTGGGAGGAGGACGGGATCGTCCCGAAGGAGGTCTTCAAGAAGGCGGGCGAGATGGGCCTGCTCGGCATGGCGGTGCCCGAGGAGTACGGCGGCCCCGGCATGCCCGACTTCCGGTGGAACGCCATCGTCGCCGAGCGGATGATGTACGCCGGCATCGGTGCTGCGGGCGCGGGCATCGTGCTCCACAACGACGTCTGCCTGCCGTACTTCCTCGACATCGCGAACGAGGAGCAGAAGCAGCGCTGGCTCCCCGGCATGGTGAACGGTGACCACATGACCGCCATCGCCATGACCGAGCCGGGGACCGGCTCCGACCTCGCCGGGGTGAAGACCACCGCCATCAAGGACGGCGACTCCTACATCCTCAACGGGTCCAAGACGTTCATCACCAACGGCATCAACGCCGACGTCGTGATCGTGGTGGCGAAGACCGACCCCACCCAGAGCCACGCCGGCATGAGCCTGCTCGTCGTGGAGGAGGGGATGGAGGGCTTCGAACGGGGTCGCAACCTCGACAAGCTCGGCATGCACTCCCAGGACACGGCCGAGTTGTTCTTCAACGACGTGCGGGTGCCGGCCGAGAACCTGCTCGGTGCCGAGGGGGCGGGCTTCTTCGCCCTCGTCCACAACCTGCCCCAGGAGCGGCTGTCGATCTCGGTGAGTGCGATTGCCTCCTGCGAGGCCGCCCTCGACATGACGATCGACTACGTGAAGGAGCGGAACGCGTTCGGTCGTTCGATCGCCTCATTCCAGAACACCCGGTTCGAGATTGCCGAGATGAAGACCGAGATCGAGATCGGTCGGGCGTACGTCGACCGCCAGATCGAGGCACTCACCAATGGGACGCTCAGCGTCGAGGATGCCGCCATGGGCAAGTGGTGGACCACCGACCTGCAGGGCAAGGTCATGGACCGCTGCCTCCAGCTCCATGGTGGCTACGGCTACATGATGGAGTACCCGATCGCCCGTGCCTTCGCCGATGCCCGCGTGCAGCGGATCTACGGCGGCACGAACGAGATCATGAAGGAGATCGTGGGCCGGTCGGTCCTCGCCTAACCCTCCGATGTCCGATCGATGCCGGGTCCGATGGGCCCGGGATCGGCGCGCCTAGACGGCTTCGACGCGCTCGGCGCCTTCGCGCTCGAGCATGCGCTGGAGCTGGTCCTTCTTCACCAGGCCGGACTGGCGCCAGCGGGGCTTGGACCGGCCGTTCGTGAGCAGCACGAAGGTCGGGGTGGACATCACCTTGAACTCGGCGAAGGCATCGGGAGCGTGCGCTGCGTTCACCTTCACGACGTGGGCGGAGTCGCCGTATTCATCGGCGAGCTCGTCGACGATGCCGTCCATGACCTTGCAGGGCGCGCAACCATGCTGCATGAAGTCGACGAGGACTGGTTTGCCCTCGGCGGCGATCTGTGCGAGTTCCTGGGAGGACCCGACCGGGGTCGCCTTTCGGCGCTTGTTCTTCTTGAAGAGGCCCATATCGCTTCCTTGAACCCGTGGCACCCCTGAGGGTATTCCCGGCGGTGACGCAACCCCTAGTCAGCGGCCTCGTCGGCCTCGGGCTCCCACACGAGGTCCCAGCGATCGAGGCAGTCGGCACACCGGTAGACGAGCACGTCGCCCGGCTCCCAGCCCTCGTGCGGCTCGAACGAGATGAGGTGGCACGTCCCGAGGCAATCGACACACGTGATCGTGGGGGCGGGGCGGGACTCGTCCATGGGGCGAGCGTACCGGGTGGATCCGACATGCTGTCGATCGGGCGCAGCCATACAGTGCCACCTCCATGGCTCATGCTCGCTCACGCCTCGTTCGCGGCCTCTACTTCGCCCTCGGCCTCTCGATGCTCGGCATCGCCATCGTCGGCGCGCTCGTCCCGGGAATCCCGACGACCGGACCCGTCCTGCTCGCAGCCTTCGCCTTCTCCAAGTCCTCGGAGCGTTTCGACCGTTGGATGGTCTCGCACCGGACCTTCGGCCCAGTCGTGCGGAGCTGGCGCCTCCACCGCGGCTTCACCGTGCGGGTGAAGCGTCTGGCGGCGATCTTCATCGCACTCAGCTTCGGGTTCACGACCTTCGCGACTGCGACCTGGGGTACCCCGTGGCCGGTGTGGGCCTATGTGGCCTTCAACGGGTTCGCCGTCCTCCTCACCTGGTGGATCGTCACCCGCCCGACGGTGAGCAACGAGGACCGGGAGAGCCTCATGGCGATGACCTACGAAGAGGTGATGGCGTAGCGGCATCGCTTCGCTGCGCCAGTTCTGTGGGGCCCGCCCTTGAGCGGGCCCGTTGTCAGTGATCAGTCGTCGGTGGGGTTCCAATCTGGGCCCGCGTTCGGTACGACGAGGGGTGTGCAGGACTTCACCCGACTCCACGTGTGGCTGCGGGCAGATGCGCTCGCTCGCAGCGTGTATGAGGCAGCCGATCGACTCCCGACCGACGAGCGCTTCGGACTGACCCGCCAGATGAAACGGGCCGCGACGTCGATCCCATCGAACATCGCCGAGGGAGCGGGGCGCGAGTCGCCGCGGGAGTTCGCCCGATTCCTTGCGATCGCTTCGGGTTCGGCGAGCGAACTGGAGTCCCAGCTCCTCTTTGCCGCTGCACAAGGGTTCCTGACATCTGCCGTTGCCGCTCGCCTTCGTGGTGAGTGCATTGCGGTGCGGCGCATGCTGGCAAGCCTCCGGCGCCGAGTGACCGAGAACTGACAACTGAGAACGGACCGCCCTCGGCGGTCCCACATGACGGGCTGGGCTCCGGCCAGACCTACTCGTACGCAATCGCCCTGAGCACGTCGAGCTTCGCTGCCTGGTTCGCCGGCAGCAGTGACGCCAACACCCCGGCGATGCCGGAGCCGAAGAAGCCGGCCACGACCCAACTCCACGGAATCGTGAGTGAGGAGCCCTCGCCGATCGTCGTCACCGTGAGGCCCCACCCGAGGAAGATCCCGATCGCCAGTCCGAGCACCGCGCCGTAGAGCGCGATGAGGATTGCCTCCCATCGCACCATCTGGCGTACCTGCGGCCTGGTCATGCCGATGGCCCTGACGAGGCCGATCTCCCTGGTCCGCTCGTTCACCGCGAGGTAGAGCGTGAGCACGATGCCCACCACTGCCACGATCACGGACAGGAACAGCAGTCCGGCGATCATCCCCGTCAGCGCGAGGAGTGGCTGGCGGATCTGCTCGATCAGCTGGGCGATGTTGGTGGCCGTGACCCCGGCGAAGTCCTCGAGCTCGGCGTTGATCGCTTCGACGAGGGCGTCGGGGTCGACCCCTTCGGCGGCGGCCACGATGAGGCTGTTGTCGGTGGTCTGGTCGTTGATCTCCCGGACCGTCTCGTAGTTGATGTACCAACTCTGGCTGTCGCTCACGCCGCCGCCGATGTCGAAGATGGCGCGCACGACGAACGTGCGCTCACCGGCACCGATGATGTCGAGCGTCACCTCGTCGCCGATGCCGAGGCCGGTGTTGTCGGCCTCGATGCGCTGGAGGGCGAGGCCATCGCCGACCACGTCGGACCACGAGCCCTCGACGTCCTCGAAGTTGATCGCCAGGTCGATGGTGTCGGGCTCGATCCCCACGGCCACGTTCGGGATGCCACTGGCGTCCGTGATGGGGAGGTAGGTGAGGCGGGCCACCCGGTCGACCTCGGGGAGGGTCTCGACCCGGTCGCCGACCTCGGTGGAGAAACCACTGAACACGTTGAAACCGGTCGGTTGGACGATGGCGTCGCCGGTGAATGCCTCCTCGACCGCTTCGAGGATCGTGTCCTCCACGGACGTGGAGAGGATCGCGACCGTCGCCACGAGGCCGAGGCCGATCATGAGCGATGCAGCCGTCGTCGCCGTCCGACGGGGGGTGCGGCGGGCGTTCTCGCGGGCGATGACGCTGGTGAGCCTGCGAAGCGGGCGGCCGAGGCCTGCGATGACCGGTCGGGCGAGCGCCCGAGCGAGCAGGAAGAGCCCCACGAAGAGGCCGAGGGCCCCGATACCCGCGAGTTGGATCGGGTCGACGTTGCCCTGCACCGCCCCGGCGGTGTCGCGTGCCTGCATCGTGGCAAGCACCACGGCGACCACCGATGCGGTGGTCAGCCCGAGGCCGGTCCACAGCCACCAGCGACTGGCCCGCTTCACCTCGACCTGGTCTCGGAGGGCAGCCATCGGGCTGATGCCGGTCGCCCGGAACGCGGGGATGAGCGCCGACAGCGCGGCGGTGGTCGTACCGACGACGAGCCCGATCACCAATGTGTCGAACTCGACGACGAGGCCGGAATCGGGGAGCGACCCGACGCCGGAGAACTCGATCACCCAGCGGATGAACGCGGCCGCGGCGATGCCGAAGACGGCACCGATCAGCGATGCGACCACGCCGACGATGACCGCCTCGGTGAGGACCATTCGGAGCAACTCTGCCCGAGTGGCCCCGAGGACGCGGAGGAGGCCGAGTTCGCGGGTGCGCTGGGCAACGACGACCCGGAAGGCGTTGTAGACCACGAACGAACCCGTGACGAGGGAGATGCCGGCGAAGATGAGGAGGAAGGTGTTGAAGAACCCGAGGCCCTCCTGCAGGTCCTCTGCGCTCTGCTCGGCCGCTGACTGGGAGGTGATGGCTTCCCCGACGCCGTCGAGCGCCGCGTTGATGTCGGCGTTGACGCGATCGACGTCCTCGCCCGGCACCACGGTGACGCCGAAGTTGCTCACTTCGCCGTCCATCCCGAGCAGTTCCTGGGCCCGCTCGAATTCGAGGCCCACGAACGTCGGTCCGAAGCCGATGTCGCCGAAGGCGAAACCGAGCTCACCGACGATCTCGTACTCCTCGAACGCGCCTGCCGTCGCGACCCGGATCGTGTCGCCGATGGCGAGTTCGCGTTCCTCCAGGGTGGCGGCGTCGAGGAGGACTTCCAGGTCGGTCTCGGGCGCTCGTCCGTCGACGACCTCGAATGCGGAGGGGCCGCCCTCCCAGGCCACACCGAACGTGGGTGGACCGAAGCCGGGGAGCTCCCCCTCCAGGGGCTCGAGGATCACGAAGCCCTGGATCTGGGGGCTCACCGCCTCGACGCCGTCGATGGCGAGTAGCTCGTCGGCCACGTCCTCGGGGATCGTGGGCAGCTCGAAGTTGAACTCATTGAGGTCTTCGGGCTGGATCGGGGTCACCTGGATGTCGACCGCCGCGAACGCGCTCTGGAAGACGCTGGTGAACCCGGCGCGCAGGGAGTCGGTGAAGACGAAGGCGGCCACCACGAAGGCAACGCCGGTCACGATGGCGCCACCGAGGAGGAAGCTCCTCAGCTTGTGCTCCCACAGATTGCGGAGCGAGATGGTGAGCATCAGGCCTCGAGCTGCTTGATCTGGTCGAGCACCTGGTTGGCGTCGGGATCGGCGAGCTCGGCGACCGGCAGGCCATCGCGGAGGAAGACGACACGGTCGGCGTAGGACGCGGCGGCGGGATCGTGGGTCACCATCACGATCGTCTGCCCGAACTCGTCCACGGCGCGGCGGAGGAACGAGAGCAACTCGTGCGCCGAGGTGGTGTCCAGGTTGCCGGAGGGTTCGTCCGCGAAGACGATGTCGGGCTTCCGGGCGAGTGCCCGGGCAGCGGCGACCCGCTGCTGCTGGCCGCCGGACATCTCACTCGGACGGTGGGTGAGGCGGTCGCCGAGGTCGAGGATCTCGATGACCTGGTCGCGCCAGGCGGCATCGGGCTCGTGCCCGGCGATGCGGACGGGGAGGTCGATGTTCTCGGCAGCCGTGAGGGTCGGGACGAGGTTGAACGCCTGGAAGACGAAGCCCACCTTGTCCCGGCGGAGGATCGTGAGCTCCTTGTCGGTGAGTGAGCCGAGCTCGACGTCACCGATCCACGCCGAGCCCTCCGTGAGGGAGTCGAGACCCGCCATGCAGTGCATGAGCGTCGACTTGCCGGAGCCCGACGGTCCCATGATCGCCCCGAAACGACCCTTCTCGAGGTCGAGGGTCACCCCATCGAGCGCGACCACCTCGGCGGTGGTGCCTTCGCCGTACACCTTGCGGGCATCGACGACGTGTGCTGCGACTTCCATGGGACTCCAGTCGGGACCGACGCGATGGTACGACGCACCGGCACGAACCGGACGCCCGGTAGCGTTGCTGGATGCTGCTCCCGTCGGTCACCAGGGTTCAGATGGAGGAGGCCGACCGTGTCATGGTCGAGGACCTCGGGATCGCACTCCTACAGATGATGGAGCTCGCCGGGTCGGCGGTGGCTCGGGTCGCGTCGAGGCGAATGCCCCGGACCGCGCTGGTGCTGGCGGGGTCCGGCGGGAATGGAGGTGGCGCTCTCGCCGCCGGGCGCCACCTCGCGAACCGTGGTGTCTCGATATCCGTCCTCCATTCCTCCCCACCCCGCCGCCCTGAGACGAGGCACCAGTCCGAGGTGCTCGGACGGCTCGGCGCGACCCCGACCGATACACCCTTGGAGGCCGACGTCGTCATCGACGGGGTGCTCGGGTACTCGCTCTCCGGACCGCCGCGTGGACGTGCGTCCGACCTCATCAGGTGGATGAACGGGGGAGGGGTGCCAGTGGTCTCGGTGGACCTCCCCTCGGGACTTGACCCTGACGGCGGCGGGGGGCTGAGGGTGGCCGCCACCGATGTGGTGACCCTTGCGCTGCCGAAACCGGGACTCCTGGAGGTGGAGGCGGACCACTGGCTCGCCGACATCGGCATTCCCCCGCTCGTGTGGGACCGCATCGGCGTGGAGGTCCCCGAGGACCCCTTCGGCGGCGAACGCGTGGTGCCGATACGACCGTCGGCCGGCGGGTGGGTCAGCGGCTGAGGTCCGGGAACCCCTGTTGGCGGAGTGCTTCGTAGACCCCGATCGCAACGGAGTTGGCGAGGTTGAGGCTGCGCGACCGGGGGTGCATGGGGATGCGGACGGTGGCGTGTATTCCTTCGTGGGTGAGGACCTCCTCGGGGAGCCCGTCGGACTCGGGACCGAACAGGAGCGCATCGTCCGCACGCCACTCGACCTCCGTGTGCGTCTCCGAGCCGTTGCGGGTGAATGCCAGGACCCGGGGGTGGCCGGTGGCGTCGAGGAATGCGTCGAACGAATCGTGCTCGTGGACCGTGGCCCACTCGCGGTAGTCGAGCCCCGCCCGGCGCAGCTTCGCCTCGTCGAGGTCGAAGCCGAGGGGGTGGATGAGGTGGAGGTCGCTCCCGGTGTTGGCAGAGAGGCGCATGACGTTGCCGGTGTTCGGCGGGATCTCGGGCCGGAAGAGGACGATGCGCATCAGAAGAGGGTGGGCACCGAGGACTCGATGCCCCGCAGCGCGTCGTAGTCGACCTCGACGCAGCCGACCGCGCGGGACTCGGCCAAGGTCTTGGCCTGCGGGGTGATCGACTGGGCGACGAAGATGCCGCGCACCGGCTGGAGGCGAGGGTCGCGGTCCAGCCGCTCCACGTACCTGGCGAGCTGTTCCACTCCGTCGATGCCGCCGTTCCGCTTGATCTCGACGGCGACGGTGTTCCCCTCGCCGTCCTCGCAGAGCAGGTCGACGGGCCCGATGTCGGTGGGGTATTCGCGCCGGATGAGTCGGAGTCCCGCCTCGATCTCCTCGGGCCGCTCGGCGAGCAGCACTTGGAGGTGGGCCTCGACGCCGTCCTTCTGGAGTCCGGGGTCGAGCCCCATCGAATGGTCGAACTCGTGGAGGACCTCCTCGATCTCGATCTCGAGGCGCTCACCCTTCGTGTTCGTCACCACCCAGGATCCGTCGGACTCCTCGAGGTGGTTCGGTGCATTCATCCAGTTGAGCGGCTTGTAGGCGCCGCCATCGGCGTGGACCGCCACGCACCCGTCGGCCTTCACCATGAGGAGTCGGATCGCCGAGGGGAGGTACGCGGTCAAGCGTCCCTCGTAGGTGACGGAGCAGCGGGCGATGACGAGTCGCATGGATCCCTAGGCGCTGCCGAGCGCGGCGAGCGCCAGCGCCTCGGCCAGGGCCGACTTGCGCAGGTCCTCGAGTTCCACCGACTCGTTCGGGCCGTGCATCGCCGACGTCGGATCAATCACTCCGGTGAGCAGGATCTCGGCGTCGGGCATGGCCGCGTTGAAGGCCGCAACGAAGGGGATCGAGCCACCGACGCCGGTCTCGACGGACTCGGTGGCGAACGCCTCGGCGAACGCTTCCCGCCATGCGTCGTAGGCGGGCCCGTTCGTCTCGAGCGCGAAGGCCTCGCCGGACGCGCCACGCTCGACGGTGACCCGTGCCCCCCATGGGGCGTGTGACTCGAGATGGTCCACGAGCGCACCCATTGCCGCCTCCGGGTCCTGCCCCGGGGCGAGGCGCATGCTCACGTGGGCCCGCGCCGAGGGGACGAGGGCGTTCACGGAGTCGCGGATGCGGGGTGCGTCGATGGCCAGGATGGAGATGGCCGGTTTCGACCACATGCGCGTTGTGAGGTTCCCGGTCCCGACCTTCTGCACCCCGGCCACCACGCCCGCGGCCGCGTCGAGCTCGGCCTCGGTGAGGTCGAGCCCTGGGCTGTCGAAGGAGACGAGGCCCTCGACGGCGACGTTCCCCTCGTCGTCGTGGAGGGTGCCGAGGAGCCGGCTCATGACCATGAGGGCATCGGGATACACGCCGCCGAAGATGCCCGAGTGGACGGCGTTCTCGAGCGTGCGGACCTCGACGAAGCAGTCGGCCAGGCCGCGCAAGGAGGTCGTGAGGGTGGGAACGCCGACGCGCCAGTTGCTCGAGTCGCCGATGACGATCACGTCGGCCTCGAGCAGGTCGCCGTAGGCCTCGAGGAAGTCGGGGAGGTGCTCCGAGCCGATTTCCTCCTCGCCCTCGACGAAGCACTTCACATTGACCGGAAGGGCACCATCGAACGCCTTGATGGCGCCGAGGTGCATGAGGATGCCCGCCTTGTCGTCGCCGGAACCCCGGCCGTAGAGGCGGCCGCCCTCGATGCGTGGCTCGAACGGATCCGCGCCCCATCCCGGGCCGGCGGGCTGGACGTCGTGGTGGGCGTAGAGCAGCACTGTCGGGGCGCCCTCGGGTCCGGCGAACTCGCCGTACACGGCGGGGTGCGATCCCTCGATCTCGAGGAGCCGCACACCGGTGCCCCCGGATTCGGCCAGCAGGCCGGCCACGGCCTCCGCGGAGCGGCGCACGTCGTCGGCGTGGTCCTCGATGAACGAGATGGACGGGATGCGGATGAGGTCTTCGAGGGTGGAGACCATCCAGGGGAACAACGAGTCGATGCGTGCGGCGAGATCGGACATGGCGAGCAGGCTAGGGCCTATCGGCACCTCGAGCCCCGAGCTCCAGGCTTCCAGCCGTGCCCGGAACGGCTCGGGGTTCGAGGTGTGAGGTCCGACGTGGGAGGAGGCGAGAGCCGACGACCTGTATCCTCCTCGCCGTGGCAACCGTGCGGCTGTTCGCCAACCTCCGTGAACTCGCGGGATCCGGTCGACTCGAGGTCGACGCCGGGACCGTCGGCGAGGTGCTCGACGTCCTCGTCTCCGAGCACGGTGCCCCGTTCCGGCAGGGTCTCGACGTGGCCCGGGTGTGGCGCAACGGCGACCCAGCCGAGCCGGAGATGGCGGTCGGGCCGGACGACGAGGTGGCGATCATCCCGCCGGTATCGGGTGGCTCGGGCTTCCCCGAGGCCGAGAGCTCGTCGCAGGGCGTCCCGCTCCCTGCGGTTGCGGCAGCGTCCGCGGGCCTGGTGCTGGCAGTGGCGAACGCCTTCGACTCTCCCGCATGGTTCATCGCAGTCCTCGTCGGCGTGCTCGGCCTGTGGGCCCTGGACCTGGTCGAGCAGGGGAGGTACACCGGAACCGGCTTGCGGGCATTGCCGCTGGTGACCGTCGTGTTCCTCGGCACCTCGGCGGGCTGGTGGTTCGCCGCCCGGGGTTCCGGCGCAACGGGCATCGGGGTCGCCGCCGTGCTCTCCGTCGTGGTCACGCTCGTCCTGGCCTCATTCCGCCCCGACACGCGATCGATCACGAGCGTCTCGACGACGATGATGGTCTCGGCCCTGGCAGCGGTCGGCGGCGGCAGCCTCGCGGCCGTACGGTTGGCCGAGGGTGGCCAGACACTCATCTGGCTGTACCTCGTGATGGTGGCCCTCGGCGCGATCGCCGCGGGGGCGAGTCGCTCGGTGCGCACGATCGCCGTGCTCGATCCGCTCGTGGCGGGGGCGATCGGCACCATCCTCGGTGGCCTCGTTTCGGCCCTCCTCCTGGACATCCAGGTCGTGGGGTTCCTCCTCGTCTCGATCCTGCTCGCCCTCGCCGTGATCGCGGGACGGGCGCTGGGTGCCCTGGGGCGCACCGGTGAGCTCTACCTCGCAGAGGACCTGCCCGGCTACCTCCCTGCGCTCGACGGCGCGGTCATCGCGGGCGCCGTCTACCTGTTCGCCGTCACCTTCTTCACCTGATGGTGACCGCTGCGGCGGTGGCCCTCGGCGGCGCACTCGGCGCATCCCTCCGCTACGGGGCGTCGCGACTCGTGCTTTCGGTCGGAGGGGAGGGGTGGGTGGCCACAGCCCTCGTCAACGTCGTCGGTGCAGGCGCGCTCGGCTTCCTCGCCGGGTGGTGGGCGTCCCACGAGGGCCTCGACAACCCCATGCGGATCGGGCTGACGACGGGGCTGCTCGGGGGTTTCACCACGTTCTCCACGTGGGTCGTCGAGAGTGCCGGGCTCTGGGACGAGGGTCGGACGATGCTGGCAGCACTCAACCTCGTTGCCCCCGTGCTGCTCGGCATCATCGCCGTGGCTGCGGGTCTGGCGCTCGGCCGCGCCGCCCGCTGATCCCGCCTACGAATCGGCGGGGAGCGGGAACCAACGGAGCGTCTCGAAGTCCTCCGTCACCTCGAGGTCCATCGGTTGGGTCGTGGTGGCACCGGCGAGGAGGGTCGCCTCGGCGGCCGCGAGGTAGCCAGCGAGGTCTTCCCCTGCGAACTCGTGTCGACGGGCCCGGTACTCCATGGCGCCCCCGGAGTAGTCGATGTCATGGAGGCTGAGCGGGGGCTCGGCGGTCCCACCGCGGTGCCGCCAGAGGCCGGTTGCGGGGTCGAAGTCGTAGGCGGGCAGGAGGTTCGCCCCGTGCTCGGCGATGAGGGACACCGCCTTCACGATGTACTCGTAGGTCTGTTCGTCGATGAAGTAGTTGAAGTTCACCCGCACCCAGCCGGGCTTGATGCCTTCGCACCCGCGGCCGATCTCCCGCTCGAACTCGTGGGACGTCTCGATGTCGATGCCCAGGAGGCGATGGCCGTAGGGCCCGGCGCAGGAGCACCCACCGCGTGACTGGATGCCGAACAGGTCGTTGAGGAGGGCGACCACGAAGTTGTGGTGGAGGTACCCCTTCTCGTGCCGGATGACGAACGAGACGATCGACAGGCGCTCCGCTTCATGGCTCCCGAGCACCTCGATCGCAGGCTGCTGTTCCCACTCGTGGATCGCCCGGTGGACGAGGCGTTCCTCCCGGGCCTGGATGACCTCTGGTCCGACCGCCTCCTTGAGTTGGAAGATGAGGCCCGCACGGATCGACTCGACGATCGCCGGCGTACCGCCCTCTTCCCGGTGTTCGATGTCATCGAAGTAGTGGTGGTCGTCGGGGTTCACGTACCAGACCGTCCCGCCACCCGGGACGTCGGGGACTCGGTTCCGGAACAGGTCCTTGCGGGCCACCAGTAGGCCAGGGGTCCCGGGTCCGCCGATCAGCTTGTGGGGGGACACGAATACGGCGTCCTTGTAGTCGAGGTTGCCACCCTCCGGGCTGCGCATCTCGATGCCCACGTACGGAGCGGCGGCGGCGAAGTCCCAGAACGAGAGGGCGCCGTGCTCGTGGAGCAACTTCGAAATGGCGGTCGTGTCCGAGATGATCCCGGTCACGTTCGAAGCGGCGGAGAACGAACCGATCTTCAGCGGCCGGTCGGCGTGGGCGACCAGCTGCCGCTCGAGCTCGTCGAGGTCGATGTGGCCGTCTCGGTCTTCATGGATCTGCACGACGTCGGCGATGGACTCTCGCCACGGCAGTTCGTTCGAGTGGTGCTCGAACGGACCGATGAAGACGACCGGGCGTTGCTCGTCGGGGATGCTGGCGCCGAACCCGTAGCGGTCCTCGAGCTCCGACGGCACGCGGAGGCCCATGACCCCGACGAGCCGGTCGATCGCCCCGGTGCTCCCACTCCCGGTGAACAGCACGGCGTGTTCGTCGGTGGCCCCGAAGCAGCGTCGGATGATCTCGCGAGCCTCCTCCCGGAACCGCGTCGTTTGCAGCCCGGTCCCCGATGACTCGGTGTGCGTGTTGGCGTACAGCGGCAGGACGGCGTCGCGGATGTAGTCCTCGATGAACGACAGGGCGCGGCCCGATGCGGTGTAGTCGGCGTAGATGACCGGGGTCGGGCCGAAGGGGCCCTGCACGATCTCCCGCGACCCGATCACGGACCGGCGAATCGTCTCGATGAGCGAGGACATGACAGCAGGGTAGGGCGCCTCTGATGGGCGGCGCAGAGCCCTGCCTCCCCTGGCTACACCACCCCCGTCGGTAGCCTGCACCCCATGGTGCGCAAGGTGGTTGCGGCATCGGTGGCCCTGCTCGTCCTGGCCGGGACGTTCTCGATCGCCTCGCCCGCTCGCTCGATCACGAAAGCAGAGGTCGATGAGGCCTGTGCTGCCTCGCGCGAGGCCTATCAGGATTACCTGGCGGCCAAGGGCCGGGCTGATGTGGTCACGGGGGAACTCGCGGAGATCCGGGGACGCGTCGAGACCGCCCTCGCCAAGGACGTCACCCTCCGTGCCCAGGTCGACGAGTACCAGGCGGAGATCCGGGACATGCGCGAGTCGGTGCTCGATCGGGCGGTTGACCTCTACATGGCGGGTGGGCAGTCGTTCACCGGGGTGTTCTTCGTCGCGAACGACGTCAGCCAGGTCATCGCCGGACAGGAGATGCTTGCCAGCGCCGCCGAGGAGGACATCGGCTCGATCGATCGACTCAACGCGCTCTCTGCGAACACGCTCGAGCTGCAGGAGGAGTTGAAGGCCACCCGGGTCGACCTGGAGGACCTCGAGGGCGAGATCGCCGAGCGGTACGACATCATCTACACCCTGCTGGAGCAGGCGGAGGAGAAGCGTTCCGAGCTCTCTTCGGAGTGCCGATCGGCACAGGCCGAGTACGAGGCCGAACTCGCCCGCCGTCGTGCGCTCGAGGCAGCTCGCCGGGCCGGTGCAGCGGGCGGGTTGCCGTCCAATGCCACCCCGGGATTCATCTGTCCGATGACGAGCACCCACTCGTTCATCAACGACTGGGGCTTCCCCCGTTCGGGAGGTCGTTCGCACAAGGGCACGGACCTCTTCGCCCCGATGGGCCAGCCATTGCAGGCGGTGGCGAGTGGCACCGTGCGGACCGGCAACGGCGGCCTCGGCGGGATCACCGTCTGGATCAACAGCGACTACGGGGTCAACTTCTACTACGCCCACCTCTCGGCGCTCGGTCCCGGGATCCAGACCGGCGCACGCGTCGACAAGGGCGACATCGTCGGGTACAACGGCGACACGGGGAATGCGAGGGGGGGGCGTCCCCACCTACACTTCGGCATCTGGGTCTCCAACTGGGTGAACCCGTACCCCACGCTCTCCAGGAACTGCTGATCGCCATGATGCGCCGCCGGATCGATGTCGTCCTCGACCCCGAGTACCTCGACGCGCTCGACGCCCGTTCGCTCGAGGAACTCGGCGACATGCGACACGAGGTGGACGACCTGGAGAACGAGCTCTCGTTCTACCGCCGGGTGCTCCATGGTCGCCTCGACGTGCTGCGGTTCGAGCAGCGTCGTCGGAACGGTGAGGACTCCCGCTCCATCATCGAGGCGCTTCCCGAACTGCTTGCCTCCGGCACCGGGGGTGGCAACGGCAACGCGCTCGACCGCCTCCACGCGGACTTCGCACCCGAGCTGCCAGAGGTCGAGCGACGCTTCGCCCGGGTCATGGACGACGACGTCCTGACCCGCCTCCCCGAGCTCGGGGACGACGAGCTCTCGCTCGCGCTCGAGGAGCTCGGCGCCCTGGAGGAGCAGATCTCCGGGCAGCGCTCTGCGCTCCATGGGATCCATGACGCGCTCGTCACGGAGATCGCAGGACGGCACGTCGCGTCCGACCCGGCGTGAACGCCGAGGTCCGGGTCGTCCGGAGCGGTCGGGTGGAAGCGGTCCACCAGGGATCGATCGCCATCGTCGATGCCGACGGCAACCTCCTTCGTGCTGCGGGCGACGTGGACAGGGCCTTCTTCGCCCGCTCGTCGCTGAAGCCGTTCCAGGCGCAGGTCTCCCAGCGGTTCGGCGCCGCCCTCGAAGGTGAGACGCTGGCCCTCGCCTGCGCCTCCCACGCCGCGACGCCCCGTCATCTCGAGGTGGTGCGACGGATGCTCGAAGAGGTCGGTATCGACGAGTCGGTCCTCGCCACGCCCCTCTCCTGGCCGAGTTCGCCGGAAGGCCGTGATGCGGCAGTCCGTTCCGGGGCGCGGCTGCCACAGCGCATCTTCCACAACTGCTCCGGGAAGCACGCAGGGATGCTGCGGGGCTGCGTTGCCTCGGACCTTCCGATCGAGACGTACGTGTCCCCGGCCCATCCCCTGCAGGTGGCCGTCCGGGAGGAGGTCGAGGGGCTCCTCCGCCGCGATGCGGGCACGCCCGGCGTGGATGGGTGCGGGGCGCCCGTCTACACGGTGTCCACGACCGAACTCGCGACGATGTTTGCGGCGCTGGCCACCGACCCCGATCGGGCTGAGGTGAGGGCCACGATGGGGGCGAACCCGGTGCTCATCGGTGGTGAGGGTCGTGAGGACGGGCTGATCGGCACGGCGGTCGGGGCTGCCAAGTACGGCGCCGAGGCGTGCCTCGGCATCGCGGTCGCCTCCGAGGGAATCGGCGTGGCCCTGAAGGTGTGGGATGGCTCGGTCCGGGGGGTGGCGTCCCTTGCGGCTGCTGCCCTGGATGAGCTCGGCCTGCTCACCGACGGATTGCGCGCCGGGCTCGAGGAGCCGGTGCTCGGCGGCGGCCGCACGGTCGGGTGGCTGGAAGCGGACGTGACATGGAGGTGACGCCGACGGCGACCCATGTGGGGCCCTTCGGCCGCCCCGGGTTCCTCGACGTGCTGCACCGGCATTGGCCGCGCGGCACCGTCGAATCGTTGGACGACGGAGACGGTGGCGCAAGTGTCGAGGTCGTCGAGGGGGTGGCGATGGGCGTCGGTCACCGCGACCTCGTCGACTACCGGTCGCCCAGGGGGCCCTCGGGCGTGGAGGTGCTGGTGCGGTTGGTCGGTGATCGACCGGTACGGATCGATTCCCTCCCCGGCGAGCTCGCCGACTCGCTTGCCGACGCCCTCCGGGCGAGTGGCCGGGACGTCACCACCCAGGAACAGGACGTTGCGGCGGTCCTGACCCTCCCCGGTTCGTTCGACGAGTGGCTTGCATCGATCGGCAAGAAGGAGCGGCACGAGACCCGACGCAAGCGTCGCCGCTACGAGGAGCTCGTCGGCCCTGCTCGCATCGCACGGTTCGAGGATGATGCCGACCGCTTGTCAGAGTTCGTTGCGCTCCACCGCACGAGTGCGGGTGAGAAGGGCGCGTTCATGACGGACGCCATGGCGGACTACTTCGCCGACGTCATGGCGCTGGAGGGATGGGGCCTCGACGCCATCCTCACGCCGGACGGCGCCATGGCCGCGGCGGGTCTTTCGTTCCACGGCGACGACGGGTACTACCTCTACAACTCTGCCTTCGACCGGTCGTTCTGGGAGGCGTCGCCCGGGGTCGTCCTCATCGCCTCGCTCATCGAGTTCGCCATCGAGGAGGGGCAGATGCTCTTCGACTTCCTCAAGGGCGACGAGCCGTACAAGTTCCGGCTCGGCGCGGAGCCGAGGCCGCTCTTCGAGGTGGCGTCGCCGTGATCTCCTCGGTCGGCTACCTCAGTGTCCACACCTCCCCACTCCTCACGCCGGGAAGCGGCGACGCGGGTGGGATGAACGTGTACATCGATGAGCTCGCCCGCGAGATCGGCGCCCGCGGTGTGTCCGTCGACGTCTACACGCGGCGCGACGACCCCGGCCTCCCGGACGAGGTGCGCGTGACGGACCGCTACCGGGTCGTGCACATCGACGCCGGGCCCGCCGAGCGGCTCCCGATCGGAGCGCTCGCCGAGTACGTCCTCGCGTTCACGGACGACGCGCTGCGCTTCGCGGCCGAGGCGGGCTATGCCTACGACCTGCTCCACAGCCACTACTGGTTGTCCGGTCGGGTCGGGCTCGGCATGAAGGAAGCGCTCGGCGTACCACTTGCGAACTCGTTCCACACGCTCGGACGTGTGAAGGACCTCACCCGCCGTCCCGACGACCAGCCCTCGTCGTCGGTGCGCATCCGCACGGAGCAGGAAGTGATCGCGGGATCCGACTGCGTCATCTCCTCCACACCGGCCGAGGCGAAGGACCTCCTCGAGCACTACGGCGCCGACCCGACCCGCCTGTGCATGAACCCACCGGGGATCTCACACGAAGTCTTCCACCCCGGTGACAACGAGGCTGCGAGGGAGCGGCTCGGCCTCGGGGAGGGACCGATCGCCCTCTTCGTCGGCAGGATCCAACCGCTCAAGGGCGCCGATGTGGCGCTCGAGGCTGTGGCACTTTCGAGGCAGCGGATGCCCGACCTTCGGCTCCTCGTCGTGGGCGGCCCGTCGGGGATCGCCGGGCACGTGGAGGCGGAACGCCTCCACGCTCGGGCCGAGGAAGCGGACCTGGCCGGCGCCGTCACGTTCTGGCCGGCCCAACCCCATGCCGACCTCGTGGACTTCTACCGCGCGGCCGATGTCGTGCTCTGCCCATCTCGGTCGGAATCCTTCGGGCTCGTAGCCGTCGAGGCCCAGGCGTGCGCGACGCCGGTGATCGCCGCCAAGGTGGGAGGTCTCGTGTTCGGTGTCGCCGATGAGGAATCCGGCCTCCTGATCCCCGGTTGGG
>CP070681.1:1336164-1342666 GCA_020352575.1 Acidimicrobiia bacterium | reverse complement strand
AGGCAGTTGGGGAGTTGGACGAGCGGGTGGGTGGGGTGGAGTGGTTCGGGGTCGGTCACGTCCAACGCGGCGTAGCGGATCCAGCCTTCGCGCAGCGCTCGGACCAGGGCATCGGTGCCGACGATCGGTCCGCGTGCGATGTTCACGAGGCCGGCCGTGGGCCGCATCCTGCGGAGCGCGTCCTCGTCGATGAGACCTCGCGTCTCCGCGGTGAGCGGCGCGGCGACGACGACGTGGTCGGACCTGTCCAGGAGCTCCTCGAGTCCGACCCTCGTGCCGAGTGGGCTCGGATCGGGGCGGCGCCTGGTGAAGAGCACCTCCATGTCGAACCCGGTGGCCCGTCGGGCAATCGCCTCACCGATGCGGCCCATCCCGATGATCCCCAGCGTGGTGTGGTGGAGGTCGCCGCCGAGGAACAGATCCATGGCGAAATCCCCCCATTCACCGTTCCGGACGTGGTCGATGCCCTCCTCGAACCGGCGAGAGCCTGCGAGGAGGAGGCCCCAGGCGGTGTCGGCGGTGGTCTCGGTGAGGACGTCGGGGGTGTGCCCGACTGCGATTCCCCTCCGTCGACACGCATCGAGGTCGATGTTGTCGACACCGACGGCGAATTGGGAGACGACGCGCAGCCGGGGGGCGAGTGCGAGCAGCGCGTCGTCCACGCGAGTGGTGAGCGTGCAATAGAGGCCGTCGGCCCGGGGGAGGTGTTCGGCGAGCGCCTCGGCCGACGCGAACCCGTCGCGCTCCCACATCTCGACCTCGACGTGCTCACGCAGGAGGTCGGCTGCCGGCCCGGGTGGGTCGAACGTCATGTACACGCGGTCCATGGGGCCTCCTTGACCTGACCTTTCGGGGAGATGGCTCCCCGGGCCGAGACTTTGAAGTCGCCACCCGGGTCGTCGCTGACCTCGAAGCAGAAGTCGATTCCGACCATGGGGGCGAGGCCGATCCCTGGCACGAATCACTCACTCCCAGAACGAGCAACTCATCTCGTGCGCGATCACCACCTGGAAACGCTCGGGCTTCCGATCCACGCCCTCGAAACCAAACCGGATCGTCTCCTGGTCGTTGGCGGGCAACCGCTGCACAGCGGAGAATGCGAAGCAGTCGGGACAAATGCCGATTGGCTTCTTTGACGCGCGCTGGCCGCCCTCGATGTGGAGGCGCAGGTGGGCAACCAGCGTGCGCGAGTCAGCCCAATGGTTCTCCGGGTTTGACTTGACCTCGCGCAGCCGGTCATCGATCGCCTCCAGAGAGCCTGCAATCCAACTTGCCAAGGTCTGGTGGTCGTCGTCAGGGGAGTCCTGCAAGTCGTGCATCCACGCGCCGAGGCTGGGCCAGTTCTTCCCCTCGAACTTCTCGGCGAGTTCGAAGACCAGATAGGCGATGAAGTCCCAGTCGTCCCCACGCTCACTCCCCTCGAATATGCCGGTAGCGACCTCGAGTAACTCGCTGTGGCTGAGTAGTTCGAGCCTCTCGAGCGGGTCGGTGTTGGTGCTCACGGCCACTCCTTTGCTCCGACCTTGGGACGCCGGCTGTGACCCGGTCGGTTGTCTCGATCTTCGAGCAGGCGATCGGCATGATCCCGACCAGGGTCACCATACGTATGAGGATACGCCTCCGGTGGCTAGTGCCGTCGTGAGCTTCTTTCGCCAAGAGAAGACCCCAGGGCATCACTCTGGGCGCCTCTCTATGTCCCGACGAGGAGGTGGCGACTCAGCCGGGTATCTCGGGCGGGCGCCCGTGGCCCTTGATTTGCTCGGCCTCATGCTCCACGGCGCCCCGCACGGCTCTGGCCTCGGCGTCCTTGGTGACGAGCGACTCGTCAGCGGGAACGCCCATCACGACCTCGACGAAGAGCCGGTCCCACTACGCCCACGTGATCGGGGCCGGGGTGGCATTGACGTAGGTGTCCGAGATGCGGCGGGGTCCCTACCTCATGGGGAAGTTCCCAGAGTCACCTGGATGGGTGAGGTCATGGAGGCGGTAGTCCATGGGGCGAGTATGCCCTCAGCCCAGCAGGGCCGGTGTGTTGTTGCGGACCGAGTTCACCTCGCGCGAGACGGTCCGGTGGGTGAAGTCAGGGCCTCCCACCGCCTCGTCGAGGAGCGCCCGGGCATGGCCCGGATCGGTGAGGTCTCGGTCGAGCCAGTCATCCCAGAGTTCCTCTGGCAGGTGAAGGGGCATCCGATCGTGGATGTCGACGATCGCAGGTGCCGCCGCGCTGGTGACGATCGAGCAGGTGCTGAGTTCCTCGCCGGACTCGGGGTCGGTCCAACGAGACCACAGCCCGGCGAACGCAAACAACCCGTCTCGTCGCTGGATGTAGTGCGGCTGCTTGCCGTCCGGCTCCACCGTCCACTCGTAGAAGCCGTCGGCGGGGATGAGGCATCGGCGGTATCGCAGGGCGTTCCGGAACGCGGCCTTCTCGTGGACGGTCTCCATCCGCGCGTTGATGTGGAAGGGCTGGCGGGTCTTCGACCAATGGGGGATGAGGCCCCATCGGAACGTGCCCAGCAGTCGCTCGCCGTGGTGCTCGGCTGCGGCGAGGACGGGGTCGGTCGGGGCGACGTTCCAACTCGGCTCGACGCTGTCGCCCACGATGCGGGCGGCGTGGAGGAACAGGGCGTAGTCGTCGGGGGATCCCGCAAGCACGAACCGGCCACACATGGGTCGGAGCGTAGGTCAGCCGATGAGCGGGTTGTCCCCGAAGCCGAGCTGCCACCCGACGAGCAGCACGATCGCCACGAGGATGACCGCGGCGATGAGGCCGATGAGCCATTCGGGGAGGCGGGGACCTTCGGACATGTCGGGCAGCGTAAGGGGATTCGCGGTGTGTGGATGGATGCGTTGCGTAACATGGGGCCAGGAGGCATTTGCCTACCTCGAGGAGGCCTCCATGAACTCCGCCAGAGCCGTCCTGTTTGCATTCATGCTCTTCGCTGCTGCGTGTGCTGCCGGGACGCCTGCCGCCACGGATGCCCCCGCCCAAGCGGAGCCGGCCACCGAGGTGACCGAGGACTCCCATGCGGAGGAAGGCGACGACCACGCCGACGAGGCCCACGAGGAGGAGGCCCACGAGGAGGGCTCCACCCAGGCCGAGGAAGCGCATGAGGACGAAGCGCACGAGGAGGAAGAGCCCCACGAGGACGTTGCGGATCACACGGAGGAGCACGAGGACGGCGACCATGACGAGGCGGCCGAGGCCGACCGGGTCGTCGAAGTGGTCCTGACGGAGTTCGCCATCGAGATGTCGGATACCCGGTTCTCGGCCGGCGAGACGGTCCTCTTCGAGGTGGTGAACGAGGGCGCCATCGAGCACGAGTTCCGGCTCTCGAACGCCCATCGGATCGAGGAGCACCTCGAAGGCGGGCACGAGGACCACGATGCGACCGCCGAAACCGGCCATCACGGCGACGGAGATGTGTTCGTGCACCTCCTCGCCGGAGAGGATGGCCACCTGCTCGTGACGTTCAGCGATGACACGGAGTTCTTCACCGAGGCCGCATGCCTCCTCCCTGGCCACTACGAAGCCGAGATGAAGGCCGACATCATCGTCAGCGTTTGACGTCGACGGCTGGGCGAATACGGCGATCGGGGCCCCGAGGGGCCCCGATCACGATTGCGAGTTCGCCTGTAAGCCGGATTCTGTCCCGGGGTGACCCCCGGGGGTGGCCATCTCTCTGGGACCGCCATTGCTGGTCGGCCTCGTGCAACCCACCTGGGACGTGGCGGACGGGCCGTCCTGTCCCTGCTTGGTCTTGCTCCGGACGGGGCTTGCCTGGCCACCCCGGTCGCCCGGGATGCCGGTGGGCTCTTACCCCACCCTTTCACCCTTGCCTGTGCGCTTGCGCGCCATCGGCGGTCTGCTCTCTGTTGCGCTTTCCGTCGGCTCACGCCGCCTGGGAGTTACCCAGCGCCCTGCCCTGTGGAGTCCGGACTTTCCTCGACCGTTGCCGGCCGCGGCCACCCGGCGAACTCACAGAGAAGTCTACGGGGCCGCCCTGCGGTGGGCCACCCAGCCGCCCAGTCCTCCGAGCACCAACCCGACCACGATGAAGAGCGCCCTGGTGGCCGCCGGGGCTGGGGAGCCGTCCAGTACGGAGAGCAGGGTGATCGAACCCGTGAAGAGCACGCCGGAGACGGCACCGTTGAACACCATGGCGAGGGAGGTGCGGCCGCCTGCGTACCCGGCGGCAAAGGCCCCGACGATCGCCCCGATGATGATGGCCCCGAACGGGTCCTCACCGGAGCCGGCGAGGAGTTGCACGCCCCAGATGGAGACGGCGACGAGGGCGGCGACGAGGAAGCCGGCGGCGATCCCGAAGACGACACCGAAGAGGTGGAGGCGCATCAGGCGAGGAGGTCGTCCTCGAGGATGTCCTCGATGTTCAGCATCCAGCCCATGGGGAGGTCCCAGTGGCGACACCCGGCGAGCATGTGCTCGAGGTAGTCATGGTCGGGTTCGGCGCTCGTGCCGTTGGCAACGACATGCGTTGCGACCCGGTACCGCCTGCCCTCGCGGTCGACGGCGGAGAACTCCTGCGTCGGCACCCGGCCGTTGCGGGCCTCCTCGGCATCGATGGCCGCAAGTTGGGCCTTCGTGACCTCGAACACGGCGCCCCACACCGAGTTGCCCTCTTCGGCGACCACCGTGGGAATCGCTCCCGGCCACCGCCCATTGGCCATCTCGAAGAGCATCTTCGCCTCGGGGAGGTGGGCGATGAGGTGGAACCGGGCACCGGGGGCCACCCGTGCGATCTCGTCCGGATCGATCATCGAGGTGTACGCGAAGTAGTGCGCCATGGGGTCCTTGGTCGCGGAGCACGAATTGTACTTGCGCCCCGGACCCGGGCAGGCCCCGGGGCTCGCCTACCATCCCGCCACCGACGACCCTGGAGACCGACCGTGGACTGGCCGCAGACGCTCGGCAAGCTCGCCACCGGAACCGATATCAGCCGCATCGAGGCCCGTGACGCCATGCGTGCAGTGATGGCCGGGGAGGCCACGCACGCCCAGACCTCCGCGCTCATCGTGGCCCTGCGCATGAAGGGCGAGACGGTCGACGAACTCACCGGCCTCGTCGAGGCGATGCGCGAGGCATCGGTCAAGTGCCCGGTGGATCCTCCCGTGGTCGATGTGGTCGGCACCGGCGGCGACCGCTCCGGCACGTTCAACATCTCCACGACGGCGGCGTTCGTGGTTGCGGCGGCTGGTGCCCGGGTTGCCAAGCACGGCAACCGTTCGGCGTCGTCCAAGTCCGGTGCTGCCGATGTCCTCGAGTCCCTCGGCTACCCGCTCGACCTCACCCCCGAGCAGACCGCCCAGCTCATCGACGAGACCAACTTCGGGTTCCTCTTCGCCCCTGCGTACCACCCGTCGATGCGCCATGCCGTGCCGGTCCGCAAGGAACTCGGCATCCCGACGGTGTTCAACTTCCTCGGGCCGCTCACCAACCCGGCGGGTGCCACCAACCTCGCCGTCGGAGTGAGTGACGGCTCGATGGCAGAGAAGATGATCGAGGTGCTGCGCAACCTCGGCGCAGAGAACGCCTTCGTCTACCACGGCCAGGACGGCCTCGACGAGTTGTCGATCGCCGCCCCGTCCTTCATCCACCGGCTCCGGGAGGGCGAGATCACCGTCGCCGAGTTCACCCCCGAGGACTTCGGCGTCGACCGCGGGTCGCTCGACGACGTCCTCGGTGGTGACGCCGAGGTGAACGCCGGGATCCTGCGCGGCGTGCTCTCGGGCGACCGCGGTCCCAAGCGAGACATCGTGCTCATCAACGCCTCGGCGCCCCTCGTCGCTGCCGGGCTCGCCTCGGGATTCGTCGACGGGGTGCGCGTCGCCCGCGAAGTCATCGACACGGGCGCTGCCGCAGCGACACTCGACGAGGTCCTTTCGAGGGCGCAGGCCCTCGCAGGGTGACGGCGGACGAACTCGTCGAGGCCCTCCGGGCCGAGGGTTGTCGGATCACCATTGCGCGACGCGCCGTGTGCGCCGCACTCGCGGAACGGCCGGGCGCCCACCTGACGGCGGCGGACCTGCGGTCCGGGGCCGAGCGGTTGGCCAAGCGATCCATCGATGTCTCGACCGTCTACCGCACGATCGAAGTGCTCGAGCGCGTGGGACTCATCGACCATGTCCACACGGGGCAGGGGGTCACTGTCGTCCACACCTCCGAGCGCCCGCACCACCACCTGAGCTGTCGAGTGTGTGGGGCAGTGATCGACGTCGATGCGGATGCCGTGCGTGGTGCCCTCGAACCGGTCGCGAGTGCCCACGGATTCGCCGCCGACAGCCTCCACTTCGCGCTGGTCGGAACCTGTGCGGCCTGCCGGGAGGCGGCTGTTTAGGGATTGTTGTCACGGATCGTCATCCGTACGGTCCTGCGACTCGTATCGTGATCGTATGACCCGTCGACTGGCGCTCTTGCTCGTCCTGGCCGCCGCCCTTGCGGCGTGCGCCACCGCGACGACCGGCTCGACATCGGCGCCCGCAC
>CP070681.1:1315333-1336064 GCA_020352575.1 Acidimicrobiia bacterium | reverse complement strand
GGCCTATGAGCCGATGATCCCCTTCGAAGGGGTAGGGGTCGACCCCGGGGAGGAGTTGGGCGACCGGGCCCGCACCCGGGTCGACGACATGCTGGTCGAGGGGCTCTTGGACGAGGTGGCCGAGCTCGCCCACCGCCTGGGCCGCACCGCCGCCCAGGCCGTCGGGTACAAGGAACTCCTCCCGGTCGTACTGGGCACCGAGGACCTGTGGGATGGCCAGGAGGAGATCGTCCGCAACACGGTGGCGCTCGGACGTCGGCAACGGACCTACTTCCGGCGTGACCCTCGCATCCGCTGGCTTCCATGGCATCCTGACGGCGACGAGCGGTATGCGGCCCTCGAGGAGGTGCTCGGCGAATGACCTTCACCAAGATGCACGGCCTCGGGAACGACTTCGTCATGTTCGCCGGCGGCGATGCGCCCGAGATCACCCCGGAGCTGGTGCAGTCGCTGTGCGACCGGCGCACCGGCGTCGGCGCCGACGGGGTCATCGTCGTCACCCCCGTCGAGGACGAAGTCGTGCGGATGGACTACTGGAACGCCGACGGCACCGTCGCCGAGATGTGTGGCAACGGCATGCGCTGTACCGCTCGATTCGCCATCGACCACGACTGGGTGGGCGATGAGTTGTCCATCGACACGGTGCGTGGCCGGCTCGGGGCCAGGTTGCTCGCGGATGGCCGGATCAGTGTCGAGTTGGGCCCGGTCGCCGTCGCGGGATGGGTCGAGGTCAATGGCCGGACGTTGCGCACCGCATCGGTCGGGAACCCACACGCCGTCACCGAGGTGGACGAGGTGGCCAGTGCCAGCGTTGCCGAGGAGGGGGCCACAATCGGAACCGATCCGACCTTCCCGGAGGGCGCCAATGTGGGTTTCATGGCGGTCGCAGACGGTGTGATCGACCTCCGGGTGTGGGAACGCGGTGTGGGCGAGACCCAGGCCTGTGGTTCCGGAGCTGCGGCTGCCGCCGCCGTTGCCATTGCGTCGGGGAAGGCCACGTCCCCCGTGCAACTCAACGTGCCGGGAGGGACATTCGAGGTCGCGTTCGACGGCGAGGTGGCCTGGCTGACCGGACCGGCCGAAACCGTCTTCGCCGGGACGCTCTCCTAGACGGAGCGCAGCACCGATACGACCTTGCCGAGCACCTCGACGCCGTCGGTGAACACCATCGGCTCATAGCGCTCGTTGGCGGGATGGAGGACGACGGCGTCGTTGCGTCGCTCGAGGTGCTTCACGGTCGCCTCCTCGCCATCGACGAGGGCGGCAACGATCTCCCCGTTCTCCGCAGTGGGCTGGCGGCGCACCACGACGAGGTCGCCGTCGAGGATGCCGGCGTCCACCATCGAGTCGCCGCGGACCCGGAGCATGAACACCGGGCCCGAACCGACGAGTTGCTCGGGAAGGGTCATGACGTCTTCCACGTCCTCTTCGGCGAGGATCGGGGAACCGGCAGCGATCCGGCCCACGAGGGGGACCTCGCGGGTCGGGCCGGTGAGGAGGGCGGTCCCGGGGCCGTCATCGACGACTTCGATCGCCCGGGGCTTCGACGGATCACGGCGGAGGTACCCGAAGCGGACCAGCGAGGACAGGTGGCTGTGCACGGTCGAGGGGGAGGAGAGGCCAAGTGCCTCGCCGATCTCCCGCACCGACGGCGGATACCCGCGCGATTCGACCATCGACCGGATGTAGTCGAGGACTTCCTGCTGTCTCGTGCTCAGTGCTGGGCGGTCCTGCATCGCGTTCCTCCGAACATGTGTTCCCCTGCAATATACCGATGCAACCCCTTCGGTCAAACACATGTTCGACCTTGACATCGAACGCATGTTCGAGTTCACTGTCATCACGAACACCTGTTCGACCCCAAGAAGTGTCACACCCCATCCATACGGTGACCCCATGACCCCCAACTTCCCCACCACGACTGCCACGGAACTCGACATCCGCCGCCTCACCGGGCGGCGACCCGAGTGGCAGCGGCGCCGGACCCGCACGCGGCTCCTCACCGCACTCGTCACCGTTGCCGCCGTGGTCCTCGGCCTGGTCGGCTCGGTCGATGCCGACACCGGGCCCATGGAGACAGCCGAGGTGCGCGTGACGTCCGGCCAGACGCTGTGGGGGATCGCAGAAGACCTCACCGAACCCGGGGAGGACGTGCGCATCGTCGTACGGGAGCTCATGGAGCTGAACGACCTCGCCGACTCCTCGCTCCGGGTTGGACAGGTGATCGAGGTGCCCACGGGCGCATGACCCGTGTCCTCGGGGGGACACCCGACGGCTACCCTCCCGGCATGTTCTGCCCGCTCTGCGGGAGTGGCGACACGAAGGTCGTGGACTCCCGTCCCGCCGACCAAGGTGCCTCCATCCGTCGGCGGCGTGAGTGCCTGTCCTGCAACTCCCGCTTCACCACCTATGAGCGGGCCGAGGCCGTGCTGTTGGTGCGCAAGCGTGATGGCGGGATCGAGCCGTTCCAGACCGAGAAGGTGCGTCGGGGCCTCGAGCGGGCGCTCACCGACCGACCCGTCGCGGCCGAGGCAGTTGCGCTCATGGTCGAGGAGGTGGAGCTCGCAGCCAGGGCGGCCGGTCCTGTGATCGAGAGCGACGTCGTCGGCCGAGCCGTGCTCGACCAGTTGCGGTCAGCCGACGAGGTCGCCTACCTGCGCTTCGCCTCGGTCTACAAGGACTTCCAGGCTGCTGCCGACTTCGAGCGGGAAGTGGCGGCGCTCGACGCCGACTAGGCGGTCGGGATGGCGGCGATGAAGGCCGCAAGCAGGGAACCGAGCTCTGGGAGATGGTTCGCCACGTAGGTCTCGATCGCTGCGTCGAGTGACTCGACCTCGGCCTCGAGGGCGGACAGGTGTCCACCGACGGGTTCGCCGCTGCGGAGATCGGCCGCATAGAGGCCAGCTCGTGCAGCGATGCGATCGAGGCCGTCGGCCACCAACGCCTCCAGTTCGGGATGGCCACCGGGGGTACGAGCGGCGCGTTCGGTCGCTGCTGCGATGGCGGAGGCCAACTCCTGTGCCATGTCGGGGGCATCGCCGGGGGTCGTCGAGAGCGACGGGAGCGCCACCAGCTCGTCCAGGAGGAGCCTGGCAGTGAGGAGCGAACCCATGGCGTCCTCCAGCGCTCCTGCCGCGGCGGCTGCGTCACCGTATGCCGTGCGGCTGACCACGGGGTCCGTGAACCCGAGGCCCGGATCGGCGTCGGTGGTGGAGACCTCCCGGAGCAGGAGGCCGGCCTGGGAGAGGTCGGTGATGACGCCGGCGGCGCCGCTGAGCGCCACCGGCGCCGCCGCCGGGTCCGTGATGTCGACGATGGCGATCTCGGCGTTGGCCGCGGAGGTGCCTGCCGCCGAGACCGCCTCGGTGGCGGCGGCCTCCAGGGTGGCGACTTCGGCGAGTGCGTTCGATCGGGCCGTGGTCCATCCACCGAGCGATGCGGCGACGACGAGAGCAACCACGATGCCGTAGCGCGTAAGGAGCCGGGCCTTGCCCCGCTCCATCTCGGGCGTGACGGGGGCGGGGAGGTCGGGCGCGTCGTCGAAGAAGGCCGACTCGCGATCCCACAACTCCCTCACGATTGCCCGCATGCCGGGAGATGCACCGGAGGGACGGCCGTCGGACGGCCGGGCAGGTGAGGGTCGGGTTGCGACCCGTGGGACGGTGGGGGTGAAGGCCGGGGCGAGGCGCACGGGAGGGGGCGGGGGAGCGACGACCACCACGGTGGCGGGCTGTGGCCGATCGGGGAGGTCGAACCCCATCATCTCCAGTGTCGGGCTGGTGCCGATTCGGCGACGCTGCCGGACGGGGGATGGGAGCACGGGCACGAAGGTGCGCAGGCGGCTCGGCGCACGGTGTCGGCCAGCCGCACAACTGCCCATGTGGAACGTCCCGCAGGTGGGGCACGTCGACTGCATGTCGTGGTCTCCATCGACTCCACCCGCGAAGCCCCACGATTACCGTCTGGGCGTGCAGGTTACCGTCCAACGCCTCGATCCAGGGTTACCCCTCCCCAGTCGCGCGCATCCCGGTGACGCCGGCCTGGACCTCAGGGCTGCCGAATCCGTCTCACTCGGACCAGGCGAACGCTCCCTCGTGCCGACCGGCCTCGCCGTCGCAATTCCCGACGGCCATGCGGGGCTCGTCGTGCCCAGGTCGGGGCTCGCAGCACGGCACGGCATCGGCGTCGCGAACGGACCGGGTCTGATCGATGCCGGGTATCGCGGCGAACTGAAGGTGATCCTCATCAACCACGGCCAGGAGCCGGTGTCCTTCGAGCGAGGTGAGCGCATCGCCCAGCTCGTCGTCGTGCCGGTGTTCGTCGGTGAGGTGGTGGAGGTGGACGAACTCCCGGCGACGGATCGGGGGGCGGGCGGCTTCGGCTCCACCGGCACGTAGCGCTTCGCACACGCGGAGGGCTCGTCTACACTTCCGGCTCCACGCGGGAATAGCTCAGTTGGCTAGAGCGCAACCTTGCCAAGGTTGAGGTCGCGGGTTCGAATCCCGTTTCCCGCTCCAGCGGTGGGGAGCCCTCGGGCTCCTCATGTGCGACAGAGGCGCCCACCGGCGCTTCGCCCGGCGACGTGGCCGAGTGGTTAGGCAAGGGTCTGCAAAACCCTGTACCCCGGTTCGATTCCGGGCGTCGCCTCCAGACAACTGATCCCGGGCGATTAGCTCAGGGGGAGAGCGCTTCCCTGACACGGAAGAGGTCACAGGTTCAAATCCTGTATCGCCCACCCCGGGAGACCCTCGCTACGGCGGGGGTCTCTTGCATGGGTACCGTCCTGCCCATGGACTGTGTCGTCATCGGTGCTGGAGTGTCCGGCCTGAGTGCGGGGATTCGCCTCCGAGAGTCGGGATGGGACGCCCACGTCGTCGCCAGGGAGCTGCCGGAGGCGACCGTGTCGGCGGTGGCGGCCGCGGTCTGGACGATGACGGAACTCGCTCCCCTCGATCGCGTCCGCCGGTGGGCGCTGGTGAGTCGAGAGGAGTTCGCCCGCCTGTCGACCGATCCGTCGACCGGAGTGACGCCGTTGCGCCAGCTCGAGGTGTCGAAGATCCCGACCACCACCTGGTGGGAGTCGACGCCGTGGGTGGAGGCAGCGGACCCCGGGGACCTGCCGGAAGGGGCCGCCGCAGGATGGTGGGTCGATGGCTTCATGATCGAGACACCCCGCTACCTGTCGTGGCTCGTTGCACGGTTCGTTGCACTCGGCGGGCACATACGGGTCGAGGAGGTCACCGAACTGGACGGACTGGCGCCACTGGTGGTGAACTGCGCAGGGCTTGGCGCCGGCCTGCTTGTCGGCGACGCTTCCATGTACCCGATCCGCGGGCAGATCGCGCTGGTGGCGACATCGGGCATGCGCCACGGGCTTGCCGACTACTCGGGGTCCGGTCCACCTGCCTACGTCTACCCCCGGTCGGGTGAGGTCGTGGTCGGGGGGACGCAGGAGCAGCACGTGTGGGATCGTGCGCCAGATCCCGCCACGACCTCGCGCATCCTGCGCGACGCCCGACGCCTCGACCCCACGGTCGGCGACGTTGTCGGGGTGAAGGTCGGGCTCCGCCCCGGACGCCCGGAAGTCCGGGTCGAGGCCGAGACGCTCCCCGATGGGTCGCGGGTCATCCACGACTACGGACACGGGGGGAGCGGCTACATCCTGTCGTGGGGGTGTGCCGACGAGGTGGCCCGCCTTGCGTCGGTGAGCTAGCGCCCGGAGAAGCGTCCGTCACCGTCGGTCGGGTCGACCGTGCCGCCGGGATCACGGACGGCGCGGCCATCGTCGAACATCCTCATGGCGTCGCGAGCCACATGGAGGCCGGTGCCCGACCACGGGGACAGGATCGCTCCGACGGCCACGCCGACGACGCCCAGCAGGATGACCAGCCATCCCCACCAATGGCCCTGTGGTCCGAGTACGAGCCCGACACCCCAGATGGCCATGCCCCCCGAGGCCAGTTGACCGATCCGCAGCAGCACGGAGCGGAGGACCTGCATCAGCCGCCGAACAGCCCGCCAAGCATGTCCTTGCCCTTGCCGAGCAGGTCACCGGTGTCGACCTCGCCGCCTTCGGCGACCTGGGTGAGCATGTCGCCGATCCCCTCGGGGAGCTTGTCCGCGAGGAACTCGATGACGGCCGGAGCGGCCTTGGCGATCATGGCCTTGTCAAGGCCGGTCTTCTCGGAGACTGCATCGATGAGGGCTTCCACGGTGGGTCCTTTCCTGGATCGGGTCCGACCCTAGGTCAGTCCCAGCCGAGTTCGTGCAAGCGCTGGTCGTCGATACCGAGGTGGTGGGCCAACTCGTGGAGCACGGTCACCCGGATCTCGTCCTCGAGTTCCGCACGGGAGAGTCCGAGGCGAAGGTGGGGCTGCCGGAAGATCCAGATGGAGTCGGGCATCGCCCCCCAGTAGTCGCCGGCGCGATCGTGGAGCGACACGCCGTCGTAGAGGCCGAGCAGCCCCTCGCCACGCGGATCCTGTTCGGGCGTCGGCTCCTCAGCCACCTCGACGATGAGGTTGTCGATCTGCTCGACGACCCAGTCGGGCAGGCTGTCCAGGACGCGGTCGACGATTCGTTCGAACTCCACTCGGTGCATGGGACGATTCAACCAGCCGAGCGACCCTGCGATCATGGGGGCAGATGTCCACCACACCACTCGTGGCCCTGCTCATCGGCCTCTTCCTGGCCGCGGTGTTCGCCGCCCTTTCGGAAACGTCCCTGCTCCGTGCCTCCCGGGTCCGGGTCCAGGCCATGGCGGCGGAGGGGCGGCGTCCGGCGCAGCGGCTTGACCGGCTCCAACACCGCCTGCCCGAGGTCCTGAACGCAGTTCTGCTGCTCGCGCTGCTCTCCCAGATCGGGGCGGCGTCCCTTGCGGGCCTCCTCGCCCAGGAGTGGTTCGGCCAGGTCGGGGTGACGATCGCGTCGGTGCTGCTCACGGTGGTGCTGTTCGTCTACGGGGAGGCGATCCCCAAGACCTACGCAGTGCGACACCCCGAGTCGGTGGGGATGCTGCTCGCCGGTCCGGTGGCGACGATCGAGTTCCTCCTCCGGCCCCTCGTCCTCGTGCTCGTCCGTTTCGCCGACGTCCAGATGCCCGGCAAGGGTGTGCAGACCGGACCCACCATCACCGAGGAGGAGCTGCGGCTCCTGGCCAAGAAGGCGGTGAGCGAGGGGGAGATCACCGAGGAGGATCGCGACCTCATCGAGCGGGCGTTCCGCCTCGGTGATCGCATGGTCGACGAGATCATGGTCCCCCGCACCGAGATCATCGGTGCTGACCTCGAGACGAACGTCGGTGAGGCGATCGACCTTGCCCTCCGCCATGGCCACCGCCGCCTGGTCGTCTTCAAGGATGATCTCGACACCCCGGTCGGCGTCGTCCGCCTCCGGGACCTGATCCAGGCCGACGCAGACGCAACGGTGCGCGACGTGATGACCGATGTGATCGCCACCCCCGAATCCCGGCGGGTGCTCGACGTGCTCGAGGACATGCAGCGCGTCCGGATCCACCTCGCCGTCGTGATCGACGAGTTCGGCGGCACCGCGGGCATGGTCACGGTCGAGGACGTCGTCGAGGAACTTTTCGGCGATATCTCCCAGGACCCGGACGAGGCTGACATCGTGGAGACGTCCGATGGATGGAGCGTTGCGGGCGCACTCCCGGTCACCGACGCAGCGCACCTGTTCGACGACGCCGAAGCGCTGCAGGGCGACTGGAGCACCGTCGCCGGACTCGTGCTCGGCCATGCCGGCCGGCTGCTCGAGGAAGGCGAGTCCACCGAGATCGGGGGCCAGAAGGTCGTTGTCACCGCCTTGCGCGGGCGACGGATCGACCGCGTGCGGATCTCCCGGATGGGCGGCCGCGACGCCCGGTAGCCTCGGTCTCCCAGAGTGAGGAGCGATCCGATGGATCTCAAGGGCGTCGATGTCACGTGGCTGGGCCACGCAAGCGTGCGGGTACGACTGGCCGACGGTACGACCGTCTTCATCGATCCGTGGCTTGCCGGCAACCCGGTCTGCCCCGAGTCCGAGCATGCCCCTGCGCGGGCCGATGCCATCTACATCACCCACGGCCACTTCGACCACGTGGGCGATTCGGTGGAGCTGGCCAAACGCACCGGTGCGCAGGTATTCGCCATCCACGAGCTGTCGGTGTGGTTCGGTAACCAAGGCGTCGAGGCAGTGGGCTCGAACAAGGGAGGCGTGGTCGAGGGCCCCGGTGGGATCCGGGCGATCCTGACCGATGCGGTCCACTCTGCGGGCATCAGCGGTGAGGCGGGCATCGTGGCTGGTGGCGAGGCGGCCGGCTGGATCCTCGACATCCCGGACGGCCCGACGCTCTACCACGCAGGCGACACGACCGTCTTCGGCGACATGGCTCTGATCGGTGAGCTGTTCAGGCCCGACGTGGCGTTCCTGCCCATCGGTGGGCACTTCACGATGGGTCCGGGACTGGCGGCCAAAGCTGCGAAGTTGCTCGGCGTCGAGACCGTGGTGCCGATCCACTTCGGGACCTTCCCGATCCTGGTCGGGACTCCGGAAGAGTTGGCCAACCACGCCGATGGCGCCTTCGAGGTCGCCGCACTCGAGATCGGCGTCCCGACCACCTGAACCCACGTGGGCGTGTCCTGGGATCCCCGGTACACTCCCACGTCCCGGGCGATTAGCTCAGCGGGAGAGCGCTGCCTTCACACGGCAGAGGTCACTGGTTCGATCCCAGTATCGCCCACTCCGAACACCCCGCTCGGCGGGGTGTTCGGCATTTCGGGGCTACTCCCCGATCCTGGTCACGGTGGGGAACGGCCAGGCGGCGACCAACCACTCCGTGACCTCGTCGCGCACCACCTCGTCGAGGTCGGCGCGGGTCTCGACGACCCATGAGCGGAGGCCCACACCCCTTGCCGAATCGGGATCGGGTGTCACGTAGACGCAGCCGATGACCTCGTCGTCGTCGAGCACGCTGTACGCAAACGCGGTGCGGTCCTCGAACTCGACGAGATGCCCCTCGAGGTCGGACAGGTTGTCGTCGAGCGACATCGGATAGGGCCACCCGTCGGCCATGGGGAACCCCAGGGTGGAGCGGATGTGCTCGATGCTGCCCATCCACGCGGCGTGATCCCGTTCGTTGTGGATCGGTCCGAGCGCCTCGAGGTGGTAGCCCGTTCCATCGAAGGAGCGGGGAACCGGGAAGTCGTGGGGGACGATCGGCTCGGTCACCCGGCTGCGGGTTGCATGTCTCGGTGTTCCACCTTGCCATCGGCATGGAGCGCGAAACGGCCCTCCCGCCGATCGTGCACAGGGTCGGGGCCGTTCCACGGCCACCCGCCGAACTGCGTCGCCCGGTAGTCGACCACCGCCTGGCGAAGCTCCTCGGGGCTGTTCATCACGAACGGGCCCATCTGGAAGACCGGGGCGCCGATGGGTCGTCCCTGGAGGAGGAGGAACTCCGCGGGGCCGGTGGTGGCGCTGATCGAGACGGGAGCATCTGGCTGGAGCCGCACGCCGACATCCTTGGTGACGGTCGTGCCGGCGACGGAGGTGACGTCGCCGATGAAGCAGTGCAGCATCCGATTGACGTCGGACGCTGCGGTGGGGAGTGCCCACTCCGCTCCCTCCTCGAGGCGGATGAGCCAGATCGCGAGCTCGCCGTTGGGGTGCGAGCCCCAGGAATCCGGTGGGGGGGACGGGGGAGTGGCGTCGCCGATCGCACCGGCGATCACATCCACGGAGACTCCGGGCGAAGGAGTGATCGTCGGGATGTCCTCGGACCACAGCATGCCGAAGTGCGCAGGCACCATCTTCGCCTCCGGCGGGAGGTTCAACCAGATCTGGAACAGCTCGAGCGGGTTGCCCTCGTTGGCCTGGATGAGCGGGAACATCTCAGAGTGCTGGATGCCCGAACCGGTCGTCAGCCACTGGACGTCGCCGCCGCCGTACCGTGCGGTCGCACCGAGCGAATCGGAATGGTCCACATAGCCCCGACGCACCACCGTGACCGTCTCGAACCCACGGTGGGGGTGCTGGGGGAAGCCCGGCACTTCTGCGCCGTGGTACATGCTCCAACCGTCCTTGTAGGAGAAGTCGGAACCCATGTTCCGCCCCACGAGGTCATTCCGGTCGATGCCCTGGTTCTCGTTGCCGGCTGGGTAGTCGTCCACGTGGTGGACGGTGAAGATGAAGGGATCGAGGCCATCCCACGGGAAGCCGAGGGGGACGATCTCGAGAATCGGACTCGTCACGACACACTCCAGAGAAATCTGACGGATCAGAGAATAGCGAGGCGTTGCGGATTGTGGAGCGGCCGTTGGTGGTGGCGCCGGGGCCCGATACGTCAGTCGACGGGGACCGGATCGTCCACCAGCTCCACGGGGGCTTCGTCGGTTGAAGCCGAGCCGGCAGCCTTCGCCGTCGCCTCCTCGGCTTCACGAACCAGCTGCGCCGCCTGGAGGCGTGCAGCGAGTGGTCCGTATGGGCCCGTGGAGGGAATGTGGTCGTGAGCAGTCATGGAGCACGTATCGGAACACCACCAAGCGTGGTTGAGCGAAATGCCGCCGGACGTGGCGGAAGGCGCCGAGCGTCACGTGAGGTGCTTGCGGAGCACCGCCCAGGTGTCCGCAGAGGCCAAGCGGGTGCGCATGGAGGCGAGCGTGGCGACGAAGGTCGGGACGGCTCGGGCGGGATCCATCGGGTTGGGGCGCATCGCCCGGAGCACGGCCTTGCGGGGGCGCAGGATGACGATGTCGGTGTCCGGCCACGCCCGTTGGATCATCCCGATCTCCTCCTCCAGGGACTTCCGGCCGACCCTGTCGAGCACCGACTCGAGGGGGTGGGCCGTGAGGCTCGACTCCTCCGACGCCATCGGGGCAATGACAAGCACGAGGTCGAGCGGTTCGGGATTGGCGAGTACGAGGTCGGCGTGGGTACCCGAGGCAATCCCGCCGTCGACGTAGGGGATGCCATCGATGACGAAGGGGTCGAAGACGATCGGCACCGCCGATGAGGCCGCGGCGGCCTCAAACAGCGTGACATCGGGCGCCGACTCCGTCCCGAAGGCCACCCTCTCCCGTGCCTCGAGGTCGAATGCCACGCACACCGTTGCGCGCTCGGGCCAGTCATGTGCCTTGTCACCGATCAGGTGCTCGACCCAATCGCCGATACCGACGGGGCTGAACCTGCCGGGCGCACCGAGCACCAGGCTGACCCCCGGGTTGCGTAGCCCCGGGAGGATGCCGCGTCGCATCCAGCGCCCGAAGCCGGTGAAGTCCTGCTTCTTGTAGAGCAGGCGAGAGATGCGGGCGGTCACGTCCGCTTGGTCCTCCTGTCCACGTACGAGCAGGTCGACATGGAGGCCGTCGGAGCGGGTGATCGCCGCCACGGTGGATCCTGCGGAGGTGCCGACGATCACCTCGGCCTCGTTGGGGTCCCAGTCCGTGGCCAGCCGTAGAGCCATGAGGCAACCAAGCTCGTATGCGGCTCCACTCACGCCGCCGCCACCGAGGACGATGCCAACCCGACTCACAGCGGGGAGGCTAGATGGGCTGGGGCATGCCCCAGCGCCCCGTCGGTAGCCTTCGGAGGCACCTCACCGGGAGCCACATGCCCGCGATACCCGTTCCAAGCGATCTCGAGATCGCCCGCTCCGCCACGATCCGACCGATCGAGGACGTCGCCGCCGAGTACGGCCTCGGGCCCGACGACTTGATCCCGTACGGGCGTACCAAGGCCAAGGTCCACCTCGACGTCCTGAAACGCATCGGCGAACGACCGCGTGGCAAGTACATCGATGTCACAGCCATTACCCCCACGCCGCTGGGCGAGGGCAAGACCACCACCACGGTCGGGCTCGTCCAGGGCCTCGGACGCAGGGGCTACAAGGCGATCGCCACGATCCGCCAGCCGTCCATGGGGCCGACCTTCGGCATCAAGGGAGGCGCAGCGGGAGGTGGCTACAGCCAGGTCGTGCCGATGGACGAATTCAACCTCCACCTCACCGGCGACATCCACGCCATCTCTGTCGCCCACAACCTCGTGGCGGCGGCAATCGATGCGCGGTGGTTCCACGAACGGCGGCTGGCGGACGACCAACTCGAGGAACTCGGCCTCGATCGACTCGACATCGACGCATTCCGAGTTGGCTGGCGCCGCGTGGTGGACGTGAACGATCGAGCCCTCCGCAACATAGTCCTCGGTCTGGGCGGCTCGCCCGACGGTCGGCCCCGGGAGAGCGGGTTCGACATCAGCGTCGCCTCGGAGCTGATGGCCATCCTGGCGCTCGTCGATGGGGTCGACCACCGCTCGGCGCTTCGCAACCTGCGTGAGCGTGTGGCGAGGGTGGTTGCCGGCTGGTCGAAAGATGGCAACCCACTGACGCTCGAGGACTTCCGCGTGGCGGGTGCCGTGACGGTCCTCCTGCGGGATGCCCTCCATCCCACGATCATGCAGACGCTCGAGGGTCAGCTCGCCTTCGTGCATGCAGGGCCATTCGCCAATATCGCCCATGGCAACTCGTCGATACTCGCTGATCGGGTCGCACTCCACCTTGCCGACTTCGTCGTCACCGAATCGGGCTTCGGGGCCGACATGGGCCTCGAGAAGTTCGCCGACATCAAGTGCCGGGTGAGCCACCTCCGTCCCGATGCCGTCGTGCTCGTTGCCACCGTGCGCGCCCTCAAGACCCACGGAGGCGGTCCGAAGGTCGTGGCCGGTCGACCATTCGACCGTGCCTACACGGAGGAGAACATTTCCTTGCTGTCGGCCGGCCTCAGCAACCTCGAAGCCCACATCCACAACGTGCGGAGGTTCGGTGTCCCCGTGGTCGTGGCGGTGAACGCATTCCCCACCGACTCCGAGGCCGAGATCCGCCTGATCGAGCAGGCTGCGAGGGATGCCGGGGCGTTCGCCGCCGTCCGCTCGACCCACTGGGCCGAGGGCGGAGCAGGAGCCATCGCCCTCGCCGAGGCTGTCGAGGCCGCGGCGGGGTCGGAGTCCGAGTTCCAGTACCTCTACCCGCTCGACCTCACCCTGAAGGAGAAGATCGAGATCATCGGCCGGGAGATCTACGGGGCCGCCGACGTCGAGTACTCGAGGGCGGCCGAGCGACAGCTCTCCTGGTACGAAGACGCCGGCTACGGCTACCTGCCGATCTGCATGGCGAAGACCCATCTCTCGATCAGCCACGATGCATCCCGCAAGGGGGCACCGAAGGGCTACACCCTGCCGGTCCGAGAGGTGCGGGCCTCGATCGGTGCCGGGTTCGTCTACCCCCTCCTCGGCGAGATGCGGACCATGCCGGGATTCGGCGCCACGCCGGCGTTCATGGACGTCGACATCGACGACGACGGTGAGGTCGTGGGCCTCTTCTGATCCAACCGGGGGACCGTTCCTAGGATCGCCCGATGTATCCCCGCCGCATGACGTCCGAGTACGACCGCGGACGAGTTGCGGCGTTCCTCGACCAGCTGGGTGGGGACGAGGCCCACACCTCGGTGGGGGAACGCAAGTTGATCGGCCTCGCCCACGGACAGCCGTCGCTCGCCATCGAGGACGGTGACGACCTCGTGGCGATCCTCATGGAGACCGAAGGGGCGCCGCCGACGGTGGAGGTTGCAGCGCTCGACGGTCGAGGAGCCGAGGCACGGGCGCTCTTCGAATGGGCCCAGGACGCGCTGGGGGGAGTGCGGGTGTGGTCCCTCGGCGACCGATGGGGCCCCACCCTCCTCGACCTCGGGTTCGAGCCGGAGCGCGAACTCCACCGGATGGAGGTGGAACTGCCGCTGGCGTCGGTGCCATGTGAGTTCAGGGAGACGGGCTTCGCGTCCGAGTACCTCGATGATTGGCTCGTCGCGAACAACGCCGCCTTCTTCGGCCATCCCGAGCAGGGCAATTGGGCGGCCGAGGACTTCATGGAACGCACGGAGTTGGACTGGTGGGATCCCGACGACCTCCGCATGGCGTGGGACGGCCACCGCCTTGCCGGGTTCTGCTGGACGAAGGTCCATCCCCACGGCGACGGCGAGATCTACGTGATCGGCCTCCATCCGGACTACCACGGGCGTGGCTGGGGGAAGGCGCTCGTCATGGAAGGCCTTCGGCACCTCAGCGAGGCACGCAGGTGCCCGAGGGGGATGCTGTACGTCGACGCAGCGAATGTCGCAGCGAAGGCCACCTACGAACGGATCGGTTTCACCTCGGTGAGCATCGACCGGTCGTACGTGTGGTCGGGCTGATCAGCCGAACCGGCGCTGGCAGGTCGGGCACTCGGCGTCGCTCTCGCGAGTCGGAGCGAAGCACCAGGGGCAAGGGAGATCGGCGGTTGCGTCCGCTCTGAGATCGACCGTCTGCCACTCATCGAGCCTGATCGTGGGCGGGTTCTTGAAGATGCCGAGCATCCGGTTGTGCCTCCTATGCCTCCTCTCGGCAGCGTACGAGGCGACCGTCGCGGGCGCGCGGATTTCGCGACCCTGTGGCGGAAAGCCCGGACGGCATCGTTGGGCGGCTCACTACCCTCCCGCCCATGCAGATCACCCTCCCTGACGGAAGTGTGCGTGAGTACCCCGATGGTGCATCGGGGCTCGACGTAGCGGCAAGCATCGGAAGCCGCCTCGCCAAAGCCGCGGTCGCGGTCCGGCATGACGGCGAGATGTGGGACCTCACGCGTCCCCTGCCAGGGGACGGGACGGTCGAGATCATCACCGACGCCACCGAGGACGGACGGCACATCATCCGCCACTCGGCGGCCCACATCATGGCCCAGGCCGTCCTCGACCTCTTCCCGGGGGCGACCTTCGCGATCGGACCTCCGATCCAGGACGGGTTCTACTACGACTTCGCCGTCGACGAGCCGTTCACCCCCGAGGACGTCGAGCGCATCGGTGACCGCATGTCCGAGATCGTGGCCGAGGACCAACCCTTCATCCGCGAGGAGATGTCCAAGGCCGACGCCCTCGAGATCTTCGCCCGCCATCGGTTCAAGGTGGAGATCATCGAGAACGTCGACGAGTCCGAGGTCGGGGCGGGCGACGTCGTCTCTGCGTACCGGAACACCGATGCATTCACGGACCTGTGCCGGGGGCCGCACATCCCGTCGAGCGGACGGCTGAAGGCATTCGCCCTCCAACGGGTGGCGGGCGCCTACTGGCGAGGCGACGAGCACAAGGAGCAGCTGCAGCGCATCTACGGGACCGCATGGGAGTCGAAGAAGGCCCTCGACGAGCACCTCCACCGGCTGGAGGAGGCCGAGAAGCGGGATCACCGCAAGCTCGGGCCGGAGCTCGACCTCTTCTCATTCCCGCGGGACCTGGGGTCGGGCCTCGCGGTGTGGCATCCCAAGGGTGGCATGGTCCGCAAGCAGATCGAGGACCACTCCCGTCGACTGCACGAACGGTTCGGCTTCGAGTTCGTCGTGTCACCGCACCTCGCGAAGTCCCACCTCTGGGAGACCTCGGGCCACCTCGGGTACTACGCCGAGAACATGTATCCGGGCATGGAGATGGACGGCGGCGACGAGTACCGGGTGAAGCCGATGAACTGCCCCTTCCACGTGCTCATCTACAAGGGCTCGGCTCGCTCCTATCGCGAACTGCCGCTGCGCCTGAGCGAGCTCGGAGGGGTGTACCGGTACGAGCGGTCCGGCGTCATCCACGGGCTCCTCCGAGCGCGCGGGTTCACCCAGGACGACTCCCATACCTTCTGCACCCCCGAGCAGCTCGGCAGCGAGTTGCTCATGCACCTCGAGTTCGTGTTGCAGTGGTTGCGGGACTTCGGCTTCGACGACTTCGAGGCCGACCTCTCGACCCGACCGGAGAAGTACGTCGGTGAGGTCCCGAGGTGGGAGCAGGCCGAGCGGGAGCTGGCCGAGGCCCTCGAAGCGGCGCAGATCCCGTATCAGGTGGCCGAGGGCGAGGGTGCGTTCTACGGGCCGAAGATCGACATCCATGTGAAGGATGCGATCGGTCGGCGGTGGCAGGTGTCGACCATCCAGGTGGATTTCAACCTCCCGGAGCGCTTCGACCTCGAGTACACCGCAGCATCGAACGACAAGGGCCGTCCCTTCATGATCCACTCGGCGAAGGCGGGCTCGATCGAGCGGTTCTTCGGCGTGCTCGTGGAGCACTACGCAGGTGCCTTCCCCATGTGGCTCGCCCCGGTGCAGGTCGGCATCGTGACGGTGGCCGACCGCCACGAGGAGTACGCCGACCGAGTGGCGGAGCGGCTCCGCAACGCCGGGCTCCGGGTCGAGGTCGACGCGGGCTCGGGCAAGCTCGGCGAGAAGTTGCGGCGCATGATCACTCAGAAGTACCCGTCGATCCTCGTGGTGGGTGACAACGACGTCGAAGGAGGGACGGTGGGATTCCGCCTCCGTGGCGAGGACGAGCGACGGGGCACTCCGCTCGCAGAAGCCGAGCAACTGCTGGTCGAGGCTGCCGAGGTGCCGTCGTGACCGTCGGTCGGGACGGCATCGGCATCCCACGGGAGGTCGCAGAGGCAGAGGGGGTCCCCGAGGACCTCGATGCGAACGCCGTCGAGGAGTACTCCGTGCCCGATCCTGCCCGCCGGGCCATGTCCGGGCGGGTCTACGTGGTTGGCGCCCTGCTCTGTGGCATCGGTGCACTCGCCGGGCTCGGTGTGGGCATGTGGTGGATGGCCGGGGCCCTCGCAGTGCTCGCCGCCTGGCATTTCGCCGCCGCCTGGCCCCTCGAGGTCCGGGAGGCTGAGGCCTTCGAGCAGGCGGGGGCGGCGCTGGACTTCACGGTGGGCCACGCATCGGCGGCCATCCGCTTCGAAGGGCTCCGGGCCAAGCCGGTGTGGAACGTGATCCTCTACGACGCCGAGGAACCGCCGACGCAGCGGGCACTCGTGTTCGTCGACGGGGTCACCGGCGAACTCCGCCGGGAGCCGTTCGTGGAGGCGCTGGCCTAGCGGTCGGCGATCGGCGTGAACGGCCGATCGGTCTCACCCGTGTACACCTGGCGGGGACGCCCGATGCGGGTGGTCGGATCCGAGTGCATCTCGCGCCATTGGGCGATCCACCCGGGCATGCGGCCGAGTGCGAACAGCGACGTGAACATGTCGACGGGGAACCCCATCGCCCGGTAGATGATCCCGGAGTAGAAGTCGACGTTCGGGAAGAGCTTCCGCTCGACGAAGTAGTCGTCGTCCAACGCCGCCTCCTCGAGTTCCACTGCGAGCCGCAGCAGTGGGTCGTCCTTGCCGAGGATCGAGAGCACGTCGTCGACTGCGCCCTTGAGGATCCGGGAGCGGGGATCGAAGTTCTTGTAGACGCGGTGCCCGAAGCCCATGAGGCGGAAGGGGTCGTCCTTGTCCTTCGCCTTTGCGATGTACGTCTCCACATCGCCGCCGGCGTCCGACATGGCCTGCAGCATTTCCAGGACGGCCTGGTTGGCACCGCCGTGGAGCGGACCGGAGAGGGCATGGATCCCCGCCGACATCGAGGCGAAGATCGACGCGTGTGACGAACCCACGATGCGAACGGTCGACGCCGAGCAGTTCTGCTCGTGGTCGGCGTGGAGGACCAGCAGCATGTTCATCGCCCGCTGCACCTGGGGTGACACTTCGAGGTGGCGGTGGGGTCGCGAGAACACCATGTGGAGGAAGTTCGCGGCGTAGTCGAGGTCGTAGCGGGGGTAGATGTACGGACGGCGCTCGCGGTACTTGAACGCCCAGGCAACCATCGTCGGCATCTTGGCGATGAGGAGCTGGGTGGCTCGGTCCACGGCGAGGTCGTCGAGCGGGTCGGCGGCCTCGGGGTAATAGGCGCCGAACGTGGAAATCCCGCTCGCGAGCACCGCCATCGGGTGGGCTTCGTGGGGGAAGGCGTCGAAGAGGTGCTTGAGGTCCTCGGGGAGGTTGGCGTTCTCGTGGATCGCCGCCTCGAACGTGGCGAGTTGGGTCACGGTGGGCAGTTCGCCCTCGATGAGGAGGTACGCCACCTCGAGGAACGAGGCCTTCGTGGCGAGGTCCTCGATGGCGTAGCCACGGTGCCGCAGGATGCCGCCCTCACCGTTGATGAACGTGATGGAGCTCTTCGTCTCGGCGGTGTTGCCGAAGCCCCGGTCGAAGGTCGTGTAGGACGTCTCCTTGCGGAGGGCCGAGATGTCGACCGCCCGCTCGCCCATCGTTCCCTCGAGCGTCGGGAGCGAGAGCTCTTGGTCGCCGATTCGGAGCGTGGCGTCGTCCATGGGGGTCCTTCCTTCGATGCCGCGGTGAAGCGGCGGGGGACATGCAAACGTTCGTAGTGTACGTCGTCCCGGGAAGCACCGTTCAGGGTGCCTCGCCCCGGGGGTTTGGTACCGTCTCGTCGTGATCGAGACCTACGTGAGGGGTCGCATCGAGCCGCTCCTCGATCCCCTCGGACGCGGGCTCGCTGCCCTTCGCCTCACCCCGACGAAGCTCACCCTTGGGGGGCTGGCGGTCGTGGTGGTGGCGTCTTGGCTGATTGCGGCGGGCGATCTCGCGCTCGGTGGCTGGTTGTTCCTCGCAGGCTCGGCGCTGGACGGCCTCGACGGCACAGTGGCTCGGGTGACCGGGACGGCGTCACGAAAGGGCGCTCTCATCGACTCGGTCGCCGACCGAGCCGGGGAGATCGCGGTGTGGGGTGCGTTGGCGACCTGGTTGGCCTACGAACCGCGATGGGTCCTCCTGTGCGTGCTTGCGCTCGGCGGTGCGCTCCTCACCTCATATCTCCGCGCCAAAGCGGAGGCGATCGGGGCCGATGGGCGAGGAGGGATCGTGGCCCGGGGCGAACGAGTGATCCTCCTCACCGTAGGGCTCGTCAGCGGGTGGCTCGTCCCCGTGCTCGTCCTCGCCGCCCTCCTGATCTGGGCGACCGTCGCCCAGCGGTTCCTCATCATCTGGAAGCGGCTGGAGGCGTGAGCCTCGGACGTTGGATCGCGCTGGCGTCCCGCATGGTCGGGGCCCTCCCGTTCGGCGTTGCCCGCCGACTCGGCTCGTTCGGCGGGCGCATCGCGGCGAGGAGGGGGATGGCTGAGGGGATCGTGGAGCGGCACCTCGCACGGGTCGGGTCGACCGCCTCCCGACGCGACGTCCTCGAGTCGTACGGTCGGTACTGGTCCGAAGCGCTGTGGGCGTCCCCCCGTCGCCTCCCGGAGATGCGCGAACGCTTGGAAGTCGATGGTCACCAGTACTTCCTGGACGCCCACGAAGGAGGACGGGGCGCCGTGTACGCACTCCCACACGTAGGCAACTGGGAGTACGCGGCCATCCATCCCCTCGCCTACGACGTGCCCGTCGTTGCAGTGGCCGAACGCCTCCCCGACGCGGACATGGGGCGATGGATCACCGAAACGCGAGAGATGATCGGGATTGAGATCGTCGTGCTCGAGAAGGGGCACCGCACGATGGGTCGGCTCGTCGAGTCCATCGGTGAGGGCGCCGGTGTTGCGCTGCTCTCCGATCGGGACCTCTCCGGGAACGGGGTCGAGGTGGAGTTCTTCGGGGAGACGACCCGCATGCCCCAGGGCGCCATTGCGCTGGCCGAGCTCACCGGGTGCGTCGTGCTCCCGGTGGCGTGTCTTGCCACGCCGACGGGCCACCGACTCGTGATCCGGCCCCCGCTCGAGATCCCCGATGCGCCGGATCGTTCGGAGCGCATCCGCGGCGGCGTCCAGGCGCTCGCCAACGCGTTCGAGGAACTGATCCGCCTCGATCCGACGCAGTGGCACCTCCTCCAACCCAACTGGCCGTCGGATCCCGGATACCGCTGGTGAGGATCGCACTCGTCAGCCCCTACGACCTGCGCGTGCCCGGCGGCGTGCAGGGTCAGGTCCTGCGACTCGCCGATCGCCTCGGTGCCCGTGGGCACGACGTGGTCGTGCGTGGTCCGGGACGGGGGATCGACGGGCCCGTCGTCGGCTGGCGGACGAACGACTCCGTTGCCCCGATCGCGCTGACGCCGTCGGCATGGCGACAGGCCTCCCGAGCGGGCGAAGGGGTCGACGTCGTGCACGTCCATGAGCCGTTCATGCCCTCGGTCGGCCTCGGCGCACTGGGCACCGCCACACCGGTGGTGGCGACGTTCCACGCCGATCCTCCTCCCCGCACCCGACGCCTCTACCGCAGATTCGCCCCGCTGTGGCGACGTCGACTGGGGGAGGCCATCGCCACCGCCGTCTCGCCGGTGGCGGCCGAAGGCGTCCGCCTGGCCGGAGTCGAGACGCGCATCATCCCGAACGGCGTCGACGTGCCGGTCGAGGTGGCAGTCCCGTTCGACCGATCGAAGACAGTGGCATTCCTCGGTCGTGACGAATGGCGCAAGGGACTCGATGACCTCCTAGAAGCGTGGGATCGCGTCAGAAGTGACCTCGGTGGTTGGGAACTCGTCGTCGCGGGGGCCCGCAGGCCCGATCGACCCGGGGTTCGATTCGTCGGGCGGATCTCTGATGCGGAGCGGGCATCGTTGCTCGATCGCGCGTCCGTCCTCTGCGCCCCGAACCGTCGGGGGGAGAGCTTCGGGCTCGTCGTGGCGGAGGGCCTGGCGCACGGCTGTGCCGTGGTGGCGTCGGACCTTCCTGCGTTCAGGGACGTAGCCGGTGACGCCGCACTCTTCGCAGCCCCGGCCGACATCGCAGCGCTCTCCGACGTCCTCACCATGGCCTGCACGGAGCCGGCGCTCCGGGCGGAGCTCGCGACCTCGGGGCGGGCAGCAGTCCGGCGATTCCACTGGGACGAGGTAGTGGACGCCTACGAG
>CP070681.1:1306350-1315233 GCA_020352575.1 Acidimicrobiia bacterium | reverse complement strand
GACCAGCTCACGCCCCGAGAGCGGGAGGTCCTACGCCTCATCGCCCGCGGGTACGCCTACAAGCAGGTGGCCCGCCGCTTGGAGATCTCGGTGAAGACGGTCGAGAGCCACGTGTCCTCGGTGCTGCGGAAACTGCAACTGTCGAGCCGCCACGAGTTGGCCCGCTGGGCGACCGACCACCGAATCGTCTGAGCGCCGAGCCACTAGCGTTCACCCCATGAGACTCATCGGCAAGATCGTTCGCTGGTTCTTCCTCATGAACGTGTTCTTCGTCGTGGCGGCGAAGGCCCTCCAGCGCCAGCTCCCCGACAATCGCGACTCCGACGCCCCCGAGGCCGATGTCACCTCGATGTTCGAGGAGTCCACGTGGTCGTCGAACGCGTCCGACCTCCGGCGGGTCGGGATCATCACGGCGTACGGCCAATCGACGGTCGACCTCTCCAACACCACGCTGTCCGCGACCGGTGCAGAGGTGAACGTCTTCACCGGGTTCGGTGAGACGGAGATCATCGTCCCGGCCGACTGGAACGTGATCTCCGACCACGCAGCGATCGCCGGTGCCCTCGAGCGTCGTGGCGACGACCTGCCCGAGAACCCCAGGGGCACTATCCATCTCGGTGGCATCACCGTGTTCGGTGCCACCATCGTGATCCGCGCCGAGGCCGTCTAGACCGACTCCCCGGCCGCCGAGGTCGACCTCCCTCGTACCCGAGGGTCTTTACCATGCGCCTCCCACCGACCCAGGAGCCGCAGTGTCCGATCGCCTTCCCATGCAGGAACTCGCCGACGCCGGCCAGTCGGTGTGGCTCGACTACATCCGACGGGACCTCATGGAGACGGGTGAACTCGACGCGATGATCGACGCCGGCCTCCGAGGCATGACCTCCAATCCGTCGATCTTCGAGAAGGCGATCGGGGGCTCGGACCTCTACGACGAGGCGATCGCGACGTTGCTCGCCGAACGTCCCGATGCGACTGCGGTCGAGATCTTCGAATCGCTGGCCATCGATGACATCCGGGCGGCCTGCGATGCGTTTGCCCGCGTCTACGAGGAGACGTCGGGAGCCGACGGGTTCGTCTCGCTCGAGGTGGCGCCGGATCTCGCGCACGATACGGAGACGACCATCAGCGAGGCCAAGCGGCTGTGGGCAGCGGTGGATCGCCCGAACCTCATGATCAAGGTCCCGGCGACCCCCGAGGGGCTGCCGGCGATCACCGAACTCATCGCCTCCGGCGTGAATGTCAACGTCACGCTCATCTTCTCCCTCGCCCACTACGAGGCGGTCGCCAACGCGTTCATCGCCGGCATCGAGCAGAACGCGGCCCCCCACGAGGTGGCGTCGGTGGCTTCGGTCTTCATCTCTCGCATCGACTCGGCGGTGGACAAGCTCCTCGACGAGGAAGGGAGCGGTGCGGCGCTCGCCTTGAGGGGAGAGATCGCGGTGGCGAACTGCAAGGTCGTCTATGCGCTCTCCGAGGAGTTGTTCGGTGATGACTTCGAGGCGATCTGGGGCAGGGGGGTCCGCCCCCAGCGGCCGTTGTGGGCGTCGACCTCGACGAAGGATCCGGACTATTCCGACGTGAAGTACGTCGAGGAACTGGTCGGGGAGGGGACCGTGAACACGGTGCCGCCGGCCACGCTCGATGCGTTCGAGGACCACGGCGTCGCCACGCCCGGTGCGGTCGCCGAGGGATTGGCGGAGGCCCGCTCGGCCATCGCCGCGCTGTCAGGCCTCGGCGTCGACCTCGACGCCGTCTGCGACGAGCTCAGGGCGAAGGGCGTGACCGCGTTCGTCGACGCCTTCGATGGAATGCTCTCAGCGATCGACGAGAAGAAGGCGAGGCTGCTCGGCGCATGAGCGACCTTCGTGACCGGGCCTGGGCCCGACTCGAGGCCTGGGAGGCGGACGGGGTCGGCCGTCGCATCTGGGAGAAGGACCCGACGGTGTGGGCCGATCCCGACACCCCCGAGATCACGAACCGCCTCGGCTGGTTGGACTTGCCCTCCCGTATGACGGCGAAGGTGGGGGAGTGGGGTTCGCTCGCCGAGCGGGTGGCGGCACGCGGTGTCACCGATGTCGTACTGCTGGGCATGGGCGGCTCGAGCCTCGCGCCCGAGGTGTTCGGTGCCATCGTCCCGAGCGGTGGGCCGTCGCTCACCGTGCTCGACACGACGCACCCCGATGCCATTGCCGAGGTGACGGCCGCGCTCGACCCCGCCACGACCGTGTTCGTCGTGAGTTCGAAGTCCGGGGGCACGCTCGAGACATTGAGCCTGTTCCGCCACTTCTGGGCCTGGCAGTCGGCTGCGAGCGACACCCCCGGTGACGCCTTCGTGGCCGTCACCGACCCCGGATCCGGGCTCTCGGCGATGGCCGAGGAACGCGGATTCCTCGCTGTCTGTTTCGCCGACCCGAACGTCGGTGGTCGCTTCTCGGCACTCTCGGATTTCGGGATGGTGCCGTTCGCCCTGTCGGGTGGTGATGTCGGCGCCCTCCTGGAGGTGGCGGTCCGCATGCAGGCGGCGTGCGGGGCCGATGTGGCCCCGACGGCGAACGTGGGCCTCGACCTCGGTGCGTGGATCGGTGAGGCAACGCTGGCCGGACGTGACAAACTCACCGTCGTGACGAGCGAGTCGCTCGGTGCATTCCCGGCGTGGTGGGAGCAGCTCCTCGCCGAGTCGACCGGCAAGGAGGACACCGGGACGGTCCCCGTGCCCGAGCCGGCCCTGCAGGCTCCCGACGCGTACGCTGACGATCGGTTGTTCCTCGTGTACCAGCTCGACGAGGACGCGCCGGTTCCGGGTGTCGAGGCGCTCGAAGAGGCCGGGTTCCCCGTTCGGATCATCCACCTCCTCACCCGCGAGGAGATCGCCTCCGAGATGTACCGGGCGGAGTTCGCCGTCGCCGCGGTTGGCGCCGTCCTTGGGATCAACCCCTTCGACCAGCCGGACGTGGAGGCGGCGAAGGTGTCGGCCCGCGCACTCATGGAGGGCGATGCCGCTGAGACCGACCTGGCGTTCACCGCACTCGATGGCCTGCGACCCCGCACCGGCGACTACATCGCCGTCATGGCGTACCTGCCGATGACCGACGAAACGGTCGCTCGCCTCGATCGGGTCGCTGCGGCCCTGGGGCAGCAGCATCGGGTACCGGTGACCGTCGGATTCGGACCACGCTTCCTCCATTCGACCGGCCAGCTCCACAAGGGTGGCCCGGCGACCTGCGTGGGAATCCAAGTGGTCGACGATCCTGTGGCACACCTGCCGATCCCGGAGACCGACCTCGATTTCGGGACGGTCATCCGGGCCCAGGCCGATGGTGACGCTGCCGTGCTCCTCGAGCGTGGTCGACGGGTGGCCCGGGTCGGCCTCGACGGACTTCCAGGCTGAACGCGTTTATTCACTGGTGGCTGCATACGAGCCTGCTACGGTTCGGGTCCGAAGCCGCACAGGAGGTGCGAGAACCGTGATCAACACCATCACCACGATTGCCATGGGCTCGGGTGTTGTCGCGCGCACCCGGACCCTCGTCGGCGCCGGCGTCCTTCCGACGTTTGGCCCGTCTTGGCGGCTTCCTGCTTGATCTGACCTGACTCCGATCCCCGCAGAGCCGCCGCACCAACCCCGGCGGCTCTTCTCTTTCCCGGGCCGCCACGCATCCCGAAGGAAACCCCACCGTGAGTCACATCCAACAGATCAACCAAGCAGGGAAGTGCGTCGGCTCCCACGAGGCCTGGCGCTTCTTCTCCGAATCGATACCGGACCAACAACGGGCCCAGCAGATCTGCGCCGACTGCCCCGTGCGGATGGCGTGCCTGCAGGACGCAGTCTCCATCGGCGCCGAGTACGGCGTGTGGGGCGGCGTGATCTTCTGGGACGGTGTCGCCTACCTCCGCAGACGAGGTCGAGGTCGACCCCGCAAGGACGACCCTGCCGAGCCCATCCTGCTCGAGCAGCGCGAGCTCCGGGAGTTGGTGCGGTCGGCCTGACCGTATGCGCGAAGGGGGGAGGACCACCGGTCCTCCCCCCTTCGTCGCGTCTAGGCGGTGACGGCGTCCTCCAGCCCGAGCTCTTCGGCCGCCATCTCCCGCATCACGAACTTCTGCACCTTGCCGGTGACGGTCATCGGGAACCCGTCCACCACCTTCACGTGGCTCGGGACCTTGAAGTGGGCGATCCGTCCCCGGCAGAACTCCCGAATGGCCTCGGCGTCGAGGTTCGCCCCTTCCCGGACGACAATCCAGGCCATGACCTCTTCGCCGAACCGTTCGCTCGGCACGCCGATCACTTGCACGTCGGCGATGTCCGGATGCGTGTGGAGGAACTCCTCGATCTCCCTGGGATAGACGTTCTCACCCCCTCGGATGATCATGTCCTTGATCCGCCCGACGATGTTCACGTATCCCTCGTCGTCCATGGTGGCGAGGTCGCCGGAGCGCATGAACCCGTCCTCGCCGATGGACTCGGCCGTCTTCTCGGGGTCGTTCCAGTAGCCGAGCATGACCGAGTACCCGCGGGTCCTGAACTCACCGGTCTCGCCCCTTTCGACGACCTGTTCCGTCTCGGGGTCCACGATGGCGATCTCGACGTGTGGGTGGACCGTCCCGACGGTGGAGGTCCTGCGTTCGAGGGAGTCGTCGGGGAGTGTCTGCGTGCTCACGGGCGATGTCTCGGTCATCCCGTACGCGATGGTCATCTCGGCGGCGCCCATGCGGTCGATGACCTGGCGCATCACCTCCACCGGACACGGAGAACCGGCCATGATCCCGGTCCGCAGCCATGAGGTGTCGTAGGCGTCGAAGTCGGGATGCTCCAGTTCGGCGATGAACATCGTGGGGACGCCGTACAGGCTGGTGCAGCGCTCGTCCTCCACCGTGCGGAGCACTGCGGTCGCATCGAAGGCTTCACCCGGGACCACGATGGCGGCGCCGTGCGTGGTGGCGGCGAGGTTCCCGAGGACCATCCCGAAGCAGTGGTAGAAGGGCACGGGGATGCAGATCCGGTCCTCTTCTGTGTAGGAGCAACGCTCGCCGGTGAAGTACCCGTTGTTGAGGATGTTGCGATGGGTGAGGGTGGCTCCCTTCGGGAACCCGGTCGTGCCGCTCGTGTACTGGATGTTGATGGGGTCGTCGGCTGACAACCCATCGCTGCGGCGCCTGAGTTCGTCCTCGGTGGATTCGGGGGCGTCGGCCAGGTAGGTCCATTGGGGTGAGTCGAGGTAGACGACGTGTTCGAGCGCCGGGACGTCGTGGCGCACCTCCGCCACCATCGCCCGATAGTCGCTCGTCTTGAACGTCGGTGCGCTCACGAGCATTCGACAGCCCGACTGGTTGAGGGCGTACACGAGCTCGCTCGTCCGATATGCCGGGTTGATGTTCACGAGGATGACCCCGACCTTGGCCGTGGCGTACTGGAGGAGGACCCACTCGAACCGGTTGGGGCTCCAGATGCCCAGGCGGTCCCCGGTGTTGAGGCCCTCGTCGAGCAGGCCCATGGCGAGGCGGTCAACGGCCTCGTTGAAGTCCCGGTAGGTCATGCGCACGTCCTGGTGGGGGACGACCAACGCTTCGCGATCCGGCCATCGCAGGGCGGTCGCCTCGAGGTTCGCCCCGATCGTCTCCCGGAGGAGCGGGACGTCGGTCGTGCCGAGGGCGTGCGATCGGGCCATGGACCACCCTGTCATGCGTCTATGCACGAAGGCTACGCAAGGTGCAGGGTGGCGAGCGCCGTACACTGACGGGCCCCGGGGCGTTTAGCTCAGCTGGGAGAGCGCTTCCCTTACAAGGAAGAGGTCGGCGGTTCGAGCCCGTCAACGCCCACGACGACGACCCCCAAATGGGGGTCGTCGTCGTGGATGGTGGTGGGTGATGGGACCGGGCAGCATCGTTGGCGGTTCCAAACGACGAGCGGAGCGAGGAGCGCTCGCTTGCCCGTCAACGCCGACAAGAGGTCCTCGCTACCAACCCCCTCACCGCAACACCCCGAAGATGACCGGACAATGGCCCATCTGCTTGGTATATATATGCAGACCCCTGGCGCGCCGGGCCGCTGTGGGTGGTGGTCGGTGCGCCAGGGGGCTTCATGCACGATAGCCCTTTCACGCCATGATCTTCGTATTTCAAGAAGGCGTGGGGGAGTCCAACGGGCCCACGCAAAGGCCAAAGAGAGCCGAAGCGCGGCGTGCCAACAGGAGTTGAGCCCCTAGGCCGGCTGGATCCCGAGACGGCGTTCGAACCGCTCTGCCTGCTGGAGGATCTGCTCGGGCAACGCCATGAGCTGCTCTTGGAGTTCTTGGGCCTTCGGCGTGAGGCCGAGGACGTCGCCGATCTGCCACTCCCGCAGGAGCGGGGCGAGGACGTTGTCGTGGTGCACCCGCAGGTTGTAGACCCCTGCCTTCGCCACCTCGATGCTGCGCCGGAGGAACCGGGGCATCGACGTGCCGGGCATCTCGAAGTTGGTGAGCACCCGGTGGATCGCCTGGATCCCGATCGACGGCGCTTCCCGGAGGATCGCCGACATCATGCCCCGGTAGAACAGGAAGTGGTGGTTCTCGTCCTGCGCGATCTTCTTCATGAGCTCGAAGGCTGCCGGGTCGTCGGTGAGCTTCCCCGTGTTGCGGTGTGAGAGTCGCGTCGCGAGGTCCTGGGCCGAGGTGTAGGCGATGAGCTCAGCCGGACTGTCCCACGGGGGTTCGTACCCGTTCGTCATGGTCTGCTTGCGGTCGTCCTCGAGTTCGTCCGGATCGCAGTTGCGCGAGGTGAGGAGGTAGCTCCGGATCGCGATGGCATGCTGCCCCTCCTCGGCCGTCCAGAGGTTGTTCCACGCCTTGAAGGCAGAGCCGTTCGGCATGAAGCGCCCGATCACCTCGTGGTAGTAGGGGAGGTTGTCCTCGGTGAGGAGGTTCAGCACCAGCGCCGTGCGCACCTCCGGAGCGACCGTCGCCTGTGACTCGTCCCATGGCTTGTCGGCGAATGACTCGCCGCGTTCCCAGGGGACGAGCTCATGGAAGTACCAGTCCTTCCGGCGTTCCTTGTGGGCCTCCATGAGGCGAACCACGTCGTCCTCGAGGTCGGCGAGCAGCTCGAATTCTTCGTTGAGGGGCACGATCGGTCTCCGTGGTGGTCAGGCGTCGACGAACTCGGGCGTGTCGTGGGCCCGCACCGACGGTGGCTCGCCCTCGAAGCGCTCGACGCGGACGAGGCAGGTCTGGGCAGTCGGACCCTGGGCGAGTGACGAGGTGCCCACGTCCTTCGTGAGGACGTTCGGGTTGCCGCTCCGACAGAGTCCGTCGGGCTCGACGGGGTCCCACCATGCGCCGGTGGGGAGTTGGACGACGCCCTCCATGAGGTCGTGCCGCACCGCCACGGCGGCGAGGGTGGCCCCCCGGTCGTTGAACACCCGCACGAGATCGCCGTGCGTCAATCCGCGCGCTTCGGCGTCGGCCGGCGTCATCCCGATCTGCTCCCGCCCGTCGACCTTGCCGCCGAGGCTCGTCTCCCCGTGGTCCCATTGGGAGTGGAGCCGAGTCTTCGGCTGGTTCGAGATCATGTGGAGCTCGTCATCGGCGGCGTTACCCAACCACTCGAAGGGCTCCAGCCAGGCGGGATGCGGGGGGCAGTCGTCGTAGCCGAATCCGTCGATGGCGTCGGAGAAGAGCTCGATGCGACCCGAGGGCGTCGCGAGTGGAGCGCCCGTGGGGTCGGCCCGGAACGACGCGAGAGGGGACGGCGGTGCGGGAAACCACTCCTTCGGGATCTCGAAGTGTCCCGTGGCCTGCAGCTCGACGAGGGAGGGATAGTCGGGGTTGGCCCGGTGGAACTCCTCGTAGAGGTGGGCGATCCATTCGTCCGACGAACGGCCCTCGGTGAACCGTGGTCCGTCGCCGAGTCGCTCGGCGAGGCCGGCGAAGATGTCGTAGTCGTTCCTCGCCTCGCCGACCGGATCGATGACCTTCTCCATCCAGAACAGGAAGTCGTCGGATCCGCTGCCGCCGATGTCGGTCCGCTCGAGCGTGGTGGTCGCCGGGAGGACGATGTCGGAGAAGCGCGCAGTGGCGGTCCAGAAGGGTTCGTTCACGACGATCGTGTCCGGGCGCTGCCACGCCCGTGCGAGGCGGTTCAGGTCCTGGTGGTGGTGGAACGGGTTCCCGCCGGCCCAGTACACGAACTTCGTGTCCGGGTAGGTCATGCGCCTCCCGTTGTAGTCGTGCTCCTCGCCTCCGTGGAGGAGGAGGTCGGAGATGCGGGCGACGGGGATGAAGTCCTCGACCGCGTTCGGCTCCCGATCGAGGGCTGGGAGCATGTGATAGGCCGTGTCGTGGCCGTTGAGCCCGACGGCCCCGTACCCGAAGCCGACCCCACCGCCGGGCAGGCCGAGTTGGCCGAGCATGGCGGCGAGCGCAGATGCGGCCCAGTACGCCTGTTCACCGTGGTGGTTGCGTTGCACCGACCAGCTGAGTGTGATGAGTGTGCGGTGCCGGGCCATGTCCTCGGCGAGCGAGACGATCCGAGCGGCATCGACACCGGTGATGGCGGCAGCCCACGCGGCGGTCTTCGGGATTCCGTCGGCCTCGCCGAGGAGGTACGACCGGAACCGGTCCCAGCCGTGGCAGTACGTTGTCAGGAACCCCTCGTCATGGGCGCCGGCGACAAGGAGGCTGTGTGCAATACCGAGGAGGGCCGCGGCGTCCGTGGCCGGTCGCAGTGGCACCCACTCCGCCTCGACCTCTTCGATGAGGTCCTCGGCGAGGGGGGAGAAGTTCACGAAGCGGACGCCGCGGTCCCGGCAGGTCTCGAGGCGTGCCGAGAGCAGGTGTCGGCCCTGACCGCCGTACTGCACCTGGGCGTTCTTGAGCGGCATGCCGCCGAACGAGACGACGAGCT
>CP070681.1:1301188-1306250 GCA_020352575.1 Acidimicrobiia bacterium | reverse complement strand
GGTGTGAAGGGGATGGTCGACCGGCCGTTCGAGCTCAGCTTCGACGAGCTCCTCCAGCTCCCCCTCGTGGATCGCCACGTGACGATTTCCTGTGTCTCGAACGACGTGGGCGGCCGACTGGTCGGCACTGCGACCTGGCTCGGGGTGCCGCTGCCCCGGCTCCTGGAGAAGGCCGGCGTGCAGGAAGGCGCCACCCAGCTCGTCGGGCGTTCCCTCGATGGGTGGACGGCAGGATTCCCCACCGAGGTCGCGCTCGACGGCCGTGATGCGCTGGTTGCCGTCGGCATGAACGGTGAACCACTGCCCATGGAGCACGGGTTCCCCGCCCGGCTCATCGTTCCCGGCCTCTACGGCTACGTCTCGGCGACCAAGTGGCTGTCGGAGATCGAACTCACCACCTGGGAGGGCTTCGATGCCTACTGGGTGCCCCGCGGCTGGTCGAAGGAAGGACCGATGAAGATCTCGTCCCGGATCGACACGCCCCGTCCGACGGGGGCCTCGAGTGCGGGGCTCGTCGCCATCGGAGGAGTGGCGTGGGCACCCCGGCGGGGCATATCACGGGTCGAGGTGCGGGTCGACGAGGGCGAGTGGCAGGAGGCGACCCTGTCGGAGGGATTCTCCGATGACGCCTGGCGGCAGTGGACGCTCGGCGCCGAACTGGCCGCCGGCCGCCATGCGATCGAGGTGCGTGCCTACGACAACGACGGGATCCAGCAGCCCGAGGGCCCCAAGGACCCCCGTCCCGACGGCGCCGAAGGCTGGCACCGGGTATTCGTCACCGTCGCCTAGGTGTCGGTCCACTGAGTGGGCAAGGGGGCCACGGGAACCGTCCAGGCGCCCTCCACCGTCATAGCCTTGACGGAACAGGAGGACACACCTGATGCGACGACTCTCACTTCTCCTCGCGATGGCCTTGGTCCTCGGCGCATGTGCGGCGGGGACGAGCAACACCACCACCGGCTCGACGACGGCCGGCCCCGATCCGATCGATGGGCCGTTCGGCCTCTATGCCGCCGCACTCGAGCGCTTCGACCGCTGCGAGGACCTCCTCGACTACTACGTCGAGCACGCCCTCGACCAGGTCGGCCCCTACGGCCTGCAGGGCTCGTGGTGGGGCGGTCCCGTCTTCATGGTGGACGACGTAGCCGCCGAGGACGCCGCGGTGGCGGCTCCGGGTGCCGGTGTTGCCGGCGTCGACTACTCGGTCACGAACGTGCAGACCGAGGGGGTGGACGAGCCCGACATGGTGAAGACGGATGGCACCCATCTCTTCACGCTCCTCGACAACCGCCTGCTCTCCACGGCGGTCGATGGCAGTGAGTTGACCCAACTCGACGTCCTCGAGTTCCGGGGCCAGGAGTGGTACTCCGAGATGCTGCTCGACGGCGACACGATCCTGCTCATGGGCCAGTCCTGGTCCGGCAACAGCGAGGTCGTCACACTCGTCGAGGTCGATGCCTCGGATCCCTCCGATCTCTCGGTCGCCCGTCGCATGCAGATCGACGGCCGCTACGTGTCCGCCCGCATGGCTGACGGTGTCGTCCGCCTCGTGATCCGTTCCTACCCGGTCGGCTTCGAATGGGTGACCCCGAGCGGCTCCGGCCTCCGCGCCGAGCGCGAAGCCACCGAGGCGAACAAGGAGATCATCCGGAACTCGACCTTCGACAATTGGCTTCCGTACTTCGTGCAGACCGATGAGGTCTCGGGCGCCGAGTCCGATGGCGTGCTCCTCGACTGCAACAACGTGTACGCCCCACCCGCGTTCAGCGGCCTCGCCACGGTCACCGTGATGAGCTTCGACCTCGATGCCGACGGCATCTCGACCTGGACCTCCGACGGTGTCGCCGCCGAGGGCGAGACGATCTACGGCTCCACCGAGGCGTTGTACGTCGCCACCCAGCGGTGGGTCGACTGGGCGATCCTCAACGAGGAGGGCTCGGCGGCCGACGCCGCGGAGGAGTTCCAGACGCACATCCACAAGTTCGCCTACGCCGGCGATCGGGTGGCCTACGAAGGCTCCGGGTCCGTGCCCGGCTTCCTCAACGGCCAGTGGGCGATGAGCGAGTACGACGGCGACCTGCGGGTGGCGTCGACGCTCGACCCCTGGGGCTGGTGGACCTCGGAGACCTCCGAGAGCTACATGACGGTGCTCCGTCCGAGTGACGGCGAACTCGTCGAGATCGGCCAGGTCGGCGGCCTCGGCAAGGGCGAGCGCATCTACGCAGTGCGGTACATCGGCACCACGGGGTACGTTGTGACCTTCCGCCAGACCGACCCGCTCTACGTGATCGACCTCTCCGACCCGTCGAACCCCACGGTCGAGGGTGAGCTCAAGATCCTCGGATACTCGGCCTACCTGCATCCGGTCGGCGATGGCCTCCTCCTCGGAGTGGGCCAGGACGCCGACGAGCGTGGGCGCACCGAGGGGACCCAGTTCAGCCTCTTCGACGTGCGCGACCCGACGAACCCGCAGCGGATCGACCAGATCACCTTCGACGGTGGCTACTCGGCGGCCGAGTGGGACCACCGGGCCTTCACTTCCTGGCTCCAGGAAGGCCTCGTGTTCGCCCCGTTCCAGGTCTGGAACTGGGAGCGGGAGACCGAGAAGGAGACCTTCGACACCGGGGCACTTGCCATTCGGGTGGAGGCGGACGCCATCTCGCACGACGCCACGTTGCGCAACGGACTCACCGGCCCGTTCACGTGGTGTGAGGGCGACCAGCCGGATTGCCAGCAGTTCCCCTTCGACCCGTGGCGTGCCCAGGTGAACCGGATCGTCGTGATCGGCGATCACGTGTTCACGATCGGCTGGAACGGCATCGGCGTCCACGTCCTCGAGACGCTCGAGACGGTCGGCCTCACGTCCTGGAAGTAGGCGACAAGCGACGAAGAACGAAACAACAGAAGGGCCCCGGAGCTTGCTCCGGGGCCCTTCCTCTTTCCGCTCGACGCTTCGCGCGTTACATCGGTGGTGCCGTGAGCCCGGCCCCGCGCAGGTGCTCGAAGATGAGCGATGTCTCGATGTGGGTCACCTCCGGCATTGCCACGAGCGAGTCGACGGCGAAGCGCCGGAGGTCGTCGGAGTCCCGGACGACGACATGCACGAGGTAGTCGTTCGCCCCGGTCACGTGGAAGAGGTGCACCACTTCGGGGAGTTCCATCACCGCGGCACGGAATCGCTCGAGGTCGTCGGGCGCATGGCGACGGATCCGAATGGCGATGAGCGCCTGGATGGCGAGTCCGAGCGCCCCCGGATCCAGTACGACGCGGTACTCGGTGATCACCCCGTCGCGTTCGAGGCGGCGCAGTCGCTCCGAGCAGGTCGAGGGGGCGATCCCTGCGGCAGCGGCGATGTCCTTGTTCGAGGCCCGGGCATCCTTCGCCAATGCGCGGAGGATCGCCTTGTCGATGGGATCAAGTGCGGCAGAAAAAGCCATATGCCGTGGATCCTACGGCGTCCCTTTACAGAGAGCGGAATTACTTCGGACAATGGATACGAACGGAGGATCACCCATGCCCGCGCCGCATCACCACCCCGCCACCGCCATGCTCGGCCTCGGCCATGACCCGGCGGACCGCGACGGGTCCCTGAAGCCGCCCCTGTTCCCCACGTCTACGTTTGCGTTCCCCTCGGCAGCCGCCGGCAAGCGGGCATTCGAGATTGCGGTCGGAATCGCAGAGCCCGAGGACGGTGAGGAGATGGCGATGATCTACTCCCGGTTGTCGAACCCCGGGCTCGAGGTGCTCGAGGAGCGGGTGGCGTACCTCGACGGCATGCCAGGTGCCCTCTCGTTCTCATCCGGCATGGCTGCGATCTCGACGACGTTCCTGGCGCACCTGCGGCCGGGCGACCTCCTCCTCTACTCGGCCCCCGTGTACGGCGGCACCGATCACCTCATCACCGAGATGCTGGGTGAGCTCGGCATCCACGTCGGGGAGCTCCGCCCGCACATGGCCGGTCAGGACCTCGAGGAGCTCCTTGCGGCCAGCCCTGGAGCGTTGAAGATGGTGTATGTCGAGACGCCGGCGAACCCGACCAACGCCTTGTTCGACCTCGAGGCGCTCGCGTCGTTCGCCCATGCCCGTGAAGCCATCCTCGTGGTGGACAACACGTTCCTCGGTCCGACGTGGCAGCGACCGGTGGAACAGGGTGCCGACCTCGTGCTCTACTCGGCGACGAAGTTCCTCGGTGGCCACTCCGACCTCATTGCGGGCATGGTGTCGGGAGGCGAAGCCCTCACCCCCATCGCCGCCATGCGGACGTTCCTCGGGACCATGTGCGACCCATGGACGGCGTGGCTGCTGACGCGTTCACTCGAGACGCTCGACGTGCGCATGCACCGCCAAGCGGAGAACACCGGGAGGTTGGCCGAGGCCCTCGCAGGCCACCCGGCGCTCGTCGATCTCTCCTACCTGGGTGCCCTCGAGCCTGGTTCCCCGGACGCCGACGTGTTCGAGCGGCAATGCCTGGGGCCCGGCTCCATGCTCTCGTTGTGGTTCTCCGACGAGGAGTCGGCCTTCCGATTCCTCGACGCCCTCGAGGTGGTGAAGTTGGCGGTGAGTCTCGGCTCCACCGAGTCACTTGCCCAGCACCCGGCGACCATGACGCATGCCGGCGTGGACCCGGAGGCCAAGGAGCGCCTGCGGATCACCGGGGGACTGGTGCGGATCTCGGTCGGCATCGAGCACTTCGAGGACCTCCGGGACGACGTCCTGAAGGCGCTCGCGGCCGTCTAGGCCCGGAGGGCGTGGGCGACGAGCCCGGGGAGATGTCCCCAGCCGGGGTCGGCCTCGAAATCGACGAGGCGCTTCGTCACTTCGTCGATGGTGCGATGCCCCGCTACCCACAGCGGCGTTGGCTTCGAGGTGAACGGCGCCCGGACCACCGACTTCTGCGGCCGCGTGAACATGTAGGAGTTGTGGACGCTCCCCGTGCCGGTCTGGATGTCGTTGCGGGGATGCCCGGGATGGGCCCCCCAGGTCGTCGTGGCGAGCGCGTACGCCAGGCCCGCCCAGACGTTGAGGCCGATCGACCCGTACCGGAGGTCTGCGATCGCCTGCT
>CP070681.1:1295177-1301088 GCA_020352575.1 Acidimicrobiia bacterium | reverse complement strand
CCTCCCTGCCACGGCGCCTCGTGCCGGACCGACCAGTCGGAGGCGAGCCACATGCGGGCTTGGTTCACGAGCCAGCCGTCCCCTTCCAACTCGGCGAGCGATGCGTCGATGCACGCCATCTCCCTCGACCAGGGTGTTCCCGTTGCGGTTGCGGTTGCCGTGAACCGCAGATCCGTCCTGCTCCCGGTGCCGACCCGGGCGTACAGATGCCGCGCGTACTCCTGCCACAGCAACTCGTCCCGGAACTTGGCCACATCGCGGGCAGGACCGCCTTCGACTGCGTCCCACACGCGTGGCAGGGAGAGGAGTCCGTGCCGGATCCATGGCGAAAGTGCTGAGGCGCCGCGACGCCCGGTCGGGTGCACTTCGTTGCGTTGCGCTGCGTACCCACGCACGTGGAAAGCCCTGAGTGCGGCGTCGGCCGCGGTCTGTCCACCGGTGAAGCGTTGCGAGCCCCTCGGGGCGTCCTCGAACAGCCCGGCGAGGTGGTGGTCGACCCATGCCTCGATGGAGGGGCGGTCGCCGTGGGGCGTTGGGAGGAGGGTCATCCCACGAACCGCGGTATGGCGACGCGCACGTCGACGCCGGGTGACCACATCGCGTGGAGGTCATCGGTTGGTCCGGGGTAGCCAGCCGACTGGTGCAGTTCGTCAGTGAGGTCGATCACCGTCGCCCGGTGGAGTGGCCACGGTTCGTGTGAAACCCGGGCGAAGGCGAGGCGTGTCCCCAGTTGGGTGTAGAGCCCCCAACGGGCGGAGAGGAAGTGCTCGAAGTCGGTGGGGTCGGAGATCGGTGCATCGATGCGGAGGCGAAGCAGCGACGCGGTGCCCCGAGGGCCCGGCCATCGCCGGCGCGTCGTGTAGATCCGGAGGTCCCCACGCTGCTCGATGGACATTCGGGACCACGCGTACGGCAGCCGGTAGGTCGCCTGGGCAACGAGGACGGGGAGGAGGCGGGTGATGTCGAGCGAGTGGAACCATACGCCCGGGCCCTCTGGGCCCACCACGTAGGTGCGGATGTTCGTCTCGGGGAAGGTGCCGAGCCAGGGAATGGGCGGTGTGCGGGGTGCAGCGATGTCCTCCATCCGGAAGGGGACGAGGCCGACCCAGGCCCGCCCGTCGAAGGTGTCGGGTCGGAGGTCGGGTGGCAGTGAGCGGGACACGGCCTCGGGGTTCACCGGCCAGTGGACGTACGCAAGGTCCCTCCAGCCCTGGGTCATGACGGGGCGGTCGACGTGCCAGGGCGGGGCACCGGTGAGCTGGGGAGCGTCCATGTCGGTGATACGGAGCCGGCCCGGGGCGAGGGTGACCCGGGCGCAGGAGGTGGCGTCGACCCACCCCACTACTGTCGGCCCATGCGCACCCGAACCCCGGAATCCCTCGTCCGCCACCTCCACGGCCCCGGCCCATCGCCGGTGCCCCAATCGGTCCTCGATGCCCTCGCGTTGCCGGTTGTCGGCCACCTCGATCCCGAATTCGTTGCGATCATGGATGAGGTCTCCCAGGGCCTCCGCGACCTCTTCCTCACGTCGAATCGCCTCACCTTCCCGGTGAGCGGGACCGGGTCGGCAGGCATGGAGGCAACGGTGTTCAACCTCCTCGAGCCCGGCGACACCGCCGTCATCGGCGTGAAGGGTGTCTTCGGTGGGCGCATGGCGGAGGAGGCTCGTCGAGCGGGAGCTGAGGTCGTCGTGGTCGAGGGCGAGTGGGGGAGGGCGATCCCGACCGAGCAACTCGTGCAGGCCGCCCACGCGCACGGAGCGAAGGTCGTGGGAATCGTCCATGCAGAGACCTCCACGGGGGTCCGGCAACCGGTCGAGGAGCTCCGTCCTGCGCTCGGTCCGGAGCCCTACCTGCTCGTCGATACGGTCACTGGCCTTGGTGGTGTCCCGGTGCGCGTCGATGAGTGGGGTATTGATGCGTGCTACTCGGGTACCCAGAAGTGCCTGAGCGTCCCCCCTGGCCTCGCCCCGGTCACCTTCTCCGCGCGTGCCGTTGAGATGATCGGTGCTCGCCACACCCCGATCAGGTCGTGGTACCTCGACACGACCCTGCTGTCCGCCTACTGGGATGATGCCGACACCAGTCGTGCGTACCACCACACCGCGCCGATCTCCATGGTGTACGCCCTCCACGAGGGGCTGCGCATGGTCCTCGAGGAGGGACTCGAGGCCACGTGGGCTCGCCATGCAGAGGCCGGTGGCCACCTCCAGGCAGGCCTGGTCGACCGTGGGTTCACGCTCCTGGCTCCCGAGGAGCATCGGCTCCCGCAACTCACGACCGCCTTCCTCCCCGACGACCTGGACGACGCGAGCACTCGCAGGCGCCTACTCGACGAGCACCGGATCGAAGTGGGTGGGGGCCTTGGTCCGTTCGCCGGCAGGATCTGGCGTGTCGGCATGATGGGCCACGGTGCGACGGTCCAGTCCGCCGATCGACTCCTCGCGGCCATCGACCAGATCAGGGGTTGAGCCCCAGCCGATGGCGACTGTCTGGGTCCTCGGTGACCAACTGAACCGACGAGTCGGCGCGCTCTCGACCGCCGACCCGCTCACCGACTCGATTCTCTTCGTCGAGAGCGAGCGCATGCTGGCCCGCCCGTTCCATCGACAGCGAGCGCACCTCGTCCTTGCCTCCATGCGGCGTTTCGCCGACGAGCTACGTGCTGAGGGTTTCGGCGTCGACTACCGACGAGCTCCGTCCCTGGCCGCCGGACTCGCCGAGCACCTCGAGGAGGTCCGACCGTCTCGGGTGGTTGCCACGGAGCCGAATGGACGGGAGGTTGCGGAATCGCTGGGGCGGCTCGGGATCGACCTCGTGGAGAACGACCAGTTCCTCTGCACCCGCGCCGAGTTCGAGGCGTGGGCTGGTGACCGGGATCGACTCCGGATGGAGGACTTCTATCGCTGGCAGCGCACCCGACTCGGCTACCTCATGGACGATGGGGAACCAGCCGGAGGCAGGTGGAACTTCGACCATGACAACCGCGAACCGCCTCCCCGGGACGGTGGGTCGTGGCCGTCCCCGCTCGTCGACGCGCTGGACGAGCTCGATCGGGCGGTGGATGCCGAAGTGGTGGGCCCGGGTGCCGCCCCCGCCGGTTGGTGGCCGACCAGCCGTGTCGGGGCCCTGCGACGGCTCTCGCATTTCGTCGAGGAGGTGCTGCCGCACTTCGGTCCCCACGAGGACGCCATGCTCGCCGGCAACTGGCACCTCGCCCACTCGATGCTGAGCCCTGCCCTCAACCTCGGCCTGCTGTTGCCGGGAGAGGTGTGCGATGCCGTCGAGGAGGCGTACCGCTCGGGGCGCGTGCCGATCAACTCGGCAGAGGGCTTCATCCGCCAGGTGATCGGATGGCGGGAGTTCGTCCGGGGCGTGTACTGGTTGTGGCCCGGGCAGTGGGACGCCAACGGATTCGGCGCGGAGCATCCGATCCCACCGGCGTGGGTGGGGGAGGCGTCAACCGATCTCGCGTGCCTCGCATCTGCGTTGGAGGGCGTGGAGGAACGGGCGTGGCTCCACCACATCCAGCGGCTCATGATCCTCGCCAACCTCGCCACGCTCATAGGGATTGATCCCCGCGAGTTGCGCGGGTGGATGCGGGAGCGTTTCGTCGACGCGGCGAACTGGGTGATGGGCCCGAATGTGATGGGCATGGGGACGTTTGCCGACAGCGGCCTCATGTCAACGAAGCCGTATGTGTCCGGAGGCGCGTACGTGCACCGTATGAGCGACTACTGCCGTGGATGTCGGTTCGATCCGAAGCAACGGGTCGGTGATTCGGCCTGTCCCTTCACCACGCTCTATTGGGACTTCCTCGCCCGGCACCGGGAGGCGCTGCGATCGAACCACCGGATGGCCCGACAGATCGCGTCGCTCGATCGGCTCTCGGACCTCCCTGCGGTGCGCCGGCGAGCGGACGCCGTGGTGGCGGCGATGCTCGCGGGCGACCTTTAGGCTTCAGTCGCGTTGGACGAGCACCCGAAGGAGCGCACCGATGGCGAGATGGTCTTCGAGCGGATGCCGGAGGTGCATGTCGGTGTGGACCTCGTAGTGGTTGCGACGCCCGACCTTCACATGGGAGAGGTAGCCCTCGGATTCCAACTCGGCCACGATCCTCTGGGCGGCCCGCTCGGTGATCCCGACCTTCTCGGCCACGTCGCGCAGCCGCACGTCTGGATCGGCTGCGACACACAGGAGCACGTGGGAGTGGTTCGTGAGGAACGTCCAGTGGGACTGGTTGGCCTCGGTCATCGTGCCGACAGTCTATATACGTAATCCAATTCGTGTAAGTCCATTCCCGACATGAGCGCTCTCCTCCTTTGGCACGGACTCCTCGGTGGCGTCCTCCTCGCCACCCGCAAGCGGGTGGGGAAGTGGGCGTTCCTCGTGGCGTCCCTCGGTCCGATCGCCACGCTCGGATACGTCTTCGCCGTCGGGGCCGAGGTCCTGCACGGGGAGCCGATCGCCGAGGTGATCGAGTGGGTGCCGAGCCTCGAACTCGTCCTCGACTTCCGCGTGGATGCGTTCGCCCTCATCTTCCTGGGTGTGGTCGGGGTCGCCGGCACGGCGATCTTCCTCTTCGCCTCCAAGTACTTCGGTGGGGAACCGAAGGTCGCGCAGTTCGCCGGCACGATGACGATCTTCGCCGGGGCGATGATCGGCCTCGTCGCATCCGACCACCTCCTGTCGATGTTCCTGTTCTGGGAGCTCACGACGATCACCTCGTACCTCCTCATCGGATACGACGACGACAAGGCCCAGGCCAGATCGGCGGCCCTCCATGCCGCCGTCGTTACCGGAGTGGGTGGCCTTGCCATGCTGGGTGGCCTCGTGCTGCTCGGATCGCAGGCCGGCACGTACACCCTGTCCGAGATCGTGGCGAACCCACCGGCCGGGTCCGAGGTCGTCGGCCTCGCGTGGGCGCTCGTCCTGCTGGGCGCCGTGACGAAGTCCGCCCAGTTCCCGTTCCACGGTTGGCTCCCCGGCGCAATGGCGGCCCCCACCCCCGCCAGCGCATTCCTCCACTCCGCAACGATGGTCAAGGCCGGCATCTTCCTCGTGGGTCGACTCGCACCCGCCGCGCACGCATCGACCGAGTGGTGGCGCCCGGGGGTGATCGCGATCGGCTTCACGACGATGGTGGTGGGTGGTTGGCGGGCCCTCCAGCAACGCGACCTCAAGCTGCTGTTGGCCCACGGCACGGTGTCGCAACTCGGCTTCCTCTTCCTGCTCCTCGGCGCCGGGAAGTCGAAGCTCCTGTTCGGCGGGCTTGCCCTGCTCTGCGCCCACGCGCTGTTCAAGGCGGCGCTGTTCATGGTGGTCGGCACGATCGACCACGAGGCGGGGACCCGCGACCTCCGGAGGCTCTCCGGCGTGCTCCGATCGATGCCGGCCGTTGCGGTCGCGGGGATCGGGGCTGCCATCTCGATGGCAGCGATCCCGTTCACGTTCGGCTTCGCCGCGAAGGAGGCGGCATTCGACGGGCTCCTCTCGATCGATGTGTTGCTGATTGCTGGGGCCGCGGCTGCCTCGGCGCTCACGGTGGCCTACACGGGCAGGTTCCTCATCGGCGCTTTCGGCCCCCACGACGAGGGCCAGGAGCCCGCGGGACAGGACGCCCACACGCCGCGGAACTACCTGCTCTGGTCTCCGCTCTCCCTCGCCGTGGCGGGCCTCGTCCTGGGCGTCCTCCCCGGCGCGCTCTACGACCCCGTCAAGTACGCGACCGTCGCCGTGTACGGCGACTACGAGGGGAAATTGGTGGCCTGGCCGGGCCTCGTCCCCGCACTGGGATGGTCGGTCGGCTCGCTCACGGTGGGCCTCGTGCTCGTGTGGCGCCGCGAACTCCTCGATGCCGCAATCGGGCTCGTTGGTCGTGTCACCTCGCGGGGGCCGACGGCAGAGGGGGC
>CP070681.1:1291985-1295077 GCA_020352575.1 Acidimicrobiia bacterium | reverse complement strand
TACGGAGCACGATGACGTTCGGCTGGCGGAGGGCGATGGGGATCATCGTCCCCCAGTCATGCGCGGTCACGTACTCGGCGTAGGCCTCATCGACGACGACCAGCACCTCGGACGGAACAGACGCGATGAACGACTCGACATCGACCGCCGAGCGGTACGTGCCGGTCGGGTTGTTGGGGTTGCAGACGTAGACGACGGACGTCGCATCGCCGATGGCGTCATGCATGGCGCCCAGGTCCAGGCGGCGCTCGGCGTCGACGGGGATGCCGATGCCGGTGGCGCCGGCCAACGTCGTGAACACGGGGTAGAGCCCGAACGATGGCACGCCGAACACCGCCTCGGAGCCAACCCCACCGAGCGCCGTCGACAGCGTCCTGAGGAGGTCTCCGGAGCCACCTCCGAACCACAGCGACTCGACGGGGATCCCGAGCCGCTCGGACGCATCGATTCCCAACGCGTGGCACCGGTCGTCGGGGTACCGGTGGACGGTGGCCGCCATCTCGCGGATGACCGCGAGGACCTCGGGGAATGGCTCCGTCGGCGACTCGTTCGACGCGAGCTTCACGACGTCCCGGACGCCGTACTCGCGCGCCACCTCCTCGATCGGCTTCCCGCCCACGTAGGGCTCAATGCCATCCAGGGCTGGGTTCCATCGCATGGCCGGGAGGGTACGGGCGACGAGCGACAACCAACAAGCGACATACAGTGCCTCCATGCGCGTCACCGTGTTCGGGGCCTCGAAGCCGCTCCCCGGGGAACCGGAGTACATCGATGGGGTCCGGTTGGGCCGGGCCCTGGCCGAACTGGGGCACACCACCATCACGGGTGGGTACGGCGGGGTCATGGAGGCCGTGTCGAAGGGTGCTGCCGAGGCAGGGGGACACGTGATCGGCGTCACGACCCCTACCGCGTTCCCCGATCGACCCGGCGCGAACGGGTGGGTCGCCGAGGAGATCACCACCCCTGACCTCCCAACTCGGATCCGCACCCTCATCGACCTCGCCGACGCCGCCATCGCCCTCCCGGGCAGCATCGGGACCTTCGCCGAGATCGTGCTGCTGTGGAACGCGAACTTCATCACCACCTTCTCGGGCGAGCGCGCGGTGCCGCTGCTGGCCGTGGGCCCCATCTGGGCCGAGTTGCTGCCGGTGCTCCACGATGCGCTGGGGACCGAACGGGGGCATGTGGAATGGGCAGCCGGGATCGACGACGCCATACAATGGCCGACCCTCCGCCCATGAGCCAGCCCACCAACCACATCGCCGCCGGGGGCGGACTCATCCTCCGCCAGCACCACCGCAAGGGCCTTCAAGTACTCATCTGCTACCGCCGCAGGTACGACGACTGGAGCCTCCCCAAGGGCAAGCTCGACCCCGGAGAGGGCATCCTCGGCGCCGCCCTCCGCGAGGTGGAGGAGGAGACGGGCTTCCGCTGTGCCCCGATCGCCCACCACGGGAAGGTCGAGTACACGCTGAAGAGCGGCACGGACAAGGTCGTGGACTACTGGACGATGGAGCCGATCTCCGGTTCGTTCTCGCCCAACGACGAGATCCAGCGGGTCAAGTGGCTCACCCTCGACGACGCCGTGGAGGCGCTGAGCTACAAGCACGACCGGAGGCTCGTGAAGGACGTGTCCGCCTCTTGGGCCGTCGACCACCCCGTCCTCTACCTCGTGCGCCACGCGCACGCCGGCGACCGGGCCACCTACGAGGGCACCGATGACACCCGCCGACCCCTGTCGGTGCGCGGCTGGGCCCAGGTGGAGGGCATCACGAAACTCCTCCACCACCGGGGGATCACCCGGCTCATCACCTCGCCGTACGTCCGCTGCTTCGAGACGCTCCTCCCCCTGTCGGAGAAGCTCGGAGTGGCCATCGAACCCCACGGGGCGCTCGCCGAGGAGGCCAGCTACTCGGACGTCGCCGACCTCGTCGACGAGGTCCGGGGCGAACGAGCAGCCCTCTGCTCCCACGGCAACATCATCCCGGCAGCCCTGCAGCACCTCGAGCGCACGGGCACACAGATGGTCGATCCGTTCGACTGCAAGAAGGGCTCGATCTGGGTCGCCACGACCCCCGAGGGCCAGCAGACGCAGGCCCGCTACGTGCCGCCCACCGCCTAGGAGCGGAGGCCGAGGGCGCGTCCGACGAGCACCGCCTGCTCACGGTGATGACGGGCGTTCGAACCCGTTGCGGGGCTCGCGCTCGCCTTCCTGGACACGACGGCGACATCTCGTTCGACTGCGTCCTCGAGGCGGGGAAGGATCCACGGGGCTGCCCCCATGTTGCGGGGCTCCTCCTGGCACCACACCACGTCGGCGCCCGGATGGGCCTCCAACGCCTCGGCCAGCGCCTGCTCCGGGAACGGGTAGAACAACTCGAGTCGCACGACGGCGACGTCGTCCGGTGCCTCGGGGAGCAGGTCATAGAAGACCTTCCCCGAGCAGAGCACGACGCGCCGCGCCCCCGTCACCCCACGTGGATCGGGCAGCACCCGGGAGAACGTCCCCGACGTGAGGTCATCGACCGAGGCGAACGAAGGCGCCGTCCGGAGCAACGACTTGGGCGAGAAGATGATGAGCGGCTTGCGATGGGCGAGCAACGCCTGGCGACGGAGCAGGTGGAAGTAGCTCGCTGCCGTCGACGGCATCGACACGCGGAGGTTGTTCTCGGCGCACAACTCGAGGTAGCGCTCGATGCGAGCCGACGAGTGCTCTGGACCCTGTCCCTCGAAGCCGTGCGGCAGGAGCATCACGACCCCCGAGCGCTGGCTCCACTTGTCCTCTCCGGCGGCGATGAACTGGTCGATGATCACCTGTGCACCGTTGGCGAAGTCGCCGAACTGGGCCTCCCAGATGGTCAGCGTCTCCGGTGACTCGACCGAGTAGCCGTACTCGAACCCGAGTGCAGCGAACTCGCTGAGCAGCGAATCGTGCATCCGCACCCGCACGTCGGACGTCTCCATGGCCTTGAGGGGGCTCCACTTGCTGCCGTCACGGTGGTCGACGAACTCGACGTGGCGGTGGGAGAACGTCCCACGGTTCACGTCCTCACCCGCCAGCCGGATCGAGGTGCCCTCCTTGATGAGGGTCC
>CP070681.1:1282374-1291885 GCA_020352575.1 Acidimicrobiia bacterium | reverse complement strand
ACGCCCAGGACTCGCTACGGCTCATCACCCAGTGTGTGGCCGAACTCGACCTCGATCCGAAGAAATTCCCGCCTCGCAGCATTCGGGCGAGCATCTCGAACGCCAAGAACGAACTCATCGACGTCGACTCGTTCCGCAGCCAGGGGAGCGGCTTCTTCCACGAGCACGTCGCCGACGTGTACCGGCTCTACCAACAGCGACTCGTCGAGGCATCGGCGATGGACTTCGACGACCTTCTCATGGTCACCGTCGAGGTGCTCACTGCGTTCCCAGAGGTCCTCGAGTGGTACCAGCGGCGATTCACCCATATTCACGTCGACGAGTACCAAGACACGAACCACGCCCAGTACGAGCTGGTGCGCCTCCTCGGTGCGGCCCATCGCAACGTCTGTGTGGTGGGTGACTCCGACCAGTCGATCTACGCCTTCCGGGGTGCCGACATCCGCAACATCCTCTCGTTCGAGGACGACTATCCCGAGGCGACCGTCATCAAGCTCGAGCAGAACTACCGCTCGACGCAGGTGATCCTCGAGGCGGCCAACGCGGTCATCGCCAACAACACCCAGCGGATCCCGAAACGGCTGTGGTCGGCCGGTGACCGTGGCCTGCCCATCACGAGGTTCTCGGCCGAGGACGAGCACGACGAGGCTTCGTTCATCGTCGACAAGGTGCGCGAGCACGTGGCCGCCGGGCGCCCGCTGTCCGACATCGCTGTCTTCTATCGGACGAACGCCCAGAGCCGCGTCATCGAGGACGTCTTCATGCGCACCGGCACCACCTATGTGGTGGTCGGCGGCGTCAAGTTCTACGAACGGCGTGAGGTGCGCGATGCCGTGGCCTACCTGCGGGTGTTGGTGAACCCCGACGACCAGTTGAGCGTCAAGCGGGTGCTCAACGTCCCCAAGCGATCGATCGGCCCCACCACCGTCGCCCACCTGGATCGATTCGCCCAGGCGGAGGGGATCACGTTCTACGAGGCGCTCATGCGGGCCGATGGGGTCGACGCACTCACCGCCCGGGCGCGTCGCGGCGTGGCGGGATTCGTCCAGCTCGTCGCCCAGTTGCGCAACTCGGCCCAGCAGGGCGGGCCGTCGGAGGCCATGCGGGCGGTGCTCGAGGACACCGGATTGCTGGACGCCTTTGCCGAGGACGGCAACATCGAGGCGCTCGGACGAGTCGAGAACCTCCGCGAGTTGGCCGGCGTGGTCGAGGAGTACGAGGAGTCGATGGCCGGTGGGCTGGTCGACGACGCCGAGTGGGATGAGATGGGTGGCCTTGCCCGCCTCGAGCACTTCCTCGAGACGGTGAGCCTCGTCGCCGAGACCGACGAACTCGGCGATGCAGGAGCCGTCACCCTCATGACGATCCACAACGCGAAGGGCCTCGAGTACCCGGTCGTCTTCCTCATCGGGCTCGAGGACGGGGTGTTCCCGCATTCCCGTTCCCTCGGCGACCCGAAGGAGCTCGAAGAGGAACGACGCCTCGCCTACGTGGGGCTCACGCGAGCCGAGGAACGGCTCTACCTCACCAACGCCAGCCGCCGCATGCTGTTCGGCGGCGTGAACCACAACCCGCCGAGCCGCTTCCTCGACGAGATCCCCGACGACCACGTGGAGCACGCCGGGCCGCGGCGTCGGCCGAGGAGGTCGACGGCCTCGCATCGCACCCGGGACGAACTCCCGTCGGCGCCCAGGCGGACGGTCACCGGAGAGGAACGGAAGCGTACGAACACCGTGTCGTTCGCCGAGGGCGACCGGGTCGTGCACGAGCGCTGGGGGCCGGGGATCATCCGGGAGGTGACTGGTTCGGGCGACCGTGCCGAGGCACTCGTCCTCTTCGAACGAGCAGGGCAGAAACGGCTCCTGTTGGCCTACGCGCCACTCAGCCTCGAGTTCTGAACCGGTCAGAGGGCAGGTCCGGGACCCCCACTATCCTCGCCGACCGATGCCACGCCGGATCCTCATCGCCAAACCCGGTCTCGACGGGCATGATCGCGGCGCCAAGGTGATCGCCAGGGCGCTGCGTGATGCGGGCAACGAGGTCGTGTACACCGGCCTCCACCAGACCCCGGCGATGATCGCCGAGGCGGCGCTCCAGGAGGACGTGCGGGCCGTCGGCCTGTCGGTGCTCTCGGGCGCGCACACGACCCTCTTCCCCAAGGTGGTGGAGGAGCTCCGTGCCCGCGGCCTCGACGATGTCGTGGTCTTCGGCGGTGGCATCATCCCCGACGCCGATATCCCCGGCCTCCTCGAGGCAGGGCTGTCGGTCATCTTCACCCCCGGCACACCGCTCGTGGAGATCACCGAGTGGGTGGATGCCCACGTACCCAACAACTGACAACGCCGGAGGCGCTGCATGAAGATCCATGAGTACCAGGCGAAGCAGCTCATGGCTGCCCGGGGCATCTCCGTCCCGGAGGGACGCATGGCGACGAGCGTCGATGAAGCCGTCGCAGCGGTGCGCCCGCTCGTCGAGGCCTCGGGCAATCCCGTGGTCGTCGTGAAGAGCCAGATCCACGCGGGTGGACGCGGCAAGGGCCGCTTCGCCGAGCACCCCGACCTCGGCGGTGTCAACGTCGTGCTCGACGGGATCGAGGGTGGTGTCGAGGCAGCCGAGGAGAAGGTCCGTGAGCTGGCCTCGCAGATGCTCGGCTCGACCCTCGTCACGATCCAGACCGGACCCGAGGGCAAGCAGGTGAACCGGCTCTACATCGAGCAGGGCATCGACATCGACCGCGAGCTCTACCTCTCCATCCTGCTCGACCGCTCGGTGAGCCGCCTCATCGTGATGGCTTCCACCGAGGGCGGCACCGAGATCGAGGTCGTGGCGGAGGAGACCCCTGAGCTCATCCTCAAGGAGACGATCGATCCCGCCGTCGGCCTCCTGGACTTCCAGGCGAGTCGCCTCGCCGCCGGCCTCGGCCTCGAGGGCGAGGCGGCGAAGAACGGCATCCGGTTCATAAAGGAGTTGGCCAAGGCCGCCTTCGAGATGGACACCGACCTCATCGAGATCAACCCGCTCGTCGTCACGAAGGACGGCGATGTCATGGCGCTCGACGGGAAGATGGGCTTCGACTCCAACTCGTTGTTCCGCCACCCGGACATCGCCGCCATGCGCGACGAGTCGGAGGAGGATGCCTCCGAGCTCGAGGCGAGTGAGTACGACCTCAACTTCATCACCCTCGACGGGACGATCGGCTGCATGGTGAACGGCGCCGGCCTGGCCATGGCGACCATGGACATCATCAAGTACTTCGGCGCGGAGCCCGCCAACTTCCTCGACGTCGGGGGCGGCGCCACCGCCGACAAGGTGACGGCGGCGTTCAAGATCATCACGAAGGACCCGAACGTGCAGGGCATCTTCGTGAACATCTTCGGCGGGATCATGCGGTGCGACACCATCGCCGAGGGCGTGATCACGGCGGTGCAGGAAGTGGGCCTCGAGGTCCCGCTCGTCGTCCGGCTCGAGGGCACGAACGTGGAACTCGGCAAGCAGATCCTCGACGAGTCGGGGCTGAACGTCGTGAGCGCCTCCGACATGAAGGACGGTGCCCAGAAGATCGTGGAGTTGACCCGATGAGCGTCTTGATCAACAAGGACACGAAGCTCCTCGTGCAGGGGATGGGTGGGACCGGCCGGTTCCACGCCGACAAGTCGATCGCCTACGGCACGCAGGTCGTCGGTGGCGTCCACCCGACCCGTGCGGGCCAGACGATGACCTTCGAGGGAGAGACCGATCACTCCGGCGTGCAGGGTCGTGCTGACACGTACCAAGTGGACGTGCCGATCTTCGGCACGGTGCAGGAGGCGAAGGCTGCCACCGGTGCCAACGCCTCAGTGGTGTTCGTCCCGCCGCCGTTCGCAGCCGACGCCATCATGGAGGCCGCAGAGGCCGGCATCGAAGTGATCGTGGCGATCACCGAGGGCGTCCCGATCAACGACATGGTGCGGGCCAAGCGGTACCTGGCGGACAAGGACGTGCGCCTCGTCGGTCCGAACTGCCCCGGGGTCATCACCCCCCAGGAGTGTCGGATCGGGATCATGCCCGGCTACATCCACACCCCCGGCCGGATCGGCGTGGTGAGCCGCTCGGGCACCCTCACGTACGAGGCCGTCCACCAACTCACCCAGAACGGACTCGGCCAGACCACTGCCATCGGCATCGGCGGTGACCCGGTGAACGGCACGAACTTCATCGATTGCCTCGAGATGTTCAACGAGGATCCCGCAACCGAGGGCGTCATCATGATCGGTGAGATCGGCGGCTCGGCCGAGGAAGAGGCCGCTGCCTGGATCACCGAGCACATGACGAAGCCGGTGGCCGGCTTCATTGCCGGGACCACCGCACCGCCCGGGAAGCGGATGGGGCACGCCGGAGCGATCATCTCGGGTGGGAAGGGCACGGCGGCCGACAAGATTGCCGCGCTCGAGGCAGCCGGTGTGGTCGTGGCACCGACGCCGACGGACATGGGCTCGGCGATGCTGCAGGCCCTCGGCGAGGGGTAGTCCCCCAGGCACGTGACCGAACTCCTCGCGTCGTTTGCGCTCGGCGTCGCCGCCGGGCTGACGCCTGGGCCGCTGCATTCGGTGATCCTCTCGACGGCGCTGCGCCGCGGGGCCCGCCCCGCGGTGCGCTATGCCTTCGCGCCGCTCATCTCCGACACCCCGCCGGTGCTCTTGAGCCTCTTCGCCGCCGCGGCGCTCCCCGACCCGGTGCTGCGCGGCATGGCGATCGTGGGTGGCCTCTTCATCATCTGGCTCGGCGTGCGGGCGGGCGGGATGCCGGAGGGTCGGGAGTTCGAAGAGATCGAGGACTCAGCGGCGAAGGACTACCTCAAGGGTGCCTTCCTCAACATGGTGAACCCGAACCCATGGATCTTCTGGCTCGGGGCGGGGGCGCCGCTGCTGTCGAGGGCGTTCGACGGGGGAGTGGGTGTTGGGATCGCGTGGCTGGCCCTGTTCTACCTCGGCCTGGTCGGGGTGAAGGTGGTGTTCGCCGTCGTCGTCGGGCGAGGCCGGTCGGCGCTGGCCGGCCGCTGGCTCCACCGAACGGTGGTGGCCTCGGCCGTCCTCATGGCGGGGATCGGGGTGTGGCTCATATGGCTGGGCGTCACCGGGCTCTGACGCACCGGTAGGGTGCCGCCATGGCGCACCTCGACCCGGCGCTCCTCGCTCATATCCCGGGTGACATGGGCTGGCCCGTGATCGGCAGGACGGTTCCGTTCGCCCGCGATGCCCTCTCGCTCGTTTCGTCGATGCGCGATCGGTTCGGGCCGGTGTTCAAGGTGTCGCTGCTCGGCCAGGACTTCGTCGTCGTGTCGACCCCCCACGCGGCGAAGCAGGTCTTCCTCGACCGGGAGCAGATCTTCAGTTCAGAGGTCGGGTGGGAGAGTTCGATCGGCTCTCTCTTCAGTCGAGGCCTCATGCTGCGCGACTTCGATGACCACCGCATCCACCGGCGGATCATGCGCCAAGCGTTTCGGAGGGATGCGCTCGTCTCGTACCTCGACCTCATGCATCCGGTCATCGAGGAGCACTTGGATCGCTGGCGTGGGAGGGGCGAGTTCGATGTGTATCCGGGCATCAAGGAACTCCTCCTCGACATCGCCGTCCGCGTGTTCGTCGGCGCGCCCCTGGGCCCGGAAGCCGATGCGGTGAACCGAGCGTTCATCGACAGCGTCATGGCCGGGGTGAGCCCGATCCGGTCGCCGCTCCCGGGCACCCAGATGAGGCGAGGCCTCGCGGGAAGGCGCTACCTGGTGGACTACTTCGGCGGCCGAGTGGCTGCCAAGCGGGCTGCCCCGGAGTCGGCAGACATGTTCAGTCGCCTCTGCCACGCCGAGGACGAGGAGGGAAACAGGCTCACCGACGATGAGGTCGTCGATCACATGATCTTCCTCTTGCTGGCAGCCCATGACACGACGACGGGAACGCTGAGCGCCATGCTCTGGTACCTCGCCACCTCGGACGACTGGCAGGCGCGGGTTCGGGAGGAGGTCCGTGGCCTTCCCTCAGCTCGCGTCGACTTCGACGGGGCAAGGTCGATGGAGGCGACGGGGCTGGTGTTCAAGGAGGCAACCCGATTGCACCCCCCGGTGCCGTTCTCGCCGAGAGGGGTCCTCTCCGACACGGAGATCGACGGAGTGGCGATCCCGCAGGGGGTGGCGGTCTCGATGGCGAGCATCCTCACGCACCGCGATCCCGAGTGGTGGGACTCGCCGGAGGTGTTCGACCCTCAGCGGTTCACGGAGGGTCGGGCCGAGCACGAGCGCCACTCGCACAACTTCGTGCCATTCGGTGGTGGCGCGCACACGTGCCTCGGAAGGCACTTCGCCGACCTCAACGCCAAGGCGGTGATTGCCCAGGTGTTCAGCCGTTTCGATCTGGCGGCCCGACCCGGTGCCAGTGTCACGTTCCAGGCCGTGCCGATACCCAAGCCTCGCAACGGTCTGCCGCTCACCCTGCGAGCCGCCTAGGGGGTGTCCGGCCTTGGTTCCTACTCGGCGAAGCCGTCCTTGATCACCCTGTAGAGGCGGTCCTTCACCCCCTGGCTGCTGAAGGAGGCCTTCAGTGCTCGCATGGTGAGCCGTTCCAGATCTCGCCGGGTGAATCCGAGGACCTCGTGGAGGGCGGTCATCTCCTTGGTCATCGAGGTGCGGCTCATGAGCCGGTTGTCGGTGTTCACCGTCACGTTGAAGCCTGCGTCGTGCAGAGGTCGGATCGGGTGCCTGGCGAGGGCGCGTCCGGATGTGTGGGTGTTCGAGTAGGGGCACATCTCAAGGGCCACACGGAAGTCCCTGACATAGGTCGCGAGCGATCCGAGGGCGATCACGGCATCCTCTTCGACCATGCAGTCCACGAGGATCGCTCCCCCGTGCCCGAGCCGGTGGGCGCCGCACCTCTGGATGGCTCGCCACATCGAGTCGGGGCCGTCAGCCTCGCCGGCGTGGATGGTGAGGCCCATGTTGGCTTCGCGGATCATCCGGCAGGCCTCGAGGTGGTCGTCCGGCGGGAAGCCCGCCTCGGGGCCGGCGAGGTCGAATGCCACGACCCCGAGATCCCTGGAGTCGATCGCTACCTGCGCCACCTCCACCGAGTCGGTGTCCTGGCGCATGGCGTCGACGATGATGCCCCACAGCACGCCGGTCTCTTGTTCGGCTCGGCGGAAGCCCGCCGCCATCGCCTCCAATACCTCGCGGCGCGAGAGGCCGGCCTCGGTCGAGAGGCTGGGGGCGTACCGGCTCTCGAAGTAGACGACGCCGTCGGCGTGGAGGTCCACCCCGCACTCGTACGCGACTCGCTCGATCGCGGGAGCCGTCTGGAGGACCGCCACCGTGTGGGTGAACGCCTCCAGGTAGCGGGGGAGGGACCCCGACGTCCCCTGGTCGAACCACTCCTCGAGGCCCTCGGCCGTGTCGGCGGGGAGCCCGCCGTACCCGACCTCTTCGGCCAGTTCGAGGATCGTCGTGGGGCGCAGGCCGCCGTCGAGGTGGTCGTGGAGGAGGACCTTGGGGAGGGACGCGATATCCATCGGGCGAGGTTACCGATGGTCACTCGGTCGCCCGACGAGCACGGCGGCTGCGAGGGCGGTTGCCAGCGGGGTTGCGGCCACCAGGCCCATCGACCCCGTGAGCGTGCGGGCGACCTCCACGGCGATGAGCTCGGAGTTGAGGACGATCCCCAGCGGCTGGTCGGCGACGGCGAACAGCAGCAGGATCGGGATGCCGGCACCCGTGTATGCGAGGAGCAGCGTGTTGACGGTCGAGGCGATGTGCTCGCGACCCACGCGCAGACCGGACTGGACCAACTCGCTGAAACCGAGCCCTGGTGAGCGCCGATGCACCTCGGCAACCGTGGCCACCTGCGTGACGGTGATGTCGTCGAGCGCCCCGAGGGCACCGATCACGGCCCCGCCCAGGAGTAGCGCCCCCATGTCGATGCCCTCCGTCAGGAACGGGATCACCATCGACTCCTCGGTGGCATACCCGGTGAAGGCGGCGATCTCGAAGAAGGCCGCGGACAATCCCAGTGTGAGTCCGAGTGCCGCCAGGGTCGCGGCGAGCGCGACGGTCGTGGTCGGTCCGAACCCGTGGGTGAGTGGGAGGCCCAATACGGCGATCGCCCCTGCCGCAACCACGGCGACGGCAACGGGATCGTTGCCCTCCAGGACGGAGGGGGCGATGAACGCGGCGAAGACCGCCAGCGTGCCCGCCATGGCGAGCAGCGCCCGGGCGCCACGTATCCGGCCCAGCGCGATCACGACGACGACAAAGAGGACCGTCAGGCCGATGAGTGCCCCACGGCGCTCGCGGTCGGCGTAGAACCAGAAGTCGGTGCTCGGCTCGTACCCGAGGATGACCCGATCGCCGACCTCGAGGTCGGGCAGCGAGGTGTCGAACTCGAGGTTGAACTCCGGGAGGGGGACCAGCGTGCCTTCCGACTCGCCTTCCGACGGCTCGGCCACGAACAGGCGGCACTCCTGGGGGTTGTCCTCGCTGGCATAGGAGCACGGCCCGTCTTCGATCACCACGATCTCTGCGGCGATGCGCTCGGACGCCAGGCCGAGTGCGGCGGCGGTCTCCCGGGCGGACTCCCGACCTTCGGCGGTGGGCCACAGGAGCACGGCGCCGAAGAGCACGGCGGCCAGGCAGAGTCCGACTGCGATGGTGATGGCACGCAGCACCGGGGAGTGCGACGCCGCGTTGAGGGCCTCATGGTCGTGCATCGACGGCCAAGTTACCGGCGACCGAACCATCCCAAGGCACGCCTACCCTCCCGCCCGTGCGGATTGCAGTGCTCGTCTCCGGCTCGGGTTCCAACCTGCAGGCGCTCCTGGACGCCGGCGACGACCTCGGTGCCGAGATCGTCCTCGTGCTCTCCGACAAGGCCGACGCCTACGGCCTCGAACGGGCTCGTGGCGCCGGCATCCCGGCCGCCGTCGTCCGCTGGGCCGACCACGCCGACCGGGCGGCGTTCACGACGGCCGTCTGCGACGCCATCCAAGGGGCAGGGGCCGAGGCCGTGGTGCTGGCGGGGTTCATGCGCATCCTCTCGGCCGAGGCCGTCGAGCGATTCCCCCTCCGCATCCTCAACATCCACCCGTCGCTCCTGCCGTCGTTCCCCGGGGCCCACGCCGTCGAGGACTCCCTCGCCCACGGTGCCAAGGTCACCGGCGTCACGGTCCACTTCGTCGACGAGCAGGTCGACCACGGGCCGGTGATCGCCCAGCGGCCGGTCCTCATCGAGGAGGGTGACGACGCCGACTCGCTCCACGCCCGCATCCAACAGGTGGAACACCAGCTCTATCCCGAGGTCGTCGCTGCCTTCGCGGCCGGCCGCATCACCGTCGAAGGACGCACCGTCCACTGGGAGGAACCGTCATGACCGCCATCCCCGTCCGCCGCGCCCTCCTCAGCGTGAGTGACAAGGCCGGGCTCGTCCCCTTCGCCGAGCGCCTGGTTGCGGCGGGCGTCGAGATCGTCTCGTCCGGCGGGACGGCGAGGACGCTCTCC
>CP070681.1:1279473-1282274 GCA_020352575.1 Acidimicrobiia bacterium | reverse complement strand
GTCACCGGTGGTGACCGATTCGACTGAGCCGACCATGTGTGCCATCGACTCGATGAGGAGGTCGGCTCGGTCGGGCCAGTGCCGGTAGATCGTGGACCGGGCCACGCCGCTCCGCTGGGCGATCGCGTCGATCGTGGCACCGCCGAACCCGAGCTCTCCGATCACGGCGAATGCCGCTTGGAGCACGACGGTCTTGGTGCGTTCGATGCGCGGATCGACCGGTGGGTTGGGCATGGGAACACAATACAACAAGAGTGGAGCGCTACGCAACACAAGTGTTGCATAAGTGGTCGTCAAGGGTGTACGCTTTCCGCATGACTCGGATCGCCACCGCCATCGTGTCCCACTCCCGGCAGGTCCTGGCACTCACCGGCCTCATCACGATTGCGAGCCTCCTCTCGTTCTTCTGGTTCGAGTTCAACGCAGACGTCTCCTCGTTCATGACCGAGGGCAGCGAGGAGGGCGCGGCGTTCGCCGAACTCCAGGAGAAGTACGACACGGCGGACCCGATCAACATCGTCCTCTCGTCCGCCGACGGCGAGACGCTCCTCGACGCTGGGGGCCTCTCCGACATCGCCCGTGCGCGGGACACGCTCGCCGAAGTGGAGGGGGTCGGGCTCGTCACGAGCCTCGTCCCCGAGACCAATCCCCTGACCGGGGGAGCGGTCACTCCGGAGTTCCTGGAGGGCCTACCTGCGATGGCGATCCCCCAACTCACCGGCAACAACCCCTTCGCCGACCTGCTGCTGTCCGAGGACGGCCGACACACAATGCTCCTGGTCGTGGCCGATGGTGATCCGATCAATGTCGCCCGCAGCCTCGACGAGGTCGAGCTCCCGGAGCGCTTCGAGGTGACGATCTCAGGCAACCCGGCGATCTACGCCGAAGTGATCGACATCCTCTCCCTCTTCCTGCTCCTCATCCCGCCGGTCATCATCGTGCTCCTCCTCGGCACGTTCTATGCGAACGTCGGCTCCCGCAAGCTCACTGCGCTCTCGATCTTCCCGGCCATCGTCGGCACCATCTGGACCTTCGGCGCCATCAACGCCACGGGGACGGCGATCGACGTGGTCGTGGTGATCGTGCCGATCTTCGTGATCGTCATGGGGTCGGCCGACGGCCTCCACTTCGTGACCCACTACCAAGATGTCGTGGCCACGACCGATGACCCCGTCGAGCGGGTCCGGTCCACGTTGGACCAGGTCGGGAAACCCATGATCCTCACGACCATCTCGACGGCGATCGGGTTCCTCTCCCTCTTCGCTGCCGACGTGGGGCCGATTCGAGTGATGGGGCTGTACGCCGCCATCGGCATCACGTTCGCGGGGATCATCTCGTTCTTCTCACTGCCGGCGCTGCTGTCTCGGCTGGAGGTCGAGCCCAGGGCGCACCCGCCGAGGGTCGGCAATGCGCTCGTGAAGGGGCTCCAACGCATCGTCAGGACCAGGATCCCCGCGATCGCGACAGCGGTCCTACTCATCGGCTTCGCGGGCGTGTTCGTGCCGCAGCTCGAAGTGGACTCCGATCCGCTCTTCATGTTCCCCGAGGACCACGAACTCCGGGAGGCGTTCGGGGTCACCGAGGAGTTGTTCGGCGGGGCAACCCCGCTCATCGGCGAGTTCGCCTACGACCCGGCCGACCACGAGGCATCCTTCGCGGCCGCCAACGTGGCGACGGCCGAGTTGGAGTCCCTCGACTCGGTCCGATCGGTCATCTCGGTGGCGAGCCTCGCGGACGCGCTGCCGGCAAGCACCATCGACGGCGTGCTCGACGGCTCGGTCGAACTCCCGATGGGGTCGATGGTTGCCGACGATGGCTTGCGGTTCATGGTCCTCACCGAAGGGCTCGACTCCGAGGGACTCGACGCGCTGCAGGCGGTCGAGGAGTCCTCGGACGCCATCGTCGTGGTGACCGGTATGACCGTCCTCTGGGACGCCATGGCCGACCTGGTCCTGAGTGCACAGGTGTGGTCCGTGCTCACGGCCCTCGTCCTGGTGGCGATCATGCTCTTCGTCACCTATCGCCGGCTACGCCCGACGCTCGTGGCGATCGTCCCCCTCGTGCTGACCATCGGTGCCCTGCTCGGGTTCATCGCTGCTTCGGGCATCCACCTGAACCTCATCACTGCGGTCGCTTCCTCAATCGTCATCGGCGTCGGCATCGACTACGCCATCCACTTCGTGGCCGCGATCCAACACGCCGAGGCGGAGGGCCCGGGGTACGTCCACCGAGCGATTCGGCGGGCGGGGCGGCCGATCGTGGCGAACGCCCTCGGCATCGCCATCGGGATGACCGGACTGTGGCTCTCACCGCTCGCACCGCACCACCACATCTCGCTCATCATGTGGGTGTCGATGACCGTGGCTGCCTTCAGCGCGCTCGTGGTGATCCCGGCGATGCTGCCGGCCGAGGCCGTCGCTGCCGACTGAGTTCACCCTCGGTTCACCCCGTTCTGCGAGCATGGCCCGATGGACGTGCCCACAGAAGCCCCGCCCACGTCGTTCCGAGAGGTGCTCGCCGAGTTCGTCGGCACGGCGATGCTCCTCGTGCTCATCGTGGGATCGGGTCGCCAAGTCGAGGCGTTCGGACTCGACCCCTCGGCCCAGTTCCTGGCCCATGCCGTGTCGGTCGGCCTCGGCCTTGCTGTGCTCGTCGGAGTCTTCTTGGGGGTGTCGGGCTCCCAGTTCAACCCTGCGGTGACCCTCGTCGCCTGGTGGTCGAGGGAGATCACCCTCGAGAAGGTCATCGCCTTCATCCCGGCCCAACTCGCCGGAGCCGTGGTCGGAGTGGGCCTCGCAAAC
>CP070681.1:1275756-1279373 GCA_020352575.1 Acidimicrobiia bacterium | reverse complement strand
GAACGCCCCGACCACCGAATCGTCCTTCTCGGTGCCGACCGGTGCGCCGTCGGAGAGGTCGACCACGATCTGGCCCTGATCCCCGAGGTACTCGACGGAAGCGGCCGAGGCGCCGTGGATGTCGATCCACACCTCGCCCATCATGCCGCGCACCGTGTACACCTCGAGGTCACCGGCGAGGACCTCCGTCGCCGGCCACAGCACCTGGAGCCACCCCGATGTCGGCGGGAGGATCCCCAGGCGGACGATCCCGGACGGCAGGACCGTCGCCGAGACGTCCGGCAGCGTGGTGCCGAGCGGATCCAACCCGTTTGCCTCGGCGAGGGTGATCACCAACTGCGTGCAGGTGCCGAAGTCGATGAGGAGGAGGTCGATGAGCTGCCCGTAGCTCGAGGCGGGATCACCGGTGTGGTCGACGAGCCCACCGCTCGGGTCACACACGCCACCCACCGGGCTCCACTCCTCCATTGGTTCCATGTAGAAGGCGTTGAGCCAGCCCCATGGGACCTGGTACTCCTCGCGCTCCCACACGAGTTGCACGGCAGGGTCGCTGAGGACGACCTTCGCCCAATTGCCCCCGTCTCCGACGGCTTGGGTCTCGCCGGTGAAGCGGAAGGTGGAGTACGCCGGGTCGAGTTCGGCGGCGAGTGGGCCGCCGGCTCCGGGGAGCATCCGCACGTTCAGGACGTCGTCATCGGCCACGTTCACCACTCGGTGCGTGGATGACAGACGGATGAGCTCGCCCACCGTGATGGTGTCGCCGAAGACCGGCCCCACGGGGATCGTGGTGGTCGGCGCAGCCGTGCTGGTGGGGGAAGCCGTGGTGGGGACCACGATCGTCGTGGGTGTCGAGGTGGTCGTGGGACCCGCCGTCGTGTCGGATACGCCCCCGGCGCAACCGACGAGGATGAGGGACAGGACCAGGGACAACGCACTTCGGCGCATCTCGAACCTCCAGGGCATCACACCAGTCTGACGCATCGGGCACCCCGAAAGGTTCCGCAACCGCAATACCCTCCGCTCATGCTTTCCACCGCCGACCTCTGCGACGCCCACCCCGACGACACCTCCGTCCTCGAACTCCCACTCCTCTCCTACGGCGAACTCGACGCCTTCGCCGGCCCGATCAGGACCGTGAAGTGCCATGAGGACAACACACATGTGCGGGGCCTGCTGGAGCAGGACGGCAACGGTGCGGTGCTCGTCGTGGACGGCGGCGGCTCCCGGCGGTGTGCCCTCGTGGGCGATGCCCTGGCCGGGCTCGCCGTGGACAACGGCTGGGCCGGCATCATCGTCTTCGGATGCATCCGCGACTCCGATGCCGTCGACGAGCTCGAAGTGGGCGTGAAGGCCATCGGGACGAGCCCACGCAAATCGGTGAAGCGCGGCGAGGGCCGGATTGACATCCCGGTGACGTTCGGAGGGGTCACCTTCGCGCCCGGCGAGTACGTCACCGCCGACTCCGACGGCGTCGTCGTGACGACGCGACAACTCAACTGACGATGCGCCTCTTCGAGGGCCTTCTCGTCGCCCTCCTCGCAGTGGGCTTCGCCCTCCCCAGTGGACGGGCGAGGCTCCCGTGGGCACTCGCTGCCCTCCTCACGGTTGGCACCCAGGTCTGGCTCGAGGGATGGCGCTGGCAACTCGTCCCGGCGTCGATCCTCGTCGGCATCCTCCTCGCCCGGTCGACGGGGCCGTCCGAGGCCGACCGTCCGGCGTGGCGAATGACCGCCATCTCGCTCGTGGTGGCCCTCGTCGCGGGAACACTGCCGGCGCTGCTCCCGGTGCCCGACCTGCCAACGCCAGACGGCCCCTACGCGGTGGGCACGACGTCGTTCGAGCTCACCGACCCGGACCGCCTCGAGCCGTATGGCTCGCTCGCAGGCGAGCCGCGGCGGATCATGGTGCAGGCGTGGTACCCGGCCGACCAGCCCGGGGAAGCAGTGGCATGGACCCCTGAGATCGCCTCGATCGGACCAGTCATCGCCGAGCAGCGCGGCCTCCCGTCGTTCCTCTTCTCCCACACCCGCTACGTCGAGGCGACGGCGACCGAGGGAGCCACCGTCCTCGAAGGTGCATGGCCGGTCGTCGTCTACTCGCACGGCTGGACCGGTTTCCGCACCGTGGCCCCGGACCAGGCGGAGGCGATCGCCTCCCACGGGTTCATCGTCCTCGCCCCCGACCACACCCACGGCGCGGTGGCCACCACGCTCGCCGACGGCACGACCGTCACGTATGACCCCAACGCCCTCCCCGAGTTCGAGGAGGTCGGGGAGACGGCCTACGTTGCAGCGACCGAACTCCTCGTCGAGACCTACGCAGCCGACATCGGGCTCGTGCTCGACGCACTGGCCGAGGGGAGCGCCCCGCCCGAACTCGCAGCGGCGAGCGACCTCGAGTCCGTCGGGGTGTTCGGGCACTCAACCGGTGGAGGGGCCGCAGCCAGGTTCTGCCTCGAGGACACCCGCTGCGACGCGCTCGTCGGCCTCGATGCCTGGGTCGAACCGATCCCCGAGGAGCTCCGAGCCAAGCCGATGGCGGTGCCCGCCCGCTTCCTCCGGTCGGAGGGCTGGACCGGCACACCGAACGACGAACTCCTCGGCGAGATGGTGGCCCTCGCCCCTGCCTCGGACCGGTGGAGCATCCCCGGGGCCGAGCACAATGACTTCACGTTCGTCGCGTACGTGTTCCCCATCGCGCACTACCTCGGGCTCCGCGGGCCGATCGACAGCGACACCATCATCGCCCTCACGAACGGGACGCTCACCGGGTTCTTCGGCCACCACCTCGCTGGCGAACCCGAACCCCTCGATCCCGGCCTCCCTGCCGTCGGGGGCTGACGGCGACAGGGGGCGGTCACTACGCTCGCTGCCCATGCGCCTGCGACTGCTCCTCCTTGCCCTCGCCACCCTCGCCCTCGCGTCGTGTGCCTCCCAGGAGGCGGATGTCGAAGTGGTGATGCTCGACAACTCCTTCTCCCCTGCGGTGATCGAGGTACCCGTGAATGGCAGCGTCCTCTTCCGCAACGAAGGCCGAACGGGTCACAACGCCATCGACGCGGGCGGCACGTTCTCGACCGAGGACACATACGGCGAATACCTCGTCCAGCCGGGCGATGAGACCATGCTCCGGTTCGCCAAGCCGGGCGTGTACCAGATCTACTGCGCCCCGCACTCTGCCCGCAACGATGACGGCTCGTACTCCGGCATGGTCGCGACCCTGATCGTTGGCGATGCCGACGAAGCCGAGGCAGCGACCGAGGCACGCGCAGAGGTCCCGCGGGAGTGGTCCGGCGAGACCCTCGTCGTGCCCGACGATGGCTTCCCCGATATCCAGAGCGCGGTGGACGCCGCCGGACCGGGTGATCTCGTCCTCATCCGTCCCGGCACCTACAAGGAGCAGGTCACCATCACCACCCCGGGGCTCACCATTCGAGGGGAGGACCGCAACACGGTGATCCTCGACGGTGAGTTCATCCGGGACAACGGTGTCTTCGCAACCGCCGACGGTGTCGCGGTGGAGAACCTCACCACCAAGAACTACCTGGCGAACGGTGTGTTCTGGACCGGCGTCACCGGCTACCGCGGCTCGTACCTCACCGCCATCGACAACATCGT
>CP070681.1:1270356-1275656 GCA_020352575.1 Acidimicrobiia bacterium | reverse complement strand
ACGGTCTCGTAGGCGATCGACGTCGTGCCACGCTCACACAAGGCCTTGGCCACTCCTGGGTACGCCGCGAGGTGCAGGTACGTGAAGAGGGCCCCGCAGTCGTAGAGGTGGCCGAACTCGGACTCCTGCGGCTCCTTGACCTTGCAGACGAGCTCCGAGGACCACGCAGCATCGGCGTCGACGATCCGTGCCCCGGCGTGGAGGTACTCGTCGTCCGGGAACGACGACCCGAGCCCGGCACCCGCCTCGACCACGACGTCGTGGCCGTGCTGGACCAATTCGTGGGCGCCGGCCGGCGTCACCGCCACCCGGTACTCGTCCTTCTTGATCTCGCGGAGAACCCCAATCTGCATGGGGCGGAGGCTAGGGATCAGCGGCCGGGCGCGACATCCTCACCGCGCCAAGGGGCGAGGCCATACGTGTGGAGGCGGGTGAATCCATCGAGCAACAGGACCTCGGCAAGCCCGGTGTTCGGCATCGTGGCGAGGCGGGGTTGCTCGGCCCATCCCAACCCCATGAGGTCGAGGAGGTAGGCCCGGATGGCCGAGCCATGGGAGACGATCGTGACGTCGCCGTCCGACTCCTCGACGATGCCATCCACCGTCCGCCGCATCCGCTCGGCGAGTTCGGCCCAGGTCTCCCCGTCACCACCACGCGGGAGGTCCTCGCGCCCGCGGTAGATCCGATTGGCGAGCGACGGATCCGCGTGGACGAGTTCGTCGAAGGTGAGCCCCTCCCAGGAGCCAGGATCCAGTTCCCGCAGCCCCTCGTCCACGCGCACCTCGGGGGCGAGGAGTCGTGCCGTCTCGAGTGCTCGCGGGGCGTCCGAGGAGACCACCTCGTTGAGTTCGAGCGACGCTGCGGCAGCCTTCACCTGCAGCACCCCTTCGCTGCTCAACCCGTCACCCCCCTTGCCCTCCCAGGCACCCGAGAGGTTGCCGGTGGACTCGCCATGCCTGATGAGGCGGAGCCGCCGCGCACCGCGAAGGAAGTCAGGCAGGTCGACGTGCTCATCGTCGAGGTGGGTGTCGTCGTTGAAGCGGGTGAGCGAGAGCGAGCCGTCCGCAGCGACATCGAACGAGGTGATCGACGTGTTGTGGAGGGGGGCGGTCGGGCTCATCGGCCAGCGGGTACCGAACACCCCTGCGGTGAGCCCACCGATGACACCGCCGTGGGACACGACCAGCACCTCGTCCCCGTCGTCGTGCTGGTCGAGCAGCGATCGCAGCGACCCTTGGATGCGGTCGTGGAACTCCGAGATCGACTCGCCGTCCCCACCGATGCGGACGTCGTCCCCGTTGCGCAATCCCTCGAGCACCTCGGGATGTTCGGCGTACGTATCGGCGATCCGCCGCCCGGCCCACTGGCCGACGTGGACCTCACGCCACCTGGCATCGACCTCGACCGCCTGGCCGAGGAACGCCGACGTCTCGAGGACGCGTTCGATGTCCGACGACAGGACCCTCGTGAACTCCCGGCTCGCAAGTCGCTCGGCGAGCCGACCGGCCTGGACCCGACCGGTGGGGCTCAGCCCGCGGCCACCCCACCCCTGCCACATGCGCTCGGCGTTGTCAGGCGTCTGTCCATGGCGGACGAAGTGGAGGCGCATGCTGGGGAGGCTAGGAAGCGACCGATGACAAGCGACAAGGCTGGTCGCGGGCCCGTCGAGCTAGGCGTCGAACGTTCCGGCGAACCGGTCCCTCAGGGCGGCCTTTTGGACCTTCCCCATCGAGTTCCGCGGGAGTCCCGGCACCCATTCGATCGCCTTCGGGACCTTGTAGGCGCTCAAGCGGGCTCGGGCTGTGGCGATCACCGCCTCTTGCTCGGCCTCGCCCACACAGACGGCGAGGACCGCCTCCCCGAAGTCGCGGTGCGGTACCCCGATGACTGCGCTCTCTACCACCCCGGGGACGCCATCGAGCACGTCCTCGACCTCCTTCGGGTACACGTTGAGGCCACCGCTGATGATCATGTCGGACGTACGCCCGACGATGGTGTGGTACCCGTCCCGGCTCCTGGTCACCACGTCGCCGGTGATGAACCAACCGTCATCGGTCCGTGACTCCTCGGTGGCGTCCGGCCGACGCCAGTACCCGGGTGACACGGTCGGCCCCCGCACCTCGAGGACGCCCGCCTCCCCCACCCCGACGAGCGAGCCCGATGCGCTGCGGATCCGTGCCTCCAGCCCCGGCAGCGGCATCCCGACCGTGCCCGCCCGCCGCTCGCCATCGAGCGGATTCGAGAGCGCCATCTGGATCTCGGTCATGCCGTACCGCTCGAGGATGCGGTGGCCGGTCCGTTGCTCCCACTCCCGGTGGGTCGCAGCGAGCAGCGGCGCCGAACCCGACGTGAAGAGGCGCATGTGGCCCAGCAGGTCGTGCCCGACCCGGTCGTCGTCGAGGAGCCGCGTGTAGAACGTCGGCACCCCCATCAGCACCGTCGCACGATCGATGTGGGCGACCACCGTGTCCGGGGAGAAGCGCCCTCCCAGGATGACCGATCCGCCGGTGAGCAGGAACGGGTGGATGGCAACGAAGAGCCCGTGGACGTGGTGGAGTGGGAGGAGGTGGAGGATCGTGTCGGACGATGAGATGCCCCACGCCTCGATCAAGGCGTCGGCGTTCGCGCCGAGGTTGCCGTGGGTGGTGAGCGATCCCTTGGGGCGGCCGGTCGTGCCCGACGTCGAGAGGATGCAGGCGAGGTCGTCCTCACCGGGGAGGGGTGTGTCGGAGCGACCCGTGCCACCCAGGTCCTGACCCGGCCCAACGACGAGCGACGGTTCGATGTCCTCGATGAGTCCCGCCACCTCTGCGGGCGTGGCGCTCGTACCGATCGGATGGAGCACCGCACCGAGTTGCAGGAGGGCGAGGTGGAGCAGCACGGACTCGGGCCGCTGGTCCATGACGGCGCTCACACGGTCACCCGGGCCGATGCCCCTGTCCTGCAGCGACGCAGCCCATCCCTCGACCTCGGCTCGCAGCTCGGCGTAGGTCCAGGACCGGTTGTCCTCGAGGAAGGTCAACGCAAGGGCGTCGGGCGTCTGCGCCGCCTGCTCGAGGAATCGGGAGATGACCGTCACGCCGGGGAGCGTAGGGCTAGACGATGAGCGCGGTCCCGACGACGGCCAGTGCGGCGCCGACCCACGCGCCCATGGCAGGGCGTTCCCGGGTGATGAGCCATATCAGGGGGAGCTGGAGGACCGGCGAGGTGGAGATGAGCACCGAGACGATGCCTGCGTCGCCCTCGGTGAGCGAGGCGAGCACGAGCGTCTTGCCGATGGCCATGCCGATCGTCCCGGACAGGAAGACCACGGCGAGGATGCGAGGCGTGAGCTTCGCGTGATCGCCGCGGTTGCGGCGTTGGCGCTCCAGCCATGGAGCGAGGGCGACGAGCCCGACCGTCCCGACGATGGACCGAACGGCAGCGCCCGCCCACGGGTCGAGGCTGCCATCGAACACGGGGTCGGCGATGACGATCGCCACCGCCTGTCCGAGGGCACCGATGAGGCCGAACCCGACGCCGACGAGGAGGCTGCCCCGCACTTCTTCCCACGTGTGGGACTGCCCGGGCCGCGTGCCGAGGGCGATGGCAAGGGCCACGCCGAGGAACACCAGCCCTGCACCGATGAGGGCGGCCACCGAGAACCGCTCGCCGAGGAACGTCGCACTGAGCGCAGCTGCCATCGGGGCGTTCGCAGCGAACAGGATCCCCGTGCGGCGGGGACCGAGGCGGGCGAACGCCGTGAAGAGTGCCGCATCGCCGATGGCGAGGCCGATGAACCCCGAGAGGGCCAGCGGCAGCCAGTCACTCGCCTCGACCGAACTCCAGCCACCCGCAATCCACGCCACCACCGCGAGCAGCACGGACACCCAGTACATGCGGATCCGCGTGAATCGGGGACCGCCCAGCACCCGGGTCGGCTCGGCCGCGATGAGCCCGCCGATCGACCATGAGAAGGCTGCAGAGAGGGCGAGGAGTTGGTACGGCATGAGCGGTGGTCAACGACGCAGCCGGGCCCGAAGGCCCGGCTGCGTGCAGGTCGATGGTGGTGGCGATCAGCCGATGAACGCCGTGGCGAAGATGAGGCTGACGATCGTCATCACCTTGAGGACGATGTTGAGTGCCGGGCCCGCGGTGTCCTTGAACGGGTCACCAACGGTGTCGCCGATCACGGCCGCCTTGTGGGCATCCGAGCCCTTGCCACCGAAGGCACCAGCCTCGATGAACTTCTTGGCGTTGTCCCATGCACCACCGGCATTCGCCATGTAGATGGCGAGCAGGAAGCCGGTGACGAGGGAACCGGCGAGGAAGCCACCGAGGGCCTCCACGTCGATGAAGCCGATGACGAGCGGGAGTGCAATGGCGAGGCCGCCCGGGAGGAGCATCTCCCGGAGCGAACCCGCAGTCGCGATCTCGACACACTTGGCGTACTCGGCGCGGGCGTTGGGATCGCCCTCCTTGAGACCGGGGATCTCACGGAACTGGCGCCGCACCTCCTCGATCATCGTGAAGGCCGCCCTACCCACCGCGGCGATGGTGAGGGACGAGAAGAGGAACGGGAAGGCCGCGCCGAGGAAGAGCCCGATCACGGTGCCGACGTTCAGCAGGTCGATCTGCTCGAGGCCCACAGCACGGGTGAACGTCGAGAAGAGGGCCAGCGCAGTCACGGCTGCAGAGCCGATGGCGAAGCCCTTGGCGATTGCAGCAGTCGTGTTGCCGAGCGAGTCGAGGGCGTCGGTGGCCTCGCGGACCTCGGGGTCGAGGTGGGCCATCTCGGCGATACCGCCGGCGTTGTCGGCGATGGGGCCGTAGGCGTCGACGGCGATGGTGATGCCGAGCGTGGCGAGCACGCCGATCGCGGCGATGGCGACGCCGTAGATGCCACCCTCACCGCCGAGGGCCCAGTCGCCGGCCCAGAAGGCACCGCCGATGCCGGCTGCGGTCACGATGACCGAGAAGGCTGCGGAACGCATGCCCTCCGCAACACCTGCGAGCACCACGGTGGCGGGGCCGGTCTCGGCCTGCTTGGCGATGTGCTTCACGGCGCCGTAGTGGTCCGACGTGGAGATCTCGGAGATCTTGCCGATGATGAACCCGACGAGGAGGCCGATGACCACGGCGATCCAGAGGCCGAGCGGGTTGTCGGCCTTGTCGCCGAAGAGCATGTAGACGAGACCCAGGACGCCGGCGGCCGCGAGCACCATGGCGATGTTCGTGCCCCGGTGGAGCGAAGACGCGAGGTCATCCGCTCCCTTCGGCTTCACGAGGAACGAGCCGATGATCGAGGCGAACATGCCGAC
>CP070681.1:1265985-1270256 GCA_020352575.1 Acidimicrobiia bacterium | reverse complement strand
AGCAGCTCGATGATGATCTCGGTGTCGGTGACGTCGGCGAGACCTGCCTCCCGGGCCAACTCCACCGTGTTGGTGAGGTTGCCGTTGTGGCCCACGGCGAGCGATCGATCACCGACCTGGCGGAACACCGGCTGGGCATTCGCCCATTTGGGTGAACCCGTCGTCGAGTATCGGGTGTGGCCGATGGCGAGGTGTCCCTCGAGTCCGGCGAGCACCTGCTCGTCGAAGACCTGGGGGACGAGTCCGAGCTCCTTGAACACGGTGGCGGTCTCGCCGTCGGAGGCGCAGATGCCGGCGCTCTCCTGTCCACGGTGCTGGAGCGCGAAGAGTCCGAAGTAGGTGAGGAGGCTCGCCTGCTGCCCCGGGGCCCACGCCCCGAACACACCGCACGCCTCGCCGGGACGCCCGTCCTCGTCGATCACGGCGACGAGGGTAGCCGCTGCCTCCGATACCTCCCCACACCACGCCCACTACGATCCCCCGCCATGGCCACCGTGCTGCTCATTGCCGACGACGACTGGGTGCGGAACGACGTCGAAGCCGCCCTCAGCGGCCCCCGTCGCGCCATCAGGACCGTCGTCGACCCGCGCGAGGCGGTCCAGGCCGCGGCCGATGCCGAACCCGATGCAATCGTGATCGACATGCAGGTCGGATCGATGGGTGGCATGGCCGTCGTGCGGTCGTGCAAGGACGCCATTGCAGCCGGGCTCATCGGCGAAGCGCCGCTCGTCCTGCTCCTCGATCGGTCCGCCGACGCATTCCTCGCGGATCGCTCTGGTGCCGACGCGTGGGTGGCGAAGCCGTTCACCGCCCAGGAGCTGCGGGCCGTCATCCCCGCGGGGTCGTCGGTCTGACGTGACCCCCACCCAACTCGGCCTGCTCGTCGTACTCGGGTTCTGCTTCCTCGCGTCCGGGTTCCTCTCGGGGTCCGAGACCGCCGTGGTGGCGATCCCACGAGAGCGCCTCGACCAGCTCCGCAGCAACGGCCGCCGGGGACAGCGGCTCGCGGCATTGGCGGACGATGCCGAGGGCACCATCGGCACGATCCTCGTCGCCAACAACTTCGTGAACATCCTCGCTGCGACGATTGCGACGGTGCTCGCGACCGAGCTCATCGGTGAGCCCCTCGGACCGGTGCTCGCCACCTTCGGGATGACGGCCCTCATTCTCGTGGCCGGGGAGATCACCCCCAAGACGATGGCCTCCCGGGACCCCGAGGCGTACGGGCTCTTCGCGTCGGTGCCGCTGTTCTGGCTCCGCCGGGTCCTCACGCCCGTGTCGAGGGTGTTCATGGGGGTGAGCCGTGGCCTCCTCCGGCCGACCCGGTGGGGGTTCCGGAGGGAGGCTCCCGAGGTCACCGAGGACGATATCCGCGCCCTCGCGGCGATGGGCCTCGCCGTGGGGGGGATCGGTGAGGGCACCCACCAGATCATCGACGCCCTGTTCGCCGCTTCGGACCGGCCCGTCCGCGAGGTCATGACGCCCCGGGTGGACGTCGTCTCGCTTCGGCTTCCGCTCGACGTGGATGCGATCCGCGAGGTCGTTGCCGAGACGGGCCACTCGCGGTTCCCGGTGCTCGCCGAGGAGGGTTCGCTCGACGACCTCGTGGGCGTCTTGTACGTGAAGGACGTCCTGCGATCAGGGCAGGCGGTCTCGCCGGCTGCGCTCCGATCCCTCGTGCGCACTCCCCAATTCGTGCCCGAGTCGGCAGCCCTCCTGGACGCCCTCAGGGACTTCCGCGTCCGTCGGATCGGCTACGCCATCGTGCTCGACGAGCACGGCGGTTTCGACGGCCTCATCACTGCGAAGGACCTCGTTGGTGAGCTCATCGGCGACCTCCGTGACGAGTTCGACCCCGGGAGTCCGAGCATCGTGGCCGTGAGTGAGGGCCTGTGGATCGCGGACGGCCGGATCCCCTACGAGGCGGTGGCAGACGCGATCGGCGAGGAGTTCCCGGACGGGCCCTATGCGACGCTGGCAGGACTGTTCCTGGCAGAGCATGGCTCGATCCCGCAACCGGGCGACCGGGCGACCGTTGGCGGGGTCGAATTGGTGGTCGACCACATGGACCGGAATCGGATCGCCACCATGCGGGTCGTTCGGGCGTGACGGTTCCGCTTGGGTGGACGCGCGTCCTATCCTCGCGGCCCCGATCGGGACGTGGCGCAGTTTGGCAGCGCGCAGCGTTCGGGACGCTGAGGTCGTCGGTTCAAATCCGACCGTCCCGACCAGATGAAGAGGCCCGCCGAATGGCGGGCTTTCTTCATGTCCGAACCATTTCGCACGGATCCCTAGACACGCCCCCTACCCACTGCTACGTTCGCTCGGCACGCTTGCGAGAGAGGATGGTCCGTGGACCAGGTGACGGATTGGCAGACCGAGGGGATGTGTCGGGGCAACCACGCCCACCTGTTCTTCCCGCCGACCGCGTTCGAGAAGAAGGACGAGCGTGAACGGCGCGAGGCGCGCGCCAAGGCCATCTGCCAGGTCTGCCCGGTCCTCACCGACTGCCGCACCTATGCCCTGACGCTGCGAGAGGCATACGGGATTTGGGGCGGCATGACCGAGTCCGATCGCAAGCGAGCCCTCTCCGCCTCCGCCGGGCGCTAGTCCCGCAGCACCCGCCCGTCGCCTGACCGCTTGGTGAGGGCGGTCGCATCACACCACTCCATGAGCGGCACTGCGTGCTTGCGCGAGATGCCGAGTGCGTCCTTCGCCTCCGACACAGTGAACGGCGCATCGAGCGTCGCCAGGGCTTCGCCGAGGCCGCCGAGCGTCTCCGCCAGGTAGAGGAACTCGTCGACCTGTACGAGGTCGCCGCGGCGGATGAGGGCGTGGGCGAGCTCCTGGTCTTCGATCAGCTCCGATGCGCGGGGTGGCCCGAAACCGGCCGTCAGGAGTGTTGCCCGAGCGGCCTTCCACTGCGCTTCGTGCGCGTCGGTGAGCTGGGGCCGGTGGCCGTCGGCTGCGACGGCTGATCCGATCGCCTCGAGGTGGTCCTCGCCGTCGATGAGGTGGTCGATGAACGCCGCGGGTATGCCGGCTGCGTCTGCGAGTTCGGCCTTGGGGATTCCATCTCGCAACGGATGTTCGTGGTGGTGCGCACGTGCTGCGGAGACGGCGCGGACGGTGGCCGAGGCAATGCGATCCGGGGTGACGGCCAGGGCACCGGCGACCACTGCCGTGGTGGGGACGCCGCCGCCCGAGCCTTCGGCCAAGAGTGCGAGCGGGGCCGTGCCGAGCGTCGAGAGCAGCGCGGAGGCCAATTCATCGGGACTCCCCTCGACGTGAGGTCGCATCACATGCGCTGCCCCTACTGCATGACGTCGCCTGCGTGGCGGGAACGGATGGAGTACCCGTCCTCCGGCCACGACCGCACGTCGGCCGGCGTCACGCACGATGAACCGCTCGCCGACGACCGTCGCTATCGGGTCCTCGAAGTCGATGAGGGCCGTCTGGTCATCGATCGCCCTGAGTTGCACGGGCCAGTCGCCCGACCCGAGGTGGACGTGGAACGCCCCCCGTCCGGTCGTCGACTCGTCGTGACCCCGAGCGGTGCGGAGGTCGGCGAGGATCGTCCTGGTGGTTGCCCGGACCCCCGGCAGTGTGAGGACGGTGCCTCGGGCGGCGGCATCCCGGGCAAGGTCGGGCACACCGAGGGCGACCCGTCTCCCCGGCCCCACCGCGTCGAGGTCCTGCTCGTGGCTCTGGATGGTCCGGACCCTGGTGGTGACCCCGCCGGGCAGGTGCACGAGCGCATCACCCACCGATACGGCTCCTCCCGACAGTGAACCGGTGACGACGGTCCCCGCGCCCGCCACCGAGAACGCGCGATCGACCCAGAGGGTCGGCGGACCGGGTGGCTGCTCCGCTGCAGCGACGAGGGCGCCCAGCGCGGCCCGGAGGTCCTCGACTCCATCGCCGTCGAGTGCCGAGACGGGGACGACCGCAGAGCCCGCGAGCGATGTGCCCTCGAGGCGTTCGGCGACCTCGAGCGCAGCGAGCTCGAGGAGGTCGTCGTCGACTCGGTCGGACTTGGTGAGGGCCACGACCCCGGGCGCGATGCCCAAGAGGTCGAGCACGGCCAGGTGTTCCTCCGACTGTGCGGACCACCCCTCGTCGGCGGCGACCACGAAGAGCGCGACATCGATCGGGTCGATCCCCGCCAGCATGTTCTTGAGGAACCGCTCGTGGCCCGGCACGTCGACGAACGAGACCTCGATCCCACCGAGGTCGGTCCACGCGAACCCGAGGTCGATGGTGAGGCCGCG
>CP070681.1:1259750-1265885 GCA_020352575.1 Acidimicrobiia bacterium | reverse complement strand
TCGCCGGCCGCGAAGAGCAGAGCACCTGCCGCCCCGCCTTGCGGACCTCGAGCGAATGGTCGCCTTCTCGCAAACGCTCCGGGCCGACTTCGATCGCCGGGTGGTGCCCCGCCTCCGCACGGTCGCGGATACCCGCCTCAGGTCCGACCACGGGGTGGCAGTCGATGATCCACACGCCCGCGACCTCCTCGGCCCGGACGCATGGGAGGCCCTGCACCCTGCCCGGAGGGCGAACGACGGGGTCGACGAGGGCGTCACCTACGACGAGATGGATGCCCTCGTGACCGCCATCGAGCGGCTCGACGAGCGTTCCTAGGCTGCCGCCGATGGATGTCCAAACCCGTTGCCAAGAGTTCCTCGACGAGGTCGAGCGGGCCGTCGTGGGGAAGCGGGACGTGCTCGAACTCCTCCTCGTGGCGTTCCTCGCAAACGGCCACGTGCTCATCGAGGACCTCCCCGGTCTTGGGAAGACCCTCATGGCACGGTCGTTCGCCACGGTCGCCGGCCTCGACTTCTCGCGACTCCAATTCACGCCGGACCTCATGCCGATGGATGTGACCGGATCGACGGTGATGGACCCGAACACCACCGATTTCGAGTTCCGCCCCGGACCCGTGTTCACCAACCTGCTGCTCGCCGACGAGGTGAACCGGGCCCCCGCCAAGACACAGGCCGCGCTCCTCGAGGCGATGCAGGAACGCCAGGTGACCGTGGATGGGGAGTCACATCGACTCGACGCCCCGTTCCTGGTGGTTGCCACCCAGAACCCGATCGAGTTCGAGGGCACGTACCCCCTTCCCGAGGCGCAGTTGGACCGTTTCATCGTGCGACTCGAAGTCGGGTACCCGGATCGTCCCCATGAGGAGGAGATCCTCCGCGCCCGCCTCGGTCGGGAGTCCGACGACGTGGTCCTCCGGCAGGTGCTGGCCTCCGGGGAACTCTCCCGCATGCAGGCAGCCGTCGAGTCCGTACACGTGGACGACGGAATCGTCTCCTACATCACCGAGCTGGTGAACGAGACCCGCGACCCCCAGCGCGTGCAAGTCGGCTCCAGCCCCCGAGGCGCGCTTGCACTCATGGCACTCGCACGGGCCAAGGCGGTCGTCGCTGGACGCGACTTCGTGCTGCCCGAGGACGTGAAGGCCCTCGCGGTCCCGGCGCTTGCCCATCGACTGGTACTGCGGCCAGAGATGTGGGTCCGCGAGGTGAGCGGCGGCGACATCGTCCGAGCGTGCCTGGACCGTGTGCCGGTGCCGCCCACCGTCCCGCCGGGCGGGTGACCTCCTCGACGACACCTCGGCAGCGCCTCATGCTCGTCATGGGCGCACTCGGGCTGGCCATGGGCGTCGGCCTCGGGGTACCCGAGCTCGTGGTCGTGGCCGCGCCCCTGCTCCTACTCGTCGTGATCGGACACCTCACGAATGAACAGGGCATCGCATCGGTGACCATCGAGGTTGCACCGGACCGGGTCTTGGAGGATGACACCTCCACCATCAGGGTCGCGTTCGACGCGACCCGGCCGGCCCGGGACGTCGAGGTGCGCCTTGACCTCCCAGCCGGCGCCGTGCTCGAGGGCGTCCGACTCGGGGACGTCCCGGTCGATCCGGACGAGGTCCTCGTCGTGGACCTCCCCGAAGGATCGACCACCCTCACCGCCCGGGTGTCGTTCCCGGGCTGGGGCACCTACCTCCTCGGCGGCGGATCGGTCGGTCGGCGCAGCCCCATAGGCCACCACGCATACGGGCTCGAGCTCACGGATCGGACCGTGGTGAAGGTGTTCCCCCACCCAGCGGCCCTACGGACGATCCTCGAACCGGTCGAGACCCGTCTCGGCTTCGGGGAACTGGTGAGCAGGGCGAAGGGGCCCGGGCTCGAATACGCCGATCTCCGCCAATGGGCACCCGGCGACGATCGACGCACCATCAACTGGCGGGTGACCGCCCGGGCAGGCGACCCCTGGGTCACCCAGCGCCACCCCGAGCGCAACGCCGACATCGTGCTGCTCATCGACACCTTCGCCGAGGCGCGTCGATCGATCGACGCCACCATCGACCTCGCGGTCCGCGCCGCCTCGGCGCTCATCGACGCGCACGGGCGGCGACTCGATCGCATCGGCCTCATGGCCTTCGGTGGACCCGTCAGGTGGATCAGGCCCGGCATGGGCGATCGTCATCGCTACCGGCTCCTCGAACTCCTCATGGAGAGCCGCATCGACTGGCAGCACCACTGGCGGGGCCTGTCGGCCGCCCCCAGCCACACGCTGCCGGCGAACGCCCTCGTGGTCGGCCTCACGCCCCTCCTCGATGAGCGGATGGTGGCGGCGCTTGCCGACGTGCGAGCACGCGGCTTCGACCTCGTGATCATCGAGCTCGAGCCAACCGGGTTCCTCCCGGACCCGATCGACGACGACGGTCGGCTCGCTCGTCGGATCTGGGACCTCGAACGCGACCACGTGCGGCGGCGGTTCTCCGAGCAGGGGGTCATCGTCACCGACTGGCACCCCGGGGAGCCCCTCGACCTCCCCCTCGTTCGCGCCCAACACCTGCGGGCCAGGCTGCGGGGAGCCCGTACATGAGCCGAACGCTCATCCTTCTCGCGGGGCTCGGCCTGGCCATCATTCCGCTCGCGTGGACCGGGCCACACCCCCTCGTCGTCTCCCTCGCAGTGATCGGCGCGGGTGGCACGGTCTGGCTCGCACGCCACCGCCTCTCCAGCCTTCGCACCCCGATCGCGGTAGGGCTCCTGGCACAGGTGGCGGCCACGCACCGTCTGTCCGACCCGCCTTCGTGGTGGACCATCTGCGCGGCGCTCATGCTGTTCGTATTCCTCGATGCGGTGAGCACGGCTGCCGAGGAACACCAGGCGGATCCAGGGGCCGCGTCACCGATGCCTCGCAGGCTCGTCGTCCTCGGGTCAACGGTGGTCGTCGCAGCCGCAGTGCTCGAGTCGATCGTCCTCGCTGAACTCGGGACCGGACTCCTCCCCACCGCCGCCGGAATCGCCGCCGTGGCGACGCTGGTGTTGGGCGTGGGCCACCTCGTGCGTACCCGCTCATGAGGGTGGTGGGGGTCGACGGAAGCCCGGATGGATGGATCGTCGCGGACCCCCGGCTGCGCCGACTCACACAGGTCAGGCACCTCAGCCAGGTCGAAGCTGATCTCATCGCCGTCGACATCCCGCTCGCCTTCCCCGACGGTGGCGAGGGGAGGGACGCAGAACGGGCGGCGAGGAAGGTGCTCGGGAAGCGGGCGTCGAGCGTGTTCAGTACGCCACCCCGTGCCGTGTACGACGCCCGGGACTACGAGGCGGCGTGCGACGTGGCCCGACGCCTCACCGGCAAGGCGATCTCCCGCCAAACGTGGGGGCTGCGCGACAAGGTCCTGGACGCAGCCGAGGCCCTCACCTCAGGTGCACGGCTCATCGAGGCGCACCCGGAGACGGCATTCGCCGTGATCGGCGGCGCGCCATGCCAATGGTCCAAGACGACATGGGCTGGCCTCCGGGAGCGGGCGGGGCTCCTCGAAGCAGAAGGGCTCGACCCGGCATCGTTCAAGGGCACCACGGGTCGCGCCGCACCCCATGACGTCCTCGACGCCATCGCCGCTGCCTGGGTGGCAATCCGGAAGCACCAGGGCTCAGCCATCAGACTTGGAGAAGGCCCCGGCCCCATCTGGGCCTGAAATAAGTGGCGCCCGTCGGAAGGGAGGGACCGACGGGCGCCGAATGTGACCTCTCCGCCGCAACAACGGAAGAGGCACATGCCAGGGTGAAGAGAACACTAGCGCATCACAGAGAGACGGGGCGCAATCGTTCGCAGACGTTTTCGCGACCCCGGTACCCTGCGCCGATCCACTCCCCGCGAGGCCCCATGTCCCTCTCCCACCTCGGCGACCTGTACTGGCGCACCTACCTCAGCCAGGCACCGCTCCTCGCAACCCAGATCGGCGAACGTTCCTACGACTCCCAGCTCCCTCCCCCAACCGTCGAGGCAGACGAGCAGCTGGCAGCGGTCACCGCAGAGATCATCGCCCAAGCCCGGGCGCTCGACCCCGCCGACCTCGAGCCCGAGGATCGGATCTCCCGCGACGTGCTCATCGACGAGGCATGGAAACTGCACCTCGGCGCCGCCCGCAGGGGGACCGAGATGGTCCCGGGCCCCCTCACCGGCCCGCACACGACCCTCCTGCGCTCGGCGGCCCAGACCACCGTCGACGGATCGGAGCAGGCCGAGGCGATCGCCAGCCGCTACGCGAAGATCCCCGCCTACCTCGGCGTCTCGGCGGACCGCTACCGCAAGGGCCTCAAGCGAGGCCTCATCCCGGCCGCGATCGTGGTGCGACACGTCGTGACCCAGATCGACGCCTACCTCGCCACCCCGGTCGAGGCCGACCCGTTCGTGAACACCCGGTCGCTCGGCCCGTGGGACGGGGAGGAGGAATGGCGAACACGACTCGAGGACCTCGTCGCAAATGACGTCCGTCCCGCGTTTGGCCGCTACCGGGACATGCTCCGCGACGAGGTGCTCCCAAGGGCCATGCCCGACGATCGACCTGGCCTTGCCCACCTCGACCTCGGGCCCGAGTGGTACGAGGACTCGATCCGACGTTTCACGTCGCTCCCGCTCACCGGTGAGGAGGTCCACGAGATCGGCCTCCGGGAGGTCGAACGCTGCTGGGCCGAATTCGGCGAGATCGGGGTGCTCGCCTTCGGCCTCGACGACCCATCCGATGTGATCGAGCGGCTCCGGGAGGATCCCTCGATGCGCTTCTCGTCTGCCGAGGAGATCATCGAGCGGTCCGAGGAGGCGATCCGGAAGGCGGAAGCGGCCGTGGGCGACTGGTTCAACGTCTTCCCAAAGGCCTCCTGTGTCGTGCAGCCGGTGCCCGCAGACCAGGCTCCCTCGCTGCCACCCGCCTTCTACGGGGTCGGCTCCGAGGACGGCACCCGTCCAGGGACCTTCTACGCCAACACCTATGAGGCCGAGAAACGGGACCGGTTCGCAGCCGAGGCGATCGCCTTCCACGAGGCGGTGCCGGGCCACCACTTCGACCGAACCATCGCCCAGGAGCTCGAAGGCGTCCCGGCCTTCCGGCGCTACGCGCTGGCGTTCTCCCACGCCGAGGGATGGGGCCTGTACGTAGAGCGCCTCGCCGACGAGATGGGGCTCTACTCCTCCGACGTCGATCGACTCGGAATGGTGTCGGCCGACATGTGGCGGGCCTGCCGCCTCGTGGTCGACTCGGGCATCCACGCGCTCGGATGGACCCGGCAGCAGGCGATCGACTTCTTCAAGGAGAAGACACCGATCTCGGATGAGGTCGTGGCCCAGGAGGTGGACCGCTACATCTCACTGCCGGGACAGGCCCTTGCCTACATGATCGGCAAGCTGCACATCGAACGGCTCCGGACCCGCGCCGAGGCGGAGCTCGGGGACCGGTTCGACATCAAGGGTTTCCACGACGTGCTGTTGGTGCACGGTGGACTGCCGCTCCCCGTGATGGAGGAGCTCGTCGAGGAGTGGGTGGCGGGGGCCGCCTAACCGTCCAGCCGTCGCTCGAGGTCGGAGATCGTCCGCTCCGCCTTCTCGAGCTGGACGCGAAGGACGCCAATCCGCTCGTCCCGCTTCGCGAGCTCGACCGTGGTGTCCTTCGTCACGGATCCCGCGCCGGCCTCGAGCTGGCCCTCCAAATGCGTGACCTTGGCCTCGAGCGCGGACGCAGCCGCCTGTGCCGCCTCGAGTTGGTCCGCGGCATCACCGAGTGCCGTGATCTCTGCCTCGAGTTGCTCGATCCGCTGCTTGGCCTCGTCGCCGCCGGTCGCCGCCCCTTCCTTGGCGTCCTTCAGCTCGGCCTGGAGATCGGTCACCTGACCTTCCAGCACCCGGTGGCTGGCAGCCCAGTCCTGCAGTTCCTGCGCCTGGGAATCAACCTTCGCCTCGGCAGCATCAGCACGACTGCGTTCGATCGGGAGCCGGGGATCGTCAGCTGGCTCCGGGGCTTCAGCGGGCCTCCGGGAAAGCCGGCCGAGGACGAGGCCAACCACGAGGGCGAGGACGATGAGGACGATCGAGAGTGGTTCCATGACGATGCTCTGGTCGGGTGGCGGCGAGGATAGGAACGACCCCGCCGCTGCGGG
>CP070681.1:1255743-1259650 GCA_020352575.1 Acidimicrobiia bacterium | reverse complement strand
CCCGTTCCGCCGCATGGGGACGTGGGGTTTCAACCTGCTGCTCCGCACCCTCCTCGGTTCGCGGGTCGGCGACACCCACGGGATGAAGGTGTTCCGGCGTTCGGCGATCTCACAACTCCTCCCGGAGGTGGTCGCCCGCAAGGACCTCTTCGACACCGAGTTGGTGATTCGGGCAGAACGAGACGGCGCCTCCATCGTCGAGCTCCCGGTCGTGGTCGAGGAGCAGCGCGAGGCGCGATCGTCCTACCTCAGTCGGGTTCCCAGGACCGTGCGGGGACTACTCGACCTGCGGCGCCGACTCGGCTGAACCGTCGCCGCTCTCCTTGATCGCGCGACCGAAGACGAAGTCGCGGTAGCCGGCGAACTTCGGCAGGAGGATGAGCCCCGTGGCGATGATCTTCACGAGGTTGAGCTGCAGCTGCGTGAGATGGCCGAACTGCTCGATCGCGAGCCATACGAGCAAGTTCGTGAGGAGCAGCGCCAGGACGTTGACGCCGACAAACGCCACGGTCTCGCGCACCCGGAGGCCGCCGTCCAATCGGAACGTGAAGCGACGGTTGAGGACATAGGCGACGAGCGAGGCGATCACCAGCGCAACCGTGACGGACAGGATCTCGCCCCACCCCAGGACGGCGAAGAAGAAGTTGAGGAGGGAGAAGTCGACGACCGTGTTGATCAATCCGATCCCGACCATGCGCATGAATTGGCCGAAGGCCTCACGGGTCAGGAATGACTTGAGGTACTCCATCAGGACGCATCCTGTCGGCGTCGGACGAACCACACGCCGACCAGCCCCCCCACGGCCACCAGCGTCATCGCCACGCCGGCCCACTCCACCCACGAGTTCGAGAACTCCAACACGACGTCGCCCTCGGTCGGCACGACCATGAGGAACGACGGCGCCGCGTAGTAGGGACCTTCGGCACCGGACGCGGTCCAGTTGGGGAAGTACGACACCTTGATGAGGTGGGGCACGCCGATCGCGGTCGTCGAGAACGAGATGCGCTCGTCCTCGATACGGACGTCGGTGACCTCGCCGCTCCCGTCGATGGTCGGCAGCGCCGCGACTTCATCGAGTGACGTCACCCTCGGCCAGTCCTCGGGGCCCTCATCGACGACCCACTGCTCCTGGAGCCCGAGATCCGCGTACCAGTCGACGGCGAAATCCGTGAAGCCCGGGTTCTCCTCCTCCGACACGAGTGGGACGAACTGACCGAGAAGCTCGGTGCTCGGTGCCACGTAGACCCCCGGCTGGTGGGTGGCGATCTGGACCATCTCGCCGCCCGGCACGTCGTAGAGGGCGAACGGGCCCGACTCCTCGAGGAGGACGAAGCCCGCCTCGGGCGCCTGTTCCTTCGCCCCTTCGGTGAACGCCACGTAGTAGTCGGTGGCGAAGAACTGGAGGTGGTTGAGGCCCCTCTCGAAGTCAGCGGTCCGGTACGGGAGGCCGGGGATCGGATTCGAAGGTGCCGTCGAGGTCTCCGATGCGTTGATGAAGTGGAACGGGGTCGAGATGCTCGACTCGAAGAAGAGGCCCTCCGTGGAGGTGTGGGTGCCCTCGGTCCAGTACGGGATGAGCATGAGGGCCATCGTCGTGCCGAACTGGTTGAGGTCCGAGTTCGCCTCCCAGTGGACGCGACCGTCCGGGTACTCGGCGATCGTCTCCATGAACGCCGAGTACTCCGGGTAGGAGTCCTTGCCCTCGTAGCCGGTGAAGTTCCAGCGAGCCCAGCCGGCCAGGAACGTAACGCCGGAGAGCGAGACGAGGACCACGAGCGTCGTGAGGATGAGTGGCCCGACCTCGTCGGTCGGGAACTTCACCCAGCCGAGCCCGATGGCAATCGCGGCGAACCCGACGGCGACGCCGGCGATCCACTCGACCCGGTCGTGGCCGTTGAGCTGGGCGATCCCTGCTCCGATGCCGAGGACGACGGCGATCACCCCGGCGGGGGCGGTGAGGGCCAGGCGATCCGGGAGCCGTTCGGAGAGGCGCTCCCACAACATCGCCACGCCGAGGCCGGCGAAGAACAGAAGGCCGAAGTACCAGTACGGGATCAGGCGGCCGTTCCAGAGCTTCCACGAGCCGCGCCCGATCACGTCCGGGAACCACTCGGGGAGCCGGATGACGAGCCAGAAGTAGATCGCAGGGACCCAGACCATGAGGTGGATGGGGGCGAGGAAGGCCTTCCGGAAGCCCAGGACCATGCCCACGACGGCGAGCGGGAGCAGGAACCAGAGTTCGGTCGGGAACAATTCGTCCCATCTGCGGAGCGGCGACCAACCCATGTCGGCGGTGTACCCGATGCGGACGATGAGGGGGAACGCCCAGAACGCCGCGACGCCGAAGCCCCACGCCCACGTTGCGACCGTGGTGCTCGTGCCCTTCGAGCGGAAGAAGAACGCCAACGAGGCGATCACCACCATCAGTGTGGTGAGGATGTGCGCGAGCGCAGTGAGGCCGAGCAGAAGGGCGGCGACGGGGATCTTTCGGCGATCCTCGATCGCCCGGGAGATGGCCCCGAGGGCGAAGAAGCCGAGGGCGAACGACCACGAGAAGGCGAACTCCCCGGCCATCGTCGAAGGGATGTTCCCGCCGTAGATCGTGTAGGACTCGGTGAAGACGACGAGCCCGGCCGAGGCACCGGTGATCAATGCCGCAGGACGAGAGAGCCCGAGGGCGCGGGCGAGGTACACGGCGCCTGCCGGCGTGGCGATCACACCCGCCACGGCCACCAGCTTGAACGCCACGCCGTAGGGGATCACGAGGTCCAGCAGGACGATGACGAGGCTCGGGAGTGGGAAGTAGAAGTAGTAGATCGGGAACCCGGCGAACCACGAGTGGGACCACCCGGTGATCCGGCCATGTTCGAAGAGCAGTTCCCGCATCGTGGCCGGGCCCAGGACGTGCGCCCCCATGTCACCGCCGGTCGGCGTGTTGATCAGGAACCACAGGTCGGGTCGCAGCATGGCGGCCGCCACGGCGCACACCAGTGCAGTACCAAGGAAGAAGGGGACGCGCCGCATCGGTCAGCCCATCATGGCGCGGGGGACGGCCTACTGGGGCCGACGAGACCGCCCGAGGACCTCCTCGAGCGTGAGCCCCTCGTCACCCTGCATCCACCATTTCTCCTCACAGCGGTCGCATGTGAAGAACGACACCTCGGAACCGTCCGGGAGTCGATGGTGGATCTCGATGACGTCCTGCGTCGAGCAGACAGGGCATTCCATGCGAACAGGGCCTCCGGTGCGGGAGTGTACGTCAGGTCGCCGGTTCGTCGAGCAGTTTCCCTACGTAGCGGCTCCGCCGCTTTCCGTCCTCACGCCAATGGGCGTACCAGTACGGCCCGTGGGGGCATGAGGTGCAGGAATCCTTGCCACATCGCACCATCTGCTGGCGGAGGCGGACACCGGGGAGGCCATCGAAGGCCTGGATGCCGAGCTTGGCGGCGGTGAGGATGTGGAGGCGACGGAGCTCGAACTCGTCGAGGTCCTTGACCGCGTCGAGGAGGTCGCGGTCGAGGGGCACGGCCCTAGGCGACCTCGAGCGGGGCGAAGAGGCGGGACAGCGTCCGGCGATCGGTGAGCGTCCAGCCGAGGGGCGGCGTGAGCGCATTGGCGTGGTCGTCGCACATCGGGTGACCCGGGATCATCTGGTCGGCCGAGGTGAGGTCCTCGAGCCACACCGCACGGTCCTCGTACGAGTAGACCATGAGGGCCGCCGACGGTCCTCCACAGCGAGCGCAGGTTTCGAGCATGGCGACACGGTACGCGCGCAGCGCGCGCCCTCCAAGGATTTCACGCGCGCAGCGCGCGATCCAAATGACAAAATCGACTTACGTGCCCACGGTGCCTAAGACCCTGGCTACAGCCCCGCCCTACGCACTGCCCGAGCGAGCCTCCGCTCCTC
>CP070681.1:1251781-1255643 GCA_020352575.1 Acidimicrobiia bacterium | reverse complement strand
AACCCCCTGGTCCGCAAGTTGCCCTACTCGCCGGGGTGGCGGCCCGGGCGGGCGTCGAAGGGCTGGTGTGCTCGGCCGCCGATCTGGCCGATGTCGGTGAGGCGGCGCCCGGGTTGGTCCGTGTGACGCCCGGCGTACGGCCCCGCGGAGTCGATCGGGGAGATCAACGTCGGGTGGTGACCCCGGAGGAGGCACTGTCGGCAGGAGCCGACCTGCTCGTCATCGGGCGTCCCATCACCCGAGCCGATGACCCGGTGGCAGCCGCCGCTGCGATTGCCGAATCACTCGGTGTCAACTGATGGGTGGAGGGTGTCGAGGAGACGGATGAGCGCCCCGGTCACCGACCGCACCTCCCGGAGGTCGACGTGTTCGTCGGGCGCATGGGCGCGCGCCACGTCGCCGGGCCCGTAGACGAGCGTGGCGGCGCCACCCACATTCGCCCACAGGGCCATGTCGCATCCATAGGGAGCTGCGACCAGTTCGGGCCGGAGCCCGGTCGTGGCCTGCACTGCGCCCGCGACGGCGAGCACGAGGGGGTGGTCATCGGAGATCTCGGCGGATCCGAACGCGGCCCCGGTGCGGTGAAGGCGGGGTGGATGTGCAGAGAGCCACGGATCATCGGCGAGTTGTGCCCGCACCCCGGACTCGATGCGCTCGCTCGCGTCCTCGATGGACTCGCCCAACGCGACGCCCAGGCGCGCTTCCGCCCGAAGTGATTCCATCACGTTCGATGCCCACATGCCGCCATGCACGGTGCCGATCGTCGTGGGGTAGGGCAGTCCGAGCGCACGCATCCTCGGATCCGCCTCGACGTCATTCACTTCGGCCTCGAGCCGACGGAGCGCCGAGTGGACGGTGAAGAGGTGCTCGAGGGCGGACTCGCCCTCGAGCCGGGTGGCGGCGTGGGCCGAGCGCCCTTCGACTTCGATCGTGTAGGTCAGTGCTCCAGCGTGGGCCACGACGATCGCCGGCGCGCCGTTGCGACTCGTCGGTTCGGTGATGACCACCTGGTCACCGGTCCAGCCCCGGCGGATCGCCGCCAGCGTCCCGCTGCCGCCATCCTCCTCTCCTGGGACTGCCACGAACCGGACGGTCCCGGCGAACCCCCGTCCTCGTCGGACGCGGTCCTCGAACGCGGCGAAGGCGGCTACGAGACCCGCCTTCATATCGCAGGCGCCCCGGCCGAAGAGGAGCGATCCCCGGCGTTCGCCCCCCGGAGCCCTGGACCAGGTGGCGGGGTCCCCGACCGGCACGGTGTCGACATGGCCCGTCAGCACGGTGGTCGGACCCGGCTGCGTGCCGCGGACCTCGGCGGCGACGACGGGAACAGTCTCCCGTGCCACCTCCCACCCCGGGAAGGCCGGGTCCTCGGCAAGCTCAGCCATCGATTCGGTCCACCGATCCAGGTCGACGTCCAACGGCTCCAGCCAGGATGCGACGAGGTCGATACCGGGAGCCTCGTCGCCGGTGGGCGACGGAGTGGCAACGAGTGCCAAGGCACGAGCACCGAGGTCGTCGAAGAGATCCATCGCCGGATCGTACGCAGTCCGGCGGTCACGGATCCTTCGGCACTAACGTGCCCGCACGAACGGAGGAGGAATGATGAGCGTCCCAGCCAGTACGCCAGAGCAACGCGCTGCCGCCCTGGCGAAGGCGGCGGCTAGCCGGAAGATCCGCGCCGAGATGAAGGAGCTGCTCAAGTCAGGCTCGCTCAGCCTCTCCGATCTCTTCGAGCGCGCCGAGTCGGAGGACATGATCGCCGGCATGAAGATCGCTTCCGTGCTGCCTTCGATGCCCGGCATGGGCAAGGTGAAGGCCAACCGCCTCATGGAGTCGATCGGTATCGCCGACACCCGGCGGATCCGCGGCCTCACCGAGCGCCAGCGCACCGCACTGCTCGAACACTTCTCCTGATCCGATGCCGGACGATTCCGGTCTCCTCATCGTCATGTCCGGCCCGTCCGGGGTCGGCAAGAGCACCGTCATCGGCCGCCTCGCCGAACGGCACCCGCTCGAGTTCTCCGTGTCCGTGACCACGCGGGAGCCCCGGCCGGGTGAGGTCGACGGCACCCACTACCGCTTCATCGACGAATCCACGTACGCCGCCATGGCCGAGGCGGGCGACCTGCTCGAATGGGCTCGCTATGGCGGCCACGGCTACGGCACCCCGGCGGCACCGGTGTGGGAGGCGGTCGCCGCTGGACGCGACGTCCTCCTCGACATCGAGAACGACGGTGCCATGCAGGTGAAGGGTCGATTCCCCGCTGCCGTGACCATCTTCTTGCTTCCTCCGGGTGACGACGAGTTGAGGGCGCGCCTGGAGGGTCGGGGCGACACCACTGGCGTGGACCTCGAGCGACGCCTTGCAGTGGTCGCCGAGCAGGTCGCGCACGCGCGCGCCAACTACGACTGGCTCGTCGTGAACGACGACCTCGAACGGGCAGTAGATGAGATCCTCCGTATACTCACCGTCTCCCGAAGGATCGATGCATGAGCTCCAACGTCAACCTCGATGAACTCCTCACGAACGCCGGAGGCCGCTTCAACGCGGTCATCCTGTCGGCGCGTCGTGCCCGCCAGATCAACGGCTACTTCAACCAGCTCGGCGAGGGCATCGGCAGCTTCGTCCCGCCGCAGGTGCACAGCCTGAGCCGCCAGCCGCTCTCGATCGCCTTCGAAGAGGTGCTCGAGGAGAAGATCGTCCCGGGCGTCGACTCCGAGGACTGATCGATGCGGGGCCGTCGGGTCCTCCTCGGCGTCACCGGGGGCGTCGCCGCCTACAAGGCCGCGTACCTGTGCCGACGCCTTGTCGAACGGGGTGCGGACGTCGAAGTCGTCCTCACCCCCAGCGCCACCGCCTTCGTGGGCGCCCAGACCTTCGCGTCGCTGACCGGTCGGCATCCGGTCACCTCGTTGTTCGGCAGTGAACGGGTGAGCCCCCACACCGAGCTCGGGCGATGGGCCGAGTTGATCGTGATCGCCCCCTGCACGACCAACACGCTCGCCAAGCTCGCCAATGGCATCAGCGGTGATGCGTTGTCCGCCACGGTGGCTGCGTCCGAAGCACCCGTCTTCCTGGCGCCCGCCATGCACACCGAGATGTGGGAAGCGCCCGCCACGCAGGCCAACATCCGGCGGCTCACCGACGCCGGGTACCGGCTGATCGGGCCAGCCGTGGGGGAGTTGGCCGGGGGCGACCGCGGCGCAGGGCGGATGGTCGAACCGGACGAGATCGTCGACGCGCTTGCCGGCGCCCTCGGTGGACCACTTGCAGGAACGCGTGTGGTCGTCTCCGCCGGCGGTACCAGGGAGGCCATCGACCCGGTGCGCTACATCGGCAACCGGTCGAGCGGCAAGATGGGCCATGCCATTGCGGCGAGCGCACGTGATCTTGGTGCCACCGTCACCCTCGTCACGTCAGCGCCCAACCCGCCGGGTGGGGTCGAGGTGGTGTCAGTCGAGTCGGCCCAAGAGATGGCAGAGGCGGTCTGGGCGGCAAGTGCCGGCGCCGACGTGGCCGTGCTCGCGGCTGCGGTTGCCGACTATCGGCCGTCCGCTCCGGCCGCCGACAAGCTCCGCCGGGCGGACGGCCCACCGGTCGTGGACCTCGAACCCACAGAGGACATCCTCGCTGGGGTCGCCGCCATGGAGGCACGGCCCTACCTGGTGGGCTTCGCTGCCGAGGTGGGGTCGCTCGACGGTGCGGTCACGAAGGCGACCACGAAGGGCGTCGACCTGCTGGTGGGAAACGACGTCGCCGAACCCGACTCGGGGTTCGGAACGGATACGAATCGAGTGACGTTCATCGCCCCAGATGGCGCACGGGAGGAGCTCCCCTTGCTTTCGAAGCGCGAGGTGGCGG
>CP070681.1:1248537-1251681 GCA_020352575.1 Acidimicrobiia bacterium | reverse complement strand
CGACCACCAGGAGCACGTCGGCGGCCACCACGGCCATGTGGGCTCGCATCCACTCCCCCTCGGGGAGCATCTCCCCGAACAGCACGATAGAAGGGCGCATGAGCGCACCACACGATGCGCACGTCCGCAGGCCGCGGGGCTCGAGGGGGTCGACGACCTCCGAGTAGCCACACTCCTCAAGGCAATGGTCCTCATCGACGTGCCCGTGGAGGTGCACCACGCGAGGCGCACCCGCCTTCTCGAGGAGCCGGTCGATGTTCTGCGTGATGTGCACCATCCCGGTGAACCCGGCGAGGGCGCGGTGGGCATCATTGGGCTTCGCGGCGGCGATGAACTTGCGGCGTTCGTCGTACCACTCGGTCACCCCCTCGGGATCGGCAAGGAAGCCCTCGATCGACGCCATCTTCATGGGATCGACCTTGGTCCAGATGCCGTCGTCGTCGCGGAAGGTGTGGATGCCGGACTCTCGGGAGAGGCCGGAGCCGGAGAACGACGCCACGACACCCGCTTGGGCGATCAGCGCGCGTGCTTCTTCCATGGACATCGTGCCGAAGGGTACCCAGCGGGGTGGGTTCCCTCAGGGGAGGACGACCGTATGGACCACGTCGATCGACTTCGCCGTACCACCCGGCAGGACGGGGACCTCGAGCACGACCTGCTCGAACAGGCAGATCGACTCCTGGTCCTCCTCGCAGTAGACGATGGCGACCTCAACCGATACGACTCCCTGTTGGCGGACTTCGAGCGGCACGAGGATGGGAAGGGTCGGATCGATCGCCGTATCCTCATACGTGCCCACCGTGCCCGCAGAGCTGGTCACCGTGAACGAGGACGGCGCCTGCGGATTGAGCTTGTACCCCTCGGGGAACTCCACATCGATGACGAGCTCGACTGTGCCCTCGGCGACCTCGACCTCCTCGAGCGCAATGGCATCGCCCTCCGCCGGCGTGCGAAACGCCTGGATGCCGGTGACGATGAGTGTCTCCACCACTCCGGTCGAAGGGTCGAGGATCCGCACGGCATCGTTGTTGGTGTCTGCGATCCACAGCAGCCCATCGGCGGCCGAGATGCCCCCGGGCTCGTCGAAGCGAGGTGTCGCCCCGTCCACGAAGCCCGCCAGTCCGCCAGCCACCGTGACGACCGAACCGCTGACGGGGTCGATGCGACGGATCGCGTCGTTGTAGGTGTCGGCCACCCACACGGCGCCTCCGAACCACTCGACGCCCTTGGGGTGCTGGAACCGGGCCCCGGCTCCCGAGCCGTCGAGGAGCCCGAACGTGAACAGGTCCGTGGAGGCCCCGGCGAGCAGGTCCGTGGATCCTTCGGCGACGAGGCGGATGGAACTCGACTCCGAGTCGGCGAAGTACACCGTCCCATCGGCACCGGAGGCCAGGCCGGACGGCTGGGCCAGCTCGGCGTCGGCAACCGGGCCGTTCCGCACCGACTCCCGGCCGTTGCCCACCCACGGCTCCACGATGCCCTCGCCCGGGTCGAACCGCCACAGCTGGTGCGATCCCGCCATGGCCACCACCAGCGATCCACCCGGCTCCAGGAGGAGGTCCCACGGGGAGTAGAGATCGGTGAAGGCTGCTCGGCCTCCCCCAGGTGGAGGCCACCTGCCCTGCTCCCCCGTCCCCGCCACGGTGGTGACGAGGCCTGTCGGAAGGTCGATCGCGCGGATCGCGTGGTTCCCGGTGTCGGCGACGTAGAGGGTGTCCCCGTCGAACGCCAGGCCTTGGGGGCCGTCGAAGGCCGCCTCGAGGCCGGCGCCGTCGATGAAGCCGCGCTCGCCGCTCCCGAAGACCTGCTCGACCGCTCCAGTGGTGCGGTCCACGACCACCACCTGGTCGTGCCCGGTGTCCGCGATGGCCAGGCGGTTCGAGTTGGGATCGGCCTCGACCTTGCCGGGGAACGAGAGCACGGAGCGGGGCCGTTCCACCAGGTCGAGCGCAAGCTCCCCCCGGTCGATCTCGTCACCCTCCTCACGGACGATGTCGGCGATCACGGGCTGCACGACCTCGTAGACACCCTCACCCTCCATGCGCCCGACGAGGGTTCCGTCCGGGTGGATGAGCCAGATCGTTGGCCACGCCCGCGCCCCGTAGGCGCGCCATACCTCGAAGTCCTTGTCGTTCACGACGGGGTGCCGGATGTCGTAACGCGCCACGACGTCCTCGATCGCCTCGGTGCTGCCCTCCGCCTCGAACTTCGCCGAGTGGACGCCGATGACCACGAGTTCCTCCCGGAACTCCTCTTCGAGCCGTTCGAGGTCCGGAATGATGTGGAGGCAGTTGATGCACCCGTAGGTCCAGAAGTCGAGCAGCACCACCTTGCCGCGGAGGTCGGACAGGCGAAGGGGAGCTGCCACGTTGATCCACTCGAGTCCATCGGGGAATTCGGGCGCCATGAGCTCGGGGCGGTCGGGCGCTGCGTCGGACTCCTCGTCGCCTCCCCCGACGGCACCACCGGCCGTGATCGGATCCGGGACATCGGTGCCGATGGCATCCTCAACCACACTCGCCACCTCTGGCGCGTCGGTCAGGGAGGTGCACGCCGAGACGACGAGGGCACACGCCACCAGCCCAATCACACTCCGCATGATCCGAAGGATGCCATCGCTGCAACTATGTGAGGGACGCACTCGCCGGCATCGGTAACGTGTGCCCATGACCGACGATCAGGGATTCCTCGAACGCCGCGACGACCTCCGGGTGCCGACCGAGGAAGTGGATGTCACGGTCTACCTCATCGATGGTTCGCAGCTGAGCGGGGTGGTGTTCACGGATCCCAACGAGCAGGACCCGAGTACGGCCGTGCTCAGCCTCCTTGCCGGCCCCGAACCGTTGCTGCGCTTCCGCAGTTCCTTCGACGAGTTCCTCCTCGTCGGCAAGGGCTCGATCGAGTCCGTCCTGATCGAGGGAGTCGAGCCCACCACGTCTGCGCGGTGCTTCGTGGCGACGTTGAGCGGTCACCGCTTCGTCGGGGGCATCCCCGGCCAACTGCAGGAGGAGCGCCTCTCCGACGCGGTCCAGATGCCGTGGATCCGGGTCTACACCGAGCGTGGCACGCTGCAGGTCCGCAGCGAGCGGGTGCTCTGGATCAAGACCTGAGCTACTTCTTGCTCTGCTGGTAGTAGGGGTTCTG
>CP070681.1:1242838-1248437 GCA_020352575.1 Acidimicrobiia bacterium | reverse complement strand
CCAAGGGTCCCGGCCACCTCGTGCGGCGCACGTACGAGGAAGGCTCCGGTGTCCCCTGCCTCATCGCCGTGCACCAGGACGCAACGGGGAACGCCCACCCGCTCGGCCTGGCCTACGCATCGGCCATCGGTGGTGCCCGCGCCGGGGTGCTCGAGACCACCTTCGAGGAGGAGACCGAGACGGACCTCTTCGGTGAGCAGGTCATCCTCTGCGGTGGCGTGTCCGAACTCATCAAGTCCGCCTTCGAGACCCTCGTCGAGGCCGGGTACCAGCCCGAATCGGCCTACTTCGAGACGCTCCACGAGCTCAAGCTCATCGTCGACCTGCTCTACGAAGGCGGCCTTTCCTGGATGCGGTACTCGATCTCGGACACGGCTGAGTACGGCGACTACACCCGCGGCCCACGGATCGTCCCGGCATCGTCCAAGGAGGCGATGAAGGAGGTCCTCGCCGAGATCCGATCCGGCGCCTTCGCCAAGGAGTTCCTCGCCGACACGCAGTCCGCCGCACCGAAGCTCGTCGACATGCGGGCCTCCGAGCAGGACCACGAGATCGAGCAGGTCGGCCAGGCCCTCCGGGCGATGATGCCCTTCCTCGATCCGAAGGCCCCCTAGGCCCCGACCTACCACGAAAGGACCTCGGCCGAGGTCCCACCGACGAGGAACACGGCCTCGTCGGTGGCGATGAGCCCCGGCCGCATTCCGAGCGGTATCGCTGGTCCCACCCGTTCGAGGACCTACGTAGTCTCTGCGACGATCACCATCGAGACGGGAGTCACCGTGTCCGAGACACTCGCGAACCTCATGCAGGAAGACCGATCCTTCCCGCCCTCGGAAGCGTTCACCACAGCGGCCAACGCCAAGCCCGGCCTCCATGAGGAAGCCGAAGTGGACTGGCTCGGCTGGTGGGAGCGCAACGCCAAGGAGCGGGTCACGTGGTTCAAGGAGCCATCGATCGTCCTTGACGACTCGAACGCCCCCTTCTTCAAGTGGTTCTCCGATGGTGAGCTCAACGTGTCCTACAACTGCCTCGACCGCCACGTCGAGGCGGGCGGCGGTGACAAGATCGCCTTCCACTGGGTCGGCGAGCCTGGTGATGGCCGCACCATCACGTACGCCGACCTGCTCGCCGAGGTGGGCCAGTTCGCCAACGGCCTGAAGTCCCTCGGCGTGGGCAAGGGCGACCGGGTCGCCATCTACATGGGCATGGTGCCCGAGCTCGCCGTGGCGTTGCTCGCCTGCGCCCGCATCGGCGCCGTGCACTCCGTGGTCTTCGGCGGCTTCTCGGCCGATTCACTCGCCGACCGCATCAACGACGCCTCCTGCACGGCCGTGATCACCCAGGACGGCGCCTGGCGCCGTGGCAAGGTCGTGGACCTGAAGGGCGCCGCAGATGAGGCCGTCGCCAAGACCACCTCCGTCGAGCACATGGTCGTGGTGCGTCGCACCGAGAACGACGTCGACATGGTCAATGGCCGAGATATCTGGTGGCACGACCTCATCGAGGGCCAGTCGACCGAGTGCGCCCCCGAGGTCATGAACGCCGAGGACCTGCTGTTCATCCTCTACACATCGGGCACCACCGGGAAGCCGAAGGGCATCGTCCACACCCAGGGCGGCTACCTGACAGGAGTCACCACCACCAGCCACTACGTCTTCGACTACAAGGACGACGACATCTACTGGTGCACGGCCGACATCGGCTGGATCACCGGCCACTCGTACATCGTCTACGGGCCGCTGGCCAACCACGTGACGAGCGTCATGTACGAGGGCGCCCCGAACTTCCCCGACAACGACCGGCTCTGGCAGGTGGTCGAGGACCTCGGCGTGACCATCTTCTACACCGCGCCCACGGCCATCCGGGCGTTCATGAAGTGGGGCGACGAGTACGTCGAGCGCCACGACCTGGGCACCCTCCGCATGCTCGGCACGGTCGGCGAGCCGATCAATCCCGAGGCGTGGATGTGGTACCACGAGAAGATCGGTGGCGGCACCTGCCCCATCGTCGACACGTGGTGGCAGACCGAGACCGGCGGGATCATGATCACCCCCCTCCCCGGTGCCGTTGCGACGAAGCCGGGCTCGGCAACGATCCCCTTCCCGGGCGTGAAGCCCGACGTGGTCGACGACCGGGGCGAGAGCGTCCCGCTCGGCGGCGGTGGCTTCCTGGCCATCCGGCGCCCCTGGCCGTCCATGCTCCGCACGGTGTACGGCGACGACCAGCGGTACCTCGACACCTACTGGTCGAAGTTCGAAAACATGTACTTCGCCGGTGATGGCGCGAAGCGTGACGAGGACGGCTACTTCTGGTTGCTCGGCCGGGTCGACGACATCATGTTGGTATCGGGTCACAACATCTCGACGACCGAGGTGGAGTCGGCCCTCGTCTCGCACGAAGCCGTCGCCGAGGCCGCCGTGGTGGGCCGGAAGGACGAGGTCACCGGCCAGGCCATCGCCGCGTTCGTGACGCTCATCGGCAACACCGAGGGCACGCCCGAACTGCTCCAGGAGCTCAGGAACCACGTCGCTGGGGCTCTCGGACCCATCGCCAAGCCGGCATCGATCGTGTTCACGCCCGACCTGCCGAAGACGCGGTCCGGCAAGATCATGCGCCGCCTGCTGAAGGACATCTCCGAGGAGCGTCAACTGGGTGACGTGACGACGTTGGCGAACGCCGACATCGTGGCGGACATCGCGAGCCAGGCGGCGACGTCGACCACCGACGAGTAGCCGATCGGACAGCCGTTGGGCCCGGGCACTGCCCGGGCCCACTGCGCGTCAGGACCGTTGCGTAGCCTCGCGGGATGGCACGACCCATCGCTACCGACCGCTACGTCGACCGGGCCGAGTTGGAGGACTTCATCCGGCCCCGCCACCACGGGATCCTCATGGCGACCCGACGGGACGGCCGCCCGCAGGCATCACTCGTGACGATGGGCCTCTCGGTGGAAGGTGCCATCGTGATCAGCACCTATCCCGAACGCGCCAAGGCCAAGAACCTGCGTCGGAACCCCTCAGCATCGGTCTGTGTGCTGTCGGACGACTTCGGCGGTGAGTGGGTGCAGGTCTACGGGACCGCTACGGTCACCGATGTGCCGGAGGCCGTCGACGGGCTCGTCGAGTACTTCCGGGTCATCTCTGGCGAGCATCCGGACTGGGACGAGTACCGCCAGGCGATGCTCGACCAGGGCAAGAGCCTCCTCACGATCACCGTCGACGAGTGGGGGCCGATCAGCAAGGGCGGGTTCCCCGCCCGCCTGGCCTAGGCGAGCGTTCCGGACGCCCCCGTCCCGTCGACACCCCCGTCGATGGGAAGGGTCACGCCGGTGATCCACGATGCCTTGTCCGAGGCAAGGAACGTCACTGCATTTGCCACGTCCTCGACCTCACCAAGGCGGTTGAGGGGGTGCATGGCCGCAGCCCCGGCCTCGTTGCCCGTCCAGAGCATGGCCGAGAGCTTGGTCTTCACCACCGCAGGGGCCACCGCATTCACCCGGACGCCGGGTGCCATCTCGAGCGCCATCTGGCGCGTCATGAAGATGAGGGCCGCCTTCGACACGTTGTAGGCGCCCAGCACGGCACCGGGACGCAGGCCACCGAGGCTCGCCGTATTGATGATCGTGCCGCCGTTGGCCCCCATCCATCCGTGCCACGCGGCCTGCGACCAGAGCAGGGGGCCCATCTGGTTGACCTGCCACGTCTTCTCGACCGCCGCCTGGTCGACGTCGGCGAGCATGCCCGCAGACGGATTCGTGCCGGCGTTGTTCACGAGGATGTCGCAGGATCCGAAGCGCTCCACGGCGAACGCAACCGTCCGATCTGCGTCGTCCCGGGAGTCGGCGCGGGCGACCACCGCCTCGATGGCCTCAGGGCGACCGGTCGCCTCCCCGATCGCCGCGGCTGCCACTTCTGCGTTCTCGGGACGTCGGCTCGTCACCACGACGCCGGTCGCGCCCGAGCGAAGGAACTCCTCGGCGATGGCCTGGCCTATGCCCCGGCTGCCGCCGGTCACGATCGCCACCTTGTCATCGAGTCGTACGTCCATGGCTCCTCCGTCGTCGGGGCACGGATCGTAGATCGGCACAAGTACCGTGCCGCCGGCATGTCCACCGGCGAGTACCGCTCGATCCTCCTTGGTCGCCCCGACTTCCGACGACTCTTCCTCGCCCGCCTCATCTCGTTCGGCGGCGACTGGTTCCTCCTCGTGCCGCTCCTGGGACTCGTGTACGAGGCGACCGGCTCCGCCTTCTCCACCGGGTGGGTCATGGTGTCCAACTCCCTCCCCGGGCTGTTCCTCTCGCCGTTCGCCGGCAGCCTCGCCGACCGGTTCGACCGGCGACGGCTCATGCTCGGCGCCAACCTCGTCGCCGGTACGACCGTCCTCGTGCTGTCACTCCTCGGTGATCGGCTGACTCCCGCTGGGGGCCTCCTCGGCATTGCGTTGGTCGCAGCCTCGGTCTCGGTCGTCAACCCGTCCGCGAGCGGGGGCCTGCCGAACCTCGTCTCGAGGGCCGAACTGTCGGCGGCGAACGTACTGATGGGCTCCAGTTGGGGGACGATGGCTGCCGTGGGTGCCGCCCTCGGAGGGGTCGTCGCCGCGGCGTTCTCCCGCCCGGTTGCGTTCGCCATCGACGCCGCCACGTTCTTCGTGGGGGCGATCCTCGTGGCCCGGATCCGCACGCCCCTCGCCGAGGAGGCGCCCGCAGGGCGGGCATCAATGCTGTCGTCGGTGCGCGAGGGCCTTGCCTATGCATGGCGTCGGCCACAGGTCCGAGCGCTGCTCACCTCGAAGGCGGGCTTCGCGGTGGTCGCATCCGGGCCCATCACCTTGCTGGCGGTCGCATCGGTGGAGCTCTTCGGGCGAGGCGACGACGGCACGGGCTTCCTCTTCGCCGCCCGGGGCCTCGGTGCGCTCATCGGTCCGTTCCTGGCGCGACGGTGGTTCGGCTCCTCCGACGGCCGCCTCCTCGGCGTGATCGGCATCGCCATCTCGCTCTGGGGCGTCGGGTACGCAGGCTTCTCCTGGGCCGACTCGCTCTGGGTGGGCGCCCTCTTCGTGGTGGTCGGCCACCTCGGGGGAGGGTCCCAGTGGGCCCTCTCGAGCTACGGCCTCCAGGCGTTGGTGCCCGACCACATCCGGGGGCGGGTCGTGGGACTGGACTTCGCGGCCATGACCTTCGTGATGGCGATCGTGCAACCTGCGGTCGGGGCCATTGCGGACCGGGTCCCGCTCCGGCCACTCATCCTCGCCCTTGCGCTCCTCGGGATCCTGTTCGGGATCGCGTGGAAACGGGCCACGGACCACCTGTGGGAAGGCCTCGACTGATCAGTGGCCGCCCCGGATGACGCCGCCGTACTTCATGCGGGTGTCGGTCATCGCGGCGGGCCGCTTCTCGTCGTCGTTGATCTCGCAGTCGACGAGCGCGCCGATGAAGAAGGTGTGCGAGCCGCAGTCGACCGGGTTCACCACGCGACAGTCCATCCAGGCGATGGCGTCCTCGAAGATGGGCGCTCCTGTTGCACCGATGCGCACCGGCAGTCCGTTGAGCGCGTCCCCGTCACGGGTGGCGGGTTTCGAGAACTTCACGAACGGCCGG
>CP070681.1:1240416-1242738 GCA_020352575.1 Acidimicrobiia bacterium | reverse complement strand
GGCAGCGTCGTTCCCGACGACCTGGGCCGCAACCATCATCGCCGCCTCGGGGATCACGGGGTTGACCTTCGCCGGCATGATCGACGAGCCCGGCTGGAGGGCCGGGAGCTGGATCTCGGCGATGCCGGTCACGGGCCCGGAGGAGAGCCACCGCAGGTCGTTCACGATCTTGAAGAGGGACTGGGCGATCGTCTTGAGGGTGCCGGAGGCGTTCACCACGCCGTCCTTCATCGCCTGGGCCTCGAAGTGGTTCGCTGCCTCGACGAAGGGATACCCGGTGCGTTCGGCCATGAGGGCGATCACGTCGGCTGCGTAGCCGTCGGGGCAGTTGATGCCGGTCCCCGTGGCCGTTCCACCGAGGGCGAGCTCCTCCAGCTCGGGCAGGACCTTCTCGACCCGCTCGGCAGCCTTGCGCATCTGGGTGGCGTAGCCCCCGAACTCCTGGCCGAGCGTGACCGGCACTGCGTCCATGAGGTGCGTGCGACCCGACTTGACCACGCCGTCGAACTCCGACGCCTTGGCCTCCAGCGAGGAGGCGAGCGTGTCGAGCGCAGGGAGGAGGTCCTCATGCATGGCTGCGACCGCAGCCACGTGCATGGCCGTTGGGAAGGTGTCGTTGGACGACTGCCCGAAGTTGACGTGGTCGTTCGGGTGGACGAGCCGGGAGCCGAACTCACCACCGAGGATGAGTGTGGCTCGATTCGCAACGACCTCATTCGTGTTCGTGTTCGATGACGTACCCGAGCCGGTCTGGAAGACGTCCACGGGGAAGTGCTCGTCCCAATCCCCGTCCATGACCTCGTCGGCAGCCGACCGAATGGCTTCTGCCTTCTCGGCATCCACGTATCCCGAACGCCCGGCGACGGTGGCCGCAGAGCCCTTGAGGAGGCCAAACGCCCAGATGATCCGTCGCCCGACGCGGCCGCCCGAAATGGCGAAGTTGTCCACTGCCCGCTGGGTGCTCGCCCCGTAGTAGGCGTCTGCTGGGACCTGTACCTCACCCATCGAATCCTTCTCGACGCGGTACTCCATCGTGTGCTCCTCGGAGGGTCGTTGGCTGCGACCGGAGGCTACCCCGCGGGGCGTTCGAGGACGGCGCCGTCGAAGCGATCCTCGAGGCGGGATCGGACGTCCACGCCAGGCTCATCGAGGTGCTCCGCCACCAGCAGCAGGAGTCGGATGAGGCCGTCGTGGTCCGACAGCGAGATCACCTCGGGCTTCGGGGTCGCGTCGCCGGCGCCCCGTTCGACCTCATCGAGGTTCCCCATGTTGTGGTAGTTCCCAAGGGGGAGGCAGATACAGGTGGAGGCGTAGCCGTAGGCAGCGAACACGGAAGCCTCGCACACACCACCCGGCATGAGCTTGCGCTGCCATGGGAACGCCTTGCCGTGCCTGGTCGCCACCTCGGACACCCGGTTTGTGAGCTCGGCGTCGAACACGGTGAGCCGGTCCCCCACCCGCACGACCGGGCCGCCTCCGATCGGTGACTCGGCGTAGCTCCGTGAGGTCTCGAGGCAGAGGAGGCGGGCATCGTCGCGGATGCTGCCCCCACGGCTGGCGGCGATCGCACCGACCAGGCCGACCTCTTCGGCCCTGGTCAGGAGGACGCCCACATGGCCGAGCCCGTCCTTCTTCCGGGCTCGGTCGAGGAACGACAGTGCTGCGGCGACCCCGGCGAGGTCGTCGCATCCCGGCGCATGGAGGCGGTCCCCCTTCACGCCGAGCGACCGTGACGGGAACGCCCAACGCCCGATCCATCCCTCCTCCACGGCGCCACGACGGACGTGGATCGTGCCCGACTTCGTCGCCGGGTCGTAGCTCGTGAGGCGCGCCCCCACGGGCTCGTCGGAGTCAGGGGCGAAGAAGTGGAGTGAGGCGTCCTCGAAGTAGCCGGACCGGACGCCCCCTCGGAACTCGACCTCGGCGTCCCGACCGGCGACGGCAGTGACGAGGACCCCCGGGTGGTCCATGTGGGCGGTGACGTAGAGCGGGGCGCGTCGACTCCGACGCGCCTGGGTGACCCAGAGGTTGCCGGACAGGTCGGCCTTCACACGGAGGTCGTTTCGGCGGCCCACCCAGTCCCGGACGAAGGAGACGACGCGGTCCTCGTGCCCGGAGATCGAAGGGAGGTGGGTGAGGGCGAGCAGCCAGGAGAGATCGGATCGGCGCATGCGGCGAGGCTACCGGTCGTCCAACCACCCCTCGATGGCCGAGGTGCACGCCTCGTCGCGGTCCTTCGAGTGCGACGACTCCTCCACCGCCTCGAAGGTGATGCGGGGTTGGTGTCGGCGAGGGTCCTGCAGCGATCGCCCCCCCCCCCCC
>CP070681.1:1236929-1240316 GCA_020352575.1 Acidimicrobiia bacterium | reverse complement strand
AGTCCGGGAGGGGACGGCCCCGGTACTGGAGGTCCGGCTCGTCGCCCGAGAGGTCGATGGAGAAGCGGAGCGTGTTCAGCACCTTGACGTCATGTCCACGGTCACGGGCTGCGGTGACGAGTCGCTGGGTGCTGTAGGCCTGAGGTGCCCGGGAGAGGATGCCCAACTGCATGGATCCTGCTTTCGATGAGTGCGGACGCGGGTGGTGGACACAACGATACGTCGGGTCCCACCACCCGACGTCGGTGGAGCGCAGGCATAGGATCGAGCGCCTGGACCTCGAGGAGGGAACGTGTCACTGAAGGACGATCTGGCGGCCCGCACCGCAGGGGCGAAGTCGTTCGACCCTGAACGCGCCGCCGTGTACAAGGCCCAAGCCGACGCCCTCGCAGCCTCCGACATCCTCGATGTCGCGCTGCGCTCCGGCGACCGTGCTCCGATGTTCGAACTCTCCGACGCGCACGGCAACCAGATAGCGCTCGCCGACCTCCTCGAAGGCGGCCCGGTCGTCCTCTCGTTCTATCGGGGTTCGTGGTGCCCCTTCTGCAACCTCGAGTTGCGTGCCCTCCAGGCGGCGCTCGCCGACGCAGAGGCCAGGGGCGTCACGCTCGTCGCCGTCTCGCCCAACCTCCCCGACGTCTCCCTCGACCTCGTCGACAAGGCCGAGCTCACCTTTCCGGTGCTCTCCGACGTCGGGAGCGAGGTGGCGTCTGCCTTCAACCTCGTGTACGAGATGGTCCCCGAACAGGTCGGGTACTACCGGAACCATGACCGCGATCTCGGCGCGATGAACGGCAACGAGACGTGGTTCCTTCCCGTCCCGGCCACCTATGTGATCGATCGCGACGGTGTCATCAGGTACGACTTCATCGACCTCAACCATCGCGTGCGAGCAGAGCCATCCGAGGTGATCGAGGTCGCGGCCCGGTTCGCGTGACGGGCTCCTGCAATCCTTTGTAGGGTGGCGCGACGTCGACCCCGGGAGGAGCCCCGTGACGCAGACCGCTGACATCGTCATCGCCGGAGCGGGGCACAACAGCCTCATCACCGCCGCGTACCTGACGGCTGCGGGATACCAGTGCGCGATCGTCGATGCACGGCCCATCCCCGGCGGGGGCGCGACCACCGAGGAGGTCTTCCCCGGGTACATGGTCGACACCTGCTCGACCGGCCACACGCTGATCCAGGTCAACCCCCTCATCCGCAAGGACGAGCTGGGGCTCGTCTCGAAGTACGGGCTCTCCTACATCGACCCCGACCCCGTGGAGGTGGTCGCCTTCCCCGACGGCGAGGCACTCACCATGTGGCTCGACATCGACCGCACGGTCTCCGAGTTCGCGAGGTACTCCGAGAAGGACGCGGCCGCCTATCGGCGGCTCGTCGAGGAGTACGACGAGGTGAAGGGCGTGTTGGGTGCGACCCGGTTCCGACCTGTGGGATACGGCCCGACCGCTGCCGACCTCCTGGCCGAACACCCGCGGGGCAACATTTGGATGCGTCGCAGCATGATGAGTGCCCGCGACGTCATCCTCCACGAGTTCGAGGACCCGCACACGCGAGCCTTCATGGCGTGGATGGCATCGCAGACGGCTGTGCCGATCGACGGGGCAGGGACTGGCCTGCTCGCCTATCAGATCGTGAGCGGCCGGCAGGCCAGGAGTTGGTCGATCCCGGCCGGCGGCTCCGGCAAGCTCATCGACGCGCTCGTCGGCTACCTCACCGACAACGGGGCGACCATCGAGTGCGACGTGGTCGTCGACGAGCTCATCCTCGAGGGGGGCCGCTGCGTGGGGATCCGCAGTGAGGATGGTCGGGAGTGGCGCGCCAAGGAGGCCGTCGTCTCGACGATCCACGTGAAGCACCTCGTCGACATGGCTCCCGCCGAGGCGTGGGGCGAGGAGTTCGTCTTCGGTGCCGAGACCTATCACGTCGGGGTTCCGTTCTTCGCTGCCTACTTCGCGTCGTCCGAGGCACCCGAGTTCACGACCCACGTCGGACCCCAGGCGGCGGTCTCGGCCGGGGTGGCGGGATGGATCGACGACCAGACCCGGAACGCCCGCAAGGTATCGGACGGGGAGTTCACCGAGCAGTGGCCGTTCCTGCTCGTCGCCACCCCGACGCTTGCCGATCCCGGTCGTGCTCCGGGTGGCAACCACACGGTCAAGATGGTCACGTTCAATGCCTATGACCCGGGCGGTGGTCCCGGGCGGTGGGCCGCCATCAAGGAGGGGCTCATCGACCGACAGCTCGAGACGCTCCGACGCCACGCGCCGAACTTCACCGATGCCGTCATCCACGACCGACTCGTGAAGTCCCCGCTCGACATCGAGCAGCAGAACCGCCACATGGTCCACGGCGCACCCCACGGTGGGGACCGTGGCATCGGCTACTCCGGTGCCCAGCGTCCCGTGCCGGGTTGGGCGCAGCACCGGATGCCCATACCGGGGCTCTACCAGACGGGTGGCACCACCCACCCCGGGGGCTCGATCACCGGGGCACCAGGCCGCAACGCGGCGATGGTGCTGCTCGGCGACCTCGGACGGGACCCCGGCGAGGTCATGGGGCTCGACTGAATGGCGGTCGACGTCGACGTCGTGCGGGTGTTCACCCGGGGCGAGATCGGGGGGAACCACCTCGGCATCGTCGCTGATGGCGTCGACCGGTCGACCGAGCAGATGCAGGCGATCGCCATCGAGGTGGGCTATTCGGAGACGATCTTCCTCGCCGATGACGCAACCGTCCGGATCTTCACGCCGTTCGACGAGCTGCCCTTCGCCGGCCATCCACTCGTCGGAGCGGCCTGGTGGCTCGCACACCATGGGAGGAGGGTGCGCGAGCTCCGACCACCCATCGGGCCGATCCGTTGTGGGACCATCGGCGACCGAGGGTGGATCGAGGCCCCGCTCGACCAGCGGGTCCGCCCCTTCTCCGGCCGGTGGCCCGGCTGGCTCCCCGACCCGGTCAGGTCGTGCATCGTCGAGATGCCGATTCCGTACGTGATTTGGCAAGTGGCCTCACCGGCCGATGTCGCAGCCATCGAGCCCGAGCCGGGTGACGAATGGATCTACGTCGTCGCCGACGCAGGGGCGACAACGAGGGCACGGTTCTTCGTCGGTCGGGAGTTCGAGGACCCGGCGACGGGATCGGCTGCCGTCGCCCTCGCCCGCGCTCGGAGCCACTGGGGCGAGGAATCGGGTGAGGTGCGCGTGTTGCAGGGCGAGGAGATCGGCCACCCGTCCACGATGCACCTTGCCTGGAGGGAGCTTCGCTGCCGGGTGGCCGGGACCGTCCACCCGGAGCCCTCGCGAACGGTCTGAATCGCCATCGGGCTGTCGCGCCGGCAGTTGGACGGTGACACAGCGAATCCTCTTCGCCGATCAGGTCAGG
>CP070681.1:1231142-1236829 GCA_020352575.1 Acidimicrobiia bacterium | reverse complement strand
AGGAGGAGGTCGAGGCCGAACTCGAACTCTGTCTGGTCGTCGCACCACCCGAGCGTCGAGTCGGGATCGTCATGGGCGATCTCGGCGAGCATCCCGACGAGGTTCGGGATCTGGTCGGCGACGTCGGCGAGGCGGAGACCCTCATCACTCGGGGGTGCGGACTCGTCGGGTGCGAAGAGTTCCTGGTTGAACCCCAGCGCCCGACTTCCCAATGCGTGCAGCGCGTGGTGCGCGAGGTCGTAGGAGAACCCGCCCTCGCGCATGGTTGCGAGGATTCCCTCGAAGTAGAGGAGCAGCCGGGGACTCATGACGGTGCGGGTCTCGATCACGGCGGGGGCCCACGGATGGCGGAGCATGACCCGACGGGCGGTGAGCATGCGGGTGCGGAGGCGTTCCTTCCAATCGGCGGCGGGCCCGACGTCCCCGAGCTCGTCGGTGATCTCGGAGACGATGACGTCCACCATCCCGTCGAGCAGGGCCTCCTTGTTCTTCACGTGGTGGTAGAGCGACATCGCCTCCACCTCGAGCCGATGGGCGACCCCGCGCATGGTCACGGCTCCGATCCCCTCCTCGTTGGCAAGGGCGACTGCCGCGCGGGCGATCCGGGTGGGGGAGAGGGGTGTGCGGGCGACCGGTTCGTCCGACGTGTCGAGCGTCATGGCCGAATCGTACCACGTAAGGCTTGACATATCCTTACTGTGTATGGCAACCTTACGACGTACGACAACCACGGGAAGGCCCATGACGCACACCACCACCCTCCAGATGCGAGCCGTCTTCGGTGACCGCTACGGCACTGCTGACCGGCTCGACGTACGCACCGTGCCGGTGCCCGAGCTCGCCGACGATCGGGTCCTCATCCGGGTGCACGCCTCGTCGGTTAACGCCTACGACCACCACATGACCACCGGCACGCCACTCATGGCGCGTTCGATGGCGGGCATCCGGGCCCCCAAGCGGCCGGTCCCCGGCTCCGACGTCGCCGGAGTCATCGAGGCCGTCGGGGCAGCGGTCGAGGGATTCGAGGTGGGCGACCGGGTCTTCGGAGGCGTCGGCTTCGGCGCCTGGGCGGAGTTCGCGGTGGCCAATCCGCGGGGGATCACGCACATCCCGGAGGGCGTCTCGTTCGAGGATGCCGCCGCCACGCCGATGGCGGGGCTCACCGCCCTCCAGGCCCTTCGCGACCTCGCTTCCGTGCAACCGGGGGAGCGGGTCATCGTCAATGGCGCGTCGGGGGGCGTTGGCACGTTCGCCGTCCAGATCGCCAGGGCCCTCGGCGCCACGGTGACCGCGGTGTGCAGCACGGGCAAGGTCGACCAGGCCCGATCGATCGGTGCCGATCGGGTCATCGACTACACGGCGGTCGACTTCACGACCGAAGCCGGCGAATACGACGTGCTGCTCGACAACGCGGGCACACGCGGGTGGTTCGCCACTCGCCGCACGCTCGTCGAGGGCGGGCGAAACGTCACCATCACCGGGCCAAAACACCTTGTCTTCGGCCCCATGCGGAACATGCTGTTCCGGAAGGCGCTGTCGATGATGGACTCCCGCACCTTCGTCTCGGGAACCGCACGCACCGTCCGCGCCGACCTCGAGGCGCTGGCGGCGATGCTCGCCGAGGGCAGCATCCGCCCGGTGATCGAGCGGACTTGGCCGCTGGAGGACGCCCCTCGTGCCCTCGCCGCGCTGGCCGAGGGACATGCGGCGGGGAAGCACGTGATCGTCGTCTGACGTCCGAGGGGGTTCGTCGCCTCGTATCCGGGGTATGCCCGAGGGCCACGTCATCCATCGCGCCGCTCGCCTCCACGAACGTCGGTTCGGTGGGGAACGCGTGCGTGCGTGGTCGCCCCAGGGGCGCTTCTCAGAGGGGGCAGCCCGGTTGGACGGGCAGGTCTTGGAGGGTGCCGAGGCGAGGGGGAAGCACCTCTTCTACCGATGGTCGTCCGGGGAGATCCTCCATGTCCACCTCGGCCTCTTCGGGAAGTTCCGCGTCCACGTATCCGATCCACCCCCGCCGACCGATGGCACCCGGCTCGCGTGGGAGGCGGATACGGGCACCCTCTACTTGGCAGGGGCCACGATCGTCGAGCTCGTCGACCCGACTGCCAAGGAAGCGATCGAGGCCCGCCTCGGCCCCGATCCCCTCGTGGACGAGCCGGGGGACGCCGAGGGGTTCATCGAACGGCTCCGTCGGCGATCGGTCCCCATCGGTGCGGCCCTCCTCGACCAGAAGGCGATCGCCGGGGTCGGCAACGTCTACCGCGCCGAGATCCTCTTCCTTGCCGGCGTCGATCCCTCCACCCCGGCGAAGGAGATCGAGGACCCGGCGGCGAGAGCGATCTGGGAGTTGTCGGTCGAGCACCTGCGGCGAGGCGAGCGTGCCGGCCGGATCGTGACCGTCGACCCCGACGAGGTGGGTGCTCGTAGTCGCAAGGACCTGACTCGAGCCGAGCGGCTCTACGTCTACAAGCGGGACGGCGAACCATGCAGACGTTGCGGCTCGGAGGTACGGATCGGTGAATCGGCCGGTCGGTCGATCTGGTGGTGCCCTGCCTGTCAGGGCTAGCCGTTACTCCTCGGTGCGGAAGAGCACCATCAGGGAGTGGATCAGGTAGCCGATGCCCCACGCTGCGGCCACGTAGAAGAACCAGTTGAACCCACTCCCCGTGATGAGGTCGAGGATGGCGAGGCCACCGTTCACGCCGAGGTACGCGGCAGTGTGTTGCTTCCACCCGTTCACCTGCGCCCGCCGAGTACTGGCAGTGGCAGCACTCGAGGCCGCCTCCCGCGCCTCCTCTTCCCGCGCTTTGCGTTCGGCGTGGAGTCGGGTCTCCAGCGCCTCGAGGAGTGCGTCGTCGGAGATGCCCAGTTCGGCGGCAACGCCCCTGAGCTCCTCCAGGCTCAACCCCCTGTCGCCAAGGAGGCCGTCGAGGCGGGTCGCCGTCTCTATGAGCTCGCCGACTTCCTCCTGGCTGAAACGTAGCCGTTCGAGTTCCTCGCGATCCACGGGCCTGAGTGTATGTCGGTGCGGTGTCGCTAGGCCGGGACGGCGTCGCGGCGGGTCGCCTTCAGCCCCCGCTGTCGCCGAATCCACCACTCGACCGCGAGGAGGTTGGGTACCCACGCCATCCACGAGATTGCCGGGTAGGCGAGGTCGAAGTCGATGCCGGAGGCCTGCGACACACCGAGCCAGAGTCGGAGGGTCACCGCGGCGAAGGTGAGGGCGTAGTTGCGGATCATCCACTCACGGTGGTGGTCCTGGTCGCCGTTTCGGATGAGGCGGTAGGCGATTGCCCCGGTGGCAAGCCATGCGACGGAGAGCCCGAAGAAGCCGGCTTGTGCCACGAATCCCCCGTAGGCGAGGAACGCCATCCACAGCCCGAAGAACCCACCGATGGCGATGCCGACGAGGTAGAGGCGGCCCGCCCAGCGGTGGAAGGTGAGGCTCCTCCGGCGGCGGAGCGCCGGGATGAACTGCGTCGGGCCGAGGAGGAGCGCCACGGCGCCACCTGCGACGTGGCCGACGATCGGAGTGAGGTTGGCGAGGTACGTCTCGACCTGCTGGGGAAACATTCTCGTCTCATCGGCGGTCAGGTATTGCGGCACCACGGCCAGCGAGATGGACACGGCGAGGAACGCCATCACGCCCCACCCGATGCTGCCTCGTACCGTGCGCATGCCACTCCTAGTTCTCGGAATTGAGAATGATACTGTCCTCCCGGGGCAAGGATCCCCCCACCTGTGCAGCCGCCCTAACCTCGCCGCCGATGGACAGTGCCGTCTTCGAGATCGCTTCACTCGTAGCGCTCGCCGTGGCGGCGACGTGGCTGGCGGCACGGTTGAACGTCCCTTCGATCGTCGTGCTGCTCGTGACGGGTGTGGTCATGGGCCCAGTGCTGCAGGTCCTTGACCCCGATGCCCTCGCCGGTGATGTCCTCCTGCCGCTCGTCTCCGTCTCGGTGGGACTCATCCTCTTCGAAGGGGGGTTGAGTCTTCGGTTCCGGGAGATCGCAAGCAGCCAGCGAGTGCTGTGGCTCCTCGTGACGGTCGGCGTGCTGGTCACCTGGGCGTTGGGCGCGCTCTCGGCGTCGGCGTTCCTGGGCTTCCCCTCAGGCTTGGCAGTTCTGCTCGGCGCCATCCTCACGGTGTCGGGGCCGACGGTCATCGGCCCCATCCTCACCAGCGTCCGGCCACGCCAGTCGGTTTCGTCGCTCCTCAAATGGGAGAGCATCGTCATCGACCCGATCGGCGCCATGCTCGCCGTGATCGCCTTCGAGGTGATCTTCGTCGCCGAGGGTGGGGGCTCGAATGTGCTGCGCACGGCAGGCCTCTTCGTGGCCGACGGTGTCGTGGCGGGCCTCGTGGTCGCCGTACCGACCGGATATGCGCTCCGGCGCCACCTCATCCCGGAGCGGCTTGTGCCCTTGGTGGGCATGACGGCGGCGCTCATCGCCTTCGCCGCTGCGGACGTGCTTGCGCAGGAGTCGGGCCTGCTCGCCACCACCGTGCTCGGCCTTTCCCTGGCCAACCGCAAGGAACTCCGCACCAAGTCCATCATCCAGTTCTCCGAGGTGCTGCAGACGCTGCTCGTCGGCCTGCTGTTCATCATCCTGTCGGCGCGCCTGACCCGAGAGCAGCTCTCGGAGATCTCGATCGGGGTCGTCGGCCTCGTGCTCGTCCTCGTCCTGGTGGCCCGGCCCCTCGTTGCGTGGCTCGCCACGTGGAGGTCGGAATTCTCGGCCCGGGAACGCGGATTCATCGGCTCGGTCGCTCCCCGGGGCATCGTCGCCGCCGCAGTTGCGTCGGTCTTCGCCCTCGAACTCGAGGAAATGGGCGTCGAGGGCGCCGAGGTGCTGCCTCCGATCACCTTCGCCGTCATCGTCGGGACCGTCCTCATCTACGGGTTCGGTGCCGGGCCACTTGCTCGCTGGCTGGGCCTCGCAGAGAAGTCGAGTCAGGGCGTCGTGATCGTAGGAGCCGGTCAGGTGGAGCGGTTCTTGGGCGATGCCCTCGCCGAAGCCGGCGTGACCGTCCTCTTCGCCACGACGAGCCGGCGCGACGAGGTCGATGCCCGTCTCGTCGGTCGGCGCACCTACTACGGCAACCTCATCGACCACGAGTTGCCGCTCGACCTCGACCTCTCGGGCATCGGCCGGGTGCTGGCGATGACCCCGAACGATGAGGTGAACACGCTGGCCACGGAGCGATTCGCCGAGGTGTTCGGCGCCGGTGAGACCTATCAGCTCGCAGCCACCCCGTTCGGACCGGGCATCGAGGCTCCGTCCGAGGCGTTCGGGGGGAGGACGCTCTTCGATGCCGGGCTCACCTACGCCGACCTCGCCCGTCGGATCGACGAGGGCGCCGAGATCAAGCGGACGAAGCTCACATCGGGCTTCAACGTCGAGCACCTACGAGAGGAGATGGGTCCCGGTGGGCTCACCCTCTTCCTGCTCCGCAACCAGCAGCTCTTCATCCGCGCCACTGACGCACCGCGCCGGATTCTCGACCGGGCGCAGCCCGGCGACACCGTCCTCTGGCTCACCAGTCCCTGAGCCGCGCCTGTCGCGCCGATGTGGCGCAGGCATGAGTGTGCCCGGACGCGGACGACCCCCGGACGGGAGGAGTTGCCGGGGGTCGTCACAGATAGCCCGCTGGGAGGGAGCCAGGAAGTCGGGCTGTGTTGT
>CP070681.1:1223433-1231042 GCA_020352575.1 Acidimicrobiia bacterium | reverse complement strand
TACGTCCACGACACCGGCATCCAGCAGCAGTAGCAGCCGAATCCGAGGGGACCAGCAATGAACTGCGCAAACTGCGGAAACGAGAACCCGGCGGGAGCCGCCTTCTGCATGGGCTGCGGTTCAGCGCTCGCGATCGGCTGCGCCAATTGTGGTACGGAACTCCCGTCGGGCGCTGCGTTCTGCCCGTCCTGCGGCACACCCGCGGGATCCTCCGCCGAATCCTCCGAGGACCCCCTCCGCAAGTACATCCCGAAGGCCCTTCTCGAGAAGCTCCAAGCCGCAGCGCAGAGCGGTGGGGGGCTCGAGGGTGAGCGCCGAAGGGTCACGATGCTGTTCTGCGACCTCCAGGGCTCCTCGGCCGCCGCACAGAACCTCGACCCGGAAGACTGGGCCGAGATCATGAACGGCGCCTTCGAGCACCTCATCACCCCCGTCTACCGCTATGAGGGCACCCTTGCCCGCCTCATGGGCGATGCCATCCTCGCCTTCTTCGGCGCACCGATCGCCCACGAGGACGATCCAGAGCGAGCCGTGCGCGCGGCGCTCGAGATCCTCGAGGACATCCAGCCCTACCGGGAGCAGGTGCGTCGCGAGCATGGTGTCGAGTTCGACGTCCGAGTCGGTATCAACACGGGCCTCGTCGTCGTGGGCGCGATCGGCTCGGACATGCGGGTCGAGTACACCGCCATGGGCGATGCAGTGAATGTGGCCGCCCGCATGGAGCAGACGGCGGCTCCCGGCACGATCCAGATCTCCGACGACACGAAGGCGTCGATCGAGCGCCTCTTCGCCTTCGAGGACCTCGGACCCGTCGACGTGAAGGGCCGCACCGAGCCGGTTCGCTCGTGGCGGGTGCTGGAGTCGCTCGATCGACCGAGTCAGTTGCGGGGCATCGAAGGCCTCCACGCCGACCACGTTGGACGAGAAGCCGAACTCGCCACCTTGGAGACGCAACTCTCCCGCACGCGAGAAGGAGCGGGTGCGGTGGTCTCGGTCATGGCCGAGGCGGGCCTGGGCAAGTCCCGTCTCGTAGCCGAGTTCCGGGCTGCGCACCCGGACATCGCGTGGTTCGAAGGTCGCTCACTCTCGTTCGAGACGACCACGTCCTATGCGGCGGCAACGGGGGTCGTCCGGGGGATGCTCGGCCTCGGGACCGGACCCGCCACCTGGGGCGATGTCGAGGCCGCCGTGGCCGATGTGCTCCCTGCCCGGGTGGCAGAGGTCGCACCCTTCCTCCTGTCACTGCTGGGCGGGCACATCCCGGAGCAACACGAGCACCGCCTTGCCTACCTCGACCCTGGGGCACGCCAAGCAGCGATCTTCACTGCAGCCGGTGAACTGCTTGCGGCCCTCGCCAGTCGGGGCACGGTGGCAGTCGTCTTCGAGGACGTCCACTGGGCCGACTCTGCATCCATCGACTTCATCGCCCACCTCGCCGACCTCGCCGAATCGACATCGCTGCTGCTCGTCCTCATCTACCGACCTCGCAGAGACGAGCCGTCCTGGGAACTCCGGGAGCGCATCGAACGCGATCACCCACACCTCCACACCTCTATCGCACTCTCACCGCTCCCTGCCACCGAAGGCAGGGAACTCATCCGCCAACTCCTCGACATGGATGGGCTGACCGAGCAGGTCAGATTCGAGATCCTCGAACGCTCCGACGGCAATCCGTACTTCCTGGAGGAAGTGATCCGGTCGATGATCGACGCAGGGATCCTCGACCGCCAGGGCAACCGTTGGATCGTGAGCGGCGACCCGACCGCCATCGTCATCCCCGACACCCTCCACGCGCTCCTGGCAACCCGCCTCGACGGGCTGACCGAATTCGAGCGAGCCGCCGTCCAGGCAGCTGCCGTGTTCGGCAGGGAGTTCCGCTACGAGGAGCTTGCCGCCGTGATCGAAGGGATCGGAGACCTCGACGCTGCAATCGTCCAACTGCGGCGCAAGGACCTCATCAGGGAGATCGCCCGCGTGCCCCGCCGCGAGTACCGGTTCAAGCACGCACTCGTACAGGAGACGGCCTACGAGGGCCTCCTGAAGAAGCGCAGGACGCAACTCCATGCTCGGGCCGGTCACCACCTCGCAGGGACGCAGCCCGACCGCGTCGAGGACATCGCCGACCACTTCCTCGCCGCCCGGCTCCCGGACGAAGCGCTTCCGTGGCTCGTCGAGGCGGCCGAGAAGGCACTCGCTGCGTACCTGCTGCCGGAAGCACGGCGCCGAGTGGATCAAGCCATGGAGCGCATCACCGAGGCAACGGAATCGGGCCTCGTGCGGAGGGTCTACGAGGTGCTCGGACGCATCCACGAGGCGAAGTTCGAGATGGCCGAGGCTGTTGAGGTCTACGAGCGCCTGATCGCCGAGGGCGACGAACGGGGTGATCTTTCGATGCGAGTGTCCGGCATGAACAAGCGATCGTTCATCCGCGGCGCCCTCTTCGGCGAGACAGAGGACGCATTGCGAGAACTGGCCGAAGCCGAACAACTCGCCGAGGACCAGTCAATCGACGAAGGTCTCGTGGAGGCCTGCGTCACGAACTGCTACATCCGGTCGGCGTTCGCCGACTTCGACCAAGTCGAGCACTACATGAAGAAGGTGGCCGGACTCGGTGCCGACCTGGGGCTCGTCGAACCACGCATATTCGGGATGGTGCACCACGCGAACACCCTCGTCTTCCTCACGCGCTTCGACGAGGGTCTCGAGATGGCCGAGAAGGCCATGGCCATGGCCGAGGAGCACGGGCATCTCAAGTACCAGGCCGAGCTCCTCACGTTCGCCGTCCCGTTCTGCCACCTCCGCAACGGCGATGTCGAGTCGGCGTTGGCCGCCCTCGAGCGAGGGATGGAGATCTCACTCCAGATCGGCGACCGGGCATCCGAGACCTTCGCTGCCGTCATGCAGGGCAAGATCGCCCTGAACCGCGGGCACTTCGACGAAGCCGTGGCCTCGCACAACCGCGCCATGGCATCCGCCCAGGCAACCGGCGTCCCCTACGCCATTGCGTTGGGCCAGTGCACAACGGGAACCTGTTTCCGCCGGATCGGCGGCGATCTCATCAGCAAGGCATCGGCACTCCATGAGCAGACCCTCGAAACCATGGAGATGCCGACCGGCAAGGTCCACGGGGCGTGGATGTGGGCCGAGATCGGCCACTGCTCGCTGCAGGCCGGAGACCGCGAGAAGGCCCGGTCACTCTTCAACCTCGCCATCGAGGAGCAAACCGCAACCATGTGGCTCCTGCGACCGGCCGCCCTCGCCGGCCTCGCCGAGGTGGCGATCGACGCAGGCGACCTCGATGCCGCGGAGCAGTACTTCGCCGACTTCAAGGAGTACGTGACGAGCCGCAGGATGCTCGACTTCTACATCGACGTGGAGTTGCTCGGTGCCCGTCTTGCCGCACAGCGCGGCGACGTCGCCCATGCGCTCGCCGACCTCGCCCGAACCGAGGGCATAGCGGCGAAACAGGGACTCCGCCGAATGCTGCTCGACGTGCACTTCCTCCAATTCGAGATCCATGGCAATCGTGGCGACGAGGAGGGGGCGGAATCGGCCAGGCGCGCAGCCATGGCAGTCGGTGAGGAGATCCTTGCGGAGACGCGCAATGAGGAACTGCGGACCGCCTTCCGCGCCGAGTTGGCGTCCCGACTCGGCTGATCAGCCGGGGTAGCCCACGAACCCCTCTGGGTACGGCGGGAACCGACGTGCCAACGCCCGCACCGACTCCTCGATCTCTGCGAGCCGGGCCTCGTCGCCGTACGCCTCGAGTGCGTCGGTCATGAGGTTGGCGGTCTGGACGGCCTCTTCCTCCCGCATGCCCTGCGTCGTCATGGCCGGGGTCCCGATGCGGACGCCGGAGGCGCGGAACGGCGGACGGGGATCGTTCGGGATGGCGTTGAAGTTGAGCGTGATCCCGACCGAGTCCAGCATCTTGGCTGCGTCCTTGCCGGTGAGATCCTCGTTCACCGAGCGGAGGTCGACGAGCACGAGGTGGTTGTCGGTGCCGCCGGTCACGAGGCGGACGCCCCGGGCCAAGAAGGTGTCCGCCATGGCCTGGGCGTTGGCGATGACCTGCTGGGCGTACACGCGGAACTCCGGCTGGGCGGCCTCATGGAAGGTCACGGCCTTGCCGGCGATCTGGTTGTAGAGCGACCCACCCTGGGCGTCGGGGAAGAGGCCCTTCTGGATCTTCAGGCCGAGGTCCTCGTCGTTCGTGATGATCGCCCCACCACGGGCACCGCGGAGCGCCTTGTGGGTCGTGAACGTCACGATGTCGGCGTAGTCGACGGGATTCGGCATGGCCTTGCCGGCCACGAGCCCGATGAAGTGTGCGGCGTCCACCATGAGGAGGGCACCGACCTCGTCGGCGATCGAACGGAAGGCCTCGTAGTCGAGGTGGCGGGGGTACGAGGAGTACCCGGCGAGCACGATCTTCGGTCGGACCTCGATCGCCTGGGCCCGGAGGGCGTCCATGTCGATGCGCTCGGTCTCGGGATCGATCCCGTAGGAGGAGAAGTCGTAGAGCTTCCCCGAGAAGTTCACGTGGGAGCCGTGGGTGAGGTGGCCGCCCTGGTCGAGGCGCATGCCGAGGATCTTGTCCCCGGGCTCGAGGAGGCCGAAGTAGACCGCCATGTTCGCCTGGGCACCCGAGTGCGGCTGGACATTTGCGTGGACGCCGCCCAGGAGGTCGAGGAGGCGCTGCTGCGCGAGTCGTTCCATCTGGTCGATGAACTCGCATCCCTCGTAGTAGCGCCGTCCGGGATAGCCCTCGGCGTACTTGTTGGTGAACACGGAGCCCGTCGCCTGCATCACGGCCTGCGAGGCGAAGTTCTCGGATGCAATCAGGTGGATGCTGGAGTTCTGCCGCTGGAGGTCCTTGGTGAGGAGCGCGGTGAACTCGGGGTCGACTTCGTGGATGGGGCGATCGTCGGTCATGGGGCGAGGATAGGGAGCCTCACCCCCGGCGGTGTCAGGCTGCGGGTTCAGGGACCGGGTCGCGGAGTCGGTCCATCACCTCGGTGACGATCGAGAGCTCGTCGGGGCTCATCCGGCCCGACCACTCGGCAGACAGGTCCTCGAGATGGGGAGCGACTGCGGCGTGCAGCCTGGCTCGACCCTCGTCGGTGATGACCGCCCACTGCACCCGACGGTCGTCGGTGCAGGGCTTGCGCTCCATGAGCCCCATGGAGGCGAGCCGGTCAATGAGGCGGGTCACTCCGCCGCTCGTGAGCGTCAGCTGGCTCGCCAGCTCACCCATCGCCACATATCCGCCGGACCGCTCGACGCGGAGCAGCCCTTCGAACTCGCTCATCGAGAGCCCCGAATCCTGCTTCAGGCGGTCCGCAAGGACCCGGGTGATACGGCCCATCGCCTCGAGTGCGACGCCGAACTGGTGGATGCGGGGGTCCTCACAGAGGTTGCTGCATTCGGACATGTCCACAGTGTACACGGGATTACTTGACGAGTCATACTCTGCGTGATACCTTTGCCTCGTCAATGTTTGACTACGCAAAGGAATTCACATGCAGGTGACTGCAGCCCTCCCCCAGACCGGTACCTGGACGATCGACCCCACGCACACCACGATCGGTGCCGTTGCCCGCCACCTCATCGCCTCCAAGGTCCGCGGCTCCTTCAAGGCCTTCAGCGGCACCATCGAGGTCGCCGAGCAGCTCGAGGACTCCAAGGTCACGGTGACCATCGACCCCTCGTCCATCGACACCGGTGTCGCCGACCGCGACGCCCACCTCCGCTCGGCCGACTTCCTGAACGCCGACGAGTTCCCCGAGATGGTCTTCGCGTCCACGGCGGTCCGCAAGGCCGGTGAGGGCTACGAGATCGACGGCGACCTCACCATGGCCGGCGTCACGAACCCCATCACCCTCGAGCTCGACTACCTCGGCGTCACGACCGACCCGTGGGGCAACCAGAAGGCGATGTTCGCCGCTGCCGGCAAGCTCGAGCGCGAGCAGTGGGGACTCACCTGGAACGCCGCCCTCGAGTCGGGTGGCCTCCTCGTCTCCAAGACCTTCGACCTCGAGATCGAAGCCCAGGCCGCACTCTCCTAGGTCGCACTCCTCCGTGCACCAGAAGGGCGGGTGGGACTCCACCCGCCCTTCGACGTCCCTACGGTGACCACATGCCCATACGCAGGCTCAACCACGCAGTCCTCTTCGTCCACGACCTCGACCGTGCCCTCGACTTCTACCAAAGGGTGCTCGGGTTCACGCTCGTCCAACGCGAGCCCCGTTTCGGCGCCGGCTTCCTCCGATGCCCCGGCTCCGACAACCACCACGACCTCGGCCTGTTCGGCCTCGGCGAACGCGCCATCCCCAAGCGACCGGGGCAGATCGGGCTCTACCACCTCGCCTGGCAGGTCGACACGGTCGACGAACTCGCGGCCGTCCGCACCGCGCTCATCGAGTCGGGCCACCTCGACGGTGAGTCCTCACACGGGGCCACGCTCTCGGTGTACGGCGCCGACCCCGACGGCAACGAGTTCGAGGTGATGTGGATGCTGCCCCGTGAGGCGTGGGGCGAGTACGAGGACAGAGCCGTCGTCGAGCGGTTGGACCTCGACGCCGAGCTGGCGAAGTGGTCCGGGGTGGCGACGGCCTAGGCCTCTTCCATCCGGAGGTAGATCTGGGACGCCCGCTCCGGATGGCGACCCGGGCCCTTCGTGGCGTAGAACGCCCGGATCCGATCCATGTCCTCGCGCACCTTGCCGGTGATTTCGAGCACCTTCCCGAAGCCGGCTTCCTTGCGCTCGTAGTCGATGTACGCCAGGACCACCGGCACCTTCGCCGCTTCCGCGATGCGGTAGAACCCCGACTTCCAGTGCGCCCGCGCCGAACGAGTGCCCTCAGGGGCGATGACGAGCGCCATCTCGTCGGCCGCGTTGAACTCGTCGACCATCTGGTCCACGAGACCACCCGGATGGTCTCGGTTGACAGGGATGACCCCCAAACGACGCATGAATCCGCCGAAGCGCCCCGACACGAGCGAATCCTTGCCGATCGCCCTTGCCTTGACCTTGAAGCGAGAGATCACGGCGAGGAACGCCACGAAATCCCAGTTGGACGTATGGGGCACGCCGAGGGCCACGAACTTCTTGGGGAGCTCCCCGACTCCGGTGAGCTTCCACCCCCGGATCCGAAGGAACCACTCGGCCAACCATCGCATGGGCACATAGTGGTCGACTGCCGGGGCTAGCGCCGCTGGCTCCCGCTATTTTCACCTGACAGCCGTCAACCAGGAGCCTGCCCATGTCGGAGACGAAGTACCTCCTCCCCGAGTCGGAGATGCCACGCCAGTGGTACAACATCCTCGCCGACCTCCCGAACCCCCCGTCGCCGCCCCTCCACCCCGGCACGATGGAGCCGATCGGGCCCGAGGACCTCGCCCCGCTCTTCCCGATTGACCTCATCATGCAAGAGGTCAGCACCGACCGCTACATCGACATCCCCGAGCCCGTGCTGGACGCCTACCGCCTGTGGCGCCCGTCACCCCTGTTCCGAGCCCGCCGACTGGAAGCCGCCATCGGTGGGCCGGCCCGCATCTACTACAAGTACGAGGGGACCAGCCCGGCCGGCTCCCACAAGCCCAACAC
>CP070681.1:1218547-1223333 GCA_020352575.1 Acidimicrobiia bacterium | reverse complement strand
GCATGGCGTCCTCCTGGACCGCGATGAACTCGGCGGAGCGGTGGCTCACCTCGATGACCGACGCGCCCATCCCCGCGAAGTCGAGGAACTCCTCCCGTGCCTCCTCGAGCACCTCGAGGGGCAGCGTGCAGGGGCCGGCCGAGAAGTTGATGGAGCGGGTCATGGGCCGGAGGGTAGGAGCATCGACCGCGCCTCCATCCCATGGGTGGAGGCCTCCTAGCCTGAGCCCATGCGGGTCCTCACCACGTTCGCGAGGTTCACCGACGCCGAGGTGGCCCGGGCCGTCCTGGAGTCGGCAGGGATCGAGGCATACGTCGCCGACAACTCCGCCATGCAGGAGATGTCGGACTTCCGCCTCATGGTGGGAGAGGTCGACCTCGAGGAAGCCGCCGCCGTGCTCGATGTCGAGGTGCCCGAGGCGCCTCCGGTCGCCCCGGATTGGACGCTGTGGGCAGCCGGGGCGGTCGCCGTGGTGATCCTCCTCGGACTCGCCCTCGCGCTCACCTGAACACAGCGGTACCAAAAACGGCATTTCGTTCTCCTGCTACCTTTGCGCCATGGCGGTGCTCACCTCGCGGATCGACACGTCCTCCGACGAGTTCCAGCGCACCAGGGCCGACAACCTCACCCTCATCGACGAGCTCGACGGGCTGATCGGGGAGGCCCTCGCAGGGGGCGGGGAGAAGTACGTCGACCGCCACCGGAAGCGCGGCAAGCTGCTCGCCCGCGAACGCATCGAGCTCCTCCTCGACCGCGACAGCTACTTCTACGAGTTCTCCCCCACTGCCGGCTACGGGCAGAACTACCCGATCTCGGGCAGCGTCATCACCGGCATCGGCGTCGTGAACGGCGTCGAGGTCGCCATCTCGGCCAACGACCCCACCATCCGGGGTGGATCGTCGAACCCCGTGTCCCTCGCCAAGTCGCTCCGCCTCGAGGACATCTGCCTCGAGAACCGCATCCCCTTCGTCGCCTTCACCGAGTCGGGCGGCGCCGACCTCCCCACACAGGCCGACCTCTGGCTCCCCGGGGGCAGGTGGTTCCAGAAGATGACGGCCATGTCCAAGAAGGGCATCCCCACGATCTCGATCGTCTTCGGCAGCTCGACGGCCGGCGGTGCGTACGTGCCGGGGATGGCCGACTACGCCGTGCTCATCAAGGAGCGGTCGAAGGTCTTCCTCGGCGGACCACCCCTCGTCAAGATGGCGACCGGCGAGGACGCGACCGAGGAGGAGCTCGGCGGCGCCGACATGCACAGCCGGGTGTCCGGACTCGGCGACTACTTCGCCACCGACGAGGTGGACGCGTTGCGCATCGGCCGGGAGATCATCGGCCACCTCAACTGGCGCAAGCAGGGGTACGGTCCGACCCGCCCCTCGGTGGAGCCCCTCTACGACCCCGAGGAACTGCTCGGCATCGTCCAGCCCGACCTGAAGAAGCCCTACGACATGCGCGAGGTGCTCGCCCGGATCGTCGACGGTTCCGAGATCGACGAGTACAAGCAGCTCTACGGCCAGTCGATCCTCACCTGCTGGGCGCACATCCACGGCTTCCCCGTCGGGATCATCGCCAACCAGCAGGGCGTCATCTTCTCCGAGGAGGCGAAGAAGGCCACCGAGTTCATCCAGCTCTGCAACCAGTACGACCAGCCGATCATCTTCATCCACAACGTGACCGGCTACATGGTCGGCACCGAGTACGAGCAGGGCGGGATCATCAAGGACGGGGCGAAGATGATCAACGCCGTCTCCAACTCCACCGTCCCCCATATCACGCTGCTCGCCGGCAGCACCTACGGCGCCGGCAACTACGGGATGTCGGGCTACGGCTACAACCCACGGTTCCAGGTCGCATGGCCGACCTACAAGGGAGCCGTCATGGGGGCCGAGCAGCTCGCCGGCGTGCTCTCGATCGTGGCGAAGGCGAACGCCGAGTCGCTCGGCATCCCCTTCGACGAGGAGGCCGACGCCCAGCGCAGGGCACTCATCGAAGCCCAGATCACCCACGAGGAGAACGCCTTCTACCAGTCCGGGCGCATCCGGGACGACGGGATCATCGATCCCCGGGACACCCGCACTGCGTTCGGCATCCTCCTCAGCGCCGTCCACTCGGGCCCCGTGCAGGGCACGAACGAGTGGGGCGTGTTCAGGATGTGATGGAGGGGGCCGCGGAATGATCGAGAAGGTGCTGATCGCCAATCGCGGGGAGATCGCCCGGCGCGTCATCGACACGTGCCGGGAGATGGGCATCGCCACCGTGGCCGTGTTCTCCGACCCGGACGTCGACGCACCGTTCGTGGCGGAGGCCGACGAGGCGTACGCCCTCGGCGGCGCCACGGCGGCCGAGTCGTACCTCCGCATCGAGGCCATCCTCGAAGCAGCCCGGGCGACCGGCGCGGACGCGATCCACCCGGGCTACGGCTTCCTGTCTGAGAACGCCGAGTTCGCCAGGGCGTGCGCCGACACCGGGCTCACCTTCATCGGGCCGGCTCCCGAGACGATCGAGATCATGGGATCCAAGTTGGAGTCGAAACGACGGATGATCGAGGCCGGCGTTCCCACCCTGCCGTCGATCGAGATCGACCCCTCCGACCACGGCGCCGTGCAGGCAGCCGGTGCCGAGATCGGCTTCCCCGTCCTCGTGAAGGCATCAGCGGGTGGGGGCGGCAAGGGCATGCGCATCGTGCGCGACCCCGCCGACCTCGTGGATGCGGCCGAGGGGGCAGCCCGGGAGGCGGCGGCCTCCTTCGGCGACGCCACCGTGTTCCTGGAGAAGTACCTCGACGCCCCCCGCCACGTCGAGATCCAGATCTTCGGGGACGCGCACGGGAACGTCATCAGCCTCTTCGAGCGCGAATGCTCGATCCAGCGGCGGCACCAGAAGATCATCGAGGAATCGCCGAGCCCCGCGCTCGACACGGACCTCAGGGCGGCGATGAGTGAGGCGGCCATCGCTGCGGGACGCGCCGTCGACTACCTCGGGGCGGGCACGGTCGAGTTCCTCCTCGATGCCGACCGGGGGTTCTACTTCCTCGAGACGAACACCCGGTTGCAGGTCGAACACCCCGTCACCGAGATGGTCACCGGCCTCGACCTCGTCCGCCTGCAGGTGATGGTCGCCGAAGGGGAGCCGCTCCCCGCCGACGCGACCGAGGCGATGCTCAACGGGCACGCCATCGAAGCCAGGCTCTACGCCGAGGACCCGACGAACGGGTTCCTCCCGGTGACCGGCACCGTGCACTCGTTCCACGTCTCCGACGCCGTCCGGGTCGACTCGGCAGTCGAGTCGGGATCGGACGTGAGCGTCCACTACGACCCGATGATCGCCAAGGTCATCGCCTGGGCCCCCACCCGCCGTGAGGCGGCGCGGGTCCTCTCGTCGGCGCTTGCAGGAGCCGAGATCCACGGGCTCGTCACCAACCGGGAGCTCCTCGTACGCATCCTGCGCGAGGACGAGTTCCTCGCCGGGGACACCGACACCCACTACCTCGAACGCCACGACCCCGCCGAGATGGGGCGCAGCCTCGTGACCGACGAGGCACTCCACCACCACGCCATCGCAGCCGCCCTGCACGCCCAAGCATCCCGTCGGAGGTACGCGCCGCACCTCGGCGGCATCCCGTCGGGGTGGCGCAACGCCCCCTCACAACCCCAGCGGGTCACCTTCCGGGCCGGGGAGGTCGAGCTTGAAGTCGGATACCGCTTCGGACGCAATGGCCTCACCGTCGAGGTCGACGGCTCCCGGCTCGGGGCCGTGGAACTCGTCGAGGTGGGCCCCGAAGGCGTCACCCTCCGCATCGACCGCGTGCAGGCCCACTACTCGGTGGCCCGAGCAGGTGACACCTGGTACGTCGACGGCCCGGACGGCGCCTCGACACTGGTCGAGTTGCCACGGTTCCCGGGCCAGGAGGTCGAGGAGCAGAAGGGCTCCCTGCTCGCCCCGATGCCGGGGAAGGTCGTCCGGGTGGCCGTCGCAGAGGGAGCGGAGGTGGCCAAGGGCGACACACTGGTGGTCGTCGAGGCGATGAAGATGGAGCACTCCGTGCGGTCCCCATCGGACGGCGTCGTGACCGAGGTCCGCATCGCCGAGGGAGACCAGGTCGATGGGGACCAGGTGATGATCGTGGTTGACGACGGGTCCGAGGCGTAACCCCGTACGGTGTCCGAGGGGTCGAACCCCGGTACCCACCAAAGGACCTCCCATGGCCCTCACCCTCAACGAGACCCGGTTCCGCTGCACCGAGTGCAACCGCGTGACCTACGGGTTCTCCCCCGAGCACTGCTGCGGCTTCACGATGCTCGTCGAGCGCGACGCGTCCCGAAAGTAGACCTCAGGCAGTCGACGGCTCCGAGTGCCACGCGTCGAGCGTGGCCTCTATCCCGCCACGCACCCGGTCGAGCAGTGCCGCCGGGTCCTCCCCCGCCACGCGCTCGATCGGGTCGAGGAATCGCACCCTGAGGTGGACCCCGAACGGGATGGGGAAGAACTTGTTCATGAGGAGCTTCCACGACCCGTCGATCGCGACCGGGACGACCGGGAGGTTGGGGGCGGCCTTGACCAGTGTGGTGAACCCGGCCTGCTTGAACTCCTTGAGCCGCCCGTCCCGCGAGCGGGAGCCCTCGGCGAACAGGACCGGCGAGAACCGCTCCTCCTCCGCCCTCCTCCCGAAGTCGCGCATCATCCGCACCGCTTCCGACCCCTTCGCACGGTCGATGATGAGGTGCCCACCCGCGCGGAGGTTGTAGGAGACCGTCGGGATGCCCTTCGCGAGCTCTCGCTTCGCCAC
>CP070681.1:1213471-1218447 GCA_020352575.1 Acidimicrobiia bacterium | reverse complement strand
GGATCTGTCGGATCCGGGCCTCCATCATCCCCTGGTCGTTCTTCGCAGCGTCGTAGTCGGCGTTCTCACGCAGGTCGCCATGCGAACGGGCCTCGGCGATGCGGGCCTCGATCTCGGCGCGGCCATCCGTGAGGAGCCCACTGAGCTCTTCTTCGAGGCGCGTCTTGGCGGCAGGGGTGAGGAACGAGGGGTCGGACATCGCACCTGAGGATAGGGGTGGGCAGTGGGGTGTGCGGCCTCGGGCGTAGGCTCCGTGCGATGCTCACGGTGCACGAAGCTGCCACGACGACGTTCGAAACGGCGCTCTTCGGGTACCGCCGTGACGAGGTCGATGCGCTGCGCAGCAGGCTGGAATCGGCCCTCGCCGAGTCGGAGCGTGGCCTCACCCGGGGGCTCATGACCGGCGCGGATGAACTCGAGCGCGCATCGTTCTCCACGGCGCCCCGTGGCTATCGGCGGGACGAGGTCGACGAGTTCTTCCGCAGGGGTGCCGAGACCCTCGCCGGCCGGGGCGTGATGAGGGGCTCCGGCCACCGGCGCATCACCTCGGACGAGATCCGGCAGGTCGCCTTTGGGCGCGAATTGGATGGATACGACCCGGCGTCGGTCCGCCGTTTCCTCGCACGAGCGGCCGCCGCACTGGAGGCCCACCACGCGGGGCGGGATCCCGTCCTGTTGCGTGTCGAGGTCGAGGCCACTGACTTCCCACTCCGGGTCTGGGGGTGGCGATGCGATGAGGTGGAGCAGGTCTGCGATCGGATCGCGGCCACGATGGTCTTCTACGAGGCGCGGGGCCCGGTGGAGGCACTGGAACCCGACGAGGACGGCGCTGTCGAGTAGTGCCCGTCCGGGCAGGTGCGCCACAGCGGTAGCCTCTCCGGGTGCTCCCGGTGAAGACCGTGCTCGATCGACTCCCCGCCGGGCGCCCCGGTGTCGTGATGCTGCTCGGCGCGGCCGACACGGGGAAGAGCACGTATGCCCGAGAAGTGGCCGCCGGGGCCCTGCAGGCCGGCAAGCGAGTCGCCTACGTCGACTCGGACGTTGCCATGAGCACCATCGCCCCGCCCGCGTGTGTGGGGCTGAAGTACCTCCAGGGTGAGGGTGACTTCGGGCGCCCCGGTGCTGCCGATGAGATCAGGTTCGTCGGCTCAACCTCACCCAAGCACCTCCTCCTCCAACTCGTCGTTGCGACCTCCCGGCTCGTCGAGGTGGCCAGGTCCAACGCCGACCTCGTGATCATCGATACCACCGGCGTCGTCTCGGGGGTCGTGGGGGAGACGCTGAAGTACCACAAGATGGAGCTGTGCCGTCCGGACGTCGTGGTCGGGCTGCAGCGAGGCGGGGAGCTGGAGCCACTCGTCGGCATGCTGCGGCGGTTCTTCCCGGTCGAGATCGAGACGACGCTGGCCCACCCCGACGTGATGCCGTCCGATCCCCTTGCGCGCGCCGAGGGCATGCGCGTGGCGCTCCAGGAGTCACTCACCGGTGAGGTCGATCGGTGGCGTGTGCGCCCCACGGTGTTCGCCCCCACCCTTCCCTCGGGCCTCGATCCGAGCCGCCTCGACTCCATGTTGGTGGGTGTCCACGACGGCGAGGACCGGTGCCTCGGCCTCGGCTTCCTCGACTACGACGGCGACGTGCTCCGGGTCGAGACGAACGTGGGTGAGGGGATGAAGGGGCTCCGCCTCGGTTCGCTCCGGGTCGATCGGGAGACGTATCGGGCCACCCCGGTGAACCTCCGCGAGGTGATGTTCGGGCTCGACTAGGTCGCGTCGCTTCCGCAGGGCGCCTGCGGCCCCGCCGCCGGTTGGGGATCGAACGCGCAGCAGGCGAGCCCTGCGGCTCGCCTGCTGGCATGAGGACGGTGGCCCAGGGGCGGGCTGGGAGGCTTCCTGTCAAGTACCCGGCGCATCCGGGAGCCTGAGGGACCACTGTCCTTCCCCGTCCTATCGTCATCTCGACCACCGAAACTTGAGCCTGATGACGATCACCCTGCTCGGCCGCCCCGGCTGCCACCTCTGCGACGATGCCGAAGCCCTCCTCCGGGCCGCCGGGCACGAGGTGGACCGGGTGAACGTCGACGGCGACGATGCCCTGGTCGCCGAGTACGGCCTCCGGATCCCGGTGCTGCTGGACGCTCGTGGCGCGATCCTCGCAGAAGGCCTCATCACCCCCGCCGATGTGCACCAGCTGGCGACCGGCGACTGACAACCGGCGCCGCAGGCGCCCTCCACAACCGGGTGGTCAGGCCCCCAACAGCTGCCACGCAAGCACGGCGGCGGCGGCGAACAGGAGCACGAGGAGTGCGAGGACCACGAAGGTCGTGCCGGGCCTCATGCTCCCTCCGCGGTGAACACGACCTCCCGGTCGATCGAGAGCGTGAGTCGCTCGGCGGCGCTGTCATCGTTCACCGCCAGCGACACCAGGCCGGCGGAATCGATGAGGAGTCCCAGCTGGCCGGAGGGGACGTCGCCGTAGGCCGACACCCACGGCACGTCGTGTCGGTTCGGCCCGATGCGGATGGTCACGGTGGATCCCGGCATGAGGCCGAGTCCCATCAGGTCGTCGGGCCCTACGTTCACCTGCACGTTCCCGAACCGGTCGATCCACCACGCCCGGGCCTTGATCGTCGATGCCTCGACCTCGGGGAGCGGGAGGATCATCGGCAGCAGGCCATCGACGGGGATCTCGGGTCCCAGCTCCGACAGTTCGGCCTCGCCGGCGGCGAGGAGCGCGGCGGCCGGGGCGAACACGTCCCTGCCGTGGAATGTGGAGCTGGCGAAGGGAAGCCGAGCCTCGGGGTTCTCCAGCGAGACGGCCCGGGTGGCGCCACCGACGTGGGCGACCGCAGGTGACAGGAGCCCGTTGTCGGGTCCGACGAAGACACCCCATTCGGTCTCCACCGCAACGCCCCGTCGGTCGGTGCCGACGCCCGGGTCCACCACGGCCAGGCAGATCCCCTCCGGGAGGTAGGGGATGGAGCGCACGAGCGAGAGGGCGCCGGAGCGGACGTCGCCGCGGCCGACCGCGTGGGTGACGTCGATGATCCTGCTTCCGGGGGCGAGCATGGTGAGGACGCCGTGGACGACGCCGACGAACTCGTCCTCCAGCCCGAAGTCCGAGAGGAAGGAGATGGGTCGCATGGTCGGTGCCGACGCCGGGGCGTCGCTCGGCTCAGGAGCCGGCGGCTTCCTCGGCCGGCTCCTCGGATCCCTCGTCGATCCCCTCGTCGGCAGCGACGATCCCGCAGTTGACCGCCGCATCCTCGAGTGCCTCGCCCCCAAAGGCGACTCGCTCGTAGAACGACACGGCTGCGATCTGCTCGATCGATAGGACACCGTCGTAGCCGGGCATGCCGCCCTGGACGGGCTTGCCGGAGTCGCCGTAGGTGGCCTCCGGCCAACCGGACGATCCGAGGCGGACCCACTCGACGTGGTCGGTACAGGCCGAGAAGGTGCCCGTCACGCCGGCGAATGCCGGCCCGACGCCACCGCCGCCGTTGGCACCGTGGCAGGAGGCGCACTGGGAGTAGAGGCCCTGGCCCTCGGCGAAGGCGGCTGCTGCAAGCTGGTCACCACCGGCCGCACCGGGGGCGTACGCGCTGAGGTCACAGTTCGCGAGCGCGCCGTCGAAGCTGACGTCGAGCAGGCCGGACTCCCCGCAGGAGAGGCCATCGGTGTTCACGAACATGTAGGACAGGGCGAACAGCGGGACGATGACGAAGAGTGCGAGGAGCCAACGGGGCACCACCGAGCCGGGTCGCTCCGTGATGCCGGCCGTTGCCACCGTCGTGACCTGGTCCCATTCGAGGGCTTCCTCGGCGGACACCGTCTCAGGGGTCGGGATGGTCTCGTAGACGATCTCCACCTCGCCCGGCTCCGCCGCAACCGGAGGTGCAACGGCAGGTGCGGCGGGCGCAGGAGCCGCCGCGGGTGCGGCTTCGGCTGGGGCGGCGGCCGGTGCATCGGCTGCGGGAGCTGCAGAGGGTTGGGCTGCTTCTCCGCCGGCCCATTCGCGGAGGAGGTCGTCGACGCTGACGCCCTGTGCCTTTGCCTTGGCTTCGGCCGACCGCATGACGAGCGATTCGGGCATGCCCATCTTCTCGGCGGCGGCTGCGAGGAACTCGCTCATGCGGCCACCTCCTCGGCCTCGTCGGGCTCCGGAGTGACCTCACCCCGACCGGTGCGGATGAGGTTGAGGAGGAAGGCGACCTGGCCAGCCGTCACGAGGGCCATGCCGAGGAGGGAGAGCATGTAGAGCGGGACGCTGCCGCCGGCAGCTTCGGTGAAGCCGTCGCCGACCGCCGTCCACAGGCCGCCGAGGGTGCCACCGCGGAAGCCGGCGCCGGCGTAGACCCCGGCGTACCAGAGGAAGAGGGCACTCAGCGCCGAACCCCACAGGACGAGTCGGACGTGGTCCAGGGCGAGGGTGGTGCTGAACAGTGGGCGATCGACCAGGCCGGGGTACTCGTGGTAGACGAACGCAGCGGCGAAGAGCACCGCCGCCCCTGTGAGGAGCGCCGTGGTGCCGTCGGCGAACGTGGTGAATCCCACGACCGACTGGACGAACGGGAAGGCGCTCAGCCCGGTGACCACACCGCCCGCAGCGAGCAACCAGGAGCCGGCGACGGCGGCCCTGAGGCTGGGCGACGAGGCGACCACCGCCTTGTCGACGCCCCGCATCGTCTGGATGACGAGCGTGGGGACGGTGATGGCGGGGACGATGAGCGAGAAGCGGAAGGCGACGCCGATCACCTCGGCCCAGTCGGGCACCGGGCCGAAGGCGAGGCCGGCGAGACCCGCGAACATCGGAGGCAGGAGGAGCGAGAAGAACGTCATCTGCGCCAACTGTCGGCTGAACAGTGGTCGACCCGACGCCTTGGGCACGACGTACCAGAGGATGCCCACTCCGATGCCGATCACCCAGGTCCACTGCACGAGGCCCTGGCCGAAGGCAACCTGGATCCAGCCGCCGGT
>CP070681.1:1207397-1213371 GCA_020352575.1 Acidimicrobiia bacterium | reverse complement strand
CGGCCCTCCGCTCGGGAGCATTCGCGCGCTCGGTCGGGGTCGCCCCGTCGACTGCGTGGATCTCGAGCGCGCGGATCACCCGGCGGGGGTTCGCGAGGTCGACGACCGAGCCGGCTTCGGGATCCAGGGCGAGCAACCGCGGCACGAGCTCGCCCGGATCGGCTGCTTCGAGTGCAGTCCGTACCTCGGCGTCGTGGCCACCGAAGGTGTACGGGTCGACGGTGACCCGGAGGTGGAGCCCGCTTCCCCCGACGATGAGCACGTGCTTCCCCCGCTCCCGAATCTCCTCGATGGCGTGGCGGGCCGCCCGCTGGAACGTCGCCACGTCGTATTCATCGGCCGGGTCGGCGACATCGATCATGTGGTGGGGCACCACGGCCTGGTCGGCGGGCGTGGGTTTCGCCGTTCCGATGTCCATGCCGCGGTACACCTGCATGGAATCGACGCTCACGATCTCTGCGTCCCAGGCCAGGGCGAGACGCATTGCGAGGTCGCTCTTTCCCGACGCCGTCGGGCCGACGAGCGCAATGACCCGGGTCAGACGAGTCGCCCTGTCAGGTGGAACTTGGCGGCGTCGATGATCTCGGCGGAGGCGAATGTCCCCTCCGGGAGCACGCCATCCACATGGACCAGCTTGCCACCCCGGGTGCGGGTGGTCGTCATGCCCGGATCCTTCTTCGAAGGACCCTCGCTGAGCACTTCGTACACGTCACCGATCATCGCGCGGTTGCGGTCGTGACCGATGGTGGATTGGAGCGCCAGGAGCCGCTGGAAGCGCTCCTGGACCACGTCGTCCGGGACGAAGTGGTCCGTCATCTCGGCAGCAGCGGTGCCCGGGCGCGGCGAGAACACGAACATGAAGGCCGAGTCGTACTGGGCCTCCCGCACCACGTCGAGCGTTGCCTCGAAGTCCTCGTCCGTCTCCCCCGGGAAGCCGACGATGATGTCCGTGGAGACCGTGAGGCCGGGAATGGTCGCCCGCAACATCGCAAGGCGCTCCAGGTAACGCTCCGGCGTGTACCCCCGGTGCATCCGGGCGAGCACGGCGCGGGACCCACTCTGGAGGGGGAAGTGGAGTTGTTCGCACACCGCCTCGGTCTCCGCCATGGCCGCCGCGACGTCCTCCTTCATGTCCGCCGGATGGGGACTCGTGAATCGGATGCGGCGGATGCCGTCCACCTCACCCACGCGGCGGAGGAGGTCCGCGAAGATCGGCCGCCGCCTGCCATCGATCGCAAGGTCACGGCCGTACGTGTTCACGTTCTGGCCGAGCAGGGTGACCTCGGTCACCCCATCGGCGGTCAGACGTTCGACCTCGCGGATGATGTCACCGGGACGACGACTGATCTCCCCACCACGCACCGACGGGACGATGCAGAAGGTGCAGGTGTTGTTGCAGCCCGTCTGGATGGTGACCCAGGCCGAATGGGAGACGTCCCGTCGCGACGGGAGGTCGGCCGCCATGGTCTCGCCGGGCTCGTCGAGGATCTCCGTGATCGGACCCCACGCTTCGGCGTGGTCGAGGAGGTCCAGCACACGGTCGACGTTGTGGGTGCCGAGCACCACGTCCACCCAGGGGGCCTTCTGGCGCACCAGGTCGCGGTCCTTCTGCGCGGCGCATCCGCCGACGACGAGGAGCCGGCCTTCGCGCTCGTCCTTGAGCGACTTGAGGTGGCCAAGCGTGCCATACAGCTTGTTGTCGGCATTCTCCCGGATCGTGCAGGTGTTGACGAAGAGGACATCCGCCTCCTCCTGGGAGTCGGCGCGCACCATGCCGTCACCCTCGAACAGTCCGGCGACACGCTCGGAGTCGTGCTCGTTCATCTGGCATCCGAACGTGCGGAGGAAGTACGTCCTGCCCTCCCGGGACGGGGCGCGGTCCTCGACGCGCCGCGTCGTGGGGACTCCGAGCAGGACGTCAGTCACGGCTACCTCGCGTAGTCGGTGGCCCGGTACTCCCGGATGACCGTCACCTGGATCTGGCCCGGGTAGTGGAGGCTCTCCTCGAGGCTTCGCGAGATCTGCTGGGCCAGTGAAGCGGCACCGAGGTCGTCCACGGAACCGGGATCCACGACGACACGCACCTCGCGGCCGGCCTGCATGGCGAACACGCGCTCGACGCCCTCGAACGCCCCGGCCAACTCCTCGAGGCGCTCCAGTCGACGGACGTATCCCTCGAGTTGCTCCCGCCGGGCTCCCGGGCGTGCAGCCGACACGGCATCAGCTGCCTGGGTGAGCACGGCGAGGATCGTCCGGGGCTCCACCTCGTTGTGGTGGGCTTCGATGGCGTGGACGATGTGCGCCTCTTCATCGAATCGCCGAGCGATCTCTGCGCCGATGAGCGCATGGGAGCCCTCCACCTCGTGGGTGACGGCCTTGCCGATGTCGTGGAGGAGGGCGGCGCGCTTGGCACTGGCGACATCGACCTCGAGTTCGGCCGCCAGCATCCCGGCGATGTGTGCGGACTCGAGTGAGTGGTCCAGTACGTTCTGGCCATAGGAGGTCCGGTACTTCAGGCGGCCGAGCAGGTTCACGAGCTCGGGGTGGATCCGCCCCACGCCGACTTCGACCATCGCCCACTCGCCGGCATCGCGCACCGTCCGCTCGATCTCCACCTTCGCCTTCTCGTGGAACTGCTCGATCGAGGCAGGGTGGATCCGACCGTCTTCTATGAGGGCCTGCAGGGTGAGCCGGGCGATCTCCCGGCGCACCGGGTCGAAGGTGGACACGGACACCGTGTCGGCGGAGTCATCGATGATGAGGTTCACGCCGGTGACCGCCTCGAAGGCCCGGATGTTGCGACCCTCACGGCCGATGATCCGTCCCTTGAGGTCGTCCGATGGGAGGTCCACGACCGACGCGGTGATCTCACCGACGACCTGGGCGGCGTTCCGTTGGATCGCCGTGGCGAGGATGCGCTTCGATCGCCGTTCCGCTTCTTCCCGTGCTCGCACCTCGAGGTCGCGCACCAGGCGCATGGCGTCGCGCCGGGCCTCGTCCTCTACGTCAGCGAGCAGTTCTTCCTTGGCGGCTCGGGAGTCAAGCGCGGAGATGCGCTCCAGGGCTGCCCGCCCCTCCTCCTTGATCCGCTCCGCGTCCATCTCCGCGTCACGGAGCGTGTCTTCGCGCTGGATGAGGAGTTGCTCGCGCTGGGCAAGGTTCGCCGCTCGTTGTTCAAGCGTCTGCTCGCGCTGGACGAGGCGCTCCTCGGATGAACGCGCCTCGACCCGTCGCAGCTCCAGCGTTGCGTCTTCTCGTTCCTTGTACGTGTCGGCGAGGGCCCTCGCCTCTTCCTCGGCACGGGCGAGGATGCGCTTGGCCTCCAGTCGCGCCTCACCGAGGACGTGCTCCGCCGTCAGTCCTTCGCCACCCCGGTTCCCGAGGACCCGGGCGAGGAGGAATCCCACCACCCCGGAGACGACGAGCGTGACCCCAACCGCGATGAACAGCGGTTCGGTCGGCATCTCTTCCTACCTTTCGGTCGGGCCGCACACCCGTGGGTGGCGCCCCGCGTGTTCGATATCACTGCGGTCATCGTACCCGCCGGCTACTGCATCCCGGAGCGCCGATGCGAAAGGGGGCGGCTCGCACCGCCCCCTTTCGGGAATCGCACCGTTGTCGGGTTCAGGACTCGTCCGCGACTTCAGCCGCGTCGTCCTCCTCCTCGTCCTCGTTGAGGCCGACGGCCTCGAGCACCCGGGTGTGGAGTTGGAGGGCCACATCGGGGTTGTCACGAATGAAGCGTTTCGCCTGCTCCCGACCCTGGCCAAGCTGGTCGCCGTCGAACGAGAACCACGCGCCCGCCTTGCGGACGATGCCCTCGTCGACCGCCACGTCGAGCAGGCTGCCTTCCCGGGAGATGCCCTCTCCGAACATGATGTCGAACTCGGCGAGTCGGAAAGGCGGGGCGACCTTGTTCTTCACGATCTTGGCCCGGACCCGGTTGCCGATGTTCTCCTGGCCGTCCTTGATGGCCTCGATGCGACGCACGTCGATCCTGACCGATGAGTAGAACTTCAACGCCCGGCCACCGGGGGTCGTCTCGGGCGACCCGAACATCACGCCGATCTTCTCGCGGAGCTGGTTGATGAACACCGCCGTCGTCCTCGAGCGGTTGATGGTGCCGGTGAGCTTCCGCAGGGCCTGGGACATGAGCCGGGCCTGGAGGCCGACGTGGCTATCGCCCATCTCGCCCTCGATCTCGGCGCGGGGCACGAGGGCCGCAACCGAGTCGATCACGACCACGTCGAGGGCACCGGAGCGAATGAGCATGTCGGTGATCTCGAGGGCCTGCTCCCCCGTGTCGGGCTGGGAGATGAGCAGCTCGTCGACATCCACGCCGAGTGCCTTGGCGTACACGGGATCGAGGGCGTGCTCGGCGTCGACGAACGCGGCAAGGCCACCATTGCGCTGGGCCTCGGCGACCACGTGGAGGGCGAGGGTCGTCTTGCCGGACGACTCCGGGCCGTAGATCTCCACGACCCGACCACGGGGCACGCCACCGATGCCGAGGGCGAGGTCCAGGCTGAGCGCCCCCGTCGAGATGGCATCGATCTTGCGGATGGCCTGGTCGCCGAGCTTCATGACGGCGCCCTTGCCGAACTGCCGCTCGATCTGGCTCATCGCCATCTCGAGGTTCTTGTCTCGCTCCACGGTCGCTCCTTGTGCTCGTCCGACGGTGTGCAGCCACCGTACGGAGGGGGTGTGACGATTCTTGGCCAGCGTAGTCGAACATGCGTTCGACGGTTGGATTTCAGAGAGGGAACCGCCCCACGACCGGGTAGGCGGTGGGCCGCCGCTCGGAACGGAACAACGTGACGGCGTCGACGTCGACGCGCACGTCGAGGAGCGGGTCGGCCTCGAGCCAGGTCCACACGTCGACGGGCGGCCGGATCCGACTCAGCGTGAGGTGGGGCTCGAACGGCCGATCCTCCCGGGGCATGCCGGTCGCCTCGAGGGCCTCCTCCACCCGGTCGCGCAGCAGGTGGAGCTCCTCGGTCCCCTCGGCGGTGCCCACCCACAACACGCTCGCCTGCTCGGGACGGGGGAACGCACCCAGCCCGTCGAGTCGGAGTCGGAACCCCTCACCCAGCGGCGCCGAGGCGAGGCCGTGGATGATCGCGTCGAGGCGGGGTGGCGGGACCGGCCCGAGGTAGCGCAGCGTCAGGTGCCAGTTCGCGGCGGGGACCCGGAGGCCGGGCACCGGGTGGTCCTCGAAGGCCGCGGTGAGTCCGGCCGCCAGGCGGTGCCTGCTCTCGTCGTCGAGGTCGATGCCGACGAAGTGCGGGGTGCCACTCACCACCACTCCCCGACCACGGCGAGGCGAGTGAGTTGGAGGGCCGCAGTGACGCTGAAGGTCCGGGCACGTTCACGATCACCGGGCATGCGCAACGTCCGGGCACGGGCACCTTCCGGGGTGCGAACCGCGATGACGACCGTCCCCGGCTCGACACCCTCGAGACCGTCCGGACCGGCCACCCCGGTGATCGCCAAGCCCACGTCGGTCGCCAGCCGCGACGCCACCCCGTCGGCCATGGCCAGGGCGACGGGCTCGCTCACCTGACCGTGCGCTTCCAACAGACCCGGGTCCACGCCGAGCAGTTCGTGCTTGCGTCGGGCGTCATAGGCCACGACCCCACCCACGAAGACATCCGAGCTCCCCGGTTCCTCGGTGATCCGGCCGCCGAGGAGGCCCCCCGTCATGGACTCGGCCGCGGCGAGTGTCCAGCCCCGGCGTCGGCAGCGATCGAGTACGACGCCCGGCAGGGTCTCGCGATCGACGGCGAAGACCGCCGCGCCAAGGCGGCGTCGCACCTCCTCCTCGACCGGTCGGATGAGGTCCTCGGCCTCCGCCTCGGTTCGCCCCTTCGCCGTGATCCGGACCTTGATGACGGCACTCGACGCGAGGAAGGCGAGCGACGGGTTCGTCGATGCCGTGAACAGGTCGTCGAGTTGCTCGCCGAGAGTCGACTCC
>CP070681.1:1202233-1207297 GCA_020352575.1 Acidimicrobiia bacterium | reverse complement strand
GCACGCCGGCCTCGAGGAGTGCCGCGAGGGCTGTCTCGAGGTACTTCCCGACGTACTCGTTCACCGGGCTGAGCTTCAGGCACACGACCTTGTGGTCGACCATGAGTTTCGTGATGGCGTCCATCGGCGGGATGCTCGTGACGTTGCCGGCGCCCAGGAGGCCGAGGACGCCGGGCTCCGGGGTCTCCCACGGTGAGTAGCCGGCTGCCTGGTGGGCGGTCAGGTTCTCCGGGGTGACGCCCGGCTCCATCCACTGCTGCGCGCTGACGCCCATGTACAGCGCACGGTCGAGCGCGTCGGTGGGGAAGACACCGACGATCGTGCGCCCGTCCTCGTGCTGGGTGATGGGTCCGGGCGGGACCGGGGACCCCGATCGGGAGATGTCCTTGAGCGAGTCCCGGAGCAGGCGGGCGAGGCGGATGGTGAGGGCGGGTCCCACGAACCACTCCTCCCCGGCGACCGGCTCGTCGAACGAGATGCCCTTGTGCTCGCATGCATCGCGCACCCAGGCCTCGGCGACCGCCTTCGTGTCGGCCATGACGCGTTCGAGCATGCCGATCCGTTCCTCGACCGAGGTCCCGGCCCACCACTCCGCCTTCTCCTTCAGTCGGGCCAGGGCGGCATCGATCTCCTCGGGTGGCGTCGGGGGCAGGTACTCCTTGTCGAAGATGTCGATCATGGTGCTCCGCGTGGGGGGCGGCGATGGTACCGCCGCGTGCTCAGGCGTGTCCCATCTCGTGGCCCGCCATGCGCTCGAGCGCCTTCACGAGCGCATGGTTTCCCTCCTCCCCGAGGCCAGCCGCCTGGAGTGACCGATACAGCTGGTAGATGAGTGAGGTACCGGGCATGGGGACGCCGACCTCATCGGCGGCGGCGAGGGCGAGGCGGAGGTCCTTCTGCTGGAGGTCGATGGTGAACCCGGGACGCCAGTCGCGAACCGCCATCTGGGGCCCCCGGTTGGCGAGCATCCACGAGCCGGCGGCGCCTCCGGTCACCGCCGCCAGCGTCTGGTCGAGGTCCAGGCCAGCAGCGTCGGCGAAGAGCAGGGCCTCCGAGACGGCGAGCTGTGTGCCCACCACGAGGACCTGGTTCACGATCTTCACCCGTTGGCCGTCGCCCACTCCTCCGACGTGGGTGATGGTCGAGCCGAAGGCCTCGAGGTAGGGCCGGGCTCGCTCGAGGTCGTCGTCGGAACCGCCGGCCATGATGCTCAGGGTCCCGCGCTCGGCGCCCTCACTCCCTCCCGAGACGGGTGCATCGATCCACGAAGCGCCCTTCGCGCCGACAGCCTCCGCGAGGCGGATGGTCGCCGAGGGACTGATCGTCGAGTGGTCCACGACGAGGCTCCCGGCGGAGAGCCCCCGGAGGATCCCGTCCGGGCCTTCGACGACGTCCTCGACGTCGGGTGTGTCGGAGACGCAGATGAGCACGATCGGGCACCGGCGGGCGACCTCCGCCGGGGAGGCGGCTGCGGTGGCTCCCACTTCGACGAGCGGCGCCATGCGCGTGGCGGTGCGATTCCAGACGACGACGTCGTGCCCTGCTCGCAGCAGGTTGGCGGCCATCCCCCGCCCCATGATCCCGAGTCCGATGAATCCGATACGTTCTGCCATACGGAGAGGGTACGGGGCACGACGCACGATGTTCGCAGTTCCGTGCTCCGTGCTCCGTGCTCCGTGCCTCGTGCTCCGTGCGCCGTGCGCCGCGCGCGTCAACCAACGGCGCCCGCCTACCCTCCCGCCGTCCCCGTCCCGGAGTTCCCCGTGGCACTGCAAGCCGGCATCGTCGGCCTCCCCAACGTCGGGAAGAGCACCCTCTTCAACGCCCTCACTGCCGCCGGTGTCGAAGCGGCGAACTACCCGTTTGCGACCATCGAGCCGAACGTCGGCGTGATCGCCGTGCCCGATCCCCGGCTCGACGAACTGCAGTCGGTGATCCAAGCGAAGGAAGTCATCCCGACGACCGTCGAGATCGTCGACATCGCGGGGCTCGTGCGAGGTGCCTCGGAGGGGGAAGGCCTGGGCAACCAGTTCCTCGGCCACATCCGGTCGGTCGACGCCGTGCTCGAGGTGGTGCGCTGCTTCGAGGACGACGACGTGACCCACGTGGACGGAACCATCGATCCGATCCGGGACATCGAGACGATCGAGACCGAGCTCATCCTTGCCGACCTGCAGGTCGCGGAGCGACGGCTCGAGCGCCTCGAGCGACAGGCGCGCGCCGGTGAGAAGGCGGTGATGTTCGATCGCGACGTGACGGAGAAGCTCGTCGACGTCCTCGCAGAGGGCCGTCCGATGCGGTCCGAGGCGTGGTCCAAGGAAGAGCGGGAGTCGCTCAAGGACGTGCAAATGGTGACCGGCCATCCGGTGCTCTTCGTGTGCAATGTGGACGAAGGCGGCCTCGGTGGCAACGAGTACGTCGACGCAGTGCGCGCTCGTGCCGCCGAGGACGGGTCTGGCGTCGTGGTGATCTGTGCCTCGGCGGAGTCGGACATCGCCGAACTCCCCGAGGAGGATCGCGCCGACTTCCTCGCCGAGCTCGGCTTGGAGGAGCCGGGCCTCCACGTGCTCGCCAGGGAGACCTATGAACTCCTCGGCCTCCGCACGTTCTTCACGGCCGGCCCCAAGGAGGTGCGGGCCTGGACGGTCCATGCCGGGGAGACCGCCCCGCAGGCCGCCGGCGAGATCCACTCCGACTTCGAGCGTGGCTTCATCCGTGCAGAGGTCTACCGCATCCCCGACCTGCTCGACCTCGGCTCCGAGGCGGCCCTCAAGGCGGCGGGCAAGCTGCGGGTCGAGGGGAAGTCCTACATCGTCGAGGACGGCGACGTGATGCACTTCCTCTTCAACGTCTGAGCGCCGAGGGGCTCCCGGCTACCGTCCCTCGCGATGGCGAGGTATCGAACCGGCTTGGCGACGAGGGATCGCATCCTCGATGCAACGGCGGCCCTGCTTGCCGATGTCGGCCCTGAAGGGACCACCATCCAGGCGATATGTGACAAGTCGGACGTTCGCCCGGGGTCCTTCTACAACCTCTTCGCCTCCAAGGACGACGCGATCTTCGAGGTGCTCCTCGAGACGATGCGGAACGCTGCGGCTCGACCGGCGGGGACGCCGTCGCTCGACGAGTTCATCGACCAATGGGTGCGGTTCGTGCTCGACAACCCCACGGCGGCGATGATCTACATGCGCCTTGGCGTGACGGGCGCCGTCAACCACACCCACATCGTGGACCGCATCCGCCACTTCCAGGAGAAGCGGGTGGACTACCTTGCCGCCGCCCTCACCGGTGCCAACGCCCAGATGACGGTGGCCGAGGCGACGCCCAGGGCGGAACTCGTCCTCGCCACTCTCAACGGACTCACGATCCGCTATCTCGTCGATCCGGCCTTCGACCTGGCCGCGCACGTCGAGGTGCTGCGGGAGATCGCCACGGCCTGATCAGCCGAGGACGTGGAGGAGGAAGGCGATCCTTGCCGCATCTTCCTTGAGGTGGCCGAACCGGCCGGCATCCCCGAAGTGCCCGGCATCCACGTTCACGTGGAAGAGGACCGGGGCATCGTTCGTCATCGTGGCCCGGAGGCGGGCCACCCACTTCGCCGCCTCCCAATAGGTCACCCGCGGATCGGATACGCCGGCAGTGACGAAGAACGGCGGGTAGGGGACTTCGGCGATGTTGTCGTACGGCGAGTACCCGGCGATGGTCTCGTACGCCGCCTCGTCCTCGAGCGGGTTTCCCCAGAGGGGCCATTCGGGCGGGGTGAGGGGGAGGCCGGTGTCGGACATCGTGTTGAGGGCGTCCACGAAGGGGACATCACCCATCACGAGGCCCCAGAGGTCGGGTCGCATGTTCGCCACCGCTCCCACGAGGAGGCCGCCGGCGCTCCGACCGTGGCAGGCGATGCGTCCGGTCGACGTGTAGCCCTCGGACACGAGGTGTTCGCCGGCTGCGATGAAGTCGTGATGGGTGTTGGGCCGGTCGTGCTGGCTGCCGTCGGCGTACCACGCGTACCCCTTGTCGCTCCCGCCCCGGATGTGGGCGAGGGCATAGACGAAGCCCCGATCGACCACCGAGAATCGGTGCGGCGAGAAACCGGCCGGCATCGAGTACCCGTAGGCGCCGTATCCGTACAGCACCGCGGGCGCCGACCCGTCGACCGGCGTGTCCTTGTGGTGGAGGATGGTCACCGGCACCGTCTCGCCGTCGTGGGACGTGGCGTGCGTGCGACGCACGACGTAGTGCGACGGGTCGTGTCCCGAGGGGATGACTTGCTCCTTGCGGAGGGTGCGTTCACCGGTCGCGAGGTCGATGTCGTACGTGCGTTGCGGCGTCGACATCGATGAGTAGGTGAAGCGAAGGTCGGTGGTGTCCTGCTCGTACCCGGATTGGATGCCGAGGGAATAGGCCTCCTCGTCGAAGGCCAGGGTCTGCTCGGAGCCGTCGGCCAGGGATCGGATCACGATGCGGGGTAGGGCGTCCTGGAGGACGAGGCGAACCAGGTGCTGTGAGAACGGGATGAATCCCTCGATGAGCCTCCCCGACTCGTGGGGGATGACGTCGGTCCAGTGCTCCCGGCCGGGCGAGGCGACGGGGGCCTCCACGATCCGGAAGTCGACCGCATCGAGGTTCGTCCGGATGAGGAAGCGGTCCCCGTGGTGTTCGGGGTAGTACTCGACGCCCTGGTCCCGGGCGGTGATGAGCGTGAACTCGAGGTCCTGGTCGTCGGTGCGGGCCACCCGCACCTCGCTGGTGTCGTGGTCGCTGCCGTGGATGTAGACGTACTCCCCCGACAGCATGCGCCCCGGCGAGACGAAGAACCCCTCATGGGCCTCCTCGTAGACGACGGGGTCATCCACGGGGTCCGAGCCGAGGACGTGGACCTTGACCCACCGGGGTCGGAAGGCATCGTCCCGTACGGCGTAGAGGAGGCGTTCGTTATCCACCCAGACGGCGCCGCCGTAGACCCGCTCGATCGTGTCGGCGAGCCACTCACCGGTGTCGGCGTTGCGGATCCGCAGTACGTAGTCCTCGTTCCCGGTGTCGTCCTCGCTGAGCATGAGCATC
>CP070681.1:1188482-1202133 GCA_020352575.1 Acidimicrobiia bacterium | reverse complement strand
TGGCTTCGGCGTGGTGTCGTTCGACTTCCCGGCGAGCGGCGATCGCGGCGATCGGGGCCGGACCCTCGACGCCATCCGCGAACCGGCGGTCGTGCGTCAGGCCATCGGGGACATCGGACGCATGGCCGAGTTCGCCTCGTCGGAGTTCCCCGGCGTTCCCGTCGTGTACCTGGGCTTCTCGAACGGGGCGATCCTCGGCACCTTGTTCGCCGGCCAGTCCGACCGGTTCCAAGGCCTGTGCCTCGTCGTGGCCGGATCACGGGCCAGGCAGGTCCGCTTCGCCAACCCGGGCCTTCCCGAGGAGGCATTCGCCGTCATCGAGGCAGCGGACCCGGCCACCTACGCACCCGACGTCACATGCCCGGTAGTCATGCTGTGCGCCGATCGCGACGAGCAGTTCGACCGCATCTCGGCATTCGACCTCTACGACGCGTTCGGGCCCCCCAAGGAGCTCTCCTTCTTCCCCGGTACGCACACCGAGTGGCCCCACCCGGGCCCGGTGTACCGACGGATCACTGCATTCCTCGAGGAAGTCGTCTCCTCCTAGACGGCACCCTCCTCGGCGGCGATGTTGATGGCAGAGACGACCGCCTTGAGCGATGCCGTCACGATCGACGAGTGGATGCCGATGCCCCAGTTCGTCTCGCCGTTGGGGCGCTCCACCTCCACGTAGGCGGCTGCCTGGGCGTCGGATCCCTTCTGGATGGCGTGCTCCTCGTACGACGTGAGGTGGACGTTGTATCCGAGTTCCGTCTTGACGGCGTTCAGGAACGCGTTGATCGGCCCGTTGCCGCGACCCTCGATGGTGCGTTCCTTGCCCTCGTGCACGACGACGGCCTTCACCTTGGCCGGTTGCTCGTCGGACGAGTCCGACTTCACCTTCACGCCCAACAGCTCGAGGGGCGTGTTGGAGACGAGGTACCGCTGCTCGAACTGGCGCCAGATCTCGAACGAGGTGATCTCTTCCGAGGTCTCGTCCGTGATGCTTTGGATCACGTTCGTGAACTCGACCTGGGCGCCACGGGGGAGGTCCATGCTGTAGTCGTGGAGGAGGAGGTAGCTCACCCCTCCCTTTCCAGACTGGCTGTTGACCCGCACGACCGCCTCGTAGGTGCGGCCGACGTGATGCGGGTCGATGGGCAGGTACGGCACCTCCCAGGCTTCATAGTCGTAGGGCAGGGCAGCCGTGCCCTTCTTGATGGCGTCCTGGTGGCTGCCGGAGAAGGCCGTGTACACGAGGTCGCCGCCGTAGGGATGGCGGGGATGCACGGGGAGTTGGTTGCAGTACTCGACGGTGCGACGCACGTCGTCGATGCTGGAGAAGTCCAGTTCCGGGTCCACGCCCTGGCTGAAGAGGTTGAGGGCCAAGGTGACGATGTCGACGTTCCCGGTGCGTTCGCCGTTGCCGAACAGCGTGCCCTCGACGCGGTCGGCGCCGGCCATCTGCCCCAGTTCGGCCGCTGCGACACCGCACCCCCGGTCGTTGTGCGGGTGGAGCGAGAGGACGATGGCGTCGCGGTCCCGGATGTTCCGGGCCATCCACTCGACCATGTCGGCGAAGATGTTGGGCGTGGCCGCCTCGACGGTGGCCGGCAGGTTCAGGACCATGGGGTCGTCGGCCGTGGGACCCCACACGTCCATCACGGCATGCACCACCTCGAGGGCGACGGGCAACTCGGTCTGGGAGAACGACTCCGGGGAGTACTGGTACCGCACCCTGGTGTCACCGGCCAGCTGGGCCTCGAACTTCTTGCAGGTCTCGGCGCCATTCACCGCGATGTCGACGACCCCCTTCACGTCGGTGTCGAACACGACCCGCCGTTGGAGGGGGCTCGTCGAGTTGTAGAGGTGGACGAGCGCGTTCGGAGCGCCATCGATCGACTCGTACGTGCGCTCGATGAGCTCTGGTCGGGCCTGCGTGAGCACCTGCACCGTCACGTCCTCGGGGATCTCGTCGTTGTCGACCAACCAGCGAGCGAAGTCGAAGTCGGTCTGGGAGGCAGAGGGGAACCCGATCTCGATCTCCTTGAACCCGACCTCCACCAGCAGGCGGAACATGCGGGCCTTCCGGGCGTGGTCCATGGGATTCACGAGCGCTTGGTTCCCGTCTCGGAGGTCGACCGAGCACCAGACCGGCGCCCTCGTGATGACGGCGTCGGGCCACGTCCGGTCGCGGAGCCCGATGGGCTCGAACGGCCGGTACTTCTCGAAGGGCATCCGTGCGGGCGTGTGGTAGTCGGTGGTCATGACGTGGTTCCTCTGGGTTGGCTCCGGAACGAAAAAACCTCCCTGGCCGGTCGGGCACGGGAGGTTCGACGAGGGCCGGTTGTGGCACTCGCCGTTTACATAAGAAGAAGCTCCATGGACTGCAGCATCGGTCGGAACCATAGCCCTGCACCCATGGCCGTCAAACCCCCCGACCCCACCTGGACGTCCCGCCTAGCCTCCCGCCCGTGACCGCAACCTGCCACCTCCGGATCTACATCCCGGCCGACGAGGCGCCCGACGAGGTGATCGGCCTGCCGCCAGCCGAGCCGTCCGCCGATGCCCGCTGGCACATGGGTGAGTTCGGGATCGTCGCCGAACCCCAGGTCGATGATGCGGTCTTCGTGGAGCACGACGGCCAGCGGTTCGTGTGCCCCCGTCGTCCCCGACTGCGCCTGCTCGAGAGCGTGCTCGCATTCCACAACGGGTTCACTGGACTGGGTGGCGAGGTGATCGTCCCCGAGGCTGCGGCGCGCCGGGCAGCGGAGGAACTCGACCGACTCCGAGAGGGTGGGCGGCGGTCCCTCATCCTGACCGCCCAATGGCACGTGCCACTCCGCTGGTTCCTGCTCTTCCGTCCCGAGGAGCGGCTCGTCCGGGTCGGCGAAGGCCAGCCAGAGGTCGTCTACCGAACCACTCGGCGGGCTGCGAGCCGCCGCATGCGACGGGCGATCCGGGCCCTGCGGGGTGCAGGCATGGCGGCGGTGACGGAGGAGATGGAACAGCTCGTCGAGTGGCTCTCTGCCTTCCCGCCCGAGTGGCTCGTCGAGCTGGACTACGGATCGGTGGTGCACCTCTTCGACGACGCCTTGCTCCTCCTCGACGCCTCGTGCGAGGACCTATGGGACTCCATCGAGGCGCTCGAGGCCGGTGACCCCATGCTCGCCCGTGACCGCTATGAGCGGGTGGCGGCGCACTGGGCCCCGGCCATGCGGATCAGCTACTCGAACTAGCTGCCCCACACGGCGAGGACCCGCTGGTCCAGGCCGAGTTCCCCGAACCTGCGTGCCACGGTGTCGAAGATCACGATGGATGCACCGTTGGGAAAGATGAGGAATCGTCCCTCCTCACTCCAGAAGGGCTGGCCACTCGCCGGGTGGGTGAAGGCGGCCCCGTCCGGGGCGTGCACCTCCACCGAGGGCCCGAACCAGAGCGAACCCCACCCGGTCCGGGGGGCCTCGGCCATCGTCACGGCGTCGGCCCGTCGCCAATCCACGCGGTCCTGGTTGCCGAGCAACAGCTCGACTGCGACCTGGGTGCTGTCGGGTCCGTGCACGGCGTACGCGATCCCGTCGACGACGCCCTGGACCCGGATCGGCGCCGTCTCGACGGTGCGCTCCACGATCGCCTGTTCGCCGCTGGGATCGATGAGCAGGAGCGACTGTTCGCCCTGGACCACGATCCGCGACTCGTACGCGGCGACCTTCCACTCACCCTCGAAGGTGAGTTCCCCCGACTCGGGGCCGAAGAACGACGTCCACTTCACCTGTGTGAAGCCGTCCCCCGGTTCGGTCCAGGCGAGGCGACGCGGCTCGGTCTGGTGCCAGGCCCACCCGTCCACGTTGAGTGACATGGGGACCGTGTAGTTCTCGGCGAAGTCACCGGCTGCGCGGGTGACCACGAGCATCTTGCCGTTCGCCAGGGGCACCTCCTCGGCGAACGTGGCGCCGGAGGCATCGGGGACGGCGGTCACTGTCGAGACGGGTCGTTGGTCGAGCGACGGGGCTTCCAGGTGGGGTGACCATCGCAGCAGCCGGGGGTTCGCCGGGTCGATGAGCACCCACAGCGTCTGATCGAGCCCCGGGACCACGCGACGAGGGATCACGGCGCCCGTGTCGTCGTCGACCTCTGCCGCAGCCTCGCGGGGCAGGGTGAGGGGAGGGAGCGACGTTTCGGGGGTGGTCACCGCTTCGAGGTCGGTGACGCTGATGTAGCCGGCCGCCAAGCCGATGAGTGCGCCGACGATGGCCCAGACCCACGGCCTCGGGGGCTCGGCGATGGCGACTGCTTCGTCATGGAGGTCCTCGACCTCGTACTCGATGACCTCGTAGCTCACGCGCCGCTCCAGATGTCGACGACGGTGGTCTGCAGTGCCACGGGCACCTCGATCTCGTGGGCGATGCGGGTGGTCATGTCGATGAGCAGTACCTTCCCCTGCTGGCCCGACGTGGCCATGAACCATCGGCCGGTGGCGCTCCACCGTCCCGCGGCCCAACTTCCGGTGTCGATGATCGGTGTGTCCGTCAGGATGATGGCGACCCCTCGGCACACGCTCGCCCGGATGCCGTCATCGTTGACCAGCGTCCGACCGCAGGACCCGTCGTAGGCGACATCGCTGGTCTCGCCCGTCGCCTTGTCGACCTGGACCAGGGCACCGATGTCGTCCCTCAGGAGGACGTGGCTCTCGTTGAAGCCCGCCACCTGGGTGTCCGGCTCCGAGGGGAGGTCGATCGTGCCGTCGGCGGACACGAAGAAGCGGGCGAAGACGACCTCGCCCCCCACCGGCAGGTAGTACCAGAAGATGACTGCCCCCGAGTCGTCGGCCGCCTCGAGGATCGGGCCGCTCTCGAAGTCGATCACGACCCCCTCGGGCAGCTCGGGTTTCCAGGGCCCACGGAATTGCTCGTCGCCCCAAGTGGTGACGGCGACGACCTCGTCGCCCTCGAGGAACCACAGCGCGTCGTCGAACTCGGCGAATCCGGGGAAGTGCGACATTCGATCGGAGAAGAGTGCCGGCGGGGTGTCGGCAAGGCCTCCGAGGAGGAGTTGCCCTCGTCCCCCGGGCATGGCGAGGAACTGGAAGCGACCGGCGCGGTCCATGGTGAGGTCGGTGCCGGCAGGCAGGTTGCGCACGGGCACCGGCGCCGGTTCGTCGAGGTCCCAACGGAGGAGCTGGGTCGGATCACTCGTCTCGACGAGGATCGGGCTATCGAGCCCGGGCACGAGGTCGGACAACGTGGGCCCGGAGTCGACGATGGGCGATGGAGCCGCCTCGGGGACCGTCGTCGTCGTGGTGGTCGTCGTGGTGGTGACCGGGGGTTCCTCCTCAGCGCCGAGTGTCCGGCCCGCGCCGAAACCGAGTGCGACTGCGACGAGGAGCGCGAGCAGCGAGGCGAGCCGGCCGTTCATGGGCCGACGGTACCGGCGGACGTGGGCTGACGGCGCGGCGAAGGCTCCGCCAGTCGGCTAGTCGGTGCGGACCCGGCGCCAGACGAGGAGCACGGCGATCGCACCCACGATCGAGTGGATGAACCCGGATCCCCGGGGATTGAGCAACTCGGTCTCGCCACCGGGGATGAGCCATGCGATGACGTTGCCCACGAGGGCGCCGGCGATGCCGAGGAGGATCGTCTGCCACCAGGGCATGGGGTCAGCGCCGGGCACGATGGCCCGTGCTGCGCCGCCGGCGATGAGGCCGATGAGGAGGATCCAGATGATGCCCACGGGTGGTCCTTTCGTGTCGAGTCCCGAGAGGCATCGTACCTGTGGGGGTGTCCGCTCATCGGCGAGGGGATGGCGATAGCGTGCACTGCATGTCCAAGTCCGACGTCTACCAGGGTTGCCGGGGACGGCTCATCGTCCTCGCCGGTCGCCTCTCTGCACCGCAGCTGCGGGCCCCGGTGCCCGCCTGCCCCGGGTGGACGGTGAAGGACGCGTTCGGCCACCTCGTGGGTGCCGCCACCGACTACGTCCGCGACAACATGGACGGAGCGGGCTCCGACCCATGGACCGCCAAGCAGGTCGAGGACCGACGTACCGCGCCGATCGGCGACCTCGTCGAGGAGTGGCAGGTGCACGCCGGGCTCTTCGACAAGAAGTACGAGCGCGCCGGGAACGAGGTGTCTGCCCTGGCGTCCGACATCTGGTGCCACGAGTACGACATCGCCGGCGCCCTCGGCTGGAGGGGGAGCCGCGAGCCGGAGCGGGTCGAGTGGGGAGTGCGGGCAGTCCGTGCCATCCCGCGGCTACTCGAGGCGACAGGGCTGCCGGTCCCAACGATCATCGCCGACGGCGAGACGGTCGTGGAGGGTGATGGTCCGATCCTCCGAGCGCAGGCCTATGACCTCGCTCGGATGGTCTACGGGCGGAGGTCCTGGGACCAGATCCGTGCGATGGACTGGGACCGCGATCCGGAGCCGTACCTGGAACACCTCTCGTTCTTCCCGGCGCCGGCGGACGACCTGATCGATTGATCCTCGGTCGTTCCCCGACCCACCTATGTTCAGGCCATGGATCGCAGGGTGATCGTCGTGGCCAACCGCCTACCGGTGAAGTGGGACTCGGCGGCCACCCGGTGGGAGACGAGCCCCGGAGGTCTCGTGTCCGCCCTCACTCCGATCCTGCGGGCATCCGAGGGCAGCTGGGTCGGTTGGAGCGGCGTCTCGGACGAGGAGTTCGAGCCGTTCGAGCACGAGGGCATCGAGCAGGTGCCCATCCATCTCTCCGATGACCAGTACCGCGCCTTCTATGTGGGTTTCTGCAATGGCACCCTGTGGCCGCTCTACCACGATGCCATCAGGCCACCCGAGTTCCACCGGCACACCTGGCGGCCGTACGTCGAGGTGAACCGGATCTTCGCCGATCGCACCGCCGAGGTCGCAACGGACGACGACATCGTCTGGGTGCAGGACTACCAACTCCAGTTGGTGCCCCGCATGTTGCGCGAGGCCGACGTCGGCCACCGCATCGGGTTCTACCTCCACATCCCCTTCCCACCTGTCGAGCTGTTCTCGACGCTGCCGTGGCGCGCACAGGTGCTCAACGGCCTGCTCGGGTCGGACGTGATCGCGTTCCAGTCCCGCTCCAGTCGCTCCAACTTCGCCCGCGCCGCCCGGCGCCTCGCCGGGGCCGAGGGCTCGTCCAGCCGGCTCGAGTACCAGGGACGGACGATCGAGCTGCAGGTCTCACCGATTGGGATCGATGCCGAGGCGTTCGCCTTGCTCGGCAACGACAGGGCGACGAGGGAGCGGGCAGCCCAGATCCGGGCCGACCTTGGTGACCCCGAGGTCGTGGTCCTCGGTGTCGATCGCCTGGACTACACGAAAGGCATCGACCTACGGATCAAGGCGCTGGAGACGCTGCTCGAACGTCGCCCGGACCTCGTCGGCAAGGTGGCGTTCGTGCAGGTGGCGGTCCCGAGTCGCGAGGACGTCGAGCAGTACCGCATCATCCGCGAGGACATCGAACGGCTCGTGGGGCGGGTGAACGGGTCCTTCGGTGAGGTGGGTCGACCACCCATCCACTACCTCCACCGCAGCCTGCCGATCGAGGAACTGGCCGCCTACTACCGGGCTGCCGACGTGATGCTCGTGACGCCGCTCCGAGATGGGATGAACCTGGTCGCCAAGGAGTACGTGGCCATCCACCATCGGCCGCCGGGTGTCCTCGTGCTGAGCGAGTTCGCGGGAGCCGCCGAGCAGTTCGGGGCAGCGCTCCTGGTGAACCCCTACGACACGGATGGCCTCACCTCGATGCTCGAGTGGGCGACCCGCATCGATGCCGAGGAGCGGAGCAGGCGCATGCGCCGCCTGTGGCGATCGGTACGTGACCACGATGTGTTCTGGTGGGCGGAGCGGTGCCTCGCCCCACTGCGCGGATGAACCTCCACGGCCATCTCAGTCGGATCGGCAGGTCGAAGTCCTTCCTCCTCGCCGTCGACTTCGACGGCACCCTTGCCCCACTGGTCGACGACCCGGATGCGGCCACGGGTGATCCGACGTCGATGACGCTCCTCGCGGACCTCGCCGAGCGCGCCGGTATCACCGTTGCCATCGTGTCGGGGAGGACCTACGCCGACCTCGAACGACTCGTCGGCCTCGGACCGCCCGTGCGGCTCATCGGAGAGCACGGCAACGACCTCGGGGGTGGCGCCGACCTCGACGACGGGCTGTTGGCCCGGATCGAGGAGCACTTCGAGGCCGCGGCGGACCGCCTTCCCGGATCGTTCGTCGAGCGGAAGCGGCGCACTGTTGCCTTCCACCATCGAAGGGCCGAGGAGGAGGCCGGCGAGGCGGTGGCTGCCTCCCTCGCCGACTGGGCGCTCGGCCTCCCCGACGTGGTGGTGACGGTGGGGAAGAAGGTGGTCGAAGCAGCCGTCGACTCGGTCCACAAGGGAGATGCCATCGTTGCGCTCCGCGGCGAGCTCCCCGATGGTCCCGTGGTCTTCCTCGGGGACGACACGACCGATGAGCACGCCTTCCGTGCCCTCCAGGAAGGCGATGTCGGTGTCAAGGTCGGCGAGGGCCCCACCGCGGCCGACTACCGGGTCGGGGGGATCGACGGGGTACGGGAGGCCCTCGCGGTGCTGGCGGCGTCGGCTCGGCGCTGAGCGGTACGCTCGGACCATGGCACTCCGGCACGTCTTCACCGTCATCGACTGCAACGACCTCGAGGCTCAGGTGGCCTTCTGGTCGGCCCTCACCGGGCTCGAGAGGTTGGGTGAGGCGCCCGGGTATGCCTGGCTCGCCCCCCAGGCCGAGGGAGCGTCGGTGATTGCCTTCCAGCAGGTGCCCGAGGCCAAGTCCGGCAAGAACAGGGTGCACCTCGACCTCCACACCGACGATGTGCTCGCCGAGGTGGGCCGCGCCACCGAACTCGGGGCATCGGAGGTCGACCGACAGGCATGGGACGACTTCCACTGGGTCGTCATGGCGGACCCGGAGGGGAACGAGTTCTGCATCGCGGGTGGGGGCGCGAAACCTTGGTGACCCACCACTGACGGAGCCCCGATGGCGTTCATCTAGGGTTCACGCAACGGACAAGGGGACGACAACTCGTCGCCCTTCCATTGCGGCCAGGGACCACCGTTCCGATGCCGCGGGGGTCCGCGGAGGAGAACCACCAACCAGGAGACGCACTCCAATGACACGCACTGCCCGTTGGGCGCTGTTGGTCGTATTCGCCCTGATCGTCGCCGCCTGTGCGACCGAGACGGCCGACACCACCGAGGCGCCCGCCGAGACGGAGGCACCGGCCACCACGGCTGCCCCCGAGACCACCACCACGACCGAGGCGCCTGCCGAGACCACGACCACGACCGAGGCCCCGCCGGCCGTCGGCTCGCCCGAGAACCCCATCCAGGTGCTCTTCGTGCCGTCCGTCGAGGCCGAGGTGATCGTCACCGGTGGTGACATCATGAAGGCCGCCCTCGAAGAGGCCACCGGCCTCTCGTTCGAGGTGCAGGTGCCGACGTCCTACGCAGCCACCATCGAAGAGATGTGTGCGTCGCCCGAGAACACCATGGGCTTCATCCCTGCGTTCGGATACGTGATCGCGTCGGATCGCTGTGGCGTCGACGTGTCGTTCAAGGCCGTCCGCTTCGGATGGGGTGTCTACTGGGCGCAGTTCCTGGTCCCCCGCGACTCCGACATCACCTCGCTCGAGGACCTCGAGGGCCTCCGTTGGGCGTTCCCGGATACGGGTTCCACCTCCGGCTACGCGGTTCCCGCAGTCCTCTTCGACCAACTCGGCATCACTCCCGGCGAGCAGGTCGAGGCCGGCGGCCACCCGCAGGCTGCCCTTGCGGTGTACAACGGTGAGGCCGACTTCGCAACGACGTTCTTCTCGCCGCCGCTCACGCCTGACTTCGATTGGGCCATCGGCGACGACCCGGAGATCCCGGATGAACTCGTTGAGTCCTGCGCACCGAACGAAGAAGGCTCCCGCCTGTTCTGTGGTCCCGAGGACGCCCAGTGGCGTGTGCTCGACGCTCGTGCATCGGCCCGCAACGACGCCCCGGACATCATCCAGCAGGTGAGGATCCTCACGATCTCGGACGCCATCCCCAACGACACCCTGTCGTTCGGCCCGGACTTCCCGGCTGACGTCCGTGCCCAGATCGAGGAAGCCCTCGCGGCGTTCGCCGAGACCGAGGCATGGGCCGATTCCATCGGCAACCAGGACTTCTACGGCTGGACCGGCATCGACCCCGCTGCCGACTCCGAGTACGACTCGGTTCGGGCCTTGGTCGAGTTCGTGGGCTTCGAGCCCGAGAGCTAGGCCGCAGACCAATCAACCGACCGGTGGGGCCGGGGGAGTGATCCCCCGGCCCCATCTACATCCGCGGGAGACGGAATGCTGAAGATCGAGCACCTCACGAAGGTGTATGACAACGGGACGGTGGCGCTCAAGGACGTGTCCTTCGAGGTCCCCGACGGCGAGTTCCTCGCCGTCATCGGCCTGTCGGGTTCCGGCAAGTCGACCCTGCTCCGCTGCATCAATCGGCTCATCGAGCCGACCGAGGGCCGGATCCTGTGGAACGGTGTCGACATCGCCTCGCTCTCCCAGGAAGAGCTCCGCCCGGTGCGCCGGCGCATCGGGATGGTGTTCCAGCATTTCAACCTCGTGCACCGATCGAAGGTGCTCACGAACGTCCTGCAGGGGAGCCTCGGATACGTGAACCCCGTTCGGAGTGTGTTCAACCGCTTCCCCCAGGAGGCGATCGACAAGGCGTTCGCCCAACTCGAGCGTGTCGGCCTCGAGGAGAAGGCCACCAGCCGCGCCGATGCGCTCTCGGGTGGCCAGCAGCAGAGGGTGGGCGTGGCCCGGGCCCTCATGCAGGACCCCGAGATGATCCTCGCCGACGAACCCGTCGCCTCGCTCGACCCCGTGCTCGCCCACTCGATCATGCAGTACCTCGAGCAGATCAACCAGGAGGACGAAGTCACCGTCCTTTGCTCGCTGCACTTCCTCGACCTCGTCCATCGCTACGCCGATCGGGCGATCGCCCTCAACGACGGCGTCCTCGTCTTCGAGGGACCGCCGCAGGAGATCGACGACGACAAGTTCCGGGAGATCTATGGGAAGGAGGCCGAGCGTGTCGGGTGAACGTCGCTCCCTCTGGAGGATCCTGCGTGTCCCGCTCCTGGTGGTCCTCGCGGTGGTCGTGTATTCGTACACGTTCCAGGAAGCGGATGTGAACCTCGACGAGATTCGCTCGGAGACCCGGCAGACGCAGCTCGTCCGGGTCCTCCGAGCCCTCGCCCGGCCCGAGGTCCTCACCTACGAGCGGATAGAGACCCCAACCGACGCCGCCCTTGCGCTCCCTTGTGGACCGGCCCTTCCTGCGGCCGAGTACGGGCCGGACGAGCGGCAGATCGCCGTCGAACCCTCGTGCGCGGAGCCCGGTGCCGAGATCACGGTGACTGGCACGAACTTCTCACCGAATGCCCGCGGACAGATCTACCAGGTGCCGTCCTCGGGCGAGATCGAGCTCCGACTCGAGGAGTTCATCGCCGATGAGAACGGAGACTTCGTGGTCGTCGTGGACACGCGGGAGCGTCCCGAGGACGTCCCGCAGACGATCCGGGTGATCACTCGGGAGCCGATCGGCTCGGTGTTCTCGCCTGAGTACGTGGAAGTCGAGACGGATGACCTCGACGAGGATGGGAACGCGATTGTCGCCACCGTGCGGTCCCCGCGGATCTCCGAAGCCGCGTACAACACGTGGGATCGCATCACGGAGACCGTGATGATGGCGTTCCTTGCCACCTCGGTTGGTGTGCTCGTCGCCGTGCCCTTCAGCTTCCTCGCAGCCCGCAACATCATGCGGGAGGTCACCACCACCGTGCTCCGGCTGAGCCTGCAGATCCTCGTGCTGCCAGTCGGCATGGTGGCCGGGATCATTGCCGCGAGATGGATGCAGGATGTCTCGCTCCTCCTCACCGACAGTGTCGGGCTCGTGGTCGGCGGCCTCATCGTGATACCGGTGGCCATCTTCTTCGCGATCAGGCGTGCGTTCCCTCCGATCGACGAGGGACTCGTGCCGAGGGGCGAGCGGGCGATCAGGGTTTCGCTCGCCGGGGTCGCCGCCGTGGCTTCGATCCTCGTGCTCTTCCTGCTCGCAGATCTCCTCACCGACCTCGGTGCGTGGGCGGCGCCTTCGCTGGCCCGCCTTGCGTTCATCGCAAACTTCGTCGAGACGCTCGGCGACATCCTCGCCGCCATCATCACGGTCATCACGGCGTTGATCACCACCGGCGTGGCGATCCAACTGGCGGGTCGCCTCGCGGCAGTCCTCCGCCAGTCGCTCCCCGGCGGCGTCCGCAAGGCGATCGCTGTGCCCCTGGCCGGCCTCGCAGGGGGCGTGCTCGCGGCGATCCTCGCCCAGGGTGTCGCCTGGCTCTACCAGTTGAACGATCCGGTCACGACCATCTGGATCCCTGGCGCGGTGGGTGCGGTCATCGGCTTGGCGCTTGCCATCCGATCACTCCGCAAGGACGACATCGGCGTCGGCCTCAGCCTCTACTACGTCTCGCGCACGATCTTCAACGCGCTGCGGTCCATCGAGCCACTCATCATGGTGATCGTGTTCGCCGTGTGGGTCGGCCTTGGCCCGTTTGCAGGTTCGCTCGCCCTCGCCACGCACACCATCGCGGCCTTGGCGAAGCTCTACTCCGAGCAGGTCGAGTCGATCCTTCCTGGTCCGGTGGAGGCAGTGAAGGCGTCCGGCGCCACGAGGCTCCAGACGATCGCGTATGCGGTGCTCCCGCAGGTCATCCCGCCGTACATCTCATTCACGCTCTACCGCTGGGACATCAACGTCCGCATGTCCACGATCATCGGCTTCGGTGGTGGTGGCGGCATCGGCTTCCTGCTCCAACAGAACATCCGGTTGCTCAACTACCAGGCTGCGTCGGTGAACATGCTGGCCATTGCCATCGTCGTTGCGTCGATGGACTACCTCTCGGCCCGCATCAGGGAGCGCATTGTCTGAGTTCCGGCCCATCCGACGACTCGAACGAGAGCAACTGGAACGTGATCGCCTGTCCCCGGGTGCCACGCACTCGACGGACACGCGGGGCCGGGCGATCCACGAGGAGCCCGATGAGTTCCGCACGCCGTTCCAGCGTGACCGGGATCGCATCCTTCACACCAAGGCCTTCCGCCGGCTGAAGCACAAGACCCAGGTGTTCATGAATCCCGATGGCGATCACTTCGTCACTCGGCTCACGCACACGATGCAGGTCACGCAGATCGGCCGGGCAATCGCCCAGTCGCTCGGCCTCAACGAGGACCTCACCGAGGCGATCTGCCTCGCCCACGACGTCGGCCACTCGCCCTTCGGTCACACCGGCGAGGACGCGTTGAGCGAGTTCGTCGAGGGGGAGTGGCTGCATTCGGCACATGGTGTTCGACTGCTGTCGGAGCTCGAGCCGCTCAACCTCACGTGGGAGGTGCTCGACGGCATCAGGGCGCACTCCTGGAAGATCGATCCCCCTCCCGCCACCCCCGAGGGCATGGCATGCCGATTCGCCGATCGCATCGCCTACCTCACGCATGACGTCGACGATGCGATGCGCGCCGGCGTCCTCACCCTTGGCGACCTTCCGTCCGCGTCGCTCGAGGTGTTCGGTGTCCCGGGCTCGGAGTGGATCGACACCATGGT
>CP070681.1:1185520-1188382 GCA_020352575.1 Acidimicrobiia bacterium | reverse complement strand
CGACGTCGGGCTGATGGGTGCGCACGAGGTCGACGAGCCAAGCCCGTTCGTAGGCATCGTCGAAGTCGCCGAGCAGGTCGGTGAACGCGGTCTCGCGGGCCCTCGGGTCGGCGAGGATGTCGGTGCGTCGCCGGGACCTGAACTCGGAGCGGGCGAAGACGTCCCCCGCCTCGCCGACGAACTCGACCTCGGGGAATTCCTCGGAGAGTTGACCGACCGCCGCTTCGACCTCGCGGTCGGTGAGCGCGACGATGACGATGCGGTCTGGGGCGAGGGCGGCAAGCCGGCGGGCGACCTGACGGCCGACGAGCCCGGCGCCGCCGAGAAGGAGGAAGGTGCGATCCACGGGGGAACGCTAGGCGTCGCGCAGGGCAACCCCTAGAACAGCCCGATGATGAGGCCCATCACGCCGGTCTGCACCACGTCGTGGAGCCCATCGATCATGGTGAGGCGCCCGGGCTTCATGGCAAAGCCGTTGTGCATCACGTGGGAGGTGACCCGGAACACGAGGCCGACGACGAGGCCGAACACGAGGCCCGCTCCCCACCCTTCCGTCCCCGTCGCCGCCATGAGCAGCGCGAGACCCGTGGCAGCGATGAGGCTACCGACCATCGTGAAGACATAGGTGAGCGGGTTCGGGTCGCCCATCTCCATCTCGGTGATCCCGACGAGGCCCATCCACTCCTTGCCGAAGAGGCTCTCGGCGTACCAGACGAAGCCGACGGCGAACGTCGAGAGGGTGGCGAGCAGCACGCCCCACCAGTTGATCGAATCGAACGCGAGCCAGTCCATGATTGCTCCTCCTCGCAGGGTCAATGGTCAGACCGGGCTCCACCATGTCGCGTTACCCCTACATGGGCATGGCTTCGTACACCCACATGTCCATCGGGCACCCGTCGAGGAGGGCGATGGCGTCCTCGAGGGACTCGGCCTCGATGATCGAGTAGCCGGCCACGGGGTCGCCCGTGACCTCGGTCACCGAGCTGTCGGCGGACACATTGCGGCCATTGAAGAGCGGGTTGCCGGAGTCGGTCACGTTCCCCGCCATGGACGACCACCAACGCATGTGTGCGTCGCGGAACTCGGGGGTGTGCTCCATCGGCCCGTGGGCGAGCAAGACGAACTTCTTCATGACGGTCCCTCCTCTGTGGGATGTGTGTCGAGGTGTTCGGCGAAGTTCTCCAGGGTCTCCTCGTCGGTACCCCACCCGGGGTTGAACTGCTCGGTCCACTCCTGGAGTTCCCGAAGCGGGACTCGACGGAGGGCGAGCCAGTTCGTGCGTCCGGACTTCCGTCGGAGCACCATCCCGGCATCCTCGAGCACGCGGACGTGCTTGTGGATCGCAGGGAGCGAGAGCCCCCGCCGGTCAGCGAGTTCGCTGATCGAGTGGGGCCGGAGGGCGAGCGCGAGGACCACGGCACGTCGGTGCTCGTTCGCCATGGCGGCGAACACTTCGTCCAGATCCTGCGCTTCCTTCGCCATAGTTAACCCGAAGGTTAACCATGTGATCGGGGTTGGGCGCTACCCGGTCTGCGCGAACTGTCCCTGTGTCCAGAGCTTCGGCGTGCGATCGACGGTGTAGATGCCCCAGTGCTTCTCGGGTTCCATCGGGTCAGGAGACCCCTTCCAGGGCTCGTCGAAGGCCTCGAACACGAACGCGAGGACCTGCTCCCGGTGGCTCCATTCGAGGAGGTCGGAGCAGTACTGGGCCTGGAACTCCTCGGAGGCGTTGTGGGGATCGATCCCGCGGCCGTTCGAGTTCGTGGTCCAGCCGGCCTCGGTGATGATCACGGGCTTGTCCGGGTAGTGGTTGGCGACGTGGCGGAGGTTCTCGATCGAGTACGCCATGCCGTTCTCAACCCGTCGGTACTCCCACACCGGGTAGGTGTGCACGGAGAGGAAGTCGAGTTCCGCCGCGAGTGGCTCGAGCTTGCCGACCCACGGGACGTAGTTCTCGCAGAAGGTGATCGGAACGTCGACGCGGTCACGGATCCGGCGCACGAACGAGATGAGTCGCTCGACGGGTACGAGGTGGTCGGTCCAGTCGACGGTGGCTTCGTTGCCGACCGACACGGCGCAGACGATGTCGCGGTACTCGATGGCGAGGTCGATCATGCGATCGATCTGTGCGTCGTTCGCCTTCCGGTTGTCGAGCAGCTCGGAGGCCCGGTAGTCGGCACCCCATGGGCACCCCGGGTTGCTCAACTCGGCGCCGACGTCGGAGCCGAGGAGGACCTGGAAGTCGAACCCCTCGGCGCGGATCGCCTCGAGCACGAGGTCGGCGTGGGGCCCGCTGTCGTAGAGGCGGAGGTAGTCCCACTGGCCCTCGAGGATGCGGAGGTCCTCACGAATGTCCCCGGGCGACGGGAAGACACCGTTTGGTGACTGGCCCTCGCGGTAGCCCGAATAACAGATGGCGGTGCCGAATTCGATCCCGAGGTCGGCCATGGTGCGAGTTGCGTCAGACAAACTTGAGGTTCCCTTCGGAGTCCCACAGGCCCCAGTACGCGCCGACGTCGCCCTCGGGCCCGACCTTCCAGGCCTCGTCGAACGACGAGAACCAGAAGATCTCGACGCCGTCCTCCTCTGCCCACTGGTAGGTCCGGATGAAGTACTCCAGCGAGTTGTCGAACGACGGCACCGCGCCGCCGAACGGGGTGCCCTGGCTGGGCCACCCCGTCTCGCTGATGATCACCGGCTTGCCCCCGGCGACTGCCTGGGCGCGTCGGTACATCTCCTTCATGTAGACGAGGGCGTGCTCGGCGGGGCACCCCTCCCAGAAGGGGTAGCAGTTCACGAGCATGACGTCGACGGCGTCCGCGATGGCCGGGTGCTGTTCGAACAGGAAGTAGGCGTCCACGA
>CP070681.1:1181440-1185420 GCA_020352575.1 Acidimicrobiia bacterium | reverse complement strand
CCCGGCCTCGCCATCCCGCGGAGCGTCGTACGATCGGGGGATGGAACTCACGGAAGCGCTGTACACCACCCGAGCGATGCGACGGGTCGCCCCCGACCCGGTTCCCGAGGAGGTCGTGGCAGCGATGATGGACGCCGCGGTGCGGGCTCCCAGCGGGGGCAACAGCCAGAACTGGCGATGGATGACGGTCACCGCTCCCGACGTGAAGGATGCGCTCGGCCCGCTCTACCGGGAGGCGTGGCAGGAGCTGCAGGAGACGATCTACGCGGGCAGGCGAGAGGCTGCCGAGGCGCGCGGCGACGAGTCCGCGTTGCAGGTCATGCGATCGGCCGATTGGCTCGCAGAGCACTTCGAGGACGTGCCCCTGTGGGTGCTCGCGTTCTCGAGGAACGATCCATCGGGCGCGTCGATCTACCCGGCGGTCTGGAACCTCATGCTGGCGGCGCGGGGCCATGGGATCGGGACCTGCCTCACGACGGTCCTGGGCTTTCTCCGGGGCCCCCAGGCCTTCGACGTGCTGGGCGTTCCCCAGGACAAGGGGTGGACGCTCTCCGCCGCCGTCTCAGCGGGCTACCCGCTGGGTCGGTGGGGCCTGGCAAAGCGGGCACCGGCCCAACACGTGACCTACGCCGAGCGGTGGGGCGAGCCGGTGGCGTGGGCCGTTGACGAACCCCTCTGGAACGGATGAAGTACCTCCGCCTCGCCATCGACCTCGACGGGGTCGTCGCCAACTTCAACGCAGGGTGGATCCGGTTCTACAACCGGGACTTCGACGCCGACCTCACGGTCGACCTGGTCGACGGGTGGGATGTGATCCCACGCATCACCCACTTCGCCCACATGGGCCAGTTCTGGGACTGGGCGGCCGACCTCGATGGGGCGAGCCTCTTCCGCCACCTCGACACGTTCCCCGATGCCGTGCCGGCGCTCGAGGACCTGGAACGGCGAGGGCACCACATCGCGATCGTCACCTCGAAGCCGGAGTTTGCCGTGCACGACACATTCTGTTGGATCGGGGAACGCCGCATCCCGACCACCGAGGTCCACGTGACCGAGGACAAGCCATCGGTCTCGGCCGACGTCTTCCTCGACGACGCGCCGCACCAACTGCGCCGTCTGCGCCGATCCAGGCCCGAGTCGGTCGTCGTGCGGTTCGTGCGACCGTGGAACGGCCCCTTGCCGGGCGTCGAGGACATCCATGATTGGGACGAGTTCGTGGCCCTGGTCGACGCCCTGTCGACGGTCGACTGACCCCTGATACGCTCCGCCCGTGGACTACCAGGCCCTCTATCGCAAGTACCGCCCCCAGCGGTTCGAGGACGTGGTCGGCCAGGCCCACGTGACGTCCACGCTGGCCCGGGAGATCACCTCCGACCAGGTGGCCCATGCCTACCTGTTCACAGGTCCCCGTGGCACGGGAAAGACCACGACGGCCCGGATCTTCGCCAAGGCGCTGAACTGCCCCGATCGAAACGCAGAGGGAGAGCCGTGTGACGTGTGCGACTCGTGCCGCGCCATCACCACGGGCTCGTCCTTCGACGTCATCGAGATGGATGCGGCATCCCACAACTCCGTCGACGACGTCCGTGACCTCAATGTGAGTGTCACGACGGTCGCTTCGGTGGGCGGTGGCCGTCGGGTGTTCATCCTCGACGAGGCGCACATGCTCTCGAAGGCGGCGGCGAACGCCCTCCTCAAGACGCTCGAGGAGCCTCCTTCACACGTGCACTTCGTGCTCGCCACCACGGAGCCGTATCGCCTCCTCGACACCATTCGCAGCCGCACCCAGCGATTCGACTTCCACCCCGTGTCCCTCGTATCGATCGTCGAGCACCTCGAACGGATCGCCGGCAGCGAGGGGTTCACGGCGGGGCGGGAAGGCCTCGTGTCGATCGCACGCCATGCCAAGGGCTCGGTCCGTGACTCCCTCTCACTGCTCGAGCAAGTGGCGGCGCTCGGTGACGGCGCCGTCGAGGTGGCTGGTGTGCGCAACGCCCTCGGGCTCGCCGATTCGGAGAAGTTCCCACGACTCGCGCGAGCCATCCAGGACGCCGACGCCGGCGCCGTGCTCACCCTCGTGCAGGAGCTCGATGCCGAGGGCGTCGACCTGCGGCGGTTCTTCTCAGAGGCCATCGAATTCTTCCGCGGCGTCTTCCTCGCCGGGTACTCAGGTGACGTGGCCTCCATCGTCGACGAGCCCGACGAGGTCGTTGCAGAGTGGAAGGCGCTCGCCGTCGAGATGCCGACCACGGTGGTCCTCCGTGCCGTCGACGAGTTGGGGGAGGGACTCATCCGGATCCGGGAAGGGCGCGAGGAGCGTCTCATGGTCGAGCTCACCCTGCTCCGCCTCGTGCGCCCCGAACTCGGTGACGACCTCGGGGCGCTCCGTCAACGGCTCGATGCGCTGGAGCGCAGGGTGGCCACGGCCCCTCCGCCTCCCGCTGCCCCGGCGGCGACCCCGCCGCCGACCCCGACTGCGGCCCCCCGCACGCAGCCGGCGGTCGCGGGGGCTGCTCCCGAGCCCGAGGTGGACCCGGTCGCCGATGAGCCGGAACCCGCCGAGGACGAGGAGACACCCTCCGACGAGGCGGTTGTCGATGAGGCGCCGGCCGGTACCCCCCTCTCCCTCCAGGCCGTGCTCGCCGCGTGGCCGCAGGTGTTCGGTCGGCTCCGTGAAGGCCTCGGCCCGCGACGTACGGCGCTGCTCAGGGAGTCGACGCCTGCGGCCGTCGAGGGCGACACGGTGGAGCTGCGGGTGCGGATGTCGTTCCACCTCGAGAAGCTGCGGTCCGACGCCCAGGTGGCGGAGATGGTGTCGAAGGAACTCGGTGCCCTCCTCGGGGGACGGCCCTCGATCGTGTTCGCCCCCGAGGACGGCTCGGCGGCGCCGACAGCCCAGGTTGCCGAGGTCGAGGAGGAAGCGCTCCCCGAGGCGCTTCCCGATAAGGCGCGGATGGAGGAAGCGCCGGCCCAGGATCCCATCGCGTTGCTCGAGGAGGCCTTCGGGCAGGGCAGCGTCGAAGAGGTCGACTGAGCCGTCGGCCGGATGGCCCCCGAGGGCTACCCTGCGACCATGGGTATGCGACCGCAGGACCTGCAACGCCTCATGCAGCAGGCGCAGCAGATGCAGGCACAACTCCAGTCGGCGCAGGCCGAGCTGGCCACGCAGGAGTTCACCGGATCGGCGGGCGGCGGTGTCGTCACCGCCACGGTCCTCGGTTCCGGGAAGGTGGTCTCGGTGGCCATCGACCCCTCCGTCATCGATCCCGAGGACCCTGAGATGCTCGGTGACCTCGTGACGGCAGCGGTGAACGCCGCCATCGACACGGCATCTTCGGCTGCCGAGTCCCAGATGGGCGACGTCACCGGCGGCCTCGACCTCGGAGGCCTCCTCGGCTGATGTTCGAGGGCCCGATCCAGCGGCTCGTGGACGAGCTCGCCCGGCTGCCCGGCGTGGGCCGCAAGAGCGCCCAACGCCTCGCCTTCCACCTCCTCAACACCGAGGAGGCCGATGCCCGTCGCCTGGCGGATGCGATCGTGGAGATGCGGGAGCAGGTGCGGCTCTGCACCCGATGCTTCAACGTCGCCGCTGAGGAGGAGTGCGGCGTCTGTCGTGATCCCCGCCGGGATGCCTCCGTGCTCTGCGTCGTGGAGCGGGCCCAGGACATCATCGTGATCGAGAAGACCGCCGAGTTCGGTGGGCGCTACCACGTGCTCGGTGGCCACCTCTCACCGATCGACGGCATGCACGCGGACCAACTCCGGATCAGTGAGCTCCACGACCGTGTCCGCGACGAGGGCGTCCAAGAACTCATCATCGCCACGAATCCAACCGTCGAAGGCGACGCCACCGCGATGTTCATCGCCCGGGAGATGGCTGACGAGGGCCTCAGGATCACGCGATTGGCCTCGGGCCTGCCGGTGGGGGGCGACCTCGACTACGCCGACGAGATCACCCTCGGCCGGGCGTTCCTCGGCCG
>CP070681.1:1176459-1181340 GCA_020352575.1 Acidimicrobiia bacterium | reverse complement strand
CGGCCTTGCTCGGCGACTACGAGGCCTCGATAGCGTTCTTCGCCGAAGCGCTCCGACTTGCCGAGGAGTCGCACCAGCCCTACCACGCTGCCAGGGCCGCGTCCGGGCTGGTTGGCAGGTACGCCCAAGTTGGACGAGACGACGATTACATGGACCAGATGAAGGCGAAGGCCATCGCCCATCTCAAGGCGCCAATGGGCACGATGACCGCCTCCTCTGTGTACGGCGAGTTGGGCTGGGCCGCATTGGAGGCAGGCCGCGACGAAGAGGCACGCGAGTGGTTCGAGACGGCGCTTGCCGGGTCGTCGTCCACACGTCACTTCGAGGAGCCATCGCTCCGTCTCGGTTTGGCGCTCGCCCAACTCCACGCGGGCGACAAGGCGTCGGCAGTCAACGAGGTCGAGGCAGCAAGCCGATTCCTCGAGGAGAAGCCCCTGCCCATGTTCAAGCCCGTCCGTGCTCTGGTCGCAGCAGCAGTGCACGGCCCCGATGATCCTGCGGGATCGCTCGCATCCCTCACGGAAGCAGCAGCTATGAGCGAGTCCCTCGGAATGCGCTGGCTTACGTGGAGGATCCACGGCGCCCGCGCCCTCATGCTCGGTCGGAGCGGAAGCCCCGAGGCAGCCACGGAAGCGATTTCGAGTGCACGAGAGGTGATCGGGGGAATCGCTTCCGACATCGTCGACGATGGTCTGAGAAGCGCGTTCTCTGAGCATTCGCTGTCCCGATTGGCTGGGATCGCTTCCCCGACCCAGTAGCCGATACCCGCCGGCCCTCCTCCGGGCGATCGACTACTGGCAACTCCGACTCTTGCCCTTGCGAGGAGCGTGATCGGTAGGTTGGGGCCAACACCAGGAGCCTTCGATGACCGGCATGAGTCCTTCACCCCCGCCATCGGTTGCCTTAATCGTCAGACTTTGGCAACGGACACCAGTCGCGATCAGAGCAATCCTTGCGGGGCTGATCGTCTTTTCCATCATGGGCAACGTCGCCTTGGGTTTGATCGTATGGCTTCTACCTCTGCCCTGGTCGGGTCTCGCAATAGCCATCGCGTTAGGGGTCTACCTGAGGTATTTCAGCGGACACTGGTGGCCTGAATCGACCAATCAATTGCGAAGGGTCCGCTTCCGCTCGTCCAAGCTGCCAACGAACGTCTGGATGTGGAGCCTGACGGCAGCTCTGCTTGCTGTAGTGGTTGTGGAGTCAAGCGTCGTAGTCCTCAGCCGGCTACTTGATAGCACGGTCGGCCCATCCGGGCCGGAGTTGGGCCTCTCGGATCCTGCAAGCTGGCAGATCTGGCTCTTCATCCTCATGGCTTCAGCCGTCGCAGGGATTTCTGAAGAGGTTGGCTTCCGCGGGTACATGCAGGTTCCCCTTGAGAGGCGATATGGTCCTGGCGTCGGCATAGCGATAACTTCACTGGTATTCGTCCTCTTTCACCTCAATCAGGCTTGGGCATCTGGAATAGACATTCTCCTAATCTTGTTCGTGGCGGGGGCAATGTGGGGGGTTATGGTATTTACGTCTGGCTCTCTTATCCCCGCAATGATGAGCCACATCATGGTGGATATTTTCTACTTCTCCTATTGGTGGACAGACTTTTCATTTACTGCCGACAGAGGCCCCATTGGAGAGACCGGGATCGACAGTCACTTCGTCGTGTGGCTTTCAGCCTTGGTGGCGGCGGCTTTGCTGTTCGTTCTCGCCACACGCAAGACCCTGGCAGCGCGGCGGGAAGCCTGACTGCGCTTGATGTCCCACGAATGCTTCGACAACGAGGCGGTGGGAGTGTCACCTAGCTGATCGCCTCCGCCGAGGCTGTCTCCGCCTGTGCGGTCCTCATGTGCTCCTGGGGCCTTCGTGATGCTTTGGCCGCATTTCGTCGCTTTTTGAGCGGGTGAGGGCCTGAGCCCGGTACTCGTTGAGATATGGGAGAGGTATCGGAGAGGCTGAGAGGCCCGGAAGATCTCTTTCGGGTCTGGGAGTGACCGATGGTGCGTCCTGAGTCGCGTTGCGGACGAGGCGCGTCCGGGCCCGCCCACGTCGGAAGGATGGGCGGGCCCGGAGGGAGCGTGGAGGCCACGCGCTCCCCGTCCCCGAGGGAGTTCCTCGGGGAGAACGTTCAGTCGAGCGTCTTCAGGTAGGCGACGACGTCTCGGATCGACTGCTCACTGAGCGAGGGATTCCCGCCCTTCGGAGGCATGTCGACGCCCGTCGAGTTCGCCGGGTCGGATGACGGCCGCCCGGTCGTGATGAGCGCCACGAGATCCGCCTCGGAGGCGTCTGCCACGAAGGAGGATCCGGCCAGGGCCTTTCCGAGCCCGTCGACGCCCAATGCGTCAGCACCGTGGCAGGACGCGCACGTGTTGAGGTAGACGGTCTCTCCGTTCGCCGCGTCTGCGACGGCCGGGGCTTCTCCGCCGCCGGACGCGGTATCGGTCGCTCCGCTGCCGCATGCGGCGAGGAGGAGTACGGCGAGGAGTAGGAGCGCGTTCTTCATGTGTCACTCGTCCTTCATCAGTGGTCGTCGTTGCTGTTGTCGGTTGGTGGCTCGGTTTCGTGGTCGTGGTCGTGGTCGTGGTCGGGGATCCAAGGGAGTGAGTTGTCCCGTGTGAGCGTGAGGAGGTCGTTCCAGTCGTTGACCGCACCGCCGAACTCCGTTGCGAATGCCATCGCCGAGTCGTGGGTGGAGAACGCGGCGATCGAGAATCCCATCGGTGTGTCGATGCCTCCTCGCACGAAGGTGGCGTCTGCCGCCTTGATCCACTCGAGCGAGTCGTAGTCGTGCACCCACATCGGACGATCCAGAGCGTCGGTGAAGTGCGCCCAGTCGAGCATGCCCCCGATGTCGTCGAACACTGCGTCGGTGCCGTCCTCGCGGGTGTAGCCCGAGGCGAACCGTTCGTCTTCGATGATCATCCCGCAGCGCTCGCAGATGTCCCGACCGAATTCGATGTGGGGCGGGCGATCTTCCCCCGAAGCGGGTGTGGCGCACGCTGTGGCGAAGAGGAGGAGTGCGACGAGCAGACGTTTCATCAGAAGTCCGTCCTTTCGAAGCGCCGGAGTGCGAGCCGGGCGGGTACCCAGATCCACAGGGCGAGCACTGCGATCCCGAGCGGTGCGGTGGCACCTCCGAGTGTGTCGATGGCGTACGTTCCTGCAGGGCCCAGGACATCGAGTGACCCGGCGAACAGGGGTACGGCAAGGAGTCGGTACGCCTCGACCGGGTTGGCCACGACCGAGAAGAACAGGGCACCCACTGGCAGGCGGACGGCGAGTGCCGATCCCATGATCCCGAGGTCACCGACGAAGACGAGCAGGAGCCAGGCGAACACGGCGACGCCGAGGGCGGTGGATCCCCGGCGAGTGCTTGCCCCGATCGCTACCCCGATGGTCGCCATCGCCGTTGCGAGGAGTGCGGAGAGCGCCGTGAGTGCGAGGACCACGCCTGCTGGTACCGGCGTGCCGGTCGCTGAGGACACAAGCGCGGCTACTCCGAATCCGGTGAGCATCGCAGCCCAACACGCCCCCACCAGCCCGAGGCCGATTCCAACAAGGATGTCGCTTCGTCGCACGGGGTGCGTGAGCAGGAAGCGCATCGAGCCGTTCTCACGAGCGTTGCCGATCGCACTGGCCCCGAGGGTGAGCCCCAGGAGCGGGACCATCATCTGGGAGAGCGCCACGAGCGATGACGCGGTGCGTCCGAATCCGCCGGCGCCCACCGTGCGAGCCCCGTCCACGCCGACGAGCGTGAGGGCGGTAGCGAGGAGGCCGAACCCCACCGTCATCGCCCATAGCCACTTGTTCCGCGCTGCGTCCTGCAACTCGAGTCGGGCAACGGCGAGTGTTGTGTCCCAGCGTGTCATCGCCACACCTCCACGTCGTCGATGTCGATCCCCGCTCCGATCACGACGCTCAGGGCCCGGCCCCTGGCGGCACCATGGGCTTCGACGATCACTCCTGTGCCGTTGCGTCGCGCTGCGATCCCGGAGGAGGTGAGTGCGGCGAGCGCCGGGTCGACGAAGGCCGTGTCGAGGGTGAGGTGCAGCCGGCTCGGCACCCCGACGCGGGCGTCGAGTTCCGATGGTGCGCACGTGAACCGCACCTCGCCGTCCTCCAGGTACACGACCTCGTCGGCGAGAAGTCCGACCTCGCCGGCGTGGTGCGTGGTGAGCAACAAGGTGCATCGCTCACGCAGGGATTGGAGCAGGTGGACCATCTGCTCGCGCGCATGCGCGTCGAGGTTTGAGGTCGGTTCGTCGAGCAGGAGGACGGGCGGATCGGCGAGGAGGGCGAGGGCGATGGCGAGTCGCTGGCGCATACCGCCGGAGAGCGCGCCCGTCGGCTTCTTGAGCTCTTCGTGGAGCCCTACGACCTCGAGGACTTCCATGGCCCTCGTCGCATCGACCTGGCGGAGGGAGCGGGAGAAGTCGACTGTCTCGGCGACGGTGAGGTGCTCGTGGAAGGTGAGCTCCTGCGGGACGTGCCCGATGAGTGAACGCACGCTCACACCGTCGGAGGTGCAGTCGTGCCCGTCGACGGTTGCGGTTCCCTCGTAGCGAACGAGCCCGAGAAGGGCCCGGATAACTGTTGTCTTCCCGGCACCGTTGTGTCCCCAGAGGGCCACAGAAGTGCCTTCGGCGACGTCGAGATCGACGTCTCGGAGCGCCGCGTTCGCTCCGTAGTACTTGGTCAAGCCTTGGAGTCGGATCATGCCGCCATCTCCTTCCTGTGGCGGGTTACGGACAGCAGCGCAGCCGCTGTTCCGAGAAGTACGAGGGCTGCCACTGCCGTGGCGCCCGATGACGAGTCATCGTGCTCTGCGGTGGTCCAGTCGGGGAGGCCGATGAGCGGCGAGGGGTCGACCGCCTTCGGCTCGGG
>CP070681.1:1172466-1176359 GCA_020352575.1 Acidimicrobiia bacterium | reverse complement strand
GTGCGCTGCGAGCACCGTGGCCATCTCCTGTTTGTGGAGGTCCCACAGGCGCACAGAGGACTCGATGTCGCTGAACAAGAAGGCGAGGCGCTGGGTCGTGACCTGTCCGCTTCCGGCGAGGAGGTCCTCGTCCTGCTCGAGGATCTTCAGCTGGAGTTCTCGCAGTTCCGGCGAGGGATCGACGCCGAGTTCCTCCACGAGCAACTCACGACCCTCATCGAATGCCCGCAGTGCCTCTGCCTGGCGTCCGGCTCGGTAGAGGGCCAGCATGAGTTGGGCTCTGAATCGCTCCCTGAGCGGGTAGTCGGAGACAAGGGCGCGGAGTTCGGGGACGAGTTCCCCACCCCGCCCTGCTCCGAGCTCGGCTTCCATGAGCATCTCCACGGCCCGGACCCTGAGCTCCTCGAGCCGACGGGACTCCTCGCGGAGGCCTGACACATCAGGAAGGTCGGCGTAGGGAAGTCCCCGCCACAGATCGAGCGAGTCCCTGAGTGCGGCTGCGGCGGCCTCGGGTTCGGTCCCCACCTGTTGCTCGGCGGCGTCGAGGAGCTCTTCGAACGCAACGGCGTCGGACGTGCTGTCGGCAAGGACATAGGTGCCACGCCGTCGTTCGATCGTCTCCTCCCCGAGCGTCGACCGCAGGTTCGAGACGTAGGCGTAGACAGATGATCGGGCGGAATCGGGCGCCGTCTCGCCCCACACCCCATCGATCAGGCCTTCGACGGTGAGGCCCCGCGACCCGTGGAGGGCGAGTAGGGCGAGGACGGACCGTTGCTTCGGGCCGCCGACGTCGAGGGCCTCGTCCCCGCGAGCGACCTCGAAGGTACCGAGCACCTTGATCTCGATCGTCGAGGTGGTGACCCGGTCCAGCACCCCTGCGCGCTGCCGTTCCACATGCGGAATCTACGCGTCGAGACCTTGGAGTGACCTTGGAGCGTCTAGAGCACCCAGGGGATGAGGCGCCAGCGCACCTCGGACCGGTACGCCGGATAGTCGGGGTATCGGGCCATCAACCGTTCCTCCTCACTGGCCGCCTTGCGCCAGAAGAACGCAGCGAGGCCGGCGGTGAACACGAGGGCGAGGGCCGAACCGGCGAGCAGCGATGCACCGGCGACGAGCAAGAGCACCGAGCCGTAGATCGGGTGACGCGCCCGGGCGTAGATGCCGGTCTGGACCAACCCGGACGACCGCATCGGCTCCGGGTAGGGCGTGAGATTGCGTCCGAGGCTCCGCAGTGCGATCCATGCCAGGGTTGCGCCCGCGAGGAAGAGCACCACGCCGATCGTTGCGCTGGCAGGGCCAGCGAAGCGGGCTCGATCGAGGATCGCGGCGACCACCCATGCGCCGATCCCCACGACCTGGCCGACCACCCACCAACCACCCCGGCTCGCAAAACCATGGCGCCACCAGTTGTCGTGGCCGTGGCGCTCGAGGCCCTGGTCCAGGACCTGGGCGAGGGCATCTGTCGCCTTCGTGCCGTCCGGGAAGGCAGCGTCCGGCATCACCTCGACCAACGGCTCGAGGACAAATCGTCGTTCGGACGCACGAGGGTGTGGGACCGTCACGCCCTCGCCCTCGATCACGACGTCGTCGTAGAGGATGAGATCAAGGTCGAGGGTACGTGCCTCCCATCGGGTTCGACGCTCCCGGCCGTGGGCGGCCTCGATGGCGTGGAGGTGGGCGAGGAGGCGGTGCGGGTCGAGTTCCGTCTCGAGGACGAGCACGGCATTGAGGTAAGGGCCTTGGTCGGGGCCGCCGATCGGCTCCGTCTCGTACAACGACGAGACCGCTGCCACGTGTCCGAGCCCCGACAGGGCGTGCACGGCGGACCGCAGTGTCTCGCGCCGCTCCCCCAGGTTGGATCCGAGTGCGATGGCGGCGATTCCCACGGCCTACTCCGGGCGAAGGTGCGGGAAGAGGACCACCTCGCGGATCGAAGTCGTGTTCGTGAGCAGCATGACCAGGCGGTCGACGCCGATGCCGATGCCGCCCGTGGGTGGCATCCCGTGCTCCAGGGCGAGGAGGTAGTCCTCATCGATGACGTGTGCCTCGTCGTCACCGAGATCGCGGACCGCGGCCTGGGCCTCGAAGCGTCGGCGCTGGTCGATCGGGTCGTTCAACTCGGTGAACCCGTTGGCTATCTCCCACCCACCGATGAAGAGCTCGAACCGCTCGGTGACGCCCTCCTTCTCCCGGTGGACGCGGGCGAGGGGCGACGTCTCCACCGGGTAGTCGACGACGAACACGGGGCCCACCAAGTGGGGTTCGACGAGTTCCTCGAAGAGCTCGGTGAGGAGCTTCCCGCTGCCCCAACCGGGCTTCACCTCGATGCCGTGGTGCTCGGCGAGCGCTTCCATCTGCTCGACTGGCGTCACCGCCGACACCGCCTCACCGACGGCTGCCGAGACGAGGTCGGCCATCGGGCGGCGAGGCCACGGCGCAGTGAGGTCGAGGGTCGTGTCGCCGAACTCGACGGTCATGCTGTCCAGCACCTCGGTGGCAACGGAAGCTATTGCACGCTCACACATTGCCATCACGTCCTCGGCGTCGTACCACGCGGCGTAAGCCTCGAGCATCGTGAACTCGGGGTTGTGCGTTTGGTCGATCCCCTCGTTGCGGAAGTTCCGATTGACCTCGAACACGCGGTCGAGCCCGCCCACGACGAGACGCTTGAGGTACAGCTCCGGGGCGATACGGAGGTACATGTCGATGTCCAACGCGTTGTGGTGTGTGGTGAAAGGACGGGCGATGGCACCACCGGGCTGCACCTGGAGCATGGGCGTCTCCACCTCCAGGTAGCCCTCGTCGGCATACGCCTTCCGCAGGGCTGCCACGATGCGAGCCCGGGCCACGGCGATGCGGCGCGCGTCCTCGTTCACGATGAGGTCCAGGTACCGACGGCGGAAACGGGTCTGCTTGTCCTGCAGGCCGTGCCACTTGTCGGGCAGGGGTCGCAAGGACTTCGCAGCCAACTCGAACGAGGTGACCTTCAGGCTGAGTTCGCCCTTCTTCGTCGTCATCACCTCACCGTCGGCGACCACGAGGTCGCCGTGGTCGAGGGCGTCGAATCGGGCGAAATCGTCCTCGGACAATGCCCCCTTGGCCACGAAGAGTTGGATGGTCCCCGTCGGGTCCTGCAGGACGGCGAACCGCAGCTTCCCGAAGCTCCGGATGTTGATGATCCGGCCGCCGACCCGGGCGGCGATTCCGGTCTCCTCGCCGGGGCCCAGGCCACCGTGGGTGGCGTGGAGTTCGGCGGCGGTGTCCGTGGGCGCTGCGAGGCCGACCGGGAAGGGATCGCGTCCCTCGTCGAGGATCGCCCGGAGCTTCCCGCGGCGGATCGCCACCAGGCGGTTCGTTTCCTCCTCGTGGGTCTCCTCGACCGTGGGCTCGTCGCTCATGCGGCGGGAGGGTAGTGGTACCCCGCGGGGCGGCTCAGCCGCTGCCGAAGACCCGTTTGCGGAATTCGATCACATTCGAGGCCGTGAGGCGTACCGCGGTCTTGGCCCGCACCGAGGCCGACCGGGGGAACCCGAGCGTCGGCCCGAGCTCCCCGAAGTACTGGCCGGGGCCCCGTGTGGCGAGCACCTCTTCGGACCCGTCGGCGAACACCCGGAGGATGTCGACCTGCCCCTCCTCGATCACGTACACGAGGTCGGGTGGGTCACCCTGCTCGAAGATCGTCTCGCCGGCGAGGTAATGCACCTCGGTCGGGGCGCCGATGCCCTCCGGGGTCTCTGGGGCCATCTCGACGATGCGGTCGGCGATGGGCACCAGGCGGCTGTCGTGGGTGGACACCACGATGATCCGGCCCTTGCTCCGGAGGTCCCGCAGCAGGTTGATCACCTGCTCGGTCTGGATGTGGTCCAGGTTGGCGGTCGGCTCGTCGGCCA
>CP070681.1:1167550-1172366 GCA_020352575.1 Acidimicrobiia bacterium | reverse complement strand
CTTGGGGCCCAACGCGGCGTCCTTCCCCCCTGCGGACAGCACGTGGAGCCGGGGCCGGTCACCGAGTTCACGTCGGAGGAGCACGTACCGACCCGGGCGTCGGCCACCCGGCACGTCGATCACATCACCGGGGCGGAACGCCTCGAAGACCTCGGCTGCCGTGCCCTCGGCGGTGGAGGACGCGAGGTAGTCATGGACCGAGCCGAGTTCGCATACGGCGGCTCGACGAGCAGCCTCGAGTTCGGTCCGCAACACCTGCACCCTGTCCGATTCGGTCGATCGTCGGGCGTCCCGCTGGAACTGGGCAAGGCTGGCCGTGAGCAACTCCTCCGCCTCGTCGGCCGCGTGGTTGGCCACGAGGTTGACGGCCATGTTGTACGTCGGCCGGAAAGTGCTCTCCAACGGGGTGGCGCCCGATGCCGCGAGCGCAGCGACCTTCTCGAACCGGACCCACGGCGAATGGAGGACCACGCCGTATCCCACGTCGTCGATGCCACGGCGCCCGGCGCGCCCGGTCAATTGGGTGAACTCGGATGCGGTGAGCATCTCGTGCTGCTCACCGGTGAACTTGGTGAGGCTCTCGAGGACGACCGTCCGGGCAGGCATGTTGATCCCGACGGCCAGCGTCTCGGTGGCGAAGACCACGTCGATGAGGTGGGAGGCGAACAGCTCCTCCACGGCCTCCTTGAAGGCGGGCACCATGCCGGCGTGATGGGCGGCCACACCCCGCTCGAGGCCAGAGAGCCAATGGCCGTAGTCGAGCACCTCGAGGTCCGAGTCGGAGAGGTGCTCGGTGTGCCGCTCCACCACCTCGTGCACACGTTGGATCACCTCCCGTGAACGGGGTTGGGCGGCTGCGCCCACCGAAGCCGCCGCCTCGGCACAGCCCTTCCTGGAGAAGATGAAGTAGATCGCCGGCGTGAGGCCCCTCGCCCGCAGTGCGTCGACCGTCTCCAACCGGCGCGGTCCGACCCACCGGCGCGGCGGGCTCCCGCCCTTCCGGGCACGACCAGTCCTCGTGGACAGGCGCCGCTGGACCTCGGGTGCCGGGCGGCCGTCCCGGAGGAGGGGTAGTAGCTCCACCCGGTCGTTCTCCCAGCGGTCCTTGACCGCATAGAGCGGCTCCAGCGGAACGGGCCGATGGTCCTCGACGACCAACTCCACGTCCCCGCGGCGCGACCGGATCCATTCGGTCAACTCGACCGGGTTGGCGATCGTCGCCGACAGGCAGACGAGCTGGGTCGTCGGCGGGGCATGGATGATGATCTCTTCCCACACCGCCCCACGTGATCGATCCCCGAGGAAGTGCACCTCATCGAGCACGACGATCCGCAGGTCGTCCAGGGCGTCCGACCGGGCATGGATCATGTTGCGAAGGACCTCGGTGGTCATCACCACGATCGGGGCCTCGCCGTTGATGCTGTTGTCGCCGGTGAGGAGGCCCACGTGCTCGTCGCCGTGCATCCGACGGAGGTCCGAGTACTTCTGGTTGGAGAGCGCCTTGATCGGGGTCGTGTAGAACGTGCGACCACCGCCTTCGAGCGCGAGGTGGACAGCCGCTTCGGCGATCACGGTCTTCCCGGCGCCGGTTGGCGCCGTCACGACGACTCCCGCACCGCGACCGATCGCGTCGATGGCCTCCCGCTGGAACCGGTCCGCCGTGAACGGCAGGGCCGCGAGGTAGTCCTCGACGCTCACTTCCGCAGGAGGAAGCGGATGAGGAGAATTGTCACCTCATAGAGGGCGTACAGCGGACCGGCGAGCACGAACAACGTGAACGCGTCGCCGGTCGGCGTGGCGGCCGCCGACACGATCACGATGATCAGCACGGCCCAGCGCCGGCCCGACCGCAGGGCCTTCGAGGAGACGAACCCCGCTGCCGCCCCGGCGAACAGGAAGACGGGGAACTCGAAGGTGAGCCCGAAGACGAGGAGGAACCGGAGCGCGAACGAGACGTACTCCCCGATGGCGGGCTGGTAGGTGACGTCGAGGAAGCCGCCGAGTACCTCGAGTGCCCTCGGGAGGATCGAGTAGGCGAACACGACCCCCGTGGTGAAGAGCACGACGAGCGCAGCCACGATCGGCAGTGTCCACCGACGCTCGCGTTTGGTGAGACCGGGCGCAACGAAGGCCCAGACTTGGTAGAAGATCACGGGACTCGCCAGCACGAACCCGGTGAAGCCGGACACCCGCATCGCCACGCTGAACGGCTCGGCCGCCCGGATGGCCTGGAGGTTCCCTTCCGGGAAGACCTGGAGGTAGGGCCGGGCGACGAGGTCGAACAGCTGCTGGTAGAAGATCAGCGCAATCGAGAAGCCCACGACGAGTCCGATGGAGGCCTTGAAGAGGCGACCGCGGAGCTCGACGAGGTGTTCGAGGATGGTTGCGGTGCGCTCCGAGGCGGCGGCCCTGTCCGAAGGGGCGGCGTCGCTCATTGACCGGCCTCGTCCTCTGCCTGCTCTTCGGCCAGCGCAGCGAAATCGGCCCGGGCGTCATCGGGCGTCGGGCCCGACGAATGGACCGGGCCCTTCCACTCGAGCATGCCTGCAGCTGGCGGCTCGGCTTCGGCCTCGGGCTCCGCCGGCGGGGCTTCCTCGGCGGTCGCGGCGAGTTCGGGTGGCGTCGACTCCGCGGCCCCATCGGTCGGGCCTCCCGGTGAGATCGGTTTCGTGACGTCGCGGAGGGGTTTCTCGAGTTCCTTGATCGGTGCCTTGAGGTCTTCGAGCGGCTGCGTGAGGTCGCCGACCTCGGACTCGAGGGCCGTGCGGAAGTCCTGTGCGACCTTGCGCACCTCGCGGATCCACCCGCTCAACTTGCGGGTGAGCTCGGGGAGCCGATGGGGCCCGAAGACGAGGAGGGCGACGACGAGGATGACGAGGTACTCGGCGCCGTTGATGGATGGCACGGGCGGGAGTGTATCCCCTCGCCCCGCATCCCCCTCGGTGTCAGAGTCGCCGGGTGGGGGCCGGCTCCGATCGGATCGCAGCGGCGAAGGCCACGATCTCGGATTCCGTGATGGGATGGCCGGGGTGGGCATTGGGTTCGACACCCGCAGCCTGGAGGAGGAGCACGATGCGGCGCCCGGCGGCCCTGGCCCGCAGTTCGAAGCACGACGGGCAGACGAACGAGTACACGCCTTGCTCGGTGCCCTCCGGCACCTCGAGGAGCACGTTGTGGACGCCGAGTTCGACGGTTCCGCAAACGGGGCACGTGGTCTTGATCGTGGTCATGGCGGGGAGTGTTCCTTTGCTCCCCCTCGGTATCGGCGCCGGGTGGCACGTCTTGAGCGAATCAGCCCACGGAATGTGGCAGTGCCTACTCGTAGCGTGCGAGGACGGCGGATCGGAGTCCCGACAGGACCGACGCCACCTCGTCCCCGGCCACCAGTTCGGCGTCGGGGCCGAGGCGGAGCAGCAATCGGGCGATCACCGATGCAGACGGTGCAGCCATCTCTACGACGACCTGCTCGTCCGTCGCCTCCAGGACGTGGACGTCGTAGTAGTCAGCCACCCAACCTGCCGATGGCTGGAGCCGAAGGGTTGCGATCACGTCGTCGTCCGCGGGCACATAGGCCGTGGCGGCGTCCGGCAATGCGGCTGGGGGATCGAAGGTTTCCTCCTTCGCCACGGCCGATCGGATGCGATCCACCCTGAATCGTCGCTCGGCCCGTGACCGGCGGCACCATGCATCGAGGTACCACTGGCCACGGGACGAAACCACCTGCCATGGCTCGACGTCCCGCTCGGTCGTCTCGCCCTTCCCGAGGGACGTGTAGGTGAGGGTGAGCACCGTGTGGGACTCGACTGCTGCCCGCAGGGAAGCGAGGAGCTGGCTGTCGGCACTGACCGTCACCGCCAGGACGTCAGCGTCGTCGCCAGCCAGTGCTCCGATGAGCTTGTCGAGCGCGGCCGCCAGCGGTGGGGTGCCGCCACCGGCTGACTGCAACGTCAGCCCGGACGCGAGCAGTGTGAGGGCTTCCTCGGGACCGAGGCGAAGCGGCTGGGAGAAGTAGTCCGCCATGTCGACGACCACCTCGTCGTCGTCCACGTACGCCACCATGAGCTCACCGGGCCCGTAGCCGGGGAGTCCGCAGACGAAGACGAGGTCGAGGTCCTCCACGAGCTGCCTTCGGGTGTAGCCGAAACGGGAACAGACCTCATCCACGGTCGCGCCCGGATGGGCGATGACCCACGGCAGCATCGTGAGGATCCTCGTGAGCCGACGAGCCGTCTTCTCACTCATGCGCTTCGCACCCGCTCGACGAGTTGCGCCCTGAGTGTGGCCGGACCCACCAACTCGGCCGCGGGGCCGAACTCGAGCACCCACGAGATGAGGGCGTCGGGATTGGCTGCATCGAGTTCGACCTCGAACCCGCCCTTGACGGGCCGAAGCACCGTTCCGGGGAGTTGCCGCTCGACCCACCACCGCTCGGCGGCATCGAAGCGGACGGTCGCCCGGTCGGTGCCCTCGCCGGCTTCCCAAGGGTGGAGGGGTACGGCGGTACGGAGGTCGAGTCCCTCGGGGCGGCCGAAGGCGTCGGCATCGCCCTCCACCGCCCATTCCGCGCATCGGTCGGTACGGAAGGCGCGCTCGCCCTCCTCGGTACCCGCGACGAGGTACCAGTGCCCCCGCTGGTGCAGCATCCCGTAGGGCTCCACCACCCTGCGCCGTCCACGATGCACGAACGAGAGGCGACGGCGCTCGGTGATCGCCTGGAACGCGAGGCCGAGGGCGGCCCGCTCGCCACCGAGGTCGAGGCCGACGCCCGGCACACTGCCACCTGCCGCGCCACCCAACTTGTACAGCGTCTCCTCCC
>CP070681.1:1163604-1167450 GCA_020352575.1 Acidimicrobiia bacterium | reverse complement strand
GGCGTCGGGCTCGGAACTCACCGAGCGGGTCGTCGAGTTGCTCGAGCGGGTCGGCCTCGGCCGCCAACACCTCTACCGCTACCCCCACCAGTTCTCGGGTGGACAGCGCCAGCGCATCTCGATCGCCCGTGCGCTTGCCCTCGATCCCGAGTTGGTGGTGCTCGACGAGCCGACGAGTGCGCTCGATGTCTCGGTGCAGGCACAGATCCTGAACCTGCAGCACGAGCTGCAGCAGGATCTCGGGCTCACGTACCTGTTCATCACCCACGACCTCTCGGTCGTTCGCCACATGGCGGACCGCATCGTGGTGATGTACCTCGGTCGCGTCGCCGAGGCGGGGCAGACGAACCGGCTCTTCGATGCCTCCGAGCACCCCTACACGGATGCCCTCCTCGCAGCGAGTCCCGAAGTCGACGACGAGGGGGAGGGCTTCCGGGGCCTCGAGGGCAACGTCCCCGACCCGGCCCGCCCGCCGCAGGGTTGTCGGTTCCACACCCGGTGCCCGGTCGCAACGCCGGCCTGCGGGTGGGAGGTCGACGACGTCGTGCTCCGGTTGCAGGACGTCGAAGGTGTGCTCGACGGCCTTGAGGGTGTCGAGCGTTCGTCGGCCTTCGCAGCCGAGCTGCGATTCGAGGACGAGGCGGGGGCCAGAGGATTGTCCGACGCCCTCGGTGGTGACGGGATCCCGGTCCCGATGAGGGCTGCACTCAAGGAGTCGCGGGTCGATGGCGCCTCGGTGCACGTCCGCTTCGAAGAGGTCGACGAGGTGCCCCTCACCGACCGGGGCGGCGGCCACGTCGCCGCCTGCGTGCTTCCGCACCGCGCCGAACGCTGAGCGAGGTGTGAAGGCCCCCAGGGTGTTCCGAACGACCGCAGTGCCCGGGAGATCGTCGACGGCATGAGCGGGGGGAACGGCCGGCAGTTCTTCGTCGACGTGGCCCCGCTGCGTGCGTCCCGTGGGTTCCGATGGCTGTTCGGCGGCATGACGCTGTCGGTGACGGCCCGGCAGTTCACGATCGTCGCCGTCCCCTACCAGGTGTACCAACTCACTGGGTCGACGCTGCTCGTCGGTGCACTCGGGATCGCGCAGCTCATCCCGCTGCTCCTCACCTCGGTGGTCGGCGGTGCCGTCGTCGACTCGGTCGATCGCCGACGCCTCCTGCTGCTCACGCAGGTGCTCCTCGCTGCGACGGCGACCGGACTCGCAGTGAACGCTGCCCTCGACGAGCCGCAGGTGTGGCTCGTGTTCCTGCTCGCCGGCCTCAACGCCGGCATCTCGGCGATCGACAACCCATCCCGTTCTGCGTCGATCCCTGCGCTCGTCGGCGAGCGGTACCTCGCCCAGGCCTTCGCCATCATCCAGACCCTGTTCAACATCGCAAAGACGGCGGGGCCGGCGATCGGCGGCCTCCTGATCGCCCAGGCAGGCCTCACCGTCAGTTTCGCTGCCGAAGCCGTGTTGTTCGGCCTCAGCGCAGTGGCGCTGCTTCGCCTCCCGTCGCTCGTGCCCGAGGGCGGAGGACGGCGATTCGGAGTCGAGTCGATCAGGGAGGGTTTCTCCTTCCTGCGAGACCGTCGGCTCCTGCAGGCCAACTTCCTCGCCGACATCAACGCCATGGTGTTCGGCGCTCCGCAAGCCTTGTTCCCCGCCCTTGGGGAGACGGTGCTGGGTGGCGATGCAACGACGGTCGGCATCCTCTTCGCTGCCCCCGGGGCAGGCGCACTCGTCGCCGCCGTCACGTCCGGCTGGGTGGGTTCGGTGAAGCGGCATGGACGGGTGATCATCATCGCGATCGCCTCTTGGGGCGCGGCGATCGCCGCCGTCGGCCTCAGTCGGTCGCTCTGGCCAATGGTCTTCTTCCTCGCCGTCGCAGGTGCTGCAGACGTCGCCTCGGCCGTGTTCCGAACGACGCTCCTCCAGGCAGCCGTCCCGGACGAACTACGCGGCCGCCTCTCGGCCATCCATGTCGGCGTGGTGGCCGGTGGACCGCGCATCGGTGACTTCCGTGCCGGCGCCGTCGCCTCCCTGACCTCACCACAGATGTCTTTGGTGTCCGGCGGTGTCATGTGCATCCTCGGCGTCCTCGCCATCGCGAAATGGCTCCCCGAACTCCCCGCCTACCGTCCCCCCCACGACCAGGAGGAATGACCCATGCCCACCTACGACGTCCACGCCCACTGCATCCCCTCGACCTTCCGTGATTGGCTCGCGGCGAACGGATCGCGTGTTGGCGTCGACCTCATCGAGACGCCGAAGGGGCCCGCTGCCCGGCTCGCCGACAAGGTGACCACAGCACCCTTCCGGGACGACATCACCGACTTCGACCTCCGCATGGAGAAGATCGATGGCATGGGCATCGATGTCCAGGTGCTCGCCGGATGGATCGACCTGACTGGCTACGAGCTCCCCCGTGCGGTGGCGTCGGAGTACACGCGGGCACACAACACCGCCCTCGCAGAGGAGGCGGCCAGGGCCCCCGAGCGGTTTCGCACGATCGGGACCGCTCCGCTCCAGCATCCGGACCTGGCCGCCGAGGAACTCGGGCATGCCATGAACGAATTGGGCATGGCAGGTGTGGAGATCGCCACGACCGTTGACGGAGCCTTCCTCGACCAGGTGGAGGGCCTCGACGCGTTCTGGGAGGCCGCCGAGGAACTCGGTGCGTTCGTCCTCCTCCACCCCATGCGTCCGCTCACCGGCGTCGACGTGAGCCGCTTCTTCATGGACAACATGGTCGCCAGGCCCGCCGAGTCGACCATCTCCCTGGCCGGCCTCATCTTCTCGGGTGTCTTCGAGCGCTACCCCGACCTCAAGCTTTGCATCGTCCACGGCGGCGGGTTTGCGCCGTTCCAGGTCGGCCGGATGGACAAGGGCTACGAGAAGGTCCCCGGTAAGAGCGCCCAGCACATCACAAAGCCTCCAAGCGACTACCTCAAGGCCCTGTACTTCGACACCGTCGTCCACGACCATGCGGCCCTCGACTATCTCATCCGATACTTCGGCCACGAGAAGATCGTGGCTGGCACCGACTACCCGTTCCCGATGGGTGACCAGGACCCGATGGGATTCGTCCGGTCGCTCCCGGGTATCAGCGACGAGGCGGTCGAGGCGATCACCGGGGGCAACGCCGAGCGTTTGCTCAGGTGATGGCTTCCACATCCCGATAGTCTCATCATCGTGCAGCGATCGATGGCGTTCGTGGTGGTGCTCGCCATCCTCCTCCTTGGGGCGGCCCCGGCGAGTGCGGCCTCGCGGGCCCCGTCCCGCCAGATCGCTCCCGATGCCGATGTGCTCCAGCGGTTCGAAGGGTCGTGGAACCGGGGTATGACCGCCTACGACCGGTTCCTCCACGCTGCGGCACCGGAGCAACACCTGCTCTCCCCGCTCCCGGACGGCTCCGGCGAAGGCCGGCGGATCGTCTACTCGGGCGAGTACCAGATGGTCTGGCTCGTTGCCGAGGACGGGACCGTGCTCGCCAACTACCTCGTGTCGGGTCGGAAGGAAATGCCGAAGCCCGGGACCTACTCCGTGTTCTCCAAGTCGCCGGTCACGAGGGCCTTCCTCGACCCGAACTCGATCATGCGCTGGATGGTGCGGTTCGCCAGGACCGACAAGACGAACATCGGGTTCCACGACATCCCCGTGCACGGTGACGGCTCGCCCTACCAGACAGTCGATGAGTTGGGCACGGCACTGAGCGGGGGCTGCATTCGCCAGGAGCTCGGTGCCGCCAAGCGCCTGTATCGATTCGCCGACGTCGGGACGCCGGTCGTCGACACCTCGTAGTGGGGCAACCGAGCGCCATCGTCGTCGGGTCGCATCCGGTCGAGGACTCCTACTCCATG
>CP070681.1:1160009-1163504 GCA_020352575.1 Acidimicrobiia bacterium | reverse complement strand
TCCTCGTCGACGAGGACCCGCGAACGCATGGGGACGCTCGCAGCAGAGAACCTCCTTGCCGGGCTCGTCGGTGAGGAGATGCCCGCGAGGATCGCCTAGCCCGCACGCCGGTCCCCGGGGGCACGAGGACACGCGCCGAGTCCGACCCGGCGGGAGGTACCCTCGGCGCCCATGGCCGTCATCCACCTCGTCCGCCACGCGCCCACCCCCGAGACCGGCTCGAAACTCACGGGGCGACTGCCCGGCGTGGGGTTGGACGACGACGGACGGGCGCTCGCCCGGGGAGCCGCAGAGCTCCTCCGCACACCTCGCCTCGGCGCCGTCTACACCTCACCGATCCAACGCTGCCGGGAGACCGCCGAGATCGTGGCCGAGCCGCACGACCGCACACCACAGGTCCTGACCGACGTCCAAGAGGTCGATTTCGGGAGGTGGCAGGGCCGTACACTCGCCTCGCTCCGCAAGCTCAAGGCGTGGGACCAGGTCGTCCACCACCCCGCTCGCATGCGCTTCCCCGACGGCGAGTCGCTCCTCGAGGCCCAGCAGCGGGCCGTCGCGGCCATCGAGGGCGTCGCTGCCGACCATGGACGGGACCATGTCGCCGTCTGCTCACACGCCGACATCATCAAGGCCGTCATCAGCCACTACCTCGGCCAGCCGCTTGACCTGTTCCAGCGGATCCTCATCTCCCCCGCCTCGGTCTCGACCATCCACCTCGGCAAGGCCGGTGGCCCCATGGTCATCTCTGTGAACAGGAGGCACGCATGACCCCCGAGGACCTCGGGCCCGCCGAACACCTCGAAGCCGGAGCGGTCGGCGAGCCCGGCCGCCGCACCTTCTTCGTGCACGTGCAGGCGGGTGGCGTGTCCCACTGGTACCACGCCGAGAAGCAGCAGGTCGGTGAGTTCGCAGATCGGGCCATCGCCCTCCTGCTCGAGGCATCGATCATCCCCGATCCCAATGCCGTCTCAGAGATCCTCGCCAGGCTCGGTGATGCCGAGCCCGACACCTTCGCCTTCCGGCTCGGGACGATCACGCTTCGGGCATCCGAGGCGCGCGAACTCATCCACCTCGAGATCGAGTCGGCCGACGAGCAGCTCGCGGTCTCGTTCCAGGTTGCACCCGAGCAGCTCCAAGCGATGGCCACCCACGCCGAGTCGGTCGTGGCGGCCGGACGGGAGCTGTGCGAGCGGTGCCGACTCCCGATGGAACCGGCCGGGCACAAGTGCCCGTCCACCAACGGGTACCACGTGGACTGATGTCCGAGTGGGCGATCGCCGAGGTCGTCGGGCTGCTCCCCCACGCCTCGAACGCCACCCTGCTCGCCGTCACCGAGTCCGGAGACTTCGTCGTCTACAAGCCGGCCCGGGGCGAACGCCCCCTGTGGGACTTCCCGCTCGGCACGCTCCCCCTCCGTGAAGTGCTCTGCTCGGAGGTCGACGCCGCCATGGGCCTCGGCGTCGTGCCGGAGACCCGGCTCATCGAGGGGCCTCACGGCCTCGGGTCGGCACAACGGTTCGTGCCAGAGGATCCGCAGTTCGACCTCCGGACCCTTTTCGAACCCGAACTCGACGATCGCCTGTGGTCGATCGCGCTCCTCGACATGGTCTGCGACAACGCCGACCGCAAGGTGGGCCACCTCCTCAAGGAAGAAGCCGCCGACCAGATCTGGGCGATCGACAACGCGCTCACGTTCAACGAGGACGAGAAACTCCGCACCGTGCTGTGGGGCTTCGCCGGACAGCAGGTGCCACCCCACCTCGACGAGGCGTTGGTCCGCCTCGGGGCCAGCCTCGACACGCTCCACTCCCGGATCGACGAACTGCTGAGCGCCGAGGAGGCCGACGTCTTCGCGGTCCGGGCCGCAGCGATCATCGAGGAACCGGTGCACCCGCTGCCCCCGACGGACCGTCCCCCGGTGCCGTGGCCCGTGTGGTGAGGGTGCCCTAGCGCCTCCCGCGGATCGCCACCCGCATCGAGGGCATCGCCAAGGCCAGTCCGCCGGCGAGCCCGGCGACGGTCCCGAGGGGCGCGTACCAGAGCATCGTGGCCGCGGCCGCAACCCCGAGGCCATACGCGAGCCCGCCCCAGCCAGCGATGATCGTGAACGTGGCCGCCAGGGCGATCACGCCCGACACGAGCATGCCGACGGCCACAACCCACCCCTCGGGGTCCAGTCCGACCCCATTGGCCACCGACGTCCACGGACCGAGCCCCACGGCTTCGAGGGTGCGGACCGACGGCGACGTGCCGTGGCCGAGCAGGCTCTGGACTCCGTCGAAGACGAACCAGAGACCCATGAGGCCGAAGAGGGCGGCGAGGGCGTTCCGCATGCCGGGCAGGCTAAACCCGGGTCGGTGGCCCAGCGGTAGATTCGCCGACCATGGCATCCCTTCCCTGGCACACCGACGAGCGGGTGACCTTCCGACAGGTCATCGCCGACTTCGTGGCCGCAGAGATCACCCCGTATGTGAACGAGTGGGACGAGGCCGGGGAGTTCCCACGCGAGCTGTACCGGAAGATCGGCGCGCTCGGCGCGTTCGGCATCGGGTATGCAGAGGAGCACGGCGGCCTCGGCACCCACGACCCCTTCCTCATCTGGATCCTCAGCGAGGAGTTCGCCAAGTGCGGCGCAGGCGGTGTCTCGGCAGGAGTACTCGCCAACTACATCGGCGGTCCTCCGATCCAAAACGGCGGAAGCCCCGAGGTGCAGGCAGAGATCCTGCCCTCGATGCTGCGCGGCGAGACGATCCTCGCACTCGGTATCACCGAGCCCTCGGGTGGTTCCGACGTGGCGAACCTGGCGACGACTGCCGTGCGGGACGGCGACGAGTACGTCGTGAACGGCTCGAAGACGTTCATCACGTCGGGCATGCGGGCCGACTACGTGACCACTGCGGTCAGGACGGGTGGACCCGGAGCGTCCGGGGTGAGCCTGCTCGTCATCCCGACCAACCTCCCCGGCTTCGAGGCAACACCCCTCGCGAAGATGGGCTGGTGGGCCTCCGACACCGCCACCCTCTACTTCGACGACTGTCGGGTGCCGGCCCGGTATCTGCTCGGTGAGGAGCACCGAGGGTTCGAGCTCATCATGTTGAACTTCAACTACGAGCGCCTCTCGATGATCGCGGGCATGGTCGGCGCGAGCCGGGTGCTCTTCGACGAGGCATTGGCGTGGGCGAAGGAACGGAAGACGTTCGGCAAGCGCCTGGCCGACCACCAGGTGATCCGCCACAAGCTCGTCGAGATGCACCGCATGCTCAACGCCACGTCGGCGTGGGGCGAGCAGCTCTGCTGGCGCATCGAACAGGGCGAGACCCCGGCGGGCGAGCTCGCCGAGGCGAAGGTCCAGGCGTCGCTCACGATGGAGTTCTGCGCCAGGGAGGCCGCCCAGATCCTCGGTGGGGCGTCCTACCTGCGCGGCAACCCAGTGGAGCGGTACTACCGGGAGGTACGGGTGAACGCCATCGGCGGCGGCTCCGAGGAGATCATGCG
>CP070681.1:1158509-1159909 GCA_020352575.1 Acidimicrobiia bacterium | reverse complement strand
GCCCCAGGAGCCCGCCCTCTACGAGCAGATGACGAAGGCGGACACGGTCGGCCTCTTCCAGGTGGAGTCACGCGCCCAGATGGCGACGCTGCCGAGGATGAAGCCCCGTACCTTCTACGACCTCGCCGTGGAGGTGGCGCTCATTCGTCCCGGCCCGATCCAGGGGCAGTCGGTGCACCCCTACCTCAAGCGACGCAACGGGGAGGAGCCCGTTCGATACCCCCATCCGCTCGCCGAGCCCGTGCTCCGCAAGACGCTGGGGGTGCCGATCTTCCAGGAGCAGCTCATGGAGTTGGCACGCCTGTGTGCCGGCTTCGACGCCGCCCAGGTCGACCGCCTTCGCCAGGCGATGACCCACAAGCGGAGCGAACAGGCCATGGAGCGACTCCGGGACGAGGTGTATGCCGGGATGACCGCCACCGGGGTGACGGGACCGGCGGCCGATGAGATCTGGGAGAAGTTGCAGGGATTCGGGCAGTTCGGCTTCCCCGAGTCCCACTCGGTGAGTTTCGCCTACATCGTCTACATGTCGGCGTGGCTGCGATACCACTATCCAACCGAGTACCTCTGTGGCCTCCTCAATGCCCAACCGATGGGGTTCTACTCACCGAACTCGCTCGTGCAGGATGCCCTCCACCACGGGGTGATCGTGTTGGGTCCTGACATCAATCGTTCCCTCCACGACTGCACGATCGAGCCCCACCCTGCCGCGCCGGACGACATCGCGACGTACCTGGGGATGTCGTGGCGGCGGGGTCAGGGCCCGGTCGACGACCCGCCCCGCCAAACGGTGGCGATGCGAACGGGCTTGCGGTACGTCGCCCACCTCGGAGCCGCCGAGATCACCCGGATCGAGGTGGCGCGACAGATCGATGGCACCTTCACCTCACCCGAGGACCTCGCCCATCGCACGGGGCTCGGGGTGGAGGCGCTGGAATCGCTCTCGGCGTCCGGTGCCCTGGAGCCGATCGGACTCGGCAGGCGGGAGGGGTTCTGGGCGGCTGGCGCCCTCGCAGAGGTGTCGCCCAACCGACTCCCACTCGCCCCCGGCACCGCGCCGCCCACGCTCCCGGGCCTCGGCGACGAGGAGCGGGCGGCCCTCGAACGGTGGGCCACCGGTATCTCGGTCACCCACCCGGTGTCGTTCGTCCGGGACCAGCTCACCGAGGTGGGCTGTATCTCCTGCATGGAGGCGATCGAGTCGAAGGGTGACGGGAAGCGGGTCAGGGTCGGGGGGATCGTCACCCACCGGCAGCGTCCCCAGACCGCCCGCGGGATCTACTTCTTCAACCTCGAGGACGAGACCGGTCTGCTCAACGTGGTGGTGTTCCCCGACCTGTGGGCCCAGCAGAAGGACATCGCCCGGCGCAATCCCGGCCTCGTCATCGACGGGGTGCTCG
>CP070681.1:1137211-1158409 GCA_020352575.1 Acidimicrobiia bacterium | reverse complement strand
GACGCCGTGAACGTGGCGAACGGATTCCTCGAGTACACCGACCTCACCGGCATCGTCCTCTCGAAGCTCGATGGTGACGCCCGGGGTGGCGCCGCGATCAGCGTCCGCGAGGTGACGGGTCGGCCCATCAAGTTCGCCACGGTGGGGGAGGGACTCGACGAGTTCGAGGTGTTCCATCCCGAGCGGATGGCGAGTCGGATCCTCGGCATGGGTGACCTCCTCACGCTCATCGAGAAGGCGGAGGAGACCTGGGACGAGCAGGAGGCCGAGCGCCTCGCCGACAAGATGCAGAAGGCGGAGTTCGACCTCGACGACTTCCTCTCCCAGATGCAGCAGATCCGCCGCATGGGGTCATTGCAGGGCCTCCTTGCTATGCTCCCGGGCGCCGGAGCCGCCCTCCGCGACGTCGATGTCGACGAGCGGGACCTCGGTCGGGTCGAAGCGATCATCCGCTCGATGACCCGGGAGGAGCGCCGGACCCCCCGCATCATCAACGCCCAACGTCGGCGCCGCATCGCGAAGGGTTCGGGAACCTCCCTCCAGCAGGTCAACCAGCTGCTCAAGCAGTTCGGTGAGGCCCAGAAGATGATGAAGGCGGTCGCAGCCGGTGACCTCGGGAGCATCCCGGGGATGGGCGGCGGGATGCCCGGGCTCCCTGGTGGGGCTCGGCCACCCGGGCGACCGCAACAGCGCAAGAAGTCGAACAAGAAGAAGCGAAAGAAGAGGTAGTCGGATGGCGGTCAAGATTCGCCTGATGCGACTCGGCAAGAAGAAGCAGCCGGTGTACCGGGTCGTCGTGAGCGACTCCCGCAAGGCGCGCAACGGCCGATACATCGAGTCGATCGGTCGGTACGAGCCCCGTCAGGAGCCGTCCCTCATCGAGATCGACAACGAGCGCGCCGTGGCGTGGCTCTCGGAGGGTGCCCAGCCCACCGAGCGTGTCCAGAAGCTGCTCGAGGCCTCCGGTGCATGGTCGACCTTCAAGATCTCCCGCGGTGAGATCCACACGGTTGGGTCCTCCGCCCCTGCGCCGGCAGCCGAGGCTCCGGCCGAGCCCGTCGCCGACGCATCCTCCGAGGAGGAGTGATGGCCGACGGCAAGATCGTCGAGCAGGTTGTCTCCTACCTCGTCACCTCCCTCGTCGACAATCCCGATGAGGTCGAGGTCGAGGTCGTGGACCAGGGCAACGACTCCGTCGTGGCCGAGGTCCGCACCGCCAAGCCGGACATGGGTCGGGTCATCGGCCGCAAGGGTCGTGTGGCCAACGCCATTCGTGCGGTGACGGCCGTCGCCGGCGAGGAAGAAGGGCTCTCGACCGACGTCGAGTTCCTTGACTGACGATCGAGTCGTCGTCGGACGGCTCGGCAAGCCCCACGGGGTCCGGGGAGAGGTGATGTTGCGCACAGAGCGCGACGACCTCTCCCTCTTTGCGTCCGGCGCCACCTTCGAGACGAGCGGCCGGGTACTCACCATCGAGAGGGTTCGCCGTCACCACGGGAACCTCATCGTCCTCTTCGAGGGGTTCAGCGATCGAGACGGTGCCGAGCAGCTCCGTGGTCTGGAACTGGCCGTGTCCAGGGAACGGGTCCGCCTCGATGTGGACGAGTGGTGGGCCAACGATTTGGTGGGGTGTCGGGTCGTCGATCGCTCCGGCATGGAACTCGGGGCGATCGTCGCCGTCGAGGATGGCGTTGCGCACGCCCGGATCGTGGTCGAATCCCCGTCGGGCCGGGTGGAGGTGCCATTCGTCGATGACCTCGTGCCTGAAGTCGATGCGTCGACGCGCGTGGTCGTGGTCGACCTGCCCGACGGCTGGTGGGGTGACGTCGGCTGACACGCGACAAGGGCCCCCGAAGGGGCCCTTCACGCTCCCAGGACGGGAGTTGTCAGAGGAGGCTGACGGCGGTGCCGGCCGCGGTCACCATGATGGCGCCGCCGGTCGACGAGATCTCAGTCTTCACGCCGATCACGACATCACCTCCGGCGTCCTCGCAGCGATCACGGAGTTCATCGAGCACCGAGGCCATGGTGTCGGCCACCTCGGACGGTGACGCCACCGATGCGACGGCGATCACCATGTCGACTGGCGCGATCTTCGCTCCGGCCACGGCGTCGGTGGTGAGCAACGCGGGGCGCCCCATCGTCTCCTCGGAGACCGTCTGGGTTGCCTTGCCCGTCGGCAACTCGGAGCCCTCCGGCACGTTCGGCCTACCGAACTCGATCTCGACCGGCTCGGTCAGCTCGGGAATCTCGAAGACGTGTTCATCTTCCACGGCTGCCTCCATCACAGGTTCGTCGGCGGTCGGTTCGTCGACCATGGGTTCGAGCACCACGGGCTCGTTGATCTGCGGCTCCGCGGCCATGGGCTCGGAGGCCGGTGCGGCGAAGTCGTACTGCTGGTCGCCGGCATCGGGCCGCCCGGGCGGGATGAGGCCCTCGGGTTCGACGACATCGTCGTCGGATGCCAAGGGCACTTCTGGCTCAGGGGTGGGTTCGGGGGAGTAGGTCTCGAAGATCGGGGTGATCTCGTCAGGAGCGGGCGGAGGGATCAGCTCGAAGGAGTCGTCGTCGGCCTTTGCGGCCGCCTCGAGCTCCTGCAGCACTTGGTCGACATCGTCGACTGGCGCGCTCTGGTCGGTGGCCTCGAGTTCCTGCAGGGCGGACTCGATGTCGCCCTCGGCCGCGCCGTCGAAGGGAGAGATGGGATCGGGGAGTGCGGGCTCCGGGAGCTCGGCATCCGCCGTCTCGGCGAGCTCGTCAGCCGCCAATGCTGCGGGCGACTGCTTCTTGCTGAAGAGCCCCGTGGCCTCGGCGAGCGGGTTGATGCCGCCGGACGGCGGCGCCTGCTCCTGCTCCCCGAGATCCCAAGGATCTCCGGTATCGATCGTGCTGTCCATGGCGTCCCTGCTCCTGTCCTGGGGTGAGCCTCCTACGCTTCATCGGCAGTGAAGGTCTCAGTCATTACGATCTTTCCGGACTTTTTTCCGGGGCCACTTGGCATCTCGATCGTCGCCCGGGCAATCGAACAGGACGCCCTCTCGGTCGAATGCATCGATCCGCGTGCCTTCACCGACGACCTGCACCGCACCGTGGACGACGCGCCGTTCGGTGGAGGGGCCGGCATGGTCATGAAGATCGAACCGATCGCAGATGCCCTCGACGCCGCCGGTCCGGGACGGCGTGTCATGTTCACGCCTGCCGGTGCTCCGCTCAGCCAGGAGCACCTCGACCGCTGGGCTGGCGAGGCGCATCTCGTGCTGTTGTGTGGCCGATACGAGGGGATCGACCAGCGAGTCGCCGACCACCTGATCGACGAAGAGGTGAGCCTCGGCGATTTCGTGCTGGCGGGTGGCGAGGTGGCAGCGCTCGCCGTGATCGAGGGGGTCGCCCGCCTCCTCCCGGGTGTGCTCGGGAACCCGTCGTCGATCGAGCACGAGTCGTTCCGTGACGGACTGCTCGAGGAGCCGCAGTACACGCGGCCCGCGGAGTTCCGGGGATGGCGTGTCCCGGACGTGCTGCTGAGCGGCAACCACGCCGCCGTCGACGAATGGCGCCACGAGGAGCGGGTGCGCCGGACGAGGGAGCGCCGACCGGACCTGCTCGGCGACTCCTCCTAGAACCCACCCACTGATACACTGCCCGCTCCGCGCAGGTCTGCGCGTGCTTCCAAGGAGTCCCCATGAACGACCTCGAGACGATTGCGGCTGGACAGCTGCGCGACGACGTACCCGAATTCCGTGCCGGTGACACCGTGCGGGTGAACGTGCGAGTGGTCGAAGGTGGGCGTGAGCGCGTGCAGGCGTTCGAGGGCGTGGTCATCGCCCGGAACGGTGCCGGCGCCTCCGCTTCCTTCACCGTGCGCAAGGTGAGTTACGGCGTCGGGGTGGAGCGGATCTTCCCGGTCCATGCCCCCATCATCCAGAACATCGAGATGGTTCGTCGCGGCGACGTCCGCCGGTCCAAGATGTACTACCTCCGCGACCGGGTCGGCCGTGCTGCCCGCATCAAGGAGAAGCGGGACTAGCGCTTCCATGAGTGGCGACCTGTCCGCAGCGCAACGCGCCCGGACGGGGCGTGAGGGACTGCCGTTCTGGCTCGAGCTTCCTCTCCTGGTCATCGTCGCGCTCGTCGTGGCGGTGCTCATCAAGACCTTCCTCGTCCAGGCGTTCTGGATCCCGTCCGGCTCGATGGTGCCCACCCTCGAGATTGACGATCGGGTGCTCGTCAACAAGCTCGAGTACCGCATCCAGGAGCCGCGTCGGGGCGACATCGTCGTGTTCGACTCCCCGTACCTCGAGGAATCCGACGAGCCGACTTCCTTCCGCGAGTTGGCAGCCCTGACGCTCGCAGAGGCACTCGGCATCCGGTCGGGCGGTGTCCCCGATGACTTCATCAAGCGGGTGATTGCCGTTCCCGGCGAGACCGTCGAGGTGGTCGACAACCAGGTCCTCATCGACGGGCTGCCGATCAGCGAACCGTACCTCCCTGCCGGCGTCCAGATGCCCGACTTCGGTCCCGTCACCGTCGCACCGAACGAGCTGTTCGTGATGGGGGACAACCGCAACAGCTCCTCGGACTCCCGGGTGTTCGGACCCATCGACCAGTCCGAGGTGGTCGGTCGCGCATTCGTCTTGATGTGGCCGTTCGATCGCTGGCAGGGGCTGTAGGCCAGCCGCCATGGGCCTCAATCCCTTCCGCGAGCACCGCACCTCTGCCGTAGATATCGCGATGGTGATCGGCGCCCTGCTCCTCACCGTGGCCGTGGTGGCATGGGCGCTGATGGGCTGAACGACGAGGTCCGGGTCGTCCAGCCCGGGGCTGCACGCAAGCGGTACCTCTGTCCTGCCTGCGACGGCTTCATCGAGCCGGGGGTGTTCCACTACGTGGTGCTCCCCGATGGCATCGTCGACCTCCGCCGTCACTGGCACCGCGGGTGCTGGGAGCGCGAGGCGCATCGTCGGGGTATCTCACCCTGGTGACCAGGCGATCCTTGCCCCGCTCGGGGTGACTCGGACCTCGACGAGGAACACGCCGTCGGCGCCGACGTGCCGGGCCAGTTCCCACAGCCGAGCGTGCTTCGCGTCGTCGACCCGATCGATGGGTGACCCGCCACCGAGCGCCGTCTTCACCTCGACGACACTGCGCCGACCGTCCCTGGTGACGAGGAGGTCGATCTCACCTGTGCGCAGCCGTACGTTCGTGCCGAGGATGCGCCATCCGCGATCCCGGAACACCCGTGCAGCGATGTGCTCGCCGGCAGTGCCGATGGTCAGTGCGGAGGATCCGGGCGGAGGCCTTGGCTCTGCTCGACCTCTTCGATGTTCACGTCCCGGAAGCTGAGGATCCGCACCGAGGTGAGGAACCGGGCTGGCCGGTACATGTCCCACACCCAGGCGTCGTCGAGGAGGATCTCGAAGTAAATCGTGCCGTTGCGCTCCTGCTCCCGGACGTCGACGGAGTTGGCGAGGTAGAAGCGGCGCTCGGTCTCGACGACGTACTTGAAGAGCGGGAGGACGTCGCGGTATTCCCGATAGATCTGGTACTCGACCTCGGATTCGAACCGCTCCAACTCGCCCTCGTGCACCGGTTCTCCCTCCGTCTCGACGCAGCGATCGCAGCAGCATACCGATGGTTCGTTCGGGGTCCATGGGAGGATCGTGCCGGTCGCGAGCGACGGAATCCGTCGCGCGGGCCACGTACGTTCGGGTCATGTACGCATCCGTGCTCGCAGCAACCCAGGTGGGTGTCGATCCCCGGCCCGTGGTGGTGGAAGCCCACGGGAAGGGCACGGGTCGAGGTCGTTTCTCGATCGTCGGCCTCCCCGACACCGCCGTGCGCGAGGCGGCCGAGCGTGTTCGCTCCGCCGTCGCCGCCGCCGGCGCCCGGCTTCCCAAGAACGTGCTCGTGAACCTGGCGCCGGGGGACGTCCGAAAGGAGGGCCCCACCTACGACCTGCCGATTGCGCTCGCAGCGGTGCGGTCCGAGGAGCCCGGCGGAGGCCCCCTCGTCTCGGCAGGCGAGCTCTCGCTGGATGGATCGGTGCGCGGCACCCGCAACGCCCTCGCCGCAGCGCTGGTCGCCGCACAGGCCGGTCTGCCCTGCCTCCTCCCCGACGATGCAGCGCCGGTGGCTGCCCTCGTGCCCCGGGCAGACATCCGCCTGGTCGGATCGCTCGCCGAGGCCATCACGGTCTCGAGGGAGGGAGGCGGGCGGGTTCCCGAGGAGGTCGCAGCACCAACTCTGGCCTCCCCGCCGGACCTCGCCGACGTGCGCGGTCAGTCCGACGCCCGACGAGCGCTCGAGATCGCAGCGGCGGGAGGCCACCACCTGCTGTTCATCGGTCCACCCGGCACGGGGAAATCGTTGCTCGCCTCTTGTCTCCCCGGGATCCTGCCCTCTCTCGACCCCGACGCCTCGTTGGCGTCCGCCCTCGTTTGGGCGGCGGCAGGGGAGGACCGTGCCGACCCAGGCATCCCTGCCTTCCGCGCCCCCCACCACTCGGCGTCGGGTGCGGCACTCCTCGGAGGAGGGTCGGGCACGCCGGTCCCAGGGGAGATCTCGCGAGCACATTTGGGTGTCCTCCACCTCGACGAGTTGGGCGAGTTCCCGCCCCACCTGCTCGACGCGCTGCGACAGCCCCTCGAGGATGGTTCGGTCACGATTGCCCGCCGGGGGACGACGGTGCGGTTCCCGAGTCGGTTCCAACTCGTGGCATCGACCAACCCCTGTCCCTGTGGCCACCTCGGTGACCGTCGTCGACCCTGCACCTGTGGGGCAGGGCAGCTGGAGCGATACCGTCGCAGGCTCTCGGGACCGCTCATCGACCGCATCGATGTGCGGGTGGCGGTCGGGCAGCCGGCGCCGGCGGAGCTGCTCGGGCCTCCAGGCGAGCCATCCTCCGCCGTGCGCACGCGCGTTGACGATGCGCGGGCTCGGCAAGACGCGAGGGGATGCCCCAACCATGCGCTCGGGCGCCGCCGTCTGGACGCGCTCGAGGTGGACCGATCGGCCTCAGAGCTGCTGCACCGGGCGTTGGACGGGGGCCGCCTCAGTGGCCGGGGTTTCGATCGCGTGCGCCGAGTGGCCAGGACGATCGCCGACCTCGCAGGCGAGGACGTGGTGGCCGAGCCCCATGTCGCCGAGGCCCTCGCGTTCCGAGGTGACGATGTCGGGTGACGCACTTCGTCTTGCGTGGAGCGGCATTCCGCCCGATCGACTTGCCCGGATGGTGTCGGGTGGAGGCGGAGCAGAGGCCGTGGTGGCCCAACTCCGGGCTGGGGACCCCGACGAGGAGCTTCGCACGGTGCTCGACGGGCCAGAGTCGGAGTTGCACCGGCGGCTGGAGCGGCTCGGTGTGGGGTTCGTCACTCGGGATGGCTTCCCGAGAGCCCTCGTGGAGGTCGAAGAGCCGCCGGCCCATCTGTTCACCAAGGGTGGTGGCTTCAGGGACATGGCAGCGGTGGCCGTCGTCGGTTCGAGGGCGGCCACGGCGTACGGCCTCCGGGTGGCCCGGCGCCTCGGCAGCGTGCTCGCAGGGGCGGGGATCGCCGTCGTGAGCGGACTCGCTCGGGGGATCGACGGAGCTGCCCATGCCGGAGCGCTGGATGCCGGTGGCGTCACATGGGCCGTGCTGGGGTGCGGGATCGATCGTTGGTACCCGAAGGCACACGCCGACCTCGGCAGGCGGATAGCCACGGAGAGTGGTTGCATACTCTCGGAGTTCCCGCCGGGTGTGCGTCCTGCCCCGTGGCGGTTCCCGATGCGGAACCGGGTGATCGCCGGTCTTTCCACGGCCGTCGTGGTGGTCGAGGCGGCGGCGACCGGCGGTGCGCTCATCACCGCCCGCCTCGCACTCGAGCAGGGGCGCACCGTGTTCGCCGTGCCCGGCGACATCGACCGGCCCACGTCGGAGGGGTGCAATCGGCTGATTGCCGATGGGGCAGTACCCCTTACGTCCGAGGCGGATCTCTTGGAGGGGATCGGCTTCCTCCGGGCAACCGAGCCGGCACCGGCGCCAGTGGCGGGTATCGGTGCAGTGAGTCCACTCGGCTCGACGCCCGAAGCGGTCGGGGCAGCGCTGGGCCTTGCGGGGGACGAACTTCGGGCCCAACTCGCGCGCTGGGAGGTGGCCGGGATCATCGCAAGGAAGGGAGGCCTCGTGGTTCGCCTCTGACCGGCGGCGGGGTCCCGGCAACAAGGGGCACCACCACTACACTGCGTGGTCATGCGGAGGACACCCACGTGTCGGTGAGCGATGCCAACGCGTCGTTGGCGGATTCGCGCGTCGACGAGTTGTGGTCGTCGTTCAAGGACACCGGAGACGAACGGGCCCGCGAATCACTCATCCTCCACTACTCCGGCCTGGTGAAGTTCGTCGCCGGCCGTGTCGGCGTCGGGCTGCCCAAGAGCGTCGACCCCGCCGACCTCGCCTCGTACGGGCTGTTCGGCCTCATCGACGCCATCGACAAGTTCGAGCCCGAGCGAGGGTTCAAGTTCGAGACGTACGCGATCGCACGGATCCGGGGTGCCATCCTCGACGAGCTCCGGGCCCTCGATTGGGTGCCTCGTTCGGTGCGCGCACGGGCCAGGGAGATCGATCGCACGATCGGTGAGCTGGAACATGCCCTCGGTCGCAGCCCCACGGACGAGGAGATCGCCGAGAAGATGGACCTGCCGGTCGAGCAGCTGCAGGACCACCTCGGCGAGATCTCCCGCCTCGGTGTGATCGGCCTGGAGGACACCCTCGGCGGCATGCCGGATGCCCCCACCGTGGGCGATCGGGTTGCCGATCGTCGTGGGATCAGCCCCGAGTCGGCATTCCACGACCAGGAGATGAAGCATCTCCTCGCCGATGCCATCAACCGGCTCCCGGACCGGGAGCGGCTCGTGCTCACGCTCTACTACTACGAGGGCATGACCCTTGCCGAGATCGGCAACGTGCTCTCGGTCACGGAGTCGAGGATCTGCCAGATCCACACCAAGTCGCTCATGAGCCTCCGCCACCGGCTCAGCGACCGCAACCTCACCTGATCTAGGTCCTCGAACGTCCGATGAGGATGACCGCGACCGCGATGAGCGGGAGCGCGATCCAGATCGAGCCCGTCACGGTCTCCCCACCCAGCCAGATCCCCAGGCCGACGGCAACAGCCGGGTTCACATACGCGTAGCTGGTGGCCAGCGCCGGGGACACCGTTCGCAGCAGGAACGCGTATGCCGAGAACGCGATCAGCGAGCCGAACGTGATGAGGTAGAGCAGCGCCAGCCAACTCGTGACCGAGGCGTCCAGGGGCAGTGATTCGCCGCGCGCCACACCGGCAATCGCCAACGAGGCGCCGCCACCCAGCATGAAGAGGGCCGTGCGCATCCCCGTGGCCGGCAGGTCCAAGCGGTTCGACCACACCGATCCGATCGACCAGAGCACCGGGGCAAGGGCCACGAGCACGAACCCAGTCGGCTCTGAGACGAAGTCGCCCTCCAGTGAGAGGATCACGACCCCGACGACCCCGAGGGTGAGTCCCACCCACGCGATTGGTGATGGCCAGTCCCCGAAGGCGCCGGCGACCAGCACGGCCCACACCGGGGTCATGGCGATCGCCGTGGCGGCGACGCCGCTGCCGATGCCGATCGACTCGGCGATCGATACCTGGCCGAGCCCACCGACGAACAGGATCGTCCCGACGAGGGCTCCGTTGCGCCATTGGCGGAAGGTGGGGCGCGCCTCCCCCCGCCACCGCAGCCACAGGTACAGGATTCCGCCGGCCGACAACATGCGGATCGAGTTGCCGAAGAGGGGAGGAATGGTCTCCACCATCCACGCGATGGCCAGGTACGTCGAACCCCACACGATGTAGACGCCGAAGAGGGCGAATGGGACGGCCCAACGTTGGGCGGTCGACGGCGCTGCGGTCGTGCGGGATGCCATGGGGAGCGGGCGAGCCTATCGGGCAGGCGCCTTGGCCGAGGCCGGATTGTGCCACACCCACCCCTACACTCTCCCCCAACGTCACACGCCCGGGGGTCAGGTCCCTCGGTCGGGGTTCGCCCCGAAGGGACGGCTCACCAAGCCACCAGCGCCGATCGGCGCCGCCCGGGCGGAGGAAGCAACCGAACAGGAGCGAACGATGGCAGTTGTGACCATCAAGCAGCTGCTGGAATCAGGTGTCCACTTCGGCCACCAGACCCGGCGCTGGAACCCCCGCATGGCCCCCTACCTCTACGGGGACCGCAACCAGATCCACATCATCGACCTGCGCAAGACCGCAGCGTTGCTCGAGGAAGCCGCCGCCTTCGTGCGCGACGTCGCCTCCAAGGGCGGGTCGGTGCTCTTCGTGGGCACCAAGAAGCAGGTGCAGGCCCCCCTCGCCGAAGAGGCGGAGCGAGCCGGCCAGCCATACGTGAACTACCGCTGGCTCGGCGGCATGCTCACCAACTTCCGCACCATCCAGAAGCGCATCTTCTACATGAAGGAGCTCGTGGGGATGGAGGAGTCCGGCGAGATGGAAGCCCTCCCCAAGAAGGAGCGGCTCCGCCTGCGTCGTGAGCTCGAGAAGCTCCAGCGCAACCTCGGCGGCGTGGCGAACCTCCAGCGCCTCCCGGCGGCGATCTTCGTCGTCGACCTCAACCAGGAGCACATCGCCCTGACCGAGGCCCGGCGCCTCAACATCCCGATCATCGGCCTCGTCGACTCGAACTGCGACCCAACCCTCGTCGACTACGTGGTGCCGGGCAACGACGACGCCGTCCGCTCCGCCCAACTCGTGGCCTCGGTCATCGCCGATGCCGTCATCGCCGGCAAGGCGGGGGTCGACGAGTCCGAGATGCTCACCGAGACCACCGAGGAGTAACCCACCATGGCCATCACCGCCAAGGACGTCCAGTCGCTCCGGCAGGCAGCCGGCGTCGGCATGATGGACGCCAAGAAGGCGCTCACCGAGACCGACGGCGACATCGACGCCGCCATCACGCTGCTCCGCGAGCGTGGCCTCGCAAAGGCCGCCAAGCGGGCCGACCGCGACGCCTCCGAGGGCGTCATCGGCTCCTACCTGCACGAGCAGGGTGGTCGCGTCGTCACCGGCGTGCTCGTGAGGCTCGCCTCGGAGACCGACTTCGTCGCCAAGAGCCCTGAGTTCGTCGACACCGCACGCGACATCGCCATGCATGTGGCGTGGGCGAAGCCCCGCTGGGTGAGCCGTGAGGACGTCGATCAGGCCGAACTCGACGCCGAGAAGGACGTCATCGCCAAGCAGGCCCAGAACGAGGGCAAGCCCGAGCACATCATCCCGCAGATCGTGGAGGGCCGGATCGCCAAGTTCTACCAGGACCACGTCCTCCTCGAGCAGACGTTCGTGAACGCCGAGAAGTTCGAGGGCACGATCGAGGAGTATGTCCAGGCACTTGCGATCAAGATGGGTGAGAACATCTCGATCAGCGGCTTCAGCCGGCTCGCCATCGGACAGGAGTAGACCCAGATGACCGCCTCCCCCGACACCCCACGGAGAGTCCTCCTCAAGTTGTCGGGGGAGGCCTTTGCCGACGCCACGACCAAGTACGGCATCAGTCCGGACGTCGTGGCGTCGGTCGCGGAGCAGATCTCCGCGGCCCACAGCGCCGGTGTGCAGATCGCGATCGTCGTCGGTGGCGGCAACATCTTCCGTGGTGTCTCCCAGGCAGCGCGGGGCATGGACCAGGCCGCCGCGGACTACATGGGCATGCTCGCCACGATGATCAATGCCCTTGCGCTCCGGGACCTCCTCGAGCGCCACGGCGTTCCCACCCGGGTCCAGTCGGCGATCGAGATGCGCCAACTCGCCGAGCCGTACATCCGCCTGCGGGCCATCCGCCACCTCGAGAAGGGCCGGGTCGTGGTCTTCGGGGCGGGCACCGGCAATCCCTTCTTCACCACGGACACCGCCGCAGCGCTGCGAGCGGTCGAGATAGGCGCCGAGGTGCTCCTCAAGGCCACCATGGTCGATGGGGTGTACGACCGCGATCCCCTCAAGGATCCAGAGGCGGTCCGCTTCGACGAACTCACCTTCATGGACGTCGTGTCCCGTGAACTCCAAGTGATGGACCTCACCGCCATTACGATGTGCAAGGACAACGATCTCCCGATCCGGGTGTTCGACATCGGCGTCCCCGGCAACATCACCAAGGCCGTGACCGGGGAGGCGGTTGGCACGCTCGTCCACTGACGAAAGGCAGCGCATGATCCAGGAGCTCCTCGACGACGCGGAACTCCGCATGGACCAGGGCATCGAGCACATGGCCGGCGAGTTCGGGACCGTGCGCACCGGCCGGGCCAACCCCCAGATCCTCCACCGCATCCAGGTCGACTACTACGGAGCCAAGACGCCGCTCCAGCAGCTCGCCACCTTCTCGGTCCCCGAGCCGAGGCTCCTCGTCGTGCAGCCCTACGACAAGGGCTCCATGGGTGACATCGAGAAGGCGATCCTCGAGTCCGACCTTGGCCTCAGCCCTGCGAACGACGGCCAGGTGATCCGGCTGGCGTTCCCGACCCTCACCGAGGAGCGCCGCAGGGAGCTCATCAAGGTCGTGCGCCACATGGCCGAGGAGGGCCGCATCGCCATCCGCCATGTGCGCCAGAACACGAAGAAGCACATGGAGGAGCTCCACGGGGAGATCTCGGACGACGACATCACCCGCGGTGAGAAGGCCCTCCAGGACCTCACCGACCGTCACACCAGCCGCATCGACGAGCTCCTTTCCGAGAAGGAGAAGGAGCTGCTGGAGGTCTAGGTGGCCGAGGACGACCGCCCCGACGGCGACGACGCCGAAATCGTCGAACTCCCCTTCGGAGTGATCCCCGAGGAGGACGAGGCGGGCATTGTCCTGCCCGAGGATCCCGAGCTGCGGGCTGCCCTCGAAGAGGTGAGCGCTGCGCTCGGCTCGGATGACGCCCCCCAGGACGAGCCCTCCCAGGACGACGAACCCCGGGACGAGGCGCCCGAGGAGGAGGAACCCGCCGCTGCCGAGCCCGTCGGGGACGAGGTCGAGGATGCGGGCTTCACGCACGACGACTACCGGGACGCCACCACCGAGGCCTACGCCGGCCTCGCAGACATGGTGCGGGAAGCCGACGAAGCAGACGACGTCGAGCAGAGCATGTCGGTCCAGATACCCGGCCTGGGCTCGGGTGTGGTCGGGTTCGACGACATCGCCGAGGAAACCCCCGCCGCCGAGGAGGCTGCTCCCGACGAGTTCGACGAGGAGATCCTCGCCGAGATCGAGGAGCGCCGCCAGCGTCGCCGCTCCCTCGAGCAGCGCTTTGCCACCGGCCTCGGCCTGGTCGGGATCGTCGCACTTGCCGTCTACTTCGGTGCCGGGTGGTTCGTCACGCTGGTCGGGTTCTTCACGTTCCTCGCCGCCGGTGAGTTCTACGCCTCGGCCCGGCGCAGCGGCTACAACCCCGTGGCGGGGATCGGCCTGCTCGGTGTCATCGGCGTCTTCGTCGCCTCGTGGTACCTCGGTGCTGCTGGCATCGCCGTCGCAGCAGTGCTCACCCTCCTGGTCCTCATCCTGTTCTACGTCGTGAACGAGCGGCGCAACCCGCTCGCCAACCTCGGCGTGACGGCACTCGGGCTCCTCTGGGTCGGCTCCACCATGGCGTTCCTCGCACCGATCGCCAAGGCTGACGGGTGGGAGCAGCTCGCCGGCCTCATCGTGTTCACCGTTGCGGGCCACGACTCTGGGGCGTTCTTCGTCGGCCGCCAATTCGGCTCCCGACTGCTCGCTCCCCGCCTCAGCCCGAAGAAGACGGTGGAGGGCCTCATCGGAGGGGTGGTGCTTGCCTTCGGGATGGCGATCGCACTCTCGTACCTCCCGTGGTTCTCGGATGTGATCGACCTCCAACTGGCCCTCGTGGCGGGTGGCCTCGTCGCCGTGATGGCACCGCTCGGTGACCTCGCCGAGTCCTTGGTGAAGCGCTCACTCGAAACCAAGGATATGGGCACGCTGCTCCCCGGTCACGGGGGTGTGCTCGACCGCATCGACGGCTTCGTCTTCGCCATCCCAGCCTTCTTCCTCGCGTTCACGCTGCTCGGCCTCCTATGAACGTCGTCGTCCTCGGGGCGACCGGCTCGATCGGCCTCCAGGCCCTCGATGTCTGCGATCGGCTCGGCGTGGTGCCCGTTGCCCTCGCCTCCGGCAGCGGCGGGCGCGGATTCGAGGAGACTGCCGACCGGTACCCCGACGCGATCCTCGCCGTCGCCGACCCGGCCGATCCCGATCGGCTCCGCGACCGTTTTGGGGCTCGCATCGTGTTCGGGGCGGAACAGGTCACTGCGCTTGCCGCCACGAGGGACTCGGTCGTGGTGAATGGCATCGTCGGGTTCGCCGGCCTCGACGCAACGCTGGCCGCCCTCGCCGTCGGGAACCGCCTTGCGCTGGCGAACAAGGAGAGCATGGTCGCAGCCGGGGGCCTCGTGAATGAGGTCCTCGTCCAGGGAGGGGGCGAACTCATCCCGGTCGACAGTGAGCACTCGGCCCTTCACCAGTGCCTCGAGGGGGAGGACCCCTCAGGCGTGAAGCGCCTCATCCTCACCGCCTCCGGCGGGCCGTTCCGCGGCCGGTCGGCCCCCGAGCTGGTCGGCGTGACGCCCGAGGAGGCGCTCGCCCACCCGACGTGGGACATGGGGCCCCGCATCACCGTCGACTCGGCCACGCTGGTGAACAAGGGCCTCGAGGTGATCGAGGCCCATTTCCTCTTCGGCACGCCGTTCGACGACATCGACGTCGTCGTGCATCCGCAGAGCGTCGTGCACTCGCTGGTCGAGTTCGTCGATGGCTCGTTCAAGGCCCATATCGGGATGCCCGACATGCGGATCCCCATCCAATACGCCCTCACCCACCCGGGACGAGCCCCCCTGGATGTCGACTTCGACCTGGTCGGTTCGGCCCTCACGTTCGTCGCACCCGACCGGGAGGCCTTCCCGGCCCTCGACCTCGCCTATGCGGCGGGCCGGGCAGGCGGCGTGGCGCCGGCTGTCTTCAATGCCGCCGACGAGGTTGCGGTGGCCGCGTTCCTCGACGGACGTCTCGGCTTCACCGACATCCCTGCGGTCATCGCCCGGGCCCTCGACGAAGCGGGACGCGGTCCGGCGGATTCGGTCGATGCCGTGCGCGCTGCGGACTCCGTGGCCCGACAGCTCGTCGGTGCATGGACCCGCGGCTGAGCGTCCCGTCCGTACGGGCAGGTCGTCCCTAACCTCGCGACCAGCATGTTTGGAGACTTCACCGGTGCCGTCACGATGGTCGTGGCCCTCGTTGGCTTCGTGGTCATCCACGAGGCCGGGCACTTCCTCGCCGCCAAGGCCGCCGGCCTCAAGGCGACCGAGTTCTTCATCGGGTTCGGGCCCCGTATCTGGTCGTTCAAGCGGGGTGAGACCGAGTACGGCCTGAAGGCCATCCCCGCCGGCGGCTACGTGAAGATCGTCGGCATGAACCCGTACGAGGAGATCGCCCCAGAGGACGAGGGGCGGACCTATCGGTCGGCGACCACGAGCCAGAAGCTCTTCGTGATCCTCTCGGGCATCGCCCTCAACTTCTTCCTCGCGTTCGCCATCCTCTGGGGTGTCTTCGTCGGATACGGCGACCAGGAGTGGGTGCCCAACACCACCGTCTACGCGGTCGTCGAAGGCTCGTCCGCCGACCTTGCCGGCATCGAGGAAGGCGACCGCCTCGTCTCCATCAACGGCATCTCGATCGACGTCTGGGACGACGTGCCGGCCTCCGTCGGCCCCATTGCCGGTGAGACGGTCCCGATCGTGGTCGACCGCAATGGGAGCCTGTTCAACCTGACCGCCACCATCGGCACGAACGAAGCCGACCCCTCGCGCGGGTTCCTCGGCGTCGGTCCGGACGCAGAACTGCTCGTGACCGAGATCGCCTTCTTCGAGGGGGCGGGTCGGGCTGGCGCCGAGGTCTGGCGCCTCACCGGCATGGCGTACGGGTTCATCGGTGACCTGGTGCGGCCTTCGACCATCGGCGAGCTGGTGAGCGGCGTCGGCGGTGGTGAGATCACCACCGATGCGCGCCCCGTCTCCATCGTCGGCCTCGCCCGCATCGGCAGCCAGGCCGACGAGTTGGGCCTCGCCAACGTGCTCTACCTCATGGCGTCCATCAACGTGATCCTCGGTGCCTTCAACGTGATCCCGCTCCTCCCGCTGGACGGTGGTCATGCGGCGATCGCGATCTACGAGAAGGTCTTCCGCCGTCCCGCCAACCTCCAGGCCCTCGCACCGATCGCGGCTGCGGTGATCGCCCTCTTCGTGTTCATCGGGGTGCTCTCGATCCTGTTGGACATCACCAACCCGTTCCAGCTCTGAGGTCGTCCGACTGCCTCGGGCTCGTCGTAACCTCTGTGTCCACATGATCGAACGTCGACCCACCAAGCAGATCCACGTCGGGGACGTCGCCGTCGGTGGCGGCGCACCGGTCTCCGTGCAGTCGATGACCACGACGAAGACGGCCGATGTCGACGGCACGCTCGCCCAGGTCTACGCCCTCAAGGGTGCCGGTGCCGACATCGTCCGCATCACCTGCAACGACGCCGATGCCGCCGCCGGTCTCGCAGAGATCGTTCCCCGGTCGCCGGTGCCGATCATCGCCGACATCCACTTCAACCACCGGATGGCGCTCGCTGCGCTCGAGGCCGGTGTCCAGGGCCTCCGCCTCAACCCCGGCAACATCCGGGATGAGAAGAAGATCAAGGAAGTGGCCATCGCCACGAAGGAGCGGGGGATCCCGATCCGCATCGGCGTGAACGGCGGCTCGCTCGACAAGGACCTCCTCGCCAAGTACGGCACCGCCACCCCCGAGGCGATGGTGGAGTCGGCGCTCATGGAGATCCGGTATCTCGAGGACGTCGATTTCACCGACATCAAGATCTCGGTGAAGAACTCCCACGTCCCGACCATGGTCGACGCCTACCGCCTGCTGTCGGACACCGTCGACTACCCCCTCCACCTCGGCGTCACGGAGGCAGGTCCCATCCCCGGCGGGATCATCAAGGGCGTTGCAGGTATCGGCACGCTCCTGCTCGAGGGGATCGGCGACACGATCCGTTTCTCGCTCACGGCGGATCCGGTCGAAGAGGCGAAGACCGGTCGGGCGCTCCTCGAGTACCTCGACCTCCGGGAGCGGACGGGGCTCGACCTCATAGCCTGCCCGTCCTGCGGTCGGGCCGAGGTCGACGTGATCGAGGTTGCGAACGAGGCCCAGCAGAAACTCGAGGAAGCCGGACTGGCCATCCAGGTCGCCGTCATGGGATGCGTGGTGAACGGACCGGGTGAGGCTCGGGAAGCCGAGCTCGGGATCGCTGCGGGTCGTGGCAAGGGCCACCTCTTCATCAAGGGCCAGGTCGTCCGGGTCGTCCCCGAGGCCGAGATGGTCGATGCGCTCGTCGATGAGGGGAAGAAGCTCGTCGAAGAGGGGATCGAGGCCCGGCTTGCGGTGGCCGATGCCAACGCCGAGCAGATCGCCGCTGCCGAACGAGAGCAGCTCCTCACCATCCAGGGCGACGCCAACCGTGCCCGGGAACGGCGCGCCCGGGTGGCGGAGATCGCCGAAGGGTGACCGACGCCGCCGCCATCGCAGACGCGATGACGGCGGGCCTCGCCGCCCAGGGGGCTTGGAACGACCTTGGAATGAGTGACCCTCGGTGCCTCTACCGGGAAGCCGTGAAGTACGTCTTCCCGTCGGACGAGGCGCGTATCACGGCTGCTCGGGGCTGAAACCAACCCGAGCCAGCCCGGGGCGCTCACTACCCTCCCGCCCCATGCGCTGGTCCCAGGCCCACATCCCCACACTCCGCGACGACCCCTCCGAGGCGGAGGCGGCGAGCCACCGCCTCCTCATCCGGGCCGGCTACATGCGCCAGCTCATGGCGGGCCACTACTCCCTCCTCCCCGCCGCCATGCGGATCCGGGAGAAGATCATGCGGATCATCCGGGAGGAGATGAATGCCATCGGCGGCCAGGAGTTCCTCCTCCCCACGATGCATCCTGCCGAGGTGTGGCAGGCATCCGGGCGCCTCGACTACATGGGCGACGAGATGTTCCGACTCGTGGACCGCAAGGGTTCCGAAGTGGTGCTCGGGATGACCCATGAGGAGATCTTCACCACGGTCGCCACCGAGCTCGTGTCCTACAAGCGCCTGCCCCAGACCTGGTACCAGTTCCAGACGAAGTTCCGGGACGAACCCCGCCCCAAGTCGGGATTGCTCCGCGTCCGGGAGTTCACGATGAAGGACTCGTACTCCTTCGACCTCGATGAGTCCGGTCTCGATGCTTCCTTCGACCGGCACCACGATGCGTACGCACGGATCTTCGAGCGGATGGGCCTCGAGGCCATCCCGGTGGACGCCTCGGTCGGTGCCATGGGTGGAACCGGGTCGATCGAGTTCATGGTGCGCTCGGATGCGGGCGAGGACTGGATCGCCACGTGCTCCTGCGGCTACGCCGCGAACCTGGAGCGAGCGACGAGCACGCTTCCCGCCATCGAAGACCCCGCCGAGGTGCCCGGAACCGAGCCGTTCCCCACCCCCGGGGTCCGCACGATCGCCGACCTCGTCGAGCTCACCGGCCTGCCCGCCGACCGCCAGGTCAAGACCCTCGTCTACATCGCAGATGATGCGCCCGTGCTCGTCCTCCTGCGGGGCGACCACGACCTCATGGAGCAGAAGCTCATCGACGGGATCGGCACGGGGCAGGTGCGTCCCGCCCACGAGGAAGAGATCGTCGAGCTGCTCGGTGCGCATCCCGGCTCGCTCGGTGCGGTCGGCGTGGCCGGCCAGCGCATCATCGCCGACCCCGCGCTCCAAGGTCGACGTGACCTGATGACGGGGGCGAACGAGGACGACGTCCACCTCCGCAATGTCGACGTCGATCGGGACATTGCGGTCTCCGAGTGGATGGACCTGCGGTCCGTTGCCGCCGGGGAGCCGTGCATCGAGTGCGGCGCACCCATCTCGCTCGACAAGACCATCGAGCTCGGGCACATCTTCAAGCTCGGGCGCATGTACACCGAGTCGCTGGGTGTCACCGTGCTCGACGAGGACGGCAAGGCCAGGGTGCCGATCATGGGCTCCTACGGCATCGGCGTCGAACGAGCGCTCGCCACGGCCGCCGAGGTGTACCACGACGAGCATGGGTTGGCCTGGCCGATGGCGCTCGCTCCTTGGGAGGTTGTCATCACCGTGATCCGCCCCGACGATGCACTGGCCGGTGGCGAATCGGAGCGCATCTACGCCGAACTCACCGAGGCGGGCATCGACGTGATCCTCGACGACCGGGCGGAACGCCCCGGCGTCAAGTTCGCAGACGCCGAGCTGGTTGGGATCCCCGTCCGGCTCACGGTCGGCCCCCGTGGCCTCGCCGACGGCATCGTCGAGCTCGCGGAGCGGGCGACGGGGGAGAAGCGGGACGTCGCCGTCGCAGACGTGGTGCGCGAGGTCGTCGACCTCGTCCACTCGCAGCGCTGACCCTTCAGCAGGGCTCGCCGAGCAGGCAGGTCGCCCCGACCTCAAGTGGGAGCACTCCCTCCACGCGCTCGTACATGACCTCCGCCGAGGCGTAGCCGCGGGCGATCGCCCGTAACCCATCGGGCTGCTCCAGGGCGACGGTGGGGAAGGCTTGGACCCCTATCGATCGCGCCCAGGCGAAATCGCGCCACGTGTCCCCCACGACCTCCCGGGACGTCCAGGCTTCGACGAATCCGCCCGAGTCCAGGCCGAAGCCAGCGGCCAACTCGCCGATGACCTGCGGATCGTCGAGGAGGCGCCGAACCAGTTGAGGGTGCGGTCGGGGTCGATGCGCCGCATGGTGACCACCGCACGACACGCGGGTTCGGTGTCATACGTCCAGGTGTGGTCGTCGAGGATCGAGAAGTCGAACGGTTGACCCGACCGCGCCTCGACGTGTCGCCAATGGTCGGCGAGCCGGGCGGCGGTCGAGGCGTTCATCCGGTCGGCCGATGGGCCGGGTCGCAGGCCGCCGACGACGACATCGAACGGAAGCGCCACCTGGGACGAGAGCCGGTCCAGCTCCGGGGCGATCCCCCAACACCACGAGCACATGGGATCGCCCAGGTAGATGAGGCGCAGGCCATCTATCCCAGCAGCGTAGGGGGTTGTGTGCAGCAGGGCGCCCGGGCGTATACTGCGCACTACAACTGAGGACGCACTCATGAGTGGGCGCCCTTGCGGCCCCGCTTTTTTTGTGAGGACCCATGGCCGACGTCGCCCCTGACATCTGGGATCGCATCGAGGACTACCTCGTTGCCGAAGGGCTCGAGCTCGACGACCTGCTCATTGCAGGCGGGAGCGGAGCCCCGACGCTGCGCGTGGTCATCGACGGCCCCGATGGGGTGGACGTCGACCACCTCGCCGACCTGAGCCGAGGCGTCGAGCGCCTCCTCACCGATACGGCGTTCGACGCCTCCGTGTACGGCCTCGAGGTCACGAGTCCGGGCCTCGAGCGGTCGCTGCGGCGCCCCCGGCACTGGGAGAAGTCCGTCGGCCGCCGTGTCACCGTGAAGACCCAACTGCCCATCGACGATGCCCGCCGGCACACTGGCACCCTCCTCTCGGCAGGTGCGGACGACGCGGTCGTCGACATCGATGGAACCGAACGAACCATCCCCTACGAATTCGTCACCTCTGCAAAGACGGTGTTCGTGTGGGAGAAGTCCCCGAAGCCGGGGGCCCGCGCCAAGGAGCAGCAGCGATGAACATCGGCATCACCCGAGACATGGTCGAAGAACTCGCAGAGATGCGGGGACTCGACCCGGATGCCGTCTCCACGGCCGTCGCCCGCGCCCTCGTGGCCGCCTACAAGCGCCGCCCCGGTGCCCCGGAGGAGGCGCGGGTGCTGCTCGACCTCGACAACGGTGAGCTGCGGGTGTTCGGCCAGGAACTCGACGAGGACGGGAACGTCATCGACGAGTGGGAGGACACGGACATCTCCCCGGCCGAGTTCGGCCGCATCGCCGCCCAGACCTTCAAGCAGGTCATGTCGCAGGGCGTCCGTGAGGCCGTTCGCGACCAGGTCTTCGAGCTGTACGAGGGTCGCGAGGGCGACCTCGTCACCGGCATCGTGCAGCAGGTCGACCACCGGTTCACCGTCGTCGACCTCGGCGACGCAGAGGCGCTCATGCCCGGCTCCGAGCGCATCCCCTTCGAAC
>CP070681.1:1134380-1137111 GCA_020352575.1 Acidimicrobiia bacterium | reverse complement strand
TAGCCGCGCTCGCCCACGACCGTGCCGTACCCCTCGGGCAGCGAGGCGATGAACTCGTGGATGTTCGCCGCCCTGGCGGCCGCTTCGAGTTCCTCGTGGGTGGCATCGGGCCGGGCGTACCGGAGGTTCGCCTCGATGGTGTCGTGGAAGAGGTACGACTCCTGGGTCACCACGCCGATCCCCTCGGCGAGGTCACCGATCGATCGCTGGCGGACGTCGACCCCGTCGACGACGATGCGCCCCCTATCGACGTCGTACAGGCGTGGCACCAGGTACGAGATGGTGGTCTTCCCCGCACCGGACGGGCCGACGAGGGCCAGCATCATCCCCGGCTCGGCGGCGAACGACACGCCTTCGATCGCCCATTGGCGACCCGACCGCATCTGGTTGAGGCCCTCTTCCTGCACCTGCCGTGAGAGCATCCGTCGCACGGCTTCGAGGCCGGCGGGGGTCTCCTTCTCGTAGGTGAAGGACACGTCCTCGAATGCGATCGCTCCCCGGATCGGTGCGCGCATCGGCTCGGCCGGGTTCTCGATCTCGTGCTGCAGGTCGAGGACCTCGAAGACCCGCTCGAAGCTGACGAGCGACGTGGCGAACTCGACGCGGGCGTTGGAGAGACCCGAGAGGGGGCCGTACAACTGGGTGGCGAGGGCCGAGAACATGACCACTTCGCCGAGGCTGATCTGGCCGTTGATGACGAGGACGCCCCCAACCCAGAAGACCGCTGCCGAACCGACCGCCGAGACGAGGCCCAGCGCGGCGAAGAACCAGCGCCCGACGAGCGCGCGGCGTATGCCGAGTCGCCGGACCTGCTCGGCCTCACCGGCGTAGCGGGTTCCCTCGTGCTCGCCGCGGTTGAAGAGCTTCACGAGCAGCGCACCCGAGACGTTGAACGTCTCCTGGAGGATCGCCGACATCTTGGCGTCGTGCTCCATCTGCTCCTGGGTGACCCTTCGCAGCACCTTCGCCACCCGTTGGGCCGGGGCCACGAACAGCGGGAGCGCCGCCACGGCGAGGCCGGTCAGCAGCAGGTTGGTCTGCAGCATCACGCCGATCGTGATCACCACGCTGATGAGGTTGGATGCGATGGTCACGAGGGTCCCGGTCACGGCCTGCTGCGCCCCAACGACGTCCTGGTTGAGCCTGCTGATGAGCTCACCCGTCTTCGTGGAGGTGAAGAACCGAAGCGACATTCGTTGGAGGTGCCCGAACGCCGCGGTGCGGAGGTGGAAGATGATCCCCTCGCCAACCGTGGCGGTGAGCCAGCGCTGGACACCGCCGACACCGGCAGAGATCAGCGGCACGGCCACCATCCCCGCACCGAGCCAACTGAGCAGCCCGATGTCCGAGTTGGGGATCGCCGTATCGATGAGCGATCGAGTGAGGATCGGCGGCACCACCCCGAGCCCGGAGATCACGACGATGGTGACGAGCACCCCGAGCAGGTGCAGGCGGTACGGACGGGCATAGGCGAAGACCCGACCGAGGAGGGCGCGGTCGACCTTCGGGGGCGGCTGGTCCTCGTCGTAGCGCAGGCGGGCGAACCACCCGCTCCCGTGCATCATCGGGCGACCCTACCCACTGACCGGGCCCGCGCCCCGGAGGACGTCGAGGGGCACCATCGAGCGGGCCATTGCCTCGGCCACGGACCCCGGAAGGCCGCGCACGCGGAGCTCATAGCGGTACAGGCCATCGAGCCATACGAGTGTCGGCCCCTCGAACGTGTCGATCCACCACGAAGGTCCGAGGTCGGCCGGTCCGGGGTTGCACGCGATGACGTCCCTCGCCCGGAACCAGGCGCACCCGTTCTCCGGATCGAGGGCAAGCGCGGCGCGGTCGATGTCGTCGTACGCAATCGCCAGGACAGCCCGCTGGGCCTGCGCCCGCGGCGACGTGTAGGGCTCCTCCGACCACATGCCGAACGCCGCGACCTGGTCCTCCGCCAGCGACCCGGTCGAGGGGGCGAACACGAGCTGGGACGTCACCCACTCCGTGTCGTCGGGAACCATGCCGGGGAAGGTGAGCCCGGGGAGGGCAAGGAGGAGGTCGTCAACCGCCACCTGCACGTAGCGGTCCGTCCGCGACGAGGCCGCCCACACGGCGCCGATCGCCCGGTCAGGCCCCACCACCTCCTCATCGGCGAGCAGCTCGAGGGGGTCGTTCCACCACCCCAGCCCGCCGGCGGGCACGATGGGGGGTGGTGGTTCGGTGGACGTCGTGGTCGTCGAGGTCGATGCGGGCGGGGCGGACGCCTCGGCGACCCACCGGACCCCCGGGCCCTCATCGGAGAGGAAGGCGCCATCACCGCATCCGGCCGCCAGCAGCCCGACCGCCAAGAGGGCCAACGTCCGTACCATCCGATCTCGCATCCCGGCGGGAGTCTGGCAGGGCCTCGTCGTATGGAGGACCATGGCACTCCCACCGATCACACTCCACACCGAGGGATTCCCCGACGAACCCGGTCTCGACATCGCCGTCTCGGCGGTGCTGCACGAGTGGGTCGCCCGGGGCCGGGTGGGCCCCACCGCTCGGGTGCATCCCACTTCGCGGATGGTGGCATTCGGTCGAAGGGACACGCACGAGGACCGCTACGCAGAGGCGGCGGCGATCTCCCGGGCCGAGGGGTACGCACCCGTCGAACGCCTGGCCGGAGGGCGAGCGGCGGTCTTCCACGGGGGCACCCTCGGCGTCTCGCTCGTCACTCCCGAAGCCGATGCAACGGTCGGCATCC
>CP070681.1:1133124-1134280 GCA_020352575.1 Acidimicrobiia bacterium | reverse complement strand
GGAAGCTCAACGACTTCCTCGAGCTGCTGCGCCCGTTCGGCCTCGTCGAGATGGCGAAGTCCGGGCGGATCGCCCTCTCCCGCGATCGCAAGACCCGCAAGCTGAAGGCGGTCTAGGCGTGGCGACCCATCGCATTGCGCTGTTGCCGGGTGACGGCATCGGCCAGGAGGTCACGGCCCAGGCCGTGAAGGCGCTCGAGGCCGCAGCCGGGGTCCACGGTTTCTCCTTCGACACCGAGACGTACGACCTCGGTGGCGCCCGCTACCTCGCCACCGGTGAGGTGCTGTCGGACTCGACGCTCGAGGAACTCCGCGGGTACGACGGCATCCTCCTCGGCGCAGTCGGCCTCCCCGAGGTGCCTCCCGGCGTCCTCGAGCGAGGGCTCCTACTGCGCATCCGTTTCGCCTTCGACCAGTACGTGAACCTTCGCCCGGTCCGCCTCTACCCGGGGGTCCCCTCCCCCATCGCCGGTCTCGAGCCCGAGGACTGTGACTTCATCGTGGTCCGCGAGAACACCGAGGGCCCGTACGCCGGGCACGGTGGCAACTCACGGACGGGCACGCCGCACGAGGTGGCCACCCAGAACTCGATCAACACCCGCATGGGGGTCGAGCGGGTGGTGGTCGATGCCTTCGAGCGGGCCATGAAGCGCAACAAGCGGGTCACCGTGGCCCACAAGACGAACGTGCTCATCAACGCCGGCGACCTGTGGATGCGCACTGCTGCCGACGTTGCCGAGCGCTTCCCCGAGGTCGAGTGGGACTACGTCCATGTCGACGCCGCCTGCCTCTACATGGTCGGCGATCCCGGCCGGTTCGACGTCATGGTCACCGACAACCTCTTCGGCGACATCATCACGGACCTCGGTGCAGCCATCCAGGGCGGCATCGGCCTCGCAGCCTCGGGCAACATCAACCCGCCCCGTTCCGCTCCTTCGATGTTCGAACCGGTCCACGGGTCCGCCCCCGACATTGCCGGTCAGGGCCTCGCCAACCCCGTCGCCGCGGTGGTGTCGGCGAGCATGCTCCTCGACCACCTCGGGGAGGAGGACGCCGCCGTGGCGGTGCACGACGCAGCGGTCGCGGAGTTGGCCGAACTCCCGGCCATGGCGGGTCCGGGCATGGGGGCGAGCACCGACGAGATCGGCGATCGCATC
>CP070681.1:1129134-1133024 GCA_020352575.1 Acidimicrobiia bacterium | reverse complement strand
AGCTTCGGCCACTCGAGGAGTTCGAGGGCCTGGTGGAGCGTGACCGAGTCCTCGGTCATCCCCTCCTGGAGCGACGCCCGCTTGGGCTTCTTCTTCGAACCCGGCTCCTGCTCACCGAGCTGCACGTAGGGGCCGTACCGGCCGTTGTGCACGTAGACGGTGAGGCCCGATTCCGGGTCCTCGCCGAGTTCCCTCGGGCCGGCTGCGGCGACGGTGAGCAACTCCTCGCATTTCTCCGCGGTGAGTTCGTCGGGTGGCAGGTCGTCGGGGAGCGAGGCGCGGACGCCGTCACGCTCGAGGTACGGGCCGTAGCGGCCGACCCTCGCCACGATGTCCGATCCCCGGATGGGGATCGCGTTCACCACCCGGGGGTCGATCTCGTCGAGGCGGCCTTCGATCTGGGGCTTGAGGCCCGGGTCGTCGTCCTCGCCGAAGTAGAAGGCCCGGAGCCAGGCAGAACGCTCCTCGGATCCATCGGCGATGCGGTCGAGGTCGGATTCCATGTCGGCCGTGAACTGGTAGTCGACGAGGTCCCCGAAGTGGCGTTCGAGGAGGTCGGTGGTGGCGAACGCCGTGAACGAGGGCACGAGTGCCGACCCCTTCTTCCACACGTAGCCCCGGTTCTGGATCGTCGAGATGATGGATGCGTACGTCGACGGCCGGCCGACGCCGAGCTCCTCGAGTTCGGCGACCAGGGAGGCCTCCGTGTAGCGGGCCGGGGGCTTCGTCTCGTGCCCGACGGGTTCGATGGCGCAGGCGGTGAGCACAACGCCCTCCTCGACGCGGGGAAGGTGGCGCTCGTCGTCGTCCTTCCCGGTGCCCTGGTCGGCGCGTACGTAGGCGGCGAGGAAGCCGGGGAAGGTGATCGTCCGGCCCGAGCTGGTGAACTCGGCCGTGCGGCCGTCGCTGGCGTCTGCATGCATCACGATGCGGAGTGTCTCGCCCGTCGCATCGGCCATTTGGCAGGCCAGCGTCCGCTTCCAGATGAGGTCGTAGAGACGGCCCTCGTCGGAGTCGACCTGACGTGCGACGATGCCCGGGTCGCGGAACTCATCCCCGGCGGGTCGGATCGCCTCGTGCGCCTCCTGGGCGCCCTTCGCCTGCTTGCCGTAGAAACGGGGCTGCTCGGGGACGAACTCAGGGCCGAAGCGCTTGGTCGCCGCCGACCGGGCAGCGTTGATGGCCGTGCCGGACAAGTTGGTCGAGTCGGTCCGCATGTAGGTGATGAAGCCGTTCTCGTACAGGCGCTGGGCGGCCCGCATGGTGCGAGACGCCGTGAACCCGAGCTTGCGGCCGGCCTCCTGCTGGAGTGTCGAGGTGCGGAATGGGGCGTAGGGCTTGCGGGTGTAGGGCTTTGTCTCCACCGAGGTGACCCGGAACGGGGCGTCGGCGAGGGTGGCTGCGAGGCCGCTCGCCTCGGCCTCGTCGAGCACCAGCACGTCCTTCTTGAGGGTGCCGTCGTTCGAGAAGTCCGAGCCCGACGCCACGCGGACGCCGTCCACCGAACGAAGGCCGCCCTCGAAGGAGAGGTCCTCGCAGTCGCCCTCGGCGACCGTGGCCGTGAGGTCCCAATAGGAGGCCTTCACGAAGGCGAGGCGCTCGCGCTCCCGCTCGACGATGATGCGCACGGCGACGCTCTGCACGCGGCCCGCCGACAGTCGTGGCTTCACCTTCTTCCACAGCACGGGTGAGACCTCGTAGCCGTAGAGGCGATCGAGGATCCGACGCGTCTCCTGGGCGTCCACGAGTTGCTCGTCGATGTCACGGGGGTTGGCCAGTGCCTCCTCGATGGCGCTCTTGGTGATTTCGTGGAACACCATCCGCTTCACGGGGACCTTGGGCTTCAACACCTCCCGGAGGTGCCAGGCGATCGACTCGCCCTCGCGGTCCTCATCGGTGGCGAGGTAGAGCTCGGGGGCGTCTTTGAGCTTCGCCTTCAGCTCACGGATGACACTCGACTTGCCCCGGGTGTTGACATAGATCGGCTCGAAGTCGGACTCGACGTTGACGCCAAGGCGCGCCCACGGCTCCTCCTTGAACCGCTTCGGGATCTCCGCAGCGGTCGACGGGAGGTCCCGGATGTGTCCCACGGATGATGCGACCTCGTACTCCCCGCCGAGGAATCCGGCGATGGTGCGGGCCTTTGCCGGGGACTCGACGATGATGAGGGGCTTGGGCACGGAGGCAGGGATATTACGGACGGCGAGGACTTGTCAAGAGTCCCACAGCGCCGTCGGGCGTAGCCCGACGAACCGGGAGAGGACCCGGTGCAGGGGTACCCTCAGCGGCGCATGGACTCGATGGGGACGCCTCGCACGACCCTCCAACTCGTTCGGAGGGGCCAGTTCGCCCGACTGTGGTTCGCCGGGCTCGTCTCCTCCCTCGGCGACTGGGTGAGCCTCTTCGCGACGCTCGCCCTGGGCAACGCCTTGGGGGGCACGTCGGGTGTTGCGGTCCCGCTCCTCGGTCGGTTCCTCCCGGCGGTCCTCTTCGGCGCCGTGTCGGGTGTGGTGGCCGATCGGTTCGACAACCGCAAAGTCATGTACGTGTCGGACTTCGCCCGCGGTGTGCTCGTGCTCGGCCTCGTCTTCGTGGACTCGCTCACCGCCCTCTTCTTCCTGACGCTCTTCATCGAGATGTTCTCCCTCGTCCGCCAGCCGGCCCGTGAGGCCGCCATGGCAGGCATCGTCACGGGAGAGGAACTCATCCGGGCCAACTCGGTCTCGGTCCTTGCCACCTACGGCACGATTCCCCTCGCCGGGATCATCTGGACGGTCTTCGCCACGATCGTGCCCGACGGTGCGTGGACGAGCGCCTTCGTGTTCGACTCCGCGACGTTCATGATCTCGGCGACCCTGATGATCCTCCTCGCCCTGCCGGAGCGGACCACGATCACCGAGCGGGAGGCCGGGGGGTGGAGCCTCCGAGATGCGATGTCGGACTTCGCCGAGGGCATTCGATACGTCGCCACCCACCCCCGGATCCGGATCCCGGTGTTCGGCATCACCGGCGCCCTGTTCGGTGGGGCGGCCCTCTTCGTGCTCGGCGAACCGTTCAGCCAGGACGTTCTCGGCCTCGGGTCGAGGGGCTTCGGGATCGTGGCCGCGACGCTCGGCCTCGGCATCGCTGCCGGGGTCTTCCTGGCCAACTACCTCGAGCGCCTCGAGATGGAGATCGAGTTCGGCTTCGCGATCTCCCTCGCCCTCGCCGGTGTGGGCGTGTTCATCGTGGCCTTCACGGACCTGCTCGGAACCGCCGCCGCCGGCGCAGCGGTCGCCGGGCTGGGAACCGGTGGGACCTACGTCCTCGGGTTCACCGCCATCCACAGCGCCGTCGACGACGACCTGCGGGGTCGCACCTTCGGCGCGCTGTTCACCCTCGGACGGATCTCCGTCGTGCTGGTGCTCCCGGTCGCCCCCCTCGTGGCGGTTGTGGTCGAGGGCGTCATGCCGGGTGAGCTCGGCGACGGGATCCGGTTCACGCTCGCGGCTGCCGGCGTCATCGTTTCGATCGCCGGGGTGCTGTCGGCGGTGGCCACGGCCCGGACGCTTGCGACCCACGGTCGAGCGCCATGAGCCAATACGTCGCGTTCGAGGGCGTCGAGGGCGCCGGGAAGTCGACGGTCATCAGGGCCGTTGCCACCGCGTTCGAGGCGGCAGGCGACGAGGTCGTGGTGGTGCGAGAGCCGGGCGGGTCCCCGCTCGGCGAGGGGATCCGCGAGCTGTTGCTCCACGGCCCGGAGATGATCCCTTGGGCCGAGGCACAGCTCTTCGCCGCCCAGCGCGCCCAACTCGCTGCGGAGGTCATCCGTCCGGCGCTGGAACGGGGCGCCTGGGTGTTCGGCGACCGATCTGTCTACTCCTCGCTGGCCTACCAGGGCCATGCACGGG
>CP070681.1:1123647-1129034 GCA_020352575.1 Acidimicrobiia bacterium | reverse complement strand
TGGTGCGCACCCTCGTCAGGGGCACCGATGTGTGGATCGACGGTGAGGTCACCGGCAAGCCCGGACACGGCACCCTTGTGAAGCCGGGGGTGTGACGATGCAGTTCGGGCTGCTCCTCCCGCACTTCGGCGAGTACGCCGACCGCGACCGACTCCTCGACGGCTCACGCCAGGCCGAGGCACTCGGCTTCGACTCGGTCTGGGTGCGCGACCACCTCCTGTTCGAGCCCCACGGCGAGTTCGAGTCGGCCGCCACCGACTTCTACGAGCCGCTCACCGTCCTCACTGCCATCGGTGCCGTCACGGAGCGGATCACCCTCGGGACGGCGACGCTCATCCCGTACCGGCATCCGCTCATCACGGCCTTCACCCTCGCCTCGATGACCCATCTCTTCGGTGGCCGGATCATCCAGGGCTGGGGTGCCGGGACGTTCGACCACGAGTTCGAGGCGGTCGGGATGGGAGGTATCTTCCGCCCGGAGCTCGTCGAGTCGAACGCCCGCATCCAGGAGCTCGTCTTCAACGAGAACATGGTCACCTACGCCGACGACTACTACTCGTTCGAGGACGTGAACCTCTTCCCCAAGCCGACCGGTGACATACCGTTCTGGTACGGCGGTGCCACGCCTGCGTCGGCCCGCCGTGCTGCCGAATACTGCGACGGATGGATCCCGGGACGGATCACACTCAAGACCATCGAGAAGCGGGTGGCGAAGATGACCGAACTCGTCGCAGAGAACGGCCGTCCGATGCCGACCGTCGGCGTGGTGCCCCCCACCACGATCGCCGAGACCGAGGCGGAGGCGTGGGCCGGGACGAGTGTCGATGGGCTCCTGCGGTGGGCGAATGATCGGGGTAAGTGGTGGGTGAAGCCACCGTCCGGCCGGTTCGAGACGGCCCAGGACATCGAGGGCTCGCTCATCGCCGGCACCCCGGATCAGGTCGTGGAGCAGACGGCCAAGTTCGCAGACGTCGGTGTCGACCACCTCGTCTTCGACCTCCGGCTCTCGTACGAGCGATGGTTCGAGTCGATCGAGTTGCTCGGCACCGAGGTGATCCCCAAACTGCGGGACTGATGGCTGAACTCGTTGCGATCTGTGGGGTCCCCCACAACCCCCTCCTGTGGCGGACGATGCGCGCCGACCCCGTCCCCGACGACCTGGCCCGCACGAAGGAGCGCTTCGACACGTTCGGCGAGCGGATCCGGGACGCGGGAGCCGACGTCCTGGTCGTCGTCGGGTCCGACCACTTGCGTGCGTTCCAGTGGGACAACTCGCCGGCGTTCTGCGTCGGCAAGGCCGAACGGTTCGCCTGCACGTTCGAGAACGAGATCCGCACGTTCGGCCTCGAGCCATGGGAGGTGGACGGCGACACCGAACTCGCCGGATGGCTCCTCGGCGGGACGACCCTCCCCACCGAGTTCGACTTCGCCATGTCGAACGAATGGGTGCTCGACCACTCGTTCACACTGCCAGCGGTGTTCATGACGCCCGACCTCGACGTCCCGATCGTCCCCATCCACACCAACGCCAACATCCCACCGATCCCGGGCCCGGAGCGTTACGCCGCACTGGGCACGTGGCTGCGTGATCGGATCGAGGCCGCTCCCTTCGACAGGCGGGTGGCACTCATCGCTTCGGGCCACCTCGCCACCGAGATCGGCGGCCCTCGCCAGTTCCTCGGGGGTGGCTCGCCCGACCAGGTGTTCGACGACGAGGCCGTGCGGTGGATGGCCGCGGGCGACCTCGCCGGTGCGGTCGCAGGGTGCTCGTTCGAGCGCCTCGCCGCCGCGGGCAACGTCACAGGCCAGTTCCTCAACTTCCTCACGGCCCTGGCAGCGGCCGGGACCGGCGCCTCGTTTGCCGAGGGAGTACCGTCCCGTTTCGCAAACGGTCCGTTCTTCTGGTGGGACGTGTGAGCCGCTTCGGTGTCGACAAGTTCATCGCGTGGGTCGAGGGTGCCGACACGGAGGCGACCGCCTATGCCGCCGATCCCGCCGCCTACGTTGCGGCGTGGGAGGCGCGAGCCGCTGGTTCCAGACTGCCCACCCCCGACTCGGGGACATTCACCGACGAGGAGCGCTCTGCGCTCGTCGCCGTCGACCACGGTGAGCTCTATCGCCTGGGCGCCCACCCCTACATGCTCTGGCACTTCGTCGAGGCGGTGCGGGTGTGGGCTGGCGATGCGACCTGGCCGGAGATGAAGGAACGGTTCCGTGAGGACGTGATCCCCCACGGGTACCCGGACATCACCACATGACCACCGAGTACGACGTCCTCGTCATCGGGAGCGGCTTCGGGGGAAGTGTCTCTGCGCTTCGCCTCACCGAGAAGGGGTACTCGGTCGGGGTACTCGAGGCGGGCAAGCGGTTCGGGTCGAAGGACTTCCCGGAATCCAACTGGCAGGTCCGCAAGTTCCTCTGGTTCCCGAGGCTCGGGATGCGAGGCATCCAACGCATGACGCTCCTCAAGGACGTGCTCGTCATCTCCGGGGCGGGGGTTGGTGGAGGGTCGCTCGTCTACGCCAACACCCTCTACGAGCCCCACGACGCCTTCTACACCGACCCCCTGTGGTCCCAGATGACCGATTGGAGGGCCGAGTTGGCGCCCTGGTACCGGATGGCGAATCGAATGCTGGGCGCCGAGGAGTACCCGGGGGACACACCCGCCGACGAGGTGATCCGGCACCTCGGAGCCCATTTCGGGGTCGAGGACACCTTCACGCACACCCCGGTTGGGGTCTACTTCGGTGCGGCCGGTCAGGAGGTGCCCGACCCGTACTTCGGCGGAGCGGGGCCCGCCCGAGCCGGCTGTATCGGGTGTGGCGGATGCATGGTGGGGTGTCGACACAACGCGAAGAACACGCTCGACAAGAACTACCTGCACCTTGCCGAACGGGCGGGGGCGACGGTGCATCCCGAGCACGAGGTCGTGGACATCGAGCCCCTCGCCGGCGGTGGCTTCCGGGTCACGACCCAGCGCCCGGGGGCGTGGGTCCGTAGGCGCCGCCGCACGTTCGTTGCGAAGGACGTCATCCTCTCCGCGGGGGCGCTCGGCACCACCCGCCTCCTCCTCCGGCTCGCTGCAGAGGGGCGTTTCCCAGGCCTCTCGGAACGGGTGGGGCATCGCGTCCTCACGAACTCCGAGGCGATCCTCGGTGCCACGTCCATGAGCGACGACATCGACTACTCCGAGGGCGTGGCGATCACCTCGTCGATCCACCCTTCGGGGGACACCCACATCGAACCGGTGCGCTACCCGAAGGGCAGCAACCTCATGGCATTGCTCGCGACGATCCTCGTGGACGGCGGTGGCCGCATCCCACGCTGGCTCCGCTTCCTCGGGCAGGTGGTTCGCAGACCCCGGACGTTCGTCCGGTCGCTCTCGGTGCGGAACTGGGCGGAGCGTTCCGTGATCCTCCTCGTGATGCAGAGCAAGGACAACAGCATCCGGGTGAAGCTCCGGGGCAAGAAGCGGCTCACGAGCGAGCAGGGCCATGGTGAGCCGAACCCGACCTACCTCCCGGTGGCGAATGAAGCGGCGCGGGTTGCTGCAGACCACATGGGCGGGATCCCGGGCAGCGCGGTGAACGAGGTCCTGCTCGACACCCCCACGACCGCCCACATCCTCGGCGGCGCCAACGTGGGTCCCAACCCCGAGACGGCAGTGATCGACGGATACCACCGCGTCTACGGCGTTCCCGGCCTCCACGTGGCCGACGGTGCGGCCGTCGGGGCGAACCTCGGCGTGAACCCGTCACTCACCATCACCGCGATGTCCGAACGTGCCATGGCCCTCTGGCCGAACAACGGTGAGCAGGACGTCCGGCCCGGACTGGGCGAGGCATATGCCCGGGTCAATCCGATCGCGCCGGGATCGCCCACCGTCCCGGTTGGGGTCCTGGGCCTCGACCCCTGGGGCTAGGTCGCCTCCAACCGCCCCGACGCTGCGACGCCGATTGCGCCAGCCGTCAGCACGACGAGCCCGACTGCGGTGGCCGTCGACGGGATCGTTCCCTGCGCGGTCGCAACTATCGCTGAGACGACGGCTCCGAGGGCGAGGACCGAGGTGACGACGGTCGCCGGGGCCCGGTCGAGGGCCCCGTACCAGGTGGTCACGTAGCCGAGCAGCAGAACGGACGTGAGCAGGATCCAAGCCCACCCGGCGAGGCCGACTCCTGCGAGCGCCGAGAGTCCGCCAGTGGCGAGGAGCCACCCCCAGAGGACGACGCCGCCGCCGGCCATCCGGGCGGCTGCAGCGACCGAGACCGGCACGTCGGGGAGGAGACGCTTGAGGAGGATCGTCTCGGCCGCCCAGAACAAGGTGGCCCCGAGGATCATCCACTCGCCGGTTCCCCAGCCCCAGCCGGCGGGCCAGCCGATCGTGAGTTGTCCGACGGCGATGGCGCCGAGGCCGAGCCAGCCCCACGCGCCAAGGCGTTCGCCGAGGAGTGGGATCGCAATGATTGCCACCCAGATGAAGAGGGTCTTGTGGATGAGTGCGGCGCTGGGTGCGCTCGCCATGCTGAGGCCCTGGAAGAAGAGCAGGAAGGGGATGCTGCCGCCGATCAACGCAACGGCACCGAGACCGATGCGGGGCCGGGCAGCAAGCTCGCGGACCCGAAGGGCACGAAGCCGAGGTAGGACGAATCCGAGCAGCAGGATTCCGACGAGGAGGTTCTTCGCCGCGGTGAAGGTGGTGACGCTCCCGACCGCCTCGAGGGCAACCTTGTTGATCGGGATGGAGATGCCACTGATGAGGGCCGTACCGAGGGCGAGTCCGATGCCGGCTCGGGTGCGGGACTGCATGTCGCTCCTTCTCCCTGAGACGTCGAAGGCTACGCCTACTGAGTGACGGGGGCGGCTACGCCTCGAGCAGCCACCGCACCACGTCGAGGTGGGTCTCGAAGACCATCCCCTCGTCGAACGACCATGCAACTGTCTGCCCGATGCACCACAGTTGGGCCCGTTGCCGATCGAGGCCGAACTCGTCCGTGAGCCGGTCGAGACGCTGCAGCGCGTGATGCCTCGAGTGGCCGAGTTCCGGGGACCGGATGATGGGGAGAGTGAGAACTCCCGGTCGGCGAGCAGGGGCTTCGGGTCGATGAGCAGCCACGGCTCCCGCGTCGCCGAGAGCACGTTGCCGGCGTGGAGGTCCTGGCTCACGAGTGTGATGGCCTCCGTCTCGGCCACGCAGGCGACGAGTGCCTCGAGGGCAGCGTCGATGAGGCGCCGGTCAAATGGCCTTCCCTCCGATTCCCATCGGCCGGGCAGTCGGTCCAACCATCCCGACGCCTCCTCCACCACGCTCCGGAAGGGTGCCCCGGCAGTGATCCAAAGCCGGGGGAGGAGGTCGATCAGGACCGCGAGCGCCGGCTCGGGCCCGAGGT
>CP070681.1:1120744-1123547 GCA_020352575.1 Acidimicrobiia bacterium | reverse complement strand
ACCACCTCGTCGACCTCGGCGTCGACGCCGTGTGGGTCACGCCGTTCTACCCGTCCCCCCAGCGGGACTTCGGGTACGACGTGGCGGACTATTGCGATGTCGCGCCCGAGTACGGCACCCTCGCAGACTTCGACGCCTTCACGACCCGGGCACACGACCTCGGCCTGAGGGTCGTGATCGACCTCGTCCCGAACCACTGCTCGTCGGACCATCCCTGGTTCCTGGAGGCGCTTGCAGACCCGTCGAGCGAGAAGCGGGACTGGTTCATCTGGAAGGATCCCGCTCCCGACGGTGGTCCGCCCAACAACTGGCGGGCGATCTTCGGCGGCCCGGCCTGGGAGTACGAGGAGGTCTCCGGGCAGTTCTGGATGCATCTTTTCCTCGCCGAGCAGCCCGACCTCAACTGGGAGCACCCCGGGGTGCGGGCAGCGTTCCGTGACATCCTTCGGTTCTGGCTGGAGCGCGGGGTCGACGGGTTCCGCGTCGACGTTTCGCACTCGTTGGTGAAGGACCAATCCTTCGCCGACAACCCACTCAAGCCAGGGATCGACGTGCCGCTCGAGTTCGGCGACTTCGCCGCCCACCTCGACATCGACCAGGACGGTGTGTTCGAGGTCTACGAGGAGTGGGCCCCGATCCTCGCCGAGTACGACGCCTTCATGATCGGTGAGACGTGGGTCGAGACCGAGCGCCTCTGGGAGTACGCCCGTGAGGGGCGGCTCCACTACTCGTTCTGGTTCGGCCTCATGGAGCTGCCCTGGGACCCCGTGGTGTTCGCCGCCGAGGTGCGCCACGCCATCTCGACGGTTCCGCAGGGACACGGGTGGGTCACCGGTTCGCACGACGCCGACCGAGCCGTGACCCGGTTCGGGGGCGGGGAAGAGGGGGTCGAACGGGTGCTTGCGCTCTGGGTTGCGATGATGGGCCTCCCCGGCGTGCCCTTCCTGTACCAGGGCGAGGAGCTCGGGCTCGAGAACGGCCACGTGGCACCTGAGGACGTCGTCGACCCGGTGGGTAGGCGGACGCCGGAGGACGGGCGGGATCCGTGCCGCACGCCGATGCCATGGGAACCTGGCACGCCGCAGGCGGGTTTCACGACCGCGGAGGACGCATGGCTTCGCTCCTCGCCGCGCAGTGATGCCGAGACGGCCTCGGTGCAATGGATGACCCCCGGCTCTGCGCTCGACCGAACGCGCACGTTGCTCAGGGTGCGGAGGGACCTCGGCGATCGTCGCCTCGGCCCCGTCGACTGGCAACCCGCCCCCGAGGGAACCCTCGTGTACCGACGGGGTGACGTCGTCCACGCCGCCAACCTCCTCGACGAGGGCGTGCGGGTGGCGGTGCCCGAGGGCGGGTGGACGCTCCGGCACACGACGAACGGCGGACGACTCCTCGACGACGGCATCCTCCTCCTGCCCGCCCGATCGGGTGCCATCCTGGAGCGGAGTCGATGAGGGTGACGATCCGCGATGTGGCCCACGAGGCCGGTGTCTCCGTTGCGACGGTGAGCCGGGCGCTCCGCAACCTGCCATCGGTCGCCCCCGCCACCCGGGAGAAGGTCCGATTGGTTGCCGAACGACTCGAGTACGTGCCCGATCCGTATGCGTCGCGGCTCGGTTCGACCGTGGCGCACACCGCGCTCGTGGTCGTGCCCTTCGTCGGCCAGTGGTACTACGCACAGGTCGTCACCGGGATCGAGGCCGTGCTCTCCGATGCCGGGTACGACATGACGCTCACGGTCGTCGGCGACGCCGGCCAGCGCCAGCACTTCGTGAACGATGTCCTTCCGTCGCTCCGGCGTGTGGACGGCACGATCTTCGTGGACGTGCCGTTCAGCGAGCGCGAGATCGGGAGCATCATCGGACTCGGCTCGAAGGTCGTGGCCGTGGGTGAGCACCTTCCCGGCATCCCCGGCGTCTCCATCGACAACGAACAGGCGGGCTTCGATGCGACCACGCTCCTCCTGGCGCGCGGCCACCGTCGGATCGCCCTCGTCGGCGGCCTGAAGGACCCAGAGGGCGACGACACGATCCCCGGCCTCAGAACCGCTGGGTACCGCAGGGCGCACGAGGCCGCCGGCATCCGGGTGGAGGAGTCGTTGCTTGTCAGCGGGAACTTCTCGGTCATCGGCGGTGCCGAGGCGGCCACGGAACTCCTCGTACGACCCGACCGCCCGGACGCCATCTTTGCGCTGTCCGACGAGATGGCGATCGGCGTGATCTCCGCAGCCCGGGACCTCGGCCTCTCCATTCCCGACGATGTCTGCCTGCTCGGCTTCGACGACCATGAGTTCTCCCACGGCCTCGGCCTTTCCACGGTCCGCCAGCCCGTCGTGGAGGCCGGTGAAGCCGCTGCACAGATGCTGTTGGACGTCCTCGCGGGCACGCCCGCCGCCGACGTCATCCTCCCTCACGAAGTGCGGTTCCGGGCCACCACCCACGAAGGCTGAGCGGTCCCCGTCGCTCCTACACTCCCGCTCCGTGCGGAGAACCCTGTTCGTAGTCGTGCTGCTGGCGACCTTCGTCCCCTTGGCGTCGCCTGCACTTGCCGAGGGCGAGACCGTACAGGGTGTCCTCGAGAAGGTCGATGGGGAGGAGCGCTCACCTGTCGAGGGAGCCGTCATCAAGGTGTTCCTCGGTGAAGCGCAGGTGGGAGAAGGCACGTCGGGACCCGACGGCGAGTTCTCAATCCCTGTTCCCGGGGCCGAGACCTATCGGGTCCAGATCGATGCGGAGTCCCTGCCATCCGGCGTCGGGCTCACCGATCCGGAACGCAATGAACTGCCGAACGTCCGGGTCCGCGA
>CP070681.1:1113055-1120644 GCA_020352575.1 Acidimicrobiia bacterium | reverse complement strand
GCGTTCGCCGCCGAGGTCGCCGCCGCCGGGGCCGACGGTGTGATCGTCGCCGACATCCCCCTCGAGGAGGCGTTGCCCCTCCGGGACCCGGTGGAGGACGCAGGTCTTGGCATGGTCCTGTTCGCAGCCCCGACGACGGGCGACGACCGCCTCGACGTCGTGGCCGGCGCAGATCCCGTCTTCATCTACGGCGTCAACGACATGGGCGTCACCGGAGAGCGCAAGGGTGACACGACGAGGGGTATCAGGCTGGCCGAGCGCATTCGGGCGCGGACCGACGTGCCGCTCGTCATGGGAGTCGGGATCTCGCGTCCAGAACAAGTCCGAGCACTCCACGGAACGGCCGACGGGGTGATCATCGGGTCGGCGATCGTGCGTCGGGTCCTCGAGTCGCCGAGCGCCGACGAGGCCGTCGCGACACTCGCGGCGTATACGAACGACATCGCCCCCGCGCTCCTCGGCTGACGCCGTGCGGCGCTGGCTCCCGGCGATTCTCACCCTGCTGGTTGTGGGGTGCGGTCCGCGCACCGTGGCCGTCGACCTCGAACCCATGCCGGCCACGCCCACCACGGTCAGCGCACCCGTGTCCACCACGCCGCCCTCGGTCGACGTGGTGTGGGAGGCGGTCGCCTTCGACCTCCACGGGGTGGTGCGACTCGAGGACTCGGTGCGCCCCGGCGTCGCCACTGCGCCTGCCATCTTCGACGACGGAGCGTTGGTCGGTGAGGGTCGGCGCACCGAGTGGACCGCCGATGGCCTCCCCGAGCCGGTGGCGCAGATCCTCGAGGCGGACTGCGACCGGATCGGCGCCCTGCTCAATCGGTGGGCCGACACCCTCTACCGCCTCGACGTACCGGACGCAGAGAAGGCCCAGGCCGACGCCTACCTCGGAATCGGGATGGAACGGGTGGCCGACCTCGGCTGCGACTACGAGCCGGACCTCGAGGGCCGCGCGCTCCCATTCCCCTGAGGTGCCGGTTCCGGCACGGGCTCGGCGGGGATGGTCGGGCGTAGGGGCTCCACGATGATCACGCGCTCTTGTTCTCCGATGTCCATGACATCCGCTCCTTCCGTGCCTCCAGCCAGAAGCACATCGTCTCGATGGGTTGCAGGGTTGGGAGGACGCCGTCGAGCTCGTCGAACCCGCCCCCGAACGCAGCTTGGAGGTGCTCCGGGGCGTCGATGAGCAGCACGCCGCGGGGATCCACGACACCAAGGGCGATCACCTCCATGTGCTCGGCGCGATACCCCTTCGTGTGCTCGACCACCTTCCCGGACATCTCGACGAGGCCAATGGCGACCCTTGCCCCGTGCCAGCCGGTCACATCGAGGAGGTCATCTGCGCGCTTGAGTGCGTAGAGGCCGCAGGGCGGGGGGCCGCACCGGCCGTCGGTGTGCGGGACCTCGTCGGCATCGGGGCTCCGTTTGCACGTAGCGGTCGAGCGAGGCAGGGGCCACATCTCCCAGGCTCCGTGGAGCCGACCGTCCTCGACCACCCATGCCCGGAAGCCGAGTACCGGGACAGGGGACCAGCCCTCGTTTCGCTGCCGGCGTGTCGAGCCGACGACATCGTCGATGAGCGCACGGAGGGTGCGGTCGAGCTTCTCGATCGCCTCGAGGGTGGCGCGGCGTCGTTCGACGATCCGATCGAAATCCTCGTTGAGCCGGTCCATTTCGAGCCGGTGGCGCTGCCTGGCGTCGCGGATGCTCCGGACCTCAGCCTCGATGCCGAGGTCCCCATATCGGCGGGTGAGGAGGTCGAGTTCCTGTTCCACGTCGTCCACGCACCGAACCTATCGGATCGAACATATGTTCGTCAACGGCATTTCGGGGCCCGGTTTCGCGAGTGGTACTCGACGCTGAGCCGGTCGTCGGGTCGGGTCCGTCAGCGCTCGTCGTTTCTCTCCCGTGCCTGCGGCACCGGGTCCGTCGATTGTTGGGAGCGGGACAGCTCCTCGCTGTGCTCGTCGCACTTCGGCCCTTCGGGCCTCCGTATCGAACCCGTGCCTGCGGCACCGGGTCCGCTACCCACCGCTTACGGGAGCAGGTACACGAACGGCCCCATCGCGGGGCCGCTCGTGTACCTGTACCGGGAGCGGGACTCGAACCCGCACGCCCTTACGGACAACAGATTTTGAGTCTGTCGCGTCTACCATTCCGCCATCCCGGCGCACCCCCGAAGGGGACCGCCATCGTAGGCGACGAGGGGCGATTCGCTCGTATGGGACGACTCGAGGACAAGGCCTTCCGGCTGCGCGACGAGATCGACGCGCTCCGTCGTGACGAGGCGAAACTCGCCGCCGAGCTCGCCGAACACCGCTCGTTGCACGACGACGGGAAGCGTGACGCCATCGTGGGCAACGCAGACGACCGCGCCTACTGGGCCGAGATCAAGGCCGATCTCCCGCGATTCGAGAAGGCACTGGAGAAGACGCGGGAGCGGATCGCCAAGCGGGAGGCCGACCTCGAGAAGGTCATCGAGAAGCTGAGCCGCTGACGGGTACCCTCGCCCACGATGTCGACGCTCGCGCTCATTGATGGCCACTCGATGGCCTACCGGGCCTTCTACGCCCTCCCCGACACCCTGCAGACGTCCTCAGGCCAGGTGACGAACGCTGCCTTCGGCTTCGCCCGGATGCTCGTCAGGCTCCTCGCCGACCACGACATCGACCGCCTCGCCGTCGCATGGGACGAGTCCCGGGAGACGTTCCGCCGAGAGGAGTACCCCGAGTACAAGGCGCAGCGGAAGCCCACGCCGGACATCTTCAAGAGCCAAGTCCCCCTCATCCGTGCGTTCCTCGACGCCATGGGTGTCACCCAACTGAGTGAGGCCGGCTTCGAGGCCGACGACCTCCTCGGTTCGCTCGCCGTCCGAGCCGAGGACGACGGGTGGGACGTGCTCATCGTGACGGGTGATCGGGACGCCTACCAACTGGTCGATGGCCACATCAGGGTGCTCTACCCGGTGAAGGGGATCAGCGAGTCGGTGCTTGCCGACCCTGCGTGGATCGAGGAGAAGTACGGCCTCCCACCGGCGAGCTACCTCGAATTCGCCGCACTCCGCGGTGACACCTCCGACAACCTGCCGGGCGTGCCCGGCGTGGGGGAGAAGACGGCGTCGAAACTCCTGCGAGAGCACGGTTCCCTCGAGGGCATATACGACCACCTCGAGGAACTCACCCCGAAGCTCCGGGAGAACCTGTCGGAGCACCGGGAGGCGGCATTTCGCAACCGCCATCTCATGAAGATCGTCACCGACCGCCCGGTGCCCGGCCCCGATGGCCTGACCTGGACGGATTGGGACGAGGAGGCGATGACCGAACTGGTCGAGTCCCTCGAGTTCCACAGCATCTGGGATGACCTCAAGGCGTTGCACCCCGAGATGGACCACGTCGCCGAGACGTTGGAGGTCGACCACGGCCGAGCAGTGGATGCAGACGCCGCCCGTGCCGTGCTCGTGCGCGGTGCCGTCCTGCATCCCCTCTGGGACCTCGGCGACCTCGTAGGGCTGTTCGTGCTCGCCCCCGGGTCGGACGCCCCGGTCCTCGTCGGTACCGAGCTCCTCCCGGAGGTGGCCGGCGTGCTCGGAGATGTCGACGCCGGGTGGGTGGGGCACCACCTCAAGCCGCTCGTCCGGCACCTCCTCGACCTCGATGTCGCCATCGAGGGGGTTGGCATGGACACCGCCCTCGCCGCCTACGTGCTCAACCCTGCCACGAGGAGCTACGACCTGCGAGACCTCGTGGCGCGCCACCTGCGGCTCGAACTCGCTCCCTCCGATGAACGTGATGCCGGGGACCAGGGCATGTTGGACTTCGGGGCCGGCCCCGACCTGGACACCGCAGCCCGGGAAGCCGTAGCGGTACGGAGGCTCGCCGAGGCGTTCACCGAGCAACTCGCCGAACAGGACACGGAGGACGTGCTGGGCCGTATCGAGCTGCCGCTCATCCCGATCCTCGCCGGCATGGAGCACGAAGGCATTGCCATCGACCGCCCCTACCTCGAACAGCTCGGCGACGACCTGCGGGCCGAGCTCGGAGCGCTCGAAGAAGAGATCCATGCACTCGCCGGTGGGCCCTTCAACGTCAACTCGACCACGCAGCTCCGCGAGATCCTCTTCGACCAACTCGGCTTGCCGGTGATCAAGAAGACCGCAAAGGGAGCCCCATCGACCGATGCCTCCGTGCTCGCCAAGCTCGCCGGCGAGCACCCGGTGGTTGAGAAGCTGCTCCGCTACCGGGAGCTCGAGAAGCTCCGGGGCACGTACGTCGAGGGCTACCTCCCGCTCATCGCGGACGACGGTCGCATCCACACGACCTACAACCAGATGGGATCGGCGACCGGCCGCCTCAGCTCGGACAACCCCAACCTGCAGAACATCCCGATTCGGTCCGAGACGGGCCGCACCGTGCGACGTGCGTTCGTGCCGCGGGAGGGCTGCGAGTTCATCGTTGCGGACTACTCCCAGATCGAGCTCCGGCTCCTCGCCCACATGAGCGGCGACACGGGCCTCGTCGAGGCGTTCCGGCAGGGCCAGGACATCCACGCCGCAACCGCAGCCCGTGTGAACCACGTGGACATCGGCGAGGTGACGGGCGAGATGCGCAACCGGGCGAAGGCGGTCAACTTCGGGCTCCTCTACGGGATGGAGGCATATGGGCTGGCCGAGCGCCTCGAGATCCCCCGGGGAGAGGCCCAGGAACTCATCGACGGCTACTTCGGCCAGTTCCCATCGGTGCAGGAGTTCCTCCACGGCGCCGTCGAGGAGGCGAAGCAGCGTGGCTACACCGAGACGATGTTCGGTCGCCGGCGGTACCTCCCGGAGCTGCGGTCCGACAACTGGCGCGTGCGCCAGATGGGCGAGCGGATGGCGCTCAACGCCCCGTTGCAGGGGAGCGCAGCCGACATCATCAAACTCGCCATGGTCGAGGTCGACCGGCAACTGGCCGGCACAGGCGCAACCGTGCTGCTCCAGATCCACGACGAACTCGTCGCCGAGTGCCCCCGCGAGGACCTCGACCGGGTCGGTTCCCTGTTGCGCGAGGCCATGGAGGGGATCGTCGCCCTCGACGTCCCGCTCGTGGTCGACGTCGCCTCGGGCGCCAACCTCGACGCTGCGAAGTAGCTCGACCTGCCATAGGCGGGGGCCCGGTGGTATGGTGCTGCCGCCCCACGGCGCAGGCTTGCCGCGCCGCTGGGAGTACCCCCCCGGAGGTAACCCACACCACTATGTCTGAACACGACCCCGCGCTGGAAGATGCAGCGCCCGAGACGACGGAGGCACCTGCTGCCGCCGTCGAGGCCGAGGCCCCCGAGGCCGACGCCACCCCGGCATCGCCCGACGATGCCGCCGACGCCATCGAGGAGGCCGCCGAGGCCCCGGCTGCCGTGGAAGAGGCTCCTGTAGAGGAAGCCCCGGCTGCCGTGGAAGAGGCTCCTGTAGAGGAAGCCCCGGCTGCCGTGGAAGAGGCTCCCGTAGAGGAAGCCCCGGTCGCCGAGGAGCCCGAGGCTCCCGCCGCCCCCGTAGCCGAGCCGGCTGCGCTGAAGCCGGCGATCGAGGCGCAGGACCTGAGTGACCTCCCGGACGACATCGACTTCGAAGCCGCGCTCAACATGACGATGCTCGACTTCGAGGAGGGCGACATCGTCAAGGGCCACGTCGTCGCCATCGGCCGCGACGAGGTGCTCGTCGACATCGGCTTCAAGTCCGAGGGTGTCATCCCGCTCAACGAACTCTCCATCCGCAAGGCCGTGGACCCGTCCACCGTCGTGAGCGAGGGTGAGGAGATCGAAGCCCTCGTCCTCGACAAGGAGGACGAAGAGGGCCGCCTCGTGCTCTCGAAGAAGCGGGCCCAGTACGAGCGTGCCTGGGGCCGCATCGAGCAGGTCGCCGCAGCGAAGGAGACCGTGACCGGACCGGTCATCGAGGTCGTCAAGGGTGGCCTCATCGTCGACATCGGCCTCCGCGGCTTCCTCCCGGCCTCCCTCGTGGAGTTGCGTCGTGTGCGCGACCTCGATCCGTACATCGGCGAGACGATCGAGGCGAAGGTCATCGAGATCGACCGCAACCGGAACAACGTCGTGCTCTCCCGTCGTGCCTACCTCGAAGAGGAGCAGGCCGAGCAGCGCCAGGCGTTCCTGGACGACCTCGCCGAGGGCAACATCGCCGAGGGTGTCGTCTCCTCGGTCGTGAACTTCGGTGCGTTCGTGGACCTCGGCGGCATGGACGGCCTCGTCCACGTCTCCGAACTCTCGTACCAGCACGTCAACCACCCATCCGAGGTCGTCAAGGTCGGCGACAAGGTCACCGTGAAGGTGCTCGAGGTCGACCGTGACCGGGAGCGCATCTCGCTGTCGATCAAGCAGACGCAGAAGGACCCGTGGGAGGAGTTCAGCGAGGCACATGAGGTCGGTGGGGTCGTGGAGGGCTCCGTCACCAAGACCGTCCCGTTCGGTGCGTTCGTCACTGTCGGCGAAGGTGTCGAGGGCCTCGTACACGTCTCCGAGATCGCCATGCACCGGGTCGAATCCCCGGAGCTCGAGCTCTCGCTGGGCCAGGTCGTGAAGGTGAAGATCACCGAGATGGACGGTGAGCGCCGCAGGGTGTCACTCTCCATCAAGCAGGCCCTCCCGGGCTACCAGGAGCGTCCGTCGGAGCCCCGCGCCGCCGCTGGCGGTGGTGGCGGCCGTGGGCCTCGTCCCGATCGTGCCGGCGGCGGCGACGACGATCGCCCACGCCGGCGGAGGGCGCCTCGGACCCGCGAGTTCGAGCGCGAAGAGGACAAGGGCCGCGACGACGAGCCGGCGTTCTCCGGAAACGAGTCCCTCGAGCAGATCCTCCAGGAGCTCAAGGAGAAGGGCCTCGGCCAGCGCTGAGCGCCGCGACCCCCGAACACCGAAAGGCCCCACCCGAACGGCTGGGGCCTTTCGCTTTGGGTGGGCACCACGCGGGTACCATTCGCAGCACACGACCCAGGAGGGCCACATGCAGGTACGAGAACTCGTGCAGGGCACGCCGGCCGGCTGCGCGCCCTCTACGACGGTGTCGCAGGCCGCCCAGATGATGGTTGACCTCGGTATCGGATCACTCGCCGTCTACAAGGACGGCACCATGGTCGGGATCCTCACCGAACGCGACATCGTGCGTGCCGCCGCCGACACCGGCGAGACCGACGCAGAACCCGTCGAGCGGTGGATGACACCGGACCCCGACACGATCGATGTCGAGGTCAAGGTGGACGATGCGGCCGGGTGGATGCTCGCCGTCGGCTATCGCCACCTCCCGATCACCCGGACGGGTGAACTGGTCGGGATCGCCTCCATGAAGGATGTCCTCTGGGGCGTCATGGAGGAGTACACCTGAGCCACACCGTCCTCGTCCTGACGGGCGGAATCGGTTCGGGCAAGTCGACGGTCGCCGGGATCCTCGCCGCGCGGGGCGCGGACGTCATCGAAGCCGATCGCCTCGGCCATGCGGTCCTCGCCCCCGACGGTGCCGCGCACGCGGCAGTCGTCGAACGGTGGCCCGAGGTCGCGACCGGCGGAGCGATCGATCGGAGGGCACTCGGCCGCATCGTGTTCGGGGACCC
>CP070681.1:1107849-1112955 GCA_020352575.1 Acidimicrobiia bacterium | reverse complement strand
GGTTCGAATCCTCCCGAGGGCGATGGCGCCAAAGATGCGCTTCGGTGGCTCGTCACGAGGAGATGGAGCAGATCGGAACCCTTCGGGATCGGAACCTGCGGGTGGTCGACCCACCAAAGCGTCGTCCCGTATGGGACGTCGGCTAGACCTGGATCTTCGCCCGCTTGCCCCTGAGCCAGTTGCCCACCGCGGACAGCGAACTCGGCCGCTGCGTGCGCTCCTCCATGCGGTCTGCCCACTTCGCAAGGCGGAGGCCTGACCGGATCCCCATCCACCGGATCGGCTCTGGCTCCCAGCGGCGCGACCGGTGCCCCACCCAGGGGAGCCTCGTGATCGGGTCGCCGGTGTCGGCGATGAGGTGGGCCAGTGTCCGCCCCGCCAACTGGGCGGTGGCGACGCCGTCGCCGACGTAGCCACCGGCCTTCGAGAAGCCCGGTTCCCGCACCACGAAGGGGCGCCAGTCCCTCGTCACACCGAGCGGTCCGCCCCACCGGTGCGTGACTTGGAAACCCTCCACCTGGGGAAGCAGCGAGGTGAGCACCCGCACGAGTTCCTCGTGGATCGGCGTGTAGGCGTCGAAGCCGTCCTCGATGGTGGAGCCCCAGTGGTAGGGAGCGCCCCTCCCGCCGAACGCAAGGCGACCGTCGGCGGTGCGCTGCCCGTAGATGAGCGCGTTGCGGTAGTCATGGAACGTCGGACGGTCCCGGAGGCCGATGTCCTCCCACACGTCGTCGGGAAGTGGCTCGGTGGCGATCATGTGGGAGTAGAGCGGCACCACGTCGCGCCGCCGTCCCGGGAGCCGCGCCGTGTAGCCCTCGGTCGCCAGCACCACCTCCTTGGCGGTGATGCGTGCCGCCTCGGTCTCCACCCAGCCGTCGCCGATCTGGAGGACCCGCGAGCCCTCGAAGATGCGAACGCCCCTCCGCTCTGCCGCCGCAGCGAGGCCATGGGCGAGGCGGGCAGGGTGGACGGCTGCGCCGAATGCATGCCAGATCCCCGCGAGCACGTCCGACCCGTTCAAGGCCGCACGAGCCTCTTCGCGGTCCAGGAAACGGACCTCGTCCTCACCGAATCCCTGCGCACGGGCCTCGGCCACCTCTTCCTTCGCGTACCCGACCTGGAAGGGGAGCCGGGCCACGCCCAACACCCCGCCCGGCGCGAAGTCACAGTCGATGCCCTCCTCGGCGACGATCCGCCCGATGTCGGCCACGCTTTGGTTCAGCGCCGCCGTGTGGCGATCGGCAGCGTCCTTCCCGTGGTCGGCGACGAGTTGGGCGTAGCCGAGCGGGTAGGCCGCGTGGCACCAACCACCGTTGCGCCCCGAGGCGCCGAAGCCGACGTGCGAGCCCTCGAGGACCACGATGTCGAGGCTGGGGTCGAGGGAGGCCAGGTGGAAGGCGCACCAGAGTCCGGTGAAGCCGCCGCCGACGACCACGACGTCGACCTCCGATGATTGGGCAATGGCTCGGGTGCGCTCGGAGGGGACGACGTCCCACCACAACGGCCTCGGCTCGGCGCCGGTCAGGTCCATCAGTCCAGCAACCTTCGTTCGGCCATCCCATTGAGGATCTCGAGGACGACCCGGTTGGCGAGGAAAGCCGTCACCTGCCCCGGGCCGTCGTACGGTGGGGACACCTCGACCACGTCGGCGCCGAGGATCGGCAACTCCCTCGCAAGCCGGCGCACCGTGTCGAGCAACTCCCTGGAGGTGAGGCCACCGGGCTCGGGGGTCCCGGTGCCGGGCGCCATGCCGGGGTCGACCACATCGATGTCGATCGAGAGGAAGACGCCGTCGGCATCACCCGACGAAGCCGAAGCGACCGCATCGTCGACCACCGGGCCGAGGCCGCGCTCCACGATCTCCGCCATGAGGTACGAACGCATGCCCTGCTCGGCCATCCACGCCACGACCGGCGGGTCGGGCCAGTACCCCCGAAGGCCCACCTGGACGAATCGATGCCCGGGAACCGCTCCCGACTCGATAAGACGGCGCATCGGGGTGCCATGTCCGTGGAGGGCACCGAAGTGGGTCTCGCCGGTGTCGGCGTGTGCGTCGAAGTGGACGAGGCCGAAACGCCCGGCTCCGTGGACGCGGGCGAGGCCAGTCCCGTTTGCGTACGTGACCGAGTGGTCGCCCCCGAGCACGATCGGGATCGCCCCGGAGGCAGCGATCCGCTCCACCGCGCCCGCAACCTTGTCGAGCCCGTCCTCGAGGTACCCCGGTGCCACCTCGACGTCGCCCACGTCGACGACCCGGAGTTCCGCGAGCGGGTCGATGCCGGTCGGAAGGTGTGGCCGGCGCCCGTGGGCCCCGAGGTAGTCGCCACCGCGGATGGCCCTCGGCCCGAACCTCGCTCCGGCCCGGTGGGTCGTGCCCCAGTCGATCGGGGCCCCCACGATCGCTACGTCCGCGGGCGTCGACACCAACGAATCGATCGATGCCTGCGGGACACCGGCGAACGTCGTGAACGAGGCGAATCGATATTCGCTCATGATGCGTCCGGGTCGAAGCGAAGGTTGAACCAGGTGATGAACGAAGCCCAGTTGTCCGTGCTCGGGCTGTCGATGTAGTCGGCGATGAGCCCGAGGACCGTGAAGCCACTCTTGAGTTGGGCCGTCAGGGTCGGGTCGACCAGTTCCCCATCGACGACCTTGGCCACGTAGTCGATGGCGCTCATCTCATGCTTGTGATCGGCGTATCCGGGAAGGACGCCACCCGCAATGATTCCGCGCTTGTTGTGGTCGATGACCACTTGCTTACGGAGCCGGTACAGCTCCTTGGCGACGCCACGCCCCCGGTAATCCGGGTCCACGGCGATGTCGATCCCGTAGTACCAGTCCCCGTCGGGGTCGTGGTTTCCGACGCCCCAGGCGCCGACGACGTCCACGAGGCGGTGCTGGGTGCGACGGATGTCGTAGTCGACGAAGACACCGGAGGCCATGCCCACGACGCGGTCACCGTCCAACACCATGAACGCCCCTTCCCGGAAGAGCTCCACCTGGAGTTGGACGGTCTCGGGGGACACGAGCTCGTGTGGCGGCAGTTCGGGGAAGCACCGCGCCTCGAGGTCGACGAGCTGGTCGACGTGGTCGAGGTCCTGGTTGACGAAGGTGAGCTCAGGCATTGCGGGGAAACCCGAGGTCGACGGAGGAATCAGCCGGGTCGGGCCACCGCGTCGTGATCGCCTTCGCCCTCGTGTAGAAACGGATGCCCTCGGGGCCATACATGTGCGTATCACCGAAGAGCGAGTCCTTCCACCCACCGAACGAATGGGAGCCGACGGGTACGGGGATCGGCACGTTGACCCCCACCATGCCGACCGGGACCTCGTCCTGGAATCGCCTGGCGGCCCCGCCGTCCCGGGTGAAGATCGCGGTGCCGTTCGCATAGGGATTCGCCTCGAGCAGGGCCATCGCCGCAGGGTACGAGTCGACACGGACGACGCTCAACACCGGCCCGAAGATCTCGTCCGTGTAGACGGTCATGTCGGGGGTCACCCGATCGAGCAGCGTCGGACCGAGGAAGAAGCCGGCCTGGTCGAGCAAGTCCCGACCGTCCACGACGACCTCGGCGCCCGCCTCGGCTCCCGCAGCGACGTAGCCGGCCACCCGATTGCGGTGGTCCTCGGTGACGAGGGGACCCATCTCGACCCCCGGCTCGGTCCCCGGTCCGACCCGGATCCTCGCAACACGTTCGCTGATCGCCTCGACGAGCGCATCGCCCACCGATCCGACCGCCACCACGACCGAGATGGCCATGCACCGCTCGCCCGCGGAGCCGAAGCCGGCCGAGACGGCGGCATCGGCAGCGAGGTCGACGTCGGCATCGGGCAGGACGACCATGTGGTTCTTGGCACCACCGAGGGCCTGGACGCGCTTGCCATGTGCCGTGGCGGTGGCGTGGACGTACCGGGCGACCGGCGTCGAACCGACGAAGCTCACCGCCCGCACATCGGGATGGGTGAGGAGGCCGTCGACGGCCTCCTTGTCACCGTGGACCACGTTGAGGACACCGTTCGGGAACCCTGCCTCGGCGAACAGCTCCGCGAGGAGCATCGCTGCGCCGGGATCACGCTCCGATGGCTTGAGGACGAAGGTGTTGCCGGTGGCGATGGCATTCGGAAGCATCCAGAGGGGCACCATCGCCGGGAAGTTGAACGGTGTGATGCCGGCGACGACGCCGAGCGGCTGGCGGATCGTGTGCACGTCGACGCCATTCGAGACCTGGTGGCTGAACGCCCCCTTGAGGTGCTCGCCGATGCCGCAGGCGAACTCGATGTTCTCGATACCCCTCGCAACCTCTCCACGGGCGTCGTCGAGCGTCTTGCCGTGTTGGGAGGTGATGACCCTTGCGAGGTCGTCCACATGGTCCTCGACCAGGTTGCGGAACGAGAAGAGCAGTTTCGTACGGCGGGAGATGCTCGTGGTCGACCAGTCCTCGAAGGCCTGTGAGGCCGCTGAAACGGCTGCGTCGACCGTCGCGCCGTCTGCGAGGGCGACATGGGACGTCCGGGCGCCCGTCGCCGGGTCGTAGACGGGCGCGGTCCGACCTTCGGGATCGAAGTCGGCAACCCCATCGATCCGGTGCGGGATGGTCTCCATGTCTCACCTGCTCGAGCGTGTGTGGGGAGTATCGCGGATCGATCGCCCTCCTGCAATCGAATCGTCCGTATTCGCCAGAATTCCGAGTTTTTCGTTGCGCTCAATCCCCTCTGAACGTCTATATTGACTGACACGAGACGACCCGGAGGACTCGATGAGCGACATCCGCCGCACCGCCATGGACCACCTGTGGCTCCACTTCGCGCAGGTCCCCGAGACGGGCCCCATGGTGATCGAGCGGGGTGACGGCTGCTACCTCTGGGACACCGACGGCAACCGCTACCTCGATGCCCTGGCGGGACTGTTCGTGACCGCCATCGGCCACGGTCGCTCCGACCTCGCCACCGCCGCCTCGAAGCAGGCCGAGACGATGGCGTACTACCCGGTGTGGGGCGGCGCCCATGTCCCGGCCGCCGAACTGGCCGCCAAGCTCGCCGAGCTCGCACCGGGTGACATGGATCGCGTGTTCTTCACCTCCGGCGGCTCCGAGGCGGTCGTATGCGC
>CP070681.1:1103432-1107749 GCA_020352575.1 Acidimicrobiia bacterium | reverse complement strand
GACGCCGGCCAGATCGAGCGCGAGGAGCACATCCCGCTCATGCAGGGCCCGCTCCTCTACCGCCAAGCCGTTCGGCTCATGCCCGAAGCGCTCAACATCGTCCTCGACGAGGCCGGGTACGGCGTCGAGGACGTCGACCTCGTCGTTGCCCACCAGGCCAACGAACGAATCCTCGACGGCGTGCGCAAGCGGATGGGCGTCGACGCCACCGTGGTGCCGCAGAACCTCCAGCGCTACGGCAACACCACGGCGGGGACACTCCCCATCCTCTTCCACGAACTCAGGCAACAGGGGCGGGTCCAGTCCGGGATGCTCATCGGGTTCGTGGCATTCGGGGCCGGCGCCCACTGGGGCGCCAGCCTGTACCGCGTGCCCTAGGCCCCCGGGTCGGTCCGCGCTCGGGGCTCAGCGCCCGATGGACGGGTCGATGAACTCGTTCGTCACCACGTCCTCAGCCGTCAGGCCTTCGGGAATCTCGAGGCCCACCTCTCGGCCGAGTTCGATGACCTCCTCGACTCGGCCGAGGTCGAAGTCGCCGAGCGTATCGTTCGGCCCGTTCGCGATGACCGCGAGCTCCTCCATCACACGGATCGTGTTCGCCACGCCCGCCTCCGAGAGCACCCAGAAGCTGTCGAGGTCGACGACTGCCTGGAGGATCGCCGCGTTCGTCGGACCCGGGTCCTCCATGAAGTCGACGGACGCCTGCTGCAGGATCGGCACGAGCGCACCGAGGCAGGACCGCACGGACTCGTCCTCGAGCTTGTCGGCGCGGATGGCGAGCGCCTGGGAGTAGATCTCCCAACCGGAGTCCTGGATGAGGAGGTAGTCGACCGGGCGACCCCAGTCGGCGAAGTCGTTCTCGTAGTTGTAGGGCTCCTGTGTGGCAAAGCCCTGCTGGGCGATGGCACCGTTCTCGGCGATGAAGCGGGCCGGCGACCCGTTGTACGTGGGATCGATCTGCCCGGCATCGACCAGCCCCGTGGCGATCAGGTAGTCGGTGTAGTACGCCCCTGCGAAGGTGGTGATCACCGCACCGCTCTCCCGAACGTCGTCCCAGGAGTCCCAGTCGTAGGTCTCGGGGTCGAACATCACGATCTGGGGGTTCGTCTCGATGGTCGCGAACACCGCCACGGTGGGCTGGGAGTCGGCAAGCGTGATCTGGGAGTCGGTGTTCACGAAACCGAGCAGGATGTCGTCGTCGGCGTAGAGCAGGGAGCTGCCCGGCTGGAAGCCGACGAACGGACCACCGGCGCGAACCTCGACCTGCCGCGGCACATCGCCGTAGGCCAGCGGGCCGGTGAAGGCGCCGGACTCGGGATCGATCGACCCCTCACCCGCCATCAGTTGGTACACGCCGCCGTACTCGGGCTCGGGGAACCAGTCAGTGGTGATCACGATCGGGTCCGGGCATGCAGCCAGGTCGGCCTCGCCCGATCCCCCTCCCGCCTCGTCGTCGACGTTGTTTGCACACGCAGCAAGGACGAGGGCGAGGGCGAGCAGCAGTGCAACGGTGCGGGTCATTGGGATGCTCCGGTCGAAGAAGTGGGCAATGTAACCCCTCGCTGTTACGAGCCGGTTTCGTGCCAATGCCCGGTGAGGCGGGCGCGCAGCCACCCGAAGAAGACGAACACGGCAATGCCAAGAAGCGTGCTGAACACGAGCGCTCCGAACAGTTCCTCGGGCCTGAGCCGAGCCACATACAGGTTGATGAGGTTGCCCAGTCCCCGCTCCCCCCGGCCGAAGAAGAAGTCGCCGACGATGGCACCGATGACCGAGAGCCCGGCCGAGATCTGGAACCCGGTGAACATCGCCGGGAGCGACGCCGGGAGCTGGAGCTTCAGGAGGCGCACCCAACGCGAGTCGGTGTGGAGCGTGAAGAGGTCATGGAGCCCTTGCTCGGCTGACTTGAGGCCGAAGAGGGTGTTCGTGATGATCGGGAAGAGCGAGATGATCACGACCACCGTGAGGCGGGCACCGAATCCGAAACCGAACCACAGCCCGATGAGTGGGACGAGGGCGAGGATCGGCACCGTTTGGAGGAGCACCGCATAGGGATACCCGCTCACCTCGATCCACTTCGCCTGGCTCATGGCGATGGCGATGCCCACACCGATCACGATCGAGATGCCGAGGCCGAGCAACGCAAGTCGCGTATCGAGCCACAGGCCCGAGAGCAGGTCCGCGAGGTTGTCGGGGTTGAGGAATGCCGTGTTGAACACGTCGTGGGGGTACGGGAGGAGTGTGTTGCGCAGTCGTTCCGCTGCATCGACGGGATCGCCCAAGAGCACAGGGAGGAATCGCCATGACAACAGGTACCAGACAGCGAGGAAGCCGATGAACACGGCGACCGGCGGGCCGATGAGGCCGAACCAGGCCCCGGCGATCGACGTGCCCGATGGTCGCGGCATCCGACCCGGATCCCCGAACGATGGTTCCCCCGTACCCGACAGCCCACCCACTGCTTCGGCTCCTTCGATCGGATCAGGCATGGGAGTCCTCCAGCCGCCGGGAGATCTCACCGGCGAGCGCGCCGAACTCGGGCGAGAACCGGAGCGCCTTCGCGCGGGGGTACTCGAACGGCACCTCGAACTCCTCGATGATCCGCCCCGGGCGGGCGGACATCACGAGCACGCGGGTGGACATGAAGACCGCCTCCTGCACGGAATGGGTGATGAAGAGCCCGGCAAACCCCTGCGAGGTGAAGAGGTCGAGCACCTCGCCGTTCAGCCGCTCGCGTGTGATCTCGTCGAGGGCCCCGAAGGGCTCATCGAAGAGCCACACCGTCGGGTGGAGCGTGAGCGACCGGGCGAGGCTCACCCGCATCCGCATGCCCCCGGACAGCCGATTGGGGTGGTGGTCCTCGAACCCCACGAGGTCGACGAGTGCGATCGCCTCCTCGACGAGGCGCGCCCGTTCGTCGGCGGGGATCTCGTGCAACTCGGCGAGCAGCTCGACGTTCTTGCGGACCGTGCGCCACGGCAGCAGCGTGGCGTCCTGGAAGACGTAGCCGAGGCGATCCCGGTCTACCTCCACCGAGCCGGTCGACTGGTCGAGGAGCCCCGACGCGAGGCGCAGCAGCGTGGACTTGCCACACCCCGAGGGACCCACGACGGTCACGAACTCACCCGGCGCGACGGTGAGGTTGACATCGGAGAGCGCCTCGGTGCCGTCGGGGTAGGTCATCCCGACACGATCGAAGGCGAGGGCGGGTGGATGCTGCATGGTCGGGCGGCGACCCTAGTGGTCAGCCCACCCGAGCGAAGAAGGACTCGACGCGATCGGCGAAGCGGCGGCGGGCCCCGCCATCGTCCCTGTCGAGGCCGTACAGGGCGAGGAACCGGGTCTTGCAGCCGAACCCGCACAGCGAGCGGAGGCCGCGCAGGAAGAGAGCCTTGCCCACCTGGCCCTCGAGCCAATTGATCCACCTCGGGGAGCCATGGGTCGTCACCACGGTGATTCGCTTCACGTCGACGAGGAGGGGGCGGATCGTCGTAGCTCCCTCGGGGAGGTCGTAGGCCACCCCCTCGGCCCAGACACGGTCGACCCATCCCTTGAGGATGGCCGGCGGACCCGACCACCACGTCGGGTACACCCACACGAGGTGCTGCGCCCATCGAAGGTGGTCGTACTGGTCGGCCAGCCACGGCTTCTCCTCGGGTGGGGCGTGGTGGAGCGTCCGCTCCTCGGCGGACATCACGGGGTCGAAACCGATCGCGTGGAGGTCGAGCAGACGCGTGTCGGCCTCCGCCTTCCCGAGTCCCGCCACCACCCTGTCGCGCAGGTGCGCCGAGAACGACCCGTCATGGGGGTGCGCGTAGACGACGAGGGTCCTCACAACGACCCCATCCCCGACCGCACGCCGTCGAGGAAGCGTCGCCGCTCCTCGTCGCCCTGCCCATCCATCCCATAGAGGCCGAACCACTCACGCCGGACTCGACGCGGCGCGTTGAGTCGGAGCGCGCGGTGCAGCATGCGACGCCCGCCATCACCGAAGAATCGGGTGTAGGTGCGGGAGGCACCGTACGTCGAGATGCCAACGATCGTGGAGAGTCGCTCGAGTGCCGGCTGGATCCGACCGGCGTCGTCGAGGGTGAACGACACACCCGGCATGAGCACCCGGTCCAGCCAACCCTTGAGCATGGCCGGCGGGCCGAACCACCACGTCGGGTAGACGAAGCAGAGGAGTTCGGCCTCGGCGACCAGGGCCGCGTGCTCGACGAGCATGCCCGTGGGAACGGGAGTCCCGGCAAGGTACGCCTGCCACTCCTCAGCACCCATCACCGGGTCGAACCCGAGCCGGTGCAGGTCGAGGGGCGT
>CP070681.1:1102219-1103332 GCA_020352575.1 Acidimicrobiia bacterium | reverse complement strand
CGAGGCAGCCAAGGTGCGTGTCGAGCTCGCCGAGACCTGGATCGCCGAGGCCAAGACCCGCTGAACCACTCCTCCTCCGTGCAATGAAGGGCGCTCCTCGGGAGCGCCCTTCATTCGTTCAACGCTGGACGAGGGGTTCGAGCGTCTGGGCCGAGAGGATCCATGAGGCGACGACCTCCTCGGTGGGGACCCGGCGCACGCTGGACATCTTGGCGCCCACATCGCCGAGGAGGCGGGCGAGGTTCGAGGGATTGCGGCGTCGTAACTCCTTGAGGGTTTCGACGCCGGCCTTCGTCAGCATGAGGGCGTACTCGGGTCCAATCCCCTTGATCCGGAGCAGGTCCGACCGATGCGCCCAGGCAAGCAGGTCGCCCTCCTGGAGCCCCGTTGCCTCGGCCAACTCCTGCCGGTCGGCAGGGGTCGAGGCCCGCTTCAAGAGGGCCTCGGTGGTGCGGACTCGCGCCTTGCGGAGGGTGGTTGCATCCCGATGAGCCATTCCCTCGATTGCATCAATTGACGGCACTGGCTCCCTCTCAGGACGGACGACCGAATGTAGTCAGGTGGGGCGAACGCCGCGTCAGCTGCGTGGACGCATTTCGGCGTGGTCCTCGGGGGTGTCGATGTCGCGCGGCGGGAGCGCGTCGATCCACACCTCGTGGACCCACTCGGGGTGGGCGGCGAAGAGTCCCCGGGCCCCCTCGTCGCCCTCGAGGCTCATGAGGCGTTCCCACAGGAGCCGACTCACGAGGACGGGATTCCCCCGCTCGTAGCGGTACTTCGGGATGGCGACCGGCAGGCCCGAGTCGCGCATTCCCTCGATCAACTCGCCCGGCACCTCGTCGGGGATCGTCGGCTGGTCCGCCAACACGATCAGCACGGCGTCCATCCGGGATCCGAGGAGGAGGGCGTCGAGGCCGACCTTGAGCGAGGACGACAGACCCCCTTCGTGCGACTCGTTGACCACCACGACGGCCTCGCCGGGGTCCACCCGATCGAGGATCTCGTCGGCATCGGATCCCAGGACGAGCCACGTCTCATCGACCGGCCATCGGGCGACGCGCTCGAGCACGTGCCCGAGCAGGGTGTCGTCTCCCCACGGGGCGAGCTGCTTGG
>CP070681.1:1093806-1102119 GCA_020352575.1 Acidimicrobiia bacterium | reverse complement strand
GCATCGTCGGCAACTTCGCAGGGTTCGCCACCGACGTCTCGTGGGGAGGCGAGTCGTGGACGGACGCCCTCACCGGGACGGCACGTGGCGCCGGCGCAACGCTCGGCCCCTACGAGTTGCTCTGGCTGGTGCCCTAGAGGTAGTTGCCCTCGTCGGGCGGGTCCTCGACCAGGGCCTCCTCAGCGATGATCTGGCTCTCCCGCACGGCCACGACGATACGGTTCGTGTCGGGCCACAGGAATCGCCAGGCGCCGTTCGGCACGGCCCAGAAGCGCTGGCCGGAGTCCACATCGACGAGGGCGAGCGCATCACTCGATTTCTCGGAGCCCGCCGGCACGAGCAGGCCGGATCGGGTCGACTCCTCCTGGAGATGGCCGACGCGCCAACCCGGCATGACCCGGTACTCGCCGCTTGAGACGACGATGCCCTTCGGGGTGGAGTGGATCTCAGGAGCGGCCATGGACCGATGGTAGGAAGAGACAAGAGACAAGAGACAAGAGATGGGCGCCGCTCATTCGTCGCTCCTCCTATTCCCCGTCACAACACGGACTCGGCTCCTAGCGTTCTGTGCATGACAGACGGTCGACAGCGCAGGAGGCTCACCGCAACGGTGACCGACCTCGAGGTCCAGCGGCAGCGGGCGCTCGTGGTCGGCGTGGCCCTGCCCCAGCACGACCAGGGATGGGCCGAACGCTCATTGGAGGAACTCGAGCTGCTCACCGAGACGGCGGGCTCCGAGCCGGTCGACGCCGTGCTGCTCAATCGCAAGGCACCGGAGCCCGCAACGTTCATCGGGAGCGGCCAGTTGGACGAACTCGTGGGGCTCTCGAAGGCCCTCGACATCGACGTCGTGGTCTTCGACAACGACCTCACGCCGACCCAGCAGCGGAACCTCCAGAAGAAGTTCAAGTGCGACGTCGTCGACCGGGTGGCCGTCATCCTCGACATCTTCGCCCAGCACGCCACGAGCCGGGAAGGCATGCTCCAGGTGGAGTTGGCCCTCCTCCAGTACCACCTCCCCCGGCTTCGGGGGAAGGGAACCGAGCTGAGCCGGCTCGGCGGTGGCATCGGGACGAGGGGCCCGGGCGAGACGAAGCTGGAGACCGATCGTCGTCGCATCGGCGGACGCATCGCCAAGCTCCGCAAGGACCTCACCACGCTCGAACGCACGAGGGCCACCCAGTCCAAGCAACGCCGACGCAGCAAGCTCCCCCTCGTCGCCCTCGTCGGCTACACGAACGCCGGGAAGTCCTCACTGATGAATCGACTCACCGAGGCGGACGTGCTCGAGCGGGACCAGCTCTTCTCGACACTCGGATCCACCGTGCGGAAGCTCAACCTGCCCTCGGGCACCGAGATCCTCCTGTCGGACACGGTCGGATTCGTGCAACGACTCCCCCACGAACTCGTCGAGGCCTTCCGCTCGACGCTCGACCAGATCGCAGATGCCGACCTCATCCTCCACGTCGTCGATGCCTCCGACTCAGATGTCGAGACCCGGATCGCCGCAGTCCGGGAGGTGCTCTCCCAGATCGATGGCGCGGTCGACATCCCCGAGGTGGTGGTCTTCAACAAGCAGGACCTCGCCGACGAGGTCGCCCTCGGCCGACTCCAGCGCCTCCATCCGGAGGCCGAGACCGTGTCCGCACGGACCGGGCACCGCACCGCAGCCCTCCTCGAGCGCATCACCGACGAACTCACCGCCGACGCCATCGAGGCGACGCTTCGTGTCCCGTGGGACCGTGGTGATGTGATCGCCCACCTGCGGGGGGCTTCGGCGATCGTCAAGGAAGAGCCGTTCGACTCCGCGATGGTCATCACCACCCGAATCGATCGGGACGCACTCCGGCGCTTCGAGGAGTTCGTCGAGTCGGCCTAGGCGCCAGCCGTGGCGGCCCGATGGGCCCAGTGCGCTGCGCCTGCGATGCCAGCGTTGTTGAGGAGCTCGGCCTGACGGAGTTGGGCGTGCTCGGTGTGGAGGAAGTGGCCGAACCTCTCCCACTTCTTGCTCACGCCACCGCCGAAGATGATCACGTCGGGCGAAAGCAGCATCTCGACGTGGGCCAGGTACTCGTTCACCCGACCGGCCCACTCCTCGTAGGAGAGCCCCTCCCGCTTGCGAGCGCTCGCCGCGCAGTAGTGCTCGGCGTCCATCCCCTTGAACTCGAGGTGGCCGAACTCCATGTTCGGCACGAGGATCGCCTCACGGAAGAGGGCGCTCGCGATCCCGGTGCCGAACCCGAGGAAGAGCACCGTCCCCGCCTCGCCGGCGGCGGCACCGAACTGCATCTCCCCCACGGCGGCCGCATCCCCGTCGTTCATGACGTGGACGTCCTGCCCGGTCACCTCGGTGAACAACGCATCGACATCCACGCCGAGGAAGGAGGCGTCCACGTTGGCGGCGAGGAGGGCGATCCCGTTCCGGATGATCCCCGGGTAGGCGACGCCCATCGTCCCCTCGTAGGAGTGGTGCGCCGAGATCGCCCGGACGGCGGCGGCGACGGCCTGGGGCGTCGCCGGGCGAGGCGTGTCGACCCTGAACCGATCGGTGACGAGGGATCCATCGGCGAGGTCGACGACCCCGCCCTTGATCCCCGTGCCGCCGATGTCGATGCCGAGGATGTGCTGCGCCATGGCGTGCGAGCATAGGACCGGCCGGGAGCGCTCTACGCTTCGCCAATGCCCACCGTCCTCGTCACGACCACCGGTGAGGATCGCCCCGGCATCACCGCCGGGCTCCTCGAGGTGCTCGCGGCATCCTCGGCCGAGGTCCTCGACATGGAGCAGGTGGTCATCCGCGGGCAACTCACCCTCGGCCTCGTCACCCGGTTCGGTGAGGACGACCCCGTGCTCAAGGACCTCCTCTACTACGGGTACCAGGCCGGTGTCGAGGTCCAATTCGAGCCGATCGAGGGCGATGAGGACCGCACCGACCCCCATCGCTCCCGGTACGTGGTCACGATCATCGGCCACACCCTTTCTGCCGCGGTCTTCAAGGCCGTCGCCGACGCCATCGCCGGACACGGGGCGAACATCGACCGCATCGTCCGGCTCTCCACCTACCCGGTCCGTTCGTACGAGTTCGAGGTGTCGGGCGGGAGCCCGGACGACATGCGACGGGCCCTCCTCGAAGTGGCACGCACGCACCAGGTCGACGTCGCCGTCCAGGTCCTCGGGTTGGAGCGCCGGGCGAAGCGCATCGTCGTCCTCGACATGGATTCGACCCTCATCCAGGACGAGGTGATCGACCTCCTCGCCGAGGAGGCCGGCGTCGAGGACAGGGTGAAGGACATCACCTCCAGGGCGATGGCCGGCGAGCTCGACTTCTCCGAGTCACTCCGCGAGCGGGTCGCCCTCTTGGAGGGCATGACGGTCGAGCAACTCGAGCGGGTCAAGGACCGGATCCGCCTCACGCCGGGCGCCCGCACCTTCATTCGCACCCTCCACCGGCTCGGGTTCAAGGCAGCCGTGGTGAGCGGTGGTTTCTCGTACTTCACCGACTGGGTGGCCGAGCGGCTCGCCCTCGACCATGCCCACGCCAACGAGTTGGAGATCGTCGATGGCCGCCTGACCGGCAAGCTGGTCGGCACGATCGTCGACGGCCCCGGCAAGGCCGAGCTGCTGCGCCACATCGCCGAGCACGATGGCATCCCCCGTGAGCAGGTCGTGGCGGTCGGCGATGGCGCCAATGACCTCGACATGCTCGAAGCGGCAGGCCTCGGGATCGCCTTCAATGCGAAACCCATCGTCAGGGACGCCGCCGATACTGCCCTGAACGTCCCCTATCTCGACGCGATCCTGTTCTTCCTGGGCATTCGCCGCGACGAGGTCGAAGCGAACTCGACCTAGGCCTCGTACGACCCGCTGGTGGCGTCGCCACCCTCCCCGGTCCAGTCGGTGTGGAACCACTCGCCCCTTGGCCGATCGACGCGTTCGTAGGTGTGCGCACCGAAGTAGTCACGCTGCGCTTGGACGAGGTTCGCAGGCACGGCCTCGGACCGGTACCCGTCATAGAACGTGAGGGCTGCGGCGTACGCCGGCACCGGCAGGCCGCTGGCCACGGCATCGGCGACCACCGCTCGCCACCCGGGCAGTGCACGGGTGATGGCGTCGAGGAAGAAGGGATCGAGGAGCAGCGCTTCGAGGTCCGGGTCCCCCTCGAATGCTGCGGTGATGTCATCGAGGAAGGCTGCCCTGATGATGCAACCGGCCCTCCAGAGACCGGCGATCACGCCGTAGTCGAGGTCCCAGCCGTGCTCATCGGCTGCAGCCCGGAGCAGCATGAAGCCCTGCGTGTACGACACGATCTTGGAGGCATAGAGGGCATCGCGCACCTCATCGGTCGAAGCCGACGGGATGCGCCCGTCCGTCCCCGCGGGAAGGGCTGACGACGCCCGGACACGTTGGTCCTTGAGGGCCGACACCACCCGGGCGAAGACCGCTTCTGCGACCAGCGTCATCGGTTGTCCGAGGTCGAGGGCGGAGATGGCCGTCCACTTCCCCGTGCCCTTCTGCCCTGCGGCGTCGAGGATCCGCTCGACGAGCGGGCTCCCGCCCTCGTCCCGGTAGTCGAGGATGTCCGCGGTGATGTCGATGAGGTAGGAGTCGAGGACGCCCTCACCCCACGCGCGGAAGATGCCCGCCATCTCGGCGTGCGAGCGACCCTGGGCCTTCATGAGCCAGTACGCCTCGGCGATGACCTGCATGTCGCCGTACTCGATGCCGTTGTGCACCATCTTCACGTAGTGGCCGGCACCACCCGACCCGACCCAGTCACAACACGGGGTGCCGTCCTTGGCCTTCGCTGCGATCGACTGGAACAGGTCCCGGAGGTGCGGCCACGCCTCTGCGTCGCCACCGGGCATGATCGACGGGCCGTACCGGGCGCCCTCCTCGCCTCCGCTGATCCCGGCACCTATGAACCGGAGGCCTCGCTCGGCGAGGTCATGCATGCGGCGTTCCGAATCGGCGAAGTGCGAGTTGCCGCCATCGATGATGATGTCGCCCTCCTCGAGCAGCGGCACGAGGGCGTCGATCGTGGCGTCGACCGGACCGCCGGCCTGCACCATGAGCATGATCCGACGGGGACGGGCCAGGCTGGCGACGAGCTCCTCGAGCGAGTGGACGCCGATGACCGAGGTGCCTGCTGCGGCCCCGGCCAGGAAGTCGTCGACCTTGGAGGTCGTGCGGTTGTAGACGGCGACCGTGGCTCCGTGGTCAGCCAAGTTGAGGACGAGGTTCTGGCCCATCACGGCGAGGCCGATGAGGCCGATGTCAGCAGGCATGGCAAGGAGGGTAGGTCAAGGATGTCGGCTGGCCACCCATGACCCGTCGGCCGATACCATGCATCCATTCACGCATCTCCTGGGAGCTTCCTCGTGTCCGACGATCCGTATCGCCTGCCTCGCCTCGCCCTCCCCCGGCACTACGCGATGGAACTGGAACCAGACCTCGAGTCGTTCCGGTTCGAGGGGCGCGTGGCGATCGACCTCGAGGTCCTCGCCGACACGGAGCGCCTCGTCCTCAATGCCATCGAGCTCGATGTGCACTCCGCCGAGCTGGACGGCGTTGCGGCAACCCGGGTCGTGACGGATGACGAGACCCAGCGGCTCGAGATCGGGTTCGATACGCCGGTCGGCGCAGGTGCCCATTCACTCGAGATCACCTGGGCCGGGACCATCAACGACATGCTCCACGGGTGGTACCGCTCCGTCTACACCGACGAGGACGGGGTCGACCAGGTCATCGCCGTCACGCAGTTCGAGGCGGCCGATGCCCGCAGGGCGTTCCCCTGCTGGGATGAGCCCGAATACAAGGCGACGTTCGGTGTGACCATGGTCGTGCCCTCCCATCTCACGGCGCTCTCGAACGGACCGGAGACGAACCGCGAGGAACTCGGAGACGGTCGATCCCGCATCACGTTCGCCGACACGATGCGCATGTCCACCTACCTCGTGGCGCTCGTCGTGGGCCCCCTCGACCTCACGGAGCCGAACGACGTGAACGGCGTGCCGGTGCGCATCGCGCATCCTCACGGCAAGGGCCATATGACCGCGTGGGCGGAGGAGACCGCAGCCCGCTACCTCGACTGGCTCGCCTCCTACTACGGCATCCCGTACCCGGCCGAGAAGGTCGACCACATCGCCGTGCCCGACTTCGCGTTCGGTGCCATGGAGAACCTCGGTGCCATCGTCTACCGGGAGACCGCCCTCCTCCTCGACCCCGCCACCGGCGGGCAACACGAGAAGCGCCGCATTGCCGACGTGGTCGCCCACGAGCTCGCCCACATGTGGTTCGGCGACCTCGTCACGATGCAGTGGTGGGAGGGGATCTGGCTCAATGAGGCGTTCGCATCGTTCATGGAGATGAAGGCCGTCGACGCCCATCGTCCCGACTGGGAGCGGTGGCTCGCCTTCGCCGCAGACCGCGGCGCCGACCGATTCGACGCCCTGATCGTCGATGCCCTCACCACGACCCGACCCGTGGAGTACGAGGTCCACTCCCCCGAGGAGGCGAACGACATGTTCGATCCCCTCACCTACGGCAAGGGGTCGGCAGTGCTCCGCATGATCGAGCAGTTCATCGGCGAGGAAGCCTTCCGGGATGGTGTCGGCGCCTACCTGCGCAAGCACGCCCACGCAAACACGGTGACCTCCGACCTGTGGGAAGCCCTGGCGGCTGCCACCGATCACCCCGTGACCGATGTCATGGACACCTGGATCCTCCAGGCGGGCTATCCCCGTGTGGACGTGGAGCGGGTCGAGGGTGGGGTGCGACTCCGGCAACGGCGGTTCCTCTTCCTCGATGACGAGACCGACACGAGCCTGTGGATGGTCCCGCTCCAACTCCGCTACCGGGTGGATGGCGAGGAGCATCGCACCACGCACCTCCTCACGACCGCCGAGGAGACCCTCCCGCTCGGCGATGTCGACTGGATCATGGCGAACGGGGGTGGGCACGGGTTCTACCGGGTCAACTACGCCCCCGACCTCCTCGAGGCCCTGCTCGAAGTGGTGCCCGACCTCGATCCGCTGGAGCGCTTCACGCTGCTCGACGACGTCGGCTCGTTCCTCCTCTCCGGCGACCGTCGGGCCGCCGAATGGCTCGCCCTCGCATCGCAGTTCTCCGAGGAGGACCGCTACCAGGTGTGGCAGATGCTCATCGGCCACCTCTCGGTGCTGGGCAACGTCATGGAGCCCGACGCCTTCCGCGCCGCGGCCTCCTCGCTCCTCCGCCCCGTCTACGACGACCTCGGCTGGGATCCCCGCAACGAGGACGACGAGCTCACGCTCGCCCTCAGGGGCCTCGTGATTGCTGGCCTCGGCATCCACGCCGACGACCCGGAGATCGTCGAGAAGGCGCTCGCCGAGATCGAGCCGGTGCTCACGGATCCTGCAAGCCGACAGGCCGACATCACGAAGGCCGTCATCGACGTGGCCGGGTCCCACGCCGACGAGGGCCTCTTCGACCGGATGGCCGAGGCCTACCCCAAGGCGCCCACCGCACAGCTCCAACAGCGGATCCTCGCAAACCTCGCCTCCACGAGGCGACCCGAGCTGGCCGCACGGGTCCTGGACATGGCGATCGACGGCGACATCCGCAACCAGGACGCCACGTGGGTGTCTGCTCGCCTCCTCCGGAACCGCCATGTGCGGAGCGCTGCCTGGCGCCACCTCCGGGGGCGATGGGCCGAGGCGATGGAGGCGTTCCCGCCGTTCACGCATCGACACTTCGCCGAAGGCCTGTCGGGCTTCTTTGAGCCCGAACTCGCCCGCGAGGTCGAGGCCTTCTTCGCCGAGACGCCCATGCAGACGGCGAAGACGACCGCTGCACAGCACCTCGAGCTCATGCGCGTGCATGTCGGCCTGTGGGAGCGGGAGCGGGGTACGGACTAACCCGGGTGCGCCGTCACAATCGGCGCATGCGCATCACGGTCCAACTGCACCCCCAGCACGCCGAGTATTCCGACATCCGCGACGCGGTCACCCGCGCCGAGGCGCTCGGTGTTGACACGGTCTACAACTGGGACCACTTCTACCCGCTCTACGGCGACCCCGAGGGGAAGCACTTCGAGGCGTGGACGATGCAGGCCGCCTGGGCCGAACAGACCTCCTCGGTGGACGTCGGCTGCCTCGTCACCTGCAACAGCTACCGCAATCCCGAGCTCCTCGCCGACATGGCGCGGACAGTCGACCACATCTCGGGCGGCCGACTCGTCTTCGGCATCGGCTCCGGCTGGTTCGAGAAGGACTACGAGGAGTACGGATACGAGTTCGGCACGGCAGGGAGCCGCCTCGACGACCTCGCCGAGGC
>CP070681.1:1088311-1093706 GCA_020352575.1 Acidimicrobiia bacterium | reverse complement strand
GATCGGCGCGAGACGTCATTCGGCCTCATCCCCCATCGTCGGCATTGCGACGCCGAGTGGCGAGCGACCTGCCTTGGAGAGACCGGGGCCTCGGACGATCGCCTCGACGATGCGGGTCTCATCGAGTTCGTCACCGGGGATCTCCTCGATGATCTGGCCACGGGACATGACGAGGACCCGGTCACAGAGACCTGACAGTTCGATCGGGTCCGAAGACTTCACGAGCATGGCTGCGCCCTCGGCCGTCCGATCCCGAAGCGCGGAGTAGATGTCGAAGCGAGAGCCGACGTCGACACCCTGCGTGGGCTCGTAGGCAAGGATGACCGAGGGTTGGCGGAGGTACGTCCGGGACACCGAGACCTTCTGGGCGTTCCCGCCCGAGAGGAACTCGACCGGCTGCTCGAGCGAGGGGGTCTTGATCTCGAGGCGATCGACGAGCTCCTCGACCGACTTCCGCTCGAGGCGGCGCCGAAGGAACCCGAACATACTGACCTGCTTCAGGGTCTGGATCGTGGCGTTCACCCGCACGCCGAGGACCGTCATGAGGGCTTCGCCCTTGCGGTCGCCGGGGAGGAGGATGATGCCAGCGCCCACCGCTTCGTGGGTGGACACGAGTGCCAGCTCCTCCCCGTCGCAGAAGACCTGACCGGCCCGCGGTGGGGTGCGACCCGCCAGCGTGTCGAAGAGTTGGGCCTGCCCGTTGCCCTCGGCACCTGCGATGCCGACCACTTCGCCGGCCTCCAGGGTGAACGTGACCGGGCCGAATGATTGGCCCTGCAGGGCATCGACGACGAGCACGTCGCGGGGTTCGCCGACGTGCGACTCGGGGTGGGGAAAGGCCGCGTCGAAGGGGCGCCCGACGATCTTCTCGACCAGTTCGGGCTCGGTGGTGTGTGCTGCCTCGAACGTGCCCTGGCCGACGCCGTCGCGCAGGACCGTGATGCGGTCCGCGATCTCGAGCACTTCCGGGAGGCGATGGCTCACGTACACGACGCCGACGCCCCGATCGCGACACGCCGCGACGACGCGGTGGAGGGCGTCGACCTCATCGGGGCCGAGCGCCGTGGTCGGCTCGTCGAGGAGGAGCACCTTGGGGTCCGAGGCAAGCGCCTTGGCCACCTCGAACATCTGGCGGTCGGCCAGCGTGAGGGCGCCCGCAGGCGCATCCGGGAACAGCTCGAGGTCGAGGTCCAGGTCGAGGAGTCGCTGGCGGGACCACTTCTTGCGCCGCCAGTAGGGGGGTCGCTGGCCCGGGGGCGCAGCGAGGTAGAGATTGTTCTTGACCGGCTGGGCGAGCACGAGCGACGTGTCCTGGTAGGCCATCGCCAGCCCGAGCTTCCTCGCCTGGGCCGGGGAGTCGGTCCGGAGCGGCGCACGACCGATCCGGACCTCCCCCGTGTCGGGTTCGACGAACCCACTGGCAATCCCCAGGAGCGTCGACTTCCCGGACCCGTTCTCGCCCACGAGGGCATGCACCTCGCCTGCGCGGCACTCGAAGTCCACGTTGGTGAGGGCACGGACTGCCCCGAACTGTCGGGACACCCCTCGCATCTCGAGCACGAGTTCCTGGGTCATCGATCGCTCCCGGGGATCACCATCGATCGGATCAGCCGCCGTACATGAGGGCGAGGAGCTCGTCGGGGACGAGCGAGGTGCCCGAGACGGTCGGCGTCACGCGATCCGGGTTGCAGTCGTCGGGGGTGACCTCACGCATCACGTGGGGAACCACGATCTCGGCCGGGATCTCGTACCCCTGGAGGTGGAGCATCGAGGCCGTCACGGCGATGCGGGACTGGAAGTTGCCGCCCGCCGAGTAGAAGATCTTGTAGTTGTCGTTCCCACGGTCGACCCAGTCGCAGAACAGCGTCTGCTCGTCGGTCCGCACGGCGATCACGAGGTCGTCGAGTTCGATCCCGAGCTGCTCGTAGGCGTCGAGCGCCGTGTTGAGGCCGTCGGCGTACTCGTAGGAGAAGCCGGCGATGTCGGGGTCCGTGGAGAGCCACCCGAGGACGGCCTGCAGGGCGAAGTCGTTCACCCAGTAGGTGTCCGCCGGATCGCCGACGAGGCTGATCCCGTCCTTCAGCGCCGGGACATGGCACTGCTGCCAGCCGAGCGAGAGGGCGTTGCCGGGCGTGCCACCGAGGACGCCGATGGAGCCGCTCTCGATGTTGTCGTTCAACACCTGGGCGAAGCTCTCACCGAGCGCGCACAGGTCCTCACCGACGATCGAGGTGTAGTCCTGGCCCGGGACGAGCGCGCCGTCCTGGCCCGGAAGGCCGACCCAGCCGGCGGAGTACGGGATGTACGGGATGCCTGCCGCGTTCGCCTCGAGGATCGCGTCAGCGATCGCCACGCCCTGGTCCGGGTAGCCGATGATGAAGTCGGCACCGCGCTGGATGAGGAAGCGGATGTCACCGGCAGCCACGGCAGGGTCCGGGTTCCACTGCGCGTCGGTGGAGACGATGGCGCCGATCTCGGGGTAGGTGAGGGCCTGGAGGATCGCCTCCATGTGCGTCACCTGACGCCACACGTTGAGGCCACCACCGTCGGCGTAGCCCATGACGAGCTCGCCACCGGTGCCGGTGTCGCACTCGGGCTCGGCCCAACACTCGAGGGCTTTGTCGATCGTGGCCTGGTCGAGGTCCTGCGACGCACGGGCGATCGATGCGAGGACGACGTCGGAGACTTCCCCGACGGGGCCCAGCGCCTTCTCGACGAGGGCCGGATCGGCATCGGTCGACTCGCCGTACATGGCAAGTCCGTCGTCCATCGGCTCATCGTCCATGGGCTCGTCGTCCATGGGCTCGTCCGCGGGAGCCTCCGTGTCAGCGGGGGCCTCGGTCTCGGCGGGGGCTTCCGTGGCCGCAGGGGCCTCGGTCTCCGCCGGGGCGTCGGCCTCCGTCGTGTCGGCACTGTCGCCGGCACATGCGGCGACGAGCATCGCGAAGATCGCGAGCAGCGCCAGGATTCGTGTCCGTTTCATTGGTTGTCCTCCGTTAGGGCGTTGCAGCCCTTCATCGCTTGCATTTCGAGGTGGTGATCTTTCAGGTCTCCGTGGGGGAGGGACCGGCTCGTACCCGGGAACGACGCTCCCGCAGGACCCGCTCGACACCCTTGATGATCCGATCGCCCGACACGAGCATGCCGCCGATGATCACGGCGCCGAACACGACGAACTGGAGCGCTGTGGGGAGGCCCATGACCCGCATCATCTGGTTGAGGCCGGCGAGGAACATGGCCGCGGCCCACGTCGACAGTGGACTCGCAAGCCCTCCGGTGAGGGATGCGCCACCGATGACGACGGCCGCGATGGGACCGAGCAGGTACGGGGCGCCGATCGTCACGCCGGGGGTCTTGAGGAATGCCGCGAGGAGGATGCCGGCGACGGCATACAGCATGGCGGCGACGACATAGGCAGACACCTGCACGAAGCTCACCCGTAGGCCGCTCACGCTGGCAGCGACGGGATTGGCCCCGACGACCTGGAAGCGGCGACCGAAGGTGGTGTATCGGAACAGCAGGATGAGCACCACCGTGATCACCACGCCGATCCAGAAGAAGCGCGTGATGCCGAGGAACCGGACACTCATCCACTCCGACAGGGCGGCCGGGACGGCGCTCTGGATCGCGATACCGGTGTAGGCGAGGTTCACCCGACCGTTCACGATCTGGCCGACGGCGAGCGTCACGATGAGGGCGTTGAGCTTCAGCCCTGCGATGAGCAGGCCGTTCACGAGCCCGATGAGCGCTGCGACGCCGAGGGCGGTGAGGATGGCGATCACGATCCGACTGTCGTCGCCCTGGCTCACACCGACGGTGATGATGGCCGCGAGCGTGAGCGTCCCGGGGACGCTGAGGTCGATGCCACCCGTCATGATCACGAGCATCTGCCCGAGCGCCGCTACGGCGAGGAACGTGCCGAAGGGGGTGATGGCGCCCATGGCCGGGCCGGTGAGCACCTGCGGGGCCCAGATGGCCGCGACGCCGATGAGCACCCCGATCGCCAGGTAGACCGGCATGTACCGGGACACGACGACGAAGCGGGTGAGTGTCGCCGAAGGGGCCTTCCGCGTCGTCACGCGACACCTCCGGTCGAGGAGAGGAGCCCGCTGGCCGCGACGAGCCTCGCATGGGCCTCGTTGGCCTTCCGACGGAGGTCGGTGACATCGGCAACCGGCATGCCCTCTCGGACCGCGGGACTCCCACCGGCGATCACCCAGTCGACATTCGAGGTGTCCATGCCCCAGACGACCGCACCAATGGGGTCGTTCACGGGGTGGATGTTCGCCCGGTCGGTACGCAGCACGAGCACGTCGGCCTGCTTGCCGACTTCGAGCGAACCGGTGGCTGCGCCGAGCCCGAGGGCCTCCGCGCCAAGGATCGTGCCCTGCCGGATCGCCTCCCGGGTGGTCATGAGGTTCGGGAGCCCGGCCTTTCCGGCGAGCTTGAGGTCGAAGTACCGGGCGTGCTGGAGGGCGATCGTCGCTCGCATCTGGGCGAAGACATCACCGGGTGCCTCCTGCTCGGCGTCGACGCCCAGGCCGAACCCGATCGAGCGGTCGATGAACGACTGGACGGGCGGGTAGCCGAGGCCGTGGGTCATCTCCGTGGACGGGGTGAGCACCACACCGGCTCCCGACTGGGAGATGGCATCGAAGTCACCATCGTCGAGGAGTGAGCAGTGGATGAGTGTGACGTCGTCTGCGAGCAGGCCGGCCCCGGCGAGGCCCTGCACGGATCCCTGTGCGGCGCCCGGTACACCGACGTGGGCATGCACCCGTTGGCCTCTCGCGCGCGCCGCCGCCCAGGCGGACTCGGCGTTGTCGCCAGCAGCGGGGTCGCCGTGGCCGGAGGCGATCGTGGTGTGGTCGCCCGGCGCCTCGGTGAGCGGGGGAAGGACCTCGGCGTCCGACCACCGGGCCGGCGCATCGACGAGGATCGTGCGGATTCCGCTGTCGGCGTGCGCCGACAGCACGGCATCACGGTGGGCCGGCGTCACCTGGACGTCGGCCCAGTCGGCCACCGTCGTGGTGCCGGCAACCGCCGCCGACACGAGGCTCAGCAGCGTTGCGGCATAGACGTCGTCAGGGGTGTGGTGGGGACCGAACGCAGCGCTCGGCTCGCCCGGGAGGTCGCGCAGGGCGCCTCCTCCCCGTATGAGCGACTTCCACGCGTGCCGGTGGCCATCCACGAATCCAGGCATGAGGATGCGCTCGGCAGCATCGACGACCTCTGCGTTGCGGGCTCGGACGTTCGTGCCGATCTCGGCGATCACGCCGTCCTCGATCAGGACATCCGCCTCCACGTGGTTCGACGTCCTCAGCCCGAGGGTGAGGACCGTGCCGCCACGGAAGAGGATCCGTTGGCTCATGCCTCGCCGTGCTCCTCGGCGATC
>CP070681.1:1085910-1088211 GCA_020352575.1 Acidimicrobiia bacterium | reverse complement strand
CGTCAGCCGAGGGTCGCGAGGAACGCGAGGGCGTCGTCGATGGTGGACACCCGCACCAGTTCGAGGTCCTCGATCGGAGCCGTCTGGGCGGCATCCCAGTTGCCATCGGGGACGAGGGCGTACTGCGCCCCCTCCCGCTCGGCTGCGACGAGCTTCTGGCGGATTCCACCGATGGCACCGACGTTGCCTTCGGCGTCGATGGTGCCGGTGCCGGCCACCACCGCGCCGTCGAGGAGGTCCTCCTCACTCAGGAGGTCGATGATGGTGAGGGCGTACATGAGCCCTGCCGACGGACCGCCGATGTTCTGTGAGTCGATGTCCACGTCGACCTCGGACTCGTACCGCCAGTTGTAGGTGGTGGCGAGGAATCCGACCATCGGTCGTCCCTCGTCCTGCGTGTGCTCCGAAAGTTCGACGGCCACATCGAGTTCTTCGCCGTTGCGCAGCACCTTCATCTGGAGGACCTCGCCGATGTCGTGGCTCCCGATCTCCGACGTGGCGTCGGTGTTCACGAACACCGGGACGCCGTCGATCGACGTGATGACATCACCGACCTCGAGGACACCCTCCGACCCGGTGCCCTCGATGATGCCGGCGACCAGGACGCCGTCACCAGCAAGCGTGACCTCGTATCCGAGGTGGTCGAGCGCCACGAAGATCGCGGTGTTCTTCGATTCGAGCATCGATTGGAGGTTCCGCTCGCGGTACTCCTCCTGTGAGACTCCCACCGGCCGCACGCGCTCCCGTTCGACGAGGTCGACGGCCGGGTCGAACCATGCGACGAGGAACTCCAGCGCCGTCACCTCTGGCAGAGCGACGGTGAGCATGAGGAACTCGCCGTTCACATCATCGGCACCCTCGGCCTCCACGAACTGGTCGAGCTCGTACACGGGGCCCGGTTCGTAGGCGTAGTACGGGACGTCGATCACCGATGCGGCCATGCCGGCACCGGACAGCAGCATGGCGAGGCCGATGAGGAAGACCGACCAGGTGGGGACGCGCTGCATGGGCGGGATGGTATGGGCGGCCCATGCGTAATGGACCGCGGCCCCTCAATCGATGAGGTTGCTCTCCGCCTGTGCCGCAACCTCGGCCTCGTGGGCCTCGCGCCCCTCGAACTCCTCGCCGAGGTAGGCCTTGATGACATCGGGATTCGAGGAGACCTCATCGGGAGTTCCCTCGGCGATCTTCTGCCCGAAGTCGAGCACCATGATCCGGTCGGCGATGTCCATCACGAGGCCCATGTCGTGCTCGACGAGGATCATGGCGATCCCGAGCTCACGACGGATGTCGAGGATGAACCGCGCCATGTCCTCGGTCTCCTCGAGGTTCATGCCGGCAACCGGCTCGTCGAGCAGCAGGAGTTCGGGCTCCATCGCGAGCGCCCGTCCGAGTTCGACGCGCTTCTGGATGCCGTAGGGAAGCAGTGCGACGGGGTACTTGCGCCACTCCTCGATCTCGAGGAAGTCGATGATGTCCTCGACGACCGCCCGGTTGGCGATCTCCTCGCGCTTCGTCGGGCCTACATAGAACATGCCGTTCCACCAGCCGCGCTCCATCCGGATGTGGCGGCCGGTCATGAGGTTGTCGATCACCGTCATGTGCTCGAACAGCTCGATGTTCTGGAAGGTCCTGGCCATGCCGAGGCGGGCAATCGCGTCCGGGCGTTGGCCGAGCAGCTGCTGGCCTCGCCACGTAATGGAGCCCTTCTGGGGCTTGTACACGCCCGACAGGCAGTTGAAGATCGAGGTCTTGCCGGCTCCGTTCGGGCCGATGATCGAGAAGAGCTCACCCTCCTCGACGTGGAACGACACGCCCTGGATGGCCTTCACGCCACCGAAGGCGAGCTCGAGGCCGTCGGCTTCCACGACGCGACCTTCCGGCCGCGTCTCGTACTTGCCCCCGAAGAGGACCCGGCTCTCCCTCATGACAACCACCTCTTGCGGCGCTTGTAGTGCTTCACGTCGGCGAAGCTCTTGCGCTCCCCGCCCTCACCGTGGAGGCCGAGGTAGAACTCCTGGACGTCCTCGTCTTTGAGGAGCTTCTTGGGGTCGCCGTCCATGACGATCTTCCCGGTCTCCATGATGTAGCCGTAGTCGGCGATCGAGAGCGCCATGTTGGCGTTCTGCTCGATGAGCAGGATGCTCACACCCGATCGCTTGTTCACGTCCACGATGATGTCGCGGACCTGCTGGACGAGCAACGGGGCGAGGCCGAGGGAGGGCTCGTCGAGGATGAGGAGCTTGGGCGACTGCATGAGTGCGCGTCCGATGGCGAGCATCTGCTGCTCACCACCGGACA
>CP070681.1:1079909-1085810 GCA_020352575.1 Acidimicrobiia bacterium | reverse complement strand
CGGCCGCCACCGAGGCACCGGCAGCGACGGACGGCTCGGCGGCACCTGCGACCACCGAGGGAGCTGATGCACCCATGCCCGTGACCGATGGCACCGAGGCGCCCGATGAGACGCTAACGCCCCGCCCACCGGTTCCCGACGGACCTGCCGCTCCCGATTTCACCCTCGCCCTCGGCGACGGCCGATCGTTCACCCTCTCCGAGGAATCGAAGCCCGTCTTCATGATCTTCTGGGCCGAGTGGTGAGGCACCTGTCAGCGGGAGTTGCCCGTTGTCGACCAACTTGCCAAGGAATACGGCGACCAGGTCACCTTCGTGGCCCCGGCGTGGAAGGCCTCGTTCGAGCGCACCCTCGCCAAGGCCGTCGAACTCATGCCGTCGGGCATCGTCGAGTGGGGCCTCGATCGTGACGAGGCCGTGTTTGCCCTCTACGGGGTCACCTACCAACCCGCCGGTGTGCTCATCGTCGACGGGGTGATCATCGAGCAGTGGCCCGGCGGCCTCGGTGCCGACGAGCTCCGCGAGCGCGTCGAATATCTCGCCACCTTCTCGACCTAGCCCCTTCCTGCAAAGCCCTCGCAAGAAGGTACGCTCGTCGTATGCACATCCCTGACGGCTTCCTCAACGCGGCCACCTCCATCGGTACGGGCGTCGTGGCGGCCGGCGGCATCGGCGCTGCCCTCCGGCAGACGGGCAAATCCATCGCCGTCGACAAGCGGGTTCCGCTCGCCGGGATCACCGCTGCGGTGATCTTCGTGCTGCAGATGCTGAACTTCCCCGTTGCCCTCGGCACCTCGGGTCACCTCCTTGGTGGGGCGCTGGCGGCGATCCTGCTCGGCCCCTGGATGGGTGTGCTCGTGGTGACCGTCGTGGTGGGCGTCCAGGCCCTCGTCTTCGCCGATGGCGGGGTGAGCGCCATCGGCCCGAACATCTTCAACATGGCCATCGTGACAGCGCTCGTCGGATGGGCCGTGTTCCGGCTCGTTCGGATGGTCACGCCTCCCACTCGGTGGGGCGTCCTCACCGCCACGTTCCTTGCGGGCCTGCTGTCCGTCGTCGCCTCGTCGGTCGCCTTCTCGATCCAGTACGCCATCGGTGGACAGGGTGGCGCCCCCCTCCCCGCCGTCTTCGGCGCAATGGCGTCGGTGCACACGATCATCGGGATCGGCGAGGGTGTGATCTCCGCTGCGATCGTGGGCGCCCTGCTCTCCACCCGTCCGGATCTCGTGGCCGGTGCGGCCGACCTGCGCGGACAGTCGGTCGGCTCGTCCCGTGGGACGGTCATCGTCGGTGCCTTGCTGGCAGCGGTGCTCGCCTTCGGCGTTGCCCCGTTCGCAAACCCCAACCCCGACGGCCTGGAGCGAGTTGCCATCGACCTCGGCTTCATGGATGAGGCCACCGACCCGGCGACGGCGACCAGCCCCCTGGCCGACTACGTGGTGGAGGGCCTCGGTGAGAACGCCCTCTCGATCGGTCTCGCCGGGGTGGTGGGCGCGTTGATGGTCGCCCTTGTGGCGTGGCTCATCGTGCGTGGTATGCGGCGCGGGACGCCGTCTCGGTGAGCCAGCTCCACACCCACACGCTCTATGTGCACGGGCACAGCCCGGCGCACCGCCTCCCCTCCCATGTCAAGGTCGCAGCCCTCCTGGTCTTCCTCCTCGGTGTCGTGTCGACCCCGAGGGAGGCGTTCTGGGCATTCGGCGCCCACGCCGCCGTGCTCGCCGTTGCCGCCCGCACCGCCCAGCTCACGGCCCCGTTCATGGTGCGGCGGATGCTCGTGGAGGTCCCGTTCGTCCTGTTCGCCGCCTTCCTGCCGTTCCTCGGCCCCGACCCGCGCATCGAGGTGCTCGGCATCTCCCTGAGCCAGGAGGGCCTCTGGGGCGCCTGGTCGATCCTCGCTCGCGCCACCCTCGGCACCGGTGCGGCCGTGCTGCTGGCGGCCACGACCGAGGTGCCCGACATCCTCACCGGGCTCTCCCGTCTCAGGGTGCCAGCGGTCCTCGTCGCCATCGCCGGATTCATGGTCCGCTACCTCGACGTGCTCGCCGACGAGCTCGGTCGCATGCGCACGGCCGCTGCGGTGCGTGGCTTCCGCCAGCGGGGAAGGGGCGCCCTGCGAGCGCTTGCCTCGGTGGCGGGCTCGCTCTTCATCCGGGCGTACGAACGAGGCGAGCGCATCCACGCGGCGATGGTCGTGCGGGGGTACCGGGGCGTGATGCCCCAGCCGTTTGCGTCGCCGGCCGTCGCTGCCGATTGGAGCCGGGGCCTCGCCCTCCCGCTCGTCGGCGTCACGGTGGCCGTCCTGGCGGTGCTGCTGTGAGCGTCGTCGAGGTCGAAGGCCTCCGCTACGAGTACCCGGGTGGCGAGGCAGCCCTCGACGATGTCTCGTTCTCGATCGAGGAGGGCGAGCGTGTCGCCCTGCTCGGACCGAACGGTGCCGGCAAGACCACCCTCGTGCTCTCCCTACTCGGGGTGCTCATGCCCGCAGCCGGAACGGTGCGGGTGTTGGGTGAGACCATGGACGAGGAGCATGCCTTCGACCTGCGTCGCCACCTGGGCCTGGTCTTCCAGGACCCCAATGACCAGCTCTTCATGCCGACCGTCCGCGACGACGTCGCCTTCGGCCCGGCGAACTACGGGGTGTCCGGCGAAGAACTCGAGGCCGCCGTCGATCGTGCGCTTGCGCGGGTGAGCGCCACGCACCTGGCGAAGCGGGCACCCCATCACCTGTCGGGGGGTGAGCGTCGTCGCGTGGCGATCGCCGGCGTGCTGGCCATGGATCCTGCCGCACTGATCATGGACGAGCCGTCGAGTGGCCTCGATCCGGCCGGGATGCGCGAGATCACCGACCTCCTGCTCGACCTACCCCAGACGCTCGTCCTGGTGACCCACCACCTCGACCTCGCCGAGCGGCTGTGTGACCGGGCGCTCGTCCTCGACAGTGGGCGCCTCGTGCACGACGGCCCGCTCGTCGACGTCCTCTCGAACGGGGCCTTCCTCATCGAGCATCGCCTCGCCTAGGGGCCCTGGTACACCGTCCCGTCGATCGTGCCGGGATCCTCCCCGGCCTGGATCTGGCTGATGAAGTCGATGAGGGTCGTGAAGTCGATGGCCCCCGCGACCCGTCCCACGATGACGCCGTTGCCATCGATGAAGAACGTCTCGGGGAGGCCGAAGACGCCGAACTCGATGCCGGCGCGACTCCCCGGGTCCTCGACCACGAACTGGTGGTCCGAGCGGCCATAGGTGTCGAGGAAGTCGAACTTCCTCGTACCGGGATCCTCATGGTTGATGGCCACGAACCGCACGCCCTTCCCGGCGTAGAGGTCTGCGGCAGCCACGAACGCGGGGTGCTCCTCACGGCAGGGAGTGCACCAGGACGCCCAGAAGTTCGCCACGACGATGTCGCCGGGGAAGTCGGTGAGCCGTACCTCGCCCTCGGATTCGAGCAGGGGAAGTGCGAGGCCGGGGGCGGCGGTCCCGATGAGCGGAGAGGCCGGCACGGTCTCCCCGAACCCGATTCGCCCGGCCAGGAAGCCACCGAAGACCACGATGAGGGCGATCGCCGTCCACGGCCCCCAACGCCTCACGCTCCTGCCTCCGCGATGAGCCGCTCGATCTCGGCCAGCGCTTCTTCCGGCACTGTGGGATCCTCGGCGAGCTCCTCGAGCAGGGGCACCGCTTCGTCGGAACGTCCGTCTTCCACGAGGAGGATCGCGTAGAACCACTTCGCCTCGGAGTTCGTCGGGAGGGCGTCCAAGGCCTGGAGGTAGGCCGCCTCGGATGAGGCCACCTCACCGTTGACGAAGAGGATCCACCCGATGCGCCCCAAGGCCTCGCTGGCTTCTGCGGGGGTGGGATCGCTGGAGAGCACGGTCTGGAAGTGGCCGACTGCCGACCCGAAGTCCTGCTCTTCGAAGTAGCGACGGGCGAGGGAGAGCCGCATGCGATTGGCCTCGGGCACGTCGTCGAACTGCTCGAGGACGGCCTCCATCTCTTCGTTCGTCACCTCTGACAAGTCGCGCCCGGTTGGCGCTTCGAGGTTGCCGCTCACCGGTGAGCCGGTCGCACGCGGTTCCACGAAGGTGCCGATGCCGAAGGCGAGGCCGGTGAGGACGATGGCGGCGCCGCCGATGCTGAGCACGACGCGAAGCGGTGACGTTGGAGTGCGCGGTTCACCGGCCGTGCCCGATTGCTCCTCCCTCGTGCGGAACGCCAGCCAGGCACCACCCGCGACCGCGGCGATCGGCACAGCCCACAGCAGGTACCCACCGAGTGCCAGCGGCGGCTCGAGCACGATGTCGGGGCCGTACCGGGCGGCGAACCAGTCGAGGATCTCCCGCTCGGACCGGCCCTCGGCGATCTGCTCCTCGACGACATCCATCATGGCCCGTGCGGTCGCGGTCTGGGAGGCAGCGACCGACTCACCCTCACACTTCGGGCAGGCAATCTTCTCGCCAACCACGTCGGCATCGAGGCTCCCGCCGGGGCTCGTGAGGAAGGCCCATCCGAGCACGACGGCAGCAGCGACGACGGTCCCGGTCCGTAACCAGCGCCTCATGAGGGCACCTCGACGTCGTCGCGTGAGCGGCGCCTGCCAGAGAGTGACCAGAAGCCGCCGCCAGCGATCACGAACCCGCCCAGCCAGACCATCCATTGGAGGGGGAAGACCTGGACGTCGACCAGCGCCCGGTTCTGGTCTACGGCCCGGAGCGACACGTACACGTCCTCATCGATCCCCGAATGGACCGCAGGCGTCGGCACCGCCTGGACCCGGTAGTCGTTGATGGCAGGTCGCAGGATGTCGACCGTCCGGTCGTCACGCCGGAGTTCGATCGTGGCCCCGACAATGGAGCGTTGTGGTTCGGTCTCGGCGAAGCCGGTCCGGAACTCCAACTCGTAGCCGAGCACAGCCACGGGTTGGCCGCGTGGGAGTGTGAGTTCGCGCTGGTCCATCGCGAGGCCCGCCGAGCCCGCAATACCCACGGCCAGGATGGCGATGCCGATGTGGGCGGCCATGCCACCCCAGTAGCCACGGTCGCGACGCACGATGCCCCCGAGGGCCTGGCCCCAACCTTCGCCCTTCGTCACCCGGGCCTTGGCGAGGCGCCAGAGTTCGGCGACCGGCGTCGATGCGGTGAAGGCCGCGAGCAGCACGGCGAGGAGTGCGCCCCGCGAACGAATGCCCCCGAGGGCGGCCAGAGCGGCGATGACGACTGCGGCCTGGGCCGGAACGGCGAGGCGTGCTGCCACCTTGCGCCAGTCGGCCCGCTTCCACGGTGTGACCGGCCCGATGCCCATGACGAGGAGCAATGCGAAGGCGAGGGGGATGCTCGTCGCATCGAAGAAGCCCCGCCCCACGCCCACCGTGCGGGTGGCGAAGGCTTCGACGAGGATCGGGTACACGGTGCCGATGAGCACCGTGGCTCCCCATGCCGAGAGGAGGATGTTGTTCACCAGCATCCCGCCTTCGCGCGACACGGGGGAGCCGACGGACCCTCCTTCGGCAACGAGGTGGGCGCGGGTCGCGAAGAGGCCGAGCCCGACCACGACGATCACGATGAAGAACGAGAGCAGGGCCGGACTGATACCCGACTGGGTGAACGAGTGGACCGACGTGATCACCCCGGACCGGGTGAGGAAGGTCCCGAGGATCGTGAGGGAGAAGGTGGCGATCACCAACAGGTAGTTCCATGACTCGAGCGCCCCGCGCCGCACCTGCACCGTCGACGAGTGGATGAATGCGGTCGCGGTGAGCCACGGCAGCAGTGAGGCGTTCTCGACGGGGTCCCAGGCCCAGTAGCCGCCCCAGCCGAGCACCTCGTACGACCACCAACCCCCGAGCAGGATGCCGATGGTCAGGAACGACCATGCGAGGAGCGTGAGGCGCTTCGTCCTGGTC
>CP070681.1:1077098-1079809 GCA_020352575.1 Acidimicrobiia bacterium | reverse complement strand
GGGAGCTACCTGTTGGGCTCTGTCTCGTTCGCCGTCATCGTCGGCCGGGCCAAGGGCATCGACATCCTCTCCGAGGGCTCGGGCAACCCCGGCATGTCGAACGTGGCGCGGACGTTGGGTCGGGGCGCTGCTGCGATCACCTTGGTGGGTGACCTCATGAAGGGGGTCGTCGCCTCGTCGCTCCACCTGTTCGTGGATCCCCTCTTCTCGGGTCCCGGCGACGAGCTCCTCCAAGGCCTTGCCGGCGCGACCTTGTTCGGCGTCGCGGCGGTGGTCGGCCACTGCTACCCCGTGTTCAACCGCTTCATCGGCGGCAAGGGCATGGCGACGACCGTCGGCGTGCTCCTCTATGTCTCCCCGCTCGTGACGCTGGGCCTGGGTGCCCTCTGGTGGATCCTGGTCAAGGTGACGGGGAAGGCCTCGCTCGGCTCGCTTGCCATGGTCGTCGCCGCGATCCCAGCGGTCGCGGTCGTCGACGTTCCCGAGGACGTGCCTGTCGAGGCGTTCGTGTGGCTCGTCGTCATGCTGCTCCTGGTGGTGTACCGCCACCGGGAGAACATCAGCCGATTGCGGTCGGGCAGCGAACGTTCCATCGCGTCGTGAGGCCGCTCGAGCAAGCCAGGGCCGACGTCGTCGGAGCCGTCCCGTTGCTCCCCGCCGAGGCAACGCCCCTGGACAGGGCACTTGGGCTCGTGCTGGTCGAGCCGGCCATCGTGCCCCACGACCTCCCGCCATTCACGAACTCGGCGATGGACGGCTTCGCGGTTCGAGCCGCCGACGTGGCGGCGACGCCCGCCGAGCTCGAGGTCCTCGAAGACGTGCCCGCCGGGTCGGTCGCCCAAGCCGTGGTGGACGAGGGCAATGCGATCAAGATCATGACCGGTGCCCCGATGCCCGGTGGCGCCGACGCCGTGGTGCGGGTGGAGGACACGGAGTCGAGTGACGGAACGGTGCGGATCCTCGTCGGGGTCGAAGTAGGCGCCAACGTGAGGCCCGCGGGAGGCGACGTGCGGGCCGGCGAGGTCGCGCTCCCCGCCGGGCGGCGTCTCACCCCGGCCATGATCGGGGTGCTCGCATCGATCGGAGTCACCGAGCCCGTCGTCCGACGACGCCCACGGGTGGCCGTCATGTCGACCGGCGACGAGGTCCTGCCCCCGGACCAGGAGCTGCGTCCGGGCGCCATCCGTGATTCGAATCGGCCGATCCTCCGCGGCCTGCTCGCCGAGCTCGGGGCCGAGTTGGTCGACCTCGGGATCATCGGCGACGACGCCGACGCCCTCCGCAACGCGGTCGCTCGTGGCGCCGCCGAAGCGGACGCGATCATCACGTCCGGCGGGGTCTCGATGGGGGAGTACGACCTCGTCAAGCAGGTCCTCGGTGAACTCGGTTCGGTCGACTTCTGGCAAGTGGCCATGCAGCCGGGGAAGCCATTCGCCTTCGGGCACGTCGAGGGTGTCCCGCTCTTCGGGCTGCCGGGCAACCCGGTGTCGGTCACCGTGGCATTCGAGCAGTTCGCCCGCCCGGCGCTGCTCACGATGATGGGCGCCGAGGCGGTGCTCCGCCCCCGGATCACCGCAGTGGCCGATGAGGACCTCAATTCCGATCCGGCCAAGACGGTGTTCCTCCGCGCCGCGACGAGTCGGGACGGTGACGGGTGGCGCGTCCGGCTCTCCGGCGGCCAATTGTCGAACATGCTCTCTGCGGTGGCGGCCGGCGACGCCTTCGTGGTCATGCCCCGGGGTGTCGCCGATGTGCCCGCTGGCAGTAGCGTCACCGTCGAGATGTTCCGCTGGCCCGAGGACCGACGATTCGACGAGGGGATCGCATGACCGAGTTCACCCACCTCGACGACGACGGCCGTGTGCGCATGGTCGAGGTCGGGGAGAAGGACCAGACGAAGCGCGAGGCGGTGGCCGAGGCCGTCGTCGTGATGTCGCAGGCCACGACCGAGGCGCTCTTCGGGGGCACGCTCCCCAAGGGCGATGCCCTCGCGTCGGTGCGGCTTGCTGGGATCATGGCCGCAAAGCGGACCCCCGACCTCATCCCGCTCTGCCACCCGATCGCCATCACCGGGGTCGACGTCGAGGTCGAACGCACCGAAGCCGGCGCCCGGATCCTCGCCACGGTCCGCACCACCGGTCGCACCGGCGTCGAGATGGAGGCGATGACCGCCGCGTCGGTCGCAGCGCTCACCCTCTACGACATGGTGAAGGGCGTCGAGCGTGGGGTCGAGGTGTCGGCAGTGCGACTCTTGCGCAAGGACGGCGGCAAGAGTGGACGGTGGGAGCGATGAACGCTCTCGTCCTCACCGTCTCGGACTCGGTGAGCAGGGGAGAGGCCGAGGACCGCTCGGGCCCTGCTGCGGTCGAGGCGCTCGCCGAACTCGGCATCACCGCTGACCTGGGCCTCGTGGAGGACGGAGTCGATTCCGTGCGAACGGCGCTGCTGGCAGCGGTCGAGATCGGCCGTCCGCTCGTGATCACGACCGGCGGGACGGGCCTGGCGGCCCGTGACCTCACCCCGGAGGCGACGTCGTCCGTCATCGATCGCCCGGCTCCGGGCATCTCCGAGGCAATGCGAGCGGCGACATTCGGGGTGGTCCCGATGGGGATGCTGTCGCGTGGCGTGTCGGGTGTGGCGGGCAGCACGCTCATCATCAACCTTCCGGGCTCGGTGAAGGCAGTGCGGGAGGGCCTTGAGGTGGTCGGCCG
>CP070681.1:1074052-1076998 GCA_020352575.1 Acidimicrobiia bacterium | reverse complement strand
GAGGCCCTGGAGGAAGTAGAAGGCGTTGTGCGGGGCGAGTGTCGCCCCGAAGTCGCGGAGTCCTTCCGCCCGGGCCCGGGCGATGAACGCCCCCGGCCCGTACTCCTCGACGAAGTCGAGCCCGTCGTAGGGGGCATATCCCTCGGTGAGGGTCGGGTACTTGCCCGCCCAACGCTCCCACCCGAACCGGCCCGAGTCGACGAGCACACCACCGATCGCGATGCCATGACCTCCGATGAACTTCGTCGCCGAGTGGAGGACGAGGTCGGCGCCATGCTCGAAGGGGCGGAAGAGGGCCGGTGACGCGAAGGTGTTGTCCACCAGGAGCGGCACACCTACCTCGTGTCCGATGACCGCGATCGCCGGGATGTCGCTCACCTGTGCCTTCGGGTTTCCGAGCGTCTCGGTGAGCAGCATCCGCGTGTCGCCGGTGATCGCGCCCCGCCAGGCGTCGAGGTCGTCGTGGGGGACGAAGGTGGTCGTGATCCCGAACCGAGGCAACGTGTGGGTGAGGAAGTTGACCGATCCCCCATAGAGGGCCCGCGAGGCGACGATGTGGCCACCCGAACCCATCAGCGTCACGATCGCCAGGTGGAGTGCAGCGTGTCCCGAGGCCGTCGCCACGGCACCGACGCCACCCTCCAGCGCAGCCATGCGCTCCTCGAACACCGCAACCGTTGGATTGGAGATCCGCGAGTAGATGTGGCCGGGCGACTCCAGGTTGTAGAGCGAGGCCGCATGATCGGTGTCCTCGAAGACGAACGACGTCGTCTGGTGGATCGGCACTGCACGAGAGCCGAAGTCCGAATCCGGCACCTGGCCGGCGTGCACGGTGAGCGAGTCGAAGCTGAGATCGTCGGGGCGGGCCACGGCGGGAGCCTACCGAGGGGCGGGGGCCCGCTTGCCGGGTCGCGGCGCACCACCGGCCGATCGCGGGTTGCCCCCGGCCTGGGCCGGGGGCAACCGATGGTTCACTGCGCTTCGCGTGCCGGCCGTCGCCAATCGAATCGACGCGGGACCCGTGGGTGGGCAACGGCGATTCGTTCGGCGGCGATGGCAGACGCAGCGCGCACGTCGAAGTGGTGCACGGGGGTCTCCTTGGGTCGTTGGACGGGACGACGGCAGCGCCGTCGGTGTCTCAGCCGGCCAGGAGCACTGACCGGACGGGACGAGTACCTGCGGTGGGCACCATCTGTCTCCTTTCCGGTGTTCGTACGGCGCCCGTGTGGCGCCGTCGAGGAAACGGTACGGGTGCGTGCCCGACGACGTCGGGGAATTACCGATTCGCCACGACGGCGGCTCGGACGTACCGGGCGAGTCCGGGCTCGCGGTCGTCGTAGTGCGCGGTGAATCGGGGGTCGGTCACATACCCCTCGGCGACCATGGCGTGCATCTCGGTGGAGCAGGGGTAGAACCACTGATCGATATGGCGCCTGGCCCGTTCGGCAAGGGCGACCGCCTCTGGACCGTCGGCCGCGAGGCCGGCCCGCAGCGCGTCGGCGAACGAGGACTCGATGTCCTCCATCTCGGCCTGCTGTCGGGCCCGGTCCTCCTTCGTGTACGAGGAGGTACGGCGGGCTGCCTCACGGTACGCATCGGTCTCGCCCCAGCGCTCCTTGGCCTCCTCCTCGTACTCGGCAGGATCAAAACCCTTGGACAACCCACGGTCGGACATGGCGGGACCGTACTCCTTGACGTTGCGTCAGGGTCAAGCGATTTCCGGGACTAGGGCGCTACCCAGGTGTGCACATCGGCGGTCCGCGGCGGGAACAAGACCTCCATGAGGTCCGCCTGCTTCCCGAGGAGGACGTCGGGGTGGCGCTCGGCGAGCCCTTTGGCTCCCAGCGGGCCCAGGAGGAGGTGTGCGGTGAGGTCGGGGGGCACCCCCGACCCGCCCTGCGAGACGGGCGCCTGTACCGGACCGCCCACCTCGAACCGACCGAACCGGCCGCCCACGACCTCGCTGGTGATCGAGGAGGCGTACTGCGAGAGGAGGAAGGTCCCGGACCACCCGGCGAGCTCGGAGCGGGCAAGGGCTTCCTCGAACTCGGGCCTGACCATGTCGAGCACGGCGGGGAGGTCGCCCACCCGGGCGTAGTAGGCGTATCCCGGCGGTACTGCCTCGCCGCCGAGGTCCGCGATCCACGGGGCGCCGGGCCGGTGGTACACGCGGACGCGGTCACCGTCAACGGCGCCGGAAATCGCGGCGCGGGCACCCCGGTCCGACTCGGCCGCCACCTCCATCACCCAATGGTCGTCGCCGTCGGAGTAGCCGCGGGCCATCGACCACTCCCCTCCGTCCGTTGCCATCACCACGCGATAGAGCGGGGACTCCATGACCCAGTGCCAGAGATGGGGCGGGTGGGTGAAGGCGACGTCGGCACCCTGCTGCGTCGCAGCCTGGAGCCCGAGAATGCGATCCAGGTCGTCGGGGGTCGCCTGTCGTACCTCCCAGCCGTCGGGACTCGTCGGCCGTTCCACGACCTGTTGGGTGGGGTGGGGGATGGCGTACTCGTACCCGAGCCGCCGGTAGAAGTACGGGATCCCCTCGACGAGGTGGATCGGTCGATCCGGGTACGCCTCGGCGAGGGCTGAGAAGAGCGAGCGCTGGAGGCCGCGACCCGTGAACTCCTTCGCAGTGGCGACGATCTCCGGGGCAAGGGCCGGCAGGGAGATCCCACCGATCCGGGCCTCCATCGGCACCACGATCGCAATGGCGGCGAGTCGATCGCCGACACGGGCAACGATCCAGTCGTCGGGCCGCGCGTGGGCACCCTCGAGCGTGGAGCGCGCATCATGGACGTCCTCCGGGTCGTTCTGCTCGGCGACGATCTCGTAGAGGCGGGCGAACTCGTCCGGTCGGAGGCGCCCTATCTCGATGGCCATGGCCGGCAGCGTACGACGCCACTCGTCGCGCGACGCCGAATACGCTGTGTGGATGTCCGA
>CP070681.1:1069155-1073952 GCA_020352575.1 Acidimicrobiia bacterium | reverse complement strand
AGAGCGTCGCAGCCGGGGCCACGGCGCCGTCTCGCCGTCGCCAGCGCGGGCCGACCGGAAGGCGGAACGTCGCCGATCCCGGTGACGCCTCCTCGAGGGTCAACCCTCCGTGGTGGTGGAGCGGTGGACGATGGAGCGTGAGCTGGGACATGAGCGCGTCGACGTGGTTGTCGAAACCACGTGGTGCGAACCCACCGACGTACTCGAAGGACGAGAGGTCTCGCACTAGTCCACCAGCACGCGGGCCATGGCCGCCAGCGCGAAGACACGTGCGCCGAGTTCCTCGAGGTCGTCGGGAACGCTCGGCATCGCTCCCAGGACGTACCGGGCGTACACCCCTTCGACGATCGCGGCGAGGCGCCAGTACTGGAACGCCCGGTACCACTCGATCCCCTCCACGTCGTAGCCGGTCGCCGTTGCGTAGGACTCGGTCAGTTCATCCCGGGAGGGGAACCCGCCGATGGCGGTGGGGGAGTCGCCCACCCCCTCCACGCCGGGCTCGTCGGCTGACGACCACGTGTTGAGGAGGTAGCCGAGGTCGGCGAGTGGGTCGCCGAGGGTGCAGAGCTCCCAGTCGAGGACACCGGCGATGCGGCCCGCGGGCGTGGCGAGCATGTTGCCCAGCCGGTAGTCGCCGTGGACCACGGTCGAGTGCCGCTGCTCGGGGATGGAGCCAACCAGCCGTTCGAATACGAAGTCCATGTCGGGGATCTCCCGCTGGTGGTGGGCATCCCACTGCTTCTTCCACCTCCGCAGCTGCCGGCCGACGTAGTCCTCCCGCCGGCCGAGGTCGCCGAGCCCGATCTCATCCGGGTCTGCGCCGTGGAGGTCGGCCAGGACCTCGGCGACGTGCATGCCGAGGGCGTAGCGCTCGGGTCCACCCGGAAAGGCGACCCCGGCGATGGTGGCATCGTGGAGCACGGTGCCCTCGACGTAGGACATCACGTAGAACGGGGCGCCGTTGACCGCCGGGTCCTCGCACAGGCCGAGCGTCTCGGGGACGGGGACCGGGGTCGGCACGAAGGCCGAGATCACGCGGTGCTCCCGGGCCATGTCGTGGGCGGTGGCGAGCACCTCGCCGAGGGGAGGTCGGCGGAGGACGAAGGCCGACCCGGATGCGTCCTCGCCCCGGTAGGTGATGTTCGAGTGCCCGCCGGCGATCCGGGCGAAGGTGAATGGCCCTCGGAGTCCGGCGACGTTCGCCTCGAGCCACTCCGAGACGGGGGCGAGTGCGATGCCGGCGGGAACGTCGCTCATGGATGGCGAGCGTACCCGCCGGGTGGCATCGCGAGGTCCGTGAGGAGCATGACCGCGAAGGTGGGCAGCCAGTGCGAGCCGGCGAAGTGCGTGCTGGTGGAGGCGGCCAGCCCTGCTTCTGCATGGCGGGTGGCGAACCCCGATGTGGCGGCGTAGCGGACGATCCGGTTGGCGGCCCACGCCCGGGAGAGGTTGAGCCCGTCGAGGTGCGTGGCGTGTCCGTCGGTCGGGTCGGGGTTCACGACCGGCTGGATGCGTCCCAGCTCTTCTTCGAGTGTCGGCAGGAAGCGGTCCAACCACCCCGCCGGATCCTCGACGACCTCGACCATGAGGGCTGCGGTGCACAGGCCGGGGGAGAGGAAGTCGGTCGGCCCCGACTCGTCGGCCAGTGTGTGGGCCCGGGCCGATCCCCACGTCCCGATTGCGAGGCGCTCGATGGCCTCGGCGAGTTCGTGGTCTCCGTCGAGGCGGGCCCATCGCAGGGCGAGCCACGCCGAGAAGGCGGTCTGGCGGTGGAGACCGGACTCGTCCACCGGGGCGCTGGTCCACTCGAGGAGGCGTTGCTGGGCGAGCCGGGTCAGGGGCGCAAGGACGTCTCGAACCTCGTCTGGGAGCTCGGCGTCGAGCGTGAGGAGCCACGCCAACCCGTAGGGGACCTCGAACCCGTCGGCGAGTTCGAGGGTGGCGAGTTCTCCCTCCACCGCCTGAGGGGTGATGCGGTCACGGATCAGGTCGAGTCGGCCGATGCGAGCGAGCGACCAGTGGGAGTGCACCGCCGAGTGCCAGTCGAAGCACCCGTGGAAGATCGTGTGCAGCTGCTCGGCGGGTCGTTCGGGGAGGCGCCGGTCGGCGTGGTGCGGCTCGGTCCGCGCGATGTTCTCGAGGAGGATGGGGACGTAGCGGGCGGGCACCGGTGTCAGCTCACCGGGCCATCTGCGAGGTCCCGGAAGACCTCGAAGGCCGACTCCCTGAGGACGACGACCGCTTGGCCGTTGCGTCGTGCCTGATCCCCCTCCACCACGAGGTTCGTGACCTCGAACGGCGAGAGTTCCCACACCAGCGCGCCGAACGTGAGGAGGTCGCCGGGTGGGAGATCGGTCCACGTATGGGTGGTGAGCGTCTCGAGGAGGCCGGGCAGTTCGGTGATGTCCCGGGTCTGCACGGCGGCCATCGCCCACTGCATGATCAAGCCGTGGTGGAACTGGCGGGTGAAGTCCCCACCGTCGATCGTGCGGTTGCGGGCGAAGGCGAGGGCGTCGGCGCCGTCCACGAACTGGACGCCGGCCGAGAAGTACGCGTCAGACTTCGGCTCGGCCATGGCGAACGGGATGTCGAGGTCGAACCCCCCGAACTCATTCACCAGGTTCACGAACCCCTTGAAGCCGGTCACGACGTACCCCTCGAGATCGAGCCCCGTGAGGATCTCGGCGGTGCCCAGGATGCGCTCGGGGCCGTTCGACGCCATGACGTCGGTGTACTTCTCGAACGTGCCCTCGGGGGTCTCGACCCAGGCATCGCGGGGGATGCCGACGATCGAGGCGGCCGATCCATCCGGTTGGATCGTGATGATGTGGTGCGAGTCGGCCCGGAACCGGAGTTGGTTCTCGCCGGGTCGGGCGTCGGAGCCGATCACGTAGAGCTGGCGGACCGAGTCGCCGAACCAGGGCTCGAGGCCGAGCGAGGGGAGCGATGCGCCCACGACCTGCCACTGGTCCTCGGCATTGGCGGCGAGCACGACGTCGGTGCCGTCGGTCACCACGGCGACGTCGCCGTTCGGCACCGTGCCGACCGTCGCAGTGAGTTCGCGCCCGAGGCCCGGCGATCCGCTGCCCGATACGTGGGCAACAAGGCCTTCGGCGACGCGCGGTGCGGTCGCCGGGATTGCCGCAGCGAGATAGAGCTCGGTGACGGCCTCCTCGAGGCCCACGGGGGCGTCGGCGACCGTCACGAACACGCCGACGTCGGCGAGGGGCTCGGTGGTGGTCGTCGTCGGCACCATCGTCGTGGTCGGTGCCACGGTCGTGGTGGTGGCGGTGGGAGCAGCGGTCTCGGTGGGGACCGGCCGGTCGGTCGTCCCACCACCGCACGCGGCGACGATGATGGCGATCGAGAGGAGAAGGGCGAGGCGACGCATGGGTTCCAGCGGATGGGGGTAGGAGAGGGCGGAAACCTATACTCGCCGCCGTTCTAGGCGTCCCCAACGGAGCAACCCCAATGGACCTCGATCTGTATCTGTATGTCGCGATCGGCGCCGCCCTTGCGGCCCTCGTGCTGGCGTGGCTGTTCGCCAACCAGGTGAGCAAGGAGCCCCAGGGCAACGACCGCATGAAGGAACTTGCGGCCGCCATCCGCGAGGGCGCCATGGCCTTCATCAAGGCCGAGTACACCTGGGTCGCTGCCTTCGTCGTCATCATGACGATCCTGATCGCAGCGTTCATGGCCGATGAAGCCGGTGTGCTGCGAGCAGCCGCCTACGTCGTCGGCGCCGTGTTCTCCGGCCTTGCAGGATTCATCGGCATGCGGATCGCCACCGCTGCGAACGCCCGGACCACCGAGGCTGCCCGCCTCGGCGGCATCCCCAAGGCCCTGCCCGTCGCCTTCCGCGGCGGCGCCGTCATGGGCTTCACGGTGGCGGGCCTCGGCCTCCTCGGCGTGGCCGTTGGTTGGCTGATCTTCCGTGACCACGAGTTCGGCGCAGAGATCATCACGGCGCTCGGCCTCGGTGGCTCGTCCATCGCCCTGTTTGCCCGTGTCGGTGGCGGTATCTACACGAAGGCCGCCGACGTCGGTGCGGACCTCGTCGGAAAGGTCGAGGCCGGCATTCCCGAGGACGACCCCCGCAACCCGGCTGTGATCGCCGACAACGTCGGTGACAACGTGGGTGACGTGGCCGGCATGGGTGCCGACCTCTTCGAGTCCTACGTCGGTTCGCTCGTTGCGCCGATCGCCTTCGCCGCGATCGTGTTCGCCAGCAGCGACTTCCTCGCCGAGACCATCATCTTCCCACTCGCCGTCGCGACGGTCGGCATGTTCGCCTCGATCATCGGCTCGTTCCTCGTGAAGCCGAAGGATGCCAACGACCTCGCTTCCTCGCTCCATCGCGGTACGAACATCGCCATGGTGCTCGCCGCTGCCGGCGTGTTGGGGCTCGTCTACATGCTCTTCGGCGACAAGGCCGAAAACCCGCTCGGCCTGTGGATCGCCGTCGTCATCGGCCTCCTCGTCGGGTTCAGCATCGGCAAGATCTCCGAGATCGCAACCTCCGATCACTACAACGCCGTGAAGCGCATCGCCAAGCAGGCCGAGACCGGCCCCGCCACCGTCGTCCTCGCCGGTGTGGCCGAGGGCAAGCGCTCGGCGGCATACTCGGTCATCGTGACCGCTGCCGGCATCGGCGGCGCCTTCTGGGCCGGTGACTGGGCCCTCGGCGGTGAGGGTGGCATCTATGGCGTGGCCATCGCCGCCATCGGCGTGCTCGCGACCCTCGGCATCACGATCGCTGTCGACGCCTACGGCCCCATCGCCGACAACGCCGGCGGT
>CP070681.1:1062098-1069055 GCA_020352575.1 Acidimicrobiia bacterium | reverse complement strand
GGGCGTCACCGCCCGACACGAACACGACCGCCGGCCTGAGCACCTTGTTGTAGTTGGAGCCCATCGTGTGGCCGTACGCGCCGGTCACGGGCGTCGCCACGATGTCGCCCACGGCGAGGTCCTCGGGCACCCAACCCTCCCGCACGAGGAGGTCGCCCGACTCGCAGTGCTTCCCGACGAGTCGGATGCCCATCGGGCGGTCCGCACCGACCGCTCGAGGGAGGAACGTCTCGTACCCCGAGCCGTAGAGGACCGGTCGCGGGTTGTCGGACATCCCGCCATCGACCGCCACGTAGGTCCGGATGCCCGGGATGTCCTTGACGGTGCCCGCGGCGTAGAGGGTGACGGCAGCGGACGCCACGATCGCTCGTCCGGGCTCTGCGCTCACCCTGGCGGTCACGCCCTCGGCCTCGCACGCTCCGAGCACGGCCTCGGCCCACTCCTCGATCGTGGGAGCGCGCTCGCCCTCGACGTAGGCGACTCCGAGCCCACCGCCCATGCTGAGTTCTTCGAGGTCGAAAGGTGCGACCAGGCGGGCGACCCGTCGGGCCGCCGCGGCGAGGCTGTCGGTCGAGAACACCTGGCTGCCGATGTGGACGTGCGTCCCGACCAGATCCATCGCCGCAGAGGCGGCAGCGCGTCGCACCGCTGCTTCGCCGGCGCCCGTGGAGACGGTGAAGCCGAACTTCGTGTCGTCGTGGCCGGTCTGCACGAACTCGTGGGTGTGCGCCTCGATGCCGGGGGTGAGGCGGACGAGGACGCGGGGTGGTGCGTGGCCCTCGGCCACCAACCGCTCGATCCGGTCCATCTCGTCGAACGAATCCACGACGATGCGACCGACGCCTGCTTCGAGGGCCATCACCAGTTCGGCCTCGCTCTTGTTGTTCCCGTGCATCACGAGGCGGTCGGCCGGGACGCCCGCATGGAGCGCCACGTGGAGTTCGCCCCCGGTTGCCACGTCGAGGTGCATGCCCTCCTCGTGGGCGAGGCGGGCCATGGCGGTGCAGAGGAAGGCCTTCGTGGCGTAGGCCGCCCCACCCGGCCATGCATTGGCGGCCCGCCGACATCGGTCGCGGAGGTGCGCCTCGTCGTACACGAACAGGGGCGTGCCGAACTCCTCGGCGAGGGCGAGCGTGTCGCATCCTCCGATGGAGAGGTGTCCGCTCACCCCGATCTCGGCGGAGTCGGGGAGCAGGTCGAAGGGCAGGGGACCAGCCATCAGGTCTCCGAGCGATTGACCCTCGGCAACATCCCCGTGCTGTCGGATTCGTCGAGGTCGGTGTCGGAGGACTCGCGGAGCCAGCGGAGGATGACCTCCTGTTCGATCCGACCCTTCCCATTGACTGGGGCCGGGACGCGGACGGTGAGCTCGACGGTCGTTGGACTCGAGACGTCGACGACCACCTGCGGACGGACCGACGGGAGCGCGAGCGAGTAGCGCCGGGCTCGCTCCTCGAAGCTTGCTGCGGCCTGCTCGACGAATGACTCGACGGTGTCCTCTGCTGCGCTCAGGAGCTGGTCGGCCGCTTCGCGCCACTCGCCGCGGTCCACCGGCACGGTGAACGCATGCAGCACGAAGTCCCGTCCGGCGGTCTCGTTGACCACCGAGTCCGTCACCAGGAGGGAGTTGGGGAAGACGATGGTGCGACCTGTGCGCGCCTCGCCCGGCCCCACCTCGAGGATCGTGGTGACGAGCAGCGAGTGGTCGACGACATCGCCCCGCATGCCCTTGATCTCGATGCGATCGCCGATCGAGAACGAGCGCCCGGAGGCCCGGACGATGGAGCCGCTCACGCACATGATGAGTTCCTTCGTCGCAATGACGATCGCCGCGCCGAGGGCGAGGAGCGAGATGGCGGCGGTGCGCAGTTGCTCCGCCCAGATCACCACGATGCCGAAGAGGAGGACGAGCAGTGCGACGTTGCGGATGGTGACGAGCCACCGTCGGCTCAACTGGACGTTGTCCCACTCCTGGGAGCGGATGTAGCGAACGGCGGCGGCGCGCCCCACGACCACGCCCAGGACGAGCAACGCCGTGGCGACGAGGTCAGCGGCTCTCGAGTCGAGGAATTCCTCCATCCGCTGAAGCGTAGGTGTGGCCCGCCACTCCGGTAGGTTCCCGGTCGTGGAGCAGTTCTTCTCGGAGTTCGGGGTGAGCGCCGACGTCGTCAGCAAGACGGTGTCGTCGCTCGTCGCCATCGCGATCCTGCTCGTGCTCCGGCGGGTGGTGGTCCGCGCGATCCAGGGCCGCGTCGAAGACCCGGAGAGCATGTACCGCATCCGTAAGTCGGTCACCTATGTGACGACGATCGTCGTGATCCTGACCCTCGCGTGGATCTGGGTGGACGCACTGGACTCGGTCACGACCTACATCGGCCTCGTCTCCGCCGGTGTCGCCATCGCGCTCGCCGATGTCCTGAAGAACCTCGCCGGGTGGGCATTCATCATCCTCCGGCGGCCGTTCCGGGTGGGTGACCGGGTCGAAGTGGGTGAGACGATCGGTGACGTGGTCGACGTGCGGATCTTCCGATTCAGCCTCCTCGAAGTGGGGAACTGGGTGGACGCCGACCAATCGACCGGGCGGCTCATCCATGTGCCCAACGGCGTCCTGTTCACCGAACGACTCGCGAACTACACCGAGGGGTTCGAGTTCATCTGGCACGAGATCCCCGTCCTCGTGACCTTCGAGTCCGACTGGCGCAGGGCGAAGGAGCGGATCGAGCAGGTGCTCGCAGACAGCGTGCCGGTCGTTGCCAGGGACGCCGAGCAACGCATCCGTGACACGGCCCGGGAGTACCAGATCCGCATCGGGACCCTCACACCGCGCGTGTACGTGACGGTGAAGGACTCCGGAGTGCTGCTCACCGCCCGATTCCTCGTCGGAGTACGCAGTCGTCGCGGTGCGGATGAACGGTTCTGGGAAGGCGTCCTCGACGCCTTCGCCGAGGAACCCAATGTGGACCTCGCATACCCGACGCTGCGGGTCCACACGGACCCCAGCGAGCGCTGAACCAGCACGAGGCACAGGGCACGAAGTGCGGGAGGGTCGAAGTGCGTCGTCCTTCCTCCGTCGTGCCTCCTACCCTCCCCGCCCATGCAGGTCGGAATCGGGATCATCGGCGCAGGCACCGTTGGTGGCGCGCTCGCGCGCAAACTCCTCGACGAGGGAGACGCCATCGCGGCGAAGTCGGGGCTCGGCCTCGACCTGGTCAAGGTCGCCGTCCGGAATCCCGACAAGGCCCGACCGTTCCACCTGCCCGCCGATCGTGTGACGACCGATCCCATGGAGGTCGTCGACGACGACCGGGTGCAGCTCGTGGTGGAGCTCATGGGCGGGCTCGAGCCGGCCGGCGCTGTCGTCGAGCGTGCGCTGCGCGCCGGCAAGGCAGTCGTCACCGCAAACAAGGAACTCGTTGCCGCACGGGGCCTCGAACTCACCTCCCTGGCGGAGGAGCAGGGTGTGGCACTGCTCTACGAGGCAGCCGTGGGCGGTGGCATCCCGATCATCCGTCCGCTCTCCCAGTCGCTCGCCGGCGAGCCCCTCTCCCGGGTGCTCGGCATCGTGAACGGGACCACGAATTTCATCCTCACCAAGATGACCGAGGAGGGCGCCCCCTACGACCAGGTGTTGGCGGAGGCCCAGCAGTTGGGATTCGCCGAGGCGGACCCAGCCGCAGATGTCGGGGGCGGCGATGCCGCCTCGAAGGCGGCGATCCTGGCCTCCCTCGCATTCGGCACGTGGATCGACGGTCCCAGCGTCCCGCGTGAGGGCATCGACACCATCGATGTCGCCGATCTCAGCCACGCGGCGGGGCTCGGATATGTCGTGAAGTTGCTGGCGGTTGCCGAGGAGACCGAGGCGGGCGTTGCCGTCCGCGTCCACCCGACCCTCGTCCCGGATGACCATCCGCTGGCCTCCATCAGGGGTGCCCACAACGCCATCTACATCGAGGGACCACAGATCGGTGAGCTCCTGTTCAGTGGTCCCGGCGCCGGCGGCGACCCGACGGCGACCGCCGTACTCGGCGACGTGATCGATGCCGCCCGCGAGTTGCTTGCTGGTGCCCAGGTGACCCCGCCCGTTCGATTCCAACCGTCGCGCCTCGCGGACCTCGACCACACGGTGACCCGTCGCTACTACCGACTCGAGGTCGTCGACTCCCCGGGGGTCCTCGCCTCGATCGCCGAGGAGTTCGCCTCCCACGACGTGTCCATCGCCTCGGTGTGGCAGGAGGGGAGAGGCGCCGGCGCAACCCTCCTCATCGTCACGCACGAGGCACCGGAGGCCGCCCACGCGGCGGCCGAGGCCGAACTCCGCGCGCTCCCCGTCGTGCGGGAGGTCGGTGCGATGTTCCGCGTGCTCGGAGGCTGACCTTGCGGTACCTCTCGACCCGGGGTGGCGCGCCCGCAGTCCACTTCGACGACGCGATCCTCGCCGGCCTCGCCCCCGACGGCGGGCTGTATTGGCCCGAGCACTGGCCGCACCTCGACATCGACGACTCCTGGTCCGCACTCGGGTACGCCGACGTCGCCGCTCGGGTCATCGCCCCGTTCACCCATGGGGTGATCGACCCCGACGCCGTCGCCCGCCTCGCCGGTGAGGCCTACGCCGGCTTCCGGTCCCCGGAGGTCGCCCCGCTCACCAAGCTCGAGGACGGTTGGCTCCTCGAGCTGTTCTGGGGTCCGACGCTTTCGTTCAAGGACTATGCCCTGCAGATGGTGGGCAGGCTGCTCGACCACGTGCTCAGCGAACGCGGAGAGGAGCTGACGATCATCGGTGCGACGTCGGGTGACACCGGCTCGGCAGCGATCGAGGCCCTCCGTGGGGTCGCGTCGATGCGGGTTGTCGTGCTCCACCCCGAGGGCCGGGTCAGCGACGTGCAACGCAGGCAGATGACCACCGTGCTGGACGACAATGTCAGGAACGTGGCGATCGCCGGGACGTTCGATGACTGCCAGGACATCGTGAAGGCCCTCCTCACCGACACCACCCTGCCCATTCCGGTCTCGGCGGTGAACTCGATCAACTTCGCCCGCATCGCCTCGCAGGCCGCCTACTACGTGTGGGCCTCGTTGCGGGTGGGAGGCGAGATCGCCGTGGCGGTCCCGTCCGGCAACTTCGGCAATGCGCTCTCGGCGTACGTCGCTCGGTCGATGGGCGTGCCGATCAGCCACATCGTCGTCGGGACGAACGTCAACCGGGGCCTCTCCGACTTCCTCCAGTCGGGTCGGCTCGAGATGCGTGAGGTGGTCCCGACGATCGCTCCGGCAATGGACATCCAGATCCCGTCCAACCTCGAACGCCTGTTGTTCGACATGGTCGAGCGCGATCCGATCGCCCTCCGGGGCCTCATGGAGGAGTACCGGGCGTCCGGTGTGCTCCAGGTGCCGGCGGCGACGATCGGCATGTTCCAGGGGCTCTTCTCCTCGGCGTGGATGACCGACGATGCGGCATCGGCGGCAATCGCCGACCTCCACTCCCGTGGTGGACCGATCGTCGACCCGCACACGGCGATCGGGTGGGCCGCCGGCATCACCCGACACCGGAACCCGGCAGCTCCGCTGGTCGTGGTGAGCACTGCCCATCCGGCCAAGTTCCCCGATGCCGTCGAGGCAGCGGTGGGGGAGCGCCCGGCCCTGCCCGACGACCTCGCCGACCTCATGACGAGGGACGAACGCGTCGACCACCTGCCGCCCAGTGAGGACGCCGTCCGGGCCTACCTCCTCGACCTCGACTGACGCTCGGCATTGCACAGCGGTCACAAGTCGCTATATTCCTGACCACGCCAGTCGGCGTATCCCCCTCCCCGCATCGCTTCTTGCATGCCGTGGCGAGGTATCCACAGGGGCTTCCCCGTCCCGTGCAGCCGGGCTCCGTTCCCGTGCACGACTCGAAAGGATCTACGTGACCAGCCGAGCCGACCTCCAGAAGAAGCCGATCGCTGACCTGCGCCAGATCGCCCAGGCGATCGGTGTCGAGTCCGATGGCCTCCAGAAGGCCAAGCTCATCTCCGCCATCCTCGACCACCCCGACACCGAGGTCATCGAGACCGCGCCCGAGGTGGAACTCCCCGAGGTGAAGAAGTCCAGCAACGGCGCCGCCCCCGAGGGTGAGGCCGCCGGCGACGCGCCCGATGGTGACTCGGGGGCCGAGGAGAAGGACGGCGACGACGTTTCCGGTGACGGCGAGTCACGTGATGGTGGCCAGCGGTCCGAGGGTGGGCAGAACCAACAGCACCGTGATGGCCAGAACCAGCAGGGCCAGCAGGGTGATGGCCGCCGCCGCCGTCGCAAGCGAGGTGGAGGTGGAGCGGGCGATCGTCCGCGCTGGGAGGACATGCCCGATGACGAGCTCGAGTTCCGCGAGGGCCTTCTCGACGTGCTCCCCGAGGGCTACGGGTTCCTCCGCACCTCCGGCTACAAGCCCGGCGACAAGGATGTGTACGTCTCGGTCAACGTGATTCGACGCAACGGCCTCCGTCGTGGCGACCTCGTGATCGGCCCCATCCGCCCCGCTCGCAACCAGGAGAAGTTCCCCGCCCTCATCCGGGTGCAGTCGGTGAACGGGATGGACGTCGAGACGGCGAGGAACCGTCCGAAGTTCGAGAAGCTCACTCCGCTCTTCCCCGACCAGCGACTCCGCCTCGAGGTCGTGGACGCCCGCAAGCGCGTGCTCCCGAGGATCGTCGACCTCATCGCCCCCATCGGCAAGGGCCAGCGTGGCCTCATCGTGTCGCCCCCGAAGGCCGGCAAGACCACGGTGCTCAAGGAGATCGCCACCTCGATCGCCGCGAACAACCCGGAGTGCCACCTCATGGTCGTCCTCGTCGATGAGCGGCCCGAAGAGGTCACCGACATGCAGCGCACGGTGAAGGGCGATGTCGTGTACTCGACCTTCGACCGCCCCGCCGAGGAGCACACCCAGGTGGCGGAACTCGCCATCGAACGCGCAAAGCG
>CP070681.1:1060143-1061998 GCA_020352575.1 Acidimicrobiia bacterium | reverse complement strand
GTGACCGGCACGCCCGGAGGGGGATCGCCGAGAGGGCGCAGCCAACCGTCGATCGTCGACACACCCCTGGGGGTCGCTGCCCGCTCCGCCTCCATCACTCCTGCAGTATCGGTGAGAAGCCGCTCAAGTTGACGGATTCACGGCGGGACGAGGCCTCCCGCGGCGTTCGGGAAAGGCGAAGACCCCGGAGAACCGGGGTCTTCGAGGGGTGGAGCTGAGGGGATTTGAACCCCTGACCCCTTGACTGCCAGTCAAGTGCTCTGCCGAACTGAGCTACAGCCCCGAGGACGGGGAAGGTTAGCAGTGGGTCAGTCTTGCGGCGGCTTCGGGGTCCACGGGATCCGCGGCGCGTCACCCCACAAACGTTCGAGGTCGTAGAAGTCCCGCGGCTGCTCCTGGAAGACGTGGACGACGACATCACCGAAGTCGAGGAGGACCCAATCCCCCTCCTCTGCGCCTTCGACCCGGAGCGGCTTGCGGCCAGCCTCCTCGCGCAGCTTGTCGGCGACCGCTTCGCCGAGCGTGAGGACGTGGCGACGAGACGTACCCGTACCGAGGACGAAGACCTCGGTGATCTGGAGGAGATCACCCACGTCGAGGAGGGTGATGTGCAGCGACTTCTTGTCGTCGAGCGCATCGGCAGCCAGTTTGCCGAGGGCAATGGCACCGTCGTCGGCGGTGGGAAGTGCGGGAGCGGGTGCCGTTTGGTCGTCCGTCGTCACTGGAAATCGTCGCCGACGATAACAGTGATGTCGACGATCCCACTCGGCTGCCGCACCTCGAGACGCACCTCACCGAACCCGAGGACATCGAACACGGAGAGGGCGGCGGACTGGTTCGCCTCGGTGTGCCCGACGATCCGCGTCGCTTCGTAGTCGGTCCGATCGGCATTGTCCGTGCGGACGACCCGATACCCGGCCAGGACCAACTCGGCGGCGATCGGTGGGGTCACCTGGACCCGTTGGGTTCCGTTCAACACCTCGACCCGGGGACGGGGGCCGTCGACGATGCTGAGGTAGGAGGACTGGTCGGCGATGAACGCCTCGGCGTCGTCGACTGCGAGCTGGTACCGCTCCTCAGCGCCTCCGAGCGAGGCGATGGGGCGCACCTGGGCAGCAGTGACGCGGGTGCTCGGGTCGCCTGCCACCGCTGCGAGGACATCCCGCGCGAGGGTCAAGTCACCGGTCGAGACCTCGAGGAGACGGTCCACCTCCCCGGCCGTGCTGGCGATTCGCCCGAGGAGCAGTTCGACCACAGAGCCCTGGCGGACGAGCCAGGCCAACTGGTCACCGACCCCCTGCTCGCCGAGGATGATGGCGATCCGCTCGGCATCTCGCTCGGCGTTGCCCGCTGCCACCACCACCACCTGGTCGTCACCCTCCTCCCGGAGGATGGGGTCATCGAGTTCCAGTTCCGCCCCATCGAGGAGGCCCGCGATTGCCGACACCGGGATACGCACCGTCCCGTCGATCCGCGCACCGGTCAGGTTCGTGAGTGAAATCGCCGACAGGCCCGGTCCGCCGAACTCGTCCGCGCGGTCGAGTTCCCAGGAACCGAAGCCGGGGAGCACGGTGAGCAGGCCGGGCGGGAAGAGGAGGACGCGATCGTCGATGTCGGGGTGGGTGGCGAGGAGGGCGAACGCGACCGGCTGCTCGCCATCTGTCCCTATCAACAGCAACGAAGCCCCGTCCCCGGAGATCGCCGGGACCGTCTCGGCCGGCGGCGTCTCGGGGGGTCGGGTGAACCACAGGACCGAGCCGACCACCGATGCCGCGAAGATCGCCAACGCGCCCGCCGCGGCCCATCCCAGTCGCCGACGGGACCGGCGCCGCCGACGCTGCTCGGCGACGCGTCG
>CP070681.1:1053283-1060043 GCA_020352575.1 Acidimicrobiia bacterium | reverse complement strand
CTCGAGGGTGCGACAGATGTGGGTCGATAATGGGCGACCATTGACGGAGGAGCCCCTCTCATGTCCTGGACCGCACGCGACATCCCCGACCTGACCGGCAAGGTGGCCGTCGTCACCGGTGGCAACGGTGGACTCGGCCTCGAGACGGTCCGTGAACTCGCCCGCAACGGCGCCCACGTCGTGATTGGCGCGCGCAACCTCGAGAAGGCAGCGACGGCGCAGGCGGAGGTGGAGGCGACGGTCCCGAGTGCCTCGCTGGAAGTCCGCAAGCTCGACCTCGGCTCTCTCGCCTCGATCCGAGCCTTCGCGGCCGAGGTACTCGAAGCCCACCCGGTCGTCGACCTCCTCTTCAACAACGCCGGGATCATGGCCACGCCCGAATGGACCACCGAGGATGGGTTCGAGGCCCAGTTCGGCACCAACCACCTCGGGCACTTCGAACTCACCCGGCTCCTCCTCCCAGCGCTCCAGCGGGCCGAGGCGGGTCGCGTCGTGACGACAACCTCCACAGCCCGCTTCTCCGCCGGCGAATACGACCTCGACAACCCGCACCACCGGGGCAACTACGACCAGTGGGAGGCGTACGGGTACTCCAAACTCGCGAACCTCCACTTCTCGATCGAACTGAATCGGCGCCTCGAAGCGGCAGGTTCGTCGGTGCGGGCATTCGCAGCCGACCCGGGCCTGGCGCAAAGTGGCCTCCAGCAGACCACGGCGAGGAACCTCCCGGGTCGCCAGCAGGAGTTCTGGGTGGGTGTGGTGGAGCGCATTGGCCAGTCTGCGGCTGCAGGTGCGCTCGACCAACTCCGGGCCGGGACCGACCCGCGGGCCAAGGGGGGCGCGATCTACCGTCCCCGGTGGATCTTTCGAGGGGCTCCCGTCGTCGGTGGGGTGGGAGCACGGCTCAGGAAGGAACCCGACCTGCAGAAGCTCTGGACCGTCTCCGAGCAGGAGATCGGTGAGGCGTTCGACGTGGCCGCCATCGTGCAGGCCGCTGCGTGACACGCGCGGTCGATTGTGGCCTCCGAGGCGCGACGCCAGCACCAGTTCGTCGACCTGCCGCCCGAGGTCTTGTACGACCTCGGCATGGGGCCGGCGGTCCGACTCGTCGCGGCCGAGGAGGATCTCACCGAGGAGCAGTGGACGGCACTGGGTGAGGCCTGTTGGCAGGCCGTGGCCGTCGATCCCTGTTGAGGGCGTTGCCTGCGGGCTAGCGTGCCTGCATGACCGAGGCCTATCGACCGCTCCGCATCGCGGGGGTTGCGTTCGGCGTCTTCGCCGTTGGGTTCCTCACGTGGGGTGCCATCGGGTGGGGTGACCCGGCCGCGAACGAGCAGGCGATCGGCGAGATCTCCCGGTGGTGCGAGCGGGTGTCGGGAGGGCTGCTCCGGGAGCCGGTGAACACCCTCGGCAACCTCGGCTTCGTGGTGTCGGGCCTCGTCATGTACTCGGTGCTGGGGCGAGATGTCGTGTCGGGTCGCAAGGTCACGAACCGGTTCATCGGCAACCAGCCGATCGTGCTCCTGTACGCCGCAGCGGCCCTGTTCCTGGGACCCGGGTCGATGGCGATGCACGGAAGCCACACCCGCTCGGGCGCGTGGCTCGACAACGTGAGCATGGTGGCCTACATCCTCATCCCGTGGCTGTTCAACCTCGCTCGCCTGGGTCGGTGGTCAGACCGCACCTTCTTCACGGCCTACGGGGTGCTGCTCGGCGCCTACGCGGCGGGGTATTGGTTCATCGGATCGGATCTCGGCATCGGGCTCGACCTCTTCGGGGTGTCGATCGCCCTTTGGGTCATCTCCGAGGTCGTGTTCCGCTTCGATGCCCCGTGGGTGCGGCCTGCCTCCGGCCTCATGGGATTCGTGGTGGCGCTCGCGTTCGGCATCACGCCGATGACGATGCTCGACGCGCCCGGGGAGTATTGGTGGGTGATCCTGTTCTGGGTGCCCGCCCTGGCTCCGAAGCACCCCGCTGGAGCCCGCCGGACCTACACCCCGTGGTTCTGGTTGGGCATCGTCTCGTTCTTCGGCGCCTACGCCATCTGGCTCACCGGCACCGCCGACCACCCGTGGTGCGACCCCGATTCGATCGTCCAGGCGCACGCCATCTGGCACCTCCTCACTGCAGCTGCCACATGGTGCTTCTTCCTCTTCCTCAGGACTGAACGACCGCTCGACGTCGATTCACCGGACCCCGCGGGGTTGTCCGAGGCCGCTTCCTAGCCTGACCGGGTGTTCACCCGCATGTTCCCGCTCGGGTCGGCGCCGTTCCCCGGGGCGGTGATCCCGCTCCACATCTTCGAGCCCCGTTACCTCCAGATGATCGACGAGTGCGTCGAGCAGGACCTCGGCTTCGGCATCGTCCTCATCGCCCGCGGCTCCGAGTCGGGAGGTGGGGAGGATCGGTTCGACATCGGGACGCACGTCGTGGTCGAGGAGATGGGTCGGCTCCCCGACGACCGCCGCCTCATCATGTGCCGGGCCACCCATCGCCTGCAGGTCACCGAGTGGTTGCCGGACGACCCCTACCCACAGGCCGAGACCATCGACCTCCTGGAGCCCGAGCCGGGCGAACTCGACCTCGGCCCCGCCGTGAAGGCGATGGAGCGGATCGTGGTGATCGCCAGCGAGCTGGGCTACGACGTCGGCGACTTCTCCGTCGAGGTGAATCCCCGGAAACCGATCAATGCGGTGTACAAGCTCGCCAACATGGCCCCGGTGGGACCGTTCGACGCCCAGCGGCTCCTCGAGGCCGCTGACTCAGCCGCCCGGCTCGAGTTGCTCAATGAGATGCTCGTGGAGCAGGAGGAACTGCTCCGCGCCCGCCTGGCGGGGGGATAGCGCTGCACGGCGCAGACGAGGACGCGTAGCGTTCTCGACATGAGCGACGTTGTCACCCTCGACCGTCGCCCCCCGAAGCAGGGGAAGCGGGCGCCAAAGGGGGCCCGGGTCTTCGGCGACTTCATTGCGATCCTCGTCAACCTCGTTGTCCTCTGGATCGTGAGGAATCTGCTTGCGTGGGGGTGGTTCGGTTGGCTCACCGAAGACTTCTCCGAGGTCGTGCCCCTGATCCGGTTGCAGATCCTCGTCACCGTCGGCACCCACATCGTGTTCGTGATCTACGACCCCCGGTGGATGCGCTCGTGGGGTGAGGTCGTGACTGGGGCCTTCGGCCTCGTTGCTGCGGTGGCGTTGTGGCGGGTGTTCCCGTTCGCGTTCGACGCCACGCTGTGGACGAACATCGCCCGGTTCGCCATCGCTGTCGGCATCGTTGGCACCGTGATCGGGATGCTGGTGAACCTCGTGAAGGGCACGAGGCAGCTCTTCGGCTGAATCGCTACGCCGTCGCCAGGCTTTTCAGCGGCGTGATGTCAAAACAGCATCGCGAGGTGAGCGGGGGCGACGGGCGCGGGATCTCAGTCGACGGCGCCGAGGCGGGCGTGGACGACGCGCTGCATCGCCTCGACGATCACCGTCGACTCCTCCTCGGTGAGGTGCCCGGCCCACATCCGTTCCAACTCGACATCGGTGACGGCCTGGGCCTTGCGGCGCACCCCTCGTCCTGCATCGGTGATGGTCACGAGGGTGGCGCGTCTGTCCTCGGGGTCGGGCTCGCGAGCGACGTACCCCAGGGCCTCGAGGCGGTCGATCACCTTGGTGGTGCCGCCACGGGAGAGGACGAGCTTGTCGGCGATGTCGCTCATGCGAAGGTCGCCGTGTTCGAGGTTGAGGAGCGCCTCGTTGTCGGCGAGCAGGAGGCCGGTCTCCTCCTGCAGCACTTCCTCCAGGTCCTGTTTGAGGATGAGTGAGGCATGGAGCGTGGTCGTGGCGACCTTCCGCCAGAGCGGGACGTCGGTGTGGTCAGTGCCCATGGGGCCATTCTAGAACATTGCTACACGAGTTGATAGTTTGCGAGAAAAGTAATATGGTGAAGCATATGAACGGACTTCGCACCTTCCTCGAGGCGCCCGGGGCCCGCACCTTCGGTGCGGTCTGGGTCGGCCAGCTCGTCAGCATCCTCGGCTCAGCGATGACGCGGTTCGGGCTCGCCATCTGGGTGTTCACCGAGACCGGGTCGGTCACCCAACTCGCCCTCATCGTCCTTGCCTCCCAGGTACCTGCGCTCTTGGTCTCCCCGTTCGTGGGCGCCCTCGTCGACCGGTGGGATCGGCGGGTGGCGATGATCGTCTCTGACACGGGCGCAGCGGTGGGCACCTTGGCGACCCTCGCCCTCATCGCGGCCGGGCGGCTCGAGATCTGGCATCTGTACGTGACCCTGTCGTTCAGCGGCCTCTTCGGTGCGTTCCAGTTCCCTGCGTACTCCGCAGCCGTGACGATGCTCATCCCCAAGGAGCACTACGCCCGCGCGTCGGGCCTCGTGCAGTTGGCGGGGAGCCTCGGACGGATCCTTGCGCCCGCGATCGCCGGCACCTTGGTCGTGACGGTCGGACTCGGTCCGCTCTTTGCCATCGACGTGGTGAGCTACCTCGTCGCAGTCGGGATCCTCGCCTTCCAGCGGTTCCCCTCGGCGCCACCATCCGAGCGCAGGGGTGCCGGGGTCCGCGGGCTCCTACTCGAAGCCCGCGAGGGTCTCTCGTTCGTCCTCGAGCGTCGTGGCCTCCTCATCCTCATGCTGTCGTTCGTGATGGTGAACTTTGCCTTCGCCTTCCAGGGGGTGCTCTTCATCCCGCTCCTCCTCAGCCTCACCACCGAGCAGGTCGCAGGTGTCGTCGCCTCCATCGGGGCTGTTGGCATCACCATCGGCAGCCTCGTGCTCACGGCTTGGGGCGGTCCGGCGAACAAGGTGCTCGGCGTGTACGTCCCCATCGCCCTCATGGGCGCCGGTCTCGTGCTCATTGGTCTCCGCCCGGCCCTGTGGCTGGTCATCGCGGGGCTCCTACTCATGATGACCACGCACCCCGTCGCCGGTGGGAGCAGCCAGGCGATCTGGCAGGCGAAGGTCCCCCCGGAGCTGCAGGGCCGCGTCTTTGCGATCCGGCAGGTGTCGGCGATCGCGGCCTCGCCGGTGGCCTTCCTCACGGCCGGCCTGCTCGCTGACCGGGTCTTCGAGCCGTTGTTCACCGAGGGCGGGTTCGCCCTCGCCACGATCTTCGGGTCGGGTGCGGGTCGCGGAACCGGGTTCCTCTTCTCCTGCACCGGCGCGCTGGCCATCGCCATCACCATGTGGGCCGTCCGACATCCGCGCATCCGTGGCCTCGAAGCAGAGGTGGCCGACGCCGACGCCGTCGTCGTGGGCTAGACCGAGAGGCGGTCTGCCACGAGGTCGCGCATCGCCACGTTGGCATCCCAGGGATCGGCGACCGGTTCATCGGAGAACGCCTGCATCGGGACGTAGGGGAACGGCCCGAACTCGGGGGTGATGGCGAGGGTCTCGACACCGGCCGAGGCGCAGTGGTCGACGATGCGCTGCCACAACTCGACGTGGCGCTCCACCTGCGTCGACCAACGGGGATCGTTGGGGTGGCTGATCTGTGGGCCTTCCTCGAAACCGACGCGGGCGTGGATGTGGCGGCTGCGCGAGAGGGCGAGGTCGATCGCCCCGTCCTGGTCACGGAGGTCCGACTCGTGGACGACGAACCAGTGGGAGAGGTCGGCGTTGAGGAGCATGTCTGGCACCTCCTCGAGGTATCGCCGCGTCTCGATCGCCGAGTAGGTGGGCCGGAAACGATGGGTTTCGTGGACGATCGGGATGCCCACCGACTCCGACACGGCCACGGCGTGATCGAAGAGCGCCACGTTCTCGTCGAACGGGAAGATGTCCCGCCCCGTGTGGCTGTTGATGAGGGCCGGCCCGTAGGTGGCCGCTTGCCCGATGGCGGCATCGAAGCTCGCCCGATGGTCGGCGGGGTTGTCGCCTTCGGTGATGACGTCGATGACGAGGTGGTCGAGGCCGTGCGCCTCCATCGCCTGCGCCACCCGGGAGGGCGATTCCTCGAGCAACGGGAGGAAGAGTTCCAGGCCGCCGAACCCGTCCCCAGCTGCACGGGTGACGAAGTCTGCGAACGGGTCGTCGCTTCCGGGGGAGGTGAACTCCCACGCCGACTTCGTGTGCACGATGCGCATGCGACGACGGTACCGGGGTGGGTAGGCACACGTCGTCCATAGGCTGCTGCGATGGACCGGACACGGCGAAGGCCCCGCAGGGTCGAGAAAGGGCCCTCCGAGGGGCTCCGGGTCTCGGCAGGGCGGCTGCGGGACCTGCTCCGCTTCGTCCGTCCGTACCGGAAGTGGCTGGCCTTCGCCCTTGTCGGGGTGACGATCTCGTCCGGACTCGGCCTCGTCTTCCCCCGGATCATGGGAGACCTCGTGGACACCGCCCTCGTCGGATCGGGTACGACCGCGTCGCTCGACCGGGTGGCCCTCATCCTCGTGGGGGTGTTCGCCCTCCAGGCACTTTTCAACGCCCTGCGGGTCTACGCCCTGGACGTCGTGGGAGAGGGCGTCGTGGCCGACCTCCGCCGCAATGTGTATGACCGGGTCGTGCGGCTCCCGGTGGCGTTCTTCGACGCCCGGCGCACGGGTGAGATCACCTCCAGGCTCACCTCCGATGCCTCGGTCGTACAGACCACGGTGTCGGCCTCGCTCGCCCAGGCGCTCAGCCAGGGGATCACGCTCATCGGCGGTGTGGCTCTCATCGTGATCCTCAGCCCGACCCTCTCGCTCACGGTCCTCAGCTTCCTCCCGGTCGTGGTGATCGCGGCGTCCGTCTTCGGTCGACGCCTGCGGAGGATCTCGAC
>CP070681.1:1051788-1053183 GCA_020352575.1 Acidimicrobiia bacterium | reverse complement strand
TCCTCGAGGCGATGGTCAACGAGGACCGCTACGGCCGACTCGGCGAGCTCGACCTCCCCGCGACGGTGGTGATCGGAACGCTCGACAAGACCACCCCTCCGTTCCACACGGCCGACCTCCACAAGGGCATCAAGGGCTCACGGCTCGTGACGCTCGAGGACATGGGCCACAGCCTCAACTGGGAGGCCCCCGACGTCATTGCCAGGGAGGCGATCCGCCTCGCCGGCTAGGTGTGGAGCGCAAGGAAGCGCTCTACCGCCCTGCGGCCGTCATCGATGGTCACCGTCTGGCCCAGGAGGACGTGGAGGAGCGCGAGCGGTCCCACCAGCTCAGCCGTGAGATCGTGCGTCTCGCCTTCGAGGTCGCCCCGGGCAATGGCGTTGGCGATCGCGTCATCAACGGGTTCGAGCAGCCCCCCGATGAAGGCCTCGCCCGTCGTGCTGACGTTGTCTGATGTGAAACCGAACGTGAGCAGTGCAGCAAAGAGCTCCCGAACGGGGCGATGCTCGAAGCGTTCGACCATCGACTCCATGGCGACCTGGAGGTCGTTCTCGAGTTCGCCGGTGAGGCGCTCGGTGTGATGGGGGAACGTGGCCTTCTCGAGCATCGTGGCGACGAGAGCGGCCCGGTCGGGCCAATGCCGATAGATCGTCGAGCGTGACACCCCGGTCTCCTCGGCAATCCGGTTGAACGTGAGGGCGTCGGCACCCCCCTCCAGGAAGAGGCGCAGTGCTGCGGCAAGGACGGTCTTCTCGGTGCGGCGGGTCGGACCGGGAGGACGTCCCGGGCCTCGTTCGGTGGTTGGCATCTCGACTCCGTTTCCACATCGAATCGTAGTGGGAATACGTTGCCGATACGCGATGTCTCATCTATTGCACGATGCGCACATCGAACGGAGACGTCGTGAGGAAACTGCTCATCGCTGTAATGGTCGCCCTCCCATTCGCCAAGGCTGCTGCCAAGAAGCGCCACATCGTGGAGCACCTCGTTCCGAGGCCCATCGGATGATGGGCCCCGGTATCGTGGCGCCCCCGGAGGAGAAGGAGTCCCGGTGTTCGCCACGGCCCCCAACACGCTCGCCGCTGCAGTCGTCCCCCGCGCACGTGCCCGGGCGGCCATGGCCATTGCGGTCTTCGGCTTCGCACTCCTCACCGGCCTCACTGCGCTCTGGGAGATCCCGCTCCCCTTCACCCCTGTCCCGATCACGGGCCAGACATTCGCGATCCTGCTCGCCGGCGCCACGCTCGGCCTGCGGGCAGGTGCGGCGAGTCAACTCCTCTACCTCGCCATGGGCATCGTCGGCGTTCCGTTCTTCGCTGGTGGGTCGAGCGGCTGGGAGGTCGTCACCGGACCGACCGTCGGCTACCTCGTCGGTTTCGTCGCTGCTGCCGCGGT
>CP070681.1:1046863-1051688 GCA_020352575.1 Acidimicrobiia bacterium | reverse complement strand
GTACACCAAGGGTGACCTCGTCGAGTACTACGCCTCGATCGCCCCGCTCCTCCTACCCCACCTCGAGGACCGGGCAATCGTCATGGCGCGCTACCCCGATGGCTGGGATGGCGAGTGGTTCTACGAGAAGCAGGCCCCGGGCCACCAACCCGATTGGATGCCGCTCCAGCCGATCCACTCCGACCACCGGGGGGAGCCGATCGAGTTCGTCACCGCAGGCGACCGGGAGTCGCTCCTCTGGCTCGCGAACATGGGCTGCATCGAGATCCACCCGTGGCTCTCGCGTCGGGACACGATCGATGCGCCCGACTTCGCCATCTTCGACCTCGACCCGGCCGATGGCGCCACGGGGCGCCAGGTCCGCGACGTCGCCACGATCCTGCGGCAGGCCCTCCAGGCGCTGGGCCTGGTCGGCTACCCAAAGGTGTCGGGCGCCACGGGACTCCACATCTACGTCCCACTCGACCCGGTGCACTCCTATCGGCGGGTGCGTCGCTTCGTGGAGTCGGTCGGCCGTCTCGCCCTGGCCGCCGACCCCGACGATGTGACGATGGAATGGGACATCCCCGCTCGGGAGGGCAAGGTCTTCATCGACCACAACCAGAACGTCGGTGGCAAGACGATCGCCAGTGTCTACTCCGTCCGGCCCCTCCCGGGCGCACCGGTGAGCACCCCCCTGCTGTGGGAGGAGTTGGAGGACCTCCCGGGCCCCGGGGCCTTCACGATCTCGACCATCTGGGAACGACTGCGGACCCATGGCGACCTGTTCGCCCCGGTGCTGCGAGGTGGCCAGCGACTCGATGCCGCTGAGGACGCCTTGGGCCTGGAGCCCATCCCGTAGGGTGCTCCTGTGGCAGAGCGGCTCTCTTTCGGCATCGGCGTGGGGAGCCAGCCCCCTGCATCCGCCTCCCGGTGGATGCTCCGGTTGGCCAAGGGCCTCCGCCTCGACAGTGCCTGGGTCGTCGACCACTTCATGGGATGGTTCCCTGCAGGGCTGTGGAACAGGCGGTTCACCTGGCTTGCCCGTGGTGGCTCACCCCATGCGTTCTTCGATCCGCAGGCACTCATGGGGCGGTTGGCCCCCCATGCGGGGAGGTTGCAGCTGGGGATCGGCGTCACCGAGGCCCTGCGACGCCATCCGGTCTCGATCGCGCAGTTCGCGATGACCCTCTCGCACTTCACCGCCCGACCACCCATCCTCGGACTCGGTGCGGGGGAACGGGAGAACGTCGAGCCCTATGGCCTTCCCTTCGATCGGCCCGTCGGCCGCCTCGAGGAAGCGGTCCGGATCATCCGCACCTGCTTCACCTCGGATGGACCCTTCGAGTTCCGGGGCGAGCACTTCTCGATGCCCGATGCCCTCATGGACCTGGCACCCAAGGAGGGGAACACCCCCGAGATCTGGGTGGCCGCCCATGGGCCCCGGATGCTCCGGATCACCGGCCAGTACGCCGATGGGTGGTACCCGGTCTACACCGCCACGCCCGACGCGTACGCTGCGGGACTCCGGGAGATCCATGCGGCGGCTGCCCGGGCCGGGCGCCCCCCGAGCGACATCACGCCGGCCCTCCAGATGCCGTTCGTGGTCGGCAGGAGCCGGGATGCGGCCCGGCGCATGCTCGACCATCCCGCCATCCGCTACCTCGGCCTCATCACGCCGGCCTCGGCCTGGAGCGCGGTCGGTGCCGAGCATCCCTTCGGACCCTCGTTCCGAGGCGTCGTCGACTTCGTCCCGCACCGACATGGGGCCGTCGAACTCAGGGAGGCCCTGGAGGGCGTTCCCGACGCCGTGATGGAACGGTCGGCTGCGTGGGGCACCGTCGACGACGTGGCCGAGGTGCTCGGTGACTTCGCCGATGCCGGCCTTCGCCACGTGGTACTCACCCCGGTGTCGGGGCTGGTCTCGCGCAGGGAGGCGGTGCGGGCAGTGGGGGCGATCCGGACGCTGCGCCGGCGGCTGGGCTAGGCGCCGTCCACGGCCGTCAGGGCCCAGGCGAGGCCATCGAGGTGGTCCTCGACGGCCAGGTGGCAGGTCCACCCGGTGGACGGCGCGAGGTCGGACCACAGGACCCAGCGGAGCTCTGACGCGGCTGCACCGAGTTCCTCGGGTGCCACCGGCCACTCCTCGTCCAGTCCGGTGAGCGCTGCGAGGGCCCACCAGGCGAGGGAACGGCCCGCAGCTCCTCCCCGACGCGACCCATATGCTCCGCCGGAGGCGCCGAGCCACGCCATCCATTCCACCGCGTCGGTCAGTTGCAGCTCTGCGACGAGCACCCGGTGCGGCCCGAGCGAGGCAATGGCCTGCTCGGCGGTCCCGTTGATGCACGACACCTCGACCCTGCCGTTCGACCGGGTGAGCCATTCTCGCCCGAGCTCGAAGAGCGCTTCGGCGCCCTCGTCGCCAGGGATGGGCTCGCCATCGAACTCGATCGCAACCTCCCGCATCGGTGGCTCGTCCGGTGGGTCGAAGGTGCCGCCGTCGGGGCGGTACTCGACGGGGGGGAAGCGCTCCCATGGGAGGGTGTGCAGGGGGAGGTCCAGGACGGTGCTGTCGACGTCGCTCGTGCGAAGGTCCTCGCCCCGGATCACGCGCTCCTGGGCGACGACTGCGGCCTCGGGCCCGTCGGGGAGGTGCGGGGCGAGCGTGGCCCAATCGAATCGGCAGCCGAGCACCTCGGTGAGCGGGCCTGGGAGCAGCTGCCCCCTCGGTTCGCCGATGACAGGGCCGGCGATGGGTGGGGGCGCATCGAGGGCGAGCCGGTAGTTGGCGTAGTGGGCGACCCCCCACAGTTGCTTCCCCCGCTCGACGGCTTCCCGACACCGATGGCGGAGGTCGATGATCGCGTCCCACTCACGCCCGGCGGCGAAGCCGTCGACGAGCCGGACGAGGCGATCGAGGTCGTTTGCCTCGATGGCCTCCCGAACCGATGGCGTGCTCATGGCAGCAGGAGGACCTTCCCGGTGGTAGCCCTGCCCTCGAGAGCCCGGTGGGCGTCGGCTGCATCGGCGAGGGGGAACCGTGCGCCGACCCGCACGTCGAGCGTGCCTGCGTCGATCCGTCCGAACACGTCGCGTGCCCGCGCATCGAGTTCGCGTCGCGTGGCGATGTAGTGGCCGAGGCTCGGGCGGGTGACGTAGAGCGATCCGTTGGCGTTGAGTCCCTGGAGGTCGAAGGGTGGGACGGGTCCGGAACTCGCGCCGAAGAGCGCCATGAGTCCCCGAGGCCGGATGAGCGAGAGCCCCTCGTCGAAGGTGGTCGCCCCGACCCCGTCGTAGACGACGTCGAGTGGGCGCTCCTTGCCCTCGTACTGGCGAATGGCGTCGGCGAAGCCCTCGTAGCGGTGTACGGCGACTGCACCGGCCGACGCAGCGAGCGCGGCCTTCTCGTCGGTGGACGTGGTCGCGTGGACACGGGCGCCGGCGGCCGTTGCGAGTTGGATCAGCAGCAATCCCACTCCACCGGCGCCGGCGTGGACGAGGCAGGTGTCGCCGGCGGTGAGGGGGAACGTGTCGAACGCCAGGTAGTGGGCGGTGAACCCCTGGAGCAGCACGGCTGCGGCGAGGTCGTCGGGGACCCCATCGGGCACGTGCACGGCCCTTGCCGCGGGGATGGCGACCCGCTCGGCATATCCGCCGGGTGCGTTGCACCAGGCGATCCGGTCGCCGGGCGCGAAGTCGGCGACGCGGGCACCCACCTCGAGGACGGTGCCCGAGCCTTCGACGCCGGGGATGAACGGAAGCGCAACCGTGTACCTGCCCTCCCGGTGGTACGTATCGATGAAGTTGACACCGGCGGCTGCCACTTCGACGAGGAGCGCTTCGTCCCCGGGTCGCGGCTCTTCGACCTCTGCCCAGTCGAGCCGCTCGGGCCCGCCGTGCTCGGTGATCCGTTGTGCGCGCATCGCCCTCCTCGGTCCGGGTCGAAACCCTACCCCCGGGTACCCTGCCGTTCGGATGCAGGTGGTTCGTCGGATCGGGGCCCTCGTGGGCCTGCTCATCGTCGCCGCGGTGCTCGGCCTGGTCGTGTGGGCCCAGTCGGGGCCCGCCCCCGAGAGCGTCGTGAACGGCTTCCTCCAGGACAGCGCCGCCGTCCTCGTGGACGAGGACCCGTGGTTGGCGTTCCGCCCGGCGGAGCCCAGGTCGGTGGGGCTCATCCTCTACCCGGGAGGACGGGTCGAGCCGGAGTCCTATGCCCCACTCGCCAATCGGATGGCCCGCCGCGGCTTCACGGTGGTGGTGCCCGACATGCCCCTCAAGTTGGCGATCTTCGGTTCGGGTCGGGCGACCGCGATCATCGATGCGTTCCCCGAGGTGGATCGCTGGGTGCTCGGGGGCCACTCGTTGGGAGGTGCCATGGCGGTGTCGTACATCGACAACCACCCTGGTGCAATAGACGGCCTGCTCCTGTGGGCGGCGTACCCGGCCGACTCGGCGGATATCTCCGACGAGGACCTGTTCGCAACCGCGATTTCGGGCACGGCCGATGGGCTCGTGTCGTTCGAGGAGGTGAGCGACGCCCGTGACCGGCTGCCCGCCACGTACGAGATCGTCCCCATCCAGGGTGGGAACCATGCCGGCTTCGGCGCCTACGGCCCCCAGGACGGGGATGGTGAGGCCACGGTCGACCGCGACGACCAGTGGGACCTCATCGTCGAGGCGAGTGTCCGGCTGCTCGAGCGCGTCGAGGTTGCCCCCTAGTCCCCGGTCTCGACCGGCATCCCCTCCCGCACCCACTGGCTGTACGACCCGGGGTAGAGGCGTGGCTCGGGCAGTCCCGCCACCGAGGCCGCCAAGACGAGGTGGCAGGCGGTCACCCCCGATCCGC
>CP070681.1:1040556-1046763 GCA_020352575.1 Acidimicrobiia bacterium | reverse complement strand
GGAGGAGATGCTGCGGTGGCACGGCCCCGTCGAGTCCACGACCCTGCGCATCGCGTTCGAGGACGTGGAGATCGGTGGGACCACGATCAGCCGAGGCGCTCCGGTGATCCCCATCCTCTTCGGGGCCAACCGAGACCCCCGGAAGTTCGAGGACCCCGAGACCTTCGACGTCGGGCGTCAACGCAATCCCCACATGGCCTTCGGGTTCGGGATCCATTCCTGCCTCGGCGCGCCGCTCGCCCGCATGGAGGCCATCGCCGCGTTCGACGTCCTGTTCGAGCGCACCGGCGGGCTCGCCCTGGCGATGGACGAGTCCGACCTCGACTGGCCGAAGGGGTTCTTCCTCCGCGGCCCCCAGAGACTCGAGGTCACTGCCGCGTAGATTCGCGGTCATGCACATCGACGAGCTCCTCTCCTCCGCTCCGGACACCCCCGAGGAGGAGCTCCCCGGGCGAGCGGTGGACCTCGCGGCGCTCCTCCTCGCCGAGGCACTCGACCAACGCACCCACGACGACCGGCACAACGCCGAGCGGATGGCGGCCATGATGCGCGACCCCGACGGCAAGCGGGTCACCGTCGAGTTGTTCGACCAGGTCTTCCGCTCCAACGACGCGGCGCGGGTCGCCGACCAACTCGACCACCTCATCGGCACCGAGGGCGTGCCGCACTACTTCGCCGGGTGGGAGCGGGTGGCGATGGGCACGGGGGCGATCGCGGGCCGTTTCCTACCCAAGGTCGTGGTACCCGCCGTCGTGGCGCGGGTGCGCGCCGAGACCGCCGCGATGATCCTCCCGTCCGAGGAGCGACAGCTCGCCGACCACCTCGCGCGACGTCGGGAGGACGGCGTTCGCATGAACATCAACTACCTCGGCGAGGCCATCCTCGGCGAGGAGGAGGCCGCCAAACGGCTCACCAAGTACCTGGACCTCCTCCGGCGCGAGGACATCGACTACGTGTCCGTGAAGATCTCCTCGATCTACTCCCAGATCGACCACGTGGCCGCCAACGCCACGAAGCAGGTCCTGAAGGATCGCCTTCGCTCGCTCTACCGGGCAGCCGCCTCGGTCGACCCGCCCAAGTTCGTCAACCTGGACATGGAGGCCTACGGCGATCTCCACCTCACGTTCGAGGCGTTCACGGAGACGCTCGGCGAGGAGGAGTTCAGGACACTCCCCGCAGGCATCGTGCTCCAGGCCTACCTGCCCGACGCCGGCCCACTCCAGCGGGAGCTCACCGAGTGGGCGCGAGCGCGGGTCGACGCCGGCGGCGCACCGATCAAGTTGCGCATCGTGAAGGGCGCCAACCTCGCCATGGAGCAGGTGGACGCGTCCTGGTTCGGCTGGGAACAGGCCCCCTATGGCTCGAAGGCCGAAGTGGACGCCAACTTCACGGCGATGGTGCGGTTCGGCGCCCGGCCCGAGCATGCGTCCGTGGTCCACCTCGGCATCGGATCGCACAACCTCTTCGACGTGAGCCACGCGCTCCTGCTCCGTTCCCACCACGGCACGGAGGAGTTCGTCGACATCGAGATGCTCGAGGGCATGGCGAACCACCAGGCGAAGGCGGTGCAGGACGTGGCAGGGAGCATGCTCCTCTACGCACCGATCGTCGAGGAGAAGGACTTCCGGTCTGCGATCGCCTACCTCATCCGGCGGCTCGACGAGAACACCGAGGAGGAGAACTTCCTCCACGACCTGTTTGGCATGGTGCCCGGCGATGCCGCCTTTGCCAGTCAGGCGGATCGCTTCCTCGCGTCGTCACTCCTCTCTGCCTCCGAGGGTGCACGTCGCAGGCAGGATCGGGCCTCCGACGAAGTGGCCTTCGACCCGACTGCGCCCTTCGCCAACTCGCCCGACACCGACTTCTCGCTGCCTGCGAACCAGGCCTGGGCGAACGACATCCTGGAGACGTGGAGGGCCAAGGCGCTCGAGCGGGTCCTGCCGGTGATCGACGGCGAACCCGTCTCGTCAGGCAGGGTCGTTGCCACGGCAGATCCCTCCGACCCGAGCAGGGTTGCGTACGAGTGGGAGCAGGCCGACGCGGCCCAGGTCGAAGCTGCGATCGCATCGGCCGCAACGGCGGCCGACCGATGGTCGGCGACCCCAGAGGCCGAACGAGCCCGCATCCTGGAGCAGTGCGCCGAAGAACTGGAGCGCCGACGCGGTGACCTCATCGGAGCCATGGTCCGCGACGCCGCGAAGACCATCGCCGAGGCCGACGTCGAGGTGTCCGAGGCCGTCGACTTCGCCCGGTACTACGCCCGCAACGCCACGGGACTCGAAGCCGACGGCAGTATCCCGGTCCCGCTCGGGGTCGTGACCGTCGCCCCGCCATGGAACTTCCCGTTGGCGATCCCAGCAGGGGGCATCCTCGCCGCCCTCGCCGCCGGCAACGCGGTGCTGTGCAAGCCGGCACCGGAGACCGTGCTCAGCGCGGCCGCCGTCGTGGAGGCCCTCCACGACGCGGGAGTGCCCACCGACGTGCTCCAGTTCGTCCCCACCTCCGACGACGAGGTGGGCCAACGACTCATCACCGACGAGCGGATCGGATCCGTGATCCTCACGGGGGCCTGGGAGACGGGGCAGCTGTTCCTCGGGTGGCGGCCCGACCTCCGGCTCTCGGCCGAGACCTCGGGCAAGAACGCGCTCATCGTCACCGCAATGTCGGATCGCGACCAGGCCATCAAGGACCTCGTCAAGTCGGCGTTCGGGCACAGTGGACAGAAGTGCTCGGCTGCAAGCCTCGGGATCCTCGAAGCAGAGGTGTACGACGACGAGGCCTTCCTCCGCCAGCTCGCCGATGCGGTTCGGTCACTGCACGTCGGGGCTGCGTGGGATCCCACGTCCAAGGTCATCCCCGTGATCCGTGCGCCGGGCGAGGCACTCGATCAGGCACTCACCCATCTGGAGGCAGGGGAGGAATGGCTCGTCGAGCCCCAGCACCTCGGTGGCACCCTGTGGTCCCCCGGCGTACGAATGGGCGTACGCCCGGGATCGTTCTTCCATCGGACCGAGTGCTTCGGACCGGTGCTCGGCCTGATGCGCGCTCCCGACCTCGGCTCCGCCATCGAGTGGATGAACGGGACCGATTACGCCCTCACGGCCGGGATCCACTCATTGGACGAGCGGGAGATCCGGCGCTGGTGCGACACGATCGAGGCGGGGAACGGCTACGTGAATCGGCACATCACCGGTGCCATCGTCCGACGCCAACCGTTCGGCGGCTGGAAGCGATCGAGCTACGGCGCGGGCGCGAAGGCCGGCGGGCCGAACTACGTATCCACGTTCGCGGTGTGGGAGGAGGACCGACTCCCCTTGTCCGTCAGTGAGCCCGCTCCCGCGGCACATCGCATCCTCGATGGGATCGCCCGGCCGTCCGCACGCGTCCTTGCTGCGGCAGGCTCCTACGCCCGCGCCTGGCACCTGCACTTCTCACAGGTCCATGACCCCTCGATGGTCGTGGGTGAGGTGAACGGGTTCCGCTACCGCCCGGCGCCCAGGGTCCTCATCCGGCTACACGCCGACGGCAACCCAGAGGACGCCCTCCTCGCAGTGCTCGCCGCACGAACCGTCGGCGTCCCGCTCGGAGTCTCCCTCGAGCCCGGCGTCGAGTGGGAGTGGCACGGGCTCCCGATCCACGTCGTCGTCGAGGAGGACGGCGCCTTTGCCGACCGACTCAGCCTCGACGACCGGGTCCGCGCCATCGGGACCCCTCCGGACGTCCTGTGGGAGCGCGCCCGCGACGTCCACGCCCGCATCTTCACCGATCCGGTGATCGCCCAGGGCCGACTCGAGTTGCGTTGGTACCTCCGGGAGCAGGCCATGTCGATCCGTACCCACCGCTACGGCAACCTCGTGGGCCTCGGGGAGGACGCCCTGCTGCCCTGAACGCGGATGTCCCCCGGGCAACCCCGGGGGACATCGTGGAGGAGCGGGGATGGCTACTCGTGGGAGTGGCCGTTGGCCTCCTGCTCGGCGATCTGGCGCCGGACGTCGTCCATGTCGAGGTCCTTCACCTGGCCAATGAGGTCGTTGAAGACCGGCCCGGGGAGGGCGCCGGCCTGGTTGAACAGGATGACGTTGTCACGGAACACCATGAGCGTGGGGATCGACATGATCCCAAAGCTCCCGGCGAGCGCCTGCTGGGCCTCGGTGTCCACCTTGCCGAACACGATGTCGGGATGGTCCTCGGACGCCTGCTCGAACGTGGGAGCGAACATCTTGCAGGGTCCACACCAGTCGGCCCAGAAGTCGACGATGACCGTCTCGTTCTCGGCGATCGTGGATTCGAAGTTGTCGAGTGTCAGTTCAACGGTGGCCATGGCGTCCTCACGTCACAGGGGGTATACCCCCAAGGGTATCTCTCGTCCCGTGCAACCCACCTCGGAGGCGCTGTATTCCGCCCTAGACGACGTCATCCTTGCCGAGCGACACCGACGGCAACGGGGCGATGCCGCGGCCGACCATCACGATGATGACGACCACCACGACCGAGATCGCCGTCGCGCCGAGGGCGATCGGCCCCTCGAACCAGCCGCCGTCGCCGATCCGGACGAAGCCGAGTCCCGTGCAGAGCCCGCCATCACCATCGATGTACCCGCTCACCTCGTAGATGCCGCCGATATTCGAGGTACCGAGGATGCCCTCGATCGCCTCGGCGTCCTCCGAGAGGTCCCGCTCGCCCACCTCCAGTTGCGACTCACCGTCATTGGGGTCTCCGCCGCGAGCCGGCACGTACCCGAATCCGGCCACGTCGACCACGATCTGCCAGCTGTGGTTGAGGATCGGGTTCGGCGACGTCGCCGTCCACGACAGCATGCCCTGGGGATCGACGTCGAAGGGGTCGGACTTCGACGTTTCGGCAGGACTCTCGATCGAGTCGATGTCGGAGACCGCCTTTGCCGTGCAACCTCCGTCGATGTACCCGCTCTCACCCGCTTCTGCGACACCAACGCCGGCAAGGCCAACGAACACGATGATGATCGTGATCGAGATGATCTTCACCACGGTCGGGCCCCGCATGCCCTTGGTGAGCACGAAGCCGATGGCGGCCATGACGCCCATGACGCCGAAGGTCAGCATCCGATCGAGAGGCCACGCGCCGGCCTGCTGGATGACGATCACGACGAAGATGCCGGCGACGGCGCCGAGGATGACGCCGGTGAGCGGCTTTCCGGGAGTCTGCATGTCCCTGCCTCCTGTATGTCCCGTCAGGGACGGTAGTGACGAGTCGGGCCGCCGTCATCACCAAAGGGGGAGAGATCAGACGACGATGCTGCGCTTGGCGACCTCTTCGAGCATCACCTCGGTGGCACCGCCGCCGATCGTGTTGATCCGGGCATCCCTGTAGAGGCGGACGACCGGGGTCTCGGTCATGAAGCCCATGCCGCCGTGGAACTGGGTGCACTCGTACATGACCTCGTTCACGGTCTCGTTGGCGAACGCCTTGACCCCCGACATGTACTTGGTGGCGTCGAGTCCGGACTCCATCATCCATGCGCCCTGGTACACCGCTGCGCGGCAAGCGTCGACCTTTGCCTGCGCCATCGCGAGCCGTTGGCGGATCGCCTGCTTGTCGAAGAGGACGCCGCCGAACGCCCGCCGGGTCTGGGTGTGCTCGAGCGTCAGGTCGATTGCGGCCTGCGCAGCGCCGACTGCCTCGGCGGAGATCACCATGCGCTCGTTCTGGAAATTCTTCATGATTTCGTAGAAGCCACGATGCTCGGTTCCGAGCAGGTTCTCATCGGGGACCCACACGTCGTCGAGCACGAGCTCCGCGGTGTCCGAGCAGCGCCACCCGTGCTTGTCGAGCTTCTGGGCAACCGAGAACCCCTCGCGGTCCTTCTCGACGATGAACATCGAGATCCCGTACCGGTTCTCCGCGTCGGTTCGGGCGGCGAGGAACACGACATCGCCGTACACGGCGTTCGTGATGAACATCTTCGTGCCGTTGATCCGCCAGCCGGCACCGTCCCTCACCGCAGTCGTGCGCATCCCGGCCACGTCGGAGCCGGCATCCGGCTCGGTGACGCCGACAGCCGTGATGAGCTCCCCCGAGAGGATCCCAGGGCTCAGTCGCTCGAGTTGCGCCTCCGAACCGACGTGCATCACGTGTGGGGACGCCATGTCGGTGTGGACGAGGACGGTGACATCGAAGCCGCCCGAGGTGGAGGCCAGGCCCATCGACTCGGCGAGGACCGCCGACGCG
>CP070681.1:1032406-1040456 GCA_020352575.1 Acidimicrobiia bacterium | reverse complement strand
GGTGACCCACACCACGACATCAACCCGCGGGATGACCCACTCGGCGACCAACGCATTGCCCCGTCGAACCGAATCGGTGTCGGGCAGATCGACAAGGACCCAACCTGGCGCCGGCGGTGCCGACACGCGGTTGAGGATCCCGAGCCCGTCGAGGTGCGCACGTGTCGCAGCATCGATCTCACCGGGTATCCAACCCAACGGTTCCTCGGTGGTGGGACGAACGAGCCCCGCTGCAGAGATCGGTACGCCCGCGAGTGCGTTGAGCAGGCTGGACTTCCCGGATCCCGTTCCGCCGACCACCGCCACCACCGGTATGGCAGCGGGTGCCGACGCCCACTCCTCGGCCTCTTCGAGGAGTCGGCGGGCTCGGGCGACGGCCATCGGCTCCACCACCCCGTCAGCGGCGCCAACTACCCGGCTCGCTCGCGAGGAACCCGTCATCCGTCGGCTCCCAACACCCGAGCAGCGTCGGTGATCTCCCTGAGGTCGGGCGTCGACCGGGCCGCGGCGTCCAGGTATGGCGCAGCGAGCCGCCGCCGAGCGTTCCGCACGGCCTCCTCCCAACCCGCGTCGAGCAGTTCCTCTCCGCCCTCTTCGTAGGGAGACTCCGTAGACCGGCTCACCCAGGCCGCCCACGTTTCACGGACGACCGCATCGGGATCGGGTAGCCCCGAAACCCCCGGCAGGCCCGGGGGGAGCGATGTCCGCCACGCGGCCCGCATCGCCGCGGCTGCCGACGCGACCTCCACACGCAGGCGATCCTCGACGACGTGGAGCATGGGCTCGGACACGAATCCCGACCGACGGCGTCGAAGCGGCATCGCGGGCACCCGAAGCGTGGTGAACGCGGCATCGGGGAGCGCCGGTTCGACGGCCCGATCCACAACACCCTCGACACCCGCACTGGCCGCGGCGACCATCGGAAGTGCCCCGACGAGGTCCTCGGCGATCCGCTTCGCTCGCTGAGCAACGTCACGGGACAAGCCCGACATCGCGTGCACCCGCGCGAGCTCTGCGTCCTCGTCGGCGATCTCGACCAAGAGTGACAGGATGTGGTGCACGGCTGCGTGGGGTGGGCCGAGCGTCTCCGGATCGAGCTCCTGCTCGGCCACGGGAATCACCTCGTCGGCGTCGAGGAGCAGGCTCCGGGACGCTGCCCGCACAGGGATCGTGCCGCGCACGGCCGCCACGCCAGCTCCGTCCGTCCGATTCAGGACGTGGAGCATCGGGACCTCTCGTCCCAGGCCTTCGAGGACGCGTCTCCACCCCTCCAAGTCGCCGAAGCGAGCCGGGGAGCTCACGAAGACGACGACGTCGGCAGCGGCGAGCAGGGCGTCGGCTACCTCTTTGTGGCCGGGCGCGGCCGAATCGAAGTCGGGCGCGTCGACGACGACCAGATTGGCGAGTTCCGGCCGATCGTCGGGGACCACCACGGGCACCACGCCGCCGAAGGACCGGGCACCCAGCCGGCCGACGTGCGTGGGATGGCACCACGCCACCGGCCGGGTCGTCGTGGGGCGGAGCGCCGACGCGTCCGAGACCATGCGGCCTGCGAGGCCATTCAGCAGCGTTGACTTCCCGACCCCCGTCGAGCCGGCCAGCACGGCGAGGATCGGACCATCCACGCCTTCGGCGAGCGGAATGAGGCGCGTCCTGACCAGCTGGGCGAGCCGGGCGCGGCGGTCTTCCAACTCGGGCGGGGCCAACGGCCAAGGATCTCCCAGCACCGCGTCGAGTCGATGCGCCGCGCGCAGGATGTCGGTCGGTGCGGAGCCCTCCACGGCGCGCATTGTGGCAGGCAGCGCACGGCGCCCTGCGACCGAGCCGTAGACCCACCCCTCACTACACTGCCCCACTTCGGGGGGGACTCGAAGGATCCATGAACGCTCGCCTACGCACTGCCGGGATCGTCGCGCCCATCGGGCTCTTGCTCGTGGCCGTCGCGCTCTATCTCATCGACGTCGCCGTCCATCGCGACACGGTGCCGCGCGGCGTCATCGTCGCCGGCCTGGAGATCGGCGGCGACACGCCCTCCGAGGCAGCCCTTCGCATCGAGGACCTCGAACGCGAACTCCTGGATGCGCCGCTCACGGTACGGGTCGAGGGTGCGGCCGCCCAGGTTGCCCCGGCTGACCTCGGGCTCTCCCTCGACGTCGAGGCCATCGTCGATGAGGCCGTTGCCGTGGGCCGTGACGGCTCGTTCTTCGAGGAGCTACAGCGCTGGCTCGCCTCCTTCTCGAACCCCAGTGAGGTGGCCCTCGTGGCGACCACCGACCTCGACGCCATGGAGGCGAAACTCAGGGAGCTGGCCGACGACCTGGTGGGCGCTCCCCCTTTCGATGGGTCCGTGCGGTACGTCGACGGAGCGGTCCGCACCGAGATGCCGAGGGCCGGCCTCACCATCGACACCTCGACGGCGCGGCCGCCCCTCGAGGCGGCATTCCTGGCGCTGCCACATCTGGAGGTTGGGCTCTCGGTCAGGGCGACCGAACCCCGACTCACCCCCGCGCATGTCGAGGCCGCGTCCCGCGAGGCGGAACGGCTCCTTGCCGGGCCGGTGACCCTCACCGTCCCGACCGCAGAGACTCCTGGCGATGAGGCGGAGCCCGAGGAGGACGGCGAGGACGAAGTCGCCGAGGAGGAGGCCCTGCCACGACTGACCGAGTTCACCTACTCGGTGGATGACCTCGGCGCCGCTCTCGTCGTGGCGATCGTCCCCGAGGGCGAGGGGTTCCGAATGGACGTCGACCTCGATCCCACGATCCTCGCCGAGCGGGTGCTTCCGTTCTCGGACCAGCTCGCCGTACCGCCGGTCGATGCCCAGTTCGAGTTCGACGAGGAGGCGTACCTGGTGTCGGTCATCCCGTCGGAGGTCGGCCAGCGCATCGACGTCACTGCCCTCCTCCCGGTCGTCGAAGCGGCCATCGGCTCGGCCTCCCGCACCGCGCCGCTGCCCCTCATCGACGGCGCCGAACCCGAGGTGACGACCGAGGACCTGGAGGCGCTCGACATCCGACACATGGTCTCCTCCTTCACCACCTACCACGCATGCTGCGAAGCCCGGGTCACGAACATCCAGACCATGGCCGACGCAGTGGATGGGACGCTCGTGCTCCCCGGAGAGGAGTTCTCCCTCAACGAGGTGGTCGGCCAGCGCACCGAGGAGAAGGGGTACCTCCCGGCGGGCACGATCGTCGCCGGCATCCTCGAGGACACGGTTGGTGGCGGGGTGAGCCAGTTCTCGACCACGATCTACAACGCGGTGTTCTGGGGCGGGTACGAGGACGTCTTCCACATCCCCCACTCGTACTACTTCTCGCGCTACCCAGAAGGCATCGAGGCGACGCTCAACTGGCCCGATCTCCACAACATCTGGCGCAACGACAGCGAATCAGCAGTCATGGTCCGTACGCGCTACACCCGCACGTCCATCACCGTCGAGTTGTGGGGGAACAACGACGGCCGTGTCCTGTGGGGGGACCATTGGCGGGGGGTCACCGAGATCGACATCCGTGCCGAAGGCGGACCGAACGCCCGGGTGGTCCGTTCCGAGGTGAGCGAACGCGAGGACGAGAAGGAGCCGCAGCCGCAGTACTTCCCCGACGAGTTGGTGAAGCCGGGGCCGGGGATCATCGACGACGAGGGTGGCGTCGGATGGACCGTGGAGGTGCAGCGATGGATCACCCAGGGCGACGAGGAGACCCGGAACCGCTGGACGGTCCGATACGCATACCGACCCATCCTCACCCGGGTCAACCCCTGCATGCTGGACCCCGAGGACGACCAGGTACTCCTGCCCGAGGAGGAGTGGGTGCTCGTCTGCCCGGAGAACCTTGCCCCGCTCGTGACACTGTCAGGCCCGACCTCGGCGACGGTGGGTACCCCGATCCTGCTCGAAGCCATTGCGATCGACGACTGGGACGAGCAGGTCACCTACCTCTGGACCGGGGCGGACGCCTTCACGGCTCCCACGGCTGCGCTCACCGAGGCCACGTTCAACGCGGCAGGCACGTACGACGTCGTGGTGACGGCGACCGACCTCGATGGCAACCCGGCCGAGGCCACGATCCAGGTGGTCGTCTCCGACCCGTAGCTCGCTCAGGACTTGTTGTCGGCCCAGTGGACGAAGAAATTCCGGAGCTCGAACTCGACGGCCCCGAGCGCCTCGTCGGTCCAACCGCCCTTCGCACGGACGCTCGCCACGGACCCTGCGACGAAGACGTGATCGACCTCGTCGACGGTCTCGAAGAGCCGACGGGCGAGGAGCGCTGGGAACGTGGTCGACACCTCGGTGTCGGCGACCGAGGAGAAGTGCTCACCTGCCTGGCCGTTGAGGCTGCGGTTCATGTCAAACAACGCGACATCGCCGATGACGGTGCGGTTCTGGAGGATGATCGTCTGACCCATCGTGGCTCCTGGTCGTGTCGGCGGCATCGTAGGACGCCGCCCGGGCATCAGTCGGACGCCCCGAATCTCCTCGTGCCCCGACGGGCACGCTCACCGATGACGTGGAGTTTGAGGAGGTTGGTGGACGCCTGCTGGTTGGGGGGAATACCCGCCACCATGACCACGACCTCGTCCTTCTCGGCGAGGCCGTACTTCTCGAGCTGCTTCTCCGCCGCCGCCAGCATGAGGTCGGTGGTGTCACGCCGGTCGAACATGAGGGGCTTCACCCCCCGGTAGAGGGCCATGCGGTGGAACACCCCTGGCTCTGGGGTGAATGCGATCACCGAAGCCTCCGGCCGGTACTTCGAGAGAAGGCGAGCCGTCGTGCCCGACTCGGTGAACGCCACGATGGTGTGGAGGCCGAGGTCCTCGACGACCTGCACCGCCGCCTTGGCCGTTGCAGAGGCGAAGGTGGGCACCTGGCTGAGGAAGTCGACCCGCATCGGGGACGGCGCAAGGTCGGCCTCCTCGCAGATGATCGCCATCACCTCGACGACGCGCACGGGGTAGTCACCGACGGCCGTCTCACCGGACAACATCACGGCGTCGGTGCCGTTGCGGACCGCATTCGTCACGTCGGTGACCTCGGCGCGGGTCGGACGCGGCGCATGTGTCATCGTCTCGAGCATCTCGGTGGCGGTGATGGAGAGGAGGGCAGCCCGGTTCGTGCGCTGGAGGATGTCCTCCTGGATGGCGGGGATCCGCTGGATCGGGTACTGCACGCCGAGGTCACCGCGCGCCACCATGGCTCCGTCGGCAACCGACAGGATCTCGTCGAGGCGCTCGTACCCGGATGCCAGCTCGATCTTGGCGATGAGCGGCACGTCGCCGGCGATCTCCCGCACCCGCTCGAGGTCGGCAGCGCCGCGCACGAATGACACGGCCACGTAGTCGACACCGATCTCGCGTCCGACGACGAGGTCGGCCTCGTCCTTCTCGGTGATCGTCGGGGTGTCGAGGTCGCTGTCGGGGAAGGCGACCCCCTTGCGATCGGAGACGATGCCCGAGAGCTCGACCTCGGCATGGAGCCGGTCGTCACCGACATCCGTCACGCGGAGACGCACGAGCCCATCGGCGAGGATGATCCGGTGGCCCAAGGCCACGTCCCTGAGGAGTCCGTCGTAGACGATGGGCACGGCACCGTCCGCGGCGACCTCGGAGGAGATGACCTCGACGGTCTCACCCCTCGTGAGGCGGTGCGGCCCCTCGGGGAAGGTGCCGAGTCGGAGCTTCGGGCCCTGGATGTCCTGCAGGATGCCGACCGACCGCCCCTCGGCGTCGGCCGCCGTACGGATCCACTCGGCCATCTGCCGATGGTCGTCGGCGGTGCCGTGGGAGAAGTTGAGGCGCGCCACGTCCATGCCGGCGGCCACCATCGCCCGGACCACCTCTGGGTCCTGGGTCGACGGGCCCATCGTGGCGATGATCTTGGTGCGTCGTGCCATGACGACCCAGAGTAGGGCGTCCTCGGATGCCAACGGCACCTAGCCTCCGCCCATGCTGCACATCGGGGTCTCCGGGTGGTCGTTCGACGAGTGGAAGGACGGCTTCTACTCCGGGGTGCCTCGCTCGAAATGGCTCGGGCACTACGCCGAGCGCTTCTCCACGGTCGAGGTGAACTACACCTTCCGGCGCACGATGAGCGCCTCGACGGCGGAGAAGTGGCGGGCCACGGTCGGTCCCGACTTCCGCTTCGCGGTGAAGGCCCACCAGCGGATCACCCACACACACCGGCTCAAGGACCCCGGTGAGCACCTCCCCTACTTCCTGGAGTCGCTGCAGCCACTCGGACCTTCCCTTGGGCCAGTGCTCTTCCAGACCCCACCCCATTTGCCGCGCGACGACGACCGCCTTGCCACTTTCCTCGCCGCCTTGCCGGATTCGCTCGCTCCCGCCTTCGAGTTCAGGAACGAGTCGTGGTTCGCCGAGCCGGTCACGGAGCTGCTGCGGTCCCATGGGGCGGGTCTCGTCGTGTCGGAGACCGACGACCAACCAGCCCGCTCCGACCTCTCGGCACCCCGCCTCTACATCCGCCTCCGGAGGGAGGCATACTCCGACGACGACCTCCGGGCCTGGGCCGAGCGGCTGCTCGCGGCGGAGGCCGAGGAGACCTGGGTGTACGTCAAACACGAGGACGACAGTCCCCGGTGGGCCACACGATTGAACGAGCTCGTCACAGACGGGCAGTGAGCGAAGAGAGGAACCACATGCGCTTCGGAGCCTTCGTCCCCCAAGGGTGGCGTCTCGACCTGGTCGGGATCGAACGGGAGGACGAGTGGTCCACCATGGTCGACGTCGCCCAGACCATCGAACGGGCCGGGTACGAGTCGTTGTGGGTGTACGACCACTTCCACACCGTCCCCGTGCCTACACAGGAGGTCACCTACGAGGCCTGGACGCTCATGGCCGCACTCGCCACCGTCACCGACACGGTGCGCCTCGGCCAGATGTGCACCTGTAACTCCTATCGGCCGCCGTCCTACCTCGCGAAGGTGGCGGCCTCCATCGACGTGATCAGCGGCGGCCGGGTGGAGATGGGGATCGGCGCCGGCTGGTACGCCCACGAATACGCCGGGTATGGGTACCCGTTCCCGAAGCCGTCGGAACGCATAGGGCAGCTCCGTGAAGGCGTGGAGATCATGCAGCGGATGTGGACCGAGGACGAGGTCCACTTCGAGGGGAAGCACTACACGCTCGAAGGCGCGATCTGCCAACCCAAGCCGATCCAGGACCCCCACATCCCTTTCTGGGTCGCCGGTGGGGGCGAGCAACTCACGCTGCGGGTGGCCGCCCGCTACGCCCAGTACACGAACTTCGGGGCGAACCTGGAGGAGTTCAACCACAAATCCGATGTCCTCCGGGGCCACTGCGAGGACATCGGCCGGGACTTCGGCGAGATCACGAGGTCCAAGAACTTCAACGTCATCTGCGCGGCCACCGAAGCGGAGGTCGATGCCCTCGTGGCCGAGCTCGTCGACCGGTACCGGCCCTTCATCGGCGATGAGGCAGCCGAGGCTGCGCCGAACCGATGGGGCTTCCTGCGAGGCACGCCTGAGCAGTTGGCCGAGACGCTTCGCCCGTGGGCCGACGTGGGGATGGACTACGCCATCATCTACTTCCCGGAGGCGGCGTACGACACCGCCGGCCTCGACCTCTTCGCCAGCGAGGTGATGCCTGCCCTTTCCGACTGAGCAGACGGTGCTCATCGGCCTCCCGGTGAAACCCTTCGGGGTTGCGAAGGCGCGCCTCGCCCCGCTGCTCGATGCGAGGGAGCGTGCGGCCCTCGGCATCTCGATTGCGGCTCGCACCGTCGGCATCGCGGCCGAGACCGCAGAGGTGGTCGTCGTGACCGGCGATGACGGCGTCGCGGAGTGGGCCTCGGGCCTTGGTGTCGCAGCGATCCCCGAGGGTCCGGGGGGCCTCGATGGCGCAGCCCGGGCCGTCGTCGATCATGCCGGGGACCGCCCGTGGATCGTGCTCCACGCCGACCTGCCACGGGTGACCACCGGCGACCTCCACGCGGCGATCGAGGCCCTTGCGGAAGACGGCGAGGTCATCGCCCCCTCGTGGGACGGCGGGACCTCATTGCTGGGCGGACGTGGGA
>CP070681.1:1030396-1032306 GCA_020352575.1 Acidimicrobiia bacterium | reverse complement strand
GGGTGGATGTCATGACCGCGGCGGGGTGCACGATCGTGGGCGGCCACTCCATCGACGACCGAGAGCCGAAGTACGGATTCGCCGTCACGGGGATCGCGCCCGAAGGCCGGGTGGTGACGTCGGCCGGCGCCCTGCCCGGTGACCTCCTCGTGCTCACCAAGCCGCTCGGGACCGGCATCGCCGCCACCGCGATCAAGCGTGGCGTGGCTCCGGACGGCCTCGTCGGCATGGCGATCCAGACGATGGCGAGCCTCAATCGGACCGCCTCCGAGGCCATGGTGCGTGCGGGCGCGCATGCTGCCACCGATGTGACCGGCTTCGGGCTCCTCGGCCACCTCAATGAGATGCTCGAGGCGTCATCGGTAGGGGCGGATCTCGACTTCTCGGCGGTCCCCGTGCTCCCCGGCGTCCTGCTCCTCGCGGAGGACGGGGTGTGGCCCGGCGGCAGCCAACGCAACCTCGATGCAGCCGACACGGTCGACTTCGGGGCGCTCGACCTCCCCGCTCGTCGTATCCTGGCGGATGCCCAGACGAGCGGCGGACTCCTCGTCGCCGTGGCGCCCGGCTCCGAGGGGCCGATCCTCGAGGTGGGTGGCGTCGTCGTAGGCGAAGTGACCGCCGAGCCGGGGATCAGCGTCCGCTGAGACAGCCCCCGGGCGCTGCGACAATCCGGTCGATGGACGAATCCCTCGCACCGGTCGCCGCCGGATTGGACGGCATGGCCCTCGACGGCCACGTCCTGCTGTGCGGGAACTGCGCGCCGTCAGAGGAAGACGGCGCAGCTTCGTGGGCTCGCCTCAAGGAGCGGTCCCGGTCGGCCGGTCCCCCTCGTCCGGGTCGTCCCACCGAGGTCCTCCGCACCAAGGTCGAGTGCTTCGGCGTCTGCACGGCCGGGCCCACCGCCCTCGTGCTCCCGGGCGGGACGTGGTACTCGGGCGTGACCCCCGACGTGGTGGACCGGATCATCGACGAGCACATCGGGCAGGGGCGTCCCGTCGAAGCGCACGTGTTCGCCCGCACCGAGGTGCACGGGCAGTGAGCCGCCCCCGGGTCGTCATCGTCGGCGGGGGGTTTGCGGGCCTCAACGCTGCGAAGGAACTCCGGAATGCCGACGTCGACATCACGATCGTCGACCGGCGCAACTTCCACCTCTTCCAGCCCTTGCTGTACCAAGTGGCGTCGGCGGCGCTGAACCCGTCGGACATCGCGTACCCGATCCGGAGCGTGTTCCGATCCCAGGACAACGTCCGCAACGTGGTGCTCGGCGAGGTGACCTCGGTCGACGTCGGAGGAGGCACGGTGGCCCTCGACGATGGGTCGGAGATCGGCTTCGAGTACCTGATGGTGGCCACCGGGGCCACGCACTCCTACTTCGGGAACGACTCGTGGGCAGCCGATGCGCCAGGCCTCAAGACCATCGAGGATGCCCTCGACATCCGTGGTCGGATCCTCCGGGCATTCGAAGAAGCAGAACGCCATCCGGAGCGGGCCGACGAGTTCCTCACCTTCGTCATCGTCGGCGCAGGTCCCACCGGGGTCGAGATGGCCGGTTCGGTCGCCGAGATCGCCGTCCACGCCCTCGGCAGCGACTTCCGCCACATCGACCCCGCCTCGGCGCGGGTCGTGCTCGTGGAGGGCTCCTCCCACGTGCTCCCTGTCTACCCCGAGTCCCTCTCCTCACGAGCCCAGCGCCAGCTCGAGGAGCTCGGTGTGGAGGTACGGACCGACGCGCTCGTTGTCGGGATCGATGGGGAGGGTGTCACGCTTGCGTCCGGAGAGCGCCTCGCCGCCCGGACGGTCGTGTGGGCGGCTGGCGTCCGGGCATCGTCGCTCGGTGCAGCACTTCCCGGAGATCGGGATCGGGCCGGCCGGGTCCTGGTCGCCCCCGATCTCAGCCTGCCGGGGTACTC
>CP070681.1:1027294-1030296 GCA_020352575.1 Acidimicrobiia bacterium | reverse complement strand
CTCCCGCTCCGCAACATCCCGGCCGGTTCGACGGTGCACGCCATCGAGCTGCGGCCCGGTGGTGGCGCGAAGCTCGGTCGGTCCGCCGGCGCGAGCATCCAGCTCATGTCGAAGGAGAGCAACCGTGCCCTCCTCCGCCTGCCGTCCGGTGAGATGCGCACGGTGTCGCTCGACTGCCGGGCCACCATCGGCCAGGTCGGCAACACCGAGGCCGAGCTCATCAAGGTCGGCAAGGCAGGCCGCAACCGCTGGAAGGGCGTCCGCCCGCAGACCCGCGGTGTCGCCATGAACCCGGTCGACCACCCCCTCGGTGGTGGTGAGGGCCGGTCCTCGGGTGGTCGCCACCCGGTGAGCCCGTGGGGCAAGCCCGAGGCACGGACCCGCAAGAAGAAGAAGTACAGCGACAAGGACATCGTCCGTCGCAGGAACAAGAAGGGAAGGAGGTGAGCCGTGGCACGTAGCCTCAAGAAGGGCCCCTTCGTGGATGATCACCTCCTCAAGAAGGTGGAAGACCTCAACGAGTCCGGTCAGAAGAAGGTGATCCGGACCTGGAGTCGTCGCTCCACGATCATCCCGGAGATGGTCGGGCACACCATTGCGGTGCACGACGGTCGCAAGCACATCCCCGTGTACGTCTCGGAGTCGATGGTCGGGCACAAGCTCGGTGAGTTCGCCCCCACCCGGACGTTCCGTGGCCACGCCGACAAGGCGGTGAAGAAGCGATGAAGGTCCCAGCCCACGCCCGCTTCATCCGCCAGTCCCCGAGCAAGGTCCGTCAGGTCCTCAACGTGGTACGTGGCCTCCCCGTGGACGAGGCGCTCGTCGCCCTCGACCTCACGGAGCGTCGTGCCGCCGAGCCGGTCCGCAAGGTCCTCGCCTCGGCCGTGGCGAACGCCTACGAGAACCACGACATCCCCCAGGAGGACCTCGTCGTCGCGGAGGCATTCGCCGACGAGGGCCCGACGATCAAGCGGTTCCGTCCCCGTGCCCGGGGTCGCGCCACGCAGATCCTGAAGCGCACGAGCCACATCACGATCGTCGTGTCGAACGGCGAGGAGGACTGACCCATGGGCCAGAAGACACATCCTTACGCCTTCCGACTCGGCATCGTCACCGACTGGAAGTCCCGCTGGTACAGCGACGACAACTACGCCGCCCTGGCGATCCAGGACAGCGCGATCCGTGACTACCTGAACGGCGAGCTCGAGCGTGGGGCCATCTCCCGCATCGAGGTCGAGCGCCTCCGCGACAAGATCGTCGTCGAGGTGTTCACCGCCCGTCCGGGCGTCGTGATCGGTCGTCGTGGCTCGGAGGCCGAGCGCCTCCGTGCCGGGCTCGAGAAGCTCTCGGGTCTCAACGTGAAGCTCAACGTGACCGAGATCAAGGATGCCGACACGGACGCCACGATCCTCGCCAAGGGCATCGCCGACCAGATCGCCAACCGCGTGGCCTTCCGCCGTGCCATGAAGCGTGCCGTGCAGGCCGCCATGAAGGCAGGCGCCGAAGGCGTCCGCGTCGAGTGCAAGGGCCGCCTCGGCGGTGCCGACATGGGCCGCCGCGAGTGGTACCGGGAGGGCCGCGTGCCGCTCCACACCCTCCGCGCCGATGTCGACTACGGCACCGCCACCGCCCGTACCACCGTCGGCGCCATCGGCGTCAAGGTGTGGGTGTACAAGGGCGACGTCGTGGGTGCTCGCGCTGCCCTCCGGGAGCGCAAGATCCAGGCCGAGGCCGAGCTCGCCACCGGTGGCGGTCGCGGCCGCGTCGCCTCGCCGAAGTCCCGGGCGGAACAAGCCGTGGACGGCGATAGAATGCCTCGCATCATCGAGGCCGGTGGTGGCAAGCGGAAGGAAACTCGCACTGGCGAGGAATCCGAATCCCGCCACCGCCGCTCCCGCGAGGAGGCCGAGGAGCTCGACCTGACGGAAGAGACCCCCGGGGCCGAGGTGGAGACCTCCGACGAACCCGTCGCTGAGTCCACCTCAGGCGATGCAGCAGAAACCCCCGAAGCCGCAGCCGAGGCTGCCGACGTCGCCGTGGAAGCGGAGACCGAGGCCGATGCTGAGGCTGGTCAGGAAGAGGAATAACCCATGTTGATGCCCAAGCGTGTGAAGTGGCGCCGCGTTCATCGCGGCCGCCGCGCGGGCACGGCGAAGGGCGGTACCTCCGTCAATTTCGGTGAGTTCGGCATCCAGGCCACCACCGAGGGATGGATCACCTCCCGCCAGATCGAGTCGGCCCGTGTGGCCATCACCCGTACGCTCCGGCGTGGCGGGAAGGTCTGGATCAACGTCTTCCCGGACAAGCCGGTGTCGGCGAAGCCGGCCGAGACCCGCATGGGCTCGGGCAAGGGCGCCCCGGAGTTCTGGGTCGCCGTCGTGAAGCCCGGCCGTGTGATGTTCGAGATCGCCGGTGTCCCCGAGGAGCTCGCCCGTGAAGCCGTCCGCAAGGCCGGCCACAAGCTCCCCGTGAAGACCCGCTTCGTGGGACGGGAGGACTGACCATGCCCGCCGACGACTACCGCGAGATGAGCGCCGACGAGCTCGCCGAGGCCCTCGACGAGGCCAAGGAGGAGCTCTTCAACCTGCGCTTCCAACTCGCCACGAACCAGCTCACCAACACCGGACGGATCGGGCAGGTCAAGAAAGAGATCGCCCGGATCAAGACGGTGGCCCGCGAGATGGAACTCGCAGCCGAGGAAGGTGCCCGATGACCGATACCCCCGACCGCAACCGACGCAAGTCGCGTGTCGGCGTCGTCGTCTCGGACGGTGCCGACAAGACCATCGCAGTGGAGATCCAGCTCTCCCGTGCCCATCCCAAGTACGGGAAGGTCGTGCGGAAGAACCGCAAGCTCCAAGCCCACGATGAGGCGAACGACGCCCGCGTCGGCGACACCGTCCGGATCGTCGAGACCCGGCCGCTGTCCAAGACGAAGCGCTGGCGCCTCGACGAGGTCCTGGAGCGTGCCCGATGATCCAGCAGGAGAGCCGACTCAAGGTC
>CP070681.1:1024699-1027194 GCA_020352575.1 Acidimicrobiia bacterium | reverse complement strand
GGGGCCATTCGTCGCACACGGCGTCCCTCTCCTGGCGGAGGTCGTCGACGGCTCGGTTCGCCTCGTCGCATGCCGCTCTCACAGCATCGGCGCGTTGGGCGGCCGCGTCGCACTCCGACTGTGCGGCCATCCACGCCGCAAACTCCTCCCGGCAGGGGGCGCCGGGTGCTCGGTACACGATGACTCCGCCGATGAGGACGATGAGGCCGCCGAAGAACGGAATGGCCCAGCCCCACCCGCCCCCTGGGCTGTCCGATTCCTCCTCGGTCGGTGGCTCGGTCGCGGCGACGGTCGTCGTGGTGGTCGCCGGAGCGGTGGTGCTGGTCGTTTCCTGGACGGTCGTGGTCGTTGCCTCCGAGGCTGGGGTCGTGGTTGTCGTCTCGGGTGGCAGAGTGGTGGTCGTCGCCACGACGTAGACGAGATCCCCGGGGTCGCAGATGGGCTCGGGGTCCGACACGACGAAGTCGTAACCCGTGACGTCCAACGCAAGGTCGGCGCCGCCCGAATCCACGATTCCCTCGACGATGGTGTGGTCGCCATAGGAGTAGAGGGGGAGTTCGACGACGACGAGCCCATCGGGGCCGACCTCCCCGGCTCCGAAGATGGGGCCGGAGGCGCCGTCGGCTGCGAGATCCACCCAGGTGCCCTCGAACTCGGGCGGCACAGTGAGGAAGACCCGGACGACACTCGGCGACCCGAAGTCGTTGTCCCCCGAGTGATCGATCTCGTAGCAGGCGTCGGCCGCGCCGACCGCCTGTGCGGCAGCGGGAAGGGCGACGACGAGGAGACCCAGTAGGAGCAGGGCTGTCAGGATCCTTCGCACGGCACTCCTCGATCGATGGGGCGATCGTACGGGATCCGGGTGTCGCTATTCGAGCAAGTGGCGTGCCCGGCGAGCGGCTTCGTCCAACGGGATGCGGCCGCTCGACACTTCGAGCGCGAGGTCGGCAACTCCCTCGGAGTCACTGGCGAGGAGGTCCGCCTCGAGGGCGTCGGCGGCGGCCGCCGCGAGTTGCCGGAGCGCGCGGTCGGCCGTGGCTGCTCGGCGCACGTCGTCGCCCAGGTGCGCGGCATGTGCATCGATCGCTTGCATGAGCTCGGTGATCCCGGTCCCATCGAGGGCGATCGTCTCGATGATCGGCTGTGTCCACCCATCGGACGCATCGCCCAGGGCGTCATGGAGGGTGCGAGTCGTCTTGGCGGCGAAGGGGGAGTCCGCCTTGTTGACGACGAACACATCCGCGATCTCGAGCACGCCGGCCTTGATCGCCTGCACCTCGTCACCGAGCCCGGGAGCGGTCACCACGACGACGGTGTGGGCGAGGTGCATCACCTCGGTCTCCGACTGACCGGAGCCGACGGTTTCGACGAGCACGACATCGAACCCGACGGAGTCGAGGAGGTCGACGACCTGGGCGGTCGTACGCGAGAGGCCGCCGAGATGACCGCGAGCCGCGACGGAGCGCACGAACACACCCTCATCCAGTGCGTGTTCGACCATGCGAATGCGGTCGCCGAGGATCGCCCCACCGAGGAGGGGACTGGACGGGTCGACGGCGACCACCGCAACCGTGCGCCCCGTGGCCCGGAGTGCGCCGATGAGGGCGCTCGTCAAGGTCGACTTGCCGCTGCCCGGTGCGCCGGTGATGCCGACGATGTGTGCAGTCCCGGCCTTGCCGGCCACGTCCTGGAGGATTCCCGCGGCCTCGGGTCGGGCGTCCTCGATCGCAGAGATGGCCCGCCCGAGGGCGCGACGGTCCCCGGCGAGGAGCCCTTCCGACGGCGTGCGATCCACGGGTCAGCGGCGCGAGTTCTTGACGAACCTATTGAGGACGGAGGAGGCGAGAGCCATCACGATGGCGCCGAAGAAGGACGCCCAGAAGCCCGTCGAGGCGAACCCGAGGTCGAGCACCTCGGGGCCGGAGAGCCAGGCGACGAACCAGAAGGTGAGGCCATTGATGACGAGGGCCCCGAGGCCAAGTGTGAGGATGATGATCGGTAGGGACACGATCTTCGCCACGGGGCGGATCACCGAGTTCACGACCCCGAAGATGAGGGCGATGAGGACGAACTGCACCCAACTCCCGTCGAAGGTGAGGCCGTCGATGATCCAGATGGTGACCCAGAGTGCGGCGGCGATGACGGCGACCTTCAGGATGAGTTTGTTCATGCGGACCTCCTGTGCCCGACATCGTAGGGAGCGAGGCCGTTTCCGGGCTTCCGGTACACCTCGGACCGGCCGTATACTCGTCGGACCTCGACGCGGGGTGGAGCAGTCTGGTAGCTCGTCGGGCTCATAACCCGAAGGTCGGAGGTTCAAATCCTCCCCCCGCTACTGCAAGAAGGCCCCCACACATGTGGGGGCCTTCTTCGTTGGCTGGTGTCACGGCCTACCCGGGCGGCCCCGCGTCGCCGAGGCCCTCGATCCGTTCAGGCCCGCTGTAGACGGTGAAGCCGGGCTCCCGCACGAACCCGACCACGGTCATGCCGAACTC
>CP070681.1:1022677-1024599 GCA_020352575.1 Acidimicrobiia bacterium | reverse complement strand
CGATCTTCGCCATCGGGCTCTCGTTCCCGATCGGCGTCATGCTCGCCCTCGGGCGGTCGTCGACGCTCCCGATCTTCCGCACCGTCTGTACGGCGTACATCGAGCTCGTCCGCTCGGTCCCCCTCATCACCTGGCTGTTCGCAGCCATCAACTTCGGTGACTTCTTCCTCCCCGAGGGCCTGCAGGTCATCGACAACGTGGTGAGGGCGATCGCAGCGATGACCTTCTTCTCGGCGGCCTACCTCGCGGAGAACGTGCGTGGTGGCCTCCAGGCGCTCGGCCGGGGCCAGTACGAGGCAGCCGATGCGCTCGGCATGTCGGTGGTACAGAAGACGGCGCTCATCACGCTGCCGCAGGCGCTGCGGGCCGTGATCCCGGCGCTCGTCGGCCAGGTGATCGCCCTGTTCAAGGACACGTCGCTCGTGGCGATCATCGGCCTGTTCGACCTGCTCTACATCGGCAAGACCGTCATCCCCGGCCAGTCGGCGTTCCTCGGCTCCTTCATGGAGGCGATCATCGCCGTGGCCATCATCTACTGGCCGTTCGCCTTCGCGATGTCGAGGGCCTCGATGCGACTTGAAAAGAAACTCGGACTCGGAACGCGATAGGAACCACGGATCATGGCTAGCGACAAAGACATCATCATCTGCCACGGCGTCAAGAAGTGGTTCGGCGACTTCCAGGCACTCCACGGCGTGGACCTCACCGTCAAGGAGGGTGAGGTCGTGGTCATCATCGGCCCGTCCGGGTCGGGCAAGTCGACGTTCATCCGGTGCATCAACCGCCTCGAGGAGCACCAGGAGGGCAGTATCACCGTCGATGGCATCGAGCTCACGAACGACTTGCGGAACATCGAGAAGATTCGCTCCGACGTCGGGATGGTCTTCCAGAGCTTCAACCTCTTCCCGCACCTCACGATCATGGACAACATCACGCTGGGCCCGATCTGGGTCCGCAAGAAGTCCAAGGCCGAGGCCGAGGAGAAGGGCATGGAACTCCTCAACCGCGTCGGGATCCCGGAGCAGGCCGACAAGTACCCGGGCCAGCTCTCGGGTGGCCAGCAGCAGCGTGTGGCGATTGCCCGGGCGCTTGCCATGGAGCCGAAGGTGATGCTCTTCGACGAGCCGACGTCGGCCCTCGACCCCGAGATGGTGAACGAGGTGCTCCAGGCCATGAAGGAGCTAGCCCAGTCCGGCATGACCATGCTCGTGGTCACCCATGAGATGGGCTTCGCCCGTGAGGTGGCAGATCGGGTGCTGTTCTTCGACTTCGGCTCCCTCGTGGAGGAGGGCACCCCGGAGCACTTCTTCACGAACCCGCAGCACGACCGCACGAAGCTCTTCCTCAGCCAGATCCTGTAGGTCGCCGCTCCGCCGTCGGCACCCGTTCCGATCGTGACGGTGCTCGAGACGCTCGGGTACGAGTACCCGGACGAGACCTGGTGGTCGCGGGTGCTCGCGGCGATCACCTCGTCGCGGCCCGGTGCGTGGTTCTTCCAGCGCAACGCGCATTGGATCGATCGCCGTGTCCTCCGCTTGACCGACGGGCGGCACTCGCTCTCGTCCCTGCTCGTGCGCAAGCCGGTCCTCATGGTGACCACGAAGGGACGCCGATCCGGGGCGCCCCGGACGGTGCCGCTCCTCGGCATCCCCTTCGACCACGCGGTGGCGCTCATCGGCACGAACTTCGGCCAATCCCCGACGCCCGGGTGGGTGCACAACCTGCGCGCCGAGCCGAGGGCCCGCCTCGAATACCGGGGGAGGTCGGTGGAGGTGACGTCGCGGACGGCCACCCCTGACGAGTTCGAGCTCATCTTCCCGCTCGCCGTCGAGCACTACGCGGGGTATGCGCGATACAGGGCCCGCCTCGACCGCCACATCGAGGTCTTCGTCCTGGAGAAGGTGTAGACGCGAAGCGGCCCC
>CP070681.1:1018509-1022577 GCA_020352575.1 Acidimicrobiia bacterium | reverse complement strand
CGAGAGCACCGTGTCGACACCGGCGAGGCCGGCGGCCGTGAGGGCGTCGTCGATACGTTCGTCGAGCAAGCCTTCCTCGACATCGACGTCGGTGTCGACGTCGAGCGCAGCGGCGATGGCCGGGTCGGCCTTCCACTGGTCTGCCCAACTCGGGGCGACGCTGTCGGCGACATCCTGCACGCCCCGGGCAACCGCGATCGCCTCCGGCTCACCCCACGCGCCACCGGCGTGGATCGCCCGGGCCGCCGCGACCGGGTTGCCCAGCCGAGATGCGAGGGCAGCTGCTTCGATCCCGAGCTCCTTGTCGTTCTCCCGTTGGGCCCGCTCGGCCATGAGCGGGATGGCGACGCCGTACCAGCGGGCCTGGAGGAGTTCATCGGTGAGTTCCTCGGCGTCGGAGGTCGGCCACGAGGCGTCGCCTGCCGTGGCCATCATCCGGACCGCCGTCAACTGGGTGCGCAGGCGCCATCCGTTCGAGCCCGCCGGGGTGGCGTCCAACCCGGCATTCGCGGCCTCGACGGCGCCGGCGCGATCGCCACCGAGGAGCAAGGCCTGTGCGCGCAGGAATTGGGCCCGGTTGGTCCACTGCGGAAGGTCGGCCTCGACGACTTCGAGCGCGGCGTCTGCGGCGGCAAGCGCCTCGTCGGCACGGCCGGCGGCGATGTTCCCCTCGGCCACCGCCATGTGGGCGAGCATGATCGGCGCCGAAGCACCCGAGCCGAGGCACACCTCGACAGCACCCTCAACCATGGGGACGGCCCGCTTCGAATCGCCCGTCATGAACAGCGCGCGGGCGAGGTAGATCTCCGTGATGGCCCGGCCCACGGTGTTGCTTCCATCGTCGGCGCCGAGCAGTTGGTCGAACGACGAGGCTGCCCTCCGGGCTTCGCCCCGGTCGAGGAGGATGAGCGCCTCGTTGTTGCGTGCCGTCCGACGCTGGGTCGGGCTGCCGTGCTCGGCGAGGATCTCGATGCCCTTGGCGAGCACCGCCTCTGCCTCATCGGAATACCCGATGCGACTCAGGGCTCGAGCCTGGAGGGTGAGGAGCGAACCTTCCTTTGCCTTCTCCCCCAAGCGACAGGCCGCAGCGGCGGCGACACCGGTGAAGGCTTCTGCGACCTGGGGGCGCTGTTGGTCGTCGGCGATGGCCGCGCAGAAGCCGAGCGCGTCGATCTCCGCCACACCTTCGAGTCGACGGGCGGCGAGGGACGCCTGCTCGAACGCCTCGTCCGAACGGCCCAGGACGCGGAAACCGGCCGCCCGCTTGATGCGCAGCCGGCCCTCGACCTCGGCCTCGAGACCGCCGTACTGGTCGTGGATGGCGAGCGCTCCGGCCAACGCCGAATCGTTGCCGTCGTCGGCGGCCGCGACGAGATGTGGCAATGCCTCACCGTGGCGGCCCGCGGCGGCCAGGACCCGGCCGATCTCGACGCCCGGGGCATCGCGGGACTCGAGGAGTTCGAGGAACCGACCGGACAGCCAGGCACTCCTGGGGCTGGGTGGGGGCGGGTCGGCGATGTAGCCGTGACCCTCGGTACGGATCGTGCCCTCGGATTCGAGTGCCGACGCGGCAGCCATGACGTCGTTCGCTTCCGCGCCGATGACGGTCGTCAACTCATCGATCGTGACAGGGCGGCCCACCAGGCCGGCAACGATCGCGACATCTCCCTGCAGTTCGGTGCTCAACCGATCCTCCTCGCTCCGGACGCAACGGTAGGCGGTCCCGGTGCAGCGCGCACGACATCCCCCATGTGCAGTTGGGTAACCTCGCCCGGCAGGAAAGGACCTGAATGAACGTCGTCGACGCCCTCAAGAACTCCCCAATGCTCGCCGCACTCGGCGATGAGCAGCTCTCCGGTTTGGCCAATGTGGCACGCGAACGCGTCTTCGGGCCTGGCGACCTCATGATCGAGGAGGGCAAGGGCAAGGCCCAAGCGATGTTCGTCATCCTCGAAGGTGAGGCCGAGGTCCGTTCCGGCGGCGTACCGGTTGCGACCCTCGGCCCCGGTGACCACGTCGGCGAGATGGCACTGGTGCTCGAGGACCAGACCCGCACCGCCGACGTGGTGGCTTGCGAGGAGGTCCGCGTGGTGCAGCTCTCCCGCTGGGACTTCATCCCCTACCTCAAGACGAATCCGGACGTTGCGCTCGCCGTGATCGCCGAACTGGCCCAGCGCCTCGAGGACGCCACGGACAAGCTCGCCGCCGAGGGCTAGTCGCGCCCGAGACACCGTCCCGCTCGGCAGGTACGCTCCCACACGGAGGAGAGCCACGTGACCTGCCCATCCTGTAGCGCCGACGTTCCCGCCGGCCAGAAGTTCTGCGGGGAATGCGGAGGCCGCGTCGTCATCGCATGCCCTTCGTGCGAGGCGACATCGCCCGCTGGCCAGAAGTTCTGCGGCGAGTGCGGCACCCCACTCGGGGACGCCGCGCCTGCGGCACACACCGCAGCCCCCGAGCCGGCAACCGCCCCGGTCGCCTCCACCGAGCACCGACTCGTCTCGGTGCTCTTCCTGGACCTCGCCGGATTCACCCCGTTCACCGAGGCGAATGACGCCGAGGACGTGCGGGCGTTCATCTCCCGCTACTTCGACCACTCGAAGGAGATCGTCGAACGCTTCGGCGGGGTCGTCGACAAGTTCATCGGCGACGCCGTCATGGCGATCTGGGGCGCCGAGAGAGCCGAGGAGGACGATGCCGAGCGCGCCGTTCGGGCCGGGCTCGAACTCGTCGACATGGTGAGCAAGCTCGGCGCCGAGGCCGGCCACCCCGAGATGGCCGCTCGAGCGGGGATCATGACCGGCGAGGCCTCGGTGGGCCCCGGCGGCAACGATCAGGGCCTCATCCTCGGCGACATCGTGAACACCGCCTCCCGCCTCCAGTCCATCGGCGAGGAGGGCGACGTCCTCGTTGGCCAGTCGACCCGGGACCTCACCGACCGGGCCGTCCAGTACTCCAAGGTCGGCGAGCGGGCGCTCAAGGGCAAAGAGGACTCTGTCGTCGTCTACCGGGCCGAGCGCATCCTGGCCGAGCGGGGCGGGGTCGGACGGGCCGACCTCATCGAGGCACCGTTCGTGGGTCGCGACGAAGAACTCCGGCTCCTCAAGGACCAACTCCACGCTGCCGGTCGGGAGCAACGGGCCCGCATGGTCTCGATCGTCGGCCAGGCCGGCATTGGGAAGTCCCGCCTCGTGTGGGAGTTCCTGAAGTACATCGACGGCCTCGTCGAAACCATCTACTGGCACCACGGCCGGGCACCGTCGTACTCCGACGGGATCGCGATGTGGTCCCTCGCCGAGATGGTGCGCGGGCGCTGCGGTATCTCCGAGACTGAGGAGCCCGAGGTCGCCCGGGCCGCGGTCGCCGAGACCCTCGAGACCTACCTCGAGCCAGAGCAGCGCGCCTGGGTCGAACCCCAACTCCTCGCCCTCCTCGGCCTCGCCGACGCCCCCGGCGAACGGTCCGAGATGCATGCGGCACTCCGCCACTTCTTCGAGCGCATCGCCGGCCACGGCATCGCCGTGCTCGTCTTCGAGGACCTCCACTGGGCCGACGCCGCCACCCTGGACTTCGTCGAGGAGTTCATCGAGTGGTCGAGGGACTTCCCCATCCTCCTCGTGGCACTGAGCCGACCCGACCTCCTCGAGAGCCGACCGGAGTGGGGCACGTTGCAGCGGGGCGTGGTGCAACTCCACCTCCCGCCACTCTCCGATCCCGACATGCACACCCTCGTCGGGAGCCTCGTCCCTCAGATGGACGAGGGCACCCGACAACGCATCGTGAAACCATCGGGAGGTATCCCCCTCTTCGCCATCGAGATGGTGCGCACCCTCATCAACGACGGAACGCTCGTCCCCACCGACAATGGGTCGTTCGACGTGGTGGGAAGCGTCTCCGAGTTGTCGGTTCCTGATTCCATCAACGCTGTGATCGGCGCCCGCCTAGACCGACTTCCCCAGGAAGACCGCCACCTCGTGCAGGACGCATCCGTGCTCGGCCAGACCTTCACGGCCGACGCCCTCGCAGCCACTTCGACGCTGTCAGCTGAGGTCGTCGAGGAACGCCTCG
>CP070681.1:1016438-1018409 GCA_020352575.1 Acidimicrobiia bacterium | reverse complement strand
AAAGCGACGAGCAGCCCACCGGACACACCGTGGGGACACTTCCTCGACCTCGACGGCCAGTGCGTCCAACGGCTTCCCAACAACAGCCGTTGCGACTTGCCGCCGACGAGGGGCGCCGACCGCTGCGTCCTCCACGGTGACATCGACGTGGGCGACATCACGATCCCCGCGTTGGGGCGACTCGGTCCGGACACGTGGCCCACCCTCCGGCGCCACCAGCGCCTCGCCTCCTACGACCCGGACCCACTCGGCGCCGATCCCGTCGCCTCCGAGATCGCGTGGTGGCTCCTCGACTGGCTCTACCGGGATTGGTTCGAGGTCGCCGTCGAGGGCATCGAACACGTTCCCATGGAGGGGCCCGGCCTGCTCGTGCCGAACCACGCCGGGGCGGCGTTGCCCTACGACGCCTTCATGCTCCAACTCGCCGTTGCCAATGAAGCGCCCCTGCCACGCCGGGTGCGCACGATCGGTACGGAGCTCTTCAACATCCTGCCATTCGCCTCCCACCTCTTCCGTCGGTCGGGTGGGGCATACGCGTCGGCCGAGGAGGCGGATTGGATCCTCGACCACGGCCACCTGCTCGGCGTCTTTCCCGAAGGCGTCGCCGGGTTCCAGAAGGCCGGACAGGGCTCGTACCAGACGGTCCGGTTCGGCCGAGGCGGGTTCGCCGCCACCGCCTCGGCCCACCGTGCGCCCATCGTGCCGGTCGCCATCGTCGGCTCCGAGGAAACGCACCCCGTGCTCTTCACCTCGGCCCGGCTCGCGGCACTCGTCCGATTCTTCCTCCCCGAGCAACGGGTCGAGGAGATGGCCGTGTGGCTCAACCCCATCCCGCTTCCGGTCGCCTGGCGGATCCGATTCCTGCCGCCGATCCATGTCCCGCCCGACGCCGACCGCCTGACGGTGCTCGAGTGCGCCGAGGCCACACGAGAAGCCGTGCAGGGCGCCCTCGACGAGATGGTGGCGGACCGCTAGCTGCTGCTTGCAATTGTTAGCAGAGTGCTGTATCCTGCTAACAACATGGAAGAACACACGGACATCGGATCCTTCATCCGCGCACAACGCGAGCAGGCGTCGATGTCGCTTCGCAAGCTGGCCGACAAGGCGGGGATCTCGAACCCCTACCTGAGCCAGATCGAGCGAGGCCTCCGCAAGCCCTCGGCAGAGATCCTCAAGTCGCTGGCCCGAGCCCTCAGCCTCCAGGCCGAGTCGCTCTACCACCGGGCGGGGCTCCTCGATGAGGCAGCCACCGCGAGCGTGATCGACGCCATCGAAGCAGACGGGCAACTCGCCGCCAGGGAGAAGAAGATCCTCATCGATCTCTATCGCACCATGGCGACGCAAGCCATCACAGAACAGGAGTCATCATGACCACCACGCAGGACAAGCTCCGCACCAACCTCGAGAAGACGTTCTTCGCGTCCATCGGTGCCCCGTTCATCGCCGCCGAGAAGTCCATCGAGTTCGTGAAGTCCACGGGCGAGCACCTCAAGACCCGCCGCAGCGAGCTCAAGGACGTCCACGTCGCCGAGCGCGCCGGGGAGCTCAAGGGCAAGGCCTTCGAAGAGCTCACCGCCGCCATCGACGCCTGGGCCGCAAAGGGCGAGGAGCTCCTCACCGGCCTCAAGGAGCAGAAGGTCGTCGAGGACCTCTCCGAGCGCGTGCAGCTCGAGCAGATCCAGGAACAGGCCGGACGCCTCCGTAGCCAGCTCGAGGACCTCGTCGAGAACTGGCGTGCGAACTTCGCACCCGAGGACATGGCCGAGAAGGCCTCCGAGGGCATCCGCAAGGCCGCCGACAAGGCGACCAGGACGGTCCGCTCCGTCGAGGAGAAGGTCGTGGACGCCATCGACGAGGTGACCACCCCGGACCAGAACCTCACGGCCATCAACGGCATCGGCCCTGCCTACGCCGCCCGCCTCAAGGACGCCAACATCGACACCTTCGCCAAGCTGGCCAAGGCCGGCGCCG
>CP070681.1:1011589-1016338 GCA_020352575.1 Acidimicrobiia bacterium | reverse complement strand
CGGACCGACTCGACGAGGTCACTCGCCGTGATGCCGCCGGGACCCCCGTCGATCGATCGCTTGATCGCCGTCTTCTTCGCGCGGCGGACGATGTTTTCGATCATGGCACCAGACGCGAAGTCCTTGAAGTAGAGGAGTTCCTTGTCGCCGCCTTGGTACGTGACCTCGATGAACTCGTTCTCCGGGGACTCGGCGTACATCGCCTCGACGATCTCGGCGATCCGCTGATCCCGCAGCTCACCGTTCGCACCGAACTCGTCGACATCGAATGGGAGGCCGTTGGGGAGGTAGATCGAGAAGATCTGCCGTGCCGCCCCCTCATCCGGACGGTGCACCTTGATCTTCACGTCGAGGCGCCCCGGGCGGAGGATGGCCGGGTCGATGAGGTCCTCCCGGTTGGAGGCACCGATCACGATGACGTTCTTCAGTGCCTCCACCCCATCCAGTTCGGAGAGCAGCTGTGGGACGATCGTGGACTCGACGTCGGACGAGATGCCCGTGCCCCTGGTGCGGAAGAGGCTGTCCATCTCGTCGAAGAAGACGATGACGGGCACACCCTCTTCTGACTTCTCGTTGGCGCGCTGGAAGATGAGGCGGATCTGCCGCTCGGTCTCTCCCACGTACTTGTTGAGGAGCTCGGGGCCCTTGATGTTGAGGAAGTAGGAGCGGGCATCCTGGTTCCCGGTGCGCTCGCGCACCGCTCCGGCGAGGGAGCTCGCGACCGCCTTGGCGATGAGCGTCTTCCCACACCCCGGCGGCCCGTAGAGGAGCACGCCCTTCGGTGCCTCCAGGGAGTATTCGTCGAAGAGTTCCTTGTGCACGTACGGGAGCTCGACGGCGTCACGAATCGCCTGGATCTGGTCGGCGAGCCCACCGATGTCGTCGTACCCGATGTCGGGCACCTCCTCGAGCACGAGTTCCTCGACTTCGGGACGCGGCACCTTCTCGAGCGCGACCGAACCGCGAGCATCCACCCGTACGTGGTCCCCGGCACGGATACCGGTCCCGACGAGGTTGCCCGACAGGAACACGACGCGTTCGTCGTCACCCGTGCCCAGCACGAGGAGCCGCTCGTCGTCGAGGCGGTCCTTCACCGTCGCCACCGACCCGAGCCGGTCGTACTCGAGCACGCGGGTGATCGTGAGCGCCTCATTGAGCAGGACGTCCTGCCCCGGCTCCAGCTCCTTCACCTCGATCGACGGCGTCGCGGCAACCCGCATCCGGCGCCCGTTGGCCACGATGTCGACGTTGCCGTCGTCGGCAGCGGCGAGCACGACGCCGAACGTGGACGGTGGTGCCGTGAGGCGGTCGACCTCGGCACGCAGCAGGGCCAGTTGCTCCCGGGCCTCCTGGAGCAACGAGGCGAGCTTGTCGTTGCGCTCCCGCAGTCGGGCCACGCTGTCCTCGGCCTCCATGAGCTGGCGCTCGGCGAGCCGGGCGTCCGGCGAGGCGGACAGGAGTTGCCGAAGGCGCACCACCTCGTCCTCGAGGCGTTGGATCTTCGCCTGGGTGATCGGGTCTGGCACGTTCGCCTTCCGGGCTCGCGGGCAGCGGAGTATACGGAGTGGGACGTCCACCACGCGGGGGATGGACGCGAAACGGCCCCGGCGGTGCCGGGGCCGTTCGAATGGGGGTGGGTCGGGCCTACGGCTCGATGAAGATGCACTCGCCGGGGCACTCCTCGGCGGACTCGATCACATCGGCTTCCTGGCCATCGGGCACGACGGCGAGCCCGGCTGCGCCCTCGGGATTGCCCTCGGCGGCGGCGAAGATCTTGTCGCCCTCGCGCACATAGGCGAGGCCATCGTCGAGGAGGACGAAGACGTCGGGGGCAATCTCTTCACAGAGACCATCGCCGGTGCAGAGGTCCTGATCGATCCAAACCTTCATGGGGGAACTCCTGGTGTTCGTTCGCGGCGGCGAAGGATAGTCGCCGCCCGGGGGCACTCGTGGGTACCCCTACTCCTCCTCGTCGGGGTCGTCGAGGCGCAGGTAGCGACGACCGACCACGAGGAATCCCGTGTGGGCAACCATCTCGTGCTTCGGCCGGATCGAGCGGCCGTGGGCGTGCCACTCCCGGTGCAGGACCTCGAACGCGGTCACATCCGAGCACACGCCGGACGAACGGAGGGACTCCACGGTCTGCTGGACCTGGATGACGGTCGGCACGTAGGCCACCACCACGGCACCGCCGGGCAGCAGGGAGACGGTCTCGTCGAACACCGCCCACGGCTCCGGCAGGTCCAACACGACCCGCTCTGGCCTGACTTCCGCGACGACGTCGGCGGCCTCGCCGACGCGCAACTCGACGTGGTCCGGGACCTGCCCGAACCACTCCTCCAACGTCTTGGTCGCCGTGGCGTGGTGGTCGTCACGCCGCTCCACCGAGACGATGCGGCCGGTCGGACCGACCGCCCTGGCCAGTGCGGTGGTGAGGGCACCACTGCCCGTGCCTGCCTCCACCACGGTCATCCCGGGCGCGATGTCGCCGTACACGAGGATGGGTCCGATGTCCTTGGGGTACACGACCTGGGCGCCCCGCTTCATCTTGAGGATGTAGTCGGCGAGCCGGGGCCGCACGGCCACGTAGCGGGATCCACCGGTCGACTCGAACATCTGGCCGTTCTCTGCGCCGATGATGGCCGTGTGGGGAATGGTCCCAGCGTGGGTCGAGAACGAGCGTTCGGGATCGAGGGTGAGGAGGAAGCGTCGCCCCTGCCGATCGACGAGGAGGCAGGACTCGCCGGCCGCAAACCGATCGGTCACAACGACACAGCAGACAGGATCCCGGCGCCGAGGGTCAGGACCATGCCGATGACGAGCAGGACCACGACCGTCCGCACGAAGGTGTTCCGCTGCATGGGAAAAGGGTACCGGCGACGAGCCGGTAGGAGGTCATTCCTCCTCGTCCGCCTCCCGGGGCTCCTTGGGGGCGAGGCGCACGGTGATCTGCTCGCCCGGGGCGAGGTCGTAGGTGGCGAGGTGGAGGCGCCGGCGGGGATTCCGACGCAACCAGAGGAGCATCATGAGCACCCCGGATCCAACGATTGTCGCCGGCTCGCCCTTGCGGACGCCCCGCAACAGCCACCGGAGGGCCCGAGCCATGAGATCCACGGCTACTCCCGATAGACCTCGACGATCGCCCGTTCCGAGCGGCCACGACGGCGGCCGGTGAGGAAGGCGATGACGAGGGCGAGGAGCACGGCAACCGCAACGATGACGAGGCCATTCTTCGCCTGCTCGGTCGTCTCGTTGAGCGTGGCGTCTATCTCGGCCGCCTTGGCCCGGAGTTCGTCGATGGTGGCCATCAGGCGGCCGCCCTTCCGAAGAGCACCGCTGCCGCCGCACCCGCGATGAGAGCGGCGAACACGTGGGCGAGCGCCGCCCAGAGCTCGGTGTCGGGCAGCAGCAGGAGGCCGAGCGAGAGGACACCCATCCCGAGCAGGAGGGCACCGAGTGAGAAGAGGAGGCCCGCTCCGATCCCGAGGCCCGCGTACCTGCCCAGCTGCTTCGCCGGGTCGAGGATTTCCTCGTCGAGGTATCGGCGGCCGAGCTCGTAGAAGTCACGCGCCTGGTCGGGCAGTTCCCTTGGATCAGCCATGGAGGAACAGGCTACCTCGCTATCTTGCGAGCGGGTCTTCCACGGCCTCAGCCCCATGCACCGCACACCCGACACCCCGACTGAGGCCACGCGATTCCGGTTCCTCTGGTTCGGCCAGGCGGTCTCCCAACTGGGCGACTACATCGCTTTGTTCGCCGTCCCGTTCTTCGTGTTCGACCAACTCACCGACGACCCGGCGTGGTTCGGGCGGATCTTCTTCGCCGAGACCATCCCCGCCGTACTCTTCGGTGTCACGTCCGGACTGCTCCTCGACCGGTGGAGCCGCCCCCGCCTCATGGTGGGATCGGACCTGCTGCGGGCGATCCTCTTCGTGGCCATGGCGGCATTCGCCGATGGACGCTTCGGGGGCGGGCCATGGACGGTGATGGCCCTGTCCTTCCTGCTCGGCACGGCGGCTGCCGGGTTCAACGCCTCGCTGTACGCCTACCTGCCGAGCCTGGTCCGCTCGAGCGAACTGACCGCGGCGAACGCCCGGCTGCGTGTCACCCAGCAGTTCTTCTTCGTGCTCGGCCCGGCGATCGCCGGCCTCGTGATCGCGCTGTTCGGCTTCCCCTTCGCGTTCATGCTGAACGCAGGCACATTCGTGGTCTCGTCGCTGACGCTGCTTGCGCTGCCGATCGAACGGCTGAAGCCGGAGCCGACCGAGACGTACGTGGCCGGGACGATGGAGGGCCTGCGGTTCGTGTGGCGGAACCCGATCCTCCGTTACGTGACGATCGGCGCGTTCATGACGAACTTCCTGAACTCCTACGTCGAGTCGGTCCTCGTGCTGCTCTCAGAGTCGGTGTTCGGCGTCTCGGACGCCCAGGGGACGTCCTACATCTTCGCCGTGTTCGGCCTCGGTGGCGTCCTCGGTGCCCTCACCGCCCGTCGGGTGACGGCCAGCATCGGCCTGGGCCGCACGTTCGTCCTCGGGATGGCGATCTGGGGCGTCGGGATCCTGGCCTCGACGTTCACGGCGGAGCTCGCCATCGCCCTCCCCGTCTTCGCTGCCGCCGGGTTCGGCCTGCCATGGGTGGTCGTGGCGAACACCACGGTGCGCCAGGTCGCCACTCCGCCACACATGCTCGGTCGTGTCACCGCGGCCGCGTCCGGGCTCGTGATGGCCGCACTTCCGATCGGTGCCC
>CP070681.1:1009282-1011489 GCA_020352575.1 Acidimicrobiia bacterium | reverse complement strand
CAACGTCGGAGGGTTCGTCGCCCTCGACGACGGAGGACGACTCGACCTCTTCGACAACGGAGGGCTCAACGTCGGAGGGTTCGTCGCCCTCGACGACGGAGGACGACTCGACCTCGTCCACGGACTCATCCTCCACGACGTCCACCACCCCTTCGACCCCCGTGAGCCAGACCGTGTCCTACGACGGCAACTGGGCGCGGTTCTCATGCACCGGCAACGTGGCCGGCCTCGAGGCCTACGGCGCAGGAACCGGCTACCGGCTGGCCGAGGCTCCCGAGATCTCCGGCGACTCGGGCAAGGTCGAGTTCGAGTCGACCGACGGCGTCGTCGAGGTCGACTTCAGGGTGAAGTGCGACGGCGGCACCATCGAGACCTGGGCCGACGTAGAGAACTAGTCCCCGGCGACGATCGGACCCGTCGATGTGAGGTGGGCTTCCTCCGCCTGGCGGATCACCTCGAGGATGTCGGTGTCGATCAACTCCCGATGCTCCAGGAGGGCGTCCCGCAGGGCGACCACGATGTGCTCGTGCTCCTTGAGGAGCTGGAGGGCGACCTGCTTCTGGGTGGCGAGGATGTCCTCGACCGCGCGGCGACCGTGTGGGTCTGCCAACACGCGTGCGACGAGGTTGCCTCCGAAGGCGCCGGGGTCGAGTGCGCGGAACGACACCAATGAACCACCGAGGCCCATCGAGCCGACCATCTCGACCGCGGCGTTCGTCGCTGAGATGAGGTCGCCGGCCGGACCGGAGCCGGACTCACCGAAGTAGAGCTCCTCGGCGGCCATGCCGCCCATGGCGATCTGGATGAGGACCTCCATCTCGGAGCGCTTCTGGGTGTGCCGCTCCTCCTCGAGGCGGTGGGCAAGGAACCCGAGGGCTTCCTTGCGTTTGATGATGCTGAGGACCTCGAGTTTGCGGCCCTTGCCGACCAGGTAGGCGATCGTGGCGTGCCCTGCCTCATGCGTGGCGATGGTCTCGACCTCGTGCTCGGGTGAACTGAGTTCCTCCGGAAGGCCGAGCTCCATCTCGAAGCGCGCTTGGCGGATGTCCTCACGGTTGAGGGCGGTCCGCTCGTCGCGCAGGGCGAGCATCAGTGCCTCGTCGAAGAGGCGCTCGAGCATGGCAGGCGTGTAGCCCAGCGTTGCCGAGGCGATCTCCCCGAGGGCGGCCTCCGAATCGACCTCGTCCTCATGTGCCTTGCTGGAGAGGAAGAACTCGATGAGTTCCCGGCGGGCGATGTTGCCTGGGACCCCGAAGTGGAGGATCCGGTCGAAGCGGCCGGGACGGAGCAACGCCGGGTCGAGTGCCTGGGCACGGTTCGTGGCTGCGATGAGGAGGAGGTTGGTGTACTCGGGCGTCGGCGCAGCCTTCTGGAGGTGCGGCGGGAGGAACTGGTTCCACTGCCGTCGGAAGAAGGCCCGGAACTTCTCACCGGTGGAGGGCTCGTCGAAGCTCTGCATCTGGATGAGGAGCTCGTTCACCGTGCCGCCGGTGCCCTGGTTCATCATCTGGGACACCGTCGAGCCCGTGCCGTCGTGGGACGTCATCTGGTTCATGCCGCCGCGGGAGAGGCCGATGGCGTCGATCTCCTCGATGAACCCGATGGCGCCACCAGCGTCGCGTGCCGCCTTGCGGAGCTGCTTGAAGAACGTGCGGATCTTGCGGGCGGTCATCCCGTACCACATGCTCTGGAACGAGGTCGCCGAGACGAACAGGAAGGGGACGTTCGCCTCCTTCGCCATGGCCTTCGCCATGTGGGTCTTGCCGGTTCCCGGTGGGCCCTCGAAGAGGACACCTCGGCGGGGCGTGCCGCCCATGCGGTTCCGGTAGAGGTCGTGGTCCTGGAGGACGCTGAGGGTGTGGCGCACCTCGACGAGGACCTTCCCGAGCCCCTTCACGTCGTCGAAGCCGACCTCGATCTGTTCCGGTGGGATGAGGACGTGGGGGGAGCGGCCGTTCATGAGCATCGGGCCGAGCAGCACGACCCCGAGCAAGAGCACGATGAGGATGCCGGGGAGCCAGAAGATGGCGTCGTCCGAGAGCTCGACCTGGGGGAGGAGCGGGACGCCCGTGAGGGCGCGCCACATGAGCCAGGCGGCGATGGGGGCGAGGAACATGGCGAGTCCACGCAAGCGGCGTTGGCGGCGGGCCTCCTGGAGGCGATGGACAGGTTCCATTCCGATCTCACCCTCTGTGACGGAATACCAC
>CP070681.1:1004688-1009182 GCA_020352575.1 Acidimicrobiia bacterium | reverse complement strand
CCGGCGCCCGGGACCGCACGAACCTCACCGAACGGGCAGAAGACACGCCTGAGCGCCGAGCGCTGGCCCGACGCGTGGCGACCGGATCCATCACCCTGCTCACCAACGATGGCGCCCTCCCCCTCGGCCGCACACCCCGGATCGCAGTGGTCGGCGAGCTGGCCTCGGAGACCCCGCATCAGGGTGGTGGCAGCTCGTCGGTGAACCCGCACCGCGTCGTCTCGATCCTGGACGGAATCCGCTCGGCCAGCGATGCCGAGGTGACGTGGTCCCATGGGACGAAGGTCCGGCAGGGACCGCCACCGCTCCGGGAGGATGCGCTCGGCAACGGTCTCCTCGTGGAGTATTTCGAGGGGACCGGGCTCATCGGCGAACCGGCCAGGTCGGTACGCACCCACCGTTCGTTCATCAACCTCTTCGGCGAGGAGGACGGCCCGCTCGACCTCCATGCCTGCTCGGTGCGGGTGTCGGGGACGTTCACCCCACATGTCTCGGGGACCCATACGTTCCGGTTCGCGGCCGAGGGCAACCTCCGGGTGTGGCTCGACGGCGACCTCGTGGTGGACGAGTGGGAGGCGACCGCTTCGAAGGGCGTCGCCGTCGACCGGGACCTTGCCGCAGACGAGCCGATCGACCTCCGCATCGAGTACGCCTCCGAGCCCGGACTGCGATGGCGATTCATCGGGTTCGGCTGCGAAGAGCCGGGCCCCGGACCTTCACTGGCCAGTGCCGCCGCCACCGCCGCCGCAGCCGACGTCGCGATCGTCGTGGTGGGGCTCACCCTCGAGTACGAGACCGAGGGACTCGACCGTCCCGACCTCGTGCTCCCGGCAGGCCAGGATGAACTCATCGAAGCCGTGGCGGCTGCCCAGCCCAACACCATCGTCGTGCTCGTCGGGGGTTCCCCCGTGCTCATGCCATGGAAGGACGATGTCCGGGCCATCCTCCACGCCTGGTACGGCGGCCAGGAGATCGGCCATGCCCTTGCCGATGTCCTGTTCGGCGACGCCGATCCGGGCGGTCGCCTGCCCGTCACCTTCCCCGCCACCTCGCACCAGCACCCCGGCCTCCTCAACCACCCCGGCCATGACCTGCAGGTCCGCTACGGCGAGGGGGTGTACGTGGGGTACCGGGGCTTCGACCGCCTCGGCCTGGAGCCGCTGTTCTCGTTCGGCCATGGACTCTCTTACACCTCATTCGAGGCGAACGCTCCGCAGGAATACTGGGATCAAACCGCCCACGCCATCCGGGTCCGGGTCACCAACACGGGTGATCGGCCGGGCAGCGAGGTGCTGCGGGTGTTCGCCCGGGGAGTGGGCGAGGTCGAGAGGGCCCTCGTGGGGTTCGCCAAGGTCCGCCTCGATGCCGGTGAGCGGCGGGAGGTCACCGTTCCGATCGACGCGAGTCGCCTGCGGGTCTGGTCGAACGGACAGTGGGAACCAGTCGAGGGTGAGATCACCTGCACGGTCGAGGGCTCGTTCGACAGCCTCGACATCGTCCTGCCCGCACATCGCTGATGCGACGAGGGTTACTGGCGGCCTTGATGGCCATCACCGTCGGGTGTTCGGCCGGGACCCCTGCGGCCCCTCCGGTCACCACCAGCACGACGGCGCCCCCACCTCCCGCGGTGACGCTGGCCGCGTCGTCGATCTCGTGGCAGACCCACGCCTACGAACTCACCCGGTTCAACACCATCCTCAGCCATGAGCCGACGACGGTCGTCGACGTCACGTTCGATACGTGGGTCCTCGAGAACGAACACCTACGAGTCGAGCTCCTCCCCGAGTTCGGTGGACGCATCATCTCCCTGATCGACAAGGACACGGGCCGCGAACAGCTCTACCGCACCCCGGTCGGCGTGCCGTATCAGATCGGCACCGGCGTCTTCTACTTCGACTGGCTCATGGTCTACGGCGGGATCTTCCCGACGTTCCCTGCCCCCGAGCACGGCAAGACCTGGTTCTCGCCCTGGACATTCGAGGTCGTCGAGGAGTCGCCTCACTCGATCACCGTCGCCATGTCGTTCACCGACTCCGACGACTACCCCCTCTCGCCCAGGCAGTACGACGGGAATGCCTCCGGCCTCACGGTCACCTGGCTCCTCACGCTCGAATCGGGGCGGTCTGCGCTCGACACCGAGGTCGTGATCGCCAACCCGGGGCCGGACGACGTCCGGTTCGAGTACTGGACGAACGCGACCCTCGCCCCTGGGGCAGATCCAGCGGCGCCCGTAGCCGTTGCCGAAACGGAGATCATTGCTCCCATCGACTTCGTGAAGATCCCCGGGTACTGGACCGCTATTGCCGCCAGCGAGATCCGAACCGGGATCCCCGAGGTACACGGGTTCGACCGGCTCCGCACATTCGGAGGGTGGGATGACCTGGGCATCGCCTACGCGTGGCCGGATGTGCGCGACGGGGACGCGTGGGGCGCCATCAACCAGGTGAACGGCGACGGGATCATCCGCGTCGGCGACTCCTCGGTCACCCCCGGCCTGAAGCTGTGGACGTGGGGTTACGAACGGTCCCTGCAAGCCGAACCACCCGAGGCGGGTCCCTACGTCGAGATGTGGGCCGGCCTCACGAGGGAGTTCTTCCAGCCCACGACCATTGGACCCGGCGAAGAGATCAGGGTCCCCGAGACCTGGGTGGTCACCCGTGGAATGCAGGGGGTCACCGACGGCACCCCCGAGCTGCTGTTCGATGCCGCCCTCTACGAACTCGAACTCTCGCTCACCCTCTTCACCCCGGGCGGGCACGACGAGGTCACCGTCACCGCATCCGATCCACTCGGGACGCTCGGGACCGCCGTCGCCCGGACCGACCGGTCCGCCGTGTCGGTCGTCCTCGAGCTCGATCGTATCCCCGAGGGGCCGATCAGGCTCACCTTCGGCCAGCGGCACGGAACCAGTTCATTCGAGCTCCACTCCTGACCGGCGACCGGTACATTCGGTACCGGAGGAGGACTCCCATGCCATCTGAGCAGGTTGCGTTGAACGCCGACGTCGTGGGGTACAGCGCGCTCATCGCGGACGACCTCGAGGCGATGACGCGCACGATGCGGACCTTCCACGACCTCGTCGAGGCGGAGGTCTCCGCCCGTGATGGGGTCCTCGCCAACTTCGTGGGCGACCAGTTCATGGCCGTGTTCGACAGCGCGATCGATGCCCTCGGCGCCGCCATCGCCATCACCAAGGCCATCGAGGAGCACAACGTAGAGATCCCCCCGGCCAGGCGGGCACGGTTCCGGATGGGTCTCGACCTCGGGCCCGTGGAGGCCACCTCGAGCGGGTACCACGGCGACGCCCTCAACATCGCGGCGCGGGTCCAGGCCGCCGCGCCCCCCGGCGGTATCTCGGTCTCCGGACGGGTGTACCGGGCCATCGACGAGCCCGAACTCCGCTTCCGGGCGGTCGGGACGAAGCGCATGAAGAACATCCCCGAGGGCGTGGATGTGTACGAGTTCGCCGACCTCCCGAGCATCAGGGTGGAATCGGCGAAGGGCTCACTCGACCTCGACTACCCCACCGTGGCGATCCTCCCGATCCACACCGACCACGTCGACGACCAGGTGCGGTCTGCCGCGGAGGTGCTCCGCGCCGACCTCGTCCACCGGCTCGCCCAGGTGCCGCAACTCAACCTCATCGACGCCCAGGCGACCGTCGGTGGGAACCCCCAGGACCTCAATGCCCGCTACATGCTCGAGACCGGGGTGCACCAGTTCGGCGACACCGTTCGCCTCTTCGCGACGCTCTTCGATGTCGGGACGATCAACGTGGTGAAGTCGCACAAGTGGACTGCCCCGATCGGCGAGCTGGTGGCCGAGTCGGACGAGATCGCCGACGAGGTGGCGGGGGCCATCGAGGTGGAGCTCATCATCGGCGAACCGGCCCAGCTCTACGCCACCCTCGACGACCCGGAAGCCATCGAGCGGATCTACCTCGGCTGGTACCACTTCCGGTCCGACGTACCCGAGGAGTGGGCGAAGTCCGTGGAGCTCTTCGACGCCGTGCACCGCACCCATCCCGAGTTCCCCTACGGCGCCGTCCTCAAGGCATACGCACTCTGGATGGGCACGGCGAACGGATGGGTGCCTGATCCCGAGGCCGCGCTCGAGGAGGCACACGAGTTGGCGCTTTGGGCGCGGGCACAGGGCGATCCCACCGGCATGGGCCAGGCGCTCGAAGCCGCCGTGGCGATGTCACGCGGCGACAACGAGGGGGCCGCGGCCGCCTTGGAGGGGCTCGCCGACGTCCGGCCCACCTGCGACGTCACGTACGGGCTGGAGGGTTCGGTCCGCCGCTATCTCGGCGACTGGGAGAAGGCCGTGGCCGCCTGCGACGTCGCCATGCGGCTCACTGGCCTCAACAAGCCGTGGTACCCGACCGTGAAGGCCGCGTCGCTCTTCGTGGGAGGCCAGACGAACGAGGCGGCGATCATCGCCCAGGGGGTGCTCGAGCACCAGCCGAACAACCTCGAGGCGCTCCTCGTCCTC
>CP070681.1:1001842-1004588 GCA_020352575.1 Acidimicrobiia bacterium | reverse complement strand
ACACCGCGGGCACGTGGGTGCGGCTCTTCCTTCACCTTCGGGTAGTTCACGGTGATCGGCTTCATGAAGAGGTGCTTCAACGTGACCTTCATCCCGATGAAGATGCCCGGGATGGACAGGCTCGGCATGCGACGCTCGGCCATCTAGAACACCACCTTGAAGACTGCCGTGATGGCGATGTTGGCGAGGGAGACGGGGATCAGCCACTTCCAGGCGAAGGACTGGAGCTGGTCCTCGCGGATCCGGGGCCAGGTCCACCGGAACCAGATCATGAGGAAGACGAGGATGGCGATCTTGGAGGCGAGGACGAGCGGGCCGAGGGCGACCGGGACGTCGAAGAAGATCGGGTCGTAGCCACCGAGGAACAGCGTGGCGGCGATCGCCGAGAACGTGAACATGTTGGCGAACTCGGCGAGGAAGAAGAAGAGGAACCGGAAGCCGGAGTACTCGGTCAGGAACCCGGTCACGAGCTCGGACTCGGCGATCGGCATGTCGAACGGGATGCGGGACATCTCGGCGAGGGCTGCGATGTAGAAGACGACGAACCCGATCAACTGCGGGACGATGAACGGGATGCCCCACGATGCCTGGGCCTCGACGATCCCGTTGAGGGACATCGTCTCGGCGAGGATCACGACGCCGATCACCGACAGCACGAGCGGCAGTTCGTAGGCGATGAGCTGGCCGGCGGCTCGGAGGCCACCCATCAGTGAGTACTTGTTCGCCGACGACCACCCGGCCATGAGGATGCCGATCGTGCCGATCGAGGAGATGGCGAGGGCGTAGAAGATGCCGATGTCGAGGTCGCGGACGACGAGGACGTCACCCTCGCCGAACGGGATCACCACGAAGAGGCCGACGGCAGAGAGGAGCACGAGTGCCGGCGCCCACTTGAACACGGGGCGGTCGGCGTCGGCGGGGATGATGTCCTCCTTCTGGAAGAACTTCACGCCGTCGGCGATGAGCTGCGCCCACCCCCACCGGCCACCTGCGAAGTACGGCCCGACCCGGTGCTGCATGTGCGCCGAGATCTTCAGCTCTGCGTACCCGATGAGGAGGCCGGCCACCGGGACGAGGGTCGCGATGGAGACCATCTTCAGGACGAGGACGAACCAGAACGAGTCGAGGAGGCTCATCGGTCGACGTCCCCCAGCACGAAGTCGAGGGAGCCCATGATGGCGATGATGTCGGGCAGGAGCGCCCCTTCGAGGATGTAGGGGAGCATCGAGAGGTTCGAGAACGAGGCCGAACGGATCTTCAACCGGTACGGGCCACCGCTGCCCTCGGAGACGAGGTAGTACCCCATCTCGCCCTTCGGGTTCTCGGCACGGACGTACAGCTCGCCCTTCGGGACCTTGATGATCTTCGGGACCTTGGCCTGCAGCGGGCCGGACGGGATGCCGTCGATGGCCTGCTGCACGATCTTGGCCGACTCCCGGATCTCCTGGAGGCGGACCCACCAGCGGGAGTAGGAGTCGCCGCCGTCGGCGGTGATCACGTCGAAGTCGAAATCGCCGTAGGGGAGGTAGTCCTCGACCTTGCGGAGGTCGAACGGCACGCCGGTCGCCCGGAGGTTCGGACCGGTGACGCCGTACGCCATGGCCATCTCGGGGCTGAGGACACCGACGCCCTTGGCGCGGGCCTGGAACAACTCGTTGCCGGCGAGGAGGGTCTCGAGCTGGTCACAGCTCGTGAAGACCTCGTCCATGGCGGCGCGGGTCTCGGCGAGGAAGCCTTTGGGGAGGTCCTGCACCTGCTTACGGGTGGCCGAACCCGAGCCGGCGGCGGGCTTCACGCCACCGATCCGGTTGAAGTTGGGGTGGAATCGGCCGCCGGTGACCGACTCGATGAGGTCGAGGACCCGCTCGCGGTCGCGGAAGGCGAACATGAGGGGCGTCGCGGCACCGAGCTCCAGGGGGAAGGACCCCATGAAGGCGAGGTGGGAGGCCATCCGGGCCATCTCGGTGAGGATGAGGCGGATGTACTGGGCCCGCTCGGGGACCTCGAGCTCCATGAGCTTCTCGGCAGCCACCACGAAGGGGACCTCGTTGGCAAAGCCGCTCACCCAGTCGATGCGGTTGATGAGGGTGATGACCTGCGGGTAGGACCGAGCCTCGACGATCTTCTCGTAACCGCGGTGCATGTACCCGATGACGGGCTTCACATCGCGGACCCGCTCACCGTCGACGGTGGCCGTGAGCCGGAGCACGCCGTGCGTGGAGGGGTGCTGCGGGCCGATGTTGAGGGTCATGTCGGCGGTCTCGAGTTCGATCGAGACGGCGACGTCGCTCAGGTGGGCCATGGCTTGGGTGTCGAGCATCAGGCCTCCGGGTTCTCCGTGCTCGGGCCGTCCGAGGCGGCCTCGGGCATGTCCTCGACGTCGACGTCACCCGGCCACGGCTTCACCTCGCGGGCGAGCAGGGCATACGACTTCTTGAGGGGGTGGCCGACGAAGCCCTCCGGGAGGTAGATGTGGGATGAGTTGCGGAGGCCGGTGAACGAGATCGAGAACATCTCGTGGGCCTCGCGCTCGTGCCACTCGGCGCCGGGGTAGACGTCGGTGAGCGAGCCGATGGTCGGCTCGTCCTTGGGCAGGTCGGCGGAGAAGATGACGAGGTTTCCCTCGGTCATGTCGCCGATCGCGCACAGCATCTCGTAGCGCTCCTCGACCTCTTGGGCCGGCGGGTCACCGATGGCGACCTCGTTGGACCAGTCGATGACAGAGATGAAGGAGAGGTAGGCGAGG
>CP070681.1:998933-1001742 GCA_020352575.1 Acidimicrobiia bacterium | reverse complement strand
GCGGAACCCCCGGCGACCTCTATGTCGAGGTGCACGTCAAGCCGGATGACCGTTTCGTGCGGGATGGCACGACGCTCCTGCATCGCGTCGATGTGGGCATCGCCGAAGCCGCGCTCGGCAAGACCGTGGAGGTCCCCCTCATCGACGGGGGGTCGGAGGAGGTCGAACTCCCGGCCGGAACGCAACCCAACACGAGGGTGCGGATGGCCGGCCTCGGCATGCCGCGGGTGGGCCGGCGTGGTCGGGGCGACCTCATCGTGGAGGTGTCCGTCGTGGTGCCGACCCGGCTCACAAAGGAACAGGAAGCGGCGTTGCGGTCGTACGCCGAGCTCGCCGGCGATGAGCCCGGGGGCCGGCGTCGCATGTTCGGCTGATGGCCCACATCCCACACGTCGTCATCGATGGTCCGTGGGAGGACCCGATCCTCGTCCCCGATCAGGGAACCGAGCGCCATCTCCTCTCGGTACTCCGCCTGGGCGACGGCGCCGCGGTGGAGTACACCGATGGAGTGGGCACGCGGGGGAGTGGCGTGCTCGTTCCCGGTGGCATCGAGCGGGGGGAGGAGGAACGGGTCGACCCCCTGCCACGGCTCGTCATCGCCGTGGCGCCGCTCAGGGCGAAGGATCGGATGCGGTTCCTCGTGGAGAAGCTGACCGAGCTCGGTGTGTCTGAGGTGTGGTGGCTCGCCACCCGTTTCGGCCAGGTGCCCGCACCATCGGGTGACCGGGTTCGGTCGTGGGCGGTGAGTGCGCTCGAGCAGTCCCGTGGCACGTGGCTCCCTGCGTTCCGGGCGGCCACGTGGGACGAAGTGGAGGCTGCGAGCCTCCCGGTGTTCGTGTGCGATCCGACCGGGACCGACGAGCCGCTCCTGGTGCCGGGGATCGTCGTCATCGGGCCCGAAGGAGGGCTGGCAGAGGCGGAGATCCCATCGGTCGCATCCCTGCGAACCCTTGGCCCCGGCATCCTGCGGACCGAGACAGCGGCGGTCGCTGCGGCGGTCCTTGCACGTCGTTGAATGCCCACCACCGAGAGTGTTGAATACGAGTACTCCGAGTGATACGATGTGAGGGCGTCGCGGGCACCGGAGGACCAATGGCTGAGGTATACAACGAAGCGATCGGGCGCCGCCTGCGTGCGATTCGCGGCCAGAAGGGGTTGTCGCTCCAGCAGGTCGAAGAGCTCTCGGGTCAGGAGTTCAAGGCATCGGTCGTCGGCGCGTACGAACGTGGTGAACGTTCGCTCTCCCTCCCGCGTATGCAGCGACTCGCCGAGTTCTACGGCGTCCCCGTGGACCAACTCCTCCCGCCGTCCGATCGTTCCCCTGGTCAGGGCATCCCTATCACCAGCAACGGTGGCGTGGTCATCGACCTCACCGCCCTCGACGAACTCGATGGCCCCAATGCCGTCCTGGTGGAGCGCTTCCTCCGCGCCATCCAGCTCATGCGCCAGGACTTCAACGGCAAGGTGCTCACCATCCGCCACGCAGACCTCGAGTTGCTCTCCCGCATCCTCGAGGACGAGGGCCAGACGATCGGCGACGTGCTGTCGCCGATCTCCGTCACGTCCTAGTCGGCGGGCACGGCCTCGCCGTGCCCCAACGCACGCAGCGCCGCTTTCAGGCTTTGCTGCGCGTCATCCAACACCTCGGGGGCGACGGCCGGGTCGGCCTTGGTAAAGGACAGGTCGCCCTCTCCGTCGGCTCCCAGCACATGGATGTGCATGTGGGGCACCTCGAACCCCGCGACGATGAGGGCGATCCGAGTGGGGGAGAAGACCTGGTGAATTGCGGTGCCGATGGCCTTCGCCACCGAGGTTGCGTGGGCGAGGAGGTCGGATTCGGCTTCGATCCAGTGGTCGACCTCCGTGCGTGGCACCACGAGCGTGTGTCCGGGCGTGATGGGGGCGATCGTGAGGAAGCCAACGACGTGCTCGTCCTCCCAGACGAACCGCCCGGGGATCTCGCCGTCGATGATGCGGGTGAAGAGCGTGGCCATGGGCCGAGGCTAGGGCGCCAATGACGCCGAATCTTTCTGGGTGTACATCGCGTCACCCCCGGTACACTGCTCGGACCCCCCACATGTCGTTGGATTCATCGATTCTCGACCTCGAGGTCCAAGTCCCCGATGAAGGTGTGATGTTGGCGCTGCTTGGGCAGCACGACACGAACCTCCGGCGGATCGAAGCGGCCTTTCCCTCCACTCGAATCGTGGCTCGTGGCACCCATGTGCGCTTGTCCGGAGCGGCGGAGTCGACCGAACGCGCCCAAACCGTGGTGCGGGAGCTCGTCACCATCGCCTCTGCCGGCCAGTCGCTCGACGGTGATCGGGTCCAGCGGGTCATTGCGATGGTCGAGGATGGCGTCGAACGGCCCTCGGAGGTGCTGAGTGGCGGTATCACCGTTGCGGGCGGCCGGGTGGTCCGACCCAAGACCGCGGGCCAGCGTCGCTACATGGACACGGTCTCCTCGCACGCGGTCACGTTCGGCATCGGCCCTGCGGGCACCGGCAAGACGTACCTGGCGGTCGCAGCCGCAGTGGAAGCCCTCCGATCGGGCCAGGTCCGTCGCATCCTCCTCACCCGCCCTGCGGTCGAGGCGGGCGAGCGCCTCGGGTTCCTCCCCGGCGACCTCGCAGCCAAGATCGACCCCTACCTCCGGCCCCTCTACGACGCCCTCTACGACTTCATCGGACCCGAACAGACCCGTGAACTCCTCGACCAGGGCGTGATCGAGATCGCCCCGCTCGCGTACATGCGCGGCCGCACGCTCAACGACGCGTTCGTGATCCTCGACGAGGCACAGAACACGAGC
>CP070681.1:990690-998833 GCA_020352575.1 Acidimicrobiia bacterium | reverse complement strand
GCGACTTCGGCTTCATCGTCGCCCTCATGCTCGTGTTCGGGGCGTTCGGCACGATGTCGTTCGACACGGTGCTCCACGAGCCGGGCTCGACGCTCGCCGCCGGCACCGCCACGGCGATCGGCCTCCTCTTCCTCGTCGCGGCCGCCGGCAAGTCGGCCCAGGTGCCCCTCTACGTGTGGCTCCCCGACGCCATGGCCGGCCCCACGCCGGCGTCGGCCCTCATCCACGCCGCGACGATGGTGACCGCGGGTGTGTACCTCGTGGCCCGCACCGCCTCGATCTTCGCCCTGTCCGAGACCGCACTGGTGGCGGTCGCCGTCGTCGGCACCCTGACCGCCCTGTGGGCGGCGCTCATCGCGATCGGACAGAACGACATCAAGAAGGTGCTCGCCTACTCGACGGTGTCGCAGCTCGGCTACATGTTCCTCGCCGTCGGCTCGGAGGCCCACGTCGCCGGCATCTTCCACCTGCTCACCCATGCCTTCTTCAAGGCGCTGCTCTTCCTCGGTGCCGGTTCGGTGATCCACGGCATGCACGAGGAACAGGACATGCGGAAGATGGGTGGCCTCCTCAAGAAGATGCCGGTCACCGGCTGGACCATGGCCGTGGCCACGGTCGCCATCGCCGGCCTCCCGCCGCTCGCCGGTTTCTGGTCGAAGGACGAGATCATCGCGTCGGCGTTCGACCGTGGCGGGATCTACACGATCCTCTTCGCGGTCGCCCTGTTCACCGCGCTCCTCACCGCCATCTACATGACTCGTTGGTTCGTGATGGTCTTCCTCGGCGCGCCTCGCTGGGAGGAGGGCGTGGTGCCCCACGAGTCGCCCCGCGTGATGACCCTCCCACTCATCGTCCTTGCCGGCCTCTCGATCGTCGGAGGCTTCCTCAACACGCCGTTCTGGCTCGGGCTCGAGCACTTCCTCGAACCTGCCTTCGAGGGCGTGAAACTCCAGCACCCACCGAAGGACGGGCTGAAGTACGTGATCATCGCCGCATCGATCATCGTGGCGTCGCTCGGCGTGCTCGTCGGGTGGCTCATCTACGGGCGTGGTGACGAGAAGCGCGACTCCATCCTGTCGCCGTTCGCCGGATTCCTCCGGGGCTCCGAGGCAGCATTCCACGTCGACGAGGCCTACTCCCGCACCATCGTGCGCGGCAGTGAGGCCAGCGCCGGGCTCATGGCCCGGTTCGACAGTGGGGTTGTCGACGGCGCCGTGAATGGCGTGGCCTGGCTCGTCCGCAAGGGCGGCGACTTCCTCCGCCCGGTCCAGTCCGGCTACGTCCGCAACTACGGCGCGACGCTCCTCGCCGGGGCGATCGGCCTCGCCATCTGGTTCGTTTCGAGGGGGATCTGATGGACTTCCCCGTGCTGTCTGCGCTCATCGTCACCCCGCTCCTCGCGGCGATCGTCGTCGCCCTCCTCCCGTCGAAGCGGACCGAGCTGCACCTGCCCGTGGGCGTGGCGCTCTCGACACTCCCGCTCGCGCTCGCCGGATGGCTGTTCGTGGAGTTCGAGGCGCTGGCCGGGTTCCAGTTCTCCGAGCTCGTCCCGATCTACGACGGATGGGGCCTGTCCTGGCACCTCGGCGTTGACGGGATCTCGATGCCGCTGGTGTTGCTCACCGCCGTGTTGGTCCCGATCTCCCTCGCAGCGTCGGGGAAGATCACCGACCGCACGAAGCTGTTCGTGGCGATGGTGCTCCTGCTCGAGGCCGGGACCATCGGTGTGTTCCTGGCGCTCGACCTCATCGTCTTCTTCGTGTTCTTCGAGCTCGTCCTCGTCCCGATGTACTTCATCATCGGCATCTGGGGATCGGAGAACCGGATCTACGCCGCCGTGAAGTTCTTCCTCTACACGGCCTTCGGCTCGGCACTCATGCTGGCGGGCATCATTGCCCTTGGCATCGGTCACCTCACGGCGACCGGTGGCCAGCTGTCCTTCGACTACGAGAAGATCCTCGAGCTCGGGGTCTCCTCGGGATCACAGATGTGGCTGTTCGTGGTCTTCGCCCTCGCCTTCGCCATCAAGGTGCCGATCTTCCCGCTCCACACCTGGCTCCCCGACGCCCACGTCCAGGCGCCGACGGCGGGGTCCGTGCTGCTGGCCGGCGTGCTCCTGAAGATGGGCACCTACGGGTTCCTCCGCTTCAACCTCCCGTTGTTCCCGCAGGCCTCCGTCGACGCCGTGCCCGTGCTCGCCGTGCTCGCCGTGATCGGCATCGTCTACGGCGCCGCTGTGGCAATCGTGCAGCCGGACCTCAAGAAGCTCGTGGCCTACTCGTCGGTCAGCCACCTCGGCTTCATCGTGCTCGGCACGTTCGCCCTCACGAGCCAGGGCCTCGAGGGCGCCGTGATCCAAGGGATCAACCATGGCCTTTCCACCGGCGCACTCTTCCTCCTCGTCGGCATGCTCTACGAGCGCCGGCACACCAAGCAGATCGCCGACTTCGGTGGCATCGCCAAGGCGGCGCCGCTCATGGCCGGGTTCTTCCTCTTCATGAGCTTCGCCTCGATCGGCCTCCCGGGCCTCAACGGCTTCGTGGGCGAGTTCCTCATCCTCATCGGGTCCTACGCCACGCTCCCGTGGTTCGCCATCATCTCGGCCTCCGGCGTCATCCTCGCCGCCATCTACCTCCTCTGGGCGTACCAGCGGGTGTTCACCGGTGAGCCCGAGGGTGACAACGCCACCGTTGCCGATGTGAGGGGTGTCGAGGTGGCGACGCTCGGCGTCCTCGGCGTCCTCATCCTCGTGCTCGGCCTCTACCCGCAGGTGCTCCTCGAGAAGATCACCCCGACGACCGACGCCGTCATCGAGCGCGTCGAGTCGCTCACGGACTACGAGGCCCCAGAGGTCCTCATGATCGAGATGGGAGGCGACCATGGGTGAGCTCGGCGCATCCGTCAGCCTCGTCGCCATCCTCCCGGAGGTCGCCCTCGTCCTGGGCGCGGTGCTGGTCCTCCTCGTGGACGTCACCTGGAAGCCCGACCTGCGGGTGCATGCGATCCTCGCCGCGGCGTCCATCGCCGGTGCCGCGGGGGGCCTGCTCGCCCAATGGCTGGAGATCTACCCGGACACCGAGGGCATCGCCGGTGCCCAGGGCGCGTTCCCGATCTTCGCCTACTCCGACATGGTGGTCATCGACCCCGAGAGCATCCTCTTCCGCGCCGGTGTGGTGGCCATCACGGCGATCGGCACCGTGTTCGCCTGGCGCCTCATCAGGCGGCTCGGGCGGAAGGGCGCCGAGGCACTCGCCCTCGTCCTGATCGCGTCGTCGGGTTTCCTGTTCATGGTCTCTGCCGGCCACTTCATGATGCTGTTCCTCGGCCTGGAAGTCGGTTCGATCAGCCTCTACGTGCTCGCCGGCATCTCGAACGAGCACAAGGAATCCGACGAGGCGGCGATGAAGTACTTCCTCCTCGGGTCTGTCGCCTCGGCGATCTTCCTCTATGGGGTGGCGCTGCTCTACACGGCCACCGGGACGATGACGTACGCGGGCACCCGGGGCTTCCTGCTCTCGCTCGGCGACCAGATCGTCTTCCGGCCGGCGATCTTCCCGCTGGCGGTCGGCCTGATCCTCGTCGGCTTCCTCTTCAAGATCGGCGCGGCACCCTTCCATGCATGGGCGCCGGACGTGTACCAGGGAGCCCCGGCGGGGATCACCGGGTACATGTCCGCCGTCGCCAAGGTCGCCGCGATCGGGGCGATCCTCCGGATGGCCTTCGTGCCGTTCTCCGGCCTCGTGGACACATGGCAGGCCCCGCTCGCCGGTGTCGCCGCCGTCTCGGTGGTGGTCGGCACCCTGTATGCAGTCGTGCAATCCGACCTCCGCCGGATCCTCGCCTACTCGGGTGTGGCGCATGCCGGCTTCCTGCTGGTCGGGGTGGCGACAGGCACCACCGGCTCGGCCCGGGGTGTTGCGTTCTACGTGCTCACGTACGTGATCGTCCTCGCCGCTGCATTCGGGATCGTCGGGGCGGTATCGGGCGCCTCCTCCTCGGGGTCGCCGCTCGACGCCTACCGGGGCCTCTCGAAGTCCTCGCCTGGAGCGGCGGCTTCCCTGTCGGTGCTGATGCTCGCCCTCGCCGGCATGCCGGTGACGAGCGGGTTCGTCGCCAAGTTCGGTGTCTTCACGGCTGCGTGGCGGGGAGGCTTCCAATGGCTGGTCCTCGTTGCGCTCGTCGCCTCGGTGGCGGCGTTCGCCTTCTACCTGAGGGTGATCGTGCTCATGTACTTCGAGGAAGGCGACGGGCCGGAGGTCGAGCTCTCGCTGGGCACCCGCATCTCCACAGCGGTCGTGCTCATCCTCACCATTGGCCTCGGGGTGTACCCAACGCCGCTGCTCGAACTCATCGACCGAGCCTTCTTCTAGGTGCCGATCGCCACGAGTTCGGCCGACGCCGGCGTCGCCCGGCTGACCGCCACCTTCCCACTCGCGGAGCGACTGGCAAGCGTCCCCGATGAGGTGCGGCGATCTCATCGGATGATCCTCGACACCTACCTCACCAAGGGTGAGCCGCCTACGGCGGCGACGATCGACCCCGCGCACCTCGCTGCCCTGTCCGAGATCGATGCAGTCGTGCTGCGCGACGGCGAGATCGTCGGCGCCTACCCCTTCACCAGCGAGGGGACGAGCCACGGTGTGCAGGTCGATGAGACCATCGTCGGTGCCATGTGCTCCATCGATGCACTGGCCGTGGGGCCCGTGTTCGGGGTCGAGTCCGTCGTGTACTCAATGTGTGCCGTGACGCACGCCCCCATCCGTATCGCCGATGGTGCGCAGGCGGCCGAGGAGATCCTCGTCGGCGTGCACTTCCAGGATCCCTGTTCGTGCGCAGCGTCGAGCCTCTGCCGGGACATGGTCTTCCTCGTCGGTGACGAAGCCGCTGCCGCGTGGCGGGATGCCGATCCCGATGCCCGGGAGCTGTTCGCCCTGGGCGATGCCATCGAGTTCGCCGAGCGCTTCTTCACACCCGTGGTGGGCTGACCGGTTCGGCTCGCCCGCTGCCAGACTCGCCCCATGCACCGCCGGGCCCACCTCGTCACCGCCCTCCTCGTGGCCCTGCTCGTGGTGCCCGCACCGGCGTCGGCGCTCGAGGAGGCGATCTCCGACCTCGTCCTCATCCAGGTGGGCGATGTCGTGGAGGGAGACCTCCTGGCCGGCGGCAACCGGGTCCAGATGAGCGGAACCGTCCAAGGCGACCTCATCGCCACGGCCTTCGAGGAGATCCGGGTGAGTGGGGTGGTCGAGGGTGACCTGCTCGCGCTCGCCCCCAGGGTCGTGGTCGACGGGCGGGTGCTGGGGTCCGTGCGCGTCGTCTCGGCCGAGACCGAGGTGCTCGGACAGGTGAGCGACGACGTGCTGGTCGTGGGGCGGAGCCTCGAGGTCGAAGGACTCGTGGGCAAGGACGTGTTCGCTGCGTTGTGGGACGCCACGGTGTCGGGCATCGTGAACGGGAACGTGCGGCTCACCGCCGTGTCGGCCACCGTCGACGGTGGGGTGACCGGTGACGTCGAGGGATCGATCCGAACACTCACGATCCCGGCCGACGGTCGGGTCCGTGGCGACGTGGTGGTGCGCGGCACCCTCGACCTGGCCGATCCCGCATCGGTCGATGGCGCAGCGCGGACGCCAGAGGCCCGGCAATTGCTCCGCGTGCGTGCCGTTGCCGTCCTCGGATGGCTCGTGGTCGTCGGCATCTGGCTGGCCGCTGGTCCAATCATCCGGTCGACTGCTCCTCGGTGGTTGGAGAGCCGGCTCGTGGCCGCTCGACGCCCCTCCTCGTTCCTGAGGGGCCTCGGGGCCTTCGCACTCCTGGCGATTGCCGTGGGCATCGTGTGGGGTTTCGCCTCGCTGTCGCCTCCGGAGGTCGCAGTGGGCCTCGGCGCCTTGGCCCTGCTCCTCGGCCTCGCCGGCATCGTCCTGCTGGCCGCCGTGGCGCTCGTGGGTGTGGTGCCGGTGACCATGCAGGTTGGCGCTGCGCTCGGTGCTCGCCGGGGCCATCCCGAGGCGCACGCCCGAGGGGCCCTCGCCATCTTCCTCGTGGCGCTCATCCCGTGGGTCGGTTCGGCCGTACTCACGGCGATGGCGGTCCATGCCATCGGCGTTGTCGTGCCGTCGGCCCGGCTACGAGAAGAGGACGGTGACGAGCAGCGTGGTCGCGGAGAAGCCGGAGGCGATGAGGATGCCCCGACGGAGGATGGCCCCGTCGACGTGGCGTTTGGTCCAGGAACTGAGCCCGAACCCGATGAGGGTGGGGACGGTGAGGACGACAGCCCGGAGTAGCGACTCGGTGGTGAGGAAGCCACCGATGCCCAGGGCGATGATGTTGACGGTCATGCCGACCATGAGGATGGCGCTCAGCGTCGCCCGCACCTCGGGGCCCCGGTTCCGCGAATAGAGGAGGGCCACCGGCGGCCCTCCCACGGCGGTCGAGGTGCCGAGTGCCCCCGAGACGACTCCGGTGGCCACCTCTGACGTCGGCGTCACCGGGATGTGCCATCCCCGGGCGAAGGCGACCACGGCGAGCAGCACCATCACCCCGATCACGATCGAGAGGGTGCGTGTGGTGACGAGCGTCAGCAGCACCACTCCGATTGCCGATCCGGGGACCCGTCCGATGAGCACCCTGGCGGCACCGCGGAAGTCGGTATCGGTTCGTTCACGGAGGAACCCGGCAACCGAGAGGACGATGCTGGCGAGCAGCACCGGCACGGGCACGAAGGCGGGGTCGATGAGGGCGAGGATGGGAACGGCGAACACACCCATGCCGAACCCGATCGAGCCTTGGATCGCAGCGCCGACGACGATGGTGGCAGCGATCAGCAGCCATTCGGTGGTGGTGGCGAGCTCGAGCACCCGAAGAGCGTAGAGGTGGGGCTACTGGCCCTTGAAACTCCCTGTTGACGACGGTTTTCCCCTACCCCGATAGGAGTTGAACGGGGCTCTGACGATCACTACGTTGCACCCGTCTAATCGACACGCTGTCGGTTTCTACTCGAGGGAAGTGAGACCACATGAATGACCTGCCGCCGGAGGCGGGGGATGGCCTGAGCGCGGAGGAGGAGCACCACCCGCGCGGCACGTTCCTCCTCCTGATGCTGTTCCTGCTCCTGATCGTGATCTACTGGGGTTGGACCTACGTGATCCTTCTGGAGCGGGGCGTCTGATGCTGTTCGGCATCGATCGCTACGAGCGGATCTTCCTCGGCCTCACGATCGTCATCCTCCTCTTCGGGGTCGGCGCGATCGCGATGTCGATCACTGAAGCCGACATCCACCTGCCGGACAAGGTCGAGCGCATCGACCCGAACGCCGTCCGGACCACGCCGCCGTTCGACAACCCCGGAGTCTTCGAGATGGACAACGGCGAGTACCAGGTCGTGATGATCGGCCAGACGTGGCGATGGGAGCCCGACACCATCGAAGTCCCGCGTGGGTCCATCGTGCATTTCCAGATCACCTCGCCGGACATCCTCCACGGTTTCCACATCTGGGAGACAGCGGTCAACGCCATGGTGATCCCCGGTCAGGTGACCGAGGTGACGCACACGTTCAACGACGCGGGTGAGTTCGGGATCGTGTGCCACGAGTACTGCGGGACCGGTCACCACACCATGTTCGGGAAGGTGGTGGTGACGCCATGATGACCATCCAGCAGATCTCCGATACCCAGGAGGGCCGGACGCAGAAGAAGTACGTCGCCTGGCAGATGTACCTCTCCTTCGTGGGACTCGCCCTTGGCGGCCTGTTCGGCCTGTTCCAGGCGTTCGACCGCGCGGGTTACGACGCCTACGCCGAGGGTGGCGTTGCCGGTGCCATCGGTGTCGAGTCCTACTACCAGGGCCTCACGATCCACGGTGTCTCGCTGGCGATCGTGTTCACGTTCACGTTCTCGAATGCGTTCTTGCAGTGGGCGGTGGCACGGGGCTTCGGTCGACCGCTGGCATCCACGGCCCTCGTGGCGCTCTCGTTCTGGCTCTCGGCCATTGGGATCGCCATGGCGGCAACGATGATGCTGCTCAACGAGGCGACCGTGCTCTACACGATGTACGCACCCATGCAGGCGAGCTGGATCTACTACCTCGGTGCGGCCCTGCTCGTCGTCTCGACCTGGGTGGTCCTCCTCAACCAACTCCTCACACT
>CP070681.1:982855-990590 GCA_020352575.1 Acidimicrobiia bacterium | reverse complement strand
ATTTCGCCACCGCTGAGGGCTTCTTCCAGGCGGAGATCTTCTCGATCACCGCACCGATCGCCATCGGCGTGGTGACCATCGTGATGGGCGCCAGGGCCCTCGCCGGTGAGGAACGCCAACGCACCATGGGCTTGCTGCTCGCAAGCCCGATCACCCGTCGCCGCGTGGTGCTGGAGAAGTTCGGCGCCATCGTGGTGCACGCATCGGTTGTCGGTGTCGGCACGTTCGTCGGGACGTGGGCCGGGATCGCCATTGCCGGGGTCGAGCTCTCGTTGGGCGGAGTCGCAGCGGCGTCGGTGCTCCTCGTCTGCTTCGGGATCTTCCTCGGTGCCCTCTCGCTCGCCCTATCGGCGGCGAGCGGGATCGCTGCGGTCGCCACCTACGGCACCGTCGGTATCGGCCTCGTCTCCTACTTCGCCTGGGCCTTCCTCCCGGTGAACGAACGCCTTGCGGACTGGGCGCAACTCTCGCCGTTCCACTACTTCCTCGGGAGCGAGCCCCTCGTCAACGGCTTGGCCTGGGGCGATGCGGCGATCCTGCTCGGCCTGTCCCTGCTCGTCGTCGGCATCTCCCTCCCGTTCTTCGATCGACGTGACCTCCATCGCTGAAAGGACCTGTCCAGATGCATGCAGCCATTGAGGTCAAGGACCTCGAGTTCTCATACGGTGACATCAAGGCCGTCGACGGCGTCTCCGTCGAGGTGGCGAAGGGTGAGATCCTTGGCTTCCTCGGTCCCAACGGCGCCGGCAAGTCGACCACCATCAAGATGCTCACCGGACAGCTCCGGCCCGACGCCGGGAGCATCAGCGTCCTCGGCATGACCATGCCCGAGCAGACCGTCGACATCCAGGCACGCATCGGGGTCTGTTTCGAGGAGAAGAACGTCTACGAGAACATGTCCGGTCGGGAGAACCTCGACTTCTTCGCCCGGCTCTACGGCATCAAGCACAAGGACTTCGACCCGTTCCTGCGCAACGTCGGCCTCATCGATCGTGCCGATGACCGGGTCAGCACGTACTCCAAGGGCATGCGACAGCGCCTCATGATGACCCGCGCAATGATCAACGACCCCGAGATCCTGTTCCTCGACGAGCCCACAGACGGGTTGGACCCGGTCTCCGCCCGAGCCGTTCGGGCTGTGATCAAGTCCGAAGCGGAGCGGGGAGCCGCGGTGATCCTGACCACCCACGACATGAACGAGGCAGATCAACTGTCCGATCGGGTGGCCTTCATCAACGAGGGACGGATCGCTGCGCTCGACACCCCGGAGAACCTCAAGCTCAAGCACGGACAGCGCAGCGTGCGGATCCGTTCACGTTCCGGCGGCGGCGTGGAGGAGCAGGTGATTGCGCTCGACGACGCCGGGGCCGGCGACCAGATCCGACGGGCGGTCGACGTCGAAGGCCTCATGACCATCCACACCGAGGAGGCGACGCTGGAGAACATCTTCATCGAACTCACCGGCAGGGGCCTGGACGCATGACCGCCCCGGCGCAGGTTCCGTCGCGCCTCAGCATCATTGCGACCATCGTCCAGAAGGACTTCAAGGCCTTCACGCGGGATCGCTTGTACCTGTTCCTCTCGATCCTCGGCCTGGTTGCGTACGTCGCCATCTTCTGGATGTTGCCGAACACGGTCGACGAGACCGTCACGATCGGAGCGACTGGCGCAGGCGTGCAGGAGTTGCTCGCCCGGGCGACGGGTGAGGACGAGGCTGCGGGCCTCGACGTGGTGGCCTTCGACTCGCGCGAGACACTGGTGACGGCAGTGGAGGAGGGCGACGATGACGTTGCCCTTGGCCTGGCCTTCCCCGATGACTTCTTCGCGTCCGTCGCCGCCGGCCGGCCGACCACGGTGACCGTCGTGGCCACGGCCGAGGTGCCTGCCGAGTTGCGATCTGCCATGGAGTCGTTCGTCCGGGAAGCTGCGTTCGCCATCGCCGGCAGCCCGCTGCCCGTCGAGTTCCAGGAGGAGATCCTGGGTGTGGACCGGGTTGGCAACCAGGTGACCCTGCGAGAGCAGTTCCGGCCCCTCCTGGCCTTCTTGGTGCTCCTCATCGAGATGCTGTCGTTGGCGGGTCTGTTGGCGAGCGAGATGCAGAGCCGGACCGTGACCGCGGTGATCACAACCCCTGCCCGCCTATCCGACTTCCTCACTGCCAAGGTGGTCTTCGGTGCCTCGCTGGCGTTCGGCCAGGTGGTCCTCCTCTTGCTTGCGATCCGCTCCCTCGACCAGCAACCGGTCCTCCTGTTGACCTTCTTGTTGCTGGGCTCGTTGATGGTCACCGCGTTTGCGCTGGTCGCCGGGTCCTACGGCAAGGACTTCATCAGCGTGCTGTTCACCAGCCTGATCTTCCTCATCCCGATGATGATCCCGGCCTTCTCCCTGCTCTTCCCGGGTTCCGCATCGTCGTGGGTGCAGGCGATCCCGACCTATGGGCTCGTGCAGGGGATCGTGGAGGTGACGTCGTACGGTGCCGGCTGGGCCGACTCCCTCTCCAACCTCGGAATGGTGGCCGGCTGGACGGTGGTCGCATTCGTCTTCGGATTGGGCACACTGCGTAGGAAGGTGCATTCGCTATGACACGGGCATGGACCGTGATGACCAAGGACCTGAGGATGGGGCCGCGTTCGCCGCTCTTCCTCTTCGCCATCATCCTCCCGGTTGCCCTCACGTTCCTCGTCGTGGGCGTGTTCGGTTCGCTCTTCGCGCCGAGCCCCCGGCTGGGCATCGTCGACCAGGGCGACTCCGCGATCGCGGCCGGCGCATCCGAGTTGGAGGGGATCGAGGTCACGACCGTCTCGTCGGTGGCGACGCTGCGTGAGATGGTCGAGGAGAACGACCTCGACGCCGGCTTGGTCCTCAGCGAAGGGTTCGACGCCGCGCTCACCAGCGGCCAACGGCCTGTGCTGAGTTTCTACATCGGCGGCGAGTCACACGCATCCAACCGGATCATCCTCGAGGTGACGGCCCTGGATCTCGTGCGGGCCGCGACGGGGGCCGAGGCGCCGGTCAACGTCGACGTGCTCACGCTGGGGGACGAGGAGGCCCTCTCGATCGCGACCCAGATGGTGCCGCTCCTGATGATCTACGCAGTCTCGATCGCCGGCGCGTTCGTCCCGGCCGCCTCGATGGTCGAGGAGAAGGAGAACGGCGCCATCCACTCGGTCCTCGTCACGCCCACGACCATGCGCGAGTACCTGGCCGGCAAGAGCGCCCTCGGCGTCGTCCTGGCCATGGCGACCGCAGTCGTAACCCTGCTGTTGAACCAGGCGTTCGGCACCAGTCCGCTGCTGATGCTGGCGATCCTGTTGACGGCTGCCGTGATGATGGCCGAACTCGGCCTGATGGCCGGGATGTACTCCCAGGACTCGAACATGCTCTTCGCCCTCATGAAGGGCGGGGGGATCCTCCTGTTCTACCCGGTCGTCTTCTACATCTGGCCGAACCTTCCCCAGTGGATCGCCAAGATCGCACCGACGTACTGGTTCTTGGAGCCTGCGTTCGAGGTCGGAGTGCGCAACGGCGGGCTCGCCGACGTGTGGGTCTCGATGCTCATCGCGGTGGCGTGGATCGGGGTGTTCGCGCTGGGGGTCCGAGCCATGTCGAGACGGTTCGAACAGCGGGTCGCGATCAACGCCTAGGAAACCCGGTCGCCCCGGGGATGCCGGGGCGACATCGGTGTGGACGCACCTAGCCTCCGGCGCATGCCGATCGCCACACCTGCCACCGCGTTCCTCGATGCCCGGGGCATCACCTATTCGGTCGTCGAGTACGGTCGGGTGTCGTCGGCCGAAGAGGCTGCCGAGGCCCGTGGGATCCGCCTGGAGCAACTGGTGAAGACACTCGTGGTGCGGGTCGCGGAAGGCGAGTACGTGCTCGTCCTCATCCCCGGGGACGGGGGTCTCGACTACAAGAAGCTCCGGGCCGAGCTCGGCGTGCGCCGACTGACCATGCCCGACCCGGCCGAGGCCAAGGACGCGACGGGGTATGAACGAGGAACGATCACCCCCTTCGGTGCCGAGGGCGGGTGGCCCGTCATCATCGACCACCGCCTCGAGGACATGGACCTCATCTCGCTCGGCGCCGGCGTGCATGGTGCCGCCCTCAACCTCGACCCCGCCGACGTCATCGCCGCGACCTCGGCCCGCGTCCTCGACATCGCCAAGTGACCATGGCGTTCACCTACCCCCCTGCCCGCCGTTCCGGCGTGGTCGACCTCCTCCACGGCGTCGAGGTCCCCGATCCGTACCGCTGGACGGAGGACCCGGACGACCCGGAGACGATCGCCTTCGTCGAAGCACAGAACGCGCTCAGCCTCCCGTACCTGGAGGGCCTGCCCGAGCGCTCGCTCCTCCATGGCGCCATGCAGCGGACCTTCGATGTCCCGCGCACGGGCGGACCGCTCCTCCGCAACGGTGTTGCGGTGTACGCCCGGAACGACGGGCTCCAGGACCAGCCCGTGTACTTCGTCCGCGAAGGCGAGGGGCCCGAACGCATGCTCCTCGACCCCAACACGCTTTCCGACGATGGGGCGGTGGCGGTCGTGACGGCGTCGCTCTCGCCCGATGGCACCCACTTCGCCTATTCCGTCGCGGAGGCCGGCTCCGATTGGCAGGTGATCAGGATCCGGGACGTCGCCACGGGCGAGGACCTTCCCGAGCAGCTGGTCGAGGTGAAGTTCTCCGGCATCTCATGGCACGAGGATGCGTTCTTCTACAGCCGGTTCCCCGGGGCGGATCGGTCCGGCATCGGCTGGTCGACCGGCATGTCGATCTACCGCCACGTCGTGGGCACCGACCAAGCCGCGGACACGCTCGAATTCTCCAACGAGGACGAGCCCGAGCTCGGCTACTACGCGTCGGTGTTCGACGGTCGCCTCCTCGTGCTCGGCGAGTGGAGTGGCACCTCGACCAAGAACGGGTTGCTCGTCCGCGAGCTGACTGGAGGCGACTGGACCCGGATCCGGCCAGTCGGCGAGGCCACGTACGGCGTGCTCCGCCACGACGACGGCGACCTGCTCGTCCTGACCGATCACACGGCGCCGAACGGTTGCGTCGTGCGGATCGACCTCGAGGACCCGTCCCTCGTGCGCACCGTCATGCCAGAGGGAGGGGAACCGGTCGAGACGGCCTTCGCAGCCGATGGAGCGTTGTTCATCGTGCGATTGGTGGACGCCGCACACGTCGTGGAGCGATGGTCGCTCGACGGCACCCGGCTCGGGGACCTCGACTTGCCCGGTCCGGGCGCGTTCTTCGAGGCGAGTGGCCGTCCGGATGAGCCCCACGTGCTGTTCTCGTGGCAGACGTTCACCCCGCCTTCGACGATCTACCGCTGGGACGGGTCGAAACTGGAGCACTTCGCCGGTGCCGAACCACGATTGGGGTTCAGCGTGACCCGTGAGACGGCCACGTCTGTCGACGGCACGCCGGTGGGCATGTTCATCCTCCGGGCCGAGGGCACAGAGCTCCCGGCCCCGACGATCGTCTACGGGTACGGCGGCTTCAACATCAACGTCACGCCGCTGTTCGACCCTGCTCGCCTCGCCTTCCTCGAAGCGGGCGGGGTGATCGCCATGACGAACCTCCGCGGCGGGAACGAGCACGGGGAGGTGTGGCACGAGGACGGGATGCTCGGCAACAAGCAGCACGTGTTCGACGACTTCATCGCCTGTGCTCGCCATCTCACATCCGCCGGGGTCGCGAGCAAGGTCGGTTCGCACGGCAGGTCCAACGGTGGACTGCTCACCGGGGCGACCGTCCTCCAGGCGCCCGACGCATTCGACGCCGTCGTGGCGCAGGTCGGGGTGCTCGACATGTACCGGTACCAGCACTTCACCGCCGGCCGCTACTGGACCGTGGAGTACGGCGACGCCGCCGACCCCGAGGCCTTCGAGTGGCTCTCGGCCTACTCGCCGCTCCACAACGTCGGCGACCCGACGGGCTACCCACCCATCCTCGTCACCACCGCCGAGACCGACGACCGTGTCGTGCCCATGCACTCCCACAAGTTCACCGCCGAGCTGCAGTACGCCGCCGGCGGTGCGTCCGACCAGCCGCTCCTCGAGCGGATCGACCGACGCGCCGGTCATGGGCTCGGCAAGCCCGTCTCCAAGCTCATCGACGAGTCGGCTGACATCTACGGTTTCCTCCTCCACCACCTCTCATGACCGACCAACTCCGCCGAGACTGGATCTCCCTCTACGGCGAGGAGCAGGCCCACCACATCGAACGGCTCATCGCCCGGGCAGAGGCGATGGGCGGCCCGGCACTGCCCCCTGCGTGGTGGCAGCACGCCGTCGTCTACTCGCTGTACGTCGAGGGGTTCGCCGACGACGGTACGTTCGATGGCGTGCGCGACCGCCTGGACCACCTCGTCGACCTCGGGGTCGACACGCTGTGGCTGCTCCCCATCCTCGAGTCCCCGATGCGTGACGACGGCTTCGATGTGAGCGACCACACGCTCGTGCGGGCCGACCTCGGCGGCGGGGAGGCATTCCAGCGCTTCCTCCTCGACGCCCACGACCGCGGGATGCGGGTGGTGTTCGACTTCGCCCTCAACCATGTGTCCGACGAGCACCCATGGTTCCGCGAGGCCCTGCGGGGCGGCGAGTCGGCCCGGTGGTTCCACTGGTCGGACGATGGGGAGTTGTACTCCGATGCCCGGCTGCTCTTCAAGGGCATGGTCCCCTCGAATTGGGAGCCGGTCCCGGAGGGCGCCGACGGCGCACGGGGGAAGTACTACTTCCATCGCTTCTACCCGTTCCAGCCGGACCTCGACTACAACGAGCCCGATCTCTTCGCAGCGATCCTCCGGGCGATCCTGGGTTGGGTCGAGCGGGGAGTGGACGGCTTGCGCCTCGACGCGATCCCGTTCCTCTGGAAGGAAGATGGCACCGACTGCGAGAACCTCCCCCAGGTACATGTGCTCCTCCGGATCATCCGGGGCCTCGTCGAACTCGCCCGCCCGAACACCCTCCTCCTCGCCGAGGCGTGCCAGCCCCCTGAGCAGGTCCGCGACTTCCTTGGTAGCGGCGACGAGTGCCAAGGCGTGTACCACTTCCCGCTCATGCCCCGGATGTGGCTCGCCGCCGGGGAGGCCGATGCTGCGCCCCTGCGCTGGGTCCTCGATCCCACCCGACTCCCTCCGATCCCCGACGAGTCGGCCTGGTTCGTCTTCCTGCGGGTGCACGACGAGCTGACCCTGGAGTTCCTCGATGAGGACGAGATGGATCGGATGCGGCGCCTCTGGCTGCGCGACCCCTCGTGGTCGTTCCGTGACGGCGAGGGGATCTCCGCCCGCATGGCGACGCTGCTCGACACCGACCCCCGTCGGATCCTCGGGCTCTTCTCGGTGATGCTCACGATCGGCGGGACGCCCGTGATCTACCACGGCGACGAGTTCGCCCTCGGGAACGACGAGGACCATCGGGCTGCATCGGCGGCCCGCACCGGGTGGGACGACTCCCGCTTCCTGCTCCGGGCCCCGATCCCGTGGGAGCAGGTCGAGGCAGACCTCCTCGATCCCGGGTCGGCCACCTTCAAGGTGTACGAGGGCCTCCGGGCCATGCTGCTGCTCCGCCGTCAGCTCCCCGGGCTGCTCGGCGGGGAGCGACGTTTCCTCGACGTGGACCCGCGGGTGGCGGCGTATTCACGGGGGAGCGGGCACGAGGAGGTCACGGTGCTGGTGAACCTCTCGGGCGACGACGTGGACGTCGACGTGGACGGTGTCGACC
>CP070681.1:981015-982755 GCA_020352575.1 Acidimicrobiia bacterium | reverse complement strand
GGGATGCGGCCGCCGAGGATCCGCTTCCGGAGGGACCGATCACCGTGGATGAGCTCGCCACGCGCTCCGGCCTCGACGCGGCCACCATCGGGGAACTCACCCGGCACGGCCTCCTGCGTGTCGAGGACGGGCGGTACGGCCCATGGAGCGTGCGCATCGCCACGGGAGCGGCAGCGCTCCTCGAAGCCGGGCTCGAGCCACGCCACCTGCGCCTCCTCCGGTCGGGCATCGAACAGGTGTCGGACCAACTCATGGGGACCGCCCGGGCGTTGGGCAAGGGTGCATCCGGGGAGCGGGCCCGGGCGGCGCTCGTCGAGCGGGTGGATCGGGCATCCCGGGCGGTCCTCGACGGGATCGTCTCCGAAGAATCCAATCGGCTCGGATCGGCATGAGGCGCGTCCTCGCCGCCGCGCTGGCGGCCATCGTCCTTGCCGCGCCGAGTGCGGTCGCGGCAGCGCCGATCGCGATCCCGCTGGGGCCGGGCGTCGTTCCCGATCCGCCCGAGGTGAGCGCGGCCGCGTGGATCCTCTATGACGCGACGCATGACGTCGTGCTGGCGTCGGAGTCCGAGGACGAGGTCCGGGCGATGGCGTCCACGACCAAGATGATGACGGCACTCCTGGCCATCGAGCACGGAGGGCTCGACGACGAAGTACGGATCTCCGAGAACGCCGCCGGCATCGGCGAGGCAGAGGTGGACCTCGAGGCGGGTGAGACCCTGACGGTGCGTCAACTGGTCACCGCGCTCATGATCCGCTCGGCGAACGATGCCTCGATCGCGGTGGCGGAGCATGTCGCAGGGTCCGAAGCGGCGTTCGTGGAGATGATGAATGAGCGGGCCAGGGCCCTCGGCCTCGAGGAGACACAGTTCGCCAACCCACACGGCCTCGATGCCCCCGGGCACCACAGCTCGGCGAGGGACCTCCTCACCCTGGCCCGGGTCGCCATGCAGGAGCCGCTGTTCGCTGAGTTGGCCCGCACGAGGAGGGCGGTCCTCCCGCCCGATTCCACAGGGGTCGTCAGGGTGGTCGCGGCCACGAATCGGCTCCTCGACGACTATGAGGGGCTCATCGGCGTCAAGACCGGGTTCACGGGTGCTGCGGGGCTCTGCCTCGTCTCGGCCGCCACGAGGGACGGGCGGACCCTGTACGCCGTCGTGCTCGGCTCGGAGGCGCACTTCGCCGACACGGCGGCGCTCCTCGACCATGGCTTCGATGACTTCCGGATCTACTCAGCGGTGGCTGCGGGCGCCGAGTTCGGTGTGCGACGCACAGGCTCCGAAACGGTGCCTGCGGTCGCAGAGGAAGAGGTGACCGTCATGGGCGATGCCAACCTCGAGCTCACCCTCGAGCCAGAGATCCGTGATGGCGCGCCGGCCATCGTCGCCCGCCTCGGCGGTGAGGAGATCGGCGTGACGGCGGTCGATGCGGGACCGGGCGGAGGGCTCCCCGGCCTCCTGGACGCCCTGCGATGGATATTCGCGCGGCCATGACCACGGACGTCCTCATCGCGGCCGATCGCATTGCCGAGCGAGTGGCCGAAATCGGCGCGGAGCTGACCCGGAGGTTCGCCGGTCGCGTTCCGGTCGTGGTCGGCGTGCTACAGGGGACCTTCCCGTTCGTTGCCGACCTCGTCCGCGCGACCGACCTGGCACTCGAGGTGGAGTTCCTGTCGCTCTCACGATTCGGGGCGGGTGGTCGGGTGCGAGTCACCCATGACGTGGGGGTCGACCTCACAGGC
>CP070681.1:978539-980915 GCA_020352575.1 Acidimicrobiia bacterium | reverse complement strand
AACCCACGAGCGTTCGCTGGTGAGCGTCCATGGTGTCCGTACGCCGAACGTGAAGGTGGACCGGATCTTGCCCATGAGGTTGCCGATCACGATGAAGAGCGCGCCCATGCCGACGAGCATGAGTTGGCTGATGTCGACCTCGCGACCGAGGGCCGTCTCGGTCACGACCACCGTCAGCCCCACGAAGAACACGGACATCGCTCCTATGAGGACCCGCAGCGGCCCATACGACATCTGCATGTGACCGCGTCGCGGTTCGATGAAGGGAATGATCGCAACGAGGAGGATCACGAAGAGCTGGACACCGGGACCGAGCAGCAGGCTCCATCGGCTCCCGAAGGCATCCGGTTCGCCGCTCGCGTCGAAGTGCGTCGGCACGAGCTCGCCGGCAGGGAGCTGGGCGATCCCCCAGAGGGCATAGGCGAGGCCAGCGACGAACAGCAGGCCGAGGGTGAGGACGAAGCCCGGCGTGAGGAGCCGGGGCTCTTCCTCCATGACGTCATCAGTCATGGTGGTCTCCTTCGAGGTCGAACATCGAGACGAGCCCCATGAGGGCCTCCTCGAGGACCGACAGGTTGAGGTGGTAGATGATCGTGGTGCCGGTGCGCTCCCCTTGGATGAGGTTGGCCTCCTTCAACACGTTGAAATGCCCACTCAGGGTGGAGAGGGCGAGGTCGAACTCGTTGGCGATGTCGCCGGCGGGGCGGCTGCCCGCCCGGAGCACACGGAGGATCTCCCTGCGGACGGGGTGGGCAAGCGCCTTGTAGACCGATTGTTTCGGCATGATCCGAAATATTACTTCGGTGTTTGGCGAAATGCCAAAACAGGGTCAGCCGAGGAGCACCTCGTCCCCCACCCGCACCACCATGGGGCGCTCGAGGTGGCCGAGTCCGGCCACGAAGCCCCGCACACCGGCATCGAGGCGCCGCAATGCGTCGGAGAGGACCGCCGGCTCCGAACTGTCGGTCATGTAGGTACTGAACTGCACACACGGCTCGCACACGAGCAGGTCCCGCAGCCAGACTGGCGCATGGTTCCCCGCGAGGGCGAGGCCGCCGGCCAGGTCGGCCTCGGTGAATCGCTCGTCGGTCTCGACCACGATGTTCTCCGCGGCGTCGCGGCCGCGGTCGTGGCCGAACTCGTCGGCCATGTGCGCGTGGTGCGAGGTGAACCCCACCGACACCATCCGTCGCTCCGACACCCCGTGCCGCCGGGGCCCGGGATGGTCGAGGTGGTGCACGTCCAGCACGTGCATGCCGTGCACCGGCGCAACGCACCCACGGGGCGTGAGCCACATCTCGTCGACCTCCAAGAGGCGAGAGGTGTCGTAGGGGCCGTCACCGAGCTTCAGGTCTGCCGTGGCGATCCGAAGTGACACGACCCGGCCGATGGTCCGGGAGGAGCTCACCCCTCGCCACCCCCACGTTCTGCCAGCACCTCCATGAGCGTGTCGGGACGGTCGGTGACGATCCCATCGACGCCGAGGTCGAGGAGCCGCACCATCTCGGCCCGCTCGTTGATCGTCCACACGTGCACGTGCTTGCCGGCGGCGTGGGCAGCGTCGACGAACGCTGCGTCGACCACCGTGACCATCCCGGCCGAGGTCGGGACCTGGAACGCGTCGGCCGTCGTGCGGGCGGGCAGTCGGACCAGCGACCGAACTTTCACCTTCAATGACTCCAGCGAAGCCGAAGAGGTGGCCACCGCACCCCCGGTAAGCCGCCGGAAGCGGGCCAACCGTCGATCGCTGAACGACCCGACGATCACCCGATCCTCGGCGTGGCGCCGCGTGAGCAGGTCGGCGAGCAAGGGCTCCACACCTTCGGCCTTGATGTCCAGCACGAGGCCCACATCGGGGAACGCCGTGAGGACCTCCTCGAGCGTCGGGATGCCGACTCCTCGACCGCGAAACGGGAAGTCGCCTTCGCCCTCGAAGTTCGCCCCGGCGTCGAGCGTCCGGAGGTCACCGAGCGACCAGTCGGCGATGTCGCCGAGTCCATCGGTACACCGGTCGAGTGTCGGGTCGTGGAAGGTGACGAGGTGGCCGTCGTTCGTCGCATGGAGGTCGGTCTCGAGGAAGTGCACGCCGAGGTCGACCGCACCCTGGAACGCCGGCATCGTGTTCTCCGGCCAGAGGATCCTGCTCCCCCGATGGGCCGCGGCAATGGGGTGGGCACGGGTGAGCACGGGGCGCATCCGGGAAGCGTAGGAGATCCAGGGAACCGACCCGAGGGCGCCGAACGTCACACCTCCGACCGAAGACCGGTCACTTGACTTGAACGGAAGGAACCCACCATGAAGCGCGGCCTCCTCCTCGTGCTCCTCGTGCTCGGCGTGCTCGCCGCGGCATGCGCCAGCGACGCCGAACTGCCGATC
>CP070681.1:973981-978439 GCA_020352575.1 Acidimicrobiia bacterium | reverse complement strand
AAGACCGACGTGGTCCCGGCCATCGTGGACGAACTCCGCGAAGGGGACCTCGTGCTCACGCTGGGGGCCGGGGACATCACCGTCCTCCCCGACGAGTTGCTGCGGGCACTCGCGTCTCGCTGATGCGCACCTTCGACGAACTCCTGGCCGACGGGCGGTTGGAGTCCGACGTGCCGCTCGGGCCGCTCTCCACCTACCGGCGGGGAGGCCCCGCCCGATGGTTCCTCCGCGCCGAATCCACCGACGACCTGCGAATCGTCGTGCCGGACGAGGTGGCGGTGCTCGTGCTCGGGAGGGGCTCGAACATGGTCGTGGCGAGTCGGGGTTTCGATGGCCTCGTGGTGCACCTGCTGCCGACGACCGAAGGCCTCACCATCGATGGCGTCGACGTCGACGCGCCGGGCGGTTGCCCCTTGCCGCTGCTCGCCCGCCGAACGGCGTCGGAAGGCATCGGGGGGTTCGCCTGGTACGTGGGGATCCCGGGGAGCGTCGGGGGAGCCGTACGCATGAACGCGGGCTGCCACGGCTCGGATACGTCCGACGTGCTCGTCGAGGCCACGGTCTGGCACCTCCGGACCGGTGCGGAAGGCCGCCGCGGCCCGGCAGAACTGGATCTCTCCTACCGCCATTCCAACCTCACCGACGACGAACTCGTGCTCGCCGCCTCCTTCCGTGGGGTCCCGTCGACGCCGGCCGATGAGGAAGCCGCCATGCGGGAGGTGACACGCTGGCGGCGGGAGACCCAACCGGGTGGCACCTTCAACGCCGGCAGCGTGTTCAAGAACCCGCCGGGTGACGCAGCGGGTCGCATCATCGATTCCCTGGGCTTGAAGGGGACCTCGGTGGGCGGCGCGCGGGTCAGCCCCCGGCATGCGAACTTCATCGAGGCCGAGGACGACGCCACCCCGGAGGACGTCCACGCCCTCATGTCGCTCGTCCGGGACGAGGTAGCCCGGAGGGGGGGCGTCGAACTCACCCCTGAGATCAGGTTCGTCGGTTTCGCATGAGCATGGATCCTCGGATCGCCGCGCGCCGGCGGGAGGTGATCGAGGGTTCGGCCCGGAGGTCATTGCTCCGACTCGGCAAGTGGCTGGCGGTGTTGCTGGCGCTCGTGGCAGTGGGGTGGTTCATCCAGTCCGATCCATTCCGCGTCTCGGTGATCGAGATGTCCGGTATCACCCGATCGGCGGCTGCCGAGCTACTGGTAGCGGAGCAGGTGGTCGAGGGGCGGCCGATGGTGCTCATCCGTCCCGGCACCGTCGAGGAGGCGCTCATCGACGACCCATGGATCGTCGAGGCGACCGTCGGCCTCACCTTCCCCGACATGGTCGAGGTGGCGGTGCGTGAGCGTGCCCCTGCGGCGTGGCTCGTGAGTGGCTCGGCCCGGCTCCTCCTGGCAGCAGATGGCGTGATCGTGCCGGGCGAGGGCGTGTCCGACCCCCTTCCCGTCGTCCGCATGGGCGGTGTGGAACCCGCGGAGCCGGGGGAGCAGTTGGAGGACTCCCGCGCACGGGCGTCCCTGCTCTTCCTCACGACGCTGGATCCGCTCCTCGCCTCCCGCGGCGTGCTCGGAGAGCGCTCAGCCGGCGAACTGTGGTTCTCGCTCCCGGGGCTCGACGTGCGACTCGGCCGACCGATCGAGATGGCCGAGAAGGCGGCTGCGCTCACAGCCCTGTTGGAGCGGGGCGTGCCGCCCGGTTCGGAGGTCAACCTCATCGCCCCGACCCGGCCCGCCGTGGCGACACCGGACACCAACCCACCGGCCTCCGACAGCTGATCTCTACCTCGAATTGAGATCAGCCCAAAGCGTTGGTTGACATCGAGGCGCGTCCCTACACTGCGGCGACGCTGCCCCCGATCGCCAGGAGCCGACAGATGAGCACCCGGACCACCGGCCCCCAGAACTACCTCGCTGTGATCAAGGTCGTCGGCGTCGGCGGTGGCGGGGTGAACGCGGTCAACCGCATGATCCAGGCGGGCATTCGCGGCGTGGAGTTCATCGCCGTGAACACCGACGCCCAGGCACTGCTCATGTCGGATGCCGACATCAAGCTCGACCTCGGGCGGGACATCACCCGCGGGCTGGGCGCAGGCGCCGACCCCGACGTGGGTCGGGCGGCTGCCGAGGCGCATCGCGACGAACTGCAGGAAGTGCTCACCGGCGCCGACATGGTCTTCGTGACGGCTGGCGAGGGCGGTGGCACCGGAACGGGCGGCGCGCCCGTGGTCGCCGAGATCTCCCGAGAGATGGGAGCCCTCACCGTCGGCGTGGTGACGAGGCCGTTCGGATTCGAGGGTCGCCGTCGTTCCGTGCAGGCGGAGGAGGGGATCCAGCGACTTCGCGAAGCGGTCGACACGCTCATCGTGATCCCGAACAACCGCCTCCTCGAGGTGGCCGATGCCCGCATGCCGATCGTCGACGCCTTCAAGATGGCCGACGAGGTCCTCACCGCCGGCGTCGGAGGCATCACCGACCTCATCACCACCCCCGGCCTCATCAACGTCGACTTCGCCGATGTCCGGACCGTGATGGAGGACGCAGGCTCCGCCGTCCTCGGCATCGGCAAGGCGTCGGGTGACGAGCGGGCCAAGCAAGCCGCAGATCGGGCCATCGCCTCGCCGCTGCTCGAGACCTCGATGGAGGGCGCCCGTGGCGTGCTGCTGTCGATCGCCGGCCCCGCAAGCCTCTCGCTCCACGAGGTGAACGTCGCAGCCACGGTGATCAACGAGCACACCGACCCGGAGGCGGAGATCATCTTCGGTGCCGTCATCGACGACGCCCTCGGTGAGGACATGAAGGTGACCGTGATCGCCGCAGGCCTCGACGGGAAGAAGAGCAGCCGGCCCTCCGGCGCCTCGATCTTCTCGGGCACGCCGTCCACGCCGACGTCCTCGAGCGACGACGGCGGCGACGACGACCTGGGGATCCCCTCCTTCGTCCAGGGATGATCCGCCTCCTCGGCGCCGCCTTCACGACGGCCGCCGACGGCGACCAACGCGACGATGCCGCCCGGGCACAGGTGTCCAGCCGTCTGGGCATCGCTCCTGCGTGGGCGGTCGCGACGCAGGTGCACGAGGCGACGGTTGCGGTCGCAACCGGCCCCGGAAGTGTGGGCGAAGCAGATGGCATCGTGACCACCACGCCAGGCCTCCCCCTTGCCGTCCGAACCGCCGACTGCGCCGGAGTCGTGCTCCATGGAGAGGGAGCCGTGGGCGTCGCACATGCGGGATGGCGGGGCGCCGCCAACGGAATCGCCTCGGCTGTCGCCGAGGCGATGGCCGCGGCGGACGCGCCGGCGGCCGGCGCCGTGATCGGCCCGCACATCGGACCCTGCTGCTTCGAGGTCGGGCCCGAGGTGCTCGAGGCCTTCCCGGACGCGCAGGCGATCACCTCCTGGGGCACACCGTCGGTGGACCTCGCCGCTGCCATCGAGGCCGAACTCGACCCCGTACCGCTCCGCCGGACCGGTGGATGCACCCGTTGCGGGGCCGGATGGATGTCGCACCGTGCCGACGGCACCCCCGCCCGTCTCGCCGCGATCGGATGGGTGCTGTGATCGCCGAACGCCTCGCGGACGTCCGACGTCGGATGGCAGCTGCGGCCGAACGGGTGGACCGGGACCCCGCCGACGTTGAACTCGTTGCCGTGTCGAAGCGCCAGCCCCCCGAGCACCTCCACGCCGCGTACGCTGCCGGGCATCGCGTCTTCGGCGAGAACCGCGCCCAGGAGCTGGTGGCGCACGCCGAGCTGCTCCCGGACGATGTCGCATGGCACATGATCGGTCACCTCCAACGGAACAAGGCCGGCGCGGTGGCTGCGGTGGCTGCAGCCCTCGACTCGCTCGACAGCGAGCGGCTCGCTGTCGCATGGGCCCGAACCGGGAGCAACGTTCCCGTCCACGTCCAGGTGAACCTCGCCGAGGAGCCGCAGAAAGGGGGCGTGGCCCCCGACGCGCTCGACGACCTGTTGGCCGTCTGTGCGGACCTGGCGATCCCCGCGGTCGGCCTCATGGTGCTTCCCCCGTTCGACCCCGACCCCGAGGCCGCTCGGCCGTGGTTCCGGCGCCTCCGCGCCCTTCGCGACACGATCAGCGAACGACACCCCACCGTGCGTGGCCTGTCCATGGGTATGTCGGGCGATTTCGAGGTCGCGATCGAGGAGGGATCCACATCAATACGTGTGGGCACCACTATCTTTGGCCCGCGGCTCGGCTGAAAGAGACGGAGATGTCGTTCTGGCGTACAACCATGGTGTACCTGGGCCTCGTGGACGAGGAGCCGGGTGAGCTCCCCCCCGAGGCGCCTGCGACCCGTGCTGCCCGTGCACCGGAAGCCGGCGCATCGGACGATGACCGCCCAGCCCGGCGTCCCGAGCCCCGCCGTACCGAGCCGGTCGTCCAGGACGGCGTGAGGGTCATGACCGGTGGCGTCGAGCCGGCCACCGGCCGCCGAGTGGAG
>CP070681.1:969917-973881 GCA_020352575.1 Acidimicrobiia bacterium | reverse complement strand
CCATGAGGCGCCAGAGGGTGCTCTTCGATGAGGTACTCACCGTATTTCTCCTCCAGTGTTGACTGAATGCGCTTCGCCGTGAGGTTTCCGACGCGCGGACGGACTACTCCGACGAGCACCGGCGGAACCTTAGACCGCCCGCTGAGACTGCGGCAAGGTCTTCGGGACGCGAAGACGGGCCCCGCTGCGCGAGGCCCGTCCGTCGGGCTGGCCGGATTTGAACCGGCGACCCCCAGTCCCCCAGACTGGTGCGCTGCCAGACTGCGCCACAGCCCGATGTGCGGTGGGAGCCTAATGGCTCCCTAGAGCCACTGGCAGTCCGTTCCGGCGAACAGACTCGGGATGCAGAGAACGAGTTGCACGACCCGCCATCCGAGGTAGATCGCGAGCAGGGCCATCGTGAGTTTGAACGAGAAGGGAACAGGGGGTGGCTCCCACTCTTCCTCGGTGGCCGGATCCTGCTCCTCGGTCACTTCCGACGTTCCCGTTGACGCACGACGATCCGGATCGGCGAGCCGGTGAAGTCCTCCACCTCCCGCAGCCGGTTCTCGATATAGCGGAGGTAGTCCTCCCCGAGGTCGCCGCCCGCCACGAAGAGGACGAACGTCGGCGGCTCGATGCCGGGCTGGACCGCGTACATGACCTTCGTGCGCCGGCCCTTGCGCACCGGTGGCGGATGGGCGCCCTGCCACGTGCGGACGAGCCGGTTCAACTCACCGGTGCCCATGCGGACCGTGCGGTTCGAGAGGACGCCCTCGATCGTGGGACCGAGACGCTTCAGCCGTGCTCCCGTCTTCGCCGACATCCGCAGCACCGGGGCCCAGCCAACGAATCCGAGTCGGTCCGGCACGGACAGTTCGGTCCACTCGCGCGACTCCTCGTCCACGGCATCCCATTTGTTGAGGAGGATGACGAGGCCCGCACCGGACTCGACGGCGAGCTCGGCGATGCGTTGGTCCTGGTGCGTGACGCCCTCCGTGCCGTCGATGACGAGGAGGGCGACATCGGTTCGCTCGAGCACGTCCTGCGCCCGCTTCACCGCGTAGAACTCGGCGGCCTCCGCCACCTTGGGCGCGCGACGGATACCGGCGGTATCGACGAGTTCGTACGGCTCACCGTCGATCTCGACCAGCACATCGATCGGGTCACGGGTGGTGCCCGGGACCGGCGACACGAGGACGCGCTCCTCGCCGAGGAGTTGGTTGAGCAGCGTCGACTTCCCGACGTTGGGGCGCCCGATGATGGAGATGCGAGGGGGACCCTCATGTTCCTCCTCGACGTCCTCCACCTCGGGGAGCAGGTCGAGGAGGAGGTCGAGGACATCACCCACTCCCCTGCCATGGAGTGCCGAAACGGGGTGCGGCTGCCCGAGGCCGAGCGACCAAAAGTCGTCGAGGAGCGACTCGTGGGACGGGCCGTCGGCCTTGTTCGCCACCAGGAGGACCGGCGCCCGCCCGCGCCGTACCAGGCGGGCCACGCCGTCGTCGTCGGGGGCGAGGGCGGTGGTGGCGTCCACCACGAAGAGGATCACGTCGGCTGCGCCGATCGCCGCCTCGGCCTGGGCGGAGATGTCGGTGGTGAGGTCATCGCCCTCGACCTGCCACCCGCCCGTGTCGATGAGCAGGAAGCGCCGGCCGAGCCACTCCGCCTCGAACTCCCGACGATCCCTCGTGACCCCCGGGACCTCCTCCACCACCGCTTCGCGCCGACCGAGGATCCGGTTGACGAGCGTGGACTTGCCGATGTTCGGCCGGCCAACGACCGCGACGATCGGGAGTCGGCTCATGCGCCCAACGCCGATCCGGGTGCCGCCAACTCGCCGAGCGCCTCCGTCGCAGTCCACTCGGTGTCGCGCTCGAGGAGTCCTGGACCCTCCGGTTCGGAGGCTCCGAATCCAGCACGCACGAGGGCTTCGAGCGCCCGGAGCAGGTGGCGGAGCTGGGGGGGAAGCGGGAAGTACTCGTCCTCTTCGGTGACGCGGAGCAACCGCACCCCCTCCGTCGGGTCGACCCGGTCGATGACCTCCTGGACCAGGTGGTCCGGAGCAGATGCGCCGGCGGTCACGCCCACCGTCACCGCGCCGTCCAGCCACGCAGGATCGATCGCCGCCGCGTGGTCGATGCGGTAGGCAGGAACGCCGTGCTCGTTCGACACCCGGACCAGGGCCTTCGTGTTCGAGGACGACTCGGAACCGACGACGAGGATGACGTCGCACTCCCTCGCGAGGGCCGCGACGGCGGACTGGCGGTTCGTGGTGGCGTAACAGAGATCGGACCGCCTGGGTGTGGCGAGTGCGGGGTATCGCTCCTGCGCCTGGTCGAGCACGGACTCCCACTCGTATTTGCCGAGGGTCGTCTGCGCCAGGAGGGTGACCTTCTCGGGGTTGTCGGGCCGAAAGCGATCGAGGTCCCATTCGGGTTCCACGAGCGTGATGGCATCCGGTGCAACCGCCATCGTGCCGATTGCCTCGTCGTGGCCCTCGTGGCCGACATAGATGATGTCGAACCCCTTCTCTGCGGCGCGCTTGACCTCGTGATGCACCTTCGTCACCAGGGGGCAGACGGCGTCGATCACGATCCCCGCCTGCGCCTGGGCGCCGGCAACGACCTCGGGAGCGGATCCATGCGCCGACAACATCACCGGGGCGCCCTGCGGCACCTCATCGATCTCGTCGACGAACACGACTCCGGCGTCCTCGAACATCCGCACGACCCATTGGTTGTGCACGATCTCGTGGTAGCAGTAGACCGGCGGCTCGAAGACGCGCACCATCCAGGTGAGGGCCTTGATGGCCATCTCGACTCCGGCGCAGAACCCACGCGGCTCAGCGAGGACAACAGATGTGGCGGGCATGCGGCGAAGGGTAGGCGGGCGCCCCGGTCACTGGCCCGACGTCGATGCCCGCCAGCGCTCCACGATCGCCGCCACCACCTCGTCGACCGTGAGCTCCGACGTGTCGAGGTGCCAGGCATCGTCTGCGGGGCGCAGCGGCGACGCGGCCCGTCCGCTGTCGAGTGCGTCCCGGGCGGCGAGCCGTCCCGCTTCCTCTGCCGTATCGGTGCCCGCTTCCCTCGCCCGGCGGGCCGCCCGCACTCCGGGACGGGCGTCCAAGTACACCTTGAGGCGGGCATCCGGGAAGACCACGGTGCCGATGTCACGGCCCTCGACGACCGTGATGCGATCCGCCCCGGCGGCCCAGCGCCGTTGGATCCGGACGAGTGCTTCCCGGACGATGGGGTGTGCCGAGACAGCGGAGACGGCGGCGTTCACCTCGGGGCTGCGGATGGCGGCTGAGACGTCCTCCCCGTCGATGCGCATGGCCCCGTCGGTGTAGCCGAGGTCGGCATGGTCGAGGAGGGCCCTGATGCCCGGTCCGTCGCCCGGATCCACCCCGGCGCGGTGTGCCAGCAGCGTTGCGCTCCGATAGAACGCGCCGGTGTCGAGACGCGTCCCGCCGAGGAGCCCTGCCACTGCGCTCGCCACGGTCGTCTTCCCCGTACCCGCAGGGCCGTCGATCGCCACGACCTCCGTGGCAACGGGCCGGACCATTTGGTCGAGCGCCTGCCAGAAGCCCGGCCACGTCTTCGCGACACATGTCGGATCGGCGATGCGGATTCCTGCGGTCGTGAGTCCGAGCATGGCGAAGCTCATCGCCATCCGGTGGTCGTCGTACGTGGCGACCGTCCCCGCCGCGGGGTGGCCACCGTGGACCTCGATCCAGTCGTCGCCCGCCTCCACCTCGATGCCCAATCGACCGAGCTCGGCGGAGAGTGCCGCGAGGCGATCCGTCTCCTTGCGGCGAAGGGTCGCCAATCCGGTGAACCGGCTCCGGCCCGTCGCAGTCGCGGCGGCCACCACCAACGCCATGGCCCCATCCGGGCAGTGGGCGAGGTCTGCCTCCACCCCCCGCAGGGTCGTGGGCCCGAACACGGTTGGGACATCTGCGCCGTCGATACGAGCCCCC
>CP070681.1:964966-969817 GCA_020352575.1 Acidimicrobiia bacterium | reverse complement strand
GTCGGCGCCGGGGCTGGGGATCAACACGGCGAACTGGTCGTTGCCGATCCGGCCGACGGCCGACCCACCGCCGGCGATGGCACGCGCCCGTCGAGCCGTCTCGATCAGGACCACGTCGGCGCCCTGGGGGCCAAGGTGCTTGTTCGTCGATCCGAAGTGGTCGATGCCCGCGACGACGACGGCGCACCCGGCATGGCTGTCCGGGGCCTGTTCCACGGCCGCCTCGACCAGCTGCTCGAACATGATCCGGTTCGGGACATCGGTGAGGAGGTCGTGCTGTGCGAGGTGCTGCGCCATGCCCGACGCCGCCTGGAGTTCGGTCACGTCGGTGAACGTGGCGATGACGTGCCGACCACCGTCGACATCGGTGGCACGCGAGCTGATCTGGATCCAACGCTGGCCGGCCCCGGGATGCTCCACGCCCATGAGCACGCCGCTGACCGGGTCGCCGGTCCTGAGGGTCACCATGGCCGGGTGCTCCTCGCCGGGGAACGGGCTCCCGTCCTCACGTACGGCGCGCCACCGAGGATCCATGGAGGTACGGCCGCGCAGTTGATCCGAGGTGAGCCCGAGGATGTCGCAGGCCGCGGCGTTGTGGGCGAGGATCTCGCCAGACGGGGCATGTACCACCACGCCCTCACCCATGACGCCGAGGATGGCAACCATCATCGCCGGGGTGAGGGGCTCGGAATCCCACCTCTTCGGGGCGTCGCCCAGCGCCTCGGTCACCGAGCCGATCCTATCGGCTGGGTCTCACCCCTGGCGGAGCAGCCCCACGAGGATCCCCTCGGTGAGGGCCTCCCACGAGGCTTCGATCACGTTCTGGTGGACCCCGAGCGTGCCCCACGACGACTCGTGGTCCGAGGTCTCGAGGAGCACCCGCGTCGTTGCTGCCGTGCCATCTGCGCTGTCGAGGACGCGGACGCGGTAGTCCACGAGTCGAAGGTCGGCCACACCGGGGTAGTTGGGACGGAGCGCCCCGCGCAACGCCTGGTCGAGCGCATGGACAGGGCCGACGCCCTCCCCGACGCTCACCCGACGCTCGCCGTCGACGATGAGCTTCACCGTGGCCTCCGAGACGACGTCCTCGTTCGCCCGCCGGTCGGTGTACACCCGGAACGACTCGAGTGAGAAGAACGGGTTCTCCCACCCGGCATACCGGCGGACGAGCAGCTCGAAGCTCCCGTCGGCGGCCTCGAAGTGGTAGCCCTGGTGTTCGAGTTCCTTGATCTCGTCGATGATCGCCCGGGCCGTGTCGTCGTCCATCTCCAGGCCGAGTTCCTCGGCCTTCGAGAGCACGCTCGCCTTGCCGGCCAGCTCCGAGACGACCATGCGGGTGTGGTTGCCGACCCGTGACGGGTCCTCGTGCTCGTAGGCGTCCGGCCGCCGAGCCAGCGCGGAGGTGTGGAGGCCGGCCTTGTGGGTGAACGCACTCGAACCGACGTACGGCCGATGGGGGTCGAGCGTGATGTTGACGATCTCTGCCACGTGGTGTGAGATCGGCGAGAGCATGTCGAGGTCGCCCGAGATCACCTGCATGCCGAGCTTGAGCTGCAGGTCGGGGATGAGCGTGGAGAGGTCGGTGTTCCCTGTGCGTTCCCCGTACCCGTTGATGCAGCCCTGCACCTGCGCGACGCCCGCCTCGACGGCCGCAATCGAGCTCGCCACCGCCGTGCCGACGTCGTTGTGGAAGTGCACGCCGACGCCCGAGTCGGGGAGCGCTCCCTGGACGGCCTCGATGGCCTTGAGGATGTCGGACGGCAGGGTGCCACCGTTCGTATCGCAGAGCACGAGGCGTTCGGCGCCCGCGTCCACCGCGGCCCGGAGCACGCGGAGGGCGAATTCGGGGTTGTCGCGGTACCCGTCGAAGAAGTGCTCGGCGTCGAAGAACACCTTGCGATCGTGGCCCTTCAGGAACTCGATGGACTCGGCGACCATGCGGACTCCCTCGTCGAGGTCGGCACGGAGTGCCTCCGTGACGTGGTAGTCCCAGCTCTTGCCGACGATGCAGATGTGCTCGGTGCCGGCGTCGAGCAGGGCCTTGAGTTGGGGGTCGTCCTCCACGGCGCCCCGCGGGCGGCGAGTCGAACCGAACGCGGTGAGGGTGGCGTGGCGGAGGTTGAGTTCGGATTGGGCTCGCTGGAAGAACTCGGTGTCCTTGAGGTTGGCGCCGGGCCACCCGCCCTCGATGAACGTGACCCCGAGATCGTCGAGCAGACCGGCAATGCGCAGCTTGTCCCCGACGGTGAGGCTGATGCCTTCCTGCTGGGAGCCGTCCCGCAGGGTGGTGTCGTAGATCTCGAGGGTCATGGTGGGTCTCCGAAACGTGAACAACCCCCTGCCGGGGCAGAGGGTCGTGGACGCACACCGGGGGTGGGGTGCGTCAGTCGTCGATAATGATGGCGGTGGTGGTCGTCATCGACGGCGAGTATGGCATGCCCGCACGGCGCCGCAAACCGGGTCAGCCAGTGAGGGTCGGGAGCCACGCCGGACGCCGCTCCTCGAACGCGTCGATGGCATCGGCGTGGTCGAGCGTCACCCCGATCGGGTCGAGGCCCCGCAGCAGCCGGTGCTTCTTGGCCGGGTCGATGTCGAACGTGGCCTCAAAGCCATCGGCGGTGACCGTCTGGGTTTCGAGGTCGATGGTGAGCTGGGCCGTTGGCTCGTGCTCGACGAGTTCCATGAGCCAGCGGACTTCCTTCTCGTGGAGCTCGACCGGGAGCAGACCGATGTTGCAGCAGTTGTTGTAGAAGATGTCGGCGAACGACGAGGCGACCACCGCTTCGAACCCGTAGTCCTGGAGGCCCCACGGGGCGTGCTCCCTTGACGAGCCGGAGCCGAAGTTCGGTCCGGTGAGCAGGATCACCGAGCCCTCGTGATCGGGGTTGTTGAGCGGGAAGTCCGGATCGGGCGTCCCGTCCGGGAGGCGCTTCCAGTCCCAGAACACGAACTCGCCGTACCCCGTGCGCTCGACCCGCTTGAGGAACTGCTTCGGCATGATCTGGTCGGTGTCGACGTTCGCCCGGTCGAGGGGGGTCGCGGTGCCGCTGATGGTGGTGACGGGGTTCATGCGTACGTCCGGACGTCGACGAAGTGGCCCTCGATCGCCGCAGCGGCAGCCATGGCAGGGCTCACGAGGTGGGTGCGACCGCCCTTGCCCTGCCTGCCCTCGAAGTTCCGGTTCGACGTTGAGGCACAGCGCTGTCCCGGCTGGAGCACATCGGGATTCATCGCCAGGCACATCGAGCAGCCGGCGTCGCGCCATTCGAAGCCCGCACCCTTGAAGATCCGATCGAGGCCTTCTACCTCGGCCTGCAGTTTCACGAGGCCGGAGCCGGGGACGACCATCGCCTGCACGCCTGCCTTCACCTGCTTGCCCTCGACGATGCGGGCGGCCTCACGGAGGTCCTCGATGCGGGCGTTCGTGCAGGAGCCGAGGAACACGACATCGATGCCGACGTCGGTGATCGCGGTGCCCGGTTCGAGGTCCATGTAGGCGAGTGCCTGCTCTATGGATCCCCGCTCGATCGGGTCGTCCACGTCGAGCGGTCCCGGCACGGCGGCCGTGACGGGGATGGTCTGTCCCGGGTTGGTACCCCAGGACACGTGGGGGACGAGGGAGGACGCATCGAGGCGGATCTCGGTGTCGAACACCGCATCGGGATCCGAGGGGAGGGAGAGCCAGTCCTCGACGGCGCGGTCCCAGTCGGCGCCCTTCGGGGCGTGCGGCCGTCCTTCGAGGTAGGAGATCGTCGTCTCGTCCGGGGCGATCATGCCAGCCCGGGCGCCGCCCTCGATCGACATGTTGCAGATGGTCATCCGCCCTTCCATCGAGAGGTCACGGATGGCCGAGCCCCGGTATTCGATGACGTGGCCGTTGCCGCCTGCCGTTCCGATCTGGGCGATGATCCCGAGGATGATGTCCTTGGCCGTCACCCCGGTGCCGAGGTGGCCATCGACGTTCACTGCCATGGTCTTGGGCTTTGCCTGCGGGAGCGTCTGGGTGGCGAGCACGTGCTCGACCTCCGACGTCCCGATTCCGAAGGCGAGGGCGCCGAAGGCGCCGTGCGTGGCGGTGTGCGAGTCGCCGCAGACGATCGTCATGCCCGGCTGGGTGATGCCCTGCTCCGGACCGATCACGTGGACGATGCCCTGGCGGGGGTCGTCGATGCCGTAGAGGGTGATGCCGAACTCGGCGCAGTTCGTCACGAGCGTGTCGATCTGCTTCTTCGAGAGTGGGTCCTGGATGCCGAGCGCCCTGCCGGTCGTGGGGACGCCGTGGTCGATCGTCGAGACGGTGAGGTCGGGGCGGCGCACGGTGCGGCCCGCGAGGCGAATGCCGTCGAAGGCTTGTGGTGAGGTGACTTCGTGGACGAGGTGGAGGTCGATGTAGAGGAGGGTCGGCTCGCCCGGCTGCTCCGAGACGATGTGCCGGTCCCAGACCTTTTCGAACAGGGTGGCGCTCATGGGGGCGGTCAGCGTAGCCCTCGATGCGCGATGCGAAGCACGGCGGGGATGAGGAGCACCGGGATGGCAGCCGCGACGAGTATGGCCACGGTTTCGCCCCCGACCCCGAGGACCCACCCGTGCAGGGTCGGGCCCACGGATGCCCCGGCCGACCACAGCACGCTCCAGTACGCCAAGCCGACGGCGATCGTGCTACCGGTCTCCTCGGCACCCCGGGAGATGAGCGCGAGGGCGACTCCGTAGGCGAATCCCCCGACCATGGGAAGGCCTATTGCGGCGGTCGCCAGCCCCTCCACCGTCGGGAGGAGTGCCGGCAGTGCCATGACGGCCCCGACGATCGCGAGTGCATACGCGGCCCTCCGCTCGGGGGCCACGCCGGTGAGG
>CP070681.1:961456-964866 GCA_020352575.1 Acidimicrobiia bacterium | reverse complement strand
GGGCTTCGACGTCGTCGGCGGTGCGCAGGGGCGGGTACATCTTGGCCACGGAGTCCATGTCGAGGACGAGGTCATGGGTGAACGAAAGGTGGTGCGGGGCCACCTCTGCGGTCACGGGGAGTCCGGCAGCCTTCGCCTGCCGGATGAGGTCCACCGTCCCGGCGGTGGAGGCATGTTGCACGTGGTAGCGGCAGCCGGTCAGTTCGACCAAGCGCAGGTCCCGGGCGACGATCGCCTCCTCTGCGACGGCTGGGAGCCCGACCATCCCCAGCCTGGAGGAGACGGCACCCTCGTGCATGTGGCCGCCACGCGAGAGGCCCGGGTCCTCTGCATGTTGCGAGATCACGCCACCGCGCTCCCCGACGTACTCCATCGCTTTCCTCAACAGGCCGGCGTCGGCGACGGTGTCGCCGTCATCGCTGAACATGCGGACACCGAGCCGCCAGAGGTCGTCCAAGTGCGAGAGGCGCTCGCCTGCCCGCCCCATCGAGATCGCGCCGGCCACCAGCACATCCACGAGGCCGACGCTTGCGCCACGTTCCAGGACGTGGCGGGCGACGTGTCCGGAGTCGGTGGCGGGCTCGGTATTCGGCATCGCCACCACGGCGGTCATCCCGCCCACCGCGGCAGCCCGCGAACCGGTCTCGATGTCCTCCTTCCACTCCTGCCCCGGCTCCCGGAAGTGGACGTGGATGTCCACGAACCCCGGGCCGACCCAGCAGCCCCTGCAATCGATGACCGCGTGGCCCTCGAGGTCCGCTCCGATCCCAGCGATGGCGCCGTCGTCGATCGCGACGTCGGCGGTCCGCACACCGTGGGGGCCGACGACCAGGCCGCCCTTCAGGACCAGTTCATGCATCGGAGCCTCCCAGGAGTTCGAAGAGCACGGCCATGCGCACCGCGACACCGTTGCGGACCTGCGTGGTCACGAGCGAGCGAGGCCCATCTGCCACCGAAGGGGCGATCTCGACGCCACGGTTCATCGGGCCGGGGTGCAGCACGACTGCGTGGTCGGGCAGCCTCGCTGCCCGCGCCGCGGTGAGGCCGAAACGTGCCACGTACTCGGAGACGGACGGGAAGTCCTCTCCCCCGCCTCGCTCCTCTTGGATGCGGAGGAGGTACACGGCGTCGAGGTCGGGAAGGAGGGGATCCAACTCCCCTGCGGTTGCCACCGGCCAGCCGTCCACATCCGTTGGCTGCAGGGTCCGCGGAGCCACCAGGGTCACCTGGGCGCCGAGCGTCGTGAACGCTGCGATGTCCGAGCGGGCAACGCGTGAGTGGCGGAGGTCGCCGACCAGGGCGATCCTCAACCCGTCGAGCGAGCCGAAACGCTGCCGCAGTGTGAGGGCGTCGAGGAGTCCCTGTGTCGGGTGCTGGTGGGCCCCGTCACCGGCGTTGACCGTCGGGATCCCGGACCACTCGGCGATCTGCCAGGGGGCACCAGTGGCCTTGTGGCGCACGACGAATGCGTGTGGGCCCATCGCAAGGATCGTCAGGGTGGTGTCTTTGAGGCTCTCCCCCTTCGAGAGCGAGGAACCCGATGGAGAGAAGGCCATCGTGTCCGCCGACAGCGCCTTCGCCGCACGATCGAAACTCATCTTCGTCCGGGTCGACGGCTCGAAGAACAGCATCGCGACGGTCTTCCCGCGCAGTGCGGGGACCTTGGGAATCGGGCGGTCGAGCACTTCGAGGAACTCCGTCGCCTGGTCGAGCAGGCCCTCGAGATGACCCCTGTCGACGTCATCGAGCGTGAGGAAGTTGCTCACGCCGACTCCTCGAGGAGGACGCCATCCTCGCCGTCGACCTCCGTGAGGCGGACGCTGATGCGCTCCGTGAGGGAGGTGGGCAGGTTCTTGCCGACGTAGTCGGGGCGAATCGGCAGTTGCCGGTGCCCGCGATCGACGAGCACGGCCAGCTGGATGGCCTTCGGACGACCGAGGTCGGTAAGGGCATCGAGGGCGGCTCGCACGGAGCGTCCGGAGAAGAGGACGTCGTCGACCAGCAGCACGATGCGATCGTCGATGTCGGGCACTTCCGTACGGGCGAGGGCCGGCGTGGGCCGAGCACCGAGGTCGTCGCGGTAGAGACCGATGTCCAGGGTGCCGACGGGAACCGTCACGCCCCCGATTTCTTCGAGGAGTTCGGCGATGCGGTGGGCAAGGGGGACGCCACGGGTGTGGATGCCGACCACGCTGACGTCGGCAACGTCCTTGGTGCGTTCGATCACCTCGTGGGCGATGCGACGAAGGGAACGGGCGATGTCGTCGCCGTCGAGAAGCGTGCGCGTCATGTCGCGCTGCCAGTCATGGGTCTGCTCCTTCCCGGCCTCACAGGACCGGCTTAAAGGGTGTGTCCGGCTGCGAGCCTAGCCGCGACGGCACCGGGGTCAGGTGACCGGTTCGTCGCCCTCCGGTCGTGCCTCTTCAGCGAGGGCGCCGAGGACGCCGTTGATGAAGTGGCCGCTGCGTTGCGTCGAGTAGATCCCCGCCAGCCCGACGACCTCGCTGATCACGACCGCCGTCGGGGTGTCGGTGTGCAGGAGCTCCCATGCGCCAAGCCGGAGCAGGACCCGGTCGATGACGGGCATCCGATCGATCGACCAACGTTTCGACAGGCGTCCCACGACGGCGTCGATCGCCTCCTCGTGCTCGAGTACGCCTTCGATGACGCGTTGGGCCCGCGCCGTGACGTGGGCGGCCGCGATCGTGCCGTCGCGCTGCTCGGCTTCGTAGAGGACCTCGAGGGCCTGGACTCGGGCTTCGGGCCTGGTCACACGCGGGTGAGGTACTCGCCGTTGCGGGTGTCGACCTTCACCACGTCGCCCTGATCGACGAAGAGTGGGACTTGGATGACCAGGCCGGTCTGCAGGGTCACCGGCTTGGTGGCCCCTGACACGCGATCGCCCTTCACACCGGGTTCCGCGTGGGTGACCTCGAGTTCGACGGCCGCGGGCAGTTCCACGCCGATGGGCGTGCCCTCGTACACGGCGAGGGTCACCGTCGCACCCTCGAGCAGGTAGTTGGCGGCGTCCGCAACGAGGTCGGGGTCAACCGCGAACTGGGAGTAGTCCTCCAGGTTCATGAAGTGGAAGCCGAGGTCGTCACGGAAGAGGAACTGGTGGTCGCTCCGGTTGACGAAGGCCCGAGGCACGTCCTCGTCGGCCCGGAAGGTCTTGTCGAGCACCTGACCGGTCTCGATGTTCTTGAGCTTCATCCTGACGAATGCCTTGCCCTTCCCGGGCTTCACGTGCTCGTAGTGCACGATCGAGAAGAGGCCGTCGGGGAGGGCGAGCGCCATCCCCGGCTTGACGTCATTGGTGGAGATCATCGGCGCAGGTTAGGGGCTGGCACCGGCTCAGCCGATCCCCACCGCGGCGAGTCCGGCCCGGAGGTCGTCCTCGCCCACGGCCA
>CP070681.1:956970-961356 GCA_020352575.1 Acidimicrobiia bacterium | reverse complement strand
GTGAACGTGCTGGGGGATGGATCGACGTTCGTCACGGGCACGAACCCCACGACGACCTCGCCCGAGCCGACGAAGAGGCCACATCCTTCGTCGGGCAGCGCCGAGCGCAAGTGGGCCTCCACCTCGGCCCGTACCTCGTCGGGGATGCTCAGGGAGCGAGGCGCTCGATCCGCCATCCGTCGCCGTCTCGCTCGGCCCGCACCCGGTCGTGGAGGCGGTTGGGCTGGCCCTGCCAGAACTCCCACGCCTCGACCTCCACCCGGTACCCGCCCCATGCCTCGGGACGTTCGAGCCCTTCGACCGCGTCCACACGATCCAGCAGCCAGCGCCGATCGGGCACCACCGCGGACTGGGGACTGGCGATGGCGCTCCGGCGGGCACCCTCTGGCCTGGAGGCGAAGTACTCGTCCGCCATTTCGTCGGGAACCCTCGATGCGACTCCCTCGAACCGCACCTGGCGATGCAGCTGCTGCCAATGGAACACGCCTGCGACCCGGGGGTTCGCAGCGATCTCCGCGCCCTTGCGAGATCGTTGGTTCGTGAAAAACGTGACGCTCGCCCTGTCGTGGGCCTTCATGAGGACCACCCGTGCAGATGGGTGTCCGTCGCGTGTTGCCGTGGCGAGGGTGAGGGCGTTGACCTCGGGAACCCGAGCGGCTTCGGCCTCGCCGAACCACCGGTCGAAGAACGCGCCGGGATCGCCGGCGAGGTCGGCCACCCGCAGCCCCATGGCCTCGTAGTCGACCCGCAGCCGAGCGAATCGATCGGCGTCAGCGCCGTTCCCGCTCACCGGCGGCCTCCTGGAAGGACAGGTCGAGCGCCACCCACAGCGTCTTCGACAACGGATAGAACACGACTGGGATGACCGCGTTGAGTGTGATCACCCCTCCAAGGAGCCAGCCCCATGGCACATCGGGCCAGAACAGCCACATGCCGAGCCCCATGGAGGCGAGGAACAGGAAACTGATCAGCGCCGTGTTGATGATCATCGCCCCGATCCAGTACCCCGGCTCACGCTCGAACAGCAGGTCGCACCCCGCGCAGCGGTGGGAGAGGTCGTAGAAGGACGAGAAGACCGGCGAGTGCCCGCAGCGGGGACACGCCCTGCGCAGCGCTCGGCCGTAGCCGGGCATCAGCGGCGGCGCCTCCGCTTGCTCCGCTTTGGCTCCGGTGCTCGGCGCGGAGGCTCCCACGCCCACAGGTCGTCGAGCCGATCGTCCGACGAGTACATCTTCACGATCTCGTGGTCGAGCTCGGCCTCACGCTGCATCGCCTGGACCGCCGTCTCCTGGTCCCATTCCGTGAGCGTCACGACCATTCCGGACCGTCCGGCACGGGCCGTGCGGCCAGAGCGATGGAGGAAGGTCTTGGCGTCGCTCGGCGGGTCGTAGTGGATCACGAGATCGACGTCGTCGATGTCGAGGCCACGGGCTGCGACGTTCGTGGCGACGAGCACCGGGGTCTTCCCCTCGGTGAATCGATCGAGCGCCTGCTGTCGCTTGGCCTGCGGGAGGTCGCCGTGGATCGCCCGCGCCTGCACGCCGGCGTCGCGGAGGTCACCGGCGACCCGGTCGGCCATCCGCTTCGTCTGCGTGAACACCAGGACCCGCTCTGCGCTCTCGGCGACACGGGCAGCGACGGCGAGCTTGTCCCGATGGTGGACGAGCAGGAACCGATGCTCCATCTGCTCGACCGACACCGTGTCCGATGCCACCTCGTGGCGCACGGGATTCGTGAGGCGCCGGCGGATGAGGTGGTCGATCGCCCCGTCGAGCGTGGCGCTGAAGAGCATCGACTGGTGGCCGTCCGGCACCTGGCGCCAGATGTACTCGACCTGCGGCATGAAGCCCATGTCGCCCATCTGGTCGGCCTCGTCGAGCACCACCATCTTCACCTGGTCGTACGCGACGGCCTCGCGGTCCTGGAGGTCGATGAGGCGGCCCGGGGTGGCGACGATCACCTCGGCCCCGGCCTCGATGCCATCGATCTGCTTCTGCATCGAGACGCCGCCATACACCTCGACGACCGACACTCCCATCGCCTTGGCGAAGGGTCGGAGTTCCGACGCCACCTGGGCACAGAGTTCACGGGTGGGGACGAGGATGAGCGCCTGCAGGCCCCCACCCGCCACCACCTGCTGGATCACCGGGAGGCCGAACGCGAACGTCTTGCCCGAACCCGTCTTTGCCTTGCCACAGAGGTCCGCGCCCGAGAGCGCGTCGGGGATGGCGTCGGCCTGGATCGGGAAGGGGTGGGCAAAGCCCTTGGAGGTGAGTACTTCGACGATCGGATCGGCGAGTCCCAGGTCATCGAATCGCACATCGGTGCGCGCCTGTTGCGAGGAGGTCATTTGTGTCCTTCGAGGATGAGCGAGCCCGGGAGTGGGCTCAAGCCCGTGGACCGAGTGTAGGGGGGCGCTCGCCGCAGGCAGGAGTCAGCGAGCCCGCATCCGCCGCACGAACTCCCGGGCGATCTCCGGATCGGCCGTTCGCGCCATGTCGGGGAGCGCCCGCACCAGCGACGAGCCGTACGACTTCGTCGCCAGTCGCGGGTCGAGCACCGCAACGAGGCCCCGGTCATCGACCGACCGGATGAGTCGCCCGGCGCCCTGAGCGAGGAGCACCGCTGCCCGCGGCAGGTCGACGGCGCCGAACGAGGAGAGTCCCGCCTGCTCGGCCACCTCCCGGCGCGCCGTCCACAGCGGGTCATCCGGTCGGGGGAACGGGAGTTTGTCGATCACCACGACCTCCAGCGAGCGGCCCGGCACGTCGAGCCCCTCCCAGAACCCCATGGTGGCGACGAGCACCGACGTCTCGTCCTCCTCGAACGCCGCCACGAGCGCCTGTTTGGGCAGCTCGCCCTGCACCAGCAGCCGGTAGTCGGACCCCACGAGGCGCTCGGCGAACTGGTCGAGCATGCGATAGCTCGTGGTGAGGACGAGTCCCCTGCCACCCGACAGCTCCAAGAGTGCAGCGGCCTCGTCCACGGCCGCCTCGGCCCACGCCTCGGAGCGGGGGTCGGGCAGCGACGCAGCGGCGTAGAGGCAGGCCTGGGCCCGGTAGTCGAAGGGGCTTTCGACGATGAGCTGCTCGTGGTCGTCGGCCCGGAGGCCGAGCGCACGGGCCGCAGGCGCCAGTTCCCCGCCCACCGACAGGGTGGCCGACGTTGCCACCACCGTCGCGTCGTCGAGGAGGTGGAGTCGCATGAGGGCAGCGACATCGACCGGCGCCACCTTGAGCGACGCCGAACGGCCTCCCTCGATCCACCCGACGACGCCGTCCTCGAGGGCCGCCACGTAGTCGAGGTCACCGAGCATGTGGCCACCGAGCCGCAGCAGCCGTGCCTTCGCTCCCTGCCCGGCAGGCGTGGAGGGCTGGGCCGCACGCACCGTCGCGACGAGGTCGTCGGTCACCTTCAGCAGGCGCTCGAGGGCACCAGCGGTCTCGAGCTCAGCGGGGTCGCGGAACCGCCCCGGACGTTCCTTCCCGAGCGCCGCCTCCAACTCCGTGGCCGCACCCGTGAGGGACCGGACGAGGCGGGATGCCTTCGACGCCCCGACCACGAGCGGAAGCGACCTCGCGGCCCGCACCAACTGCCACACGCGCCAACCTGCCAGCTCGACGCCGAGCGCCGAGGCGAAGGTGTCCTCGACCCGGTGCGCCTCGTCGAACACGACGATGTCGTGCTCCGGCAGCACCGACTTCTCCGAGGCGAGATGGGCGCCGTAGAGGTGGTGGTTGACCACCACGACATCGGCCTCGGCTGCCGCCTCGAGGGCCTTCATGGCGAAACACTCTGCGCCCTGCGGGCACTGCTCGCGACCGGGACACTCCATGCCGGCGACGCTGAACTCGGACCAGTCATCGACCTCGAACGGCATCGCGTCCCGGTCCCCCGACTCGGTCTCCGCAGCCCACTCGACCACCCGGCGCAGCTCGTCCGGGAGCGCTTCGGTGCCGAAGAGGCCCTCCTGGCGGGACCACCCCGCCTCCTCGAGGTGCTCCTCGAGCCGGTTGAGGCAGAGGTAGGAGCCCCGTCCCTTCACGACGGCCACCGACACGTCGAGCTGGTCCTCCAGCGCCTCCATCAGGAACGGGAGGTCGCGCTCCCCCAACTGGTCCTGCAGGCTCTTCGTCGCCGTCGACACCACCACACGAGCGCCGTGGGCGAGTGCGGGCACGAGGTAGGCGAACGACTTCCCGGTACCGGTCCCGGCCTGGACCACGAGGTGCCGACGGTCTTCGAACGCATCGGCGACGGCCCGGGTCATCCGCACCTGGCCTTCCCGACGATGCCCACCCTCTCGGGCCCCCACCACGACTTCGAGCAGGTCCTCGGACAGATCGGCAAGGGACATCGGCGCAAGGGTAGGAGTCGGGGTCGCGC
>CP070681.1:954103-956870 GCA_020352575.1 Acidimicrobiia bacterium | reverse complement strand
TAGACATCGAGGTCCAAGTCTCCGTCCAGATCGGCGAGGAGGACGCCGAGGCCGTACCCCCGTTCTTCGTCGAGTGCGACCTCGGTGAAGCGAGGGATTCCGTTGACGACGCCCGTCCCCAAGTAGAGGAGGTCGGGAAGGCCTTCGTGGTCCCGTGGGAACCCCTGCGTCGACGAGGTGTCCTGGCTGAGGAGGTTCACGTAGCCGGCCACGTAGAGGTCGGTGAGGCCATCACCGTTGACATCACCGGCGGCCGCTCCGGTCTGCCACCCATACGCAGCAACACCCGCTTCCTCCCCCACCGAACGAAACGCACCCCCCTCGTTGAGGAGGAGGTGGTTGAACGTGGCCGTCGTCACGTAGAGGTCCGTGTCGCCGTCACCGTCGAGGTCGGCGGCGACACATCCGAGCCCTCGTGCAGCGAGGTCAATGCCGACCTGGCTGGTCACGTCCACGAACTCGCCGGCAACGTTCCGGAAGAGCTGTGAGGCGGGGAGTCCCCCCTCATCCTGCCAGCGAGCCCACTCGGCCTCGGCATAGCTGTTCACGACGAAAAGGTCAGTCCACCCGTCGCGGTCGTAGTCGAGCCAGCACAGGCCGCCTCCCATCATGGCGACAGGGTCCGCCGACTGATCCCAGGCAAAGGCACCATGGGCCGCGTTGAGTCCGACGTCGGCAGCAACGTCGACGAACGTGAGTGCGTGATCGCCGTCCCGGGAGGCGTCCAGCGCCGTCCAGCCGCCTCGCCCACCGATGAGAGAACCGACCACTGCGGCAGCGGTCGCAATGAGGACGAGCCCCACCGTGAGGAGCAGGGGCCGCCCCCAAGAGGGCCGCATGGGTTAGCTGGTGGAACGTCGGTTCGAGAGTGCGTCGAGGAGCACAGCTCCAAGGAGCACCAGGCCGGTCACGACGAACTTCACACCTGAGTTGAGCCCGAGTCCGTCCATGCCATTGTTGATGAGCGTGATCACGAGAGCGCCGAGCAAGGCCGAACTCACACGACCACGCCCACCGAAGAGGCTCGTCCCACCGATCACCGCTGCGGCGATCACGTCGAGCAGGAGGCTGCCGCCACCGGCGCTCGGCGAAACCGATCGGAGCCGGGACGCCAGGATGATGCCGCCGGCCCCGGCCATGAAGCCGGCGAGGGTGAACACGATCACCCGCACTCGTTCGACGTTGATGCCCGCACGCCGAGCGGCCTCCGGGTTGCCGCCGATGGCGAGCACATGGCGACCGAACCTCGTCCGCTGGAGCATGAAGGTCCAGAACCAGAGGAACCCCCCGACGATGAGCGCGAGGAGCGGGACGCCTCGATCGGTGTTCGAGTAACCGATGATCACCGCTGCGACAGCCGTCACTCCGGCGTACGTCGTGAGCACCACGGGCATTGGCGTGGTGGCCAAGCCTTGCTTCGTGCGTATCTGCATCGTCCGGTACGTCAAGAACGCCGACAACGCAAGACCGAGAGCGAGGAGGATCCACGACACCGCCGGAGCCATGAAGGTGCCGGCAATCCCAACGACGATCGGATCCTCGATCCGGATGGTGCCTGCCTGGCTGAACTGCGTTGTGAGGATGAGCACGATGCCAGACAGTGCAAGGTTGCCAGCCAGGGTCACCACGAACGATGGAACGCCGGCCCGCGTGACGATCAATCCCATGACCAACGACAGCAGGCTGGACGTGACGAGCCCAGCGAGGATCGCTGCCCACCATGGCCAACCGGCGACGTCCGGGCGCAACAGCAACACGGTCAGCACACCGGCGATGCCGGAGTTGAACGCGATGGCGAGGTCGATCTCCGCAATGAGCAGGATGAATACGACGCCGATAGCGATCGTCACGAGCCCGGCTGCTTGGAGCTGCATGTTCACCACGTTGAACGCAGTGAGGTAGTTCTCCGAGAGCGAACGGAAGATGATGAGGATCAGGACGATCCCGACGACGATCGGCGCGGAACCGACGTCACCGGTCTTGATGTTGATCCACTTGCTGCGGAGGTACTCCGCAGTGGACTCGGGTTGGGCGTCGAGCCCGAACTCGCCCTTTGGCTTGTCAGTCGTCATCGTCGGCCATCCCGGGAACGTGCTTCAACGTGCCGGCGGTGATCGCGTGCACGACTTCTTGTTGCGTGGTCTCGCGTCGGTTGAACACACCGACGCCTTGTCCGAGGCGAAGGACGGTGATCCGATCGGCCACCTCGAAGATGTCATGAAGGTTGTGGGAGATGAGCACCACTCCCAGCCCACGGTCGGCAAGGGTGCGGACCAGGTCGAGCACCTGCCGGGTCTGGGCGACGCCAAGTGCAGCCGTGGGCTCGTCGAGGATCACGACCCTCGAGTTCCACATGACGGCTTTGGCGACGGCGACGCTCTGACGCTGGCCACCGGAGAGCCCCGCAACCGGCAGTCGAACCGACTGGAGGGTCTTCACAGAGAGCGAGTCGAGCGTCTGGCGGGCGGTTGCCTCCATCGCCGTCTCGTTCAGAACGACGCCGTTCATCTCCTCGCGGCCGAGGAACATGTTGGCGACGACGTCGAGGTTGTCGGCCAAAGCGAGGTCCTGGTAGACGACCTCTATGCCGAGGTCCGATGCGTCCTGGGGACGCTTGATCGAGACGGGCTCACCGTCGAAATAGACCTGGCCCTCATCGAATTCGTAGATTCCGGCCAGACCCTTGATGAGCGTTGACTTGCCGGCGCCGTTGTCGCCGACGAGCGCGTTCACCTCACCCGGTAGCAGTTCGAAGTCGACCCGATAC
>CP070681.1:944088-954003 GCA_020352575.1 Acidimicrobiia bacterium | reverse complement strand
CCGCTCGATGGCCCTCCGCGCCTCGTCCGCTGCCTCGACGATCCGTCGCCTGGATCGCTGCACCTCCTCGAGCCGGGCTTCGACCTCTGCCTGGAGCTGGATGCGTCGGAGTGCGAGGGCGACGGTCGAGGCCACCGAGGACATGAGTGGGAGGTCGGATGTCTCGTCATGGCAGATGACGCCGAGGAGGTCACCGGACAACACGACATCCGTCTGCATCTGGCCCGGTGGTGCGTCGCGGAGGACGCCGGACGCGTCACGCCAGGCGCCGAGCTCGGGCAGCCAGGCGAGGAGTTCCACGGAGCGGTCCTCGAGCGCTGACCGGGTGGCCTCCTCGACCTGGCGGAGCGTCACGGCCGTTTCGAGGTCGTCGATGAGTCGGGCGATCTTCCCCTCCCAGATGCGGGGCCCCACGATGCCGAGCACCACGGTGGCCGGAAGGGCGAAGGCGACGACCTGCTGGGTGATGATCGAGATGCCATCGAGCACTGCGATGCCCTCGCCGAACAGGTCGGCGAAGACGTCGGCGAGGAGGAGCGGGAGGACGACGAACAAAGGGGTGAACGCCCTCCGCACCGACCGGTTGCCGGTGGCCCACCGCACGAGGATGGCGACGATCGATGCAACGATGAGCGCGTCGGACACCCGGGGCACCGCGGCGAGGATCGACCCCCATCCCTCCCAGCCGTCGAAGCTCGGACGAAGCATCGTGGCATCACCCTCGGACACCATGAGTGCCCAGTCGACGAGGAAGGCACGAATGGTGGAGGCGGTGACCGCCCACACGTACCACGCGGCGACGAGCCACCGGAAGCCGCGCAGGGCCCTGCCGGTGGGGAAGACGATGGCGATGTGCCATGGCACGGCGACGAGCAGGAGGTTCCGCAGGGAATGCCAGATCACCTCGACGTTCGCCTCACCGAGGTGCACGAGGGAGAGTTCGATGAGCCGGCCCCACGCCGCCGCGACCAGGAGGAGCCAGATCGCGTTCCTCGGCCGGCGGACCCGGAGGAAGATCCCTGCGGCCACGAGGAGGATGGAGGCGGCCACGTCCACGGAGGGGGAGAGGCGCCCGGGCTCACAGAGGCCGCAGGGGTTGGCGACCGTTGACGCGATCGTGATGAAGAGGAAGAGCGACGTGACGAACCCGACGATGCCTTCGAGGGCACCGATCCGCCGGAGGGGAAGGGACAGCCTGGCGAGCACGAGGGGAGTCTGCCACACGACCCCGACGGAATGCACGGTGTGCGGTCGCCTCGGCACGAGGAGCGGGATTTCAGGGCTAACCCTGATGCGCCACCGCTCCCATTTTGGTTCGATGGGTGAGGTGTCCGCCGGGGAGTAGCCGTCGGCTTCTTCGAGAGCGTCTCCTCCTCGACGTTCTCGGGCACATGACAGGGGGAGGAGACCGGGGCTTCGGTCCCGGTCTCCTCGCGTGGGGACCTAGTTGCTGCGCAGCCACTCCAGGACGGCGAGCACTCGACGGTTCCCATGGTGCTCGGGGAGTTCCAGCTTCTGGAAGATCGACCGGACGTGCGCTTCGATCGTCTTGGCCGAGATGAACAGCTCATCACCGATCTCGGCGTTGGCGCGGCCCGCCGCCATCAGGCGGAGGACGTCGCGTTCCCGGTCGGTGAGCGCGTCGATCGCGCTGACCGACCGGCTGCGGTTGAGGAGGCGGTCCACGACGTGGTCGTCGATCACCGAGGAACCGTCCGCCAAGCGCTGGATCGAGGAGGCCAGCTCCCGGGAATCGCTGATGCGTTCCTTGAGCAGGTAGCCGACCCCGCCCGGGTTCCCCGCCAACAGCTGGAGGGCATACCTCGGCTCGAGGTGTTGGGACAGCACGAGGACCCCGATGTCGGGGAAGTGGTCGCGGAGGGCGAGTGCGGCCTCGAGTCCCTCGGTGGTGTGGGTTGGCGGCATGCGCACGTCGAGCATGACCACGTCGGGCGGGTCCCCCGCAACGACCTCGAACAGCTTCGTGGCGTCCTCCAGCGCAGCCTTCACCCTGATGCCCGAGTCGGAGAGGAGGCGGACGAGTCCGTCGCGGAGCAGCGTCGAATCCTCCGCGATCACGACGCTCGTCCCCGGCATCTGGCAATCATACGGCCGGGGAGGTGGCCCGTTTCTGTCACACCTCGCCTCTACGCTCGCCCCATGCCGTCGCCCCGTCTCGTCGTCGAGTCATGGGACCCCTCATATGGGGCTCCCCTCGCGCCCGACGAGGCGCTCGCACCCTCCGAGGGGCAGGTCGACTGCGATGCGGAGCCGGGGCCCTGGGAACCACGGCCGGGCGAGGACGATGGCGTGGCGCAGGTCTGTTTCGTCGACGGGGTGCGGCGCATCGACGCACGGCTGGCCATCCCGCGTGCCGACGGGATGCCGATCCCCGGCATCGCCGGTTCACACGCCGTCGGTGCGGTCGTGTGGGATCGGCTCGGACGGAGGTCCGAGGTCGACCACATCCGCACGAGGAGGTTGGCCGTCTTCTCGTCGGGAGCCGAGGCGGAGGTGCCGGGCGAACCGCCCGTCTCGTTCGACGTCGAGTCCGAGCCGTCCGACGACCCCGATCGCCTCGTGGCCCGCTTCCATGGGTCGATGCGCCGTGCAGAGGCGGAGCTGATTGCGGAGCTCGCGGACCACGGCACCTTCGTGATCGGTGACGGCCCGGTCAACGACACCCGACGACGTGAGGTCGTCGGGTACGTGAAGACCCACCGGGTGGCGTACCTGCCACCGGAGCGAGCGGGGATCGTCGGCCAACTCGCCCCCGGTCTGCGCACCCCGCTCTTCGTGTTGGGTGCCGGTGGCACGTTCGCGCGTTGGTCGTGGTATCAGCGACTCCCGCTCCCCGAGGTTCGCCACGCGTGGAGTGGTGTCGTGCGATGCGAGGCGCCCGGTTCGCTCCCGCTGGTCGACGCTGCCCGGTTGGCCGACCGCACCGCGGCGCTCCTCCCGCTCGTCGCCGCGCCGGTCCACACCGACCCACGGGCGCCCCAGAACCTCGTGCCGATCGGGGCGTTGGAGCGGCGCCTCAGGCATGCCTTGGGGGACCAACGCCTGGTCTATCGTGCCCTGCTGCACGCCGTGGAGGGAGCCGCATGACCGACGAACGCGTGGGGCGAGTGCTCGGGACTCGCGACGCGACGACCCGGGCGTTCCGGGTGCTCGTCGACGACGACCGCTACCTCCAGCTCGACGACCTCGTGGAGCTCCGCACCGATGTGCCCGAGGCCGGTGAGGTGGCGACGTACGGGATCGTCACCGAGGTGAGCGCCACGTACGAGGGCGCCACCTACGACACCGACACCCGGCGGATCGCCGAGGAGGGCACGCTCCCCGCCGAGACGGTCCGCACGGCCGAGGTGGCGATCACCCGTGTCGACCCGGAGGTGTGGGTCTCGCCCCACCCCGGTGAGCGGGTGCGCCGAGCGGTCGACGCCGAGCGCGACAAGGCGCTGTACGTCGACGAGATGCGGCGTCCGCTCCCGATCGGCATCGGCCGCGACGAGCGGCCGGTCTTCCTCGACCTCGACTTCTTCGACGGCGTGAAGGGCGGGCACATGTCGATCTCGGGCATCTCGGGCGTGGCCACGAAGACGTCCTTCGCGCTCTTCTTCCTCCGCATGCTCACCGGCAGCCCGGCGGTGGTGGGGGAGGGTGCCACGAACCTCCGGGTGCTCGTGTTCAACGTGAAGGGCGAGGACCTGTTGTGGCTCGACCGCCCGAATGCGCACTTCGACGCTGCAGCCCGTGAGGGGTGGGATCGGCTCGGGGTCACCCCGGAGCCATTCCCGTCGGTCTCGTTCTGGGCTCCCGCCCGGGCCCGGGCCGGTGGTGTGGTGGTGCCGGATGCCTCGGGCCGCCTCGAGGGCGTGGAGGCATTCCGCTGGACGCCCCGGGAGTTCATCGACGAGGGCCTGCTGCGATTCCTCTTCACCGACGCCGGCGACCAGCGCAACCAGCTCTCGTTCGTGGAGGAGCGCGTGCGCTCCCAGCTCAAGCGCTGGGCGGCCGACCTCGTCGGCGAACCCGGAGCGGTCGTCCTGCGCCAGCCCGGACCGGGTGGCCACACCACGCCCGTCGCCGACGTGGATGACGGTGACCTCGTGGTCCGCGAGTTCTCGGATCTCGTCACAGCACTGGAGTCCTTGCTCGACCCGACCGATGGCACCGACCCCGACCCGGCGTGGACCGGACGGGTCCAGGGTGGGACGATCGCCGCCTTCGTCCGTCGCCTCTATGCGGCGCAGCACCGCCTCGGCCATCTCATCGGGGCAGGAGAATCGCGTCGTATCGACCGCCACAAGAGCCAGGTCTCGGTCGTGGCGATCCAGAACCTCCACGACCTCGCCCAGCGTTTCGTGGTCGGTGCCCTCCTCCAGGAGGTGTTCACCGAGAAGGAGCAGACCGGCCAACGGCTCCCCCTCTCGGTCATCGTGCTCGACGAGTTGAACAAGTACGCCCCACGGGACGGGGCGTCCCCGCTGAAGGAGATGCTCGTCGACATCGCCCAGCGGGGGCGATCGCTCGGCGTGCTGCTCGTCGGTGCGCAACAGACCGCCTCACGGGTCGCCCAGGAGGTCATGGAGAACGCCGCCATCCGAGTTGCCGGACGGCTCGATGCCGCAGAGGCCGAGCGCCCGGAGTACGGCTGGATGTTGCCCTCGACGCGGGCGCGCGCCCGCCTCCTGAAGCCCGGAACGATGGTCGTGTCCCAGCCCTCGATCCCCGTCCCGATCGTGGCCTCCTTCCCCTTCCCTCCCTGGGCGACACGGGCCGAAGAGGTGGACCACTCCGACGACCCCGATCCCTTCGACGCTCCCTGAGTGCGGATCCTCCACACCTCCGACTGGCACCTCCTCAAGCCCATCGGCCACCGGGACCGAGCCGACGAGCACGCCGCGGTCATCGACGAGGTGGTCGGCATCGCCGGTGACGAGGGGGCCGACCTCGTCGTCCACTCCGGTGACCTCTTCGACCGGGCGCTGCCCGGGCCCGACGCAATCGGGCTGGCCCTCGAGGGCCTCGTCCGCCTGGCCGATGGGGGCCGGCGGCCGGTCGTCGTCGTGGCGGGGAACCACGACAGCCCCAAGCTCTTCAACGCCCTTGCGCCCGTGCTGTTGCCGCTCGGCGTGCACCTCGTCGGTGACCTCCTCCCCCCGGAGTCGGGTGGCGCCATCACCCTGTCGGCGGGTGGTGCCGAGGCGCTGGTCGCATGTGTCCCCTTCGTGACCCAGGGGAGGGTCGTCGACTTCATGGACGACCCCGGCAAGACCTACGCCCGCTACGCCGACCGCATGCAGGCCATCATCCGCCCCCACCACGTCCATGCCGAGACACGCAAGGCCGAAGCCGTGACGGTCCTGGCAGCCCACTTCATGGTGGGTGGCGTCCGGGTCCGCGGCGGGAGCGGCCCGACCGGGATGAAGGAGCTCACGATCGGGGAGGCCTACGCGGTGACCGAGGCCGCGGTGAACCACGACTTCTCGTACGTCGCGCTCGGCCACATCCACCTCCCCCAGGACCTGCCCAACCGAGCGATCACCGGCGCCTATGCCGGTTCGCTGCTCCAGCTCGACTTCGGTGAGGCGGGCGAGGAGAAGCGGGTCGTCCTCGTCGATGCCGAGCCGGGGCGCCCGGCCGAGATGACGAGTGTCCCGCTGACCTCGGGCACCCCGCTCCTGCGGGCGTCCGGGCGATGGGAGGCCCTCGACGCCGACGGGGGACTCGACGAGGCCTGGCTCGACCTCACGGTGGTCACCGACGGTCCACCGCTCCCTGCCGAAGTCGAGTCGTGGCGCGCCCGGTTCCCGAGGGCGGTCAAGCTGTCGGTCGAGTACCCCCGCACCGATGTCGAGGAGCATCACCGGGTGGAGGGTCGCCCCATCGAGGACCTCTACGCCGAGTACCACGAGTCCGTGCATGGCGAGGTCGACGATGACTACCTGGCGCTCGTGCGCGAGGTGGCCGATGAGGCGACGGGATGAGGCCCATCCGACTCACGCTCGAAGGGTTCCGGTCCCATCGGGATCGCACGGTCCTCGACCTGGAGGGCCGCTCCCTCGTCGGGATCGTCGGGCCGAACGGCGCCGGCAAGTCCTCGCTGCTCGATGGCATCGCCTACGCGCTGTACGGCAGGACACCGTCGGATGGTCGTGGCGGGCAGAAGCTCATCAACGCCCGCACGGAGGCGGCAAGGGTCGAGCTCTGGTTCCGCGCCGGTGATGGCATCTATCGGGTCACCCGCATGCAGCGTCGCAAGGGCACGTCCCAACAGGCGTTGGAGCGGTGGGACGGTGTGGATGGAACGAAGCTCGAGACCGTCGCCGACAAGAAGGCCGACATCGGGGACGCCGTCGAGGGGCTCGTCGGCCTCGACTTCGAAGCGTTCGCCCGGTCCGTACTCCTCGCGCAGAACCGGTTCGCCGACCTCCTCACGGCCCCTCCCGCCGAAGCGGCCAAGGTGCTCACCGGCCTGTTCGGCTTCGGGATGATCGAGGAGATGCGGAGGGTGGCCTCACGGCGCCTCGGCGAGGTCCAGGCCGAGCTCCGGCAGGTCGAGCAGGCCAAGGCATCCCTCGTCGATGTCCGCACACAGGCCGTCGAGGCCGAACGGCGAGCATCCGAAGCCGAGGCCACTCGTACCCGGCTTGGCGCGGTCGTCGAGGACGTCTCGACCCACGACGGTGCCGTGGCGGAGGCCGATCGGGCCCTCGCTGTGCTCGCCGAGGAGGTCGCTCGCTTCGACGAGGCGGTGCGACTCGTCCCGTCGGCGGAGGAACGGCTGGGTCTGATGACCGCGGCCGAGGAGCATGCGTCCCGGTTTGGCGAGGCCTCCGCCGCCCTGGATGCTGCCCGGTCCGCTGCACTCGAGGCGAAGGAGGCAGTCGATGCCGCCCTCGCCACCGACTTCCCCGGTGCCATCTCGGGATTGGCATCAGCGATCGAGCGGTCGTCGGAGTTGGCGCGCCGGCGTGGCGATGCGGAACGAGCCGTGAAGGCGGCCGAGGAGGACCACGCACGGGCGCGAACGCGGTGTGAGGCGGCCGTTGTCGCTGCGGCGGAGGCGAAGTCGGCAGTGGAAGCCGCTCGCGAGGCGGTGGAGGGTGCGGTCGCCCACCTCTCGACTTTGGAACAGGGCCATGCCGCGCACCTCCTCGCCGAAGGGTTGGCCGAGGGTGATCCATGCCCGGTGTGTGCCCAGACAGTGGGGGAGGTCCCCGAGCTCCCGGCACCGGAGGGACTCGATGAGGCTCGCGTCGGAGCGTCGACAGCCAGGGAGGCCCTGCGAGTCGCGGAGCAGGCACTCATCGCGGCAACCGCCGACGTCGCCCGCACGGCTGCGGAGCTCGAGGCGGCCAACGAAGCGGTTGGCAGGACCGCCGCGGCCCTCGAGGAGTCGTCCGCTGCCGACGCCACCGCCGGCGAGGCGGTGCAGGCTGCGGTGGCAGCGGTCGGTGAGGAGGGCGCTGGCCCGCTCGACGCCTTGTCGGCGGCCCGGACCGCGTGGGAGACACTACAGCACGCCTCCAGCCGGGCAAACGCCGCGGTCGCAGGGGCTGAGGCGGCGGTGGCAGCGGTCACGGCCGACGATCCCACCTCGGCCCTTGCGGACCTGATCGAACGGGCCCGTCCACTCGCGACCCTCACGGACCACCTCGTTCCCCGGGTCGTGGATGGGCCCACGGTCGCTGCATTCCTCTCTGCTCTCGACGCCGCTGCCCTCGAGGCCCGGCAGGCGCATGGGGAGGCCCGTGCCGACCTCGACGCCCGGCGGGCGACGGCGCTCGCAGCCCGCGCCGAGGTGTTGGAGTCGGCGGGCATCGCAGGCGATGGCGACCCGGTGGCCGACCTGAACCGGGCCGGCGAGGACCTCGCCGCGGCCCAGGCGGAGTCCCGGCTCCTGGCAGCGAGGGTCTCACAGCTCGAGGAGGCGCTGCAAGACGCCGAACGGACGTCGACCGCCGCGGTCCAACTCGCCCGGCTCCAGGGTGACCTCGCCCCCGGACGGTTCCCCCAGTACCTCCTCGACGAGCGGAGGCGCGGCCTCGCCGACCACGGTTCGGAGCACCTGGAGGTGCTCTCGGGGGGCCGGTACCGGTTCGTCCTCGAGGACAACCAGTTCAAGGTGCGTGACCTGAGCGCCGCCGACGTCATCCGGGATGCCGACACGCTCTCGGGAGGTGAGCTGTTCCTCGCGTCGCTCGCCCTCGCCCTCGGGCTGGCGACCCTTGTGGGCCTCGACCGGGGCACGCTCGAGGCCTTCTTCATCGACGAGGGGTTCGGGTCGCTCGACGACGACAGCCTCGAGCTTGCGATGGACGGTTTGGAGCGGATGGCCGCCGAGGGGGATCGGCTCGTGGTGGTCGTCTCGCACGTCCCCGAGATGCGGGAACGCCTCGGAGACCTGGTCGAACTCGCCAAGGATCCCCTCACGAATGACACCGTGGTCATCCGCGGCTGAGCGAGAATCCGTACATTGGATGAAGAGCCATGTCCGAACTTTCACTCCAAGACGTCGCTGACCGCCTCGGCGTGCACTACATGACGGCGTACAAGTACGTCCGCATGGGCCGGTTGCACGCCGAGAAGCACGGCGCGTCGTGGGTGGTGCTCGAGGAGGACCTCGAGAGGTTCCTCACCAAGCCCGAAGCGGGCGAGGGGTCGCTGGCCTCCTGGAGCAAGGACTTCGAGGTGCTCATCCTGCGGGGAGACACCGCTGCGGGGTGGACGCTCATCGAGCAGGCCCTCAGTGCTGGTGTCGGTCCCGAGCTGATCATCCTCGAGGTGATGAACCCCGCCCTCCGCCGTATCGGTGAGAAGTGGGACCAGGGCGAGATCGACGTCTACGACGAGCACCTGGCGACGGCCACCATGCGGCGGTTGCTCGGCCGCCTCGGTCCCACCCTGAACCGGCGTGGCAACAAGCGAGGCCGCGTCCTCGTGGCCATGGCGGCCGGCGAGATGCACGACCTCGGCGCCGAGATCCTCTCAGAGATCCTTCGCGGCGCGCACTACGACGTGCTGTCCCTGGGCGCCAACACGCCTCCTCAGTCGATCGCCCGAGCGGTCGCCCAACTCAACGACCTCGACGCCGTCTTCATCGGCGCCACGATCGACGTGGACTCGCTCATCGAGTCCATTGCTGCCGTCCGTGAGGTCGATCCCACGGTCACCGTCCTCGTGGGTGGCGGCGCGTTCCTGAGCGGACCCGTGGATGGCGTGGAGGCCGACGGGGTCATCTCCAACTTCCACGAAGCCGTCGAGACGCTCGACAGGGCCCTCGGCCGCTGATCCGAACCCGCATCCAGCAACGGAAGAGGCCCCGCCGATGGCGGGGCCTCGGTGCTTGGGGGCATGGTCCCCCGGGGGAGTGGGCCCGCTAGGCGGCCGACTCCCCGTAGGAGAGACGGAGGTTGGCGAGACCGGCGCGGATGCGACTCTTCGCCGTGCCCTCGGGGATGCCGAGGCGTTCCGCGACCTGGCGGTAGGAGAGGTCGCCGAAGAAGGCGAGCGAGATGGCCTCACGCTCCGTCTCCTTGAGGGAGGAGAGACGGTCCCGGAGCTCCTCGGCGGTCGAGGCGTCCGCCACCATCTCGTCGACACCGGCCTCGGTGCGGTGATCGCCCTTCACCCGGCTTTCGCGACGCTTGCGGGAGGTCTCGGAACGAACGATGTCGAGTGCCCGACTGCGGGTGCGGGCGAGGAGGTAGGTCCTGAGCGAGCCACGATCGGGGTCGAACTTCTCGGGCTGCTGCCACAGGTGCGTCATCACGTCCTGTGCGACGTCGAAGGCGGCTTCGCGGTCCCGCAGGATGGAGCGGGCAGCGGAGAAGATGGCCGCCTGGTGGAGCGCGTGCGACTCGGTGATGGCGGTTGCGTCACCGTTGCGCAGGCGCTCTGCGAGCT
>CP070681.1:940174-943988 GCA_020352575.1 Acidimicrobiia bacterium | reverse complement strand
GGACCAGCGTTACCCTTCCCCGCCATGCCCGGACTGCTCGCCTTCCACGCGCACCCCGACGACGAGGTCACCTCGACCGGGGGCACGCTTGCCCGCTACGCCGCAGCCGGTGAGCAGGTGGTGGTGGTCACCGCCACGGACGGGGCCGAGGGAGAGGTCCACAACTACGACAACCCGGACGAGGTCAAGGCCAGGCTCGCCGATGTCCGGGCCGAGGAGATCGCCGACGCCCTTCGCATCCTCGGGGTCCGGCACCATGAGTGGCTCGGGTACCGGGACTCCGGGATGATGGGCGAGCCCTCCAACGACCATCCTGAGTGCTTCTGGCAGGCCGACTTCAACGAGGCGACCGCCCGGCTCATCCGGTACATCCGGATGTACCAACCGGAGGTCATGACCATCTACGACCCCTTCGGCGGGTATGGGCACCCGGACCACATCAATGTGCACCGGGTCGGCCTCGCCGCCCACCACCATGCCCTCGATTTCGCACGGTTCCCCCTCGAAGACGATGAGGAGCCATGGCAACCCCGCAAGCTCTACTGGTCGGTTTGGCCCCGCAGTCGGGTACGCGCCATGGCCGAGCTGCGCTTCGACTCGGGCCTCATCGACGAGTCCCAACGGAAACGGATGCAGGAAGGCGGCCATCCCGACGAGGACGTGTCGGCCTGGATCTCGGTCGAGCAGCACTACGGGGTCAAGGAGCAGGCGTGGCGTGCCCATCGCTCCCAGATCCCGGAGGACTGGTTCTTCTTCCAGGTGCCACCGGAACAGCGCCCCAAGGTCTTCGGGGCCGAGGCGTTCCTGCGAGTGGACTCGCGAGGCCTCGTATGCCACGACCCCGAGGACGACCTCTTCGCTGGGCTTCGCTAGGCGGAGCGCCCTTCGGCAACTCGCGCCACGCCCCGAGCCATGTTCCCGAAGATGAGGGTGTGGAAGGGCAGCACCACGAGCCAGTAGAGCCTGCCCATGAGGCCCTTCGGCCGGAACGATGCGGTCTGCTCGAGGACTCGGGTGTCGCCTTCGTCGCTGATCCGCCACTCGAGCCACGCTTCGCCGGGAAGACGCATCTCTGCGGCGAGTTGGAGGTGGTCGTCGCGCTGGACGCTGGAGACCCTCCAGAAGTCGATGGTGTCGTGGAGACGAACTTCCTCGGGGTGACGGCGACCTCGGCGGAGGCCCACCCCGCCGACCATGACATCGAGGATGCCGCGTGCCCACCAGGCCCACTCGAAGCCGTAGTACCCGACATCCCCGCCGACCCGACTGAATGCCCAGAAGAGGTCCTCCCGTGAGGCGGTGGTCCGCACCTCCTGGTGGTCCGCCCGGAGTGCGCTCCCTGCCCATGCGGGGTCCGACGGGATGGGGAGGGCCGGGCTGGAACTGGCGTCGGACCACCGGCTCGGCACGTCGAGGAGGGCATCGCGTTCGAGTGCCCGCGCAATGGCCAGGTGCAGCGGAGCCGGCTCGATGCCGAACCGCTTCGCAGAGTCGTCGTGGACCACCACTTCGTTGCGGAGGGAATCGACGAGCGGACGCGCCACGCCCACCGGCAGCGGCGTGACCAGGCCGATCCAGAGGGAGGAGAGGCGAGGCGAGAGGACGGGCACCGGGATGATCGCCCTGCGGCGCAGCCCCGCCGCGTCGGCGTAGGCGTGCATCATCTGCCGATAGGTGACGACGTCGGGGCCGCCGATCTCGTAGATGTGGCTCCCCGGTTCGTCGTCCAGGCCCGCGATCAGGTAGTTCAGCACGTCACGGATCGAGATCGGCTGGCAGCGGGTCTCCACCCAGCGTGGCGTCGTCATCACCGGCAGCACCTCGGTGAGGTGGCGCAGCATCTCGAACGAGACCGACCCCGAGCCGATCACGACGGCTGCCCTGAACTCGGTGACGGGTACCGCACCGGCCGCCAGCACCTGGCCGACCTCGTGGCGGCTGGAGAGGTGTTTGGAGAGGTCGTCGTCTGAGCCGAGGCCACCGAGGTACACGATGCGTTGTACCCCCTGCGCCGCAGCGCCCGTTGCGAAGCGTTCGGCGGCGAGCCGATCGGCTTCGGCGAAGTCCGCGGAGGCACCCATCGCATGCACGAGGTAGAACGCCGCCTCGCAGCCCGCAAGCGCAGGCTCGACCGTGGTGGCGTCCTCGAGGTCGAACGTCCGCACGTCGACGTCGGGTCGCCACGGGAGGTCATCGAGTTTCCCCGGTGTCCTGGCAAGGCACACCACGTCGTGCCCCTGGGCGAGAAGTTGGGGGACGAGTCGTCCGCCGATGTACCCGGTGGATCCGGTGACTGCGATGCGCATACAACGACCCTACGGAGCGGAAGGGCGCCTCAGTGCTTCAAGAACGCGAAGATCTCCTCCGCGTGGTTGTTGATCGTCGAGAAGTGCCCGCCGTCTTCGACCACGTGCAGGGTTGCGTGCGGGAGCCGGCCGTCGAGGTACGCACCCATGCGAGCAGGCGCTTGGCGGTCGTGGGCGCCATACCAGAGCCCCACCTCCGTCGAGATGTCCTCGAGTCGGAACCCCCAGTCGTCCACGTAGAGCGTCCACTCGTGAGCGTCACCCTTGATGCCATCCCGGTGTGCCGCCTGCGCTGCTTCGGCGAAGATCGAGATGACGTCCGGGCGTCGCTCCATCAGTTCGACGTCCGACGCTGGCATCGATTGCAGCATGCGCTTTCGCATCTGCTCCTCGTCGCCGTAGAAGCCGCCCATCTGTCGCAGGAGGAAACGGTTGAGCCACGGGGCCGACGACGCCGACCAGTGAATCAGCTTCACCGGGAACCACATCCCGGAGCGAAGGTCCGGCATCTCCGGTGGCGCGACACCACTCGCAATCGCTGCCCGGACGATGCGGGTGGGAAGCCCGTGGGCCAGCGAGAGGGCGTGCGGACCGCCCCCCGAGAGGCCGAGGGTGGAGAACCGTTCCGCGCCGAGGTGGTCCAGCAGGTGAGCGATGTCCGATGACCAGCGGGCAAGCGTCCGGGTCGGATCGAATGTCGAGTCACCGAAACCCGGGCGGTCCGGGGTCACCAGGCGAACACCGGCTCGGGACGCCGCCTCCGCGAGCCAGCCGCCTTCTGCCCGCGAGCTGTTGCCGCCGGTGTTGTAGACCACGGGGAACCCTTCGAGGTCGCCGAACTCCGAGAACGCGAGTGTGCGTCCGTCGTCGAGTGTCGTGGTTCCGTGTCGCGTCGCCATGGGGCTCCCAGTCTGGTGCCGGGTGGAACGTTCCCGAGCTCCCGACGATTCCCCCGCCTCCAACCGTATGCTCGTCGGATGAGCGGACCGATCCAGCCCCAGGACGAAGCCTGCGCCAATGAGGCCATGCCGGTCGTGGAGGTGCGCGAGGGGCGGAAGGCGTCCATCGGTCCCATGGGCATCGCCCGGGTGCTCCCGACCAAGGGTCGGCGGACCATCGGCGCTTGGTGCTTCGTCGACCTCATGACGCCCGAGGACGTCGAGCGCCCCATGCCGCTCGAGATCGGACCCCACCCACACATCGGCCTCCAGACCGTCACCTGGCTCTTCAGGGGTGCCGCCGTCCACGGTGACTCCCTCGGGACCGAACAGCTCATCCGGCCGGGCCAACTCAACCTGATGACCTCGGGCCATGGCATCGCCCACAGCGAGGACGGTCGCATCGACGAGCGCCTCGGTGAGATGGTTGGTGACGTCGCGGGTGCCCAGCTGTGGATTGCCCTGCCGGAGGAGACCCGCCACGGCGCCTCGGCGTTCCAGCACATCGACGCGCTCCCCGTCGCCGAGATCCCCAACGGCGAGGCCTCGGTGCTCATCGGTTCCCTCGGG
>CP070681.1:936959-940074 GCA_020352575.1 Acidimicrobiia bacterium | reverse complement strand
TCGGTGGGCAGCCAGGGGCCATCGACCCCGTCGTCATCGCCGCGGATGGTGGATGCCACTGGATTGTCGGCCAACGAGGTGGACACGAGCGCCTGGCCGATCGCCGCCACGGGCAACGCCAGAAACGCGCCGAGGGCACCCATGAGCAGGATCCCGGCGATGGCGGCGGCGAACCCGACGGCGGGGTGGAGCGCCATCCGCTGCTCCGCGATCTTCGGCGCCAGCCAGTAGTTCTCGACCTGCTGGTAGGCCAGGAGGATGACCGCGGCCCAGATGGCGGTGCTCGGATCCACGGTGAGGCCGGCGAGGATCGGGAGGATCGCAGCGAGGTAGGCACCGACGGCCGGGATGAACTGCGAGATCACCCCGACCCAGATGCCGTAGGCGATCGGACTGGGGAGCCCGACGATGGCGAACAGGATCGAGTGCACGACGGCCGAGATCGCCGCCAGTTGCACACGGGAGACGACGTAGCCACCGGTCTTCTCGATCGAGATCTCCCACATACGGGCGATCTCGCGCTGCCGGTCCGGGGAGAAGGTCGCAAACAGCGCCCGCCGCAACCGCGGGCCGTCGGCCAGGAGGTAGTAGGAGAACAGCAGCACGGTGAAGGTCTGTATGAGCAGTGACCCCACGGCGCCCACCACGCCGGCGAGCTGCTCGGCGACCGTCGACGCGTAGCGGGAGATGAGTTCGCTCACCGAGCCGGCCGATTCCGTCAGCGACGCGAGTGAGATGACCGTCCCGAACACCTCGATCTCGCCGCCGAGCTCCTCGAGGTACTCGGCGGAACGCTCGAGGAGGGTGCTCACCTGTGTCACGAACGGCGGGAGGACCACGACGCCGATGCCGAGCAGCCCGACGACCGCCAAGAGCATCACGAGGCCGGTTGCCCTCCCCCGCTGCCAGCCCCTCCTGGCGAGGGCCGCCACCGCCGGCTCGAACGCGAACGAGACGAACAAGGAGACGAGCAGTGCGATGAGGATCGACCGCAGCTGCCAGGCGGCCCACAGGCCCGCTGCCGTGACGAGTACGACGAACACGATGCGCCACAAGAGGGCGGAGATCCACGGTGGGAGCGACTGTTCCTCCATGGCCCGAAGGGTAGGGGGCGCGACGGGCCCCACGGAGATTCCGCGCCTCCTGCCTCGGGCTAGCGTCGCGAGCACAGCGACGAAAGGAACTGCATGGAGATCGCAGGCGCATCCGCCATCGTCACCGGTGGCGCATCTGGCCTCGGTGGTGCAACGGCACGACGCCTCGCAGCCGAGGGGATGAAGGTGGTCGTCGTAGACCTCAACGAGGCGGCCGGCGAAGCCATGGCATCCGAGATCAACGGCGCCTTCGTCAAGGCCGACGTGCAGAGCGAGGAAGAGGTCAACGTCGCCGTCGCGACCGCAGTCGAGATGGCGCCGCTCAAGGTGCTCGTGAACTGCGCCGGCGTCGGTTTCGCCATGCGGACCATCGACCGTGACGGGGCCCCACACCCCCTCGACGTCTACAAGTTCGTGATCGGCGTGAACCTCGTCGGCACCTTCAACTGCATCCGCCTCGCGGCTTCGGCCATGTCCAAGAACGAGCCCGATGCCGCCGGCGAACGCGGTGCCATCGTGAACACCGCATCCGTCGCTGCGTTCGACGGCCAGATCGGGCAGGCGGCCTACTCCGCAACGAAGGGCGGGGTCGTCGGCATGACGCTCCCGATCGCCCGCGATCTCTCCTCGGTGGGGATCAGGGTCAACTCCATCGCTCCTGGGATCATGGACACCCCGATGCTCGCCCAGCTCCCCGAGCCGGCACGCGAGTCGCTCGGCAAGTCGGTGCTCCACCCGAAGCGCCTCGGCACACCCGAGGAGTTCGCCGACCTGGCGCACACGCTCGTCACCAACAGCTACCTCAACGCGGAGACCGTGCGCCTCGACGGCGGCATCCGCATGCAGCCGAAGTAGCCGGACCAGGCCCCCGATGATCGGCATCGTCGATTCCGGTCTCGGGGGCCTTGCCGTTGCCCATTGGATCCGACGGATCCTCCCGCATGCGGACCTCCTCTACATCGCCGACCAGGCGCATGCGCCCTACGGGGACCGGGATCCCGAAGAGGTTGCTGCCCTCACGCGCAGCCTCGTCGACGAGCTGCTCACCAACGGTGCGAGCACGATCGTCCTGGCCTCCAACACCATCTCGGCGGCGGCACTCCACCACCTGCGCCAGGACCTCCCCCACCTGCCGTTCGTGGGCATGGAACCTGCCGTGAAGCCGGCCGTCGCCCAGTCCAGGGCCGGCACCGTGGCAGTGCTCGGGACGACCGCCACCATCGAAGGCCCCCTCCTCGCCGACATGATCTCTCGCCATGGCGCAGGGGCTCACATCGTCCCGATCGCCCTCCCCGGTCTCGTCGACCTCGTCGAGGCAGGTCAGGGTGACTCGCCGGAGGCCGAGGAGTTCCTCACCGCCCGTCTCGGCGTCGGGGTCGAGGCCGGTGCCGATACCTGGGTGCTCGCGTGCACCCACTACACGTTCGCCCGCCGGGCCCTCGAACGGGTGCTTCCGGACGACGCCTCGATCATCGATCCGGCTGAGGCGGTCGCCACACAGGTCGGGCGGGTCGACCCGGGAACGGGATCGGCACACGCCGTCGCACGGACCACCGGGCCCATCGAGGCGTTCCGCAGGCGCGTTGCCGAACTCGATGTGATGGCCTTCGATCGCATCGAAGGGCTCGGCTAGGGCGCGCGCCCCTGGCGTTCGAGCACGAAGTCCACCACCCGGTCGATCTGCGCCTCGCTCAGTCGGTTGCCGAACGCCGGCATACGACCCCGCCCGCGGGTGATCGTGTCCACGAAGTAGTCCCTCGAGAGGTCGATCGACGGGGCTTCTTCCCCACCGAGGCGTGGGCCACTGCGTCCCTGGAGTTCGGCACCGTGGCACGGCGCGCACGAGATCCGGTAGATCTCGGCTCCCGGCGCGTCGTCCGGGATCGGCTCGGAGCACGCACCGAGCACGAGGACCGCACAGGCGATCGGGAGGAGGAGCCGCCGCATCGCCAGAAGGCTATGCCTGCCCGCCCGGTACCGCGACATCGATACCCTGCCGCCGATGCGCGCGCTGCTCTCCC
>CP070681.1:933980-936859 GCA_020352575.1 Acidimicrobiia bacterium | reverse complement strand
TCGGTGGTGCCGTCATGGGCCTCTTCAGCGGCCTGTACTACTACTTCCCGCTCTTCACGGGCCGCCTGATGAGCGAGAAGATCGGCAAGATCCAGTTCTGGATGATGTTCATCGGCATGAACATGACCTTCGCCCCGATGCACTGGCTCGGCCTCCAGGGCATGCCCCGTCGCACGTGGGTCTGGTTCGAGGAGATGGGCAGCACGGTGGCGTTCTGGAACCTCTTCGCCACGGTCGGCGCCTTCGTGATCGCCAGCAGCGTGGCGCTCTTCGCGGTGAACTTCATCGTCTCGAAGCGTCGTGGCCAGGTGGTCGACATCGATCCATGGGACGCCCGCACGATCGAGTGGTCGCTCCCGCTGCCGGTCCCCGCCTACAACTTCGCGGACAACCGGACCGTCGAGTCCCTCGACGACTTCTGGCACAAGAAGTACTCCGAGGACGCCGAGGGCCGGGCCGTCGCCCGCCCCGACCTCGACGAGTACCTCGCCAAACTGGTCGAGGACGGTCGGAACCCCAAGGAGGAGATCCACCTCCCCGCCCCGTCCTACTTCCCGTTCATCGTCGGTGTCGGAATGCTCTTCCTCGCCTATGGGATCACCTACATCCACGACGCCATTGGCATCCCGCTGCTCGCCCTCGGCGGGTTGACGGTGCTCGGCGCCTTCGTCGGTTGGTCCGTCGAGCCCCTCGAGGAGGAGCACGGTGACCACGGTGAGCCCGAGGAAGAGGAGGTGACGGCATGAGCGTCGCCCATGACGTCCACGAGAGCACGGGGATCGAGAACCGCAAGCTCGGGATGTGGGCGTTCCTCAGCTCGGAGTTCCTGTTCTTCGGCGCCCTCATCAGCAACTACCTGCTGTTCAAGGGTCGGTTCCCGATGGAGGACCCCCTCCACCCGATCAACTTCTACGACATCCCCTTCACGTCGATCTCGTCGTTCATCCTGCTGATGTCGTCGCTCACGATGGTGCTGGCCCACCACGCCCTCAGCGAGAACGACCAGCGTGCTGCGAGGACGTGGCTCCTCGCCACGGCTGCCCTCGGCCTGACCTTCCTCTCGGGCCAGTTCTACGAGTTCAGCGAGTTCGTCATCAAGGGAGCGAGCCTCAGTGCTGCACCGGTGTGGTCGTCGTTCTTCGTCCTCACCGGCTTCCACGGGGCCCACGTGGCGATCGGCGTGCTCATGCTCCTCATCCTGTTCGTGGTCTCGCTCCGCAACGACGGGTTGTCGGAGGCCCAGGGCATGAACCTCGAACTGGTCGGTCTCTACTGGCACTTCGTCGACATCATCTGGATCGTGATCTTCACGGTCATCTACCTCATCCCGTAGGTCCCCATGGCAGCTGCACACCATCCCACCACCAAGCAGTACATCCAGATAGCGCTGGCCCTCGCCGTGCTGACCGGCATCGAGATCGCGCTCTTCTACATCGAAGAAGGGGTCGACGCCGTCACCACGTCGGTCACTGCCCCCGCGCTCCTCATCCTCGCTGCGATCAAGTTCGTGATGGTCGTTGGATGGTTCATGCACGTCCGATTCGAGAAGCCCCTCGTGAGTCGCTTCTTCGCCGTCGGGTTCGTGATCGCGATCGCGCTCTACGCCATCGTGCTCTCTGACATGGGCCGCGCCATCCTCGGAGGCTGAGGTGCAACTCGACCCCGCCATGCGGGAGGTCCTCCAGTGGCATCCCCACGTGGACGTCTGGGCCACGGTCCTCCTCCTCGCCGGCGGGTACCTCTACGCCATCCGGAGGATCGGCCCCCACAGGGTCGCTGACGGCGAGGAGGTCGTGAGCCGCCGCAAGGCCTGGCAGTGGTACATCGGCGTGGCGGCGCTCTGGTTCGTGTCGGACTGGCCGTTCCACGACCTCGCCGAGGAGTCGATGTTCGCCGCCCACATGGTGGAGCACCTCGTCATCGCTTTCGTGACCGCCCCGTTGCTCCTGCTCGGCACCCCGAAGTGGCTCGCCCAGATGCTCGTCGTCGACACCGGCCTGCTGCCCTTCGTGCGGTGGGTGTCCAAGCCGGTGCCCGCGTTCCTGCTCTTCAACTTCGTGTTCATCGGCCTCCACTGGCCGGTGATCGTGACGGGCATGGTCACCAACTCGTTCACCCACTTCGCCGTGCACCTGGCGATGTTCCTCACCGGCCTTGCAATGTGGATGCCGGTCATCTCGCCCCTGCCCGAGGTCCGGCGGATCAGTCGCCCCATGCAGATGCTCTACCTCATGGCGCATTCGATGATCCCGATCCTCCCGGCCTCGTTCCTCACCTTCGGCCAGTCGGTGATCTATCCCATCTACGACACGTTCCCCCGCTTGTTCGAGTGGACGGCGATCGAGGACCAGACCATCGCAGGGGTGATCATGAAGCTGGCCGGTGGGTTCACCCTGTGGGGCATCATCGCCGGCATCTGGTTCAAGTGGACCGGCGAGCAGGCGGAGTGGGACGCCATAGAGCGACGCCTACGCGCCGACGACGAGGTGCGCGGCGGGGCGTGAGCCCCGGCGTGGCCCAGCCGTGTTCGTCCTGCTCCACCAGGGTGGTTGGGACGAGTTCCTCTACTTCTCGGTGCCGGTCGTCCTCGGCTTCATCGGCCTCCGGTACGCCGAGAAGCAGGCGAGGGCCAAGGCCGAGACCCGGGCGTCTGAGGCCGGCGGCGAGTCGGGTGAAACCTCGCTTCCCACGGGTGAGGACGCGTGAACCCCGTGGCTATGATGCGGCCCCGATGAGCGAGCACCTCTCCGCAGCCGCGTCCGCCCTCGGTGGCGCCCCCGAAGAACTCGTCCTCCGTTCAGCGAGCGCACGCGCCCAGGCAACGGGTGCGAGCGTGGACGACGTCCTCTCGGCGTGGGCAGGTGGCGGCGCCGTCCCCG
>CP070681.1:931294-933880 GCA_020352575.1 Acidimicrobiia bacterium | reverse complement strand
TCCTCCAAATCCGGCTCGGCGACGGCTTCATCGACCTCACCGATGCCACCGCCGACACGATCGCGACCGCAGCGTCGGCAGGTGGACCGGTCGACGGCGTGCTGAGTCCCGACGACCGCATGGTCGAACTCGCAGGCGACGTCGCCGAGCGGCTCGGCGTCGCCGCGAACCCGCCGTGGGCCGTCGGCGCCACCCGCAACAAGGCCTCATTCCGTCGCGCCCTCGCCGGTGTGGTGCCGCAACCGTCGTTCCAGGTGCTGGAGCCCGGTTCTGACCCCCGACCGGACATCGAGCGGATCGGGCCACCCGTGGTGATGAAGCCCCTCTCCCGGTCGGGCAGCCAAGGAGTGATCCGCGTCGACCAGCCCGAGGACGCCATCGAGGTGGAGCGTCGCATCCGTCGCATCCTTGCCATGTGCGGTGCCGACCCCAACGAGCCGCTCCTCATCGAGAAGTTCGTGCCGGGTCCCGAGGTCGCGGTGGAGGCCGTGCTCGTGGCCGGGGAACTCGAGGTCCTCGCCACCTTCGACAAGCCCGACCCGCTCGATGGCCCGTTCTTCGAGGAGACCATCTACGTGGCCCCCTCGCGGCTCCACCCCGAGGTCCAGGCCGAGATACATCGGGTGGTGCAAGTCGCCTGCAGTGGCCTCGGCCTCGTCGAGGGCCCCGTCCACGCCGAACTGCGAGTGTCCGGATCGACGGTCGTGATGATCGAGATGGCCGCTCGCCCGATCGGCGGCCGGTGTGGAACGGCCCTGCGCTTCGGCTTGAATGATGCGCAGGAGGTCCTGCTCGCCAGGGCGGCGCTCGGCCTCGGCCTCCGTGACACGGATCGCCTCAACGGGTCCGTCGGGAGCCTCATGATCCCCATCCCCTCCTCGGGGATACTCGCGGCCGTGTCAGGGCTCGATGAGGCGCGAGCCGTGCGGGGCATCACCGGCGTCGACATCACCGCCCACGTCGGCGGCCGCGTCCTCGCCCTCCCCGAGGGTGACCGGTACCTCGGGTTCGCCTATGCGGCGGCCGACACACCCGAGGAAGTCGAAGCGGCGTTGCGTGCAGCCCAAGCGCTCATCACCGTCGAGGTGGCCTGAGCCCGGCTCTACCCTCGACCCATGAGCCGCCTCACCGCCACCGAACTCTGGAACCTCGCCCGGGTCGGCCGACCCACCGTCGTCGGCAGCACGGTCGTCGTGCCGATCACCACCCACGACATCGACGACAACGAGGGGACCACCGCACTCCACCTCGTCGACGGGGAGGACCTCCGGCCACTCACCGCCGACGGCACCGCCCCGGCCCTCTCCCCCACGGGCAGCGACCTCGCCTTCCTCAGGAAGGTGGATGGCCGCTCCCAACTCCACGTCATGCCCGTTGGTGGCGGCGAGGCCCGGAGGGTCGGGCCGGACTTCCCGCTCGGGGCGGGGGCCCCTCGATGGCTCCCCGATGGATCCGGCCTGGTCTGTGCGGCCCACGTCTACGTGGACGCCGTCGGCCTCGAGGATGCGGCTACCCATCGTGATGACCTCGCAGCATCGAAGGTGACCGCCAAGGTCACCGAGGAGCGGACCTACCGCTTCTGGGACACCTGGCTCACCGACGGCCGGACGCTCCACCTCTTCGTGGTGACCCTCGATGGCGAGGTCACCGACCTCACGCCCGACGGCACCTTCCGTCCACACCTCCCGACCGCAGCGGATCCCGTCGAGCAGTTCGACATCCATCCTGATGGGACCCGCATCGCATGGGCAGCTGCCGACCTCTCGAAGGACTGGGCAATTCGCCCCCAAACCGAGCTGTGGGAGGTACCCCTCGACGGCACCGGCGCAAGGTGCCTCACCCCCGACCGCCCGGGGGACGCCATGTACCCCCGCTGGCTCGCCGATGGCACCATCGTGTTCGGGGCCACCCGGGAGATCGACTACTACGCGACGCCGATCTTCCTGACTGTGCTCGACCCCGGGACGCTCGACCAACGACCGCTCTACGAAGCGTGGGACCTCAACCCGGGATCCTGGGTCGTCGACCCATCGACCGGCGACCTCCTCGTGACGGCCGAGGACCAGACCAAGGTCCACCTGTTCCGGGTGAGCCCGTCCGGCGGCGTACCGGAGAAGATCGTCGGCGGCTCCACCCTCACCGGACCGGTGCCCGACGGGACCGGCACCGTGTACCTGCTCGACCAGTCGATCTCACAGCCACCCGAGGTCGTGCGGGTCTCGGTGGACGGCGGCACCCCCGAACGAGTGACCCACGTGAACGATGCAGCCCTTGCCGACCTCGAGCTCGGCAGGGTCGAGGAGCGCTGGTTCACCGGCGCCCGGGGGGACGAGGTGCAGATGTACGTCGTCTACCCACCCGACTTCGACGAGGACACGCAATGGCCGCTCGTCCACATGATCCACGGCGGGCCACACAACTCCTTCGGTGACATGTGGCACTGGCGGTGGAACTACCACGCCTTCGCAGCGGCCGGCTACGTGGTCCCCCTTGTCAACTTCCACGGATCGTCGTCGTTCGGCCATGAGTTCTGCCGTTGTATCCAGGGAGCCTGGGGCGACCATCCCTACACCGACATCATGGCCG
>CP070681.1:925307-931194 GCA_020352575.1 Acidimicrobiia bacterium | reverse complement strand
CGCGGTCGAGGAGGAAGCCGTCCACCGCATCCGTGCGAACCCGTCCGCCGACCCCGTCGGAGGCTTCGAGCACACGGACGGAATGGCCAGCTCGCGACACCGCAACGGCGGCGGTGAGGCCGGCCATGCCGGCCCCTACGACGATGACGTCGGCGTCCATGACGTGCAACGGTACCGGCACCTCAGCCGAGGCCCGGGAGGACCGGCTGTGCCGGCTCGGCCTCCCACTCCCACGGGAGGTCCGCCACCCAGCCCCACGAGACCCGGTGCACCGCAGAGGGACCGACCATGTGGAGGGCGGCCCGATGGGCCGGTGACGGATACCCCTTGTTCGCACCGAACTCGTACCAGGGGAACTCGGCGTCGAGTGCCCGCATGTGCGCGTCGCGATGCTCCTTGGCGAGCACGCTCGCGGCCGCGATCGACAGGGAGTGCCGCTCTCCACCGACGAGCGTCGTCGCCCCGCCCACGAAGTCCCACTTCCCGTCCACGAGGATCCTGTCGGGTCTGACGGGGAGGGCGTCGAGCGCCCGGCGGGCCGCCCGTCGCTGTGCTTCCGACATCCCCACGCGGTCGCATTCCTCGGGGGTTGCCTCGCCGATCGCGCACGCCTTCGCCCATTCGACGATACGCGGGACCAATTCGGAACGGCGGGCCGGGCTCAGGGCCTTGGAGTCGCGGACACCGGTGAGCCGCCCTGCTCCGGCCACGACCACGGCCACGGTGAGCGGTCCGGCCCAGGCGCCTTTCCCGACCTCATCCAAGCCCGCCACGAGGGCGCCCGAGCCCTCTGCCTCACGTTCGAACGCCATGCCGGGAGCGGGCGACCTGAGTCGTGCCATCAGTTCAGCCGTGGGTCCATGGGGAGCGTCGACAACAGGACGTCGTCGCCCTGCATCCGGGCGACCACCCCTCGCCAGAGCCCCTGGGGGTCATCGGTGAAGGCATCGTCGGGATGGGCGGGCACCACGTGCCAATCGTTGTCGGCCAACTCTGCGTCGAGCTGGTGCGGTGCCCACCCCGAGTAGCCGGAGAACAGACGGACGACGTCGATCTCGCCGATGTCGTCCTCGAGGTCCACGATCAGTGGAGGACCGTCGCCGGTGCGCCCGAGGCCGATCGCCACCTCGGGTGCGACGGGCCCACCGCGGAAGACGACCGGCGGCTGCGCAAGGAGGTGGTCCCACTCTTCGAGGATCCCGCGGGCGTCGAGGTCGAGTGGCTCATTCAGTACCACGCCGAGGGCACCCTCCGGGGTGTGTTCGAGGACCAGCACGACGGTACGCCGGAAGTTCGGGTCGATGAGATGCGCCGCCGAGACCAGGAGTGAGCCGGCGACCGAGCGCGGATCCTCTTGCACCCCGGGCACGGTAGTTTCCCCCGGACGCACCTACCGTGCTTTCACCATACGAAATCGGAGGGAACGATGCTCAGAATAGGGCTCATGGGTTTCGGCCGCATCGGCCGAAACCTGTTCCGCCAGACCATCGACCACGACGACCTTGAGATCGTGGCGATCAGCGACCTGGCCAAGCCGGATGCGCTCACCTACTTGCTGAAGTACGACTCCATCTACGGCCGCTTCGACCGCCCGGTCGAGCTCGTGGACGATGCGCTCTCGGTCGACGGCCGGACCATTCCGTTCATCGAATCCGGTGCGCCGGGCGAGATCGACTGGGAGGCGGCCGGCGTGGACGTGGTCGTCCAGGCGATCGGCGAGCGGCACCGCACCGCAGCCGCACTCGAGGAACACCTCGCCAAGGGGGCGTCCCGGGTGATCCTGGCGTCCACGCCGGAGACGCCGGGCGAGATCCCGATCCTCGTCCCGAGCGTGAACGATTCCGTGCTCACGCCAACGACGAAGGCGATCGCGATGGGCTCGAACACCGCCCAGGCCGTGGCACCCGTGCTCAAGGTCCTACACGAGACCTTCGGGCTCGACCACGCCTACTTCACCACAGTCCATGCATTCAGCGGTTCCCAGCGGCTCGCCGATGTGCCAACGAGCGGGTTCCGCACGTCTCGGGCGGCAGGCGAGAACATCATCCCGGCGGAGACGAACTCGCCCGAGATCCTTGCCCAGGTGTTCCCGGAGCTGGCCGGACGACTCCAGGCGATGGCGCTCAACGTGCCGGTGCCGGACGGTTCGACGGTCGACATGGTCGCGCGGTTCAGCTCCCCGATCACCAAGGCGTCGCTCAACGCAGCGATCCACGCTGCCGCCGTCGGCCCTGCCGCCAACGTCCTCGGCTACACGGAGGATCCGATCGTCTCATCCGACGTCATCGGCTCGACGGCATCGGGCGTGTACGACTCCTTGGCCACGATGGTCATGGACGACGACCTCGCGAAGCTCATCATCTGGTTCGACAACGGCTGGGGCTACACGGCGCGCATCGTGCAGACCCTCGAACGCATGAATGCCATGAAGGAGGCAGGCGCATGAAGGTCGCCATCAACGGGTTCGGCCGCATCGGCCGGGCTGTCTTCCGGATCATCGCCAGCCGCCCCGAAGCGGGCATCGAGGTCGTGGCGATCAACGACCTGAGCGACGACGACATCCTCGCCTACCTCCTCAAGCACGACTCCGTGATGGGGATCTTCGAGGGGGATGTCACCGTGGCTGACGGTGTCATGCATGCAGGCGGCCACGAGGTACAGATGCTCATGGAGCGCGACCCGGCTGCGCTCCCCTGGGCGGAACTCGACGTCGACGTCGTCATCGAGGCGACCGGCGTCTTCCGCGACCGGGCGTCCCTGCAGAAGCACGTGGATGCCGGCGCCAAGCGGGTCATCCTGACCGTTCCGCCGAAGGATGAGATCGACGAGACCGTCGTCCTCGGCGTGAACGACGATGCACTCGACGCCAGCGACATCATGGTGTCGAACGCGTCCTGCACGACCAACTGCTTGGCGCCCCTTGCGAAGGTCCTGAACGACTCCTTCGGGCTCACCCGTGGCCTCATGACCACCGTGCACGCCTATACGAATGACCAGCGCCTCGCCGACGTCCCACACTCCGACTTCCGTCGGAGCCGCGCCGCGACCGAGAACATCATCCCCACGACGACCGGTGCAGCGAAGGCGGTGGGCCTGGTGCTCCCCGAACTCGCCGGCAAGTTGGATGGCATGGCCATGCGAGTGCCGGTGCCCGACGGTTCGACCGTCGACTTGGTGGTGGAACTCGAGCAGGACGTCACCGTCGAAGAGGTAAACGCTGCGGTGAAGGCCGCAGCCGAGGGCGAACTCGCCGGGATCCTCCAGTACACCGAGGACCCGATCGTGTCCACCGACATCATCGGTAACCCGCACTCATCGATCTTCGATGCCAGCGCAACCCAGGTGATGGACGGGAAGCTCGTCAAAGTCATGACCTGGTACGACAACGAGTGGGGCTACTCGAACCGGGTGGTCGACCTCATCGAGCGACTCGGTCAGGTGATTGCCGCCTAGCGGAACGCCTCGAACAACAGCCTCCGCACCCGGAGGAGCGTGGAGCCGTCGGGCGCGGTGCGGTACGCCGCATCGACCCGGCGGCAATACGCGCCATGGCGGACGGTCTCGGCGATGGTCGGACGGGTCCTGCGCGCTATCCCAGCTCGTCACTCGAGTAGCGATCGCAACGCCGCGACCTCCTCCCGCAACGCGGCGACATCTGCCTCGAGGGTGGCAAGGCGGTCCACGGTCCGGCTGCCCGATGGGGCCTCGGAGCCGCTGGGTACGGGTGCCTCGCCATCCCGGAGAAGGTCCCGCCACCGAGGTTCCTTCTGGCCGGGCACGCGGTCGAGGCGTTGGACGAGCGGCTCGTCACGTCCCGCAAGTCCGCCCAGGAGGCGCTCCACGTCCTCGGTCGACTCGATGGGCACGTACCGTTCGGTCCTCGCCCGCAACTCCCCCGGTGTCTGGGCACCACGCAGGAGTAGCACGGCAAGCAGTGCGCACTCAGGGGGGTCGAGCTTGAGGGCGTCCGCCACGTCATGCCGATGCTTCATGACCCGGTCCCCGGGCCGCTTCACCGACCTCGCAAGCCCGGCGTCGCGCAATGCCCGGATGGCGTCGAGGACATCCGATTCGGCGAAGTCCGTGACCGGTTCCCTGTTCTGCTTCTGGTTGCAGGCCGCCACCAGTGCCTGCGTCGAGAGCGGGTAGTGCTCGGGGGTCGTTGCGGCCTTCTCGATGAGGGCACCGAGCACCCTCGTCTCCACGCTGTCGAGGTCCATGGGCCCGACCATACTCCGAGCCGTGCGCGCCGCCGCACGAACCCCTGCGCTCCTCTTCGTCCTCGTGTGGGCGATGGTGGTGGGAACCGGCCTCTACCCGTCGTCTGCCGTCCTCGCCTCGTCCTTCTTGCCCGACCTCGGGCTGACTGGGAGTTGGTTCGGGCTGCTTGTCTTCTCGTTCGCGGTGGTGTCCGCACTCGCGTCGCTTGCGGGTGGCGTCTCCGACTGCCTCCTCACGGGAGCCGGACTCCAGGCAGTCGCCGCGATCGGGCCACCGATCGATTGATCCGAGGTCACACGAGGGAGGGGCGGAGAGGAGCCATCACCGGCACACTCGCAGCCGGTGCCTTCGCCGTCGCCCGGGCGTGGCGTCCGCGGCCGGCCTAGCCGGCGTCGAGCCACTGGAGGACGTCGTCGAGGACCTCCTCCCAATTGGGCTCGTTGTGCATCTCATGCCGAAGACCCGGCCACAGCTTCCTCGTCACTGTCGGCAGTGCGCCGAACGCCGCCGAGCCCTGCGGGGGAACCACCACGTCATCGGAGCCGTGGTACACGAACGTCGGGATGTCGAGTTGCGCGAGTCCGGCATTGCAGGTGTCCATGACAGCGAAGGCTGAGGCCGCCGTTCGTATCGAGACCTTCCGGAGCACGAGCGGGTCATCGAAGTACGCCTCGCCCACCGCCGGATCTGACGAGAGCTCCTCACCCTTCACGCTGTTGGTCAGCTGTAGCGCGGGCAGGAGCCGGAGAAGCAGCTTCGAGACCGGTCGCTGCCACCGCGGCCCCCCATACGCAAGCCCTGGCGCAGAGAGCACCATCCGATCGGGAGCGGGTCGGGAGGAGAGCGCATATGCGGTGGCCACGAGTCCGCCCATCGAGTGTCCGTAGAGCACCGTCGGTAGGTCCTTGCCGACGCTGGCCAGCGCCTCCTCGACACTGTCAAGGAACACGTCGAAGCTTTCGACGTGCCCCTTCGGCCCGGGTGCAATACCGTGCCCGGGTAGGTCAGAGCCGTAGACCGGGTACCCACGAGCCGCAAACCACGCGCCGACGTGGTCGAACCTGCCGAGGTGGTCGGCCACTCCATGTACGAGCACGATCCGTGCCTTTGGCTCGGGTCCGTCCGTCCAGGAGTGCGTGAGGCTCATCCCGTCTCCTCGAGGTCGGGGAGTTCCACGACCGGTGCGCCCGGGATACGGGTTGGGAGGGCGTCGACCTCGGCCAGTTGGTCGGGTGCCTCCAAGCCGTACTTCACGACGAGGTGGAGGTAGTCGCGTTGGTACAGGATCTTGCACCGCACCCTGGGGTGCACCTCCATGAGGCGCTTCACCTTCCGGTTCTTCTTCGTCACGAGCTTCTGGCGCATCGTGGTCACCTCGACGAACAGGTCGTCATCCGGGAGGTGGAAGTCCGGTGTGAACATCTTGGTGGGGTACCCGTCGTCGTCCCACTCGAGGGCGAACGAAATCGGTTCGTACTCCCACGCGACGCCGTAGAAGTCCAGGAGGAGTGCGAGCTGTCGCTCGCTGTTGTGGGCGAACGCAGTCGAGGCCGACGGCTGGTCGCTCAGCGTGCCTCGGCCCTCCGCTCCGGCAGCGCCACGACCTCGGCGGGCTCCGTCGGGAAGAGATCGGCGACGTCCGCTTCGAGCTCCTGGCGCAGGGGCC
>CP070681.1:921650-925207 GCA_020352575.1 Acidimicrobiia bacterium | reverse complement strand
CGGGAGTCGAACGCGTCTCGGGAGTCGTTGAAGTGGATGAGGTCGATCGCCCCGGTGATCGCCACCGTGCGCTCCACGACCTCGTCGAGGGGCTCGCCGCCCGCCCAGGCGTGGCATGTATCGAGGCAGAAGCCGGGGGAGAGGTCACCGATCTCGTCCCACAGCATGGCAAGCACATCGAAGCGACGCGCCATGGCGCGGTCGCCGCCGGCCGTGTTCTCGATGAGGACGGGGACCTCTGTGTCGAGGGATTCGAGGGCCTTCCGCCACCGCTCGAACCCGACTTCGAGCGGTTCCTCTTCGTCGGTGAGGTGCCCGCCGTGCACCACGACCCCGCGAGCATCGACAGCAGCTGCTGCGTCGCACGTCTGCTGGAGTGACTTGCGCGATGGGATCCGTACACGGTTGTTCGGTGACACGACATTGATGAGGTAGGGGGCGTGGACGTAGATACCGACGTCCGAGGCAGCGAGCTCGGCGGCGTCCTCACGCTCCTTCGGCGCCCTCCACTGTTGTGGGTTGGAGAGGAAGACCTGGACGATGTCGGCATCCCGCGACGCTGCCTCGTCGAGGGGGTGTGCGGTGGGGACGTGTGCGCCGATCTCCATGGCAACGAGGTTAGGAGTCCGACGAGGACTCACCGCGGTCGCGAAACCCAGCCCCGCTCCCGACCGCGGGTAGGTCCTTGGCGCCGGTTACCCTCGCGGCCCCGCCACAGGTGGGAAGTCAATACCCGCACCCCTGCCCCACCGACGGGGCCGTCCGCACAGCGGATGTCCGAAGGAGGTCGATGCCATTGCGCACGTATGAAATCATGACGATCCATCGTCCCGAGATGAGCGAGGACGATGCGAGGTCCCGGGTGGGAGAGATCGAGGCACTGCTGTCGGCTCGTGGTGCCACCGTCGGGGAATCCGATTTCTGGGGGAAGCGTCGCTTCGCCTACGAGATCAACCACATCACCGAGGGCTATTACTCCGTCGTCTCGTTCGAGACCGAGGACCTGTCCCCCGTCGAGGATCTCGACCGGGCGCTGGGCCTGTCCGACGCAGTGGTTCGCCACAAGATCATCAGGACCGACGAGCAGTAGGTGGTTCCTGTCGTACCCATCCAGTAGGAATGGGGTGACGAACCACGTGAAAGAAGGGACCGCATGAGCAACAGCATCACCGTCGTCGGCAACCTCGTCGAAGACCCGGAACTCCGCTACACCCAGTCCGGCACCGCACTCGCCAACGTCCGCGTGGCGTCGAGTCGCCGGTTCCAGGACCGCAACCAGGAGTGGCAGGAGGAGACCGCGTTCTTCCGTGGCACCGTGTGGCGGGAGATGGCCGAGCAGGTCGCCGAGTCGCTCCACAAGGGCGACCGCGTGATCATCACCGGGTCCATCGAGCAGCGCGACTGGGAGGACAACCAGGGCCAGAAGCGTTCGAGCCTTGAACTCCGCATCCAGGAGATCGGCCCGAGCCTTCGCTGGGCCACCGCCCAGGTGAACCGCATCGCTCGCAGTGGCAGCGGATCGTGGGGTGGCCAGAGCCAGACCCCGGCCGCCCCGGTCGCTCGTGATGACTTCGGTCCCGACGAGGCACCGTTCTAGGAGACACACCCAATGGCACAAACCCGCAAGCCGCGCCGGCGTCGCCCCGACAACCGGCGCTACAAGAAGAAGCCCTGTCCGTTCTGCGTGGACGGCAAGAGCCCCGCGTCCATCGACTACAAGGACACCGCGGTGCTCCGCAAGTACATCTCCGACCGAGGCAAGATCCGGGCGCGTCGCGTCACCGGCGCCTGCGAGCAATGCCAGCGCAAACTCGCCGGTGCGGTGAAGAACGCCCGTGAGATGGCCCTGCTTCCCTACATCAGCCGATGATGAAGCTCATCCTCGTCTCGGATGTGCCCGACCTCGGCCAGGAGGGTGACATCGTCGACGTCGCAGATGGGTATGGCCGCAACTACCTGCTCCCCAAGCGTCTCGCCGTGAAGGCGACCGCCGGTGCCCTCGAGGACGCAGAGCGCCGGGTGCAGGCCCGTATCGAGGCCCAGCGCAAGGCCAAGGCAGACGCCGAGGGCGTCGCCAAGTCGCTGGTCGGTACACGCGTGGTGCTCGCTGCCCAGGCCGGCGACGAGGGTCGCCTGTTCGGTTCCGTCGGTGTGGCCGACGTGGTCGAGGGCATCGAGAAGTTCACGGGTGTGAAGCTCGATCGCAAGACGGTTCGCCTCGAGGCGGCGATCAAGAGCATCGGCCTCCACGAGGTCCAGGTGGTGCTGCACCCCGACGTGCAGTTCCCGCTCACCATCGACGTGATCCCGGCCTAGCGGTTCGATTCGCGCGTGTCGTACCCGCCCGACGACTTCGACGGCCCCCCACCGGAGCCGTCGCGACTGTCGGGCGGGTTGCGCGTTCCGCCGCACAACCGCGACGCCGAGGAGTCGGTCCTCGGCGCCATGCTCCTGTCGGTCGACGCGATCAACGTGGGCATGGAGCGCCTTGCGTCGGAAGACTTCTATGTACCCGCCCACCAAGCGGTCTTCGAGGCGATCCACGACCTCTACAACGGCGGGCAACCCGTCGACGCGGTGACGGTCGCCGATGCGCTCCGACGCAAGGACGAGCTGGAGCGGGTCGGTGGCCTCGGCTTCCTCACCACCCTTTCGACCGCAGTGCCCACCGCGGCGAACGTCGAGTACTACGCGTCGATCGTCTCGGAGGAGTCGGTCCGACGGCGGCTCCTTGCCGCAGGTGGTGACATCGGCCAACTCGCCACGTCAACCGACCGGGACATCGACTGGGTGATCGACGAGGCCGAGCAGGCCGTGTTCCGGGTGGCGGAGCGTCGTGTCGGCGACACCCTCCAGCCGATCTCGTCGTTCATCGACCCGACCCTGGAGAAGATCGAGGAGTTCGGCAACCGGGGCGGTGGCCTCGTGGGCCTACCAACCGGCTTTCGCGATCTCGACGACCGCCTGAGCGGCCTCCAGCCCGAGAACTTCGTGGTGATCGCGTCCCGCCCCGGCATGGGCAAGTCGGCACTGGCGATGAACATCGCACGCAACATCGCGCTCAACGATGGGGTGGTGGCGGTGTTCTCGTTGGAGATGAGCCAGGAAGAGATCGTCCAGCGGCTCATCTGCGCGACGGCGCGCATCGACAACGGCCTTCTGCGTTCAGGCCGCCTGGGTGCCGAGCAGTGGCCTCGCGTCCTCGAAGCTGCCGGGAAGATGGACCAGGCGCCGATGTACATCGACGACTCGTCGTACCTCACGGTGACCGACGTGCGGGCGAAGTGTCGTCGACTCCAGCGCCGCCACGGCCTCGACCTCGTGGTGATCGACTACCTCCAACTCATGCAGGGCAGGAGCCGGGAGAACCGCCAGCAGGAGATCGCGGAGATCAGCCGTGGGCTGAAGAACCTCGCCCGCGAGCTCCGGGTCCCGATCATTGCCCTCAGCCAGCTGAACCGTGCCCTGGAGGCCCGTACCGACAAGCGACCACAGCTCGGCGACCTTCGAGAATCGGGCGCTATCGAGCAGGATTCCGACATCGTCCTGTTCATCTA
>CP070681.1:917864-921550 GCA_020352575.1 Acidimicrobiia bacterium | reverse complement strand
GACCGTGCATCGCTCAGCTTCTCCTACGTGCCGGGCACCGGCCACGACGTCCTCGCCAAGCTGAAGGCGGGCGAGGGCGAGTACGCCGCCGCTCGTGCTGCACTCGGCGAGGGCCCCGTCGTGGCGATCGTCGGTCGTACCGGCCTGGCCGAGGACCCGAGCCTCGCCGAGTCCGTCGCAGCCTTTGCCCGGGACCTCCCCGACGCCTCCGTCCTCCCCCTGGCCCGACGGGGCAACACGTTCGGAGCGCTCGACATGGGCGTGGCGCCGGACCTCCTCCCCGGGCGGGTCGCCGCCGGACACGAGGCCCCCGAACTGTGGGGCGAGGCTGCGACGGGTCTCGGCATGGGCGCCGAGGAGATCCTCGCCGCAGCCGCCGGCGGCTCGATCAAAGCCGTCCTGCTCGTCGGAGCCGACCCGTTGCGCGATGCGCCGGACCCAGGGGTGGCCAGGGCCGCCCTCGAGGCTGCAGACCTCGTGGTTGCCATCGACTGCTTCCTCACCGACTCCTCGGCCGAGGCCGACATCGTGCTTCCCGCCGCTGCGTTCGGTGAGAAGGAAGGCACGGTCACCAACCTCGAGGGTCGGGTCCAGAAGGTCAATGCCATCGTCCCGGCCCCCGGCCAGTCCCGTGCGGACTGGTCGATCCTCGACGACCTCTCCGAGCGGATGGGCAACCCGATGGGCCTCGGCTCCGCAGAAGCCGTGAGCCGCGAGATCGCTGCGGTCGCCCCTGCCTACCGGGGTGTGAGTTGGTTCCTCCTCGACTGGAAGGAACGCGACGGCGTGATCGTGCCCCGCGAGGGCGCCGAGCAGCCGCTCGAGTACGTGCCCGTCGCGACCACCGCCTCGGGCACCACCGACAAGGGTTTCGCCCTGCACCTCGCCCGGGTGCTCTACGACGACGCCGTGCTCACCCGCCACTCCGCCCCGATCGCCGACCAGGCGCCCGGGCCGTTCGCCGCGCTCCACCCGGACGATGTGAAACGCATCGGCGGCAATGGCCACGTCGCCGTCGATGGCCATGTCCTCCCGCTCGTCCACGACCCGTCGCTGGCCAAGGGCACGGTGTACGTCCCGTTCAACCAGCCCGGTGGGCCCGTCCTGGCGGCCAGCGCCTCGGTCACGGTGAAGGCCGCCGCGGTGTCGGGGGAGAAGGCCTGATGGAACTCCTCCTCGTCATCGCCCGTGTCCTGCTGTCCTTCACCATCGGACTCGGAGTCGTGGTGCTCCTCGTCTGGGGTGAGCGCAAGGTCGTCGCCGACATGCAGAGCCGACTCGGCCCGATGCGCACCGGCCCCTACGGCATCCTCCAGACCGTTGCCGACGGCCTGAAGCTCCTGTTCAAGGAGCAGGTCACCCCGTCCCGGGTGGAGCGATTCGTCTTCGAGCTCGCCCCATTCCTCTCGGCGGTGCCGGCCCTCCTACTCGTCCTCGTGATCCCGTTCGCCCGTCCCCTCGAGGTGACGATCGGCGGTGAGGCCCGAACGCTCCAGTTCGCCGCCCTCGACCTCAACATCGGCTTGCTCTTCATCCTCGCCATGAGTTCGATCGCGGTGTACGCGGTCGTTCTCGCCGGGTGGTCATCGGGCTCCAAGTACCCGCTCATCGGCGGTGTGCGCGGCTCGGCGCAGGCCATCTCCTACGAGGCGGCGATGGGGCTTGCGATGGTCGCCGTGGTCATGTGGTCGACGACCCTCCCGGCGGTGAGCGACCTCGGAGCGCTCAGCCTCTCGGAGATCGTCCTCCGCCAGCAGACCTCTTTCTTCGGCGGCGCGCTGTCGTGGATCCCGGCATGGAACGTGGTCCCCCAGTTCCCCGCCTTCGTGATCTTCATGGTGGCGATCTTCGCCGAGACGAACCGCGCCCCCTTCGACATGGTCGAGGCGGAGCAGGAGATCGTCGCCGGCTTCCACACCGAGTACTCCGGCATGCGCTTCGCCATGTTCTTCCTCGCCGAGTACATGAACATGTTCACGATGAGCGCCCTCGCCGTGAGCCTCTTCCTCGGCGGATGGGGCGGCCCCTTCCTCGATCAGGTCGGCGGCCTCACCGCCACGCTGCTGAGCTTCGTGTACCTCCTCATCAAGGTCGCAGCTGTCCTGTTCCTGTTCGTCTGGGTCAGGGCGTCGTTCCCCCGGTTCCGCTACGACCAACTCATGAACCTCGGGTGGAAGCGCCTCATCCCGACCGCGCTCGTGTGGCTCATCCTCTCGACGATCGTCGTGTCCTACCGCCAATTCGGAGCCCCGTGGTCATGAGCGAAGCCCAGCAGCCGCAAGAGGACCTCTTCACGATCATCGGAAACCTCTTCCGCGGGATGCGCGTCACCTGGCGCCAGATGTTCCTGCCCCGGGTCACCACCGAGTACCCGAAGACGATGCGGGAGAAGCCCCAGCGCTTCCACGGACGGCACGTCCTCAACCGCTACCCCGACGGCATGGAGAAGTGCATCGGGTGCCAGCTGTGCGCCGGCGTCTGCCCCGCGCAGTGCATCTACGTGCGTGGCAAGGACAACGACCCGGCCAACCCCATGAGCCCCGGCGAGCGGTACGGCTACGTCTACGAGATCAACCTGCTGCGCTGCATCTTCTGCGGGTTGTGCGTCGAGGCGTGCCCGACGGAGGCGATCACCATGACGTCGCTCTTCGAGATGTCCGTCACGAACCGTGAGGACGCCATCTACACGAAGAAGGAACTGCTGGTCGAGCCGGACGGCACCCCGAACCACATGTTCCCGGACGACGAACTCGCCGACCTCGACGAGTTGCGTGCCGCCGATGGCTGGATGCGGGCGACCGCGCCGCAGGGCCGCGCCGCCTTCCAGGGCGTGCCCGGCTGGACCCCGTCGGCCGGCGTCGGCCTGCGACCCCCCGAGGCAGGGCAGGGCAACACCGTTGCGCCGGACCCCGAGGACGAGGAGGGCGACGAGTAGTGGAACTCTTCGTCTTCATCGTTGCGGGCATCGGTGCCCTGGCGGGCGCGCTCACGTTGATCCTCGCCAAGAACCCGGTGTACGCCGCACTCGGCATGCTCGGCACGCTGTTCAGCCTCGCCGTCCTCTACGTCACCCAGCTCGCCCACTTCGTGGCCGCCGTGCAGGTCGTGGTGTACGCCGGGGCGATCATGACGCTCTTCCTCTTCGTCATCATGCTCATCGGCGTCGACCGCGCCGAGGACACGAGCGAGAAGCTCACGAGCCAGAGATACGGCGCGATCGCGGTCCTCGCGGGAGCGGTGCTGTTCGCCGGCTACCTCTGGCTGTCGGGCACCTTCACCTGGTCCCTGGCGGCCTCCAACGGGCCGCCCCCGGTCGGCTCGATCGAGGAGACGGGCTTCCTGCTCTTCGCCGAATGGCTCCTGCCGTTCGAGGTGACGTCGCTCCTCCTCATCGTGGCGAGCGTCGGCGCGGTCGCGCTTGCCCTGTTCCGCCCGCTCAGGAGGTCCGGCAAGTGACCGTGACCCCCGAGTGGTACCTGACCCTGGCCGCCGCCCTCTTCGTGATCGGGCTCGCCGGAGTCCTCACCCGCCGCAACGCGCTCATCATGTTCATGTCGATCGAGCTCATGCTCAACGCCGTGAACCTGACGTTCGTGGCCGGGGGATCGCTGGTCGGGAACCTCCAGGGACAGGTGAGCGTGTTCTTCGTGCTCGTCGTGGCTGCCGCCGAGGTGGTGGTCGGCCTC
>CP070681.1:914064-917764 GCA_020352575.1 Acidimicrobiia bacterium | reverse complement strand
GGGTGCCCTTGGGGACGCCGAGGCGGACGTCACCGGCAACGGTCTTGCCGCTGAAACCAGTGCCGGTCCAGCGATCGATCACCAGGTCTCCCGAGGCGGACTTCACGTTGACGTCACCATGCACCTGCATCACGTGGAGATCGCCCGACGCCGTGTTGACGTCGACGGACCCGTCCACCGAGTGGAGGTGGACGTCGCCCGAGGCGAGCGACGCCTTGAGCGAACCCATCACCGCGTGGGCGTGGAGGTCGCCGGAGGCGGACTTCGCTTCTACGTCGCCGCGGACGCTGGTGAGTTTCGCGTCGCCGGCACCGGTCTTGAAGCGGAGCGAGCCCAGCTCGATCTCCGAGAAGAAGTCGGCGGCGCCGGTGGCGACATTGGCATGGGAGCCGGCCGGGGCGAGGACGCGGATGGCCAGGCGATTCGATCCCCCGAAGAGGCGGAAGCCGCCTTCCTTCTCGGTCCGGAGGGCGATCGTGATGTCGTCGCCGACACCGGTGATCTCGACCTTGTCGAGGTCCTTGCCTTCCACCGTCACCGACACGGAGTTGTCGGTCGACTCGGCGATACGGACCGTGCCGGCCGGGATCGAGATGGTCAGGTTGGCGTGCTCGCCGGCGAGGGCGAAGTGTTCGCTGATGGGGCTCACAGGTCGAACCTCCCCTTGAGGGTGTTGCCGGACTTGCGCTGGGACTTGGACTTCGCCGAACCCGACAGCGTCTTCACGACATACGTGTTCACCGAATCACCGCCGAGGTCGGCAGCTTCCTCGATGATCTGCTTGAGGTTGGTCGGCAGGCGGAGGGTGATCCGTGCGTCGAGATCGGAGGGATCGACCTCCTCGGCCTCGGCCTCGGTGCGGGTGACCCGCAGCGACGGATCGTCACCGTCGAGCACGACCTCCACGTCGTGGTCGGGGAGCTGGGCACCGACTTCGTCGGCGGCCTGGCGGGCGAGCTGCATGCCGGCATCGCGCAGCGCGGGGCCGAGTGCGGTGATGAGGGCCTGCCCGGCCTCGGCGACGGAGCCGTCGGAGGCGAAGCGCAACTGCGCTTCGAGGGCCGACTCCACCGACGTGGTGATGGCGTCGAGGTTCATCGGTTCCTCCGACGACGGTCCTTGGTGGTGCGATGGGGCTCGGGCATGGTCTGATGGACTGCCCGGTGGAAGTCCCGTGCGATGGTGGGGTGCAACATGGTGTCCTCCGTGGTGTGGTCTTCGGCGGTTCGTTCTTGCGTGATGTCAACATGATGTCATGGTGACATCACTCTGTCAAGTCCTTTCTCCGGATTCCTCGTCGGCGGTGTCCGACCACCACTCCTAGGCTCGCCCCGATGCGGGTGAATCCGATCCTCGAACGCCTCGGCGCCAACCCGATGGCGGCGCTCCACGAGCGCGCCCGGGCCCTCGCAGCGGATGGGCCGGTGCTCGACTTCACGGTCGGCGACCCACGGGAGGCCACTCCCCCGGTGGTACCCGCAGCGCTGCGCGATGCCGTTCCCGCCGTCTCCCAGTACCCCGTTGCCGCCGGCCTCCCAGGGGCTCGCCGCGCCGCCGCCGACTACGTCGAGCGACGCACCGGCGTCGCCGTCGACCCGGACACCCAGGTACTCATCACCGGAGGTTCCAAGGAGGCGGTGTTCCACACGCCGACCGCGCTCTGCGAGATCGGGAGCGATGCCGTCGCCATCTGCCCGACGCCCGGGTACACCCCCTACGAGCGTGGGGCACTCCACGCCGGCATCACACCCCACCTCCATCCGCTGTCGGGCGACTTCGTCCTTCGGCCCGACGACCTCGACTCCGAGCTCTGGGACCGAGCCGAGATCCTCTGGACGAACTACCCGCACAACCCGTCCGGCGCCGTCATGGGTGAGCGTGACCTGCGTGCGCTCATGGAACGGGCCCGGGAGGAGGACTGCTGGTTCGCCGCGGACGAGTGCTACCTCGACGTCTACGAGGGCGCACCCCCATTGAGCGCCCTGCAGTTCGCCGACGAGGGACTCACCGGCGTGCTGTCGTATCTCTCCAACTCCAAGCGGGACGGGATGACCGGGTACCGGTCGGGTGCCGTCGTGGGCGACGCAAGGGCGATCGAAGCGATGCGGAAGCTCAAGCAGGTCGCCGGGACCACCCCACCCGAGTTCGTCCAGGAGGCTGCGATCGCTGCGTGGTCGACCGACGACCACGTCGGCGAGCGCAACGAGGCGTTCGCCCGCAAGCGCGCCATCCTCCGCTCTGCGTTCGAGGGACTCGGATACGAGGTCGTCGCCTCCGAGGCCGGCCTCTACCTCTGGGTGGCGGTCGACGACGACCAGGCGATCGCCGACCGGCTCCTGGCGTCCCGCATCCTCGTCACGCCCGGACGGGTCTTCGGCCCGGGCGGCGAGGGGCACATCCGCCTCGCCCTCGTCCCAACCATCGACGCCTGCACACACGCCAGCGAGGAGATCCGACGATGTCTCACGAAGCCCTGATCGAAGCTGCCTGGGACGACCGCTCCCTCCTCTCGGAGGCGGCATCCGCGGTCGAGGAGACGATCGCCCAACTGGATCGCGGCGAGATCCGCATCGCGGAGCCGGGACCCGACGGCTGGGTCGTGAACGCCGCTGCCAAGAAGGCCGTCCTCCTCTACTTCGGCGTCGCCGAGATGACCGAGATGCGTGCGGGCCCATTCGTCTACTACGACAAGATCCCCACCAAGACCGGCCTCGCCGAGCAGGGCGTCCGGGTCGTCCCTCCCGGGACCGTGCGCTACGGAGCGTTCTGCGAGCCCGGCGTCGTCGTGATGCCCGGCTACGTGAACATCGGCGCTTGGGTTGGTGCGGGAACCATGGTCGACACGTGGGCGACGGTCGGGTCATGCGCGCAGGTCGGCCGCGATGTGCACCTCTCGGGTGGCGTCGGGATCGGTGGCGTACTCGAGCCCCCGGGCGCCACGCCCGTCATCATCGAGGACGGGGCATTCATCGGTTCCCGGGCCATCGTGGTGGAGGGCGCGCACATCGGCGCCGAGGCCGTGCTCGGGGCCAACACGACGATCACCGCCTCCACCCCCATCTATGACGTCACCGACGAGGCCCGCCCCGAGTACCGGGGCGAGGTCCCGGCCCGGGCGATCGTGGTCCCGGGCACCCGAGACCGGGAGTTCCCCGGCGGCGTCGCGCAGATCCAATGCGCCTACATCATCGGTTGGCGCAACGAGTCCACCGACAAGAAGGTGAGCCTCAACGCCGCCCTGCGCGACCACGGGGTCAGCGTGTGAGCGAACCGTGGGACGAGATCGGCGATCGCATCTTCCGACGCCGGCACCGCTCACTCGACCTCAACGTCGGTGTGATCATCGGCGAGCGCGGGTGCATCGTGGTCGACACCCGCATCCATGAGGTGGAGGCCGAGGAGCTCAGAACGGCAATCAGAGCACTCACCGAAGCCCCCATTCGCTGGGTGGTGAACACCCACTGGCATTGGGACCACACCTTCGGCAACGCCCGTTTCGCCGACGCACCCATCGTGTCCCATCGCTCCGCACGGGATCGCCTCGAGCGGGATGGGGCGGATGCGAAACAGCCGTCCGCTTCCTACCTCGATGCGGACGACCGGCGCCTCATCGAGGCGGTCGAGATCACGCTCCCCGACGTGGTGTTCGACCGGCACCTGGAGCTCGACCTGGGCGACCGCCGGGTCTCGCTGGAGTACC
>CP070681.1:912043-913964 GCA_020352575.1 Acidimicrobiia bacterium | reverse complement strand
CCGTCGATGCCCTCGGCCTCCTCGGGGAAGTAGTCGAGGAGCGCCTCCCGGAACGCGTGGTACGACGACGGGAACTGGATCGTGAAGCCATCAGGGAAGTGGAACTCGTCGTAGATGTCCCCGACCGGCTCCCAGTCGAGACGTCCACCGGTGAGCGTGGAGAGCAGCCGCCCGAGGAACGACCGCTCCGACATCTCTCCGATGATGTGGACCCCCACGTCCCAGCGGTAGCCGGGTCGTTTGAACATGTGGGTGAAGCCGCCCGGAATGACGTGCTGTTCGAGGACGAGCACCCGCTTCCCGAGCAACGAGAGGATCGCCGCCGCAGACATTCCCCCCATGCCGGAGCCGACGACGATCGTGTCCCACGGCCCGTCGGGGATGTCGTGGCTCCATGGCCGGTCGGGGCGGGTCACCAGCGGTTCCGATGCAATTGCTCGTCCAGCGGGCGGCGCTTCCGGGTCGTTGCCGAGCCGATCGGTGCCTCGTCCACTGCCCGGTAGCCGAGGGCGATGATCCCGATGAGGTTCCTGTCGGCCGGCACACCGAGTCGTTCGCGAATGGCCTCCTCGGCGTCGCCCATGCCGAAGAACCAGGTGTCGATGCCTGCATCCACGGCCGCCAACTGCAACTGCATGGCTGCCATGGAGGCATCGACATCCCAGAACTTGATCTTCCATGCGTCGGCCTCGCCGAGGGAGAACTTCGCCTTGTCGCCCTCCCGGTATCGGGAGAGGTAACGCTCGGGATCACTGAAGACGAACACGAGGACGGGTGGGCCGTCGTCGGGCTGCTCCTGGTTCCCCGCCTCCCAGACCGTGGCGAGGGCGTCGGGCGAGTCGACCACGAGGAAGTCGATCCCCTGGGAGAAGCCCGCCGTCGGGACCCGCCGCGCAATGTCGATGATCTCGTCGATCAGGGCTGGGTCGGGACGTTCTGGTGAGAAGCTCCGGATGCTGCGGCGGGCTCGGACGACATCGCGGAATTCCATGCGCCGACGCTAGCCGTCGCCCGCCACGAGCTGCCGCTCCGAGAGCTCGGCGTAGAGACCCCCGAGGGCGATGAGCTCCTCGTGGGTTCCTTCCTCGACGATCGCCCCGCCGGCGAGCACGACGATCCGATCAGCGGCGAGCACCGTGCTGAGCCGGTGGGCGATCACGATCGTGGTCCGACCGACCATGAGGCGCTCCAACGCCTCCTGGACGAGGGCCTCGGACTCGGCATCGAGGGACGAGGTGGCCTCGTCGAGGATGAGGACGCGCGGATCGGCGAGGACCGCCCTGGCGATGGCGACCCGCTGGCGCTGACCGCCCGACAGCTGCACCCCCCGCTCGCCCACCACCGTGTCGTATCCGTCGGGGAAACCGGCGATGAAGTCGTGGGCGTTCGCCACCCTGCAGGCCTCTTCGAGTTCGGCCTCGGTGGCATTCGGCTTCCCGACCCGAAGGTTCTCCGCAACGGTGCCACTGAACAACTGCACGTCCTGGGGCACGGCGGCCATGGCGCCGCGGAGGTCATCGAGGTCCTGGTCGCGCACGTCGACACCATCCACGAGCACCCGCCCCTCCGTGGCATCGTGAAAGCGGGGAATGAGGTGCGTGAAGGTCGACTTGCCCGCCCCCGACGGGCCGACGAGAGCCACCGTCTCACCCGAGGAGATCGAGAGGTCCACACCGCTCAACACCTCGAGGCCTCGGCCCGGGTAGGCAAACGAGACCCCTTCGAACCGGATCGTGCCATCGAGCACCTCGGGCGTCACCGGATGGGGCGGCTCGTGCACCTCCGCCGGTTCGTCGAGCAACTCGAAGATGCGCTGCGACGCGCCGAGCGCCTCCTGCAGTTCGGAGTAGAGGCCGGTGAAGGACCCGATCGCACCGGCCACCACGAGGGTGTAGAGCAAGAAGGAGACGAGGTCGCCGAT
>CP070681.1:910067-911943 GCA_020352575.1 Acidimicrobiia bacterium | reverse complement strand
ACGCCGTGGACGACGCCGACCTCATCGTGCTCGCCGCCCCCCCGGCGGCGATCGTCGCCCACCTCGCGGACCTGCCGGTCACCGACGTGCTCACCCTCGACGTGGCGGGCGTCAAGGGCCCGATTGTCGAGGCGGCCTCCCGACTCGAGCGATTCGTCGGCACCCACCCGATGGCCGGTCGGGAGCACGGAGGTGCAGCCCATGCCTCCCCGACCCTTTTCCGCGGTGCCACGTGGATCGTGGTCCCCGACGGGGCATCCGACGACGACCTCGCCACCGTCACTGCGCTGCTCGAGGCCACCGGCGCCAATGTCGTGACGATGGACGCTGCAGCCCACGACGACGCCGTTGCCGCCATCAGCCACCTCCCGCAGTCGCTCGCCGTGCAACTCGTCGCCCACGCTGCCGACGATCCCGTCCGCCTCGACCTCGCAGCCGGCAGCTTCCGCGACCTCACCCGGGTGGCGCTGTCCGACGAACGCATGTGGGTCGAGTTGCTCCAGGCGAATGGAGCGGTGGTCGCTGACCACCTCCGCCGACTCGGGGCACGCCTTGCGGACTTCGCCGACGTCGTCGAGGCCGGCGACGCCGACGCAGTGGGGACGGCGCTGCGCGACGCACGAACGGTCCGCCAGACCATGGCTCCCCCTGTCGTCGCCATCCGGATCATCATCGAGGACCGTCCCGGCGAACTGGCGAGGGTCGGTGCGGCACTCGCCGACACTCGGGTCGACGTGCGCGACCTCCAGTTGCGTCACGGCCGCCACGGAGGCGGCGGTGTCCTCACCATCTCCGTGCGTCCGGGCGAGGCCGAGCCCCTTCGGGACGCCCTGCGCGACCAGGGTTTCGAGTTGGGGTAGGCGTCCCCGCCTAGCCTTCCCGCCCATGGACCGCGTGCTCGTGACCGGGGCGGCGTCCCGGCTCGGGATGCAGCTCGTCGACCGGCTCCGCCAAGGATCGGGCACCGAGGTACTCGCCGTCGACGACCATCCCGATCCCTCGGGCACCGTCCGGACCGTCCCCCTCGAGTCGCTCGACTTCGCCCACCTCGTGGTCGAGATGGCACCGACGACGATCGTGCACCTCGCGACGATCGATCGATCGGATGCCATCGGCTCGGACCGGGCGCGGGAAGCGGTCATCCTCGGCACCCAAGCGCTCTTCGGGGCCGCTGAACGACTCGACTCACTGGGGGCGGTCGTGATGCGGAGCGAGGGACACGTCTACGGGACCGGCAACCGGAGCCCATTGCTCGCCGTGGAGTCCGCCCGCCTCGGCGGGAAGGCGAGCCGACACGGCCGGGCCCTCCGGCACGCCGAGCAGTACGCCCGGGATCTCTCGGCGACACGGGGCATCCCACTTGCCATCCTCCGGTTCGCAGAGGAGCTCTCGGCGACGACCGAAACGCCACTCGCCCGGCTCCTCCGCCTGCCCATGGTCCCGGTCCTCATGGGGTTCGACCCGCTCCTCCAGTTCCTCGATCCGGACGATGCGCTCGGAGCCCTCGAGTTCGCCATGGAGGAACGCCTCGACGGCACCTGGAACGTGGCGCCGCGCGGTCCGCTCTACCTGTCGCAGGTCGTCCGCCTCGCCGGCCGCCGGGCCCAGCCCCTGCCATCCCCCCACCTGGATGCCGCACACCGACTGCTCGCACGCGGTGGCCTCCTCGTCCACTCCCAACATCGATCCCTGCTGCGCCACGGCCGCGTCCTCGATACCCGGCGGCTCAGCGAGGCGGGATGGCACGCCACCCGCTCGACGCGGGACATCGCCCTGGCACTGAGGGAGTCCATATGACCGACCTCACCGGCTACCGGGTCGAGGAGCTACGACGCATGGCGGCGCGGGCCGGCATCGCCGGCCGTTCCGCAATGCG
>CP070681.1:903670-909967 GCA_020352575.1 Acidimicrobiia bacterium | reverse complement strand
GCCCTCTTCGAGCTTCGCATCCGAGACACCGAGGGCCAGCACCACGCCCCGGAGTGACTGGGCGTACGCCCTGGCCTGGGCGCCGGACTGGATGTCGGGGCGGCTCACGATCTCCACCAGGGGGACGCCTGCGCGGTTGATGTCGACGTGCGTCTCGGTGGCGGTGTGGATCCGGCCGGCCTCGCCGACGTGGATCGACTTGCCGGTGTCCTCCTCCTGGTGGGCCCGCTCGATCCGTACCCGGTGCACCTCACCATCGACCTCGATGTCGAGCCAACCGTCGTGGCAGACCGGGAGCTCGAACTGGCTCACCTGGTAGTTCTTCGGGAGGTCGGCGTAGAAGTAGTTCTTCCGACTGAAGACGCTGTGCGGGGTGATCTCGCAATTGAGCGCGAGTCCGATCGCAGTGATCCACTCGAGCGCCTGCTGGTTCGGCACCGGGAGGGCACCGGGCAGGGCGAGGCAGACCGGGCAGATGTTCGTGTTCGGCGGGGCGTCGAAGTCGACGGCGCAGCCACAGAACATCTTGCTCTGCGTCATGAGCTCCACGTGGACCTCGATGCCGATGGTCGTCTCCCAGGTCATCGGGCCACCTCCTCGAGCACCGGCATCTCCGCCCGACCCACGAGGGTTTCGACGGCGTCGGCCACCCGGAAGAGGACCTCTTCGCCGAGCGCCGGCGCGAGGATCTGGAACCCGATGGGCAGCCCGTTCGGATCGGTGCCGGCCGGCACACTGATCGACGGGTGCCCGGCGAGGTTCGAGGGGATCGTGCAGACATCGGAGAGGTACATGGCGAGGGGGTCCTCGGACCGCTCGCCCACCTCGAACGCCACCGTCGGCGACGTCGGGGACACGAGCACGTCCACCGACTCGTAGGCCTGCTCGAACTCATTGATCGTGATCGTGCGGACCTTCTGGGCCTGGCCGTAGAACGCGTCCTGGTATCCGGCCGAGAGGGCGAAGGTGCCGAGCAGGATGCGACGGGTGACCTCCGGGCCGAAGCCGCTCGCACGGGTGGCCGCCATCATCTGCTCGACCGTCTCACCGGGCTCGCGGAGGCCGTAGCGCACACCGTCGAAGCGGGCGAGGTTCGCCGAGCACTCGGCAGGAGCCACGAGGTAGTACGTCGAGACGGCGAGCTCGAACGACGGGAGCGATGCCCGGCGGATCTCAGCGCCGGCGGACTCGAGTGCGGCGAGCACTTCTTCGAACCGGGCGATGACCGCCGGCTCGTACCCGTCGCCGGACAACTCGTCTACGACGCCGATTCGCAGCCCCTCGACGCCCCTTCCGAGGCTGCCGCGGAAGTCGGGCATCTCGCCCGGCCAGGAGGTGTGGTCGTGTGGGTCGTAGCCCGCAACACCCTCGAGGAGGGTGACGGCGTCCTCGACGGTGCGTCCGAAGGGGCCGATCTGGTCCAGCGAACTGGCGAAGGCCACGAGCCCGTACCGGGAGACCAGTCCGTAGGTGGGCTTCATCCCGACGATGCCACAGAGTGATGCCGGCTGGCGGATCGACCCGCCGGTGTCCGACCCGTAGGCGCCCAGCGCCGAGCCGATCGCGGTGGCTGCGGCCGAGCCTCCCGAACTCCCCCCGGGCACACGGGTGATGTCCCACGGGTTGCGGGTCATGCCGAAGGCCGAGTTCTCGGTGGAGGACCCCATTGCGAACTCGTCGAGGTTGGTCTTGCCAACGATCACCGCACCGGCCTCCTTGAGGCGCGCAACGGCGGTGCCGTCATAGGGCGGCTTCCAGCCGGCGAGGATCTGCGAAGCGCACGTGGTGTCGAGGCCCCGCGTGACCATGTTGTCCTTCACGGCGATCGGGATGCCGGTGAGGGCCCCGGCCCGTCCCTCGGCAATCGCCGCGTCGGCATCGACAGCGGCCCGCCGTGCACCCTCGTGGTCGATGGTGAGGTAGGCGTGCAACTGGGCCTCCGTGAGGGCGGCCCGCTCGAGGACGGCCTCGAGGAGCTCGGTCGCACGGAGTTCGCCGGTGTCGAGCGCAGCCCTGGCAGCGGAGATGGTGAGGTCGGCGGCGCTCATTCCTGCTCCAGTGCCGGGGGGACCCGGAAGTGGGTGTCCGTGGCATCGGGGGCCTGGGCGAGCACCTCGGCACGGTCGAGCGAAGGACGAGCAACGTCCTCGCGGAACCCGTTCATGAGCCCGAGCGGGTGGGCGGTCGGCTCCACCCCGTCCGTGTCGAGCGATTGGACCTTTGCAGCGTGCTCGAGGATGACCTCGAGCTGTGCCCCGTAGGTGGCGAGTACGTCGTCGTCCAGGCCCAGCCGGGCAAGGCGCGCGACGTGGGCGATGTCGATCTCGATGGGCATCGGGCGAGGGTACCGGTGCCCCGGGTCGAAGAGAGAAACCGCATGCTCCGGGGCGGCGTATCGTTCGGCCATGCGGCGTCGGGTCATCCTCCTCGTTGTGGTGCTCCTGGCCGCCGCGTGCGCCGACTCGGACGGGACGACGACCACGACACAGGCGAGCACGTCGACCGTCGCCAGCCCGGCGACCACGGCAACGACGGTTGCGCCGGCCACGACGACGACCGAGGCCCCCGGCGAGCTCGTGGTCCTCTCCACCGGCCCGAAGCGGCTCGGGGTCCTTCCCGAGGGTCGCCACCTCGACGCCGGACTCGACCAGTTCATCGACCGTGTGTACGACGACTACGTGGGCGGGCTGGTGTTCTCGCTGGTCGGTGCCGACCAGGGCCTCTGGCACCTGCGGGCCGGACGACAGGAACCGGACCTGCTCCTCGATGGGCAGGGGTTCGAGTCCTTCGGTCTCCTCGACGTGGTCGACCCGTCGACCCGACCACCGACGGCGCTCGTCCGTGCGGACAACGAGCTCCTGCTGCTGCCCATCACCGGTGGGGCTCCCGATCAGGTGCGCCTGGTCGACCTTGCTGCCGCCGGCTCGGGGAGCCGATTCGCATCGGGGTCGATCGGCGGCGATCGGCTCCTGGTGACGTGGGTGTTGGGCGACGGCTGTGCCACATCAGACCTGTTCGACCTCGACGGCAGGATCATCCAGGCATCCCTCTTCAGATCCTGCGACGGCACTGCACCTGCGCTCTCCGACGAAGGCGATCTCATCGCTTCCGTGGAGGTCGGGGCCAGCACGAGGATGGTCTTTCGGGATCCGACGGACGGCTCCGAGATCGCCCGGTGGCAGATCGCCGCCACGGAGGGCTGGATCCATGCATCGGGAGGCCTCGTCGCCTTCCCCACCGTTGAGGGTGTGGCACTCATGGGCCCGGACGGTGAGAGCGAGGTGGTTCCGGAGTTGGGGGTGCTGGTGGGTGCCTCGATCTCGCGGTCCCTGCCGATCGTGAGCGACCGCGCATCGCTCGGCGGCCTCATCAGGCTCGCCACCTGCTCGACCGCCGACGATCGCCCGCTGGAACCCCAGGACGGCCTCACCCAAGCCGCTGCAGCGATGCGGAACGCCATTGGTGCGGCGATGTCGGCCTGCGATCTCTCCCTCCTCGGATCACTCCTCGATCCCCGGGCCCTGACGGACGGCGACCCGTCGCTCGAGTGGTGGGACGCCGAGGCAAAGGGCTTCCCGGCGCTCACCGACGTGCAGGCGATCCTGGCGCTCCCCTTCGCCGTCACCGACGGAGCAGGAGGCATCGTGTTCACATGGCCGGCCCAGGCCGTCGGCGGCGACGACCAGGACTGGGACGCGCTGGCGACCGTGTTCAACCAGGAGGACATCGAACGCTGGCGCTCGGGCGCCGAGCCCTACGACCGCCTGGTGATCGAGGTCACCGAGGACGGCGCCTGGGTGAAGGCCGCACCGACGGGCTGATCACGACCCGAGCAACTCGACGAACGCAGCTTCATCCAGCGTGGGAACGCCCAGCGACTCAGCCTTCGTCGCCTTCGAACCCGGGCTTGCGCCCACCACCACGTACGAGGTCTTGCCGGAGACCGAGCCGGTCACCTTCCCACCCTGCGCTTCGATCGCCGACTTCGCCTCGTCGCGCGTGAAGCCCTCCAGCGTGCCGGTGAGCACGAAGGTCTGACCGGCGAGCGCATCGGACACCGGCCCGTCGGGCTCGGGATCATCGACCCGCACCCCGAGTTCGGCGAGCCGCTCGACGAGATCCCGATTCTCGGCCTCCGCGAACCACTCGGCTGCGGACGTTGCGATGATCGGGCCGATGCCCTCGACACCCGCGATCTCCTCCTCCGACGCGTCGGCGAGCGTGAGGAGTGAGCGGAACCGACCGACCAGGAGGTCGGCGACCGAGGGGCCGACGTGGCGGATGCCCAACGCCGTGAGCAGCTTGGCCGCCGGCCGGTCCTTGGCGTCGGAGATGGCCGCCATCAGGTTGCCGATCGAGGTCTCACCCCATCCTTCCCGACCCTCGAACGCCTCGGGAGCGAGCGTGAAGATGTCCGCCGGGGAGGACACGAGTCCCTCCTCGATGAGGAAGTCGATCGTCTTGTAGCCGAGGTGTTCGATGTCCATCCCGCCGCGGGAGGCGAAGTACGCCAGCCACTCCCGGAGCCGTGACCGGCAGACGAGGCCTCCGGTGCATCGCGCCACCTTCTCGCCCTCGGGTCGCACGATCGGATGGCCACAGAACGGGCACTCCGTGGGCATCGCCCACTCGCGCTCGGTGCCGATGCGGGCAGCGACAACCGGACCCACGACCTCGGGGATCACGTCACCGGCCCGGCGGACGACGACCGTGTCACCGATCCGTACGTCCTTGAAGTGCACCTGCTCCTCGTTGTGGAGGGTCGCCATGCCGACATTGGCCCCTCCGACGAAGACGGGCTCGAGCACGGCGAACGGGGTCACGGCCCCGGTCCGCCCCACGTTCACCTGGATGTCGCGCAGCGTCGTCGTCCGTTCCTCCGGGGGGAACTTGTAGGCGATGGCCCAACGGGGGGCACGGGCGGTGAAGCCGAGCTCCGCCTGATCGAGGAGGTCGTCGACCTTCACCACCACCCCGTCGGTCTGGTAGCCGTTGTCGTGACGCCGCTCCTCCGCCGAGGTGATCGCGGTCATCACCTCCCCAATCGATCCGACGGTGACCGAAGCTGGGTTCACCCGGAGCCCGGTATCGGACAACCACGCCAGCGCCTCGCCATGGGAACCGAACCCCGGGCCACCCTCGACGAGGCCCAACTGGTACACCCAGATGTCGAGCTCCCGCCCGGCCGTGACCTGCGGGTCCTTCTGCCGGAGCGATCCGGCAGCCGCGTTCCTCGGGTTGATGAAGGCCCGGTCGTCGGCCGCTGCCTGCTGTTCGTTGAGCCGTGCGAAGGCCGCGTCCGACATGTACACCTCTCCGCGGACCTCGAGTACTGCGGGCGGGTCGTCGGTGAGGAGGCGGAGCGGCACCGATCGGAGGGTGCGCAGGTTGGCGGTGACGTCCTCCCCGGTGGTCCCATCCCCCCGGGTGGCACCTCGCACGAGCACCCCGTCCTCGTAGACGAGCGACACGGCGAGTCCGTCGATCTTCAGCTCGCAGGAGTAGCCGGTGGGGGCCCGGCCGAGGACCCGCTCGAGGCGCTCCTCCCACACCGCCATGTCGTCGGGTGACTCGGCGTTGTCCAGGCTGAACATCCGCTGCAGGTGGGTGACCGGTGAGAAGAGGGCGGAGGTGTCGGCGCCGACACGCTGCGTGGGAGAGTCCGGGGTGACGAGGTCGGGATGGGTTGCCTCGAGCGCACGGAGTTCCCGCATGAGGTCGTCCCACTCGGCATCGCTGACCGTCGGCTCGTCGAGGACGTAGTACCGGTGGTTGTGCAGGCGGATCGCGGCGCGGAGCTCCTCGATGCGTGCGGCGGGGTCGGCCATGGGAGGAGCGTACCGCCGGGGTACGACAGTCCCCGGCGCGTAGCATTGGGGTCGGAGGCAGCCATGGATCTCCTGCTCCAGGTCGGCGCAGTGATCGGCGGCTTCGGGCTCGCCGTCGGGGCGTCGCGTGTCGCCGTCGACGGGGCATCTGGCCTCGTCCAGCGGACCCGGATCCACCCCTTCCTCATTGGTATGACGCTCGTCGCGATCGGTACCGACCTCCCCGAGATCGTGAACTCGATCGTCGCGTCGATGCAGGGATACGGCGATGTGAACGTGGGTGACTCGACGGGCTCGGCCTTCACCCAGGTGACGCTCGTCCTCGGCCTCCTCCCGCTGCTCGCGGGAGCGTTCGTCGTGACGCGACGGCGGATCAGCGCCGTCGGGGCCGTCACCGTTGCCGCGCTCGTGCTCGGGGCCTGGCTCGTCGGCGACGGCGACCTCAGCCGGGCGGACGGCGCCGTCCTCG
>CP070681.1:899783-903570 GCA_020352575.1 Acidimicrobiia bacterium | reverse complement strand
TCGGCATCCAGTTCGGGTCGTCGGGCCTCGTGTCCACGCTCGGGGTCGTCGGCGCCGACACCCCCGTCGGTCGGGCGATTGTCGACGCAGTCGAGGCCGAGGGATTCCAGGTGCAGGAGTTCGATGACGCCGAGTCTGCGCTCGAAGCCGTCGAACTCCGATCCGTCGAGGCGTCGATCGTGGTCGAGGACCTCGACCCGGTGGACAGCCCCGATCCGGTCGAGGTGGAGTTCTCCTCCCGTGTGGGCTTCGGCATCGAACTGCGCCAGACGGTGGAGACCGCCGTGCAGGCGTTGTCGATCGACCTCCGTTCGCAGCGTTACCTCATCGAGGTGGGCGGCGTGGACGCGGTGACAGCGGCCCAACTCGTGGAGTTCTCCGCGGACGAGATCGCCTCGGTGGATGTCTCGGTGAGCCTCGACGGTGAGTCACTCTTCGAAGGCGAGATCGAGCAGTTCGACCTCGGTGCCTCGAGCCAGTTGGTGTTGTTCACCTTCCTCACATCGCTCTCGACGTCCGGACACCTCATCCTCACGCGCCAGCTCGGCGTGTCGGCCCGGATGATGGTCTCGCCGACGCCGGTGCGGTCGATCGTGGTGGGGGAGACCCTCGGTCGCTACCTGGTGGCCCTCGTGCAGGCCCTGTTCATCGTGCTCGCCACGGGCCTCATGTTCGGCGTCGATTGGGGTGATCCACTCGGGTCAGCCGCCGTGATCGCCGTGTTCGCCCTCGTGTCCACGTCGGCGGGCATCCTGCTGGGCTCGCTGCTCCAGAACGACCAGCAGGCGGGCGGTATCGGCGTGATGCTGGGTATCGGCCTTGGAGCCCTCGGCGGGGCGATGGTGCCCTACGAGTTGTTCCCCGATGCCGTGCAGGTGTTCTCCCAGTGGACTCCGCACTACTGGATCCTCCGGGCGTTCCGCACCCTGCTCTTCACCGACGGAGCGCTGACCGACGTCCTCTTCGAGGTGGGGATGCTCGGCGTGTTCGCCGTGGTGCTCCTGTCGATCGCGACCTTCGCCTACCGGAGGTCGATCACCACCTAGCCCCGCAGATACTGGCGATCGGGCGCGATGCGCCAGATGATCCGCTCGGTCCTGATCGGGTTCGAGTAGGGCTTGCCGAAGTAGCGATGGGAGAGGTGGTCGATGTGGTTCCTGGCCTCCGGGCCGCGGACCATGTCGACCACCGTCCCGCGTACCTCGGCATACCGGTAGGGGTTCTCGGCGTCCCAGACGAGCACCGTGACCCGTGGGTCCCGCTCCACGTTGCGCTGCTTCTGCCGGCCATCCTCGGTGTTGATGAGGAGGTGGGTGTCGTCGGCATCGACCCACATGACCTGGGTCTGGGGGGTGCCGTCGGGCATGAGCGTCGAGAGCGCGGCGAAATGGCCGGAGCGAACGAAATCACGGATGTCGGGGTCGAGCATCCCCCGACGTTATTGGGAGGCGATCGGAACGTCGGAGGGAGCCGGCTTCGGGGCCGGGCGCCGAGCCACGTCGATGAGTTGGGTGAGGCGGGAGAGCGTGTCGGTGGCCGTCTCCCGGTCCTCCCGGAGGCCGAGGTGGTCGACGAGCTGGAGGGCCGTGCGCATCATCGGGAGTGAGACCGCTTCAGCACGGCTGATGGCACCGTCGGCGAGCATGTCGCTCGCCCGACCGAGGCAGGCCCGATCGTCGGCCTCGGGATCGGAGACGACGGTGTCGACGGCGGCGAGGTAGCCCTCGAAGAAGGGGAGCAGCACGAGGCGTGGGAACCACTCTTCGAGGCTGTCCAGGTCGATGCTCCGCACGTCCTCGAGGAAGGCCTCGCGGCCGGCGAAGAAGAAGTCGAACTTGAGGAGGTCACGCAACTCGGCAGCCACCTCGTCGGTGTCCTCGGGGAGTGCATCGGCCATCTGAGCGAGGGCACAGGGGAGGAGGTGGTGGATCATCGTGTTCTTGTAGAAGGCCAGCGCCAGTTCTTGGCCGGCGACCGGGGCCATGCCGCCCATCACGGGGGCGACGATCTCATGCTCCCGGAGGCGGAGCAGCACGGTGGCCATGTCGTCCTCCTGGCCGAGCGGCGCCGCGACGGGGAAGCCCCGGTGCTCGATGTGCCGGACGAGGGGTGCGGCACGGGCCGTGAGGTCGGCCGGCTCGGTGGCCCGGGGATCATCGAGCATGAGCAGGCAGGCGAGCGCCGTCGGGGTGATCGGCGTCGCCTCGTTGATGCGATGCATGACCTCGAAGGCCAACTTCGCCACGTCGAGGCTGTCTGGGTCCATCTCGTCGGTGTCGCCCCGCTCGAACTCCATGGGCTCGCCGAACCGAATGTACACCCGCCCATGGCGGCGCTTGAGCCGGCGCACCGAGGCGATCACGTAGCCGATGCTCTCGCTCCGCTTGTCACCTCCGCGGGCCTCGGTGGCGTAGTCGCCAACGTCGAACAGCTGGTCGTAGGAGATGGAGACCGGCACGAAGCGCATCGACTCGGTGGCGCCCTCCTTGAAGGCCGAGACGATGTAGCTGAGCATCCCGTAGGACGGAGCCCGCAGCTTCCCGGTGCGTGACCGGCCGCCCTCGAGGAACCACTCGATGGGGAACCGGCGACTGAGCAGGTAGCGCAGGTAGGTCTTGAGGGCGAACTTGTATGGCTCGTTGTCCTTGAAGGACCGGCGGATGAAGAACACCCCGGAGCGGCGCACGAGCGGGCCGACGGGCCAGAAGTTGATGTTGATGCCGCCAGCCGTGTGGCTCGGTGGCAGGTCGTTCTCCCAGAGGATGTATTGCATGACCAGTCGGTCGAGCTGGCTCTTGTGGGAGGGCAGGAACACGAGGGCCGACCGGTCGGCGGCCGAGTAGATGTCGAGGACGCGGTCGCGGTCGTAGTCGATCTCTTGGTAGCCCTGCGTGTAGAGCAGGTGGATGAGGTGCGCCACGAGGTCGATGACGAGCGTCGAGTGGTTCGCCGCGATTTCCTTGAGGTACCGCTTCGTGCGGGCAGCCACGAGCTCGAACGGCCAGTCGGCCTCCTCGGCAAGGCGGGCGATGCCGTCTAGGTAGGCCCCTTGGCGAGTGATGGTGTCGGGGACAAAGCGGGCCACCTTGTACCGGTTGCCCCGCAGTTGGCGCTCGGCACGTTCGAGGCCGATCCACGCAAGGTGGGCGGCGAACTCCCCGAGGCGCCACGCCTCTGCAGAGTCCCGCCACCGCTTGATGATCTCGTTCGCCGTGGCCGGCTCGGCGACGACGATCTGGCACCGGTCGGGGTTGCGTCGGTGGATCCACCGCTGGCGAATGGGATCGGGGTCCCTCGGGTCGCCGAGCGAGGTGAGGAGGTCGAGGGGACGGACCGCTCGGCGACCGTCACGTTCGGGGACGGTCCAGGCGATGCGCACCGGGACGATGAGGGGGTCGTCGCCTCGGAGGAACCGAGCCTCGGCCCGTCGTGAGACGCGCCTCCGGCCGAACCTCCGACGCATGGACGGCACTTCGAGGATGCCGGCCGGCGTGACGCTCTGGGCCTTCGCCCACGCCCGGATGATCTGCGCTTCGAACGCAGAGGCGGTCTCGGCGACGACGATGAGGGGTCGGTCGCCCGGATCCGGGAGATCGGGCCAGACGGCGGGCATGCCAGCAGCCTATCGGCTGGCCGCGAACGCCGTCTGGGCGACCTCGGCGACGAGTTCGATCTCGACGGCGAAGTCGAGGGGGAGCGAACCCACGCCGACGGCGGACCTCGCGTGTCGACCAGCATCACCGAACACCTCGGCGAGCAGCTCGGAGCACCCGTTGATGACGGCAGG
>CP070681.1:897120-899683 GCA_020352575.1 Acidimicrobiia bacterium | reverse complement strand
CTCAACCACAACGGAACCACGACCAACCACTACGAAGAGGACGAGACCCCATGACTGCCACGCTCTCGCTCGGCGATCGGACCATCGGCGCCGGGCACCCGGTGTACGTGATCGGCGAGATCGGCATCAACCACAACGGTGACGTCGAGGTCGCCAAGCAGCTCATCGACGGTGCCGTGCAGGCCGGCTGCGACGCGGTGAAGTTCCAGAAGCGCACCCCCGAGATCTGCACGCCACGTGACCAGTGGGACAAGGAACGCGACACGCCCTGGGGTCGCATGACCTACATCGAGTACCGACACCGCGTGGAGTTCGGTGTCGACGAGTACGCCGTGATCGACGCCTACTGCAAGGAACGAGGCATCCACTGGACGGCATCGTGTTGGGACGTGCCCAGTGTCGAATTCATCGAGCAGTTCGGGCCTCCCTTCTACAAGGCGGCCTCCGCCTCCCTCACCGACCTCGAACTGCTCGGGGCCATGCGGGACACCGGGCGCCCCCTCATGATCTCCACGGGCATGTCGACGATGGAGGAGATCGAACGAGCCGTTGCCCACGTCGGCACGGACAACCTGGCCATCTTCCACTCGACCTCCGCCTACCCGTGTGAGGTGTCGGAGTTGAATCTCCGGATGATCCACACGCTCGGCGATCGCTACCCCGGGGTGCCGATCGGCTACTCCGGCCACGAGACCGGCCTCGCGCCGACCCTCGCTGCGGTCGCCCTGGGTGCGACCTTCCTCGAACGACACATCACGGTCGATCGCGCAATGTGGGGTTCCGACCAGGCGGCGTCGGTGGAGATGACAGGCCTTCTCAGCCTCATGCGCAACGTGCGCGACATCGAAGCAGCCCTCGGCGACGGGGTGAAGGTCGTGTACGAGTCGGAACTCGCTCCTCGGGCGAAGCTCCGGCGCGTGATGTGATGGCACAGGTCGTCGAAGTCGACCCACAGGACCGGTCCCGCATCCGGGCCTTCGTCGACTTCCCCTACCGCCTGTACGCCGACGCCCCCGGATGGGCCCCGGACGGTCTCAGGGCGGACCAACGACGCCAGCTCGATCCCGGGCGCCACCCCTTCCATCGCCACTCAGCCGCTGCGTTCTTCATCGCCGAGCGGCAGGGCCGTGTGGTGGGGAGGATCTCGGCGATCGACAATCGTCTCTTCAACGAGTACCAGGGCACGGCGACGGGGTTCTTCGGGCATTTCGAGGCGATCGACGACCCGTCCGTCGTCACCGACCTCGTGGCCACCGCGAAGGGCTGGTCCACCGACCGTGGACTGACGTCGATGACGGGCCCACGGGGCCTCCTCGGGTTCGATGGATCGGTCATGGTCGAAGGCTTCGACACCACGCCGGTGCTCGGTGTGCCCTACAACGGCCCGTATTACGACGCCCACCTCCGGGCAGCTGGCTTCGAGCCCGAAGAGGACTTCGTGACCGGCTACATCCTCGAGTCGGTGTCCATCCCCGATGCCATCTACGCGATCGCCGACAAGGTCGCCGAGAAGGGCTCGTACGTGATCAAACGGTTCACGTCGCGGCGCGAACTGGCCGAATGGGTGCCGGCCATCAAGGAGGCCTACCTCACCTCGGTCGCCGAACTCGATTCCTTCTACCCACCGACGGATGAGGACATCGACGACCTCATCGGAACGGTCCTGCGCATCGCAAACCCGAAGGGCATCTCCCTCGTGCTCCACGAGGGGGCTGTCGTGGGGTTCCTGTTCTCCTATCCGAACCTCGCCCCGGCCCTTCGGTCGGCCAACGGTCGCCTCCTCCCGTTTGGCTGGTACCACCTGCTGCGAGCGCGCGCCGATGAGAAGTGGTACTGCGTGAACGGACTCGGCCTGCTCCCGGCACACCGCGGCCGAGGGGCGAACGCGATGCTCTACGCAACGTTGGCGCGCACCGCGACGGAGCTCGGCTGGGCGGGCGGGCACATCCTCCAGGTGGCAGCCGGCAACGCCGCATCGATCAAGGACATGGAGAAGCTGGCGACGGTGTGGACGGCTCGCCACCGGCGGTACCGGATGGACCTCGCCTGAACGGGGCGCTCCCGGCCAGCGGTACCATCCGCACGACGAGTGAAAGGAAGGTCGGACATGGCGATTGACGCTGCACGGCGCGCCGAGCTCCGCGAGAAGGGCTTCGTGGTCGTTCCCGGGCTCCTCTCCCCCGAAGAGGTGGAGCGCTACAAGGGGATGCTGCAGGAGATGAGCGGGATCTCACCGGAGAGTTGGTCGAGCTCCGGGCGCGGGTTCGGCGGCTGGAACCTCACCGACGGCGTGTCCAAGAAGAAGGATTTCTGGGGCCTCATCGACCATCCCAGGCTCCTCGAACACCTCAGGGCCCTTCTGGGTGACGGGGTGAAATACCTGCAGCACTCGGACCTCCAGGTCGGCTTCAGCGCCGTGTCCTGGCACCGTGACAACGTCCACCGCACGTACGGCATCGGCCGGGACTGGGACGAGGACGACAGCAATCCCTACGACCTGGTCCGCGTCGGCATCTACCTCCAGTCGTTCGAGGAATCCAACTTCCGGCTGGGTTTCATCCCC
>CP070681.1:887179-897020 GCA_020352575.1 Acidimicrobiia bacterium | reverse complement strand
CTTGTCGGCGTCGAACCCGAGGCCGTTCAAGAGTCGTTGGAGTTCGGCGACATCCCCGCCCCGGAGCATCGGCCGGCGGTGGTAGAGGACCCGGTCGCCCAATCGATGTCCGGCTTCGACGAGCGTGCGCCAGGTGCCGTCATCGACGACACCGGTCGGGTCGAGGCCGACCGACTTCTGGAACTCGCGGACCGCCTCGAGGGTGCCGTCCCCAAACTCACCGTGTGTGTCATCACCGAACGGGTGGTCGAGGGCGACCAGTCGATCCTGGATGTCGCGCACCGGTTCGCCCGAGGCGCCGACTTCGAATCGCATGGTCGGATGGTATCTCCCGACGGAGCCTGCACGCAGTGCGGCCCCGCCGGTGGGCGGGGCCGCACAAGGGTCGAGTTCGGCGTCGCCTAACCGAGGAACTCCTGGAGTTCGTTCACCATCGCTGCCTTGGGGCGGGCACCGACGATGCGCTTCTTCACCTCACCACCCTGGAACACGATCATCGTGGGGATGCTCATGACCCCGTGGGAGGCGGGGGACTGGGGGTTCTCATCGATGTTCAGCTTGGCGATCGAGATCTTGCCGGCGTACTCGTCGCCGATCTGCTCGAGCACGGGCTCGATCGCCTTGCACGGACCGCACCACTCCGCCCAGAAGTCGACGAGGACGGGGGTATCGGAGGCAATCGCCTCTTCGAACGTGGCGTCGGTGATCTTTGTGCTGGCCATGGCAATCCTTTGGTGGAAGTCGTTCAGTGCAACGGCGGGGCGCCGAGTGTATTCCCGAGGGTACGGAGCCGCTGTGTTCAGTGGTTGAGCCAGCGTTCGGCGTCGATGGCGGCCTTGCAGCCGCTTCCGGCTGCGGTGATCGCCTGCCGGTACACCGTGTCGGCGACGTCGCCAGCTGCGAACACCCCGTCGACCGACGTGTAGGTCGAGTCATCCCCCTTCAGCTCGATGTAGCCGGTCTCGTCCAGCTCGAGTTGGCCAGTGAACAGCTCTGTGTTCGGGTGGTGGCCGATGGCCATGAACACCCCGTCGGCGTCCATGTGCTCGGCCTCGCCCGTGACGGTGTCCCGGAGCGTCACACCCGTGACGGCGTCGTCGCCGAGGATCTCCTCGACGGTGGCGTTCCACCGCACCTCGATCTTCGGGTTGTTGAGCGAGCGCTCGGCCATGATCTTCGATGCCCGGAACTCGTCCCGCCTGTGGACGATGGTCACCTTGGCTGCGAACTTCGTGAGGAAGTCCGCCTCCTCCATGGCGGTGTCACCACCACCTACGACGAGGACGTGCTTGTCACGGAAGAAGAAGCCGTCGCAGGTCGCGCAGGCGCTCACGCCCCGGCCGGTGAGCTTCTCCTCGCCCGGTACGCCGAGCCACTTCGCGGATGCGCCGGTCGAGATGATGATGGACTCTGCTTCGAAGGTGTCACCGCCGGCCCTCACGACGAATGGCCTGGCCGAGAAGTCGACGTCGGTCACGTCGATGGTGTGGAGTCGAGCCCCGAACCGCTCCGCCTGCTTGCGGAAATTCATCATGAGGTCGGGACCCATGATCCCGTCCGGGAAGCCCGGGTAGTTCTCCACGTCCGTGGTGATCATGAGTTGGCCACCCGCCTGCGAGCCCTCGAACACGAGGGGGTGGAGGTCGGCGCGAGCGGCATAGAGGGCGGCGGTCAGGCCTGCGGGGCCCGATCCGATGATGATGACCTTCTCAGCCATTGTCTTCTCCGGTGTCATTTCGCTTCGCCCAGATGAACGCCGCAGCGATGAGGAAGATTCCCCCAAGGATCCCGTAGGCGCCTGCCTCGGTGGTGACGACGGCGAGCAACCGGAAGAGCCCCTTCACCAGCACGACGACGGCGAACAGGGCGAGGGTGGCGGCAGAGATGCCGATCGAGAACGCGGTGAGCGAGGACCGGGCCCGGTCCACGGTCATCGCTCGGACCTTTGCGGCGAGCGACTCGAGTTGGTCGACGATCGTCGCGGCCAAGCGGTCCATGGTGCGCAGGCTAGCGGTGGCCGTGCAGGTGGTCCCTGTCAGCGCGTGCCGGTCACGGTGCAGTCGGCGATGTCGAGGTCGAGGACCCGCCCGTCGGCCAGCAACACGACGCGGGCCTCGGATCCATCGACGAGCGTGATCGCGGCGCCAACCACTTCGAGGATCATCTCGTCCCCGAACTCCACGCCATCGCAGGCGGGGGTGACGACGAACAGCGGAGTCGGTACGCCGTTGAGGGATTGCTCGAGGAGTGCCAGGTGTTCCTCGTCGAGTGGTCCGATATCGAGAGCCCCGAGGTCTGGGAGTTCGACCTTCGGCAACGCTGAGGCGATGTCGACCGGGGCCTCCTCAGCGGGCGCCTCCATCGGTGCTTCGGCGGGCATGTCCATGTCGGCGGAATCATCTGCCTCGGGTGCCGCTGCCATCTCTGACTCCTCGGCCCGGTCCACTGTTGCCGACTCGCTCTCGGCCGGGGCCACGGCGGCCGTCTCGTCCTGGGCCGTGTCAGCACCGAGGTTGCCGAGGAAGCCGATGCCGATGACCACGACCGCGATGACCGCAGCCGCCGGGACCAATCGGGAGAACCACGGGGCCTTTGCGGGCTTCAGAGGGAGCACCTCGTCCAGCACGTTGCGTCGCATGCGGGCCGCCTCGAAGTCGGCCATGGGTGCCACTCGCTCCTCGGCGAGATGGGCGAGGGCGAGTTCCTGGAGCCGGAGCTCCTCGGCAAGGACGGGGTCCGACTCGGCCCGAGCGCGCGCTTCCTCGAGCTCCTGTCCCTCGAGGGACCCGTCCGTGACGGCAAGGAGGAGCTCGATCTGCTCGGGAGTGAGGTCAGCCATCATGGGGTGGGACGCTCCGGGGGGTCTGATCGGTTCCCGAGGAACTCGGCGAGGAGTCGCCGCCCGCGGAAGACACGCGACTTCACGGTGCCCGGCGGCACCTCGAGGATCTCGGCGACCTCAGCCACGGGCAGCCCCTCGAGGTCGCTGAGCACCACGGCAGCCCGAAACTCCTCCGGTATTGCCGCAAGGGCATCACGCAGGTCGGGCCTGAGCTCGACCGCATCGAGGTCGTCCTGGGCACCCGAGTCGGCGGGGTCGTGGTACTCGGGAAGTGGCTCTGCGAGGTGCCGTTTCGCCCGACGGAGGACGTCGTAACACGTGTTCGTCGTCACCCGGTACAGCCACGTCGAGAACGCCGACTTCCCGTCGAACCGATCGAGCTTTCGATAGAGCGTGATGAAGGTCTCCTGCGTGGCCTCGAGCGCAAGGTCGCGGCTACGAATCACACCCATGCAGATGGCGAAGACCCGATCCTCGTGGAGTCGGATGAGCGCCTCGAACGCACGGCGATCGCCTTGCGTGGCAGCGGTGATGAGCTCCCGTTCCTCCACGAGCAGGAGGGTAGATCCGACAGCGGCGTCAGCCGGTCACGTGAGGGCGATCTCGGCGATCGTCGACCGGTACACGTCGTCGTCGACGGGTACCTGGACGAGCCAGATGAGCCAGATTCCGTCGTTGCGCACCGGGAGGTCGACAATGAGCTCCGTTCCGATTGCCCGTGCAGTGGCCACCAACTCCCAGCCGTCGATGGACCGATCGAACTCGGAGATCCATCTCACCTCGAGTTCGGTGCCGGGGCTGACACCCGACATACGGAGCAGCGAGGGGGAGCCCGTCACCCGGACCTGGAACCCGACACCGGCCTTGATGAGGGGAAGGGGATCGAAGTAGGACTCCGTGCGCCAGGTGGTATCGGGGTCGCCGTCTAGCAAGTTGGAGAGGTCCTCGTCCCGTTCCTCCCCGTCACCAAGTGGGTCGAAGGCCTCGATCGACTCGATCCGTGGCGCAGGCGCGTCGATGGTGCCCACCACGGTGCTCGTGGTCGTGGTCGTCGATCGTTCGGTGATGCCACCGGGCGTGGCTGCTTCTCCAGGGACTGAGACCGGACCTGGGCGCAGGCTGCTGCCCAGGAGGATGAGCGCCACGGCCACGATGAGGAGCCCAACTGCCAGGCCGAGCCACCGGCGTGACGGACCGGGCGGCCGGGGCCGGGGCTGGGCGACGGGCACGGACGCGATGAGTTCGGCGAGTCCCCTCGCGTTGGTGCGGCCGAGCCGGGTCGATTGCAGTGCGGCGTCGAGTGCCGGTGACAGCCCGTCGATCACCTGGGATGGCGGGTAGGTGCCGGCGGGTTGGCCGGTGAGCGCCTCCTCCAGGACCGAGGCCAGGGCGGCCGTGTCGCCTTCCGGTGTCGACCATCGCCGGTGTCGGCCGATGGCTCCCAGCTTGGCCGGCCGCGCCGTTGGGAAGAACACAGCGGAGGCGTCGATTGCCCCATGGACCTCGTCCCTTTCGTGGAGGGCGGCGAGGGCGCGCGCGAGACCCTCGGCGTTCGGTAGGAACGTGGCAGGATCGAGCGACAGGTCGGCGGACTCCCGGTCGGAGAGGCGAATCCCGCCCGGCCACTCGCCCACCGAGAAGGCGCCATCGTCGAGGTCCCCGGCCTCGTACACGTGGGCCAGGTGGAGGTGTGAGATGCCTGCGGCGGTGCGGACGGCATCGAGGAACTCCGTCCTCCGCTCGGGTGTGCTCTCGGGTCCGAGCACCCGCACGAGACAGGGGCGGTCGAGTTCGATGTCGGTCGCGAGCCACTCCTCCACGTCACCGTCGCGCCCGATGCGCACCTCGAGGGAGTACCGGTCGGGCAGGCGGGGTGGCACTTATCGCCCCAGCCTCAAGACCCGGAGTGCCGCCGGGTGCATGGTGAACCCCTCGGATGCGTAGAGCGATGACGCTGCCTCGTTGCCGGGTCGGGTGTTGAGCAACACATATCCCGCCCCCCGTCGCAAGCACCAGTGGAGGCTTTCGCGCAGGAGTCCCCGACCGATGCCCCGGCCGCGATGGCTGCTGGCCACGGCGATCCGCTGCAGGTAGCCGGCACGGTTGCCGAACCCGACGATGGCGAACCCGACGAGTTGCTCGCTGTCCGAAGCGAGCAGCAGCGTCGATCGGGGCGTGGCCACGAGGGCCTCTGCGAGTCCGAGCGTGCCGAGTCGCCACACACCCTCGAACGACTCGTCATCGACCGGGGTGAGCGTACGCAGATCCCTGGCCGACCCCTCGGCGACCTCGATACCTGAGGAGGGAATGGGCCCGTCGAGCGCCTTGCGGTGGAGGTCGAGCGAGAGGAACGGGGCGAATCCCGCCCGTTCCCAGGGAACCGCCGAGGACCGATCGAGCGGTGGCGATCCCACCCATTCGGCGCCTTCGGAGAGGAGCCGGGTGGCCGCGGCGCGGAGGAAGTCACTCGATCCGCGTTCGAGGCGGAGTGAGGCGGCGGACACGTCGTCGTTCCATGGGCGGGCGCTTGCCCGCGACCATCCCTGACGGAGGGTCACCTGCCCCGGCCAGGTGCCCGTCAACCGCATGGATGGGACGGGTGGGGCATGGCGCGGAGTGTAGGTCTGCCCCCGGTACGGACCCCCGAACACCTTTTGCTCAAGCACTCCGCCAACGCGCCCGATCTTCCCCTTGAGACCAAAGATCGGTGAGGGACTTCCCATGTCGGTGCCACTCGACGAACTACTGAAGAAGATGATCCAGGTGGAGGCTTCGGACCTCCACCTCAAGGCGGGTTCGCCGCCGGTGATGCGCGTCGATGGTGACCTCCACCACACGACCCTCCCAGCCCTCCGACCCGAGGATGCGGAGGCGTACGCCCAAGCGATCTTCACCCAGCGGGCCGCGGTCGAGTTCCGGAACACTGGTGAAGCCGACTTCGCCTATGGCAAGTCCGGGCTCGGTCGCTTCCGCGTGAACGCCTATCGCCAGCGTGGCTCGGTGGCGCTCGTGTTGCGCCGCGTGCTCCCCGTGTCGAAGACGTTCGGCGAGTTGGGCCTCCCCAAGATCCTCGAGAAACTCGCGCATGAGCCGCGTGGCCTCGTCGTCGTGACCGGGCCGACCGGTTCGGGCAAGACCACGACGCTCGCGTCGATGATCGACTACATGAACACGAATCGGCGCCTCAACATCATCACGATCGAGGACCCGATCGAGGTGCTCCACCGCGACAAGAACTCGATCGTCTCGCAGCGAGAGATCGGCATGGACACGATCGACTTCAACGAAGCGATCCGCCGAGCGCTGCGCCAGGACCCAGACGTGATCCTCATCGGTGAGATGCGTGATGCCGAGACGATGCGTGCCGCCATGCGTGCTGCAGAGACCGGCCACCTCGTGTTGTCGACGATGCACACGATCGACGCACCCGAGACGGTGAACCGCATCCTCGATATGTTCCCGCCGCACCAGGAGCGGCAGGTCCGCATGATGCTCGCCGCCACCCTTCGGGCCGTCATCTCCCAGCGCCTGCTGGAGAAGACCGACGACGGCCGGACGGTCGCCGTCGAGGTGCTCATCAACAACGGCCGCGTGTTCGACCGCATCATCAATGCCGACGAGGGCCTCAACCTCCTCGAAGTGATGTCCGAGTCCGAGTTCTACGGCATGCAGACGTTCGACCAGGCGATCCTCCGCTTGTTCGAGCAGAAGGAGATCACCTTCCAGACGGCCCTCGCTGCAGCCACCTCGCCGCACGACCTCCGGGTCACCGCCGAGCAGAAGGGCCTGCTCCAGGGCTGAGCCCGGCTACGGCGTGGCCACGTCGTACCCTTCCCGCCATGATCCCTGCTCGCCTCGAGTGGCTTGTGGCCGACGATGCGCCATCGACCCGGTTGGCCCGGGCGTTCGGCGATGCCGGTTCCTCGCTCTACCTGGTCGGTGGGTCGGTGCGTGATGCCCTCCTCGAGCGGGACAGTCCCGATCTCGACTTCACGACGCCCGCCCGTCCGGAGCAGGTGAAGGAGATCGCGGAGGCGTTCGGTGGGACGGTGTTCACGGTCGGCGAGGCATTCGGGACCATCGGGCTGATCGTCGACGGCGAGACGTTCGAGATCACGACGTTCCGCAAGGAGATCTACCGGGACGACTCGCGCAAGCCGCACGTCGAGTACTCCGATGACATCGCCACCGATCTGTCCCGGCGCGACTTCGCGGTGAACGCGATGGCGCTCGACATCCTCGCCAAGGAACTCATCGACCCCTTCGGTGGCCTCACCGACCTCGCTGCCGGCATGCTGCGAACCCCGATCGGGCCGGAGGTGTCGTTCTCCGACGACCCGCTCCGCATGCTGCGGATGTACCGGTTCGTCTCCACGCTCGGGTTCGCACCCTCGGAACCAGCGGAGGTCGCCGTCAAGGAGATGGCCGCTCGCCTCGAGATCGTGAGCGCCGAGCGCATCCGGGACGAACTCGACAAGTTGCTCGTCGGTGACCATGTCGGTGATGCCCTGTGGGGACTGGTCGAATCCGGCCTCGCGGAGCACTTCCTCCCCGAGTTCGCCAAGCTCGCTGACGCCGTGGACCCGTATCACCGGCACAAGGACGTCCTCAGCCACACGATCGCCGTGGTGGAGAAGACCTCCCCGACGGTTCGGCTCCGCCTTGCCGCGCTCCTCCACGACATCGGCAAGCCGGAGACGCGGGAGTTCGGCCCCAATGGGGTGTCGTTCCACCACCACGAGGTGGTGGGTGCCCGGATGGCGCGCCATCGCATGCGAGAACTGCGCTACCCCCGGGAGACCGTGCGCGACGTGGGCGACCTGGTGTTCCTCCACCTCCGTCCCCACACCTTCGCCATGGGGTGGACCGACTCGGCGGTCCGCCGCTACGTCCGCGACGCGGGCCACCTGCTCGACGACCTGAACGAACTCGTGCGGTGCGACGTCACGACGAAGAACGCGAACCGTGCCGAGGCCATCCAGCGCCGCATCGACGAACTCGAGGAACGCATCGACGTGTTGCGTGAGCAGGAGGAACTCGCGGCGCTCCGACCGCCGGTCGACGGCACCCAGGTGATGGCCTACCTCGGGCTCACCCCGGGGCCGCAGGTGGGCGAGGTGATGCGGATGCTCCTCGAACATCGAATCGAAGTGGGCCCATACTCCGAGGACGAGGCATACCAACTGGTGCGCACGTGGGCCGACGAGGCCGGCGTGGGGGTGCCCGACCCCGATGCCCGGCCCCCTGCCAAGGAGAAGGAGTGACGTGGCTCGTATCGCCGTCTTCAGTGCCAAGCCCTACGACCGGACTTTCCTTGCCGAGGCAAATGCCCCACACGGCCATGACCTGACGTTCCTCGAGGCACGGCTCGACCCGCACACGGCGCTCCTCGCCGAAGGCCACGACGTGGTGTGCCCGTTCGTCAACGACGACGTCTCGGCCGAGACGATCGATGTCCTCGGTCGGATCGGTGTCCGCCACCTCGCGCTGCGGTCGGCTGGCTTCAACCACGTCGACCTCGATGCGGCGGATGCTGCGCGCATGGAGGTCTCGCGGGTGCCCGCCTACTCGCCGCACGCAGTCGCCGAACATGCCGTGGCGCTCATCCTCGCCCTCAACCGCAAGGTGCATCGAGCGTGGAACCGGGTGCGGGAAGGCAACTTCGCCATCGACGGACTCATGGGCTTCGACCTCGTCGGTCGAACCGTCGGGGTGGTCGGATCGGGCCAGATCGGCAGGGCGTTCGCCGAGATCATGCAGGGGTTCTCCTGCGAGGTCCTCGCCTACGACCCGTACCCCCCTGCGCACTTCCCGGGGACGTTCGTCGGGCTCGACGAGTTGTTCAAGCGATCCGACATCATCTCGCTCCATTGCCCGCTCACCCCCGAGACCCATCACATCGTCGGACCGGGCTCCCTCGCGCAGATGAAGGACGGGGTGATGCTCATCAACACGTCACGCGGTGCCCTCGTCAACGCCCCCGCAGTCATCGAGGCCCTCAAGTCCGGGAAGGTCGGCGCACTCGGACTCGACGTGTACGAGGAGGAGGGAGACCTCTTCTTCGAGGACCTGTCGGCCACCGTCATCCAGGACGACACGTTCTCCCGGCTGCTCACCTTCCCCAATGTGCTGATCACTGGCCATCAGGCGTTCTTCACCCGGGAGGCGGTCGGCAACATCTGTGCAACGACCCTCGCCAACGTGTCGGCGTGGGAGTCCGGGGAGGGTGAACTCCACCAGGTCCCCCGATGAGGAGGGCGGCGCTCACGCTGGCCGTGGCCCTGGCCGCGTGTTCCGGGGCGACAACCCCGACGACGGACGTCGTGGCGACCACGACGGTCCCTCCGACCACGGAGGCGTCGACGACCACGACAGAGGCCCCTGCTCCGACGACGACCACGACGACGACCGTCGGTCCGACGACGACCAACTCGACAGTGGGGGAGTTGTTCTCCGGGGTGCGGGGCGGCATCGGTGGCGCTTCGATCGGCGACTCCTATTACCCACGGCTGGGCAACTCCGGGTACGACGTGCTCGAGGTCGTGCTCGAGGTCGACTTCAGGGGACTCGACGAGGGGGCGTTCTCCGGAGTCGCAACGCTGCTCATCGAACCGACGGAGCCACTCGCATCCTTCGTCCTCGACACGGGGACGCTCGTCATCGAAGAGGTGCTCGTCGACGGAGAGCGTGCCACCTTCGAAGAGGAATCGGCCGAGGAGCACCGGATCAGCCCGACGACCCTGGTCGAGGACGTGTTCGAACTGGTCATCGCATACGACGGTGTCCCCGAGCCGAAACGCGACTCGGCGATCCCCTTCGGGGTGGGCCTGCGTCCGGCGGCCGACTCCTGGTACGCCGTTTCCGAGCCGAGTGGTGCCACTACGTGGTTCCCCGCCAACGACCACCCGCTCGACAAGGCGACCTACACGGTCCGCCTCACCGTCGACGAGGGACTGGTCGGTATCTCGGGTGGTCTCCTCACCGCGGTCGATCCTGCCG
>CP070681.1:884007-887079 GCA_020352575.1 Acidimicrobiia bacterium | reverse complement strand
GGGCGATCCAACGGGCGCGGGTGCACCCGCAGAAGCCCTGCAACTGTTCGCCGAGAGAGCGACCCAAGTCGACCCATCCTTCAAGCTTTCCGACGAAGCGACGCCCCACGTGGCCCAGATCTGTCGGCGGCTCGACGGGATGCCATTGGCAATTGAGCTGGCTGCCGCCCGGACGAAGGTTCTCCCGTTGGAGGAGATTGCCCGCCGGATCGATGATCGATTCCGCCTGCTCACGGGGGGGAGGAGAACTTCCCTCGAACGACAGCAAACCCTGTTGGCGACGGTGCGGTGGAGCTACGACCTTCTCTCTGACCGTGAACGACTCCTCTTCGAGCGCCTGGGAGTGTTCCGCGGGGGGTTCGATGTGGAGGCCGTCGAGGCGGTCGGAGGGTTCGGCTCGATTTCCGACTTCGAGGTGCTCGACCTGCTCTCAGAACTAGTGGACAAGTCCCTCCTCGTTCCCGAGCGCGACGCCACAGGTGTGCAACGGTTCCGCATGCTCGAGACGCTGCGGCAGTTCAGTTTGGATCGCTTGATCGAGGGCGGAGAGGTCGACGTAGCGTCGCAGCGACACGCCGACTTCTTCTTGGCGCTGGCGGAACGTGCAGAACCCCTGCTCGAGACCGCGGCCATGGCCGAGTGGTTGGATCGCCTCGAGCGGGATCACGACAACTTGCGGGCCGCGCTCGAGTGGCTCCACCACGCGGGTGACCGACAATCGGCGGTGAGACTTGCGACCGCCCTATCGGTGTGGTTCTGGTTCCTCCACCGCCACCACGAGGAGGCGTTCGAATGGCACGACAGAATTCTTTCGGCCGTTGACGATCTCCCGATCGAGTTGCTCGCGCGGGCCTACGCCAACGCGTCGATGCAGGCGACTCGCTGCCGAGAGGGAGAGCGGGCCCTCGAGTGGGCCGAACTGGCTCATCGCTTCGGTGAGCAATCGGGTGACGATCGATCGGTCATCACGGCACGTTGGACCATGGGTGATGTGTCGCTCGGCGCATACGACGCTGACGCCGCCTTGGGCCACTTCCAGGAGTCGCTGAAGCGGGCACAACAAGTAGGTGACACCATCTGGGTCAGTCGTCTCTGCATGTTCGTCTGTCTCGCTCTCGATCGGCGAGAACACACCGATGAGGCGAGGGCGTTTGCCGAGCAGGCGCTTGAAGCTGGCAAGGAGGCTGGGTGGCCAATGGGAATCGCGGAGGCGCAGGGCTGGCTCGCCGATTTCGCCATGCGCTCTGGCGACTTCGCAGGGGCCTCGGCATTGCTCAATGAGTGCCTTGCCACCGAGATCGAGCTTGGTGATCCCTGGAACATCCTCGGCGCCTATCAGGATCTCGCCGCAAGCCAGCGACTCCAAGGAGAATTCGAGGTGGCGCTGGCCACAATTGCCAAAGGTCTCGACTCGACTGCTTGGAAGACTGGCTCGTGGACAGGCTGCTACCTCATGTGCGAGCGCGCAGCCTGCCTTCTCGAACTCGGTGACCAGCGCGAGGCAGCCCGATCGGTGGGGGTGGCCATCAACATGGCGACCGACAGGTCCAGCAGGTTCATGGCCGCTTCGGTACTCATGCGATCCGCAACTGTCCTGGCGCAGTCAGATCGCCTCACCGAGGCGACGACAGCGTTTGCAGCTGCTGACAGACTCTTCGAAGAGAGCTTCTCGGCGCCGCCCTGGGTCGCCCACGAGACAGAAAGCCATCTCGAGAACCTGCGGACCTCGATGAAGGACGAGCACTTCGCGGAGTCGTGGGCCACAGGAAGTTCACTCAACACTGAGGACGCATTCCAACGAACCGCCAACGCCCTCGTCGCACTCAGCGAAGGGTGAGCGGAAGGCGACCGACTCGGGTCCGTGATCTTCGAAAGCTCCGAAGCCGAGTTCGACGCCTCTAGGGCGCTGAAGAACCTCCAAATGGAAGGGCCAGGGAACGCTTGGCCCCCGAGAGGTCGGGGGCCAAGCGAACGCGGTCACCGGCGTGCGGCGAGCCATCCCCTGCGGAGCAACACCAGGGTCTCGATGAACGTGACGATCCCGGCGATTGCGAAGCCGATGTTGAAGCCCTGCATGCCAACGATCTGACTCACCTCGAACCCGGAGATGCCATCGGGGAACCCGGCGATGAACCAGTTGGCACCGGCGTCGTTCAGCCAGTCGACATGCCCCTGGACCAGCAGGCCGAACACGACGATGGCGAACACGTTCGCCAGCACCTTCCCGACCCGCGACCAGGTTTCCCACCGACCCCGCCACAACAACAGCCCGTTGAGTGCCAGCGTCGCGACGATCGCTCCAGCGATCCACCACACGAAGTCACCGATGACCGGGTTCACGAAGAACTCGCCACCCGGCGACGAGTAGATGCCGATCCGCTCGGGGAACACTGCCACGAGCATCAGCAGCAGCGTGCCGATCGAGATCCCAACGATGTGCTCGCGCGGGGTGATGCGCTGCTCACGAAGCAGTGGCAGGAGCGCATGCGGATCCCATGAGTCATCGACCTTGGGTTCCGCGGACACTCCGAAGCGCTGCAGGATCGCAAACACCAGCACGACCGAACCGAGCGATGCCGGAATGATGTTGAGCATGTCCAGCATGCCCGCCGAGAACTCGAACGAAGCATCGGCGAACATCAACTCCACCATCCACACCGCTAGCACGGACACCGTCGACGCAAGGACAACGATCCAGGCCACCGTCCGGAAGATCGGATAGAGGCCCGGACCGATCAAGTACTGGCCATGTGGCCAGAGCTCCGCGGCGGTGTGACCAGGGGATCCGATCTCGCTGAGGACTTCGACCGCCTGGTCCTCCGAGGGTGCATCCCAGTGGTGGTCGGCGAGCGCCTCCTCGATGAGTCGGCGCGCCTCCTTCTCGATCGACGGGCGCTGGTTTGCCGGCACCCGGCGACCTACTTCTGAGACATAGGTCTCGAGGAGTTCGTGCATGATTCGCTCCTTTCCCGAATCCACACGTGCTGCCTCTGAGGCTACGTCTCCAGAGCGGTCCCGAGCCCAGTACCTCGCTGAGTGATGCGGCGGCCACCGCCCCACCGGGCTTTGCTG
>CP070681.1:881835-883907 GCA_020352575.1 Acidimicrobiia bacterium | reverse complement strand
GCGCCACGTTCGATCCACTCACCGCGACGAAGTGCGAGAGGCCCGCTGCTGTGAGCCGGGCGCGGTCGAGTTCGGGCAAGTGGTCGATGTCGCCGATCAGGAACCCGGACACGAGTGCTCCGGCGCCTCCCAGGTGCGGGGCCACCGCCAGGCGTATCCGATCGCGCAGGGCATTCGCAGGCACGAACCAGGGCAGGGTCCCAACCCGGTCGACACTCCTCACGGCGATCCTGCTGCGCACCGGCGTGCCGCGGTAGGACCCTGACGAACCCGAGGCGACGCCGACGACCTCCAATACGTCGCCGGCGGCCAGGCCCATCAGCCCATCCCCAGCGGCCACAACCGGGGTACCGCTCCAGTCGGCGAGGGCCGAGGCCCCGAACCGACCCGACATGGGATCGGAGGCGAGGGTGAGCACACCCGAGACGGGCCCTTCCTCGAACGGCCGGGCAGCCATGCGCTCGGCGAATGCCACATCCCATGCCGCCGCGGCAAGACCCAGCGGAAGGCACATGAGGATGGCAATCGCGGCTACTCGCTCGACCCGCGCGCGCCACGCAACTGCCGCCGCCATCACTGCACCCACTGGGGGGACGGTCCACGCCAGGACGCCCACCACGACCCCGAGGCCAACGGCAAGGAATACTCGATCGCTCGAGCCGGGGCGCCTCACGGCACCTCGACGAGGTCTCTCAGTGACGCCAGCATCCGTTCCCCGATCCCCGGGACGACCAGCAGGTCCTCGACCTCGCGGAAGGGCCCGAATTCCTCGCGGTGCGAGATGATCCTGCCTGCCAGCACGGGGCCCACGCCCGGCAACGCCTCGAGCTCACCCTGGGTCGCCGCGTTCACCCTGACACGGCCGGGAACGGACCCCACGACCACGTCCCGTCCCTCGATGGGGACGACCACCTGCTCACCGTCCGAGAGTGGACGCGCCAGGTTGACCGCATCGATGGCAGCTCCTTCGAGCAGCCCGCCTGCGGCACGGATGGCATCAGCGACGCGGGCATCATCCGGCAGTTCGACCAGACCGGGGTTGGCGACGGCACCGCCGACGTGGACGACGAGGACACCGATCGGAGCCGCCACCGGCTCCACGACCACGGGAGTGGGCACCGTCCCGGCGCCACGCCCACCGAGCCCCCAGCCGACGACGCCCGCACCGAGGAGCGCGAGCGCGAGCACGACAAGGGCAGGCCGGCTTGCCATTGGGCCTCCTCTTCCCCCACCACCCACACCGGTACCACGGGTGGCGCAGGATCGGAACCCCTACGCTTCGGCCATGGACGTCACCCGCTACCGCGTCACCGACGGCGCCGGCTTCTCACTCGCCGACCATGACCCCGCCGATCGTTCCGCCTTCATGGGTGCGAAGGCGGACGGCAAGAAGGAGGTCGCCGCCCAGTCGCTCGAACTCGAGGAGTTGCAGGAGCGCCTCTATGCCGAAGGGAGGCACCGCATCCTCCTCGTGCTCCAGGCGATGGACACCGCAGGGAAGGACTCGACGATCCGCCATGTCTTCCGTTCGGTCGACCCCATCGGCGTGACCGTGACACCGTTCAAGAAGCCGACCGAGGAGGAACTCGCCCACGACTACCTGTGGCGACTGCATCCTCACGTGCCCGGCGACGGCGAGGTCGCCATCTTCAACCGGTCCCACTACGAAGACGTCCTCGTGGTACGGGTCCGCGAGCTGGTGCCAGAGCGACGATGGCGTCGCCGGTACGACCACATCCGTGGGTTCGAGCAACTGCTCGCCGACGAGGGCACCACGATCGTGAAGGTGTTCCTACACCTCTCTCCCGAGGAGCAGGCGGAACGCCTGCAGGCCCGACTCGACGACCCGACGAAACGATGGAAGTTCCGCAAGGGTGACCTGGCCGAGCGGGCGCTGTGGGGCGACTACATGGCGGCCTACGAGGAGGCCATCGCACGGACCGCGACCCCGGACGCGCCGTGGTACGTCGTGCCGGCTGACCGCAAGTGGTACCGCAACCTCGTCGTCGGGCGGATCCTCATCGACACGCTCGGCGGCCTCGGAATGTCGTACCCGGAGCCCGAGGAGGACC
>CP070681.1:878289-881735 GCA_020352575.1 Acidimicrobiia bacterium | reverse complement strand
TGCGCTGGGCGAGGCCCTCGACGATGGCCGTCTTGCCCACGCCCGCCTCGCCCAGGAGCACGGGGTTGTTCTTCGTCCGGCGGCTCAGCACCTGGATGACGCGGCCGATCTCGTCGTCTCGTCCGATCACCGGGTCGAGTCGGCCGGCTCGGGCGTCGGCGGTGAGGTCGCGCCCGTACTTGTCCAGGGCGTCCTGTGTGGCCTCGGGGTCCGACGAGGTGACCCGACGGGATCCCCGCACCCGCTCCAGGGCACCCTCCAAGGCGTCGGGAGTGGCACCAAGGCCGGCGAGGGCGCGGCCCGTGGGCTCGTCGCCGTCGGCGAGGGCGAGCGCGAGGTGCTCCACCGAGAGGTAGTCGTCGCCGAGTCGCGTGCGGAGCCGTTCGGCGGCCTCGAGGGTCGCTGCGGTGGCGGGGGAGAGGGTCCGCTCGCCGCCGTACACCTTCGGGAGCCCGTCGAGGATCTCGTCGAGGGCGCCACGGAGCCGGGTGGGATCGATGGAGAGCGCCTGGAGGAGGGGGTACACGAGGCCGTCCGTCTCGGCGAGGAGGGCGCGACCGAGGTGCGCGGGCTCCACGAACTGGTGGTCGCGCTCGGTGGCGAGGGCCACCGCCTGGGAGATGGCGCGCTGTGCGGCGCTGGTGAGACGTTCCGGCTGCATAGTTCCTTCAGTAAATCTGAGTCGAAGTATATCAGGTCATGAGTGGAGGGCGGATGGGCGCCGCGTCCCTAGCCTTGGCACATGCGGCGATGCGGTGCCCTCCTGCTGGTACTCGCGGTGCTGGGCGGCCTCGGGGTCCCCGCGGCCGCCGACGCCCGTCGCACCGAGCACGTCTGGTTGGACGAGTCGTTCGATGCACCGGTCGCCACGTGGGCAGCTCGTTGGTCGGGCGCCGTCGCATCCCGGAACGTGGTGCGCCCGGGGCCCGGGGTCGACGGAGCGGGCATCGAGGTGGTCATCCCCAAGGGTGCGCACTTCGGCTCGGAGATGCGGTGGCGGTTCACCACGAACGGCATCGAGGAGCCCGACGAGGCCTGGTTCCGATACTGGGTGCGGGTGGAGGCGGACGGGCGCCCGGGGAGCGGGAAGCTGCCCGGCCTCACGGGCCTCTACTCCAGCAGCGGGCGTGGCAACATCCCGCCCAGCGACTCGCTCCCGGGGTGGTCGGCGCGGCTGCAGTTCCGCGGCCTCCCGGGACCCGAACGTGTCGAAATCGGTTCCTACGTGTACCACCTCGACCAGGAGGAGTCCTTCGGTGAGGGGCTCCGGTGGTCCGAGGCGATCCCCATCGGCGAGTGGGCGTGCATCGAGGGCCATGTGGCGATGAACACCCCGGGACAAGCAGACGGTGTGACCGTCGGATGGGTGAACGGCACCGAGGTCCATCGCAGCGAGGACTTCCGCTTCCGCAGCAGTCGACAGGTCGGGGTGGCGATCGAGTCCTTCTGGCTCTCCTTTTACCACGGCGGCGACGAGGAGGCCCCATACGAGCACCGCTTCGGCTTCGACGAACTCGTGGTCGCCGACCACCGTGTGGGGTGTGGGTTCGATCCCGCGTGGGGCTTCAACGACATCCCGCCGGGCGCGTTCGACGACGCGGCGACGCGGCTCGAGGCACTCGGCATCCTCGACGGTTGCGAGGCCGCCGGCCGGCGATTCTGTCCGGTCGGAACGTTCGGAGGACCCGAGATGGCGGCGATCCTCCGCCGTGCTGAGGCGCTCCACGGCCGCTCGGCCACAGAGGTCGAGGAGGCCCTGCGCGCCGAACTCGGGGTGGATCCGGCTTCCTCAGCCAAGGAGCGCGTCGTCGTTGCCCTCGACGCCGTCCTCGGGTTCGCTGCGCCGTGGGAGCAGGAGTTCGACGTGGTCGCAGCGCCGGGCGACGACCTCCAGGCGATGCTCGACGCGGCTGGTCCCGGTGCCGCCGTACTCGTGCGTGCGGGAGGGCATCTCGTTGATTCGCTCATCCCACTCGAGGGACAACGCCTCGTCGGACAGCCCGGGGCCACGCTGCTCGCGACGCCCGGAGCCAGGTGGGGGATCCTCGGTGGGGCGGTGCCGGGTGTCACCCTGGCCGGTGTGGAGGTCGTGGGCTTCGAGGAGGGTGGCGTGCAGGCCGGGGAAGGCTGGGTCCTCGACCACGTCGCCGTGACGTCCAATGGAACCGGCATCGTGGTCGTCGGTGACGCCGACCTGCGCGAGATCGTCGGCTGGGGCAACGACGTCCATGTCGACGTTCGGGGGTCCGCCGCCGTGCGGATCGTGGGTGGGTCGCTCGATGCGGTGAACGCCGCAGGGAGGATGCCGGCCGAGGAGGCCTGGGGCGTGCTCGTGTCGGCCCCTGCCATCGTGACGGTCGACGGCCTTCGCCTGTCCGGTGGACACGGGGGTGGGGTGCGCGTCGAGGGTGGTGGCGTCCTCGCCGTCGACCGTGTCGTTGCCCTCGACCTCGATGGCCCGGTGGTGGCGAGCCGCGGTGCTCGCGGCGTTGCGGTGCGGAACTCACTCCTCCTCTTCAACGGGTTGGGGCTCGACGAACCTGCGCTGCGGTTGGACGCGCCGTTCGTCGTCGTCACCAAGAACACGTTGCGGGGCAACGGCGGTGGCATCGTGCTCGCTCCCGGATCGCCGGGCGTGCTCGGGGTCGTGTCCGGCAACGGGCTCGTGGACTCCAGTCCCTCCGGGGTGGCGACGCTTCCGTTGACCACGACCGCGCTCTTGCGTTGGGATGACAACCGCTACCAGGGCGCAGCGTCCCCCTCGTTCCTGATCGGCGAGGAGGAGGTCGGCGTCGAGACGTGGTTGGCGTTCGGGGTGGATGGTCGCTCGAGGTTCACCGATCGGAACTGACCGGGGGGAGGGCCAGCTCGAACACCGTCCAGCCATCCGTGCGGCGATGCGTGAGCGAGCCTCCCATTGCCTCGGCGAGCGACCGGGAGATGGTGAGGCCGAGGCCGATGGCGCCGGGGAGCCCGGTGCTGTCGTGGGCCCGGGAGTAGGCGAGGAAGACGTCGCTCGCCTCCTGGGGAACGCCTTCGCCATCGTCGACGACGCGGAGGGTCACGGGGTCCCCTGCATCGATGTGGACCTCGACGGTTGGCCCGCCGTACCGATCGGCGTTGGTGAGGAGGTTGCGGACGATCTGGCGCACGCGGCGGGGATCGGCAATGGCCTCCGCCTCCCCCCGCACCGAGACGAGGTGCCCACCGCGTCGAACGGACCGTTCGAGCAACCCGCTCACCAGTTCGTGGAGGTCCACGGGGCCGGCATTGACCTGATGGTTCCCGCTTCCCAGCCGGGAGTAGGTGAGCAGGTCGTCGACGAGGTGGGAGAGGTCATCGGCCTCGGCAGATGCCAGGGCAAGGAGCTCGGCAATCTCGTCCTGTGGGAGGTGCCGGTGCGATTCGGCGAGTGAGTGCATGAGGCCCACCACCACGGTGAGCGG
>CP070681.1:864158-878189 GCA_020352575.1 Acidimicrobiia bacterium | reverse complement strand
CCGACCCGGATGCCGAGGTCGACATGGACGTGCTCGCCGAGACCCTGGAGTACATCCGCCCGGCCCTCCAGGCCGACGGTGGCGACATGATCCTCAACGGTGTGGACGACGGCGTCGTGAAGCTCGAGCTCGTCGGCGCCTGTGGGGGGTGTCCCCTCTCGCAGATGACCCTCACGGCCGGCATCGAGCGCATCCTCACGGACCGCGTGCCCGGCGTGACCGCCGTCGAAGCCTCCTAGCCCCAGCGGATGAAGCCCGGGGTGACCGGGACCACCGTGGTCGGGCCGTCCACCGCCTCCCGACGTTCGACCGCGACCCGCACGCCCTCTCCCCCACGGAGGCCCGGAGGGGCGAACACGATCGTCCCACCGAACCAATTCTCCCACGCCGTGCGGAAGACCGGGGTGCCTCCCTCGAAGACCACGAGTCGGACCTGACCACCCCCCTCGGGCTTGGCGACGACGACGAGGGGTGCCGTCGACGTGACCTCTGTGGCAGCCTCGGACAGCGACGGGGCCACCCCGAACGCCACGGGCGGGATGATCCGAACCTGCGCCCCCGTCGACTCGAATCGCCACGAGCCCTCGACGCCATCGGCGATCGGGGCTCCATCGATCGACACGGCCAACGTCCCTCCGACCTCCACGGGATCGGAGGTGAAGGAGAGCCCGACGACGAGTTGGGAGGGGAGGAACCGCCCGGCCTGGCTCGGCACGAGGTCGGAGTAGTAGTGCGCAAGGATCTCCTCATGGCTCGACCCTTCGAGCGCCATGGCCTGCGCCCCGAATTGGCTCATCCCGACGTCGTGGCCCCACCCTCCGCCGACGAACGAGTACACCCCGACGAGGGGCGGGCCGGTCGTAACGGCGGCGTCATAGCGCAGGCCGCGCACCACCGTGTAGGTCGGACCGAGGATCGTGGTCGGATACCGGCGCCCATCGGGGCGCAGGGCCGGGAAGTCGTCCGGGAGCGCGTCGTCGGCGTGTCGGTTCATGAGGCTGCGGAACTGCCATGACGTCCACGACCGCAGGCCATCGGTGAAGACACCCTCCACGATCCACGGTCCGTTGCCGTCCGCCGTCGTCTCGACCCGGAGGTTGAGCAACTCTGCGCTGATGCCGGCCTCCCGGAGGATGGCTCGCATCTCCGCCTGCGTCACGTCGATCGTCCACCTGACGTAGGGAGATGGCTCGTTCGGCGAGGGGACGGACACCAGGTAGGGCTTGGGGGTCCCACCGAAGACGTCCTCGAAGTTGCGGGTGCGTCCACTCGTCGTCGACGAGTACATCGCTTGGGCAGGCGCCCCATCGTGGAGCAGGATCTCCCCGGCGGTCGCCGCCACGGCCGCATCCCACTCCGCCGCCCCCGGCTCGCCGACCCCTCCACGGTACACCTGGCACGCGGCCGTGGCGCAGATGTCGTAGCCGTACCGTTGGCCGCTCGTCGACCGACCCCGATCGAGGCGCCATGCAAGGTACGTGCGGGCCGCGATCGCCTGGGCGCGCAGTGCAGCGGGCTCCCACGACGCCGGCACCTCACGGATCCCTCGCATGTAGGCGTCCGGGTCGACCCGTTCGGTGAGCACCACCCGGTCGCCCACCACGCGCACCGAGAAGGTGCCGCCGTAGCGCCTGCCGTTGAACTCCATCGGGCCGCCGGCTCCGACGATGGTGACCTCGTCGGCGTACAGCGCGTCGTCCACGGTCGCGGCAGCCGGAAGTCCGGTGAGGAAGGCCACGCCGACGAGCGCGACGACAAGGATCCGGCGCACGATCAGGAGCGGGAGATGTCGGCCCCGAGCGACGAGAGGCGCCCGACGAAGTCCTCGTACCCACGGTCGATGTGGGAGACCCCCGTCACCGTGGTCTCGCCGTCGGCCCGCAGGCCTGCGAGGACGAGCGCCGCACCCGCCCGGATATCGGGTGCGATCACGGGGCAGCCGGAGAGGCCCTCGACCCCTCGCACCACCGCGTGCTGCCACTCGACGCCGATGTCGGCACCCATCCGCGCCAACTCCCCGACGTACCGGAATCGGGCGTCATAGAGGTTCTCGGTCACCACCGACGTCCCATCGGCGATGCTGAGGAGGGCGACCATCTGCGGCTGCATGTCCGTGTGGAACCCCGGGTACGGAAGGGTCGCAACATCGACCGCACGAGGCCGATCCGGCCCGACGATCCGCATCCAGTCCCCACCGGTCTCGATCTCGCACCCGACCGCTTCGAGCTTCACCAACTCCATGCGAAGGTGCTCGGGGACGCAGTCCTGGACGACCACGTTGCCACCGGAGATCGCGGCTGCGACGGCATACGTGCCCGCTTCGAGGCGGTCGGGCACCACCCGGTGGGCGACCGGCTGCAGGTCCTCGACGCCGTTGACGGTGATGGTCGCCGTGCCATCACCATCGATGTCTGCGCCCATCTCCCGCAGCTGGCAGCAGATGTCACGGATCTCGGGCTCCCGTGCCGCGTTGTGGATCCGCGAGGTCCCGCGGGCCAGCACCGCTGCCAGCAGCGCGTTCTCGGTGGCGCCCACCGACGGGAACTCGAGGTCGATCTCGGCGCCACGCAAGCCACCCGGGGCAGACCCGGTGAGGACGCCGTGGTCGAGGGAGAACTCGGCGCCCATGGCTTCGAGGGCCTTCATGTGGAGGTCGATCGGCCGGGCCCCGAGGTCGTCGCCTCCCGGGAAGGCCACGCGTGCCTCCCCGCACCGGGCGAGCAGCGAGCCGAGCACGATCGTCGACGCCCGCATCCTCCGGACGAGGTCGAGCGGCGCTTCAGGGTTGAGCTCGGACGGCACGTCGACCCGGAGCGTGTTGCCCTCGCGGACGCACGTCGCGCCGACGTGCTCGAGGACCTCCTGCATGATCGAGACGTCGAGGATTCCGGGGACGTTCGTGAGCGTGTGCCGGCCCTCGACCATGAGGACAGTCACCATCTGCTTGAGGACCGCGTTCTTCGCCCCGAGGACCCGCACCTCACCCTCGAGGGGGCCACCCCCGACGACCCGAATCGCCTCGTCCATGCCCCGAAGGGTAGGGGGCACTACCGTCTGCGCATGCGCATCGCCCTTGGCTCCGACCACGCCGGTTTCCCCCTCAAGCAGCACCTCGTGGGCCTCCTCTCAGAGGGGGAGCACACCGTCATCGACTTCGGCACCCACGACGAGTCGCCGGTCGACTACCCCGACTTCGCCGAGGCGGTGAGCCGGGCGGTGTCGGACGGTCGCGCCGACCGTGGGATCGTCATCTGTGGGTCCGGCGCCGGAGCCTGCATCGCCTCCAACAAGGTCACGGGGGTGCGGGCGATGGTCGCCCACGACACGTATACGGCCCATCAGGGTGTCGAGCACGATGACGCCAACGTGCTGTGCCTGGGTGCTCGCGTCGTGGGGAGCAATGTGGCCGAGGAACTCGTGGACGCCTTCGTCGGCGCCGAGTTCACCGGCGAGGAGCGCCACCTCCGCCGCCTCAACAAGGTGCTCGCCCTCGAGGGCTCGCCTCCCCGGGAGGACTAGGCCTCGGCCTGCTGCTCGAGGTGCTCGAGGAAACCGATCACCGCAGCCATCACCTCGGCAAACGCCTCTTCGTTCGTCCTCCCCGAGGACTTCCGCACACGGAACGAGTGATCGCCGTCGGCGATCACGTGCGTCTCGATGAGGGGCAGGTCCCGGACGTGCTCGTCGTACAACTCCATCGTGCACATCGGATCCCGGTCCCCGATGACCATGAGCACCTCGGTCCGCACGAGGGGGAGGTGTTCGATCCGGAGTATCTCGGGCTTGCCGATCGGGTGGAGTGGGTAGGCGAGGGCGATGACGCCGCTGTAGGGATACGGCTCGGCCGCGAGCATGGTGGCCAGGCGACCACCCATCGACCGCCCCACCAGGGCGACCCGTCCGTGCAGCTCCCGGACGTGCCCCGCCACTCGGCCATGCACGTCGAGGAGCACGTCGGCCCGGTCGGGCCGGCCCCTGCCCTCCTCCTTGTAGGGGTAGTTGAAGGTCACCACCGGGAAGCCGGCCTCGGCGATCGCATCGCGGACCGCCACCTGGAGCGGGTGGTCCTGGTCCACGCCGGCGCCGTGGGCGAGGAGCACAGCGGGCGACCGGTGTCCCCGGAGGTGGCGGAGCGTCACCGTTCGTCCCGGGAGCCACTCGACCGTCGACGTGGTGATCATCCGAGCGACCTTCCACCACCGACCACGAGTACGTGGCCGGTCACGTAGCCGGACCGGTCGCCGTCGGCGAGCCAGGCCACGGCCTCGGCGATGTCGTTGGGCGCTCCCATGCGCTTCATGGGGTTCGCCTCGACCATCCGATTCCGGATCTCCTCCGGGATGGCGAGCGCCATCGGCGTCTCGATGAGACCCGGCGCAATCGCGTTCACCCGGATCCGAGGGGCGAGCTCGAGGGCAAGGGCACGGGTGAGTCCGACCACCCCGCCCTTCGACATGGAGTAGTTGAACTGCCCGAAGTTGCCGAGGTACGCACGCGAGGAGATCGAGACGATCGATCCACCGTCGGCCATCTGGTCCACGGCCTCGACCGACAAGGCGTAGACGGCCCCGAGGTTCACGGCGATGACGGCACCGAACTGGGCCTCATCCATCTTCACGAGGCGCGCATCGCGGGTGATGCCGGCGTTGTTCACGAGCACATGGATCGGACCGACCGCGGCTGCTGCGCCGAGCACCTCCGACCGCCCGCTGGAGCCGGTGAGATCGGCTTGGACGCCGATCGCCGCGTGCCCGTCGGCCGAGAGCCGCTCGACCACGTCGTGTACGCCGTCGGCGAGGTCGACCGCGACGACGGTGTGGCCACCAGCCGCAAGCCTGCCGGCGAGCGATGCACCGATCCCCCCGGCAACACCGGTCACGACGGCCACACTCACGGCAGCGCCTTCCCGAGGTGGGCGGGCCCAAGTCGCACGAGTTCGCCGGTCGCCCCGTCGGCGTCGAGCAGGCGGGCAATCCAGGAGGCGATTCGCTCGGGAACCTCGCCCTGCTCCGGCGCGAGCACGTTGACGGTGAAACCCGGCTTCGCCCCTTCGATGGCCGCAGTGCGTGCCGCTGAGAGCAGCCCGCACGCCACCATGGCGGCCGGTGCTCCTCGCTGCCCCAAGAGGTCCTCCCCGGCCACCACGTAGACCATCGACGCCGCCTCGCGGGCCGCCGACTGTGACAGGTGGAACGCCTCCTCCAGCTCGGCCTGCACGGCCTCGAAGTCATCGCCCATCTGGGGACCGGCTGCCACGAACACGAGGCCCTCGGAGACCGGGCCATGGTGGATCCCGGCTCCGGCGAGCGCCGCCTCGAGTGGCGCGGATCCGGGCGGCAGGTGGAGGTGTGGCACTCCTCCGAGGCTAGTTCCGCCCGCACCACCTACCCTGCCGACATGACCGTGACCGTGCTCCCCGACGCCGCAGCGCTGGCGACCTTCTCGGCCGGCCTCGTTGCGGCGTACGTCCGCCCGGGGGTCGACATCGCGCTCGCCGGCGGCAGCACGCCCCGAGCGACGTACGAGGTCCTTGCCGATCGGGGCGTCGACTGGACCGGGGTCGACTGCTGGTTCGCCGACGACCGGTGGGTGCCGATCGACCACCCCGATTCGAACGCCGGGATGGCACTGGAGGCCACCAGGGGTGCCGTGCGCGGATCGCTGCTCCCGATCCCCCACCACGACGCCGTCGATCCGCACATCGCCGCAGCGCAGTACGAGGACCTGCTCCGGGCACGACTCGGGGACGCCGACGGTGTGATCCGGCCGGGACTGGTCATGCTCGGGATCGGTGACGACTGCCATACGGCCTCGCTCTTCCCCGGGACCGAAGCCCTCGCCGTGACCGATCGTGACGTCGTCGCCAACTGGGTGCCCGCCAAGGACGCGTGGCGCATCACCACGACGATGGCGTTGCTCCACCGGGCGGAGCAACTGGTGTTCCTCGTGCAAGGACCGGGCAAGGCCGACGCCCTGGCCGAGGTACTCGAGGGGGACGGATCAACGCCGGCGGCCCGCGTCGCCGCGGGGGGACGCAACGTGCACTGGCTGGTCGATGAGGCGGCGGCGGCCCACCTGCGCTCCACTCCCCTGCACCGGCCCTCCTAGCCTGCCGTCATGGAGTTCTCCCCCACCACCGCGCTCGTCGTGGTCGACGTCCAACACGACTTCACAGACCCATCGGGAAGCCTGTTCGTGACGGGCGGCCCGGCGACGATCCCCTTGGTGAACGAGCTCATCGCCGAGGCGACGGACGCCGGCGCCACCGTCGCCTACACCCAGGATTGGCATCCACCCTCGACGCCGCACTTCGCCAAGGACGGCGGCATCTGGCCGGTGCACTGCGTCGGCGGAACCGACGGGTCCACGTTCCATCCGGACCTCCTCGTCGTCGAGGGTGCACCGGTCGTTCGCAAGGGCGTCGGGGGCGAGGACGGGTACTCGGGATTCACCATGCGAGATCCCGCGTCGGGCGAGGACACACCCACCGAACTCGGGGAGGAGCTCCGTGCCCGGGGCGCCACCGATGTCGTCGTGGTCGGCCTCGCCCTCGACTACTGCGTCCGGGACACCGCACTCGATGCCGCCCGACTCGGCTTCGCCACGACCGTCGTGGCCGACGCAACCGCAGCAGTGAATCTCCGGCCGGGCGACGGGGCTCGGGCGGTCGCCGACCTGGTGGCGGCGGGCGTCGCCGTCGTCTGACTAGTTCCCGAACACGCCGTCGCGGGCGTCCTCGATCAGCGACGCCTGGAGCTGCTTCATCCGCTCGGTGAGCGACACGTGGTAGATGTGCGGGTTCACGATGCGTCGCACACCGGTGTCGAGGCGGGCGAGGTCCGCATCACGCCGCGCCCGCATCTCGGCGACGGATGATGGGGCGCCGATCCTGGCCCCATCGGCGAACACCGGCTCGAGGAGCGACTCGACCGAGGAGATACGGTCTGCCGGGATGGTGCGGCGCACGCCCGCTCGGTGGGGGTGCAGCACGGGGAGATCGCTCGTTCCGTCGAGGTCCTCGCCGGCGACGCCGATCACGTCGGCCGTGGCGAGCCCCCGCTCGTCGTACACCCGCCAGACCTCCTTCTCGCCCGGCGTGGGAACCTTCACCGGGTTCTCGGACACCTTGATGGCGGGAAGCCAGCCGCCGCCGTCCCCCTCGATCGCAACGAGCTTGTAGACGCCGTTCAGGGCCGAGTGTCCCGCCGACGTGATGAGCCTGGTGCCGACGCCGTAGGTGAGGCGCGCAGCCAGCCTCCTCGGGTCGACGCCATACCGAGGAGCCTCGACGTCGATCTGGGAGAGGATCTGCCAGATGGCAAGCTCATCGAGGTCGGACGAAAGGACGATCCCAGCTTCCGGGAAGCCCGCGTCATCGAGCATCTGGGCGGATCGGATCGCGAGGTAGGCGAGGTCACCCGAGTCGAGGCGGATGCCGACCGGCACGTGCCCATCTGCTTCGAGCTCCCGGAACACGGTGATCGCGTTCGGGATCCCGGACTCCAGCGTGTCGACGGTGTCGACGAGCAGCACGCACTCATCGGGATACCGACCGGCGAACGCACGGAACGCCTCGAGCTCGCCCATCCCGAGCGCCATGAACACCTGCACGAGGCTGTGCGCATGGGTTCCCTTCGGGTCGAATCCGAGGAGGTTCGAGACCTCGACATTCGACGAATGGTCGGCCCCACCGATGAGGGCGGCCCGGGACCCCGCAGCGCCACCCAGGTCGGGCGCACGACGCAGGCCGAAGTCCAGCACGGCACCCTGCCTTGCGGCCTCCTTGACCCTCGACGCCTTGGTGGCGATGAGGGTCTGGTAGTTGAGGCGGTTGAGCAGCGCCGTCTCGAGGATCTGTGCCATGGCGAGCGGGCCGTCGACGATGACGATCGGCACGTGGGCATGGACCACCCGGCCCTCGGGGACGGCATGCACCGTGAGGTCATCGAACCCGCGCCCCTCGATCCAGGACAGGAAGTCGTCGTCGAACCGCGGGTCCCCACCGGCCGTTCGTTGGGCTGCGAGGGCGGCCACGTCGTCGGCGGTGAAGACGGTCCGTTCCATCCACTCCACGAGCCACTCGAGGCCGGCGGTGATGGCATACCCGGCCTGGTGTTCGCCGTAGTCGGGGTACGAGCGGAAGAACCAGTCGAACCGGGCACGCCGTTGGTGGAGGCCCTGCCGGAAGTACACCTGCGCCATCGTGAGTTGGTACTGGTCCGTGGCGAGGATGCCGGCGGACAGGTGCGGAGGAGTCACGCTGGAAGCCTATCGGGGGGACGTCGTGCCGCCCAGAGCACGAAGGCGAGAGCCACGGCGAGGGCAGCCACGAGGAACACCACACCGGACAACGCCTCCTCGAGGCCGCGGGCATCGGCCCACGCCCCAAGGGTCACCGGTGCCGTCATCACGGCCAGGCCACCAACGAGGCTGATCCGGGCGCTCGCCGCATCCGTCCTCCCCGGGGCCAGGGCGAACAGGACCGAGGCGAGCAACGGGAACTGATAGGAGACGCCGACACCGCCGAGCACGACACCTGCGAGCACCAGCGCCGGGGAGGAGCCAAGCCAGAAGATGAGGGCGCCCGCCGCAGTGACGGCAAGCGAGGCGAAGAGGAGTGGACCCTCGGCGTACCGGCGGGTCAGCGGCACCACTGCGAGTCTCCCTGCAAGCACCGCCCCATAGAAGATGGCTGCGCCTGCGGCGGCCATGCCCGGTGCGGCACCGACGCCGACGAGGTGCTCGGCTGCCCACCCGGCCATCGACCACTCGATGGCGACCGAGAGGGTGAGGGCCGCCACCGCGGCACCGAATCCCGCGAGGAACCGGCCACTGGTGTCGTCGGTGGGGGGAGGGGTCTCTGGGAGCGCCAAACGCGAGGTCGGCCGGAGGAGGACCAGCGCCACGAGGACCGGAACCAAGAACGCGATCCTCCACGAGATCCCGACCGCGGCGAAGGCGCCCACGAGGAGTCCGGGCAGCATGAACACCGCCCCGGCGATGGCGTTCGCCTCGGCAAGTGCCGTCGATCGACGCGGTCCGTGATGGTCGGCGAGGACACCGTTCACGACGAGGAAGACCAGGTTGGCCGCGAGACCGGCGGCGAAGGTCCCTGCGATCGTCCACCTCGCCGACTGCCCGAGCACGAGGCCGAGGGGCCCGATGACAAGCCCGAGGAGGCCGCTTCGCAGCACCGCCGCCCGGCCGATACGAACGACGAGTCGGCGCCCGGCCACGCCCACGAACACCGAGCCGAGGGCGCCCGCGGTGAAATGGAGTCCCGCCACGGTGCGGGAGACGCCGAGGTCCGATCTGAGCAGCGGCACGGAAGGCCCGAGCGTCGCGATCGCGAACCCGAACGCGACGAGTGTTGCGTAGAGCACGAGCGTGAGCCGATCCCGGGTGAAGGACGTGGACACCGGCGGAACGCTACCGTCGCACGGTCGCCGTCCATCCACCGGGAGGCCCCATGTCCGACGCCGTCCTCACCACCGTCGACGACGGAGTCGCCACGATCATGCTCAACCGCCCAGAGGTGCTGAATGCAGGCAACCGGGACCTCCTCGGTGGCCTCCGTGCGGCGCTGGAGTCCGCTGAGCACGACGACGCCGTGGATGCCATCCTCCTCACCGGTGCGGGTCGGGGTTTCTGCGCCGGGGCCGACCTGACCGCCGGGAACTGGTGGCCCGACGGCCTCACGATCGGCGAGGGCGTCGCCTGGGTCCTCGAGGAGTGGTGGAACCCCTGCGCCCGGGCCATCGCCGGGTCATCCAAGCCGACGGTTGCGGCGGTGAACGGCGTGGCGGCCGGAGGTGGCATCGGGCTCGCCCTCGCCTGCGACATCGTGGTTGCGGCCGAGTCGGCCTCATTCGTGCAGGTCTTCGGCCCGCAACTCGCGCTCGTCCCCGATGTCGGCTCCACCTGGTGGGTCCCACGACTCATCGGGCCGGCCCGCGCCCGGGGGCTCATGATGCTCGGCGACAAGCTGCCCGCACCCACCGCGAAGGAGTGGGGCCTCATCTGGGAGTGCGTCCCGGACGGCGATCTGGTCGAGGTCACCCGCTCGCTCGCCGGGCAACTCGGCTCCTACGACCGGGAGGCGATGCGATCGATCAGGGCCATCCTCGACGGCGGCATGGATCGCTCGTTCGACGAGCAACTCGACGTGGAGCGCGATGAGAACGGCCGGCTCCCGAACCTGCCCGGCTTCATGGAGGGCATGGCGGCGTTCATCGAGCGGCGCCCGCCGGACTTCCGAAGGGCCCGGTAGGGTCGCTGCCGATGGCAGCCCCCGACTTCACCCTGCGCGACCAATCCGGCACCTCGTGGACGCTCTCCGACCATCCCGACGGCGCCACGCTGCTGCTGTTCCTCCGCGGCGACTGGTGACCGTACTGCAACGGCCAGCTGGTCAGCTTGGCGGCGCTGTACGACGAGTTCCTGGCGGCGGGCACCCGGATCGTGGCCATCGATGTCGACTCCCCGGGCCAACACGCGGCGATGGTCGAGAAGCTCGACCTTCCGTTCCCCTTCCTCAGTGACCCGGACCGGGACGGCGCGATCGCACCGTACGGGCTCTCCAACCCCGACGACGCCCGGGGGCTCGCATATCCGGCGATCGTGATCGTCGGGCCCGACGGCGAGGAGGCGTGGCGATGGGTGAGCCGCGACTACGCCGATCGCATCCCCGAGGACGAGGTCCTTGCAGCAGCGCGAGGCCTCGGGCTCGAGCCCGTCGGTGCGACGCCGATGGTGAACGGGACGCCCGAACCGGGACCGGCGGCGATGGCACGGCTCGACCTCGTGCCCTACTTCAGGGGCGCCAAGTTCGCCGCGATGGCCATGTACCTGCGCATGCGGTCGATCCCCGAGGCCAGGGAGGCCGCCAAGGCCGAGTCCATCGCCTACGGTGCCGAGATGGACCGCTACATCGAGGCCCTCAAGGGCCTCCACCGACGACTGCGGGACCGGTCAGCCGAGTAGGTCCTTCATCTGCTTCGTGATGAACCCGGCGGCGAACTTCGGGTTCAAACGGGAGAGGCGATCCATGAGTTTCGCATCGGACCCGACGAGCACGCGCTGTGCACCCTCCTCGATGCCACCCACGATGATCCTTGCTGCCTCTTCCGGAGAGGTGGTCCGGGCAGCCATCTTCTCGGCCTCCGCCTCGGACAGGTTCCCGGGAACCTCGACACCCGAGTTCTCGCTGATCCTCGTTCCCACACCGCCAGGGAAGACCACCGTCACTCCTACGTTCGTGCCGGCGAGTTCGGAGTGCAGCGCCTCGGTGAAGAGCTTCACGCCCGCCTTTGCCGTGGTGTAGATCGCCTGGCCGGGCACGGGGAGGAACCCACCCATGCTGGAGACGTTCAGGATGTGTGCCTCAGGCCGGGCCATGAGACCCGGAAGGAACGCCTTCGTCACGTTGACGGGACCGACGAGGTTGACGGCGAGGACGCGATCGATCGTTTCCATCTCGAGTTCGTGCACCCGCACGAAGGGTTGGATGACCCCTGCGTTGTTGACGATTGCATCGACGGGTCCGTGGGCCGCCTCCACTTCGGCGGGCAACGCGAACACGCGCTCGCGATCGGTGATGTCGGCGACGTGGGTCGAGAGCCGCTCGGCGTGTCCACCGACCGAGGCCCTCGTCTCGTCGAGGGCGTCCTGTCGGATGTCGACGGCAGCCACCCGTGCCCCCTTCTGCAGGAGGAGCGTCACGATCTGGCGCCCGATTCCGTCCCCGCCACCCGTCACCACGACGACCTTGCCGTTCACCTGCATGCGGGGCTCCTTTCGCCACCACCAACCCTACGCAGCCGGGGTGCTCAGAACGCCCTGCTCAGCATGTGCCCACCATCGACGGTGAGCACCTCGCCAGTGATGAAGGTGGAGTCCGCCAGGTAGGTGCACGCCTCGGCGACGTCCTCCGGCATCGCCTCCCGGCCCATGGGCGCGGCGCGCTCGACCGCTGCTCGCACCTCGTCCCAGTCCTCGGTCCAGGGCGTTCGCACCAATCCCGGTGCGACGGCGTTCACCCGCACATCGGGACCGAGGGCGTTGGCGAGCAGGATCGTCATCTGGTCGAGCCCCGCCTTGCTCACCGAGTACGGGATGCAGCTCCCGACGGCGTTCGAACCGGCGATCGAGGTGATGTTCACGATCGAGCCGTTCTCCGAGCCCCGGAGGTGGGGCACCGCCCCCCGGGTGGCATACCAGGTCCCAATGATGTTCACGCCGAGGATGCGGTTCCACACTTCATCGGTCACCGCAGCGAGGTCGGCATGCGGGATCACCGTCGTCGTCCCGGCGTTGTTGATGAGCACGTCGAGCCCGCCGTGGGTCGCCACCACGGCATCGATCATCCGGAGGACGGCGCCCTCGTCGGCGATGTCGGCCTGGTGGTACGACCCGCCGATCCGCTCTGCGACCGCTCGTCCCTCTTCGACGCTGCTCCTCGAGTTCACCGCAACCGTCGCTCCCAGCGCGGCGAATCGCTCGGCCGTCGCCTTGCCGATCCCACTCGACGCACCGGTGACGAGCACCACCTTCCCGCTGAAGTCCATCCGAGCTCCTTCCATGGAGCCGAGCGTAGGCAGCAGTCCCGCCACCCTGCGGGCGAGGGGTCTCAGGTCGCCGTGACGCCCGGGAGTCGGAACCCGACGAGCGCCCCGCCGTCCTCGCCCTCCTCGACGAACACGCTCCCGGCGTGGGTCTCGACGATGTGGCGGACGATGGCGAGGCCGAGGCCGGACCCCTGCATCGTGCGGGCCTCGTCGGTGCGATAGAACCGGTTCCACACCTTGTCCCGCTCCTCGGCAGGGATCCCCGGCCCGTGGTCGGCCACGGTCACGACCCCGTCGGCGAGGCGGACCTCGACGGACGTGCCGATGGGGCTCCACTTGTGGGCATTCTCGAGCAGGTTCGTGACCGCCCGGTCGAGCATGCCGGGGCGGCCCATGAGGTGGCTCGGCTGCAGGTCCGTCGACACCTCCCGGCCGTGTCGCCGGGAGAACCGATCGACGGCGGCGGCAATGACCTCGTGGAGCTGCACCCGTTCGGCCACCTCGGCGGTGTGCTGGTCGGTGGCGAGCTCCACCAACTCGCCCACCAGCTCGGAGAGCTCCACTAGTTCGGCATTGATGTCACCGAGCAGCTGGTCGCGTTCCCCCGCATCGATGGACTTGGCCCTGCGCAACACCTCGACATTCGTCCGCAGCGAGGTGAGGGGGGTCCGGAGTTCGTGCGAGGCATCCTGGACGAGCCGGTGTTGCTGCTCGCGGCTGAGGGCCAACGAGCGCACCATCCGGTTGAAGGATCGGGCCAGGCGACCGATCTCGTCGTCCCGCTCTGTCTCGATCTGGCGGTCGAGTCGGCCGGTGGACGTGATCTCCTCCGAGATCTCGGTGAGCTCGGCCACCGGTCTGGCGATGCGGGTGGCAATGGCGGCACCGACGATCGCCGCCACACCGGCGGCTATGAGTCCGAAGCGCCAGAGGTTGCTCTGAAGGGCAGCGAGGTTGGCGTCGATCCGATCGGTCGACCCCGCCACCTGGACGGCGCCGACCCCCGGATAGGGCGCGGTCACGGCGAGATAGCGCTTGCCCTCGTCCTCGAACGACCATCGGACGGCGACTCCGCCCAACTGGGCGATCGCCTGGTCCTTGGACTCGATGGGGATCTCCACCTCGATGCCGGCCTCGAGTGCCGACTGCCCCCGGCGGTTGATGACCTGCACGGCGAACTGATCGCCGGCAAGGGCCTCGGGACCGCCGTCGCGTGACAGCGAACGCTGGGCGATGAACGGGTTCTCGATCGCGGTGATGGTGTTCGCCCGGTCGACGATGGCGTTCTCCAACGAGCGCAGCAGGATGCCCTGCGTTGCGACGAAGGCTGCGCCGGATGCGACGAAGAAGGCGAAGAACACCGACGCGGCAAGGACGAGAGAGAGGCGCCAGCGGAGCGTCATGCAGGCCTCAGGACGTACCCCACACCGCGTACGGTCTGGATGAGGCGGGGTTCTTCCCCCTC
>CP070681.1:861515-864058 GCA_020352575.1 Acidimicrobiia bacterium | reverse complement strand
ACACAGGGCTGTCAGACGGGGTCCCCTCCGCACAGGCTTCCAGCGGAGGAGGACTCTGATGAGGCGCCCGGCGTTCATTCCCCTGTTTGCCCTGGCAGTGGTCGCTGCCCTTCTTGTGCAACCCGTGGCCGCCGGGACAATCGGTTTCTTCGGCTTCGAGGACGAAGGAAGCGGTGATGTGACAGGCTGGGTGTCTCCCAGCGACTCGACCATCGAGGCAATCCCCGAAGGCTCGCCCGATGAGGACGGTTGGTCCGGCCTGATCACATTCGGGGCGTCGTGCGAAGGTCCCTACCTCGACGTGGGATCACTCACGCCCGACGTACTCTCGTTCTTCCTCAGGCCTGAAGGCGACACCTCCGACCCAGCCGGGCTCGGGTTCGTGGTCACCGGCAGCGCTGCCGACGGCTATCCCGAAATCATCCACATCAGCTACCACGACGGTTGGTTGTGGGCGCCGAACGTGACGGACCCCCACCCAGAACCTCTCGCCGAGGTATGGGAGGAGTGGATGCTCATCCAGCTCCACTTCGACTGGGACGCTGAGGCCCTGGACATCTCTGTCTGGGGCGAGGTCTTCCAGACCGCTGTCCCATTTGCAGAGTCAGCCGACGACGTCGGTCGACTTGTCGCATCTGGCTGCGACGCCGCCGACCAGTCGATCGGCATCGACGGCATCCGGTTCGGTGCCTTGCACACATTGAGCGGGTCAGTCCTCTTCGAGGGTGAACCCTTGATCGGCGTGGAGGTCTTCGCCCAGACAGAGTCCGGCCCGCGCTTCACGTGCACCAACGACCTCGGGGAGTTCGCTTTCGAGGGGGTCGATAGCGCGGAGATGGTCGCAACGGGCCCCGCGGTCTCCGACACCGGCTGCACGAACCCCATGTTCGTGGCGAACCCTGACGCGAATCCCGAAAACTTCAGGCTCCTCTTGACCGCCACGGCCCAGGGCCTCGAACTCGACTCGGACGTCACGCTCGACCCCATCCACGTCGAGGAACTGCCCAAGCCACCCAGACAACTCGCGGACGCTGATGATCCGGTGCTCGATCCACTGCGTGAAGCGCTTGTCGCCTGCTACTCGGGCTTCCCGGAGATCGTGTGGGGCAACCTGGATGGGTACGCAGAGGGCCTCGGCGAGTTCGAGAGCCAAGACCCATCGGACGGCAAGAAGAAGGGGCAGGGAAAGGATCCGTGGGCCCTCACCCCGGCTGATGCCGATGCGTACCGCACCTACGCCCACGACTTGTGGGCAGTGGGTCTTGGCATCTGCCCAACCGCCGAGATCGACGTCCTCGTGCATGAGTTCCCCCTCATGAACGAGTTCATGGAGGAGTTCAACGAGAGGTTCCAGCTGCAGAACCCCGGGGTGGCTGTTGGCATGACCGTTGTGCCCGCTGGAGATCTCGAAGAGGTAGCAGGGCAGCTCCTTGCCGAAGGCAGCGTTGACGTAGTCGACATCTTCGGGTTCGCAAACGCAGCGCAGCCGTACATGTCCGCCGTGGAACCACAGCCATGGCAGACGCTCATTGACCAAGACTTACTACTCGACCTCACCGGGTACGGCTTCGTAGGCAACTACGACCCCGCATCGATCGCCGACGCTTGCTCGTACGACGGGCGCATCTACTGCGTGAATCTGGGCCGCGTCCTTTACTCGGGGATGTTCGTCAACGAGACCCTGCTCGACGCTCACCATCTCGCCGTCCCAGCCACATGGGAGGGGTTGGTCGAGGTCTGCGACACACTCACGGGAGCTGGGCACACCTGCATGACGGTCGGTGGTGCCGATTGGTGGCCGGTCTATGTCGGCTCGTACGGCATCCTCGGATCCTTCTACCCGGATCAAGCCGCACTGGTCGAAGGACTCTGGACCGGCACGATCCGGTGGGACGATGACCGCTCAGTGGAGATGTTCCGCCGGTTCCAGAAGTACGCGACCGACATGCTCGAACCTGAGGTCGTCAACTTGGGTCAAGATGCTGCTCTTGAGCGCTTCTTGGGCGGAAGCGTCGGATTCTCGCCGACCGGGACCTGGCAGGCGCCGACCCTTGAGGATGCAGCGCCAGCTTTCGACTGGACCTACGTGCCGTTCCCAGGCAGCAGCGACGCGGCTGACAACCAGTACCTCTTCGGCAAGTACGACCAGGGTTGGGGCATCGCTGCCGATTCCCCGAACCAAGAGACGGCACTCGACTACGTGGCTGCCTTCTCCGAGCCCGAGAACTACCAGGCATTCGTTGACGCTGTGGGATTCATCCCGACACAGCCGACTGCAACGATCGACAGCCAACTCGGCGAAATCATCGCCCCGTATCTTGAGGATGAGCGAGTGCTGGTCGGGTTCGAGCAGCACTGGGTAGGCCCGAGCTGTGCGGGGGAGTTCGCCAACGGCTCGCTCGCCGCGTCGTGGTTCGCTCCGTTCGGCGAGTGGACCGATCACATGGCGCTTGCCGAGCAGGCTCAAGCAGATCTCGATGCCTGTGGGCCGAACTTCCGGGCAAACGCACAGGTCGACTACATCGAAGGCTGGAACTTCGAGG
>CP070681.1:858694-861415 GCA_020352575.1 Acidimicrobiia bacterium | reverse complement strand
GCTCGCCGGGATAGGTCTGGAGGGCGATGATCTCTCGCTCGAGGCGCTTCGAATCCTCCTCGAGGGCACCGATCTCCCCCTCGAGCTCGCGGATGTCGGACTTCACCTGCTCAAGGAGTGCGGTGAACTCCTCCGCTTCGACCGTCGCGGCGGCGACGGCCTGCTCCACGAGGCGGCGCTCGGTCTCGGCGAGCGACCGGTCGCCCTCGAGCCCGGCGATCACCTCCTCCTGCGCGGCCTGCTGCTCCTCGAGGGCCACCCGCTGGATCTCCTCCTGCACCTGGAGGGCTTCGAGGTCGCGCACGAGCGCCTCGGCATCGGCCACGGCCGACCCTGCGTACTCCCAGCCGATCGCCGCCGTGGCGACCGTGTCCATCTCCATGAGTACACCCGACAGCCCGAACGACTGGTTCATGTACATCTCGGCGGCACGGAGGCGCACCTCCTCGGCCTGCTCCACGATCGACAGCCGGGTCTCGGCGAGGTCGCGTGCAACCTGGGCGAGGATCGACTCGATGCGGACCAGCTCCAGTTCACCGGCATCCACCCGTGCCTGTGCGGCGTCGAGCCGTCCCTGGGCGGTGGTGAGGTCCTCGTTGAGGGAGGAGAGCTTGGCCTCGGCGTCCCGGAGCGCGGCCGCCACCTCGGACTCGCGCTCTCGCCCTTCGGCGATCTGGGCGTTGAGCGACTTGATCTCGGCCTCGACCTGCTTCAACTCCTCCTGGGGGTTGAGGGCCAACGATGCCTGGGCCATGAGCAGCGCCCCGACCACGACCAGGACGGCGATGATCCGCCGCGACATGATCAGACCCTCAGGTAACGACGGAGGCCGAGGGCACTTCCGACAAGGCCGGCGATCGAGCCGAACAGCATGAACGCGACCGCCCAGCGGAGGAAGAAGCCCTCGGGCAGGTTCAGCTGGACGATGTTGATGTCGATCCCACCCAGCGCCTGCTGGCCGACCCACACCGCGAGCACCGCCAACCCGGCGCCCACCAACCCCTCGAGCATCCCCTCGAGCAGGAACGGGATCCGGATGAACCAGTTCGAGGCGCCCACAAGGCGCATGACCGCGACTTCCTCGCGGCGTGCGTAGATGGCCAGGCGGATCGTGTTCGCGATGAGCACCACGGCCGCTCCACCCTGGACCACTGCGAGGCCGACGGCGAGGCGATTGAGGACCGAGTTGAGGTCGGACAAGCGCTCGATGACTTCACCGGGGCTCACGATCTTGCGGACGGCGGGCTGTCCGTCGAGGCGGAACTCGATGTCCCTATAACGCTCGATCTCGCTGAGTTTGATGCGGAGGGACGCCGGCACGATCGACTGGTCGGAGATGTCGAGCAACGAGGGCGAGTCGGCGAAGATCGTCTGGAACTCCTCCCACGCCTCGGCCTTGTCGACGTAGCGGACCGACTCGACCTCCTGCCAGTCGAGGATCTGGTTCTGCAGGGCCTGGTGGTCGGCGTTGCTGATGCCGTCCTCGATGTCCTTCAGGAAGACGACGACGTGCTCGCCCTCCTGCCACAACAGCGTGTTCACCCGGACGATCTCATTCAGCATGAGCGCACTGAAGGCGAGGGCGAGCGAGATGAAGATGGCGAGGATCGCGCCGGCCACCACCAGCACGTTGCGACGCATGTTCTGGAACGCGTCGCGCAGGAGGTAGGTGATGCGGCTCATGCCTCGGTGGCCCCTTCGAAGGGGTCGGCGCCTTCCTCGACCGGCTCGATGGGCGCGTCGGCGAGCTGCGTCTTGGGCTGCACCATCGTGTCCTCGTATCGGCCACCAATGATGTCCTGGCTCACCCGGCCATCCTCGAGGGCGATCACCCGACGACGCATCGCGTCGACGATGGCGTGGTCGTGGGTGGCCATGAGGATTGTGGTTCCCGTCCGGTTGATGCGGTCGAGCAACTTCATGATCCCGACGGACGTCTTGGGGTCGAGGTTCCCCGTGGGCTCGTCGGCGAGGAGGATCGGGGGTCGGTTCACGAATGCCCGGGCGACCGAGACACGCTGCTGCTCACCACCGGACAATTGGCGGGGGTAGCGGTCCTCCTTGCCGGACAGGCCGACGAGGTCGATCACCTGCGCGACCTGGGAGCGCACCACTGCACGGGGATGGCCGAGCACCTCGAGGGCGAAGGCGATGTTCTCTGCGACGGTCTTGTTGGGGAGGAGCTTGAAGTCCTGGAAGACGGTGCCCACCGAACGACGCAGGTCGGGGATCCGCCAGCGGGGCAACTTCGTGATGTCCTTGCCGGCCACCCAGATGGTGCCGCGGGTCACTTCTTCCTCGCGGAGCATGAGCCGGATGAGCGTCGACTTGCCAGAACCGGACGCCCCCACGAGGAAGACGAATTGGCCCTTCGGGATGTCGAGGCTCACGTCGCGGAGTGCGACGGCTCCGCCGTCGTACACCTTCGTGACGCCTTCGACACGGATCATGGAAACCTCACAAGAAAGGGGGCGCGACGATCGCCGACGCCCCGCCGCTCAACCGTTCCGAAGGGTACAAGGGGGACGATCTAACTCGGGGCAACCCGAGGCGGAGCAGCCCTACTCCCCGGTCTCCTTCTGCTCCCTCCGCCAACGGAGGAACGCCTCGACGAGCGGCGAGAAGTCACCATCGAGCACGGCCTGGATGTTGCCGATCTCCACCCCGGTACGGAGGTCCTTCACCAACTGGAACGGCTGCATCGTGTACGAGCGAATCTGA
>CP070681.1:856560-858594 GCA_020352575.1 Acidimicrobiia bacterium | reverse complement strand
TCCAGGGCGGCCTCGTCTACACGATCATCAAGTACCGGGCCCGCAAGGACGACGACGCCGAGCCGAAGCAGATCCACGGCAACCCCCGCCTCGAGGTGGTCTGGACCGTCATCCCGGTCATCATCCTCGCCGCCATCTCCGTCCCGACGGTGCAGCGGGTCTTCAAGTACACCGAGTGCGCACCCGATGCGTACCACGTCGACGTGATCGGCCATCAGTGGTGGTTCGAGTACTACTACCCGGAGGCCGATGTCTGGACGGCGAACGAGCTCGTCATCCCGACGAACCAAGAGGTGTGCCTCACCATGGAGTCGGAGGACGTCCTCCACAACTTCTGGATCCCGAAGCTCAACGGCAAGCGGTACCTCGTCCCCGGCCAGGAGACGACGTTGCTCATGCTCGCCGACGACGAGGGTGAGTACTTCGGCCATTGCGCCGAGTTCTGTGGCCTCTCGCACGCTCGGATGCGGATGCGTGTCATCGCCGTGTCGCCGGCCGACTTCGACCAATGGCTCGTCGACCAGGCCAAGCCGGCAGTGATGCCCGCCGAGGGAACCCTCGCTGCCGAGGGCCTCGACGTGTTCAACGCGCAGGCGTGTGCCTCCTGCCACCTCGTCCGGGGCGTGAGTGCCGACACGGCCTCGAACGAGACGCTCATCGGCCCCGAGCTCACCCACTTCAACAGCCGCGGATCGTTCGCCGGCTCCACGCTCGAACACGAGAACCCGGGTGAACTCGCCATGTGGCTGGAGGATCCGCCCACGTGGAAGCCCGGGTCGTTCATGCCGAACCTCAACCTGACCGCTGAACAGATCGAAGCCCTCGAGGCCTACCTGAGGAGCCTGGACTGATGGCCACCACGATCGATCGCCCACCTGCCCGGCGGACCCTCTTCAAGCGCCCGTCCTCCACCGAGGGCTTCTGGGGCTGGGTCACGACCACCGATCACAAGCGGATCGGGATCATGTACGGCTACACGGCGTTCTTCGGGTTCCTCTTCGGCGGTGTGGAAGCGCTGCTCATCCGCCTCCAGCTCGCCCAGCCGAACAACGACTTCCTCTCGGCTGCCGAGTACAACTCGATGATGACGATGCACGGCGTCGTCATGGTGTTCCTGTTCGTGATGCCCATGGCGGCGGCGTTCTTCAACTACCTGCTCCCGCTCATGATCGGGGCACGGGACGTGGCGTTCCCCCGGATGAATGCCCTGTCGTACTGGATCTTCCTCGCCGGTGCCCTCTTCGCTGCATCGTCCTTCCTCTTCGCCACCGCCGGTGCCCCGGTGGGCGGCAACCTGCCGGGCGGCGCCGAGTTCAGCTCGAGGCTGGGTTCGGGACCAGCAGGCGGGTGGTTCGGGTATGCGCCGAACTCGCTCACCAACTACTCGACCGGTTCGGCGATGGACTACTACACCATCGGCCTCCAGGTGCTCGGCCTCGCCTCGCTCATCTCGTCGGTGAACTTCATCGTCACGATCCTCAACATGCGTGCCAAGGGCATGAAGTTGCTCCGCATGCCGGTCTTCGTCTGGATGACCTTCGTGACGGCGTTCCTGCTGCTCTTCTCGCTCCCGATCATCACGGTGGCGGTGTTCATGCTCGTGTTCGACCGGCAGTTCGGCACCGTGTTCTATGACGCCGCAGCGGGTGGTGACCCGGTGCTCTGGCAGCACCTCTTCTGGCTGTTCGGCCATCCCGAGGTGTACATCATCGTGTTGCCGGCGATGGGCCTGGTGTCGGAGGTGCTCCCCACCTTCAGCCGCAAGCCCCTCTTCGGCTACGCAGCCGTCGTGTTCGCCGGTGCAGCCATCGGCTTCCTCGGGTTCGGTGTGTGGGCCCACCACATGTACGCGTCGGGCATTACCCCGGTCGCCCAGGCGGCTTTCGGATTGGCAACGATGACCATCGCCGTCCCCACCGGCATCAAGATCTTCAATTGGATGGGGACGATGTGGGGCGGGAGGATCAGGTTCACGACAGCGATGCTGTACTCCATCGGGTTCGTGTCGCTGTTCGTGATCGGTGGGCTGTCCGG
>CP070681.1:848708-856460 GCA_020352575.1 Acidimicrobiia bacterium | reverse complement strand
GGCGAGGCCGGCACCGGCAACGTCGTCGAGGCGGTCCGCCACATGCGCACCATCACGAACGACATCCGCTGGCTGCAAGGCCTGGCCGAGGAGCAGCTCATGTCGGCAGCCCGTGACCTCGGGGCGCCGTACGAACTGGTCAAGGAGGTCGCCGAGACCGGCACGCTGCCCGTCGTGAACTTCGCCGCCGGTGGCCTCGCCACCCCGGCCGACGCCGCCCTGATGATGCAACTCGGCGTCGACGGCGTCTTCGTGGGATCGGGGATCTTCAAGTCCGGCAACCCCGAGCAGCGGGCGAAGGCGATCGTCGAGGCAACGACCTACTACGAGGACCCCGAGATCATCGCCAAGGTGTCCAGGAACCTCGGTGAGGCGATGGTCGGCATCAACATCGACACGCTCTCCGAGGAGGAGAAGCTCGCCCACAGGGGTTGGTAGCGGATGCGGGTCGGCATCCTCGCCCTCCAGGGCGACGTCCGTGAGCACCGGCTCGCCCTCGAGCGCCTCGGCGCCGAGGTCGCGGAGGTGCGCAAGCCCGCCGAACTCGACGAAGTCGACGGGCTCATCATCCCGGGCGGTGAGTCGACGACCATCGGGCGCCTTGCGACGCTCTACGGGCTGATCGATCCCCTTCGCAAGCACATCCGGTCGGGGCTGCCCGTCTACGGGACGTGCGCCGGGATGATCTTCCTCGCGAGCGGCGTCGACGGTGCATCGCAACCCCAACTCGAGGTCCTCGACGCCACCGTTCGTCGCAATGCTTGGGGACGCCAGAACGAGTCGTTCGAGGCAAGCCTGGACATCGACGGACTCGACGAGCCCTTCCATGCAGTGTTCATCCGGGCGCCGTGGATCGAGCAGGTCGGCGACGGGGTCGAGGTGCTCGCCCGTTGGGCGGACCACCCCGTGATGGTGCGCGAGGGCTCGATGCTGGCATCATCGTTCCACCCGGAGCTCACCGGAGACAGCCGGGTCCACGAGTTGTTCCTGACCATGATCGAATCGGGGGAGGTTGCCTGATGGCCGGTCACTCCAAATGGGCAAACATCAAGCACCGCAAGGGCCGGCAGGATGCCGCCAGGGGCAAGTTGTTCGCCAAGCTCGCCAAGGGCATCGAGGCCGCCGCCCGCGCCGGCGGCGGCGATCCGTCGATGAACGCTGCGCTCAACACCGCCGTAGCCAAGGCCAAGGCGTCGTCCATGCCGAACGACAACATCGAGCGGGCGATCAAGCGAGGCACCGGCGAGGGCGGCGATGCCGTCGTCTACGACGAGTTCTTCTACGAGGGCTACGGGCCCGGCGGCGTGGCGATCCTGGTCAAGGTGCTCACGGACAACCGCAACCGGACCAGCTCCGACGTGCGGGTGGCGTTCACGCGCAACGGGGGGAGTATCGGCGAGCCGGGATCGGTGGCGTACCTGTTCGAGCAGAAGGGCTACTTCCTCGTCCCGGGCGACGAGGACGAGGTGATGATGGTGGCCCTCGAGGCCGGCGCCGAGGACGTCAAGGACGCCGGCGATGGCAAGTACGAGATCATCACGGCACCCACCGATTTCGGTGCCGTGCAGGCCGCACTCGACGAGGCGGGATTGGTCCCCGAGGAAGCGGATGTGACGCAGTTGCCGGACGTCTCCGTCCCGGTCGACGGAGACACGGCGCCCAAGGTCCTGCGCCTCATCGATGCGCTCGAGGACGTCGACGACATCCAGGACGTCTACGCAAACTTCGACATCAGCGACGAAGTGATGGAGTCCCTCGACGCGTGATCAGGGCAATGCAGGGGTCTGGCAGCCCTCGGCCCTAAGATAGAACATATGTTCGTCCTCGGGATCGACCCCGGCCTCACTCGTACCGGATTCGGGGTGCTCGCCGTGGGACGGGGCGTGCCACGGGTCGTCACTGCCGGCGTGCTCCACACGAGCCCCGATGATCCCGCTCCGCAGCGCCTCGCAGAGCTCCACCGCGACCTGCTGGAGCTCATCGAGGAGACCAGCCCCCAGGTCATGGCGCTGGAACGGGTCTTCATCCGAAGGAACATCACGAACGCAATGACGGTCGCGCGTGCCTCGGGCATCGCCATGTTGGCGGCGGCCGAGTCCGGTATCCCGGTGCGGGAGTACACCCCGACGGCTGTGAAGCTCGCCGTTGCGGGGGATGGCAACGCCGACAAGGCCCAAGTCGCCTCACTCGTGAGCAGGCGCCTGCGGCTCGAGGCGCTGGACGGGCCGGCAGATCTGGCCGACGCGCTCGCCGTCGCCCTCTGCCACGCCCAGCAGTCGCGGATAGAGGAGGCCGTGTCGTGATTGCCCGCCTCCGTGGGACGCTCGCCTCCGTCGGTGTCGAGTCGGTCGTCGTGGACGTGCATGGCGTCGGCTACCGGGTCGGCGTCACCACACGCACCGTCGCCGAACTCCCGAGCCTTGGATCCGAAGTGGTGCTCCACACCTACACGCACGTGCGGGAGGATCAACTCGCCCTCTTCGGGTTCCCCACCGAGAGGGAACTGGACACCTTCACCGTCCTCCTCGGCGCCTCGGGGGTCGGACCCAAGGTGGCGCTCGCCGTACTGTCGACGCTGTCGCCGGACCAACTCGCCGAGGCCATGGTCAACGAGGACCTCGGCGCCCTCAGCTCGGTGCCCGGCATTGGCAACCGGACCGCCCAGAAGATCGTGTTGGAGCTCAAACCACGTTTCGCTGCGGTCGGCAGTGCCCTCGTCGGTGGAGGCAGCGATCGGGGCAAGGTCCGGGAGGCGCTGGAAGGCCTCGGCTACCAGCCGGCCGAGATCACCGAGGCGCTCGCCCTCGTCGACGCGGGCCTCGGTGTCGAGGAGCAACTGCGGGATGCCCTGCGGACGCTCGGAAAGGGACGCCTGCGATGAGGGACGACCGCCTGGTGACGGGGGACATCACCGAGGACGACGTCCTCGAGCGCACGTTGCGACCCCAGCGGCTCGGTGAGTTCATCGGGCAGGGGCCCCTCAAGGAACGCATCGGTATCAGCATCGAGGCAGCAGCCCACCTCGATGGAGCGCTCGACCACGTCCTGCTCTCCGGTCCGCCGGGACTCGGCAAGACCACCTTGGCGGGCATCTTGGCGAACGAACTCGGTGCCCGGCTCGTGACGACGACGGGCCCTGCGCTCGAACGACCCGGCGACCTCGCGGCCATCCTGTCGAACCTCGACGAGGGCGATGTGTTCTTCGTCGACGAGGTGCATCGCCTGCCCCGTCCGGTCGAGGAGGTCCTGTACCCGGCCATGGAGGACTTCCAGCTCGATGTCGTGATCGGCAAGGGTCCGGCGGCCCAGACCATCCGACTCGCCCTGCCACGATTCACGCTGGTGGGTGCCACCACCCGGAAGGGGATGCTTTCGGCTCCCTTGCGGGACCGGTTCGGCATCGTGGACCGACTGGACTACTACCGCCATGACGACCTCGCGGCGATTGCGCTCCGTAGCGCGCACATCCTCGGCGTATCGCTTGATGCCCCGGGGGCCGACGCCATCGCACTCCGCAGCCGGGGCACGCCTCGTATCGCGAACCGCCTGCTCGCCCGCGTTCGCGACTACGCGGTGGCCCGGGCCGATGGGGTGATCACCGAGGAGGTTGCCCTCGCAGCCCTCGCCGTCTTCCAGGTGGACGACCTTGGCCTCGACCCGGTCGACCGGGCCATCCTCGCGGCGATCATCGAGAAGTTCGATGGTGGACCGGTCGGCCTGTCGACCCTGGCGGTGGCGGTCGGGGAGGAGCCCGAGACCGTCGAGGACGCCTACGAACCGTTCCTGCTCCAGTCGGGCCTCATCCAGCGGACGCCACGCGGTCGCACGGCGACCGCCGGTGCGTACGCGCACCTCGGCCTGCGGCCGCCGGCCGACCCCCAAGGGTCGCTCGAGGTCTGACACCTGCCACCATTGGCACGTGGCGATCGATCCCTCCCTTCGCACATCCGACTTCTTCTACGACCTGCCCGAGTCGGCGATCGCCCAGGAGCCGATCGAGCCACGTGATGCAGCCCGCCTGCTCGACACCCGGGACATGCGCGACCATCACTTCTCGGACCTGCCCACGCTCCTCGACCCGGGTGACCTCGTCGTGGTGAACCGGACCAAGGTGAGGGCTGCCCGGATCCACGGCCTCCGAGAGGGCACGGGCGGCAAGGTGGAACTGCTCGTCCTGGGTGCCCTCGAGGACGGGACGTGGGAGTGCCTCGCCCGACCCGCCCGCCGACTCCGGCCCGGCGTCACCATCGAGGTGGCCGAGGGCCGGGCGGTGGTCACCTCCGATCCCGCCGAGGGCCGGGTGCGGGTGCGGTTCGAGGTAGAGGGTTCACTCGAAGCGTGGTTCGAGCGCGTCGGCGAGGTCCCCCTTCCACCGTACTTCCACGGGACCCTGGAATCCCCGGATCGGTACCAGACCCTCTTCGCCGAGCGAGTGGGCTCGGCTGCCGCTCCAACGGCTGCCCTCCACTTCACGCCCCGGGTGGTGACCGCCCTCGCCGAACGGGACATTGCGCTCACCGAGGTGGAGCTCGTCGTCGGGCTCGACACGTTCCGTCCCATTCAGGCGGACCGGATCGCCGACCACACCATGCACTCCGAGCGGTATGTCGTCCCCCTTGCGGCTGCCGAGGCCGTCGCCAAGACGAGGGCGAGGGGAGGGCGAATCGTTGCGGTCGGCACCACCGTCACGCGGACCTTGGAGGCAACGTCCTGCGGAGGCGGCCGAGTGGCGGCCGGGGAGGGGGCGACCGACCTCTTCATCACCCCGGGCCGGGAGTGGCTGGTCGTGGACCTGCTCATCACGAACTTCCACGTCCCGGGCTCCACGCTCATCGTGCTCGTAGCCTCGCTGCTGGGCGATCGCTGGCGAGAGGTGTACCAAGAAGCCCTCGCCCGCGGCTTTCGGTTCCTGAGTTTCGGCGATGCGATGCTTGCCGCCACGGGGAGGCAGCAATGAACGGGGACTTCCAGGTCGAGCACCGCGAGGGGGCGTCCCGCACCGGGGTGCTCACCCTCGCCCACGGGGAGGTACGGACCCCGACCTTCATGCCGGTTGGGACGAGGGCGACGGTGAGGGCGCTTGACAGCGCCGACCTCGAGGCAGTCGGGACCCAGATGGTGCTGGCCAACACCTATCACCTCATGCTCCGCCCCGGTGCCGAGCGCATCGACGCCCTTGGCGGGCTCCACGGATTCATGGGGTGGGACGGCCCGATCCTGACCGACTCGGGTGGGTACCAGGTCTTCAGCCTCGCGGCCAAGGTGACGGAGGAAGGCGTCTCGTTCAAGTCGACCTACGACGGCACCCCGGTCCTGCTCACGCCGGAGGAGGCGACCCGGGTGCAGGAGCTCCTCGGACCCGATGTGGCCATGGTGCTCGACGAACTCATCGGCCTGCCCGCACCGAAGGACCGAGCACGATCGGCTATGGAGCGCACACTCCGGTGGGCCGAGCGTGCCCTCAACGCGCACTCACGACACGATCAGGTCCAGTTCGGGATCGTCCAAGGGGGCGTCGATGGGGAGCTCCGTGCCGAGTCCGCCAGGGCGACTGCCGCACTCGGATTCCGTGGCATCGCCCTCGGAGGCCTGTCGGTGGGCGAGACGCCCACCGAGCGCAACTCCGCGATCGAGGCCGCGGTCTCCGAACTCCCCGATGACCGGGTGCGGTACGTCATGGGACTCGGGGACGCGGAGGGAGTCCTCGATGCCGTGGCTCGCGGATGCGATCTCTTCGATTGCGTGTGGCCGACTCGCCTCGCCCGCCACGGCAAGGCGATCACGTCGGCGGGCGACTTCAACATCCGGCAGGCTGGGTTCATGGACGACCCGGCGCCCCTCGACCCTGCGTGCCGGTGCTCGACCTGCGCTCGCTACTCGAGGGCCTACCTCAACCACCTGGTGCGAGCCAAGGAGCTCTCGGCACACCGGCTGCTCTCCATCCACAACCTGACATACACGCTCTCGTTGCTGGACGGCGCGAGGGATGCGATCGAGGCCGGCACGTTCTCCGAGTTCCGAGCCGGTGTGGCCTCCGGCCGGTCGGAGGGTGTATCGGCTGGTCCCTTCTAACCTTCCTGCGAACCCCGGAGATCCTTCATGTCGTCGTTGCTCGTACTCGCCCAGGCCGAACCCCCCGCAAGCCCCAGTGTCCTGGTGAGCTTCGCGCCGTACATCCTTCTCTTCGTCGTCTTCTACTTCCTGCTCATCCGTCCCAACCGACGGCGGCAGGCTGCGCAGCAGAACCTCCTCTCCTCCCTCGAGGTGGGCGATGAGATCGTGACGCTCGGCGGTATCCACGGCAGGATCCGATCGCTCGACGACGACACGCTCGTGCTCACCGTCGAGGACGGCTCCTACTTCCGCCTCGAACGAGGCCGCGTCTCGAAGAAGATCGTCAGGGACGAGTAATGGCCCGAAGGGGCGTCGCCCTCCTCCTCATCCTCGTCATCGCGTGGGGCGGCATCGCCGGCGCGGTGACGACGGGGTTCCTCCCGAAGCTCGGCCTGGACCTGCAGGGCGGCATCTCCGTGATCCTCACTGCGCCTGAGGGCACCCAGACCGACGTCCTCGACCAGGCCATCGAGGTGATGCGCAATCGCATCGAGGCGTCCGGCGTGCAGGAGCCCGAGATCTCTCCCGAGGGCGAGCGCAATGTGCTCGTGCAGCTCCCCGGCGTCTCGGACACCGAGGAGGCGCTCGATGTGATCGGTCAGACCGGCCTGCTGAGCTTCCGGCCGGTGCTCGACGTCGCCCCTGCCGGAGAGGTGGAGGTCGTCGGCGACGGGGACAGCCCCGGCGACACGTCGTGGCTCGCCACCGAGGATGGCGCGACGGCCTACCTCGTCGGCCCCTCGGAGCTGCTCGGCACGCTGCTCGATGAGGCCGTCGCCACGGTGAGCCAGTCCGGCATCGGCTACGACGTGAACCTCGCCTTCGACGACGATGGCGCCGACCTCTTCGCAGCGCTCACCGCGGCGGCCCGGCAGCAGCCATCGAACTCGCCGCAGCGCCAGATCGCCATCGTGCTCGACGGCACGGTCATCAACGCCCCACCGGTGTCCGAACAGGTCGATCCTCGGATCGGCATCGACGGAGGCCGGGCCGTGATCGGCATGGGCTCGGACCCGTCGGCCGAGGAGGACGCCGAGGCGCTCGCCGTGGTGCTCCGGTACGGCTCGCTCCCGATCGAACTCGAACGGCAGAGCCTGCAGAAGGTGTCGGCGACGCTCGGCCAGGATTCCCTCCAGGCCGGCCTCCTTGCCGGGTTCGGCGGCCTTGCCATCGTCATGCTCCTGCTCCTCGGCTACTACCGCTCGTTGGGCATCGTGGGCGTGCTCGGCCTCACCGTCTTCGGCTCCCTCCTCGTCCTGTTGTTCAGCCTGCTCGGCCTTGCGGGCCTCACGCTCACACTCGCAGGCGTCACCGGGATCATCGTCTCGGTTGGCATCACTGCGGACTCCTACATCGTCTATTTCGAGCGGATCAAGGAGATGGTGCGAGGTGGTGCATCGGTCGACGAGGCGGTCGACCTCGGGTTCAAGAAGGCCTACCGGACGATCCTCACCGCCGACTTCGTCTCGATCATGGGTGCGTTCCTGCTCTGGGTGCTCGCCGTCGGCCCCGTGAAGGGCTTCGCCATGGCACTCGGCGTTGCCACCCTGCTCGACCTCATCATCGCCCCCTGGTTCACCCGCAACGCCGTCGGGCTCATCGCACGCGGCTCGCTGGGTGATGGGGGTTGGTTCTCCG
>CP070681.1:847246-848608 GCA_020352575.1 Acidimicrobiia bacterium | reverse complement strand
ACCTCCCCGCCCTCGAGTTGCTCGCGGGCCGCGCTGGCCCGGTCGCCGAACATGCCGGCGAAGTTCGCGATCCGGACTGGTCGCTTCGGGCCGCTCACAATGCTCCCATCGGACGAGGCGCCGGATGGTACCGAGGTCGGCTCCGGGGTACCGCTAGGTACCCGGCTGCCAGATCATCATCGCCAGCAACACGGCAAGGACGATGATCTCGACGCGGGCGACCATGTGGAGCGACCGCACCTCGGCGTGGAGTGCGTCGGTGACGCCACCCTCGGCCAGTTGGGCCTCGAACCGCTTCGCCCTGGGCGAGAAATAGGTGATCCCCATGACCATGCCGAGCAGCCAGATGCCGAAGGACACCGAGATCCACGGGGCGCCCCAATCCCAACCCCCATCGATGACGAGGTAGATCGCCGACACCGCGATGAGAGGGACGATCAACGGATAGATGCGACCCGCGTTCGCCTGGGTCTTGATGAGCTGGCGGGTGTAGGCCTCTCTGCCCTCCCTGCCCGAGGTGGCGATGAGCGCTTCGGCATACATCACCCCACCGATCCACACGGCACCGAGCAGCACGTGCAAGAAGCGGACGACGTCGTACATGGGGCTCCTTCCCTCTCCGGGAGGCAGCCTACGGAGCGCAACTCCGACTACGCGTGCTGTGCACGGAAGGTGCGCATGAGGTCGACGAGTGCGTCGACCCCCTCGGCGGGCATCGCCGCGTACACCGACGCCCTGATGCCGCCCACCGACCGGTGGCCCTTGAGGCCGAGCATCCCCCGCTCCTTCGATGCCGCCAAGAAGGCTGCTTCCAGCTCATCGCTCGGGAGGCGCCACACGATGTTCATGTGGGATCGGTGTGCCGGCTCGACCGGCGATCGGAACCACCCATCGGACTCGTCGATGACCCCGTAGATGGCGGCGGCCTTCGACGCGGCATCCCGCTCGATGGCCGGCGTCCCGCCCCTCGCCTCCATCCACCGGAGCACCTTGCCGGTCATCCAGACCGTGAACACAGGCGGTGTGTTGTACATCGAGTCCTTGTCGGCATGGGTGTCGAAACGCAGGTAGGCAGCCAGGTCGCGCGCCGTCTCCTCGAGGATCGAGGTGCGGACGAACACCACCGCCATCCCGGCAGGGCCGAGGTTCTTCTGCACTCCTCCGAACACCACGTCCACGAGGTGCCAGGGGATCCGCCTGGCGAGGAACTCGGACGACATGTCGACGACGAGCGGCGTCCCGACATCGGGGAACTCCGGGAACCGGATCCCGCCAATCGTCTCGTTGGAGCAGATGTGGAGGTACCGGGCACCCTCGGGGACGTCGAGCTCGTCGTCGGACGGCATGCGGACATACCCCTCG
>CP070681.1:845077-847146 GCA_020352575.1 Acidimicrobiia bacterium | reverse complement strand
CACTCGTGCGGTACGCGATGGACGTCCTCGGCGAAGCCGGGTTCACCCCCGTCATCCCACCCGTCCTCGTCCGCGAGGAGGCCCTGTTCGGCACCGGCTTCTTCCCCGAGGCCCGGGAGCAGGTGTACGCCATCCCCGAGGATGACCTCTACCTCGTCGGCACCTCCGAAGTGGCGCTCGGGTCGCTGCACGCAGGGGAGATCCTCGACCTCGAAGACCTCCCCCTGCACTACGCCGGCTTCTCTCCCTGCTTCCGGCGCGAGGCCGGTACGTACGGCAAGGACACGCGAGGGATCTTCCGGGTCCACCAGTTCGACAAGGTCGAGATGTTCTCGTTCTGCCACCCCGATCGGTCATGGGATGAGCACGAACTCCTCTTCTCGCTCGAGGAGAAGATCGTGCAGTCCCTGGAACTGCCCTATCGCGTGGTGAACGTCGCTGCCGGCGATCTCGGTGCATCGGCTGCGAAGAAATACGACATCGAGGCGTGGATTCCCGGGCAGGGTGCGTACCGCGAGATCACGTCCTGTTCGAACACCACGGACTACCAGTCGCGTCGCTTGCGCATCCGCTACCGGGCCGAGGACGGCAACGAGCTGGTGCACACGCTGAACGGCACGGCCGTGGCCGTGGGGCGCACGATCCTCGCCATCATGGAGAACCACCAGCAGGCCGACGGCACGGTCCGCATCCCGGAGGCATTGATCCCGTACACGGGCTTCGACGTAATGGGTGCATGAGCGTCCAGGACCCCGACCTGATCTTCGCCAAGATCGCCCGCCGCTACGACCTCCTCAATGCGATCATCTCGTTCGGTCGTGCCCAGGCGTGGCGTCGCAAGGGCGTGGAGGAACTCCCCAGCGGACGGGTGCTCGACCTTGGGAGTGGGACGGGTGCCGCGGCACCGGTGTTCGGCGACCGCGAGGTGGTCGCGCTCGACCCAGTGCCCGAGATGCTGCGTCTCAGCCCCATCGCCGAGCGAGTGGTCGGGGTCGGCGAAGACCTTCCGTTCGAGGACGGGTCCTTCGACGGTGTCTTCAGCGCCTACGTGTTCCGCAACCTGGACTCGGTCGACGAGACGATTGCCGAGGTGGCACGCATCCTCCGACCGGGTGGCCGGCTCGTCGTGGTGGGACTCGGACGTCCCAAGAACCGATTCCTCGCTGCACTGCACCGGATGGGGTCGGCGATCGTGCTGCCGGTCGTGGGTGCCCTCATCGGCGCCTCCGACGAGTACCGCTACCTCCATCGGTCGCTCGACAAGCTCCCGCCACCCGAGGAGATGTTCGCCGACCAGCCGCTTCGGCTCGACCGGGCATGGCGGATGGGCCCGCTGGGCTTCGTCTACGGAGTGGCGCTCACCAAGGAGTAGCGCTCAGCGGATCCGGGAGTGGGTCGCTGTCCCCCACCTGGCCGCCATCAGTTCCTTCGTGCCGTTCGGGGCGCGGTCCTTCGTTGCGAGGTGTGCCTCCGCGAGGGCGAGCTGGGCGCCGGTGTCGCCGCCGAACGCCCGAACGCAGAGTTCCGGCGCGACGTTGCCGGCCTGGAGGATCGCCCCCGCCGCACCCATGGGGCCTGCCATCGCAAGCACCGCCGTGCTTCCCACGAAGATCGGCACCTCGGTCTCGGTGAGTTCCTGGAGGAGGCGGGTCGGGTCGCCGGTGGAGTCCTTGCACCCGGCGATCGGGAGTTCCTGGAGCATGCCGACGGGGATGCCCGGCGCCGACATCGCCGGGAAGTGGTAGCCGAGAACCGGCGTATCGCCGGCAACGTGGGCGACCGCCGTGAAGTAGGTGCGGAGTTCGTGCGAGCCCTTCGGAGAGAGCGCGAGCACGGCGTCGGCCCCCGCATCGACAGCCTGTGACGTGAGGCGCATCGCCTGGTAGCTCGAAGGGGCACCCGTGCCTGCGAGGACGGCGACGTCATCGGGAAGAGCGTCGCGGACCGCCATGGTGAGTCGTGATCGCTCCCCCTCGGTGAGGGCTGCCGCCTCGCCGGTGGACCCCGCGACGAGCACGTGCTCCATGCCGAGCCCGGCGAGACGAACGGCGTGCTCGACGGTGGCGTCG
>CP070681.1:838089-844977 GCA_020352575.1 Acidimicrobiia bacterium | reverse complement strand
GGAACGTCATGAGCGCCATCGGCCGCATCCTCCGTTCGGAGACCGACTACGACTTCGCCGGTCGCCGGGCGAGGTGGTTCCGGATCTCCCTCATCGGGCTCTTCATCGCCGTCGCTGCCCTCGGCATCCGTGGCCTGAACCTCGGCATCGATTTCGTTGGTGGCACGGCGGTCCTCGCCGACAACCCCCAGGGCATCGACGTGGCGGCGCTGCGGGAGACGCTCACGTCCCAGGGGTTCGACGAACTTCGCATCGAGGAGCTGGATGACGGCGCCGTCTTCCGCGTCCGATCCGATGCCCTCACCGAGGAAGGGGAGTTCGAGTTGGTCCGGCTCGTCGCGGAGGACCTCGGCGTGCCACCGGACTCGACCGACGTCTCGACGGTTGGCCCAACGTTCGGGTCCCAGATCCTCCAGAGCGCGATCACGGCCCTCTCGGTGTTCCTGGGCGTGGTGGTGCTGTTCATCTCGTTCCGGTACGAGTTCAAGATGGCGGTGGGCGCGATCGCCGCGCTGCTCCACGACTTGCTCCTCACCTTCGGTGTGTACGCCATCGTCGGGTTCGAGGTGACGCCGGCCACGGTCGTGGCGATCCTCACGATCCTCGGGTACTCCCTCTACGACACGGTCGTCGTGTACGACCGGATCAACGAGCACGTCGAGGAGTTGAAGAAGAAGACCTCCTACGCGGAACTCGTGAACGAGGCCATGAACGAGGTGCTTGCCCGAAGCCTGGCGACTTCGCTGACCAGCCTCATCCCGGTCGGTTCGCTGCTCTTCGTCGGCAGCCTTCTCCTGGGCGCCGGCACCCTCCAGGACTTCGCCCTCGCCCTGTTCGTGGGAATCGCGGCCGGGACGTACTCCTCGATCTTCGTCGCGGCACCCCTGCTCGTCGCACTGAAAGAGCGTGCAGATGAGGGGACGATCGACCCCAGGAAGCGGGCTCGGGAGCGCCAGGCGTCGACCTCCGGCTACGAGAGCAGCCGCCCCGGTCGTCGCTAGGCGACGTCACGCTCGGACGGGTTCCGTCCCTACCATCTGGGGATGACGTCGACGGATCAGTCGGCCGCAACGGTATCGATCGAACGGCTCCTCGAACTCCACACAGCGCACCACCCGGACTCAGGCGACCCGGATTCGATCCGGCGTGCATTCGAGGTGGCGCGGGACGCGCATGGGGGCCAGACCCGGAAGACGGGAGAGCCATACATCACCCACCCGATCGCTGTCGCCGAGGTGCTGGCCGGCTACGGGATGGATGTCGACACCATCGCGGCAGCGCTCCTCCACGACGTCGTCGAGGACACCCCGGTCACCCTCGAGGAGATCCAGAAGGAGTTCGGCGACGAGGTGGCGCACCTCATCGATGGTGTCACGAAGCTCGATCGCGTTCGCTTCGACTCCAAGGAGGAGCAGCAGGCCGCCACGATCAGAAAGATGGTCGTGGCGATGGCACGGGATGTGCGGGTGCTCCTCATAAAGCTCGCAGATCGCCTCCACAACATGCGCACCCTCGGTGCGCTCGCACCCGAGAAGCAGCAACGCATCGCAGCGGAGACCCTCGAGGTGTACGCCCCACTTGCGCATCGACTCGGTGCGCAGGACATCAAGCATGAGTTGGAGTCCCGCTGCTTCGAGATCCTGCACCCCAAGCGTCACGCAGAGATCGAGGAGTTGATCCAGCAGCGGTCGCCGCACCGAGAGGCGGTCATCGAGGACGCCATCGCAAGGGTCCACGATGCCCTTTCCGAGGCGGGGATCGACGCAGAAGTCTCCGGACGTCCGAAACACCACTACTCGATCTACCGGAAGATGGTGGAGCAGGGACGGCCGTTCGAGGAGATCCACGACCTCATCGGCCTGCGGGTGATCGTGCGTGACCTGCCGTCGTGCTACGCCGCGCTCGGGGTCATCCACGCGATGTGGAAGCCGCTCCACGGGCGCTTCAAGGACTTCGTCGCCATGCCGAAGTTCAACCTCTACCAGTCGATCCACACGACCGTGATCGGGCCCGACGGCAAGGCCCTCGAGGTGCAGGTCCGCTCGTGGGAGATGCACCAGCGCGCCGAGTACGGCATCGCCGCCCACTGGCGGTACAAGGAGGGGGTCAGCGCCGAGGACGTGCCGTGGCTCGCCGACCTCCAGGAGCTCGAGGACGGGCAGGCGGATCCGGAGGAGTTCCTCAATGACATGAAGCTCGACCTCTACCAGGACGAGGTGTTCGTGGTGACGCCCGCCGGCGACGTGAAGGTGCTCCCCCTTGGAGCAACCCCGGTGGACTTCGCCTACGCGGTGCACACGGAGGTCGGCCACAAGTGCTCCGGGGCCAGGGTCAACGGCCGCCTGGTCCCACTCGACACAAGACTCGAATCGGGGGACGTCGTGGAGATCATGACCTCCAAGGCCTCCGATGCCGGGCCGAGCCGGGACTGGGCCGGGTTCGTCTCGTCTGCCCGCGCCCGATCTCGAATCAAGCAGTGGTTCCAGCGTGAGCGCCGCGAGGCAGCGCAGGCCGACGGTCGGGACCGCGTCATGGGCCTCCTCCGCAAGGAAGGCCTCGGGCTCGGCCAGGCGGCACGGGACCGCATCCTCACCGCAGTAGCCGCCGACCTCGGACACAAGGACCTCAGCTCGTTGTACGCGGCAGTGGGGGAGGGCGGCCTCACCGCTGCGATGGTCGTGACGAGGGTCCTCCGGGAGGCGCGTCCGGATGAGGACCTCGGCGAGGCGGCGGACGAGGACCTCCTCGCTCCGGCGACCATCCACCGCACGAAGGCGGCGGGCTCCGGGATCATCGTCGAGGGGTACGACGACATGTGGGTGCGGATCGCTCGCTGTTGTGCCCCGGTGCCAGGAGACCCGATCATCGGATTCGTCACCATCGGCCACGGCGTCTCGGTCCACCGGTCTGACTGTGTGAACGTCGGCGGCTTCCAGGAGGAACGTCTCGTGGACGTCCAGTGGGCCCCCGACCGGATCGGTGCCTTCGCCGTGTGGATCCAGGTCGAGGCGCTCGATCGGTCCGGCCTCCTGCGAGACGTGACGACCGCCGTCTCCGACGTGGGCGGCAACATCCTCGCCTCGTCCTCCGTCACCGGCCGAGACCGCACTGCGATCCTCCGATACGAAGTGGAACTGGCCGATCCCGGGCAGATCCACACGCTGCTGGCCGGTGTCAGGTCGGTCGACGGGGTGTACGAAGCCCAACGCATCGTCCCGCACGGCGCCGGCGCCTGAATTGCATCAAGTGTCGGGGCGGCGGTCCCGATACTGACCGTACGATGCGTCGCAGTTCCTCCGCACGCCTGCGGAGCCCCTCCAGGTGGCTCCGGGGCAAGTTCGCCGATGACTCCGGGTTCGGAATCATGGAGGCGGTGGTATCGCTCGTCATCATCTTCGGCCTGATCGTCATCCTCCTCCGCACCTTCGACTCCTCCTCGAGGGTGCTCGTCGAGTCCCGTCGCCAAGCGGCCGCTACGGCGTTGGGGCTTGAGCTCGTCGAACGGGCGCAGGCGCTCGAGTGGGCGAACATGGGCCTTGCCGTCTCCACGAACGGGGCCACCTGCCCGGACGACGTTGGCTGCTACACAACGGAGTTCCCGTCGCTGGCGGCCACCACGGATGGGTGGGAATGGGGCAGTCCCGCCGAGGACATCGTGTTCGCCACCGGAGACACGTTCCGTCCATTCCTCGACTTCCACGAGCAACTCGATCGGGACGGGACGCTGTTCGACCGGTACATCTTCATCACGTCTGTCGATGACGACGGCAACGGCACAGAGGACTATCGCCGCCTCACCGCAGTGGTGCGGTGGGTGCCACCCGACGGATTCCGCCGCGAGGTGGTCCAGACGACGCTCGTCGCGCCGTTCACCGAGCCCTCCCAGCCGCTCATCCGAGCTGACGCATCGTGGTCGGGCGGGACGCTCGACATCCGGCAGCGAACGGACGACCTGGTCTACCTGGGCGCCGACGACACGCTTGGAACGAGTGACGACGTGACGCTGTCGGCGACCAACGTCGAGGGCGCAGTCCTGTTCGGCGCCGATCCGCTGCGCCTCTCGGTCACGTTCCCCAGCCTCGAGACCACAGCCATCACCGACTACGTGAGTTCGGCCAGCGCCCGTGGTGACTCGATGTCGATCTCCTCGCTCACGACCGCCGGGGCCGACGGCGTCTTCGGGACGAGTGACGACCCTGCGCGGGTCTCAGTGGACCCTGCTTCTGTGAGTTTCGGAGCCGACGATGACAACCTGACGTCCGAGCCGACGTCCGTTGGTCCGACGCTCTCCAGTGGCTCGGTGACGGCGTATCGCGCCTCCGGAACTCGACTGGTGGTGGCCGACCTGAACACCTCGAAACCGATCCACGAGGTACTCGGCACGGAGAGTGAGACGCTCTCGTGGAAGTCCACCGTCGATGTGCTCTACGAGGACGTTGCCGGCGATGCGCTGCCGTGGGGTGACGTCACCTTCTTCGGTCCGGATGCGACGGCGGTCGGGGTGTACGTGGACTCGTCACGGAGCTTCGGGTTCTTCGAGCGCTCGGGCGACTTCGCCGTCAGTGCGACGGCTGATCGGGATGACACCGGGGGCGGCGTGAAGGACGTCTTCGGAGGGTTGGAGATGCTCTATGTGGGCACCTTCTCCGTGCTCAACGATCCCTATCTCGCAGACGAGGACTCCGACTTCGAGGGATGGGTTCGAATTGACCCCCCGTCCGGTGACAGTTCCGGGGCCAAGTCAGCGCTTCGCGTGGCGGGGGTGGGAGCCGGCGAGACCGGGCTGTACACGACGCTCGTCTCCGGTCTCGACACGACGCTCACCTTGCAGGTGTGGGACGTGGACCTCGGCGACTACTCGACGGTCGGGGTGGTGGACTTCACCGACGCCGCCCCTGGCTGCGACGACCCTGTCGCGTCCACCTCGGGCGATGTCCAGCAGGAGGAGATCACCAAGGGCTTCGGCACCTACGAGGGGCTCCGCTACACGGTCCACGTCGAACTCGACCTCAGGGGCTTCTGCGAGGAGACGACCTACGACACCGCCTCGAACATCTCGTACCGCGTATGGCAGACGGCTGGTCCGATGGTGTCGGGGGACATCGACTACGTCCTCGAGGGATACGACCTCGAGACCGATAGCTACACGACGCTCATGGACTTCACGATGGTGCTTGCCACTGACCAGATCATCATTGCCACCGCCTACATCGACCCGGGGGCGAGCTGATGGATCGCTTCCGATCGGACGACGGCATCACACTCGTCGAACTCATGATCACGGTCGTCCTGCTGACCATCATCGGGGTGATCGTGGGCGGGATCATGGCCTCCTCCTTGCGATCGACGCGGAACCTGGAAGGAGCGGCGGACTCGAACGATGAGGTGCGCCTCGTGATCCAGCAGATGGAGCGAGACTTCCGCTCGGCCGAACAGGTCTGCGAACCGACGGGCGGAGACACCGGCGACTCGATGGTGATCCGGGTCCAGACGGGTTCGGGCATCGAGACCATCAAATACACGCTGGACTACGACAAGGACGGCGACTCGGTCGAGGACGCCGACGACACGGCCCATCTGATTCGAACGGTCGATACTGGCGACAGCCGAGTCGTCGTCGAGAACGTGGTCAACCGCTTCGTGCAGAACGCGACGGGCGACGCGCAGCCGCTCTTCACCAGCCAGTCGTCCGGGGATGAGCCCGGGGCCCCGTCCTTCGGCAAGGTCGTGTCCTTCAGGGTGTGGATCGACGCCAACCCCTTGGACGACATCTCGCCGAAACTCGAGACGACTGAGCTGTCTGGGCGGAACATCTGGAATCCGAACGCGGGGTGTTGAGGTGATCCAACGACTGAGGGCTGACGAAGGGATCGGAGTGGTCACGGCACTCGCCGTGGCGTTCATCGTCTTCGCGCTCGGCGCCGTGTGGGTCGCGACGACGGAGAACGAATTGGGGGAGGTCACCTTCTATCGACACCGCGTCGAGGCCATCAACGCCGCTGAGGCCGGTGCCCGGCGGGCCATGGCCGAGTTGCAGAACAACAATCCGCCGGACGCCGAGTGGTTCGACGACTCCGGCAACGCCCTCACCACGAGTGGAGTTCGTTCACTCGCGCGCGACCTCGGGGTGATCTGGCTCGGTGAGTCGACCAGTTCGTGCGTGCCCGAGGTCCTCTCGGCGGACGGCGAGGATCTCGGCGAGTACCTCGTGCGGGTCGAACGCCTCGATGCCGCAGATGTCGGCTACGAGTACCGGATCGAGGCGTGGGGATGGGGACCCAACCGTTCGGCCCAGCAGTCCGTGCTCCGCAAGGTCTCCCTCGACATCGAACTCACGCCGCTGGACACGTTTGCCAAGGCCCTCTTCGCCGCGAAGTCCATCGTTGGGACCAACCGGAAGGAGATCTACGGCGACGTGTACTCGGGGGAGTCGGTCACGGTGTCGAACTACACACGGATCTACCCCAACAGTGATCCGACCGAGGCGGGCACGGGGACGCTCGAGGTGTACGGGGACTTGTTCCTGACCAGTGGCACCAACGCCGAGTTCGGCGGACCCGTACTGGTGGAGGGTGGCATCGACGACGACGCGACCGGCACGGTGTACGCCGATGTCGAGATCGGTGGGACCGACTTCGGCGGCGTGGGCGCGGAGAGCTACTTCCGCAAGGCCACGGTGAGTTCGCTCAAGACGGGCGGCACCATCGACACCTCATCCAACGTGACGCCGAACTCCTACACGGAGGACGCCGCGGTCGATGCCATCCCGCAGATCCTGCTGCCGACGTTCGCCCAGGCGGACCTCGACACCGACCTCACCGTGGTCGACTACGGCACAGATGTCGCCGCCTTCGAGTCCTACTTCTCGTCCAGCAAGACCTCGCTCTC
>CP070681.1:831724-837989 GCA_020352575.1 Acidimicrobiia bacterium | reverse complement strand
CGATCACTGCTGCCCCGCAAGCCCCCGAACCCACGCACATGCTCGGCCCACTCCTCGCGGTGCTCGACTCCGGGTTGGAGCAGGAGGTTGTCGGGGTCGTTCACCCACCACCGGCCGTGCTGGTACGCGCGGGCACGCCCGGTCACCATGGCGGCCGACGTCGCCGGTTGGCTCATGTCGCCATCTGGTGGCAGGTGGTGCCACCCCGTGTCCGGGCTCACCCGCATCGCATCGACGCGTCCCACCGAGGGGAGGATCGGTGCACCACACCCGAGGAGGTAGGCATCGTCCATCGCTCCTCTGAGGAGGTGCATGGCATCGCGGTAGGCCCGCAAGCCCGAGCCCTCCTCGTGGCGGCGGCCCTCGAGCGCCCCGGCGTACAGGAAGTCCAGTTTGAAGAAGTCGAACCCGATCGCCCGCATCGTTGCGACCACCCCGACAAGCCACTCCCGGGCACCGGGGTGAGTGGTGTCGAGGACGAGGCAGTCCCGACCCCAGTTGTGGCCGGCGATGACGGGCGCACCCTGGTCGTCTCGCACGAGCCACTCCGGCGATCGGGCCGCAAGGTCCGAATCGGGGAACACGAGGAACGGAGCGAGCCAGATCCCGGCACGGCGACCGGTCGCCCGGATGCGATCGACGATCCCCTCGAGGGAATCGAACCGGTCCGACAAGGTGAGCCAGTCGCCATGGGCCTGCTGGTACCCATCGTCCAACTGCACGACGTCGACGGGGAGGTCGAGGCGTTCGATCTCCTCGATGTTCTCGACCACATCGGCCTCGGTCACCGAGGTGAAGTAGCTGTACCAGGAACACCAGATGGTTGGCGCCGGGCGCACCGCTCCCATCCCCACATGAGCGGCGAACCCCTCTGCCCAACGCGCCAAAGCCTCCTCGACTGTCGGCGACGCCTCGTCCAAGACCACTTCCGTGGGTCCATTCGATCGCACGACAACGGTCGAACCGCGCACCTCAGCCTCGATGGACTCGACCTCATCGATGCCATCGGATGTGCCATAGACCCGGATGGGCCCGCCATTGCCTGGATCGATCGCGAGGAGGCCCTCACTCCAGAATCGATCGGTTGGCGGCACCACCTCTGGTCGGTAGCAGAGGAGACGATTGCGATCCGATACAGGACGAAGCGGTGCCTCGTCGGCCCCGTAGACGGAGGTCGGAGACCACGACTGCCACCCTTCCTCATGGATCCTCGCCCGTGCCGGGTCGATGTCGAGCTCGTCGATGATGTGCACGATGCAGTCCTCAGGTTCCGAAAGAAAACGACGGGTCACCTGGGTCACAGCAGCAAGTCGAAAGCTATCGTAAACCTCACTCCCCCCACCATGTCCGCCGCTTCCTTGTTCACCGAGACCTTCGCAGCCCACCCCGACGGCATCTGGTCGGCTCCGGGTCGCGTCAACCTCATCGGCGAGCACACCGACTACAACGACGGGCTCGTCCTCCCCTTCGCCATCGAACTCCGCGCCAACGTAGCGCTTCGGTCGCGAGGCGACCGGACGATCCGCGCGGTCACATCGGCCAACCCCGGGGCTCGTCTCGAGGTGTCGCTCGACGACCTCACGCCTGGATCTCTCACCGGGTGGCGGGCATACACCGCGTCCACAGCCTGGGTGCTCGACACCCCGACCGGCTTCGACATCGCCATCGACGGCAGCGTCCCCCTCGGGGCAGGCCTCTCGTCATCGGCTGCATTGCTCTGCGCCCTCACGCTTGGTGTGGCGGAGTTGGACGGGTGGGACCTCCGGAGCATGGAGGTCGCCGAACTGGCGCGGCGAGCCGAGAACGACTTCGTCGGTGCTCCGACTGGAGGGATGGATCAAGTCGTCGCCATGCGGGGTGTCGCCGGCCACGGCGTCCTCTACGACGTTCGCAACCAGACCGTCGAACTCGTTCCGCTTGACCCCGGGTCTGCGGGCCTCGCCTTCGTCGTCATCGACACGGGCGTCCGCCACGAACACGACCTGGGCGAGTACGGAGACCGTCGGATGGAGTGCGAAGCGGCCGCTGAAGCGCTGGGAGTCGCGTCGCTCCGCGACGCCCGCGACCTCTCCGGCCTCGACGACCCGGTCCTTGCCGCCAGGGCGCGCCATGTCACCTCCGAGAACATCCGCGTCGAGGCCATCGCCGGGGCGTTGGAGGTCGGCGACTGGGGCACGGTCGGACGGATCATGGTCGAGGGCCATGCGTCCTATGGCGACGACTTCGAGGCCTCGTGCGTCGAGGCCGACGTCGCCGTCGACGCACTCACGGCCTCCGGCGCCCTCGGCGCCCGACTCACTGGCGGCGGCTTCGGCGGATCGGTCATCGCCCTCTGCGAGGAATCACTCATCGACGCCAACGTGGGGGCGGTCTGCGCGGCCTACGCCAAGGCCGGCTTCGCACCCCCTTCCCACCGCATCGTCACCCCATCGGACGGCGCCCGCCGGGACGCCTGAACACCACTGAGGAGCCATGGACAGCAAGCAATTCAGCCTCTACGGCAACCGCATCACCCCGTCGCAGGACCGCAAGGCCGTGGCATGGCGGGAGAAGTTCGCCAAGCAGTTCAACTACGACCCGGACGAGCACTACTCGCTCAGCGTCGTGGACAACCACTACCTCGGTGACGAGCTCGGACTCCGTGACATCGTGCGGGACCAAGACGGTGAGCCGATCTCCCGCGAATCCGGGGTCATCATCTCGACCATTCGCATGGGATACGGCCACTACCGCATTGCCATGGCCGGCGCCTCGGCAGCACGTGCGATGGGCTACACGCCGCTCTGGCTTGACCTGCTCTCCATCCCCGGCGTGCCAAGCGACGTCATCAACTGGTGGAACACGAACTACAGCAAGTACTCGAGGCTCTCGCAGCGCAGCGAGCTCTTCAATACGCACGTGTGGGAATCGATCACGTCAGGTGACACCACGCTTCCGGGCCTCAACTGGCTGCTCAACAACCAGGCGATCGGATGGCCCTGGCGCTTCCTCAAGGCGAACGCCCGCGACTACCGCAAGAGCGAGCTGTTCGGACCCCTCCACAAGGCCTTCCCAGCCGACATGCCGATCCTCACCGCTCACATGTGGAACTGCATGGGTGCCGTCGCCGGCGGCATGACGAACGTCGTGGACATGATGTTCGACAACTGGCCGATGGCCTTCCAGCTCACGGAGGGCGCCACGCACGCCGTCCAGTCACCGTCCGGCTACTACGGCTTCCGGATCATGAACCAGTTCGACGAGGAGGACCGGATCCTCAACCCGACCCCGGCCGACGCGATCGAGTACGTCGGTCACCACGTCGACCACGAACTCGTCGAGCACATCGAAGTCGACTGCGCGGCTCGCATGCGCCGCATGGCGAACGGCGAGCCCCGCCGGTTCCTCCTCACCATGGGCGGCGCAGGCGCCCAACGGGAGCTGTTCAAGGCCATCGTCGACCACACCGAGCCGATGATCGCCAAGGACGAGCTCACGCTGTTCGTGAACCTCGGCGACCACGAGAACAACTGGGAATGGCTGAAGGCCGAGCTCGGCGATCGCGCCGAGGACGTGCACCTCTACCGCACCTGGGAGGAAGCGAAGGCGTTCGCCGACGCCGCCCGCGATGGTTCGGTGAGCGGCCTCCATGTCTTCATCTTCGACAACACCTTCCACGGGGTATACACCTCGAACTACCTCATGCGGGTGTCGGACGTGATGATCACAAAGCCGTCCGAGCTGGCGTTCTACCCGATCCCCAAGATCTTCAACGAGCGGGTCGGCGCCCACGAGGCATGGGGTGCCATCCGGGCCGCGGAACTCGGCGACGGCACCATCGAGACCCGGACACCCCAGCGGACACTGCAGGCAATCGACCTCCTCACCCGCGAGCACGACCTGCTCACCATGTACTGCAGCTCGATCGTCCGGAACAAGCAGATCGGCATCTACGACGGGGCCTACAAGTCGGTCGCGCTCGCCACCGGGACCACATGGGAGCGACCGCTCCCGGGGACCACACCCGAAACCATTTGACGAGATTCGAAAGCGATTCGTAAGATATCGAAGGTGGAGGACCCTATCCCAGCAGAGGTGCGGCGAGATCGCATCGCCTCCCTCGTCGCTGAACGCGAATTCGTCCGGGTGCAGGAACTCAGCGAACTCTTCGACCTCTCCGAGGTCACGATCCGGACCGACCTCGGACTCCTCGCCGAACGCGGCCTCGTCGAGCGCGTCCACGGCGGCGCGATGGCGGCCGACCGCGAGCCCAAGGTCGAAAGAACCTTCGAAGAGGCCCTCGGCGAGCATGCAGCGGAGAAGGCAGCAATAGGGCGACACGCTGCGCAGATGGTCCGCACCGGCGGGACCGTCATCCTCGACGTAGGAACCACCACCACCGCCATCGCCCGGGCGCTCGTGACCCGAGAGGACCTCACCGACGCCACAGTGTTCACCACCGGCCTCACCAACGCCCTGGAACTCGAGGCCGCCATTCCTCGCCTCTCCGTGGTCGTAACGGGCGGCACGCTCCGCCCGAAACAGCACTCACTCGTCGAACCCATGGCCCACCACCTCCTCGACCAGGTCCACGCCTCGGTGGCGTTCATCGGATGCAACGGCGTGCACCCCGAGCGAGGAATCACCAACGTCAACCTGCCCGAGGCAACCGTCAAGCGCCGCATGGTCGAGGCAGCCACCAAGACCGTCGTCGTCGCCGATGGCTCGAAGCTCGGACACATCAGCGTCGCCAAGATCGCCGACCTCTCCCAGGTCGACCTCCTCATCACCGGACCGTCCGCCTCCCCCGAGGTGGTCGCGGAGTTGGTGGGGAGGGGGCTCGCCGTGGAAGTCGTCGAACCAGATCCATACACAGAGGCCCCGGCACCTGCCCCGGCCCCGACTGGAGGAAACACATGAAGAGGAAACTGGTATTTCTCATCGCCATCCTGGCGATGATCGCCAGCGCGTGTGCCTCGGACGAACCGTCCGAGACAGAGGCACCTGCGACCGAGGCTCCGGCAACCGAGGCACCCCCCGAGGACGTCGAACTGCGGTGGATGACCCGTCCCGACAACCCCGAAGAGGCGGCCGTGTACGAAGGTATCTCGGACCAGCTCTCGGGTGACCTCGACGGCATCACGCTGACCTACGAGCCTGGCTCGAACGAAGGCGCCGGCTACCAGCAGACCCTGCTCACGAACCTGTCGGCCGGCACGGCCCCCGACGTTTTCTGGATCCCGGGCACCGACATCGCGGACTTCGCGTCCCGTGGCGTGATCCTCGACCTCCGCACCTACGCGGACGACGCAGGCCACAACGATGACGACTTCTACCCGGGTCCCATGGGTCACCTGACCACCGACCTCGAGACCGGTCAGCCGGGCAACGCACTCTGGGGTCTGCCCCGCGACGTGTCCACGTTCGCCCTGTACGTCAACCTCGACCTCATCGCTGAGGCCGGCGTCGACAACCCTGTCGAGCTTGAAGCGTCCGGCGACTGGGACTGGGACGCGTTCAACGAGGTCGTCGACGGTGTTGCCGCCCTCGGCGGCGAGATCAAGGGCTACGGCCAGAGCGCTTGGTGGGGCCCGTACGGTGCGTGGCTGAACGCCACCGGTGGAGGCTTCTTCACGGCCGACCGTACGGCCTGTGGCCTCGATAGCGCCGAGTCCATCGCTGGTCTCTCGGCACTGCGCGACCTGTACTCGACCGACGCGGTGATCCCGTACGGCGAGGACCCGGAGACGCCGTTCCGGGCCGGTACCGTCGGCATGTTCCAGAACGGCCGTTGGGCCACGCCGGGCATCCGCACCGTCGAGTTCAACTGGGACGTCGTTGGTCTGCCAGAGGGCCCCGCAGGCCCGGGCAACTGGCTCTTCTGGGGCGCCTACGTGGTGAACGCCAACACGGCCGACCCGGCCGCAGCGTTCGCACTCGTGCAGGCACTCACCGAGGCCAGCGTGCAGGCGCAGATCTCCGAGCTCGGGGCCAACATCCCGAGCCGGGTGAGCCAAGAGGCACTCGATGCCTTCCTCGGCTTCACACCGCCCGCCAACAACCAGGCCTTCCTCGACGGCCTGGCGAACAACCCCACCACTGAGGGCCCGCTGTGGGCCGGAAGCTGGCCGGAGTTCGTCGGCCTCATGGACGGGGCGATCCAGGCAGTCGTCACCGGAGACCGCGACATCGCGGACTTCGAGGCGAATATCTGCGACGAGACCGCCTCCGCCTTCGACGGCTAGGCAAGGACCGAGAGGGGCCGGGGCCTCGCCCCCGCCCCACG
>CP070681.1:825711-831624 GCA_020352575.1 Acidimicrobiia bacterium | reverse complement strand
CAACTACGCGATGGTGACGGTGTCCGAGGGTGCCGTGATCGAGGGTGGCGACATGGCGTTGAGCGGCGAGGCGGATGCCTACGGGCACCGGAAGCTGGGCGGCATCGGCCAGGAGCTCGGTGCCCTCCTCAAGGACGCAACGGGCATCAACATCATCAACCAGTCGGTTGGCTACCTCATGCGGTCGGGGAGCCCCGACTCGCTCGACCTCATGGTGGCGAGCAACTACGCGGTGATGGCCGCCGACCTTGCCATGGAGGGCCAATCGGGCCGCATGGTGGCGCTGCGTGGCGGCACCTACACGAACGTCCCGATCTCGGTGACCGGCGAGGGCGTGAAGCGGGTCGATGTCGGAGAGATGTACGACGTCGACGCGTATCGGCCGAAGATCCGGCACGTGGGCGGCAAGCCCATGTTCCTCTACTGAACGGGAGCGACGCATGAGCGTCATCGGAGTGCTCACCGCCGGCGGCGACTGCCCCGGCCTCAACGCCGTGGTGCGGGGGCTCGTCGTCCGGGCCAACCAGAAGTACGACGCCGAAGTCGTCGGGATCATGAACGGTTGGGACGGCCTCATGGAGGGCGACGTCGAGCTCCTCGACGACAAGGACGTGGGGGGGATCCTCGCGAAGGGTGGGACCATCCTCGGCACCTCCCGTCGGGACCCCTATGTCCACGGTGATGGCTTCGCCAGCGTCGAGAAGACGCTCCGGCGCAACGAGATCGACACCCTCGTGGTGATCGGTGGGGATGGCACGCTCCGCACGGCACTCCGGCTCCAGGAGGACGGCGCCAAGGTGGTGGGCGTGCCGAAGACCATCGACAACGACATCAACGGCACGGATTTCACCTTCGGCTTCGACACGGCGGTCCAGATCGTGACCGACGCCATCGACCGGCTCACGACCACTGCCGAGGCCCACAACCGGATCATCATCGTCGAGGTGATGGGTCGCACGAAGGGGTGGATCGCGACGTACGCCGGGATCGCAGGGGGCGCCGAGGCCATCCTCATCCCCGAGGTCGAGTACGACCTCGAAGAGGTGGCATCCCTCATCCGTCGTCGCCATCGCCGCGGGAAGAACTACTCGATCGTCGTGGTGGCCGAGGGGATCAAGCCCCCGGTCAAGACCGAACTCGAGAAGGACGCGTTCGGATTCGACCGGCTCGGCGGCGTGGGGTACCAGATCGCTCCGATCCTCGAGGAGATGACCGGCTTCGAGACGAGGGTGACGGTCCTCGGCCACCTCCAGCGCGGCGGGACGCCGACCGCCTTCGACCGGGTGCTCGCCACCCGGCTCGGCACCCGTGCAGCGGACCTCGCCGTGAGCGGGCAGCACGGCACGATGGTCGCGATGCGCGGCGGTGAGATCGTCGCCGTGCCCCTCTCGGAGGGCTGTGCCGAGATCCGGGGCGTGACCCCCGACCTCTACGAGGTCGCAGAGACCTTCTTCGGCTAGCGCTCGGGGGTACCCCTCCCCGTTTCCTACCCTTCCTTCCATGGAACCCCAGGGCACCGAGGCCGGCACGGCGCCGGTGTGCTACCGCCACCCCGACCGGGTCACCTACCTGGCGTGCACCCGGTGTGAGCGGCCGATCTGCGGCGATTGCTCGATCGAGGCAGCGGTCGGCCAACGGTGCCCGACCTGCGTGATGGAGCAAGGCACGCAGCGGGTCATTCGGCGCCCCGCGCAGCGCGGGCTCGCCCAACGGGCCCCCATCACGATGGGGATCCTCGTCGTCACCGTCCTCGCCTACATCGTGGCGTCGGTGGTCCCCGGTGCCCGGTCGCTGGTGGTCCTGGTGCCCGCCGCAGTACTGGAGGGCGACTGGTGGCGCATCCTCAGCCACTCACTCGGGCATGGGGGCTTCCTGCACCTCGGCGTGAACATGTACGCCCTCTACATCCTCGGCCAGGGACTCGAGGCACGCCTCGGGCGCCTGCCCTTCATCTCGGTGTGGCTCTTCTCGGCCGTCGCCGGTGGGGTGGCCGTCACGTACCTCGCCGACCCATTCAGCGGCACCGTGGGCGCATCCGGCGCGGTGTTCGGGCTGTTCGGGATCTGGCTCGGGAGTGCGTGGGTGCAACGACGCAGCAAGGCAGGGAACGCCCAACTCCGGTCGATCCTGTCACTGCTGGCCATCAACGCCTTCATCTCACTGTTGCCGGGGATCTCCTGGCAGGGGCACCTCGGTGGCCTGATCGGCGGCGTGGTCGCGTACGGCATCCTCCGAACCGTGAAGGATCGCTCGGCGGCAGCGATGCTGCTCCTCGGGCTCGCAGGCATCCTGGTTTTCGCGACCCAGCTCTAGCGGGCCGGCCTCCGTCGGGGCGCTGGTAGGGTCACGAATCCCACTCGTGTAATTCGCCCATGGCCGATTCCTTCGCTCACCTCCACGTCCATACCGAGTTCTCGATGCTGGATGGCGCCGCTCGCGTCGCAAAGGTCATGGAGCACGTCTCGGCCGACGGCCAGCCGGCCGTGGCCATCACCGACCACGGGGTCCTGTACGGGGTCGTGGACTTCACCAAGGCCGCCGCCAAGGCCGGCGTGAAGCCGATCATCGGCATGGAGGGCTACGTCGCCAAGGGGTCCCGGCTCGACCGGCCCCGTGGTGGTCGGGACTACTACCACATCACCCTCCTGGCGGAGAACGAGACGGGATACCGCAACCTCATCCAGTTGGCCTCCAGGGCGTACCTCGAGGGCTTCTACTACAAGCCGCGGATGGACCTCGAGCTGCTCGCCGAGCACTCCGAGGGCCTCATCGCCACCTCCGGATGCCTCGGTGGACCGGTTGCGCAGATGCTTGCGCCCGACGCCGTGGTGGAGGAGGGGCAGGAGCACGAGGCGAGGGACTTCGACAAGGCCGTCGAGGTCGCCGCGATGTACCAGGACATCTTCGGTCGGGACAACTACTTCATCGAGATCATGAACCACGACTTCGCGGCCCAGCAGCGTGTGCTCCCTGACCTGCGGGACATCGCAAAGAAGGTGGGGGCACCGCTCCTCGCCACGAACGACGCCCACTACGTGAGCGCGGATGAGGCCGACGCCCACGACGTGCTCCTCTGCATCCAGACCGGCTCCACCAAGGACGAGGTGAACCGGTTCCGGTTCAACGGCGGCCCCGAGTACTACCTGAAGAGCGCGGCGGAGATGCGGCGCCTGTTCCCCGAGGACGAGTTCCCCGGCGCCTGTGACAACACCCTGTGGATCGCCGAGCGTGCCGACGTCCAACTCGAGTTCGACAGGATCCTCCTTCCCGAGTTCCCCGTGCCCGCCGGCACCACGGAGCGCGAGTACCTCCGAGACCTCGTCTACCGGGGGGCGAAGCAGCGCTATGGCGACCCGCTGTCCGATGAGGTGCGCGACCGCATCGAGCACGAACTCCGGATCATCGATGACATGGGCTTCCCGGCCTACTTCCTCATCGTCTGGGACCTCATCAAGTACGCCAAGGATCGGGGGATCCGCTGCGGACCGGGACGTGGGTCGGCGGCGGGCGCCATCGTGGCGTACTGCCTGGAGATCACGGACCTCGACCCCATCGAGTACGGCCTCATCTTCGAGCGATTCCTCAACCCGGGTCGCAAGGAGATGCCCGACATCGACATGGATTTCGACGAGCGGTATCGCGCCGACGTGATCCAGTACGCGGCCGAGAAGTACGGCTCGGACCACGTGGCCCAGATCATCACGTTCTCGACCATCAAGGGGAAGCAGGCGGTGCGGGATGCCGCCCGAGTCCTCGGCCACCCCTATGGGCTCGGCGACAAGATCTCGAAGTTGTGGCCCCAGGCCATCCTCGGCCGGGAGGCGAGCATCGCCGACCTGATCGAGGAACCCGAGCCCGGCAACGAGAACGCCCGGGCCTTCCACAACGAGGCCAGTGAGCTGCGCCGGCTGTACGAGGACGAGGACGACGTCCGCGAGACCATCGACACTGCTCGGGGGCTCGAGGGCCTCCGCCGCCAGGACTCCATCCATGCCGCTGCCGTCGTCATCGCACCGACGCCGATCACCGACATCGTCCCGATCCAGCAGAAGGGTGACGGGGCCGAGATCGTCACCCAGTACGAGATGCACGGAGTGGAGGACCTCGGCCTCCTCAAGATGGACTTCCTCGGCCTGCGGAACCTGTCCATCATCGACCGCGCGCTCGACCTCATAGAGGAGGGTTCGGGCGAACGGCCCGACATCGACCGCGTCGACCTCACCGACGAGAAGACCTTCGACCTGCTCCGGAGGGGCGACACGATCGGCGTGTTCCAGTTGGAGTCGTCGGGCCTGCGCACCCTCATCCGCGCCCTCGAGCCGGACCGGTTCGAGGAGATCATCGCCGTCAACGCGCTCTATCGCCCCGGTGCCCTCGGGGCGAACATGCACACGATGTTCGTGGAGCGCAAGCACGGCCGTGAGCAGGTCGAGTACGCCCATCCCGACCTCGAGGACGTCCTCGGGGAGACGTACGGGATCATGGTGTACCAGGAGCAGGTGATGCAGGTCTCCCAGCGCATCGCCGGGTTCTCGATGGCCGAGGCCGACGGCCTCCGCAAGGCGATGGGCAAGAAGATCCCGGCGCTCATGGCCGAGCAGCGCGAGAAGTTCGTGAAGGGTGCCGAGTCCCAGGGGTACGGGAGCGCGCTCGGCGAGGAGCTGTTCGGGCTCATCGAGTACTTCGCCGGCTACGGCTTCAACAAGAGCCACTCCGCCTGCTACGCCTACGTGGCCTATCAGACGGCCTGGCTGAAGGCGAACCACCCCGCCGAGTACATGGCGGCCCTCCTCACCTCCACGAAGCGGGACAAGGACAAGACGTCGCTCTACCTCAACGAGTGCCGCTCGCTGGGCATCGAGGTCGTGGCGCCGGACGTGAATCGTTCCGACATGGACTTCACCGTCGACGACGGCGTGATCGTCTTCGGCATGTCCGCCATCCGCAACGTGGGCGAGGGTGTGGTGGAGAAGATCCTCGAGGAGCGCCGCGGGGGGCCGTTCGCCGACGTGGCCGACTTCCTCGACCGTGTCGACCTCTCGGTCCTCAATCGCAAGACGATGGAGTCCCTGGTGAAGGCGGGCGCATTCGACGACATGGGGCACACCCGCAAGGCGCTGTTCCTCGCCCTCGACGACGTGCTCGCCGCCACCGTCGAACGTCGGCGCAACGAGGAGGCCGGGCAGTTCAGCCTCTTCGACGGCGGTGACGCGCCGCCGACCGAGTCCCCCCTGGAGGCCATTGGCTCCGACGAATGGGACAAGCGCATTCGGCTCTCGTTCGAAAAGGAGATGCTCGGCCTCTACATCTCCGACCATCCGCTGTTCGGCGTCGAGCACGTGCTGCGCGCCTCGGTGACCTGCACCGTGCCCGGCCTGGAGGAGCGAGCGGACCGCGAGCAGGTCGTCGTCGGCGGCGTGGTGGGCACGGTCACGCGCCGGTGGACCAAGAACAACCAGCTCATGGTGTTCTTCCAACTCGAGGACCTCGAAGGAGAGGTCGAGGTGCTCTGCTTCCCGAAGGCCGTGGACGAGTACGGGCCCCTCATCGAGGAGGACGCGATCCTGCTCGTAAAGGGACGGGTCGATACCCGCGGCGACGAGCGGAAGGTGGTGGCTGCCGAACTTCTGGAGCCCCGGCTGGACGCCGGGTCGGCCGTCCACATAGACGTGAAGGCCTCGGCCTTGAGCCGGGAGAAGGTCGCGGCGCTCCGTTCGGTCCTCGAGAACCACCCCGGGGAAGCCCAGGTCTTCCTCCGGTTGCTCAACGGCGCCGATCCGAAGGTGCTCCTCTTCAACGGCTTCCGGGTGGAACCCAGATCCGACCTCTACGCCGAGCTCCGCGAGCTGTTCGGGGCAGGCAGCGTCCGCTGATCAGGGGAGGAATCCCACCGGCAGGAGGTCCGCAAGCCCC
>CP070681.1:815175-825611 GCA_020352575.1 Acidimicrobiia bacterium | reverse complement strand
GGCGTCTCCCTCGCTACTCCACCAACTCGATGATCGCCATCTCGGTGTTGTCACCGCGACGGGGGCCGATCTTCACGATCCGGGTGTAGCCACCGGGACGATCGGCGAAGCGGGGAGCCACCTCGTCGAACAGCTTCGTGACGACGGTCTTGTCATCGATGTACTTGTGGACGTTGCGACGGTCGTGGAGCGTGCCGTGCTTCGCCTTGGTGATGAGCTTCTCGACGAACGGACGCAGCACCTTGGCCTTGGTGACGGTCGTGGTGATCGACCCGTGCTCGATGAGCGACGCCGAGAGGTTCGACAGGATCGCCTTCTGGTGCGAGGGCGAACCGCCGAGCCGCTTTCCCTTGACGGGACGCATCACATACCCCCCTCGCCAACAGCGTTGAGCTGGAGGCCGAGCTCGGAGAGCTTCTCGTTCACCTCTTCGAGGCTCTTCTGCCCGAAGTTGGTGATGTTGAGGAGCTCGTCCGGGGTCTTGCGCACGAGTTCGCCAACCGTGGCGATCTGGGCGCGACGCAGGCAGTTGCGGGGACGCTCGGAGAGATCGAGGGCCTCGATGGGGAGCTCGAGGTCGGGGGAGCCGTAGTCGGGCTCCTCCACGTCGCCGAGCTCGAGGCCGATGCCCTCGCCCATGTCGGCGAAGAGGCCCATGAGCTCACGGAGCGTCTTGCCCGACGAGGACACGGCCTCGGCGGGGGTGAGCGAACCGTCGGTCTCGACGTCGATGACGAGGCGGTCGTAGTTGGTCATCATGCCGACCTGGGTCGGCTCGACCGTGTAGGCCACCTGGCGCACCGGGGAGAAGATGGCGTCGATCGGGATGACGCCGATCTGGTCGCCGGCGAGGCCTGCGGACCGGTAGCCGACTCCTGGGGAGACGGAGAGCTCCATCTCGACGGCACCGTCGGCCGAGAGCGTGGCGATGTGGTGGTCGGGGTTCACGACCTCGACACCGGCGGGGACCTTGAGGTCGCCTGCGGTCACGTTGCCGGCACCCTTGGCGGACAGGTACAGGGTGTACTGGTCCGGCTCCTCGAGGCGGAGGACCACCTGCTTGAGGTTGAGGATGATGTCGACGATGTCCTCGACGACGCCGGTGATGGTGTCGAACTCGTGGTCGATGCCCTCGATACGAACCGAGGTGATCGCCGCACCGGGCACCCGCGAGAGGAGCGAGCGGCGCATCGTGTTGCCGAGGGTGTAGCCGAACCCGGGCTCGAGCGGCTCGACGACGAAGCGCGACCTGCGGTCGCCGTCGACGGGCTGCTCTTCGATCTGGGGACGCTGGACAATGAGCATTCCTGGGTCCTTACTTGGAGTAGAGCTCGACGATGAGCTGTTCCTGGATGGGCGTGTCGATCTGTTCCCGGTTGGGGAGGTCGACGACGGTGATGGAGCGGGCGTCCCGGTTCACGGTCAGCCACTCGGGGGACGTGATCTCCGCGGTGTCGAGCGAGTGCTCGACCACGAGGAGGTCCTTCGAGTTCTCCTTGAGCTGGACGACGTCGCCGGCCCGCACCTGGTACGAGGGGATGTCGACCTTCTTGCCGTTCACCGTGAAGTGCCCGTGGTTGACGAGCTGGCGGGCCTGCGGGCGGGTCGCCGCGAGCGTGGAGCGGTACACCACGTTGTCGAGGCGGGACTCGAGCAGGCGGAGCAGGTTCTCGCCGGTGATGCCGCGCTGGCGGGCGGCTTCCTTGTAGTAGCGGCGGAACTGGCGCTCCAGGATGCCGTACATGTAGCGAAGCTTCTGCTTCTCACGGAGCTGGATGAGGTAGTCGCTCTCACGGATGCGGCCGCGGCCGTGCTCGCCCGGGGGGTAGGGGCGGGTGTCGGCGGCGCAGCGCTTCGACTGGCAGAGCGGGGTGCGGGCGCGGCGGCACGCCTTGCACGTGGGTCCGGTGTAGCGGGCCATGGTTCAACCCCTCCGCTTCTTGGGACGGCAGCCGTTGTGCGGGATCGGGGTGATGTCCTTCACCCCGGTGATCTCCATCCCCATGTTCTGGAGCGTGCGGACCGCGGTATCACGGCCCGAGCCGGTGCCCGAGACGATGACGTCGAGCTTGCGAATGCCGTGCTCGCCGGCGCGCCGGGCTGCTTCCTCGGCGGCGACCTGCGCGGCATACGGGGTGGACTTGCGGGAGCCCTTGAACCCGACGGAACCGCCGGAGGTCCAGACGACCGAGTTCCCCTGCACGTCGGAGATCGTGACGATCGTGTTGTTGAAGGACGCCTTGATGTGGGCGACGCCGTGCGCGATGTTCTTGCGCTCGCGACGGCGGACGCGCTGCTGACGCTCGGCCATTACTTCGTCACCTTCTTCTTGCCGGCAACCGGGGTGGACTTGCCCTTGCGGGTGCGGGCGTTCGTGTGGGTGCGCTGGCCGCGCACGGGGAGGCCACGACGATGGCGGAGGCCCTGGTACGAGCCGATCTCCATCTTGCGGCGGGTGTTCTGCGCCACCTCGCGGCGGAGGTCACCCTCGACCTCGTAGTTCTGGTCGATGAATCGACGGATCTTGGTGACCTCTTCGTCGGTGAGGTCACGCACCTTCGTGCCCCGGTCGATGCCGATGCCATCGGCGATCTCCTGGGCGCGGGTGCGACCCACACCGAAGATGTAGGTCAGGGCGATCTCAAGTCGCTTGTCGCGTGGCAGATCCACGCCGGCGATACGTGCCATTCGTAGTTACCCCTGTCGCTGCTTGTGCCGCGGGTTCGAGCAGATCACCCACACGCGTCCACGGCGGCGGATGATCCGGCAGTTGTCACACATCTTCTTGACGGAAGGCTGGACCTTCATGGTCGGTACCTCTGGTTACTCACAGGTTCCGGGCACACGCCACTCGGGACATGGTCCAAGGACCCTTGGAACTTGGTTCCTCCGGCTCGGCCAGCGGTCGTGAGTCGCCGTGGGACGCGGGGTCCCGGCCGGGGAACGGGAGTGTACGTGCGGGTTTCCGGCTATCCCAACCGAATCCGGCGGAATCTGCGAAATCTATACATGGTATGTTATGCACATGTACACCGAGCGCACCCAGGTACTCCTCTCCCCCGCCCAGCGCGATCGCGTCGAGCGCCTCGCCTTCGAACAGCGGAAGTCCGTCGGCGCCGTCATCCGGGATGCGATCGATGCCCACACGCGTGCCCTCGGTACGAACCGCCTCGCCGCGCGGGATTCGCTCTTCGCCCTCGAGGCGCCGGCACCCGACTGGGAGCGCATGAAGGAGGAGATCGAACGGGGCGAACTCACATGAGGGACGGGCGTCGCTCCCGGCGCTTCGTGCGTCGTGCGTCGTGCCTCGTGCAGGAGCGAAGCGACCCATGAGCGTCTTCATCGACTCGGGCGTGATCATGTACGCCGCCGGCGTCGACCACCCACTCCGGGAGCCGTGCCGCACCCTCCTCGACCGACTCGCCGAGGGGTCGGTGGACGCCGTGACGTCGGCCGAGGTGATCCAGGAGATCTTCCAGCGTTTCAATCGCATGGACCAGGAGACGGGCGCGGCGATGGCCGAGGCGGCCCTCGACCTCTTCGACCCGGTGCTGGCGCTCACCGACGACGTGATGCGCCGGGTACCGGAGCTGGCCTTCGACCATCCCGGCGTGTCGGCGCGTGACCTCGTCCACGTGGCGACCTGCCAGGCGTATGGGATCGACACCATCGTGTCCCCGGACGAAGGCTTCGACGTGATCCCGGGCATCACCCGGGTGGCGCCGGCCGACGCCGCCCGACTGATCAGCTGAGGGCGCGGGCGGCGAGGAGCGCGTCGAGGTTGGTCTCGGCGCCGTCCGGCAGGGTGAAGACCTGGGGGCCATCCTCGGTGAGGGCGATCGTGTGCTCCCAGTGGCAGGAGGTGCTGCCGTCGGCCGTCACCACGGTCCACTCATCGTCGAGGACCGCCGTCTCGTGGGTGCCGAGGTTGAACATCGGCTCGATGCAGAGCGCCATGCCGGTGCGGAGCTTCATTCCCTTGCCCGCCTTGCCGTGGTTCGGGACCTGCGGCTCCTCGTGCATGCGCTTGCCGATCCCGTGTCCGACGTACTCACGCACCACCCCATAACCCGCAGCGTGGCCGACGGCTTCGACGGCGGCGCCGATGTCACCGACCCGGTTCCCGGGGACCGCCTTGGCGAGGCCCACCCACATGGCCTCCTCTGTGGTGGTGAGGAGCCGGTCCCGCTCGAGCGACAGCTCGCCCACGCCGAAGGAGATCGCGGCATCGCCGTGGTACCCCTCGTAGATGGCACCCACATCGATCGAGATGAGGTCACCCTCCTGGAGGACGTAGTCACCCGGGATCCCGTGCACGATCACCGAGTTCGGTGACGCGCAGATCGACGACGGGTAGCCGTAGTAGCCGAGGAAGCTCGGGGTGCATCCGCGCTCCTCGATCACCTTCGCCGAGAGGGCGTCGAGGTGCCCGGTCGTCATCCCGGGCTCAGCCGCCTCGCGCACCGCCTGGTGCACCGCCGCCACGCACGCTCCGGCGACGCGCATCTTGGCGAACTCCGAGGGCGACTTGATCGTGATCAAGACTCGATGGCCCGGATGATGCTCGTCGTGATCGTGTCGATGTCGCCGAGCCCATGGATGTGGCGGACGATGCCGCGGGGCTCGTAGTGGGCGATGAGTGGCTCGGTGTCGCGGGCGTAGACCCCGAGGCGGGTCCGGACCGAGTCCTCGGTGTCGTCGGCCCGGCCGCGGGCCATGAGTCGCAGCACGAGTTCGTCCTCGGGGACCTCGAGCACGACGACGTGGTCGAGCGAGTCGTCACCCAGGAAGGCGTCGAGCGCCTCGGCCTGGGCGAGGGTCCGGGGGAAACCGTCGAGGATGTAGCCGTCCTGGGCGTCATCCTCTTCGATGCGCGCTTCGAGCATCTCGATGGTGGTTTCGTCGGGGACGAGCTCACCGGACGCCATGATCGCCAGTACCCGGCGGCCGAGTTCGGTCTCGTCCGAGAGGGCACGGAACATGTCCCCCGTCGAGACGTGGGCGAGCCCGAAGTAGGACGCCACCTGCACCGCCTGCGTTCCCTTGCCGGCCCCGGGAGGGCCCAAGAACAGGATCTTCATAGCTCAGCTCGCTTCGCTCGCTCGTCATCAGTTGTCGGTTGTCAGTTATCGGAGGACCGAGAACCGATGACCGACAACGGCTTCCTGACTACGTCAGGAAGCCTTCATAGTTCCGCATCGTGAGCTGGGACTCGATCTGCTTCATCGTCTCGAGGGCCACGCCCACGACGATGAGCACCGAGACCCCGGAGAAGCCGATCGGGATGTCCCAGATGTTCGAGAGGATCGACGGGAGGATCGAGATCCCCCCGAGGAACAGGGCGCCCGGCAGGGTGATGCGGTTGAGGATGTGGGCGAGGTGTGCCTCGGTCTGGCGGCCGGGACGCACGCCGGGGATGAAGCCGCCCTGGCGCTGGATGCTGTCGGCCTGCTTCGCCGGGTCGAACTGGATCGCCGTGTAGAAGTAGGTGAAGAACACGATGAGCAGGAACAGCCCGATGATGTAGGTCCACGTGGACCCGGTGCCGAACCCGAAGTTCGTGTTCACCCAGTCCCGCACGGACTCGAGCCACCCCGCATTCGAAGGGATGAGGGTCGTGAGGAGGGCGGGGAAGATGAGCACCGAGGTGGCAAAGATCACGGGGATCACGCCGGCGGTGTTCACCTTGAGGGGGATGTAGGTGTTGCCACCGCCCATGACGCGACGACCACGGACGCGCTTGGCGAACTGGATCGGGATGCGGCGCTGGCCCTGATCGACGTACAGGATCGCCACGATCATGAGCAGGAACGCCACGATGAAGATGGCGAACCGCTCCCAGTCACCCGCCGAGGCGGTGAACTGGTAGATGCCGGTGAACTGGCCCGGGAGCTGGCTGATGATGCTGATGAAGATCAGCAGTGACATGCCGTTGCCGATGCCCCGTTGGGTGATGAGCTCACCGAGCCACATCACGAACGAGGTACCCGCCGTCATCGTGAGGATGATGAGGAGTGCCTTGCCCGGCGAGTAGTCGGGGATGAGCGAGATCCCGCCGAAGAGGCTGGAACCCTGCGCCGCCAGGTAGGAGATCGTCGTCGACTGGATGAGCGCGAGGATCACCGTGAGGTACCGGGTCCACTGCGTGATCACCTTCCGGCCGGCATCACCCTCCTCCTGGAGGGCCTGCAGGCGTGGGATCACCACGGCGAGCAACTGCATGATGATGCTCGCGGTGATGTACGGCATGATGCCGAGGCCCAACACCGAGAAGTTCTCCAGGCCACCGCCCGAGAACAGGTTCAGCAATCCCACGACACCACCCTGGTCGGCGAGGTCCGCCAGCTCCCCGAGGCGATCGAGGTTGATGCCGGGGACGACGATCGTCGCGCCGAGGCGGTAGACGAAGAAGATGAACAGGGTGAACAGGATCTTCCGACGGAGGTCGGGGATCGTGAACATGTGGCGGTACACGGCCAGCATCGATGAATCTCCTGGGGGTCTGCGGGAGGGTAGCGGTCAGCGGGCCATCGGCCCGGGGCCGATCAGCGCTCGATGAGCTCGACCGAGCCGCCTGCCGCCTCGATCTTCTCCTTGGCCGATGCACTCACTGCATGGGCCTTCACGGTGAGCTTCACCGAGAGGTCGCCGTCGCCGAGGATCTTCACGAGACCCTTCTTCTTGGCGAGGCCATTGGCACGGAGCATGTCGGGAGTGATCTCGGTCCCCGCGGCGAACACCTCGAGCGACCCGACGTTGACCGGGTTGTACTCGACGCGATTCGGGTTCTTGAACCCACGCAGGTGCGGGAGCTGGCGGTGGATCGGGGTGCGGCCACCCTCGAACCACGGGGGCAGCGAGCCACGGGCCTTGGCGCCCTTGGTGCCACGGCCGGCGGTCTTGCCACGCCGTCCGCCTTCACCGCGGCCGACACGGATCTTCTTCTTCTTCGAACCCTCGGCGGGCTTGAGGTCGTGCAACCTCAGCTGTTCGTCGGACATGGTCCTACTTCTCTTCCTCGACGGTCACGAGGTGGGCGACCCTGCGGATCATCCCCCGGGTGACGTCGTTGTCCTTCTGGGTCACCGTCTGGTGCATGCGACGAAGGCCCAGGCCCCGGACCGTGGCCCGGGTCTTCGGCTTCTCGCCGATGAGGCTCTTCGTGAGCGTGATCTTGAGGTCGGCCATCTCAGCCCTCGGCCTTCGCATGGGCGCGGAGCGCCTCGGTGGACCGGTAGGAGGCGAGCACGGCCGGCGGGACGATGTCGTCCACGTTCTGGCCACGGAGCTTCGCCACCTCGTCGGGACGACGCTGGCCGAGGAGCCCGTCCATCGTCGCCTTCGCGACGTTGATGTGGGTCGGGCTGCCGAGGGACTTCGCGAGCACGTCCTTGATGCCGGCGGACTCGAGGATCTGGCGGGCTGCGCCGCCGGCGATCACACCGGTACCGGGAGCAGCTGGCTTGAGCATGACCCGGGACGAGTCGTGCACGCCGATGATCTCGTGGATGATCGTGTTGCCGGCCATGGGGATGAGGTGCATGCGGGTCCGGGCGATGTCCATCGCCTTCTGGATGGCCGCGGGGACCTCACTGGCCTTGGCGTAGCCAATGCCGACCTTGCCCTCACCATCGCCCACACACACGAGGGCGGTGAAGGAGAAGCGACGGCCACCCTTGACGACCTTCGCGACACGGTTGATCTGGATGACCCGCTCGTCGTAGGGCGAGTCCTGGTTCCTGTTCTGTCGAGCCATGACTGTGCCCTTCCTAGAAGTCCAGGCCGCCGTCGCGGGCGGCGTCGGCGAGAGCCTTCACCCGGCCGTGGTAGGGGAACCCACCGCGGTCGAAGATGACGGTCTCGATGCCTGCTTCCTTGGCCCGGGCCGCGACCAGGGTGCCGACCTCGCCCGCCGTCTCGACGGTGAGGCCCTTCCCCTTGAAGTCGCCCTCGAGCGACGAGGCAGCAGCGATGGTGGTGCCGGCGTCGTCGTCGATGACCTGGGCGTAGATGTACTTGTTGGACCGGAACACCGCGAGACGCGGTCGCTCGGCCGTGCCGTGGATGCGCTTGCGGACGCGCACGTGGCGACGCTTGCGGGCGACTGCCCTCGAGGCGCTCATCGCACACCAGCCTTTCCGGCCTTGCGGCGGACGTACTCGTCGACGTAGCGGATGCCCTTGCCCTTGTAGGGCTCCGGCGGCTTGACCGCGCGGATGTTGGCAGCCACCTGGCCGACCCTTTCCTTGTCGATGCCCGACACGATGATCTTCGTGGGCTCGGGGACCTCGACCGTGATGCCCTCGACGGCGTCGATGAGCACCGGGTGGGAGAACCCGACGAGCAGCTCGAGTTGGGAACCCTTCATGGACGCCCGATAGCCGACGCCGACGATCGAGAGCTCCTTGCGGTAGCCCTCGTGGACGCCCTGCACCATGTTGTTGAGGAGGGCACGGGAGAGGCCGTGGAGCGCACGGGTCTGGCGCTGCTCGTTCGCACGGGTCACCGTGACGACGCCGTCTTCGACCTCGAAGCCGACGCGGTCGGTGAAGGTGCGGGTGAGCTCACCCTTGGGGCCCTTGACGGTGACGGTCTCGCCGTCGACGGCGATCTCGACCTTGTCGGGCAGCGCGATGGGGGCCTTGCCGACGCGCGACATCACCACACCTCGCAGACGATTTCGCCACCCAGCTTGCGGCGACGGGCATCACGGTCGGCCATCATCCCCTGGGAGGTGGAGACGACGACCACACCGAGCCCGCCCTGCGCGCGGGGCAGCTCGTGGGACTTGCGGTACACCCGACGACCGGGGCTGGACACCCGGCGGATGCCCTGGATGGCCGGCTGGCCCTCCTGGCCGTAGCGCAGCTTCACCGTGAGGGTGTTGCCGACGCCGTTCTGCTTCACCTCGAAGGAATCGATGAACCCCTCCGATGCGAGGATCCGGGCGATGTTGGCCTTCACCTTCGATGCGGGCATCGAGGTGGAGGCGTGCTGCACGGCATTCGCATTGCGAATGCGGGTGAGCATGTCAGCGATGGGATCAGTGTTCATGGGTTACCACGATGCCTTGCGGACTCCGGGCAGTTCGCCCCGCAGTGCGAGCTCCCGCACGCAGATACGGCACATGCCGAACCGGCGCAGGTACGCACGCGGGCGCCCACACCTTCCACAGCGGTTGTAGCCGCGGGAGGCGAACTTGGGCTTGCGCTTTGCCTTGGCGATCTGGGACTTCTTTGCCATTGAGATTCTCCGGGGGTCAGCCAGCGACTTGCTGCTTGCGGAACGGGAACCCGAGCATCTCCAGGAGACGCCGGCCGCCCTCGTTGTCGGTGGCGGAGGTGCAGATGGTGATGTCCATCCCGCGCACCGCCGAGATCTTGTCGTAGTCGATCTCCGGGAAGATCAACTGCTCCGTCACGCCGAACGTGTAGTTGCCACGCCCGTCGAACGACTTGGGGTTGAGACCGCGGAAGTCGCGGATACGGGGGATGGCGACGGCGACGAGCCGGTCGTAGAACTCCCACATCCGGTCACCGCGCAGGGTGACCGAGGCACCCACGACCTGGCCCTCGCGCAGCTTGAAGCCGGCGATGGACTTACGGGCGTGGTTCACCTTCGGGCGCTGCCCGGTGATGATCGAGAGCTCGTCGACCACCTGGTCGATGATGCCCCGGTTGAGGGTCGCCTCACCCATCCCGACGTTCACGACGATCTTCGTGAGGCGGGGGACCTCCATGACGTTCTCGAGGGCGAGGTCGTCCTTGAGGGCCGGGGCGATCTCCTCGGCGTACTTGGTCTTGAGGCGAGGGGTCACAGTGCACTCCCACACTTGGCGCAGGTACGGAACTTGTCGCCGTCCTTGTCGAAGTCGTGGGCGATCCGGGTCGGGCCGCACTTGGAGCAGACGATCATCACGTTCGACGCGTCGATCGGCATGTCCTTGTCGATGATCCCACCCTGCATCTGCTGGCCCTGGGGCCGCTGGTGCTTCTTCGCGGTGTTCACGTTCTCGACGATGATCCGGTTCTTGGCCGGGATCACCTTGATGATGCGGGACTCCTTGCCCTTGTCCTTGCCGGAGATCACCTGCACGGTGTCGCCTTCACGCAGACGCATCTAGATCACCTCCGGGGCGAGCGACACGATCCGCATGAAGCGCTGCTCACGCAGCTCTCGGGCCACGGGGCCGAAGATGCGGGTGCCGCGGGGCTCGCGGTTCTGGTTGATGAGGACGCAGGCGTTGTCGTCGAAGCGGATGTAGGTGCCATCGGCCCGGCGCTGCTCCTTGGCGGTGCGCACCACGACGGCCTTGACGACCTCACCCTTCTTCACGTTGGCGCCCGGCATCGCATCCTTGACGGTGGCGACGATCACGTCACCCACGCCGGCGTACCGGCGCTTCGAACCGCCGAGCACGCGGATGCAGAGGACCT
>CP070681.1:813359-815075 GCA_020352575.1 Acidimicrobiia bacterium | reverse complement strand
GATCCCGACCTCAAACGCATCTGCCGCCTCCATGGCTGCGAACAGCGAAGGTGACGACGACGGGTCAGGGAGGCCCGCCGTGAGGTACGGCAGGAATGCCAGGCGACCTTCGGCCCGGGTCGCCGCGAACAGCTCGGTGAGCCGCTCACGACCCATCAGAGGTGCTCCAGGATCGTGTCGACGTCCTTGTCACCCCGACCCGACACATTGACGAGCACGGTCTTCCCGGCGAGGTCGGACTTCGCCTTCTCGAGCCATGCGATGGCATGGGCGGTCTCGAGGGCGGGGAGGATTCCCTCCGTGCGACACAGCAACTTCACTCCCTCGATCGCCTCGGCGTCCGTCACTGACTCGTACCGAGCGATGCCGAGGTCGGCGAAGTAGGCGTGTTCTGGTCCGACCCCCGGGTAGTCGAGGCCAGCGCTGATGCTGTACGCCTCCTCGACCTGGCCGTCGTCGTCCTGGAGCATGTAGGTCTGGCTGCCGTGGAGCACACCCGGCGAGCCGGCCCCGATCGAGGCGCCGTGGTGCTCGGTATCGACGCCGAGCCCGGCCGCCTCGACGCCGACGAGTTCGAGGCCCTTATCGGCGAAGGGGTGGAAGATCCCCATCGCATTCGAACCGCCGCCGACGCAGGCGACGACGAGATCGGGGAGTTCGTCGAGTTGGGCGAGCGCCTCATCGCCGATCACCCGCTGGAACTCGCGAACGATCCACGGGAACGGGTGCGGACCCACCACCGAGCCGATGATGTAGTGCGTCGTCTCGACGGTCTCGACCCAGTTCCGGAAGGCAGCCGACACCGCGTCCTTGAGCGTGCTCGCACCCGTCGTCACTGGTTCCACGGCGGTGCCGAGCAGGCGCATGCGCTCGACATTGAGGCGTTGGCGCTCCATGTCCTTGGCGCCCATGTACACCACGCATTCGAGCCCGAGGTACGCAGCAGCGGTCGCCGTGGCAACGCCGTGCTGGCCGGCTCCCGTTTCGGCGATGATGCGCGGCTTGCCCATCCGTTGGGCGAGGAGCGCCTGGCCGATCGCATTGTTGATCTTGTGTGCGCCCGTGTGCGCGAGGTCCTCCCGCTTGAGCAGCACCCGGAAACCGAGGTGCTCCGACAGCCGTGCCGCCTCGTGGAGGGGGGTGGGGCGCCCGACGTAGGTCGAAAGGATTTCGTGGAAGCGTCCGACGAACCCGTCGTCGGCCCATGCCTCCTCGAAGGCACGCTCGAGCTCGTCGAGGGCCGGCATGAGGGTCTCGGGCGCGAAGACACCCCCGTAGGTGCCGAAACGGCCGCGGGCATCGGGTCGTTGGAGGGTCATGGGGTCTTCACTCGCTCGATGAAGGTGCGGATGAGGCCCGGGTCCTTGCGGCCGGGCGAGGATTCTACGCCCGACGACACATCCACCCCGGAGGCCCCGGACACGATGATCGCCATTCGAACGTTCTCGGGGTCGAGGCCACCTGCGAGCACGAACGGCACGGGCGCCGCACGGAGGGGCTTCCAGGCCACGGCCATCCCCGTGCCGGGGTCGGGCCCGTCCACGATCGCCCGTGCACCGTCCGGGAGGGACTCCCAGGCGATGGTCCCGCCGGCGACGAGGGGGAACAGGACGTGGTGCCCGGCTTCGAGGGCGACGATCGCCGCCTCTCGCCCGTGGACGCCGTGGGGTTGGAGGCCCGATGCCCCGGTGCGGGCCATGAGACCGACGACGTCGG
>CP070681.1:809027-813259 GCA_020352575.1 Acidimicrobiia bacterium | reverse complement strand
GTCTCGGTGCGTCGCTCGATGCCGACGAGGTGAAGCGGCTGCGGGCGGCCATCACGCCGGTCCTCGAGGCCGGCCTCCGCCACGGTGGCACCACCCTCGACGACCTGGCGTATCTCCTGCCCGATGGGAGGGCAGGGGAGTACACGCAGCGACTCCGGGCGTACGGCCGGACCGGGCAACCATGTCGCAGGTGTGGGACGCCGATCGAGCGGATCGTCGTGACCCAACGCTCGACGCACTTCTGCCCGACCTGCCAACCCGCTGAATAGCCCGTCAACATGGGGTCGGAGAGACTCCCGGTGCTACGCTGACTCGACCGAATCACAAACGTGTAGTTCAGATGTACCTTCGTTCGCTCAAGCTCGCCGGTTTCAAGTCGTTCGCCGATCGGACGCGCCTCGAGTTCGAACCGGGCGTGACCGTCGTCGTCGGTCCGAACGGATCCGGCAAGTCGAACGTCGTGGACGCCCTCGGCTGGGTCATGGGTACCCAATCGCCGTCGAGCCTCCGCACCCAGAAGATGGAGGACGTCATCTTCGCCGGGACCGCGACCCGTCCAGAGTTGGGCCGGGCCGAGGTCACGATCATCTTCGACAACGCTTCCGGCCGCCTCCCGCTCGACCTCCCCGAGGTGAGCATCACGAGACGCCTCTACCGCGATGGGTCGTCGGACTACGAGATCAACGGCGTCGGATGCCGCCTCCTCGACATCCAGGAACTCCTCAGCGACTCCGGCGTCGGCCGCCAGCAGCACATCCTCGTGGGACAGGGCCAAATCACGCAGATCCTCACCGCCAAGCCCGAGGACCATCGGGCTGTCATCGAGGAAGCCGCCGGCATCCTCAAGCACCGCCTCCGCAAGGACCGGTCCGTCCGTCGCCTCGAGCGAACCGACGCCGATGTGCTCCGCCTCGAAGACATCCTCCGCGAGCTCAAGCGGCAGATCCGGCCCCTCAAGCGCCAAGCGGACGACGCCGCCCGCCACGGCGCGGTGAAGGACGAACTGCGCGCCATTCGGCTCTGGCTGGGTGGCGAACGCCTCCGGTCGATCGACGCCCGCCTCGCAGAGGTCGCCACCGCCGAACACGCGGCCGCTGCTCGCCTCGAAGGCGCCGAGGCATCCATCGCCGCGGTTGAAGCAGGCCTTCCCGCCCTCGAGGCCGAGGTCGGTGCGGCGGGGGCACGCCTCGACAAGGTTTCGGAGTCTGCCGCCCGACTCGAGGCCATCCTCGAGCGCACGAGGGGCATGGTTCGGGTCGCCCGTGAGCGGCGGCGCAGCCTTGCCGCCCGACTCGAGGGCGCCGATGAACGCCGCGAAGACCTGGGCGAGGAAGCCGACGAGCTCCGAATCGCACTCGAATCGGCATCGGCCGAGGAAACGGCCGCCCGCGCCGCCGTCGACAGTGCCGAACTCGCCCTGCGGGCACTGGAGGACGAGGAACGATCGCTCGCCGAGCAGGAATCCCTTCCGACCGAGGGTGCCGTAGCCGTCGTGCGCGGCGACCTCCGATCGCTCGAGGCCGCCCGCAGCCGGGACGCCCGCGAGCTCGGCGAGCTCCGGGCCCGCGGCGAGCAACTCGCATCCGCTCGCGAGGCCACCGCGGTCGAACTCGAGGAACTCGCCGTATCCATGGTGTCCCTCGAGGACGCCGCCTCCCGACGTGCCCTCGCCAAGGAGTCGGCATCCGAGTCCGCCGCCGAGGCGGCCAACGCCTGGGCAACGGCCATGGAGGCAGTGCGAGAAGCCGAGCACCGGGCCGAGGTGATGCGGTCCCGCGTCGACGCCATCGAGGTAGTCGTCGCCGGCGCCGCAGACCCACGAGCCCGTGACCAAGCCAAGTCCTCGGGAGGCGACCTCGGGACGATCACCGAGGTGCTCGACGTCCCGTCGGCGCTCGCCGGTGCTGTCGACGCAGCGCTCGGACAGTGGCAGGACGCCCTCGTCTACGACGACCCGGAGGCACTCGCCCGAGCGGCCGCCACCGTGAAACGGGCGTCGCTCGGTGGTGTACCCCTGCTGGCCGGACGCCCCGGCGTGGACACCCCCGCCCGTCCCGTCGCCGCCGAATGGGGTGTCGACGCCCTCCTCGACCGGCTCGGCCCGACCGCCCAAACCCCGGTCGCGGTCGACCTCCTCGGCGACGTCGTCCTCGTCGACGGCTGGGCGATCGGCTGGGAGATCGTCACCGCCCACCCCGACGTCCGCGCCGTCACGCTCGACGGGGATGTCGTCACCGCCCACGGCGTTCGACTCGCCGACCCGTCGGGCGCCACACCGGCAATGGTCGAGGCAGCCCGAGAGACGCTCACCCTTGCTGAGGACGAACGCGCCGAGGCCCTCCAATGGGAGCGCCGCGCTCGGGAGGAACGAGAAGTCACCGGCCAGCGCCTCAAGGCGGTCGAGGTGGAGTACGCCGAGGCGATCACCGAACTCGAAGCAGCCCGCCGGCGACTGGACTCGGCTCGCCATCGCGAGACCGAGCAGGCAGGGGCACTCGACCGGACCCTGACCCGAATCTCCCACATCGAAGAGGGCTCGGCCGGGCGGGACGACCGCATCGCCGAGCTCGCCGATCGGCTCACCGCGCTTGAAGGCGAGGAAGCGGAGCGCCAACGGGCATGGGAGGAACTCGTCCAGCGACGCAGCGCCGTCGTGGTCAAGCGTGACGAGGCCCGGGTCCACCGCCAAGCCACTGAGTCCGCACTCGGAGCGATCCTCGAGCGCCGGAGCATCCTCACCCGCAGGCTCGAAGCGGTCGAGCGGGAAGCCGCTGAACTGGCCCAGACCCGCTTCGATCCCGAGGCGCTCGACCGCCTCGACCGGATCGCCGAATCCGGCAGTCGCGCCGAGGTGGCGATCGTCGGCCACATCGAAGCCCTCCGCGCAGAGCAGCAGGAACTGCGCGCCGCCCTCGGAGATCGAGGTCAACTGCTCGCCGACGAGCGACGTCGTCGTGAAGCCCTCCATGCCGAGATCACCGAGGTCGGCGGCCAGCGCACCTCCCTCTCGATCGAGTCGACCGAACTCAGCGTCCGCCGTGAGGGCGTGTGTGAGGCACTCCGACGTGATGCCGTCGCAGAAGAGGACGTTGCCCTCGACGCTGCCGAACCCGAACTCCCCGAGGGTGTCGATGCCGATGCCCGCGCAGCCACCCTCGAAGCGGACCTCCGCCGCATGGGCCCCATCAACCCACTCGCCGCCCAGGAGTTCGCTGAGCTCGATGAACGGCGCGCATTCCTCGACGAGCAGCTCGCCGACCTCGATGCGTCGCGGGCCGAGATCCGCCGGGTGATCGCCGCCCTCGATGACGAGGTGCGTATTCGGTTCAAGGAGACCTTCGAGAAGGTCGCCGCCGCGTTCGAGGAGCACGTCGGGATCCTCTTCCCCGGTGGGCGCGGCACGCTCGTGCTCACCGATCCCGACGACCTCCTCACCAGCGGCGTCGACATCACCGTGCAGCCGCAGGGAAAGAAGATCTCCCGCCTCTCGTTGCTCTCCGGCGGTGAGAAGTCCATGGCCGCCCTGGCATTCCTCTTCGCCGTCTTCCGGGCCGCCCCCAGCCCCTTCTACGTGCTCGACGAGGTCGAAGCGGCGCTCGACGACGCCAACCTCCGTCGTTTCATCTCGCTGGTCGATGCGTTCCGAGGTGCCTCGCAGCTCATCATCGTCACCCACCAGCAGCAGACCATGGAGGCCGCCGACACCCTGTACGGCGTGACCATGGAACCGGGTGGGTCCACCAGGGTCGTGGCGAAACGGTTCGCCGACGCCCAACGGGACCTCGAACTCACCTGAACCCGGCCCCGCCGTACACTCCGGCGCCGATGGACACCACGCAGCTTCTCCTCATCATCGGGGCCGTGCTCCTCGTCGCCGTGGTCGGGGTGCTCGTCACCCGCGCACGCCGGGGACGGGCCCTCCCACCCCCGACGCCCGAACGACTCTCGATCGAGCGCCCCACCATGGCTGCCCGACTCGCCACGGCGCGGGCAGGCATCGGGGATCGGCTGCGAGGCGTCTTCGGGGGAGACCTCGGCGACGACGCATGGGACGACCTCGAGGAGGTGCTTCTCACCGCCGATGTCGGCCTCGACGTGACCATGGCCGTGGTCGGTGCCGTCCGCAAGGTACACCCATCGTCGTCGGACGAGGCACGGGCGGCGGTCCGCAGCGAGTTGCTCGGCACGCTCTCGACCGCGGATCGGGGCGTCCACCTCACCGGCGACCCGTC
>CP070681.1:806489-808927 GCA_020352575.1 Acidimicrobiia bacterium | reverse complement strand
CGCGGCGTTCGCCGACGAGATGTTCTCCATCCTCATGGGCGACCAGGTCGCCCCCCGCAAGGAGTACATCCAGCAGAACGCGAAGGACGTCCGGTTCCTGGACATCTAGAGATCATGAGCGACGACACCACCACCATCGACTCGGGGCTTCAGACCCCCGACGACATCCCGACGATCGACATCAACGAGGAGATCTCGACGGCGTTCCTCGACTACGCCATGTCGGTCATCGTCTCCCGAGCACTCCCTGATGTGCGGGACGGTTTGAAGCCGGTCCAGCGACGCATCGTCTACTCCATGTTCGAGGAGGGGATGCACTTCACCTCCCGTCATCGCAAGGCGGCGAACGTCGTCGGCAACGTGATGGGCCGGTACCACCCGCACTCGAACGACGCGATCTATGACGCGCTCGTGCGCCTCGGGCAGGACTTCAATACCCGGTACACGCTCATCGACCCGCAGGGGAACTTCGGCACGGTGGATGACCCACCGGCCGCGATGCGCTACACCGAATGTCGCCTTTCTTCTCTTTCCCGGTTCCTCACCGAGGGGATCAACGAGGACACGGTGGACTTCGATCCGACGTACGACGGTGAGAACGCCGAGCCGATGGTGCTCCCGTCCCGGTTCCCCAACCTCCTCGTGAACGGCTCGACCGGCATCGCCGTCGGCATGGCGACGAACATGCCGCCCCACAACCTCGGCGAGGTCGTGGACGCGGTGCAGTTCGCCCTCGAGAACCCCGATGCTCCCGTCGAGGCCTACCTCGACTTCATCCAGGGTCCGGACTTCCCGACCGGTGGCTTCATCGTGGGTCGGCGCGGCGCCCAGGACGCGCTCCTCACGGGTCGTGGTTCCGTGAAGGTGCGGGGCGTCACCGAGATCGAGGAACTCCCCCGCGGCAAGACGGCGATCATCGTCCGCGAATTGCCGTACATGGTCTCCCAGGACCGTCTCCTCGAGAAGATTGCCTCGCTCGTCAACGAGAAGAAGATCGCCGGCATCTCCGACCTCCGCAACGAGTCGTCGTCGCGAACCGGTACCCGCCTCGTGATCGAACTCCGTCGCGACGCGGTCCCACAGGTCGTCCTCAACCAACTGCACAAGATGACGCAACTGCAGGACAGCTTCGGGGTGAACAACGTTGCGCTCGTCGACGGCGTCCCGCGCACACTGAATGTCGCCGAGATGATCGGCCACTACATCGACCACCAGATGGAGGTCATCGAGCGGCGCACGCAGTTCCGCCTCCAGAAGGCGAAGGACCGGGCGCACATCGTCGAAGGCCTGCTCATAGCCCTCGACAACATCGACGAGGTCGTGCAGATCATCCGCGGTTCCGCCGATGTGGAGGCCGCCCGGATCTCCCTCATGGAGCGGTTCGGCCTCTCCGAGGTCCAGGCCCAGCACATCCTCAACATGCCGCTGCGTCGCCTCACAGCGCTGGAGACGGACGAGCTCCGGGCCGAGTACCAGGAGCTCATGGAGCTCATCGCCGAGCTGGAGGCGATCCTCGCCGACCCGGCCCGGCGCCGGGCGATCATCTCCGAGGAGATGGACGAGATCCGCTCGAAGCATGGCGACGAGCGACGTTCAGTGATCATCCCCGACGACGGCGACATGACCCTCGAGGACCTGATCGCCGATGACGACCTCATCGTCACCGTCTCGACGAATGGCTACATCAAGTCGGTGAAGGCGAACGTGTACCGGTCGCAGGGCCGGGGCGGTCGCGGCGTGAAGGCGGCCGAACTGCGCGAGGACGACATCGTCGAGACGATGATCCACACGTCGTCGCACCGGAACCTCCTGTTCTTCACCAACACGGGGCAGGTGCATCGGATCAAGGCCCATCAGATCCCGGTGCAGACCCGTACCGGCAAGGGCGTGGTCGCCCAAGCGGTGCTCCCACTCCAGCCCGATGAGCAGATCCAGGCAGTCGTCGACACCAAGGACTTCTCCGAGGCGAAGTACCTGACCGTGTTCACGAAGAAGGGCGTGGTGAAGAAGACGGCGTTCGAGGAGTACGACTCCCGTCAGGCTTCCATCATTGCGATCAAGCTCCAGGAAGAGGACGAGGTGGTGGCCGTTCGCACCACGAGTGGCGAGCGGGAGCTCCTCATGTTCACCCGGGATGGCATGTCCATCCGCTTCGCTGAGTCCGACCTCAGGGCGATGGGGCGCAGCACCCAAGGAGTCCGAGGTATCCGGCTCCGTGAAGGCGACGAGGTCGTGGGCGCCGCCACCACAGACGATGGCGAGGAGATCCTCCTCCTGTCTTCCGGTGGATATGGGAAGAGGACGGCCCTCGAGCACTTCCGTGCCCAGAAGCGGGGCGGCATCGGCGTGAAGGCGATGAAGCTCACCAGGGTGCGCGGCACGCTCGTCGGGGCACGGGCTGTCCTGCCCGAGGACGAGATCTTCGTGATCAACACGAG
>CP070681.1:802786-806389 GCA_020352575.1 Acidimicrobiia bacterium | reverse complement strand
ACGACGAACAGCCACAGGCCGACGAGGGAGAGTGCGAGGGCTCCACCATCGAGGATCGTCACCAGCGCCCATGACCCGGCGGCGACAGCACCTGCCTGGAGGGCGGCGATCACCACCGAGGTGGCGGGTTGGAGGTGGGCGCGCGCCGCCAGGAGCTCAGCCACCCGCTCGGCGGAGGCGTTGCCCTCGGCCGCTGCGTGGAGGGCGTCGGCACGGTGCGTTCGGACGAGCGAGGCCGCGGCCGCACGGAGGGTTGCCCCGAGCACCAGGAGCAACACGGCCAGGGAGACAGCGACGATCGTCATGGCCTCGTCCTGCCGACCTTGGCCAGGATCTCTGCCTCCTTGGCCTCCATCCGTTCGGCGAGGTCGTCGTCGGGGTGGTCCCAGCCCATGAGGTGGAGCATGCCATGCACGACCATGAGCGAGAGCTCGTCCTCGAAGGCGACCTCCCGCTCGGCGGCCTGTCGGGAAACCTTGTCGGGGGCGATGATCACGTCACCGAGGTGGAGGGGTGGGCCACTCCCCCGCGGCGAGGGAGCCACACCCGCCCGGAGTTCCTCGAGCGGAAACGCCAGCACGTCGGTGGGGCCTTCGCGTCCCATGAAGCGCTCGTTGTAGCCGGCGATCGACTCATCGTCGACGAACAGCACCGTCACCTCGGTGTCGGAGGGGTAGCCCTCGTGCGTGAGGACGAGCTCGGCGAGTTCCTTCAGGACGTCAACCGGTATGTCCGCGTCCTGTTCGTCGGCGACGAAGACCGTCATTCCACGGTTCCTTCGACTTCTTCGACCTGCTCTGCGGCGACCGGCACCGCGCCGGCCTCGATGGCTGGGCCTGCGTCGTGGGCCTCGGGGAAGTTCGGGTACGGGATCCGGTGGTGATAGTGCCCGACGAGGGCCTCGGTGAACGAAGCCTTCACCGTGGTGAGCTGGCCGAGGGTGAGGGCCGACTCCGAGAGCTGGCCATCGCGCACCTTCTCGCTGACGATCTGCTCGACCACCTCTGCGATCCGATCGGGCGTCGGGTCTTCGTCCGTGAAGATCGCCCTCGTGGCACCCTCGAGGGCGTCGGCCATCATGAGGATCGCCATCTCCTGGCTGCGCGGCTTGTGGCCGATGTGGCGGAAGTCCTCGACGTTGACGTTCTCGTCACCGAAACGCTCGCGGGCCGTCTCGTAGAAGTAGCGCATGATCCCGTCGCCGTGGTGGGAGAGGATGCCCTCGGCGACCTCGCTGGGGAGGCCGTACTTGCGCGCCAGGCGCATGCCATCGGTCACGTGGCTGCGGATGATGCCCGCGGACTCCTCTGGGGTGAGTTGGTCGTGCGGGTTCGTCACCCCGAACTGGTTCTCGATGAAATACATGGGGTTTTCGGTCTTGCCGAGGTCGTGGTAGTACGCGGCCGCCCGTGCGAGCAGCGGGTTGGCCCCGATGGAACGAGCCGCTCGGTCGGCGAGCGTGCCGACCATGAGGGAGTGGTTGAACGTGCCCCATGCCTCCTCCTGCAGGACCTGCAGGGCGCGGTGGTTGCGATCGACCAACTCGAGCAGGCGCAGTGACGTGGTGACGTCGAAGATGCCCTGGAGGATCTCGACCAGGAAGATCCCGATGATCGAGGAGACCCACCCCATCAGAGCTGCGAGCGCCGTGGCGACGAGGACTCGGCTCGAGAACGCCTCGGCCGCCGTCTCGGGGGTCACGAAGAACCAGGCGGTGGCGAACGCGATCACTGCGGAGGCAAGGCCCGTCATCACGATGGCCCGGCGCTGGTCCGCGTTGTTCGAGATCGCCGACACGACCGGGACAGGGGCGACCGTCGACAGGGCCCCGTAGATCACGAACCCGGCATCGCCGAAGACGACGCCCGCCATGGTGCCGAGCGCAAGGGCGGCGAGCACGGCGATGCGGGCGTCGAAGACGATCGAGATCATGAAGCCGAAGCCGGCTGCCGGGAGTGCGTATCCGACGACGTCGGAGTAGTCACCGAAGGCGCCGGACGCCAGCTCCACTCCTCGGATGGCGAGGGCCGCAAGCACGAGGATGAGGCCGAGCAGCGAGACCCGTCGATCCGAGGCCCAGAATCCGGGACGGAACCGGGCCAGGTAGGCGAAGATCATCGCAACGAGGACGGCCGAGAGCACGGCGAGCGCGCCGTAGCCCACGGGATCCGGACGGTTGAGGTCGAGGCCGTCGATTGCGGCCAGGGCCGGCTGGGTGATCTCCTCACCGATGCCAACGATCAGCTCGCCCGGCGAGTACTCCACTTCCACATCGGGCACCAGCTCGGCCGCGGCGTCTTGCTGGTCGAGGAAGAGGGCCTCATCCTCGACGCGGTTCGCCATGAGGAACACGCCGGCGAGGTCGGCTGCGGCAGCCGAGGCAGCCTCGTCGGGCTGGCCGTCGATGATCACGAGGCGAGTCGTGGCCGACTGCCTGATCTGGGCGCGAACCGCTGGGACCTCGCTCTCCTCGATGCCGCCTTCGAGCGCATCGCCCGCGGCGTCGAGGGCACGGGCCTCGATCTGGGAGAGCTGTGGGGAGCGTCCCCGTGCGATCCGGACGATGTCCTCCTGCGCCACGTCCACGAGGGTGGCCGCCGTGGCGAGGTCGAGGTCGGGGTAGGCACCCAGAAGGTTCGCCTGAGCCGCCTCCGCCGGGACCACGTTCGCACGGAAGACGAACGGTTCGGAGGCCAGGTCGCTGCCGGCACCTTCGAGGTCTTGGCGCTGGTTGGCCGAGGAGATGACGAGCGACTCGGGGAGGCCGGGGTCTTCGAGGTCGATGGCCACGATGACCGGCCCGTCGACCATGACGTCGTCGGCGGTGAACGATCCATCGGCCCCACTGCTCACGGTCGTCCAGAAGCCGTCGGCGCCTACGACCGTGACGTCGATGCCAACGAGGGCAACGTCGATGCCCTCATCGAAGACAAGGTCTGACTCCTCACCGACGTCGAGGAACACCTGCCCGGTCACGCTCGCCGTGGGCGGCTCCACCGGAATGGTCGTGGTCGTGGTCGTAGACGTGTCGACATCGGGAGCGGTGGTGCTCGAGGAGGTGGTGGTCGTCGGGTCCGGTTCGTCCGGGAGCGGCGCGACGGAGATGACCGGGGGCGAGTCGATGACGATCGCCTCGACCTCGTCCAGCACCTCGGAGATGCGGCTGCGCACCTCTCCCTCGACGGAGCCGTCGGTGCGAAGCACCGGGTCGACGGCTTCGCGAGCGACCTGGCGGGCGTCATCGGTCGCAGCCTCGTCGACCACGGTGATGGATCGATCGGCCACGAACTCGACCGTCGAGATGGCCCCGAGGGCGAGGGTCACGCCCTGCTTGCCCTGGCCGATGGCAAGCGCACCGAACATGACCCCGGCGGTCATGACGAAGATCGCGAAGCGGCGCCACGTCGACGCTCGGTCGAGCATCAGCGCCCCCGCTTCTTCGTGTTCGACTCCTCGAACCGCTCGTACGCCGTCACGATGCGGGCAACGATGGCGGCTCGGACGACGTCCTTCCCGGTGAGGCGCACGAACGCCACGTCGTCGACACCGTCCAGGATGTCCATCACCACTCGGAGCCCGGACCGATTGCCCGTCGGGAGGTCC
>CP070681.1:797923-802686 GCA_020352575.1 Acidimicrobiia bacterium | reverse complement strand
GTGATGCCGGCGTTGTTCACGAGCACGGTGACGGGCCCGAGTTGCTCGGTGACCTGGGCGAACATGGCGGCGACGGCATCGGCGTCGCTCACGTCGGCGCCGACGGCGATCGCCCTGCCCCCAGCCTCGGTGATCGCGTCGACCACCTCCTCGGCAGCGTCCGCTCGGGAGGCGTAGTTCACTGCCACCGCACACCCGTCCTCGGCGAGCCGGAGGGCGATGGCACGACCGATCCCTCGGGATCCGCCGGTGACGAGGGCAACCCGGTCCACGGTCACACTCCCTTTCCGAAATAGGCGATCTGGGCGGCGAGCAACTCGTCCACGTCCGCATCCGTCGGCTCGAGGTCCGCATCGATTTCGCCGAGCGGGGTGATCCGGTCACCCCAGCGCACGACGGCGGCCGCCCAGGTGAGGCCACCGCCGAACGCCGCGAACACGATGTGGCTGCCGGGTTGCACCCTGCCCTCGGCGAGCGCCTCCGTGAGCGCCATGGGGATGGTGGCGGCCGACGTGTTGCCGTACTTCTGGATGTTCACGTAGACCTTCTCGCCGTCGATCTTGAGGCGACGGGCAGTGGCATCGATGATCCTCGTGTTCGCCTGGTGCGGGACGAGCAGGTCGACGTCGTCGAGGCCGAGGCCCGCCTCATCGAGCACCTGCAGCGACGCCTCACCCATCATCTTGACGGCACGCTTGAAGACCTCCTGGCCCTCCATGAGGATCCCACCCATCTGGGGCGTGCGCTCCCCCGGACCCACGTTGGAGCCCTCCGACGGCACCCAGAGGAGGTCGGCGGTGCTGCCATCGATGCCGGTCGTCGTTGCCAGCACACCCTCGTCGCCATCGGTTGCCTCGAGCACGGTGGCCCCGGCGCCGTCGCCGAAGAGCACGGCGGTGGTGCGGTCGGAGAAGTCGAGGTGGTGGCTGAGGCGCTCGACGCCGATCAGGAGCACACGACGGTGGAGGCCGGACCGGATCATCGCAGTGGCATTCTCGAGCCCGTAGACCCATCCGGAGCAGGCAGCGTTCAGGTCGAAGGCGCCGGCGTTCACGAGGCCGAGCTTCGCCTGCACGAACGAGGCGGCCGACGGGATGATCGTGTCACCCGAGCACGTCGCCACGATCAGGAGGTCGATGTCCTCGGGCTGGAGTCCTGCGCACGCCAGGGCTCGCTTGCCGGCCACGGCAGCCATGTCGGATGCGGGGACGTGCGAGATGCGACGTTCCTTGATCCCGGTCCGCGTGACGATCCATTCGTCGCTCGTCTCGGTGAGCGTCTCGAGGTGCTCATTGCTGAGGATGGTCGGTGGGACAGCCATGCCCCACCCGGTGATGGCGGCGTTCATGCGGGTTCCTCTCCGTCGAGGGCGGCCCGCACCTCTGCGAGGACGCTGAGTTCGTTTGCGACATGGATGGGGGTGTCGGGGCTGATGCGCTTCGCCATGCCCGCGGTCACGTCACCGGGGCCGACGTGGATGAGTGCATCCACCTGGCCGGCGATCGCCTGCACCGACGCCTCGAAACGCACCTGACCGGTGAGTTGGGCGACCAACCCCTCGGCGATGCCATCGCCGTGGGGGGATGCGGTGGTGTTGGCGAACACCGAGAAGGCCGGCTCGGCGAACGACACGGAGGCCACTGCCCCGGCGAGCCGTTCCGCGGCCGGCGCCATGTACGGGGTGTGGAACGCGCCGGCGACCTTGAGGGGGATGGCACGACGGATGCCGTGATCGCGGACGTGGTCGGCGGCCCATTCGAGGTCCTCGCTGCCGCCTGCGACCACGACCTGGCCGGGCGCATTGAGGTTTGCGACCCAGAGTCGACCTCCGTCGGCCCGGCGGGCGGCGCAGATCGCCTCGGCGGAGGCCTCATCTGCGCCGATGAGCGCCGCCATGCCCGATGGCTCGAGTGCGGCTGCGTCGGCCATCGCCTGGCCACGTTCGGCCACGAGCCGGAGGCCATCCTCGAAGCCGATCGCGCCGGCCGCGGCGAGCGCCGTGTACTCCCCGAGGGAGTGGCCGGCTGCAGCTCCGACCTCGACCCCGTCGAGGTGCTGATGGAGCGCCTCCCAGAGGACGTAGGACAGCGCGTAGAGGGCGGGTTGCGCGTGTTCTGTGGCGGTGAGCCGCTCTTCGGGGCCTTCGAGGCAGACGTCGCGCAGCGACCAACCGAGGACGGCGTCCGCCGTCTCGATGAGGAGGTCGGGGCGAGCGTCGAACAACTCGGCGCCCATCCCCACGAACTGCGCTCCCTGTCCCGGGAAGAGGAGGCCTACTCGTGGCACGGTTCCTTCGACCCCACTCCCCCGTCAGCCGTTACCGAGTCCGTCGAGGACCGCGAAGACCCGCCGCACGTCGTCGGCGTCCACGTCCCGATGGGTCACGAAGCGAAGGACGCCGGGCCGCAGGTCACCGAGGAGGATGCCCTCGGCGGCAAGGGCGGGCACCATGACTCCGGCGCCGAAGGGCAGTTCGGCCTCGTCCACGAGCACGATGTTCGTCTCGACCGTGTCGACGTCGACTGCACCCGGGAACCGATCGGCGAGCCCGGCGGCGAGGGAGGCGGCCAGCGCGTGGTCCTCGGCAAGCCGATCCCGTTCGGCAAGCGCAATGCGGGCGGGGGCAGCCAGCACACCGACCTGTCGCATGCCTCCCCCGAGCACCTTGCGGCGCCACCTCGCCTCGTCGATGAGGTCGGCGGGCCCGCACAGGATGGAACCGACGGGTGCCCCGAGGCCCTTGCTGAAGCAGAACTGCACGGTGGTGACGGTCGCACCCCATTCGGCGGGTGCGATCCCGCTCGCCGCCACCGTGTTGAACAACCTCGCCCCATCGAGGTGAACACCCAGGCCGAACTCGTCGGCGATGGCCTTTCCGGCCTGCATGGCGGGCAGCGGGACGACCCTGCCTCCCGAGCCGAGGTGGGAGTTCTCCCAGGCCAGGAGTCCGAGCCGCGGCAGGTGGTAGGACGACCCCGAGGCGGCGCGCCGGATGTCCTGCTCTGCCATGGCACCGCCGACTGCGGCGATCGTGCGGAACTGGACACTGGACACGATCGCCCCGGCACCGAGCTCGTAGTTCCTGATGTGGGCGTCCTCGACGCAGATGACCTCGTCGCCGGGACGGGTCTGCACCCAGATGCCGAGTTGGTTGCCCATCGAGCCCGAGGGCACGAAGACCGCTGCGTCCTTGCCGAGCAGCTCGGCGGCCTCCTCCTCGAGGCGGTTGACCGTCGGATCCTCGGCGTACACGTCGTCGCCGACCTCGGCCTCGGCCATGGCCCGACGCATCGCGGCGGTCGGCCGGGTGACGGTGTCCGACCGGAAGTCGGCCAGGCCGTCGGCGAACGGCATCAGCCGGCCTCGAGGAAGGAGCGGATGCCCCGGACAGCCTGGCGGATGCGTTCCTCGTTCTCGACGAGTGCGAACCGCACGTACCCCTCGCCGTGCTGGCCGAAGCCGACACCGGGCGACACGGCGACCTTGGCCTCGGGGATGAGGCGCTTGGCGAACTCGAGCGAACCCATCGACTCGTAGCCCTCGGGGAGCTTGGCCCAGACGAACATGGTGCCCTTCGGCTTCTCGATCTCCCACCCGACCCGGGCCAGTCCATCGATCAGGGCGTCCCGACGACCGAGGTACACGTCGTTCACCTCGCCCACGTACTCGTCGCCTTCGTTGAGGGCGATGATCGACGCGATCTGGATGGGCTGGAACGTGCCGTAGTCGAGGTAGGACTTGAGCTTGGCGAGGGCGCCGACCACGTCCTTGTTCCCGACCACGAACCCCACTCGCCACCCCGCCATCGAGTGGCCCTTGGTGAGTGTGTAGAGCTCGACGGCGACGTCCTTCGCTCCGGGCACCTCGAGGATCGACGGTGGGACGTACCCGTCGAACGCCACGTCGGCGTACGCGAAGTCATGGACGATGAAGGTGTCGTGTTGCTTCGCGAAGGCCACCATCCGTTCCCAGAACGAGAGGTCGACGCACACCGTCGTCGGGTTGTGTGGGAAGGAGGTGATGATGACCCGGGGCCGCGGCCATGAGTCGAGGAAGGCCTGCTCCATGGCCTCGAAAAAGCCGTCGGCATCGCCCGAGAGGGGGATCCGGCGCACCTCGGCGCCGGCGAGCACCGGCGCGTAGATGTGGATCGGGTACGACGGCTCGGGCACGAGCGCCACGTCGCCGGGCTGTACGAGCGTCCACAGCATGTGGGAGAGCCCCTCCTTGGCGCCGATCGTTGTGATCGCCTCCGTCTCCGGGTCGAGGTAGACCCCGAACCTGCGGGCGTACCGATCTGCGATCGCCCTGCGGAGGTTGGGGAGCCCACGGCTCTGCGAGTAGCGGTGGTTGCGGGGGTTGCGGACCGCCTCGACGAGTTTCTCGACCACGTCGGGGGACGAGGGGATGTCCGGGTTGCCGAATCCGAGGTCGATGATGTCCTCCCCCGCCCGCCGTGCCTCCAGCTTGAGGGCGTTCACCTCAGCAAAGACGTACGGGGGTAAATGGGAGATACGGCGGAATTCCATGGGCGGGAAAGAGTAGAGAACCGAGACGGGTCAGCCGTCGCGCCGCAACGCCGCCACCCGGTCCAGGGCCCCGAGATCGGTCGGTGGGAGCGCGGCGAGCACGAGCTCGTCGACCCCGGCCTCGTCCAGTGCCTGGATCCGGTCGTGGATCCGTCCGGGGTCACCGGAGAGCCAGACGTCGTCGCGTTCTGCGCCCACGAGGATGCGCCCGCCCCAACTCACGGTCCAGCCGGG
>CP070681.1:787086-797823 GCA_020352575.1 Acidimicrobiia bacterium | reverse complement strand
GAGTAGGCGCCGAACGAGAGCGCGCCCGAGCCCGCCACGAGGCCGTCGAGGCCATCGGTGAGGTTCACCGCGTTGGCAGCACCCACGAGCATGAAGAGCACGAGGACCGCGAAGACGACGAGCGGGAGCCCTTCCCAGATCGGGCGCACGAACCCGAACGTGAAGGGGATGTCTGCCGCCCATGCGCCCCACGTGAAGGCACTCGCGATGATGAGCTGGCCACCCGCCTTCGCCCGCTTGTTGAGGCCGAGGTTGCGTTCGGCCCGCACCTTCGACCAGTCATCGAGGAAGCCGATCACACCCATGCCGATGAACGCGAACAGGGCGAGGAGGCCGCCGGGGGTGAACGAACGCACGGTCATGTCGAATCCGACGCCTGCGGTCCAGAGCGAGAGGTGGGAGACGAAGTAGCCGATCGTCACCGCCCCGATCATCACGACGCCACCCATGGTGGGTGTGCCGTGTTTGTGGGAGTGACCCTCGACGTCTTCCCGGATGAACTGCCCGATGTTCCGCTTGCGGAGGAATCGGATGGCGATCGGGGTCGTGGATGCGGTCACCACGAAGGACACCGCAGCGGCCACCAACATCGAGATCACGGGTACGACTCCTCGAGCACCGACCGGGCCACGTCCCGATCGTCGAACGGCACGAAGCGCCCTCCAACCTCCTGGGTCGCCTCGTGTCCCTTTCCGAGGATGAGGACGCTATCGCCGCGGTCGGCCAATGCCAACGCAATCCGAATGGCCCTGGCACGGTCGGCTTCCCGGTGGAGCTCGGCGTCGGTGCACCGTGCACCGACCTCGACTGCGTCGATGATCGCTTCGGGGTCCTCCGAGCGGGGGTTGTCGCTCGTGAGCACGACCACGTCCGCTGCTCCAGCGGCCTCGCCCATCGGCGCACGCTTGGCCACGTCCCGGTCACCACCGGCGCCGACCACGGCGATGACCCGGCCGCGCGTCACTGCCGCTGCCGATGCGATCGCCGCCGTGATCGCAGCCGGGCTGTGGGCGTAGTCGACCACCACACCGAAGGGTTGGCCGACGACGACCGGCTCGAATCGACCGGGGATCGGCGAGGCGGACCGGAGCCCGGCGGCCACGTCGTCGAGGGACAGTCCGAGGTCCAGTGCGAGTCCGGCCGCCACGAGTGCGTTCTCGACGGTGAACGACCCCCCGAACGGGATCTGGACGGCAGCCGACTCACCTCCCCAACGCAGGTCGAACGACGTGCGATCAATGGCGGCTTCGATGTCGCTGGCGGAGGGGTCCTCCCCCACGCGTATCGACGGAACGCGGTCGGCGAGCTGTGCTCCCCAGGGTCCGCCGACGTGGATGACCCGGTGCTCGGAGCGGGTGAAGAGGGTCGCCTTGGCCTCGAAGTAGGCCTCCATCGACCCGTGGAAGTCGAGGTGGTCGTGGGACAGGTTCGTGAAGGCCACGCTGCGGAACCGGACGCCGTCGACCCGCCCGAGCGCGAGGGCGTGGGACGAGACCTCCATGCAGACGACATCCACGCCTGCGTCCAGGAGGTCACGGAGGAGTCGGTGCAGGTCGGATGCCTCCGGCGTGGTGTGGGCGAGTGGCGCCCAGGCACCGTCCGTGTAGACGCCGGTCGTCCCGATGACCGCAGGCGTCCGGCCCGCGACCCGCAGCACGTCGGCGAGGAGGTGGGTCACGGAAGTCTTCCCGTTGGTGCCCGTGACGCCGATCACCTCCATCGATGCGCTCGGCGCATCGTGCACGGCGTCGGCGAGGACGCCGAGGACAGCTCGCGAGTCCTCGACGCGGATCTGCGGGCCCGGGTGCTCGAGCCACCGTTCCACCACCACGGGCGCGGCGGGCCCGAGGTCCGCCACGAACTCGTGGCCGTCGAAAAGGGCGCCCGGCATGGCGACGAACAGGGTGGCGTCGTGCTCGACCATCCGGCTGTCGTGGGTGACGTCGGATATGACCACGGTGCCGTCGCCGTGGAGTTCCCCTCCCACGAGGGCGGCGAGGGTGCTGAGTGGCTCAGGCATCGGGCTCGACGCCGAGGGCGTGGAGCGCCTTGAGCATCACCTCGGAGAACACGGGAGCGGCGGCCTGGCCGCCGTAGTACCCCTCGATGGGCTCCTCCATCAGGACGGCGACCACGAGCCGGGGGTCATCGATCGGAGCCATGCCGATGAAGGACGCCATGAAGCGGTCCTCTTGGTACGCCCCGTCGTCGAAGACACGTGACGTACCGGTCTTGCCGCCGACGAGGTAGCCGTCGACCACGGCGTTGCGACCCGTCCCCCGATCGGACTCGACGACGCTGAGGAGCAGGCTGCGCATCGTCGCAGCGGTCTTCTCGCTGAGCACCCGCCGACGCTCGGGCTCGGCCTCCAGCACGCCGTCGGTGCCATGCACCTCGCCGACCAGGTGCGGCTGGACCCACTCACCGCCGTTGGCAACCACGGCGAAGGCAGTCGCCATCTGCAGCAACGTCGTGTTGACGGCGTAGCCGATGGCGGCCGACGGCCCACAGGTGGTGCAGCTCGGATCGACGTTCACCTGGCCCACCGGCTCGCCTGAGTAGTCGATGCCGGTGGGGGCACCGAACCCGAACGCCTCGAGGTAGGACGCCTGTGACTCGACACCGAGGCGTCGCTGGATGAGGATGGTGCCGATGTTCGACGACCGTGTGACGATGTCGCGCACCGTCATCACTTCGGTCTCATGGCGGTTCACGTCGACGAATCGCCAAGGGTCGTCCGGCCGTTCGGGATCCTCGAACTCCATGAACGCGGGGACTTCGAAGGCGTGGTCGGGGCTCACCACTCCCTCCTCCAGGGCGGCGGAGACCGTCACGAGCTTCATGACCGAGCCCGGCTCGTAGAGGGAGCGGATGGCCATGTTCTCCATACGCGAGAGCAGGGTCTCGGTGTCGAGGGTGCTCCGGTCGACGGGGTCGAGGCCGGGTGTCACGACGAGCGACAGCACGGCGCCCGTGTCGGGGTCGAGGACCACGACCGAGCAGCGCTTCGCCCCGGTGCGCTCGACGCCGTCGGCACATGCCTGCTCGGCGATGACGTTGAGGGAGAGGTCGATGGTGGTGACGAGGTCGGTACCCGGCTCGCGGGCCACCTCGACGGTCTGGCCCTGGAGGATCGGGACGCCCGACGGACTGCTCTCGTATTGGAGGAAGCCGGCACGCCCCCTGAGTTGCGCATCGAAGTGGTATTCGAGCCCCTCGATGCCATTCCCGTCGACGTCGACGAACCCGACGACGTGCCCTACCGATGACCCAGCGGGGTACACGCGCATCGGCTCGTCGACGGCGTACACACCGGGGAGTTCGAGTGCGAGCACGGCATCGCCGACGTCGGGCTCCACCTGGCGCTCAACCCATACGAAGGGACTGTCGCTTCGAAGGCGCGCCTCCACGTCGGCGATCGGGACGCCGAGGACCCCGGCCAGGCCGAGGGCAGTGGACATGACGTCGTCGACCTCGTGCGGATGGGCGTAGATGCTGGAGCCGTCGATCGTGAAGGCGAGCACTCGGCCGTCGTGGTCGTAGATGGTCCCGCGGCGCGGCGACAGCTCCACTGAACGGAGGCGCTGGTCGAAGCCCTGCTCCTCGAGCTCGGCGGCACGCACGACCTGGATGTCGAACAGCCGGACGGCGACAGAGGCCCAGACGAGGCTGAGCGCCACGCCGAGGATGAGGAGCCGCCACCTACCCGGGCGGTCGGACGGCACGGTCAGGCGTCCCCGGGGTAGCGCCCGGTCAGGGCGAGGCGGTCACGAGCTCGGAGGTCCATGTGGTCTCGGCAGGGACGTGGACACCCGGGGCTACGAGGGTCTCGATGGCGATGGTGGGAAGTTGCATGCCGAGCGCCTCTGCCTCCGTGGCAATCCTGTGCGGTGACCGCAGTGCTGCGATCTCGAGTCGCAAGGTATCGGATGCGGCCTCTGCGACGGCGATTTCCGCTCGCACCTCGGCGAGGGCGATGCCACGTGCGCTCAGGGCGCTCTGCGAGTACACGACGGCGAGGAAGCCGACGGCGAGGAGCACCACGTAGAGGATCCATGGGGCGAGGACGAGCCGTGGGAGCCGGGCACGACCCTTGACGACGCTCAAACCGGAGGATCGGACCCGTCCGATGGCCCGTGCGGTCATGCTGCATTCCTCTCGACAGCGCGCAGCAGGGCGCTGCGGGCGCGGGGGTTGGACGCCACCTCTTGCTCGGAGGGACGGATCGGCTTGCGGGTGAGGAGCGTGGCCCGGGCGGTCCGACCGCATTGGCAGGTCGGGAACTCCGGCGGGCACACGCACCCGGTTGCCTCCTCGGCGAACCGACGCTTCACGATCCGGTCCTCGAGGGAGTGGTAGGAGATGACGACGCAACGGCCTCCCTCGGCGAGGCGGGCGAGGGCGGCATCGAGGCCCCGCTGCAGCTCCCCGAGTTCGTCGTTCACCGCGATGCGGAGCGCCTGGAAGGTGCGTCGGGCCGGGTGCCCGCCGGTGCGTCGGGTCGCGGCGGGGATGGCGTCGGTGACGATGCGTGAGAGGGCGACGGTGTCAGCGATGGGGCGGGCTGCGACGATCGCCGATGCGATGCGGCGACTGAAGCGCTCCTCACCGAAGTCCCTGAGCACGCGGGCGATGTCGGCCTCGGGCCACTCGTTCACGATCGTGCCGGCCGAGGTGGCTCCATGGCGGTCCATGCGCATGTCGAGTGGGCCGGGGTCGCGGTAGGAGAAGCCGCGCTCCCCCTCGTCGAGTTGGTGGGAACTGACGCCGAGGTCGAAGAGCGCTCCGGCGATGGCACCGACGCCGAGTTCGTCGAGGGCATCGCCCATCTCACCGAACGGACGCGGGACGAGCGTGATGCCGGGCCCGGGGGCGGGGACATCGGGGTCCCGGTCGAATGCCACGACACGGTGGCCGGCCTCGGCCAGCAACGTGGCGTGCCCGCCACCTCCGTACGTCGCATCGATCACGGTGCCTCGTTCCACGTCTCCGAGCAGCCGCATCACCTCTCCCGCCATCACGGGCCGGTGATAGGTGCTGTGGTGCATGGTCAGCCCCCCGAGCGATGACTCCAGGAGGAAGCGGGCGGAGTGAATGGGGCCTTCCAACCAGGTCGTCCGGGGGGCTGACGATGGACCACGGCCACCGTCCAGCCCTATGTCGTTACAGGTCCTCGTGCGTGATCTTCTCCTCGATCGTCGTGTAGAAGTCGTCGCTCTCGGCGGACACGGTGGCCCACACCTCGGGATCCCAGACCTCGATGCGGTCGAGCAGGCCGACGAGCACGGCCTTGTCGGTGAGCCCGGCCCATTCGCGCAGTGGCCCGGGGATCATCACCCGGCCCTGGCCGTCGACCTGGATGGATTCGGACGATCCGAAGAAGCCGCGGGAGAACGCCCGGCCACGCTTGTCGGTGAGCGGGAGGGCCTTCACCTTCTCCGCCATGGTTCGCCACTCGTCCTCGGGCTGGATGTAGAGACATCGCTCCTGCCCCTTGGAGACGAACCCGGTGGCCGTCCCATCGTCGGCGAGTGCGGCGCGGAATTTGGCGGGCAACACGAGTCGCCCTTTCTCGTCCAACGAGTGGTGGTACTCACCGATGAACATGGTCTCTCTCGTTCACGATCCACGTCTCTGCCTCCAGCACGGCCAGTATTCACCACATTCCCCCACCTGTCAACCACTAGCCCTCCACCATGCCCCACTGCATGCCACCGGCGCCCACCCGGGGGCAGAACGGCGCCCAGGACCGCAACTGCTACGTTTGGGCGCGCTGTGGGACATGCCCTCGTCCTCAACACGACGTACGAGCCCGTGGCGGTCGTCAACGCCCGCCGAGCGGCAGTCCTCGTGCTGCGCGGAAAGGCAACGATGATCCAGGCGAACGGCGGGATCCTGCGCTCGGAGCGGATCGAGATCCCACTCCCCTCCGTGGTGAAGCTCCAACGCTTCGTCCGGGTCCCCCACATGCGCACCTCTCCGGTGACCCGAACCGCCATCTTCGCCCGGGATGGGTTTCGCTGTCAGTACTGCGAGGGACCGGCCGAGACGCTCGACCACGTCCAGCCCCGCTCCCGAGGCGGCGGCCACTCGTGGGAGAACGTCGTGGCCTGCTGCCGTCGCTGCAACCTCCGCAAGGGTGACCGCACCCCACACGAGTGGGGACGCGCCCTCCGCAGCACTCCGGAGCAGCCGAGCCGCTTCGGCTGGGTGTACGCACGGGCGGGCAGGCGCTTCGACCCCACGTGGGAGGAATACCTCGAACTCGCCGGCTGAGGCAGGGACCCCCTCCTGGGGCCCTCGTGGCTTGGGCAGTCGCAGCGATCCTTGATCGGCCGCCGACCAATCCCGACAATGCCCGCATGCAGGTCGTCGGCTACCTCCGAGCAGTCCCCGGGATCGAGGGCGGACGCACGTACGCGCAGGGCGAGGCGGTGCGCGAATGGGCGCGACGCTCGAATGCGGTCGTGGTCGCCACATTCCAGGATGACGACGGCACGGTCGCCGGTCCGGGGCTCCGGGCACTCATGCGTGCACTCTCGGACGAGATCGACGCCGTCGTCGTCGCCGACGCGGCTGCCCTTGCCGCCGACGCCATCGGCCAGGAGGCGCTCCGTCGGATCCTCTCCGAGCACGGTGTTGGAGTCGTTGCCGCAGATGGTGCACTCGAGGGCGGTGACGACCTGCCGCTCCGCCAGGTCGTGCGTGACGTACTCGATCGGTCGGAGGAACTCACCGAACGACTCTCCGCCCCCGCGCAGACCGAAGGGCTGGTCCTCGAGATCCTCCCGGACGCCGCGAACGGGTGAGGCCCTAGGCCTCGTCGAGCGCCGCAGCGACGGCCCGGGCAAAGGCCAGTTCGGCACTCCCCCGCTCGAAGCTCGTGCCGACCGCGAGGTCCTCCCCGAGGTCGAGCACCACCGTCACCGCCGCCTTCCCCCCGACCGGCTGTCGCCGCACCTCGGCCACATGAGGGCGTAGCGAGTGGCCGAGTGCCCCCGCCACCGCCTCCGCGAGCGCCTGATGCCGAGCTTCCTCCCGTGGAACCGAGGACACCGAGACCTCGGTCCCGTCGGTGGCGAGCACCGTGCACGAGACCATGCCGCGCCGATGGGTGACACTCACGGATTCGATCGCACCACGCACCTGGGCCTCAGCCTCAGGCTCCATCGTTTCGGTGACGTCCGGCCCGGGGGTGTAGGGGGTCGACTCCTCCTCCAACGGTTCCGGGGCCTGCTCCTGCCGGGGGCGGGAACGAAGGCCGTGGCGCCGCAGCACCGCGTCGACCGCCGTCGCCACCCGTTCGCGGTCGGCGTCCTCCGCAAGGTCGACGTGGAGCATCGTGACCTCGCCACCGGAGACATCGACGGTCGCCGAGCGGACGCCCTCGAGGTCGGCGAGTTCTTGCTCGAGGGTGATCACGAGGTCCTCCGCATCCGACGCCGCCATCTGAGGTAGGGCACCACGTCCTCGGGCCGGACCTCCCCGTCGCCGTACGCGGTGTGCATGCGCCACACAAGGTATTCACCGTCGGGGACGGGACTCAGGGGGGCGCGACGCACGGATGCCATGGTCCTCAGTGCTTCGGTCCACACCGCGGGCACCTTGAGGACCTCGACTGCCATCCGGCGAAACGGAATCCTGGCTTCGGACATCGACGCAGTATATGGACGAGCCCTCCACCACCCTCGGTGTCAATTCCGCACACCTCGTAGGCTGGCGCCCCATGACGCAGCCCAGCCCCACCATCGACGCCGACCTCGACTGGTTCCGCACCACCTTCTCCGGGATCGTCGGCAATGTCGAGCAGGTGATCCGCGGCAAGCGGGAGACCATCGAGCTCCTCACGCTCTGCCTGGTCGCCGAGGGCCACGTGCTCATCGAGGACGTGCCGGGCGTGGGGAAGACGCAGCTCGCCAAGTCGCTCGCCCGCTCGATCGAGGGTGAGTTCCAGCGCATCCAGTTCACGCCCGACCTCCTCCCCTCGGACATCACCGGCGTGTCGATCTGGAACCGGGAGGCGTCGCGATTCGAGTTCCAGCCCGGGGCGATCTTCGCCAACATCGTCGTGGGCGACGAGATCAACCGAGCGAGCCCCAAGACCCAGGCTGCGCTCCTCGAGGCCATGGAGGAGCGCCAGGTCACCGTCGACGGGACCACGCACCTCCTCCCGCCGCCGTTCATGGTGGTGGCCACCCAGAACCCCCTCGAGCACGAGGGCACCTACCCGCTCCCCGAGGCCCAGCTCGATCGCTTCATGGCGCGGCTCTCGATCGGCTATCCCGACCGGGACACGTCGCTCGACATCCTCGAGACCCACGGCGAGGTGTCGTCGCTCGAGTCGCTCCAGCCGTCGATCCATGCCGAGGATGTCCTCCGCCTCGTGAGAATCGGGCGCACCGTGCACGTCTCCGATGGCGTCCGGGGCTACCTCACCGACCTCGTCGAGGCGACCCGCTCCCACTCCGAGCTGCTCCTCGGAGCCTCACCACGCTCGGCGCTCTACCTCTTCCGCCTCGCGAAGGCCCGAGCTGCCTCACGTGGTGAGGAGTACGTGACCCCCGACGACCTCAAGGCCATCGCGCATCCCGTCCTCATCCACCGGATGATGCTGCGCCCAGAGGCCCACATGCGGGGCGCCACCATCGACCGCGTGCTCCACGACATCCTGGAGCGCGTCCGCGTCCCCGGCGCCGCCCGCTGATGCCAACCCGCCGAGGGTGGGGCGTGCTCGGCCTCGCCGTGGGCCTGCTCCTCCTCTGGCTCCTCCTCGGTGAGGGCGAATTCCTCTCGGTCGGAGCCCTCCTCGCCACCTCCATGGCGCTCGCCTTCGTGTGGGTGCGCATCGCCGACCCATCGGTGCCGATCTCCCGCGACGTCCAACCCGAACGGGTCCGCGAAGGCGACGACGTGGTGATCACCCTCGAGCTCACGAACCCCTCCCCCGTCCCGCTGCTCGGCATCGACCTCGTCGACACCATTCGCGGCATCGGTTCCTCGACCTCGCACCTCGCCCGGGTGCCGGCACACAAGCGGGTGCGGGTCCCGTATCGGGTCACGACCCGCGCCAGGGGCGTCTACCGCGTCGGACCGGTCCGAGTGGCCGTGACCGACCCCCTCGGGCTCATGACCCGCTCGGCGGTGGGTGGGCCCGTCGACACATTGATCGTCTACCCCCGTACCGAGGTCCTCGAGGGCTACCCCGTCGTGCGCGGTCGCGACCCGTCCATCCAGGCCTCACGGCCCGAGTTCAGCGCCCGCGGCGGCGAGGACTTCTTCACCATCCGCGAGTACCGCCACGGCGACGACCTCCGGCGCGTCCACTGGCCGACGACCGCCCGACGGGACGAGCTCATGATCCGCCAGTTCGAGACCCCGTGGCAGTCGCGAGGCCTCCTCGTGCTGGACACCCGCTCACAGGTCCACGACCCCGAGGGGTTCGAATCGGCAGTCCGCGGAGCAGCGTCTGCGTACCTGCACCTCGAGCGGGCCGGCTTCGAGCTCGACGCGCTCATCGGCTCCGATCACATCCGCTCACAGGATCCGGATCCCACCAACCGGGTACTCGAGGCGCTTGCGGCGGTGCAGCCGTCATCCGGCCTCGACCTCCGTGCCGTTGTGGCCCGCCTCCGTCGACGGTTCATCGGTGGAGCACTCGTGGTCGTCACCGGCGAGGTCGACGAGCAACTCGGACAAGCGGTCTCGACGCTCGGACCCGACTTCGGGAACGTGCTCCTGCTGTCGGCGTCGGCGATGCCGATCGGACTCCTCCCCTCCATCCGCACGCCGCTCGCCGCCGGGACCTGTCTCCCGGGAGAGACCTGGGCCGAGACCTGGCAACGACTGAAGGGACGGTCGTGGGCATCCGCCTGAGCGCACTCGTCGGGGCACTCGGCCTCGCGCTCGTCCTCCTTCGCCTCTCCCGCCTCATCCGGGAGGCTCCGGATGCCGTTGCCTGGACGCCGGTCCTCGTCGGCGGGATCCTCCTCGGCGCCGTGCTCGGGGCCCTCGGGGGGTGGTTCCGCGTTCGGGTTGCGTTCATCGCACTCCTGTCGAGCCTCCTCGCCGTCGGGGCCATGGTGCGGTTCACGGCAGCGGACACGCTGTCCGGGTTCCTGCCGACTGCGGCCTCCTGGCCGGCCCTCCTCGGTGCGCTCACCGAGGGGTGGGAGCAGATTCGATTCGGCACCGCGCCGATCGTGCCGTCGGTCGAACTGCTCGTCGTGCTCCTGCCGGTGTTCGTGGCACTCGGCACGGTCTGGGCCTTCGCATCCGCCCGGGGCATCCCGTGGTTGGCCATCGTCGGCGTCGGTTGGTTCTACCTCCTCGTGGCCACGGTCGACCGGGGTGACGCCGGGTGGTGGCTCCCCGGTTTCGCCGCCTGGGTTGGCCTGGGCCTGCTCTCGATCCACCTCGACGAGCGCCTCGACCGCACGCGTGTCCTCGGTCGTCCAGCCCACGGCCTCACCCTCGCCGCAGGCGGCACCTCGATCATCATCGGCCTCATCCTCACCACCCTCATCTCGCCCGATGTCGTGGGCGCCGGCTACCTGCCGTGGAGGGAGACGTCGACCCTCGGTGGCATCCGCACCGGCGTCTCCTACAACCTGTTCGCCTCCACGATCCAGACCGACCTCGTGGCCCAGTCCGACACGCCTGTCTTCGAGGCGCGCATCGGACGTTCACCGGTGGCGCCCGAGGAGACCTTCTGGCGGCTCATCACCCTCGATCAATACG
>CP070681.1:781462-786986 GCA_020352575.1 Acidimicrobiia bacterium | reverse complement strand
GCGGCTCGGCCATCGTGGCCCCCGACATGCGGGTGATCGCGGGACCCATGTCGGGCGACGAGGAGGGGATCCTCTATGCCGACATGGACTTCGACATCGGCGTGAAGCTCAAACTGCGCCACGACCTTGCCGGTCACTACAACCGGCCGGACGTCTTCCGGCTGCTCGTCAACAAGAACCCCGCGCCGTTGCTCGAGACCTATCGGGGGCCCGACGGCCGCCCGGAGCTCGAGGGGGAGCACGTCGAGGTGATGGAACTCGAGGCAGGGGACTGATCGGGGCGGCCTCGGGCGCGTAGCCTTGGCCCCACAGCGGCCCGCCGGGGTCGGGTCTCGGAGGGCCGGGATGCGACGAAGGAGGCCGCCATGCTTTCTCCTGAGACCGAGGCGCACGGAAAGGCACCGCCGTCCGGTCCCTCCACGTTCCTCTGGATCGCCCTGTTCGCGGTACTCGGCCTGGCCCTCATTGCGGCCGCATGGTTCCTCGACGGGTGCTCCGACCACGTGCTCGCCTTCGACGGGGAGACCGCGACGTACTGCGGGCCTGCGTTCGAGGACGCCGGTGCAGCAATGGTGTCGTTGGAGAACTCCTCCGATGTGCCCGTGCTGATGGGCTTCATCGAGGTACTCGACGAGGACGTCTCGCTGGCCGAGATCGCTGATGTCGATGTGTCCGCCGAGCCCGAGTGGTTGGGAACCTGGACCATTCTGCGCGAGGTCCCGGCGGGGGAGTCGCTCGAGTATGAGACGATCCTCCCTGCCGGGATCCACACCTTCTGGGTGCTCGACGAGACGACCGGTGACATCTCACTCTCAGGACGGGTGGACACCCGCTGATCAGCGGCGGGTGACCGCCACGAGGAGTCCCAGCGCGGCGACCGCCGATGTGATCGCCAGCCAGGTGACGTCGTCCGGGCCGTCGTAGCCGAGGATCCACAGGAGGGCGATCGCCGCGACCATCGCCCAGCCGAAGACGGTCCATCCGGACGGGCCGGAGGAGGTGATGAAGGGGTCGGCCATCTCTCCGGCGAGCGTCGCCGTCGGCGGCGCCGCCAATGGGGTGCGGGCCCCCCGTGTCGTCATCGGGCCGATTGGGGCGGCGAGCTCGAGGTCGTCGAGCAGCTCGACCATCCTCCGGATGGGCACGACGATGTCGGTGTGGTTCGAGGGGATCGTGGGAATCGTCACTCGTGCCCGCTGCTTCGACAGGGTCGGAGGGTTGGTCTTCATGAGCATCACGCTCGGTCCCCACTCCCGGTCGAATGAGGAAAGGAGCACCTCTCGTCGCGAAGAGGTGAGCCACGCAGCGGTACGTGTCTTGTCGCGACCGTTCACGTACATCGTCGAGTCCCATCGGGGATCGCCGACCTTCACCCCTCCTCGAGCCCACGCGGCGCCTCGCGTGAACGTGCGCCGTTTGACCCTGAGCCCTTCGGGGAGGCCGGGGGCGGCGACGTCGAGGAGGGTGCGGTTGTTGTTCTGGCTCGAGACGGTCGTCACCCTGATGTGGTACCCGCCGACCGTGCCCTCCATCTTCATGCTGTCGAAGAGGTTCGACGGCTCCCCTTTGGGGAAGTGGAGGCCGAGCTTGCGGGCTGCGGTGATGAAGGCGTCGCGTTGCTTCTGCGTGCCCATACCGAGAACGCTACGCCCCCCGTGGGGCGCCGTCTGTAGGTTTGGCGGCGTCATGAGCGAATCCGAGTTCTCGTCCGTCGACGGCTACCTCGAGTCCCTGTTCATCCCCGACGACCCCGTCCTCGCCGCCACCCTCGCGTCCACCGCGGAGGCCGGCATGCCGGAGATCCAGGTGTCGCCCATCTACGGCCGGACGCTGCAGGTGCTGGCCCGTCTGGTCGGCGCTCGTCGCATCCTCGAGATCGGTGTGTTGGCCGGCTACTCGACGACCTGGCTGGCCAGGGTGCTGCCCGACGATGGGGAACTCGTCGGCCTGGAGTACTCACCGGTGCACGCCTCGGTGGCCCGTGCCAACCTCGCCCGTGCCGGGCTGGACGACAAGGTGCGGATCATCGTCGGCCCCGCCGCCGAGACGCTCCCCGAACTGGAGGGTCCCTTCGACCTCGTCTTCATCGATGCAGACAAGGGCAACTACCCGGTCTACCTGGAGGAGTCGATCCGGCTGACCCGTCCGGGAGGGCTCATCCTCGGTGACAACGTGATCCGACGTGGTCGCGTGGTCGACCCGGTCCGTGACGATGACGTTGCCATGGACCTCTTCAACAGGCTGCTCGCCTCAGACGAGCGCCTCGACGCCACGATCCTCCAGACCGTGGGGACGAAGCACCACGACGGGCTTGCCATCGCCGTCCGGCGTTAGGTCGTACGGGTCGCCCGACTCACGAGGTAGGCGCTGAGGAGTACGAGGGCGAGCCCCCCGATCTCGAGGCTGCCCACCGTTTCGTCGTTGAACGCCACGCCGACGATGAGGGCCACGGTGGGGAGCAGGTAGCCGATCACGGACGCCCTCGGCCCCCCGACCCGGCCGGCGAGGTTCGCCTGCACGACGCGGGCAACGCCCGTGGAGAGCACGCCGAGTGCCACGAGGGCGAGCACGGACCGCAACTCCCACTCGTTTGCCCGGACGTCCCAAACGCCGAACGGTGTGAGGAGCAGGGCACCCGCGGACGCGGCCCACATCGTGATGGGGAGGCCTCCGTATTTCTGCGCGAGTGGGACCACGAGGTTGTTGACGACGGCATACCCGGTCACCGCCAGGAGGATCAGCACGACCCCCAGCACGGCTGGGCGCTCACCTGTGAGCGAGGGGATGCCGATCAAGGTGACGCCGAGAAACCCGCCAACGAGCCCGACGACGTGGCGGGCGCCCATGGATCGGATACCGAGGGCGAATGCGATCACCGCGGTGAGGATGGGAACCGCCGAGGTGAGCATGCCGGCGATCGAGCTGGGCACGGTCTGTTCTGCAAACGCAAAGAAGAGCGCTGGACCTGCGTTGCCAACGACTGCGATCACGGCCAAGGGGCGCCAATCCTCGCGCTCGATCTTCCTCCGGGCGGCAGGCATGAGGGCGAGGAAGCCACCGCTGAGGATGAGCCGCGCCCAGGCCACCATCCCGGGGGTGAGGGCCTCGATGCTGATCGCGATGAGGAGGAACGACGATCCCCAGACCACGGAGTTGAACGCAAGCATCGCCCACTCGGTGGGCCCGAAATGGCCGTCATGTGTGCCGTCCGAGGTGGAGAGGTAGCGGTTGCTCACGACAGGAACGCCGCCCGCACTCCGTCGATGACGAACTGCACCGACAGGGCGGCGAGGAGCATGCCGAGCACACGTGTGAAGACCTGGATGCCGGTCTTGGTCATGACCCGCTCGATCGTGGTGGCTGACAGGAACGACACGAGCACGAGGCCGACGATGAGCGCCATGATCCCGAAGACCCCAGCCACTTCGCCGGTGTTGAGGCCGTCGGTCCCGGTGAGGAGGATCACCGAGGTGATCGACCCGGGACCGGCGAGGAGTGGCGTGGCGAGGGGGAAGATCGACGGGTCGGGCCGTTCCTCGGCCTGCCCCTGGCGACGCTTCGTCCGGATCTCGAACAGCATCTCGAAGGCAGTTGCGAAGAGCAGCAGGCCGCCAGCAATGCGGAAAGCGGCCACGCTGATGCCGATCGCCTCGAGCAGTGCCTCTCCCACGAGGCCGAACAAGAGGAGGATCCCGAACCCGGTGGACGCCGCTCGGAGTGCGATCGACCGTCGGCGCGCGGCGTCGTCGCCATGGGTGAGGGCGATGAAGAGCGGTGCCAAGCCGATCGGATCGATGATCACGAACAGCGTGACGAACGCGCTGATGGCGAAGGTCGTGTCCATGGGCGCGGGGACGCTAACCGATGTGGCTCAGAACCCGCAGGTGGCGAGCTCGTCCGCGAGCTCTCCGCCACCGAACCTCACCCGCTCGTAGACGGCGACCTGGGCGAGTTCCAGGCGGTTGAGGCTGTCGAACGCCGGCATGGCGCCCTCGATCGGCTGGTTGGTGGCTCCGTACGCGGACCCGTACGTCTGCTGCCACCCCTCGGAGCCGAGTGAGATCCACTCGATGTGGTCGTCGCAGTCGGGGAATGTCTCCCGGACGGTGCCGAGGGCGCGTCCCACGCCACCCTCGCCCGACGAGCCGTGGCATTGGGCGCAGGTGCGGTAGATGGTTCGGCCTGCGATGTAGTTGTCGTCGGTGGGCCCTGCTGGTGCGCATGCGCTCACCAGCAGGGCCACCAACACTCCGACGACGGCCCTCGTCACGCGGCGGCGTCAGCCTTGGCCGTGAGGAGGGCGTAGATGCCCCACAAGAGGGCGAAGCCCATGACCGGGGATCCGATCATCTTCAGCGCAGTGGAATCGGCGAGCAGGCCCGCCACGAAGACGACGAGGCCCACGTTGACCCCATACATCACGCCGCGACGGGTACCGGCGGCGAGCGCCCCGGCCCCCACCGCCCCGAAGAGCGCATTGGTCGTGGCGCCCATGAACATCGTGTGGTCGAACGCGATGATGATGTTCGTGCCTTCGCCGGCCTCGGGATCGATGGCACCCGAGATGAACAGCTGGACCAGGTAGACGAGGAGTCCGACTCCGGCGGCGAGCCACACGGTCGCCAACTGCGGGTACGCCTTGGAGGCGTCCTTCCACGCGGCCGGAGCCACGTTGCCCCACATCCGCACCACGAAGATGACGACACCGGCCACCTCGAGGAGGGTGGCCACCTGGATGAGGGCGTCGACATCGAGGATGAACGCGAGGTTGAACGCAACACCGGCGAGGAACAGCCCGACTGCCATGACGAGGCCCGAGCGTGACTCCGATGACGCCTGTGGTCGATCGGCCAGCTGCCACTCGGTGACCGCCATCACGGCGAGGATGAGGTACCCGACGAGCATGGCTGGCGGGTGGGCCCCGGCGAGGCTCCCCGCGGTGTCGGCATCCATCCCGGGGAGCTCCCCGTTGGCGATGAAGAGGCCGAGCAACACGCCGAGGACGGCTCCGATGGTGAGTGACACCATTGCGAGCATCATCGAGAGCCCAGCGATCGTCCGGGGTGCCGAACGCCACCTGCCGATCACCCACGCGAGTGCCCACACGATCGCCAGGAGTTCCAGCGTCCCGGCGATCGGCCGGAAGATCCCGGTCCCCGTGGCGAAGGCCACCATGTAGAGCACGGTTGCCCCAACCGCCGCTTGGGCGAGTCGCAGGGTCCCCGGGTCGTCGCCCCGATCGCCCTCGAACATGGATATGGCGAACCCGATGATCGCCAATGTGATCCAGCCGAGGGTGCCGGCGTGGACATGGGTGAGCAGGATCTCCCTCGGTGGCTCCCAGAGGTCGAGTCCGTTGAGGATCCCGATGACGATCGTCACCAAGAAGATGACGAGGGACGACCGGTACAACAGGCGTACCGGCGCCGATGCGGTGCCAAGCATGACACCCTCCTTCCCAGCGGGTTCTCGCAACCCGCCAAGAAGGAGAGTAGGGAATCAGGCCCCAGGGATGGCGCCGGGA
>CP070681.1:773913-781362 GCA_020352575.1 Acidimicrobiia bacterium | reverse complement strand
ACTCTCCGGTTACCACCGGCACTCGGCGTACCTCGTCGAACACGCCGACCTCAGGGGGATCTCGCCCGACGAGTTGGGAGTGGTGCTGTCGCTCGTACGGTTCCACCGAGGCGGCGCACCGAAGGTGAGCTACCCGCCGTTCCGAGCGATGCCACCCGAGGAACGGGGGCGCGTCCGCGTCATGGCCGCCACGCTCCAACTCGCCGACGCCCTCGACCTGCCACGCGACGGCTCGGTCCAGCAGGTGGTGGCGGCGGACACCGGCGACACCCTCCTGCTTCGCACGCCGGGCGTCGACCTCCGCCCCCACCTCGCCGCAATGGGGGCCCGCCTCGAGTACGCCGGCAACGTGCTGGGCCGGCGAGTGGAAGTCGCCGGGTAGGGCGCCCGTAGGCTGGTCCAATGACCGCGATCGACGTACTCCTCGCCGACATCACTGCGCTCGATGTCGACGTCGTGGTCAACGCTGCGAACGCCGACCTCGCAGGGGGCGGCGGGGTGGACGGCGCGATCCACAGGGCTGCCGGGCCAACCGTGCTCGCGGAGTGCCGGGAGGTCATCGCCCGCCGCGGTCGGCTCTCGGCCGGCGAGGTGGAGCCGACCGGCGCCGGTGACCTGCCAGCTCGATGGGTGTTCCACGCCGTCGGCCCGATCTGGGGAACGGCCGATCCCGAGGTCCAGGATCGACAACTGGCCGACTGCTACCGACGCTCGATCAGCCTCGCAGCCGAGCTGGGTGCCTCGTCGGTGGCGTTCCCGAACATCTCGACCGGTGTATACGCCTACCCACGGGAGCGCGCTGCCCACGTCGCCGTCGAAGCGGTCCTCGCGGCCACGAGGGACAGTGCCATCGAGCGCATCGTCTTTGCCTGCTTCGACCAGGAGAATCTCGACCTCACACGATCCGCCTGGGAGGAACTGCGATGAACGGCATCGTCCGCTTCCGTGAGCTCGACGACGCGCCGTTGTCGGACACGTACAAGTGGAACGACCCGCCAGCGGGGACGATCGGGGCGTCGGTCGCCGACATGGACGTCCACCTCGCTCCACCCGTCGCCGCGGCGCGCCACGATGCGGTCGACCGCTCCTCGACCGGGTACGTGAAGTCACACATGCGCAGCGTTGCCGATGCCATCGCCGCTTGGCACCAGCGCAGGTTCGACCAGGCCGTCGACCCTGCGCTCGTCCGATTCGCACCGAACGTGGTGAACGGGCTGATCCAGGCGGCCACGGTGCTGCAGCCGAAGGCTCCCCGCCTGATCATGAATACGCCCGTCTACTACCCGTTCTTCGCCGTCGCCGACGCCGTCGAGATGCAGCAGGTCAGGGTGTCGATGGTCGAGCACGCCGGTCGATGGGTACTCGACCTCGACCGCATGGATGCCGAGGCGGCCGAGGGCGGCATCATCCTCCTCTGCAACCCGCACAACCCCACCGGCGCCGTCCCAACCCGCGAGGAACTCGAAGGCGTTGCCGAGATCGCCCGTCGGCACGGCACCCCCGTCATCTCCGACGAGGTCCACGCGCCACTGACCTACCCGGGCTACCGGTTCGTCCCGTTGTCCGAGGTGGCACCCGACCTCGCCGGGCGGCACATCACCGTCACCTCGACGTCGAAGTCATTCAACATGCCCGGCATCAAGTTCGCCTGGCTCGCGCCTGGGACCCCGGAGTTGGCCACAGCCATCGACCGCCTGCCCGAGATGCTCACCTACGGCACGTCTTCGTTCGGACCGGCCGCGACGGTGGCCGCCACGACGCAGGGCGATCAATGGCTCGACGAGCTCGTGGGGCACCTCACCGAACGGCGCGACCGACTCGGTGCACTCCTCGCCGAACGACTCCCCCGGACCAACTGGATCGCACCCGAGGCCACGTTCCTGGCCTGGCTCGACTTCCGGGCCTACGGCCTCCCGGACGAGCCCGCGACGGTCCTGCGGGCGCACGGCGTGGACCTGTCATCGGGGACGGTCTTCGGCGAAGAGGGCAAGGGACACGCCCGCCTCAACTTCGGGTGTTCCGCAGCGACGCTCGAGTTGATGGTCGACCGCATCGCCACGGCCCTCGAGGGCTGATCAGGACTCGGTCAGACCCCAGTCGTTCGCCCGGTCGAGGACGTACTGCGAAACCTTCAGGCTCGCATCGAGCTCCTCGCACAATTGCTCACGGGCGACGAAGACCCCCGCCAGGGAGACCGAACTGCGGCCAACGATCTGCAGGCCCTGCTGCGGCGCATCGGTGACTGACGCGAACGTGCTCGTGGCCGACACCTCGACGGGCAGTACCTCGGTGCCGAGCGCGGCCAACTCGGTGGCGAGCACGAGGAGGTCGGGGAGGTCCGGGAGCGGTGGGACCTGCCAGTTGAAGAAGAGGTCGAGCTTCCACACGTCCGGCGGCTCCTCGAAGGCGTCTTCGAGCATCATCACCGCCTCCTCGAACCCGAGCATCACCCGCGGATCCGCTTCGAGTGCGACGTGCAGGTCGAGCGGCCCGCCGCACGCCGCCTCGGGGTGGAGGTCGATCTCCCAGAGCTGGCGCAGCGAATACGTCTCCACGAAGTGGCGCTCGTCATGGACGTGGAAGCCATGGTCGATGGCGTGGTCCTTGAGGTCGGCGACGAAACCGTGGAGGTCGACGGTGGCCATGCGGTGAGGCTAGGCAGCGGGGGGCGGCTAGCGACCGACGGTGCCCGCCGAGCGGACATCTGCCCCGGTCGGGTGCTGGAAGAGCCGGAGGCCGAACTCGGGGAGCATCGCGAGCAGGTGGTCGAAGATGTCCGACTGGATGCCCTCGTACTCGACCCACACCGTCGTCGACGAGAACACGTAGAGCTCGAGTTCGACGCCGTCGGGGCCGGGTGGGAGCTGGCGCACCATCGAGGTGAACCCCTCCTTCTCGAGGCGCGGATGCCGATCCAGGTACGCCTGGGCGTAGGCGCGGAAGGTGCCGAGGTTGGTGAGCCGACGCGGGTCGCCCTTCATTCCGGGGGGTGGCTCGGGCTGGTGTTCGAGCTGGAGGCGCTTCTCCTCCATGTAGGACGCGAGCGGTTCGAAGGAAGAGTGGCGATCGATCTCCTCTGCGGTGAGGAAACGGACCGAGGTCTGGTCGATCGAGAGCGAGCGCTTGATGCGCCGGGCCCCCGCGTCCGACATGCCCCGCCAGTTCACGAAGGAACTCGTCACGAGGTCGTGCGTGGGGATCGTGGCGATGGTCTTGTCCCAGTTCTGCACCTTCACCGTGTGGAGCGCGACGTCGATGACCTCACCATCGACTCGGGTTCCCGGGACCTCGATCCAATCGCCGAGGCGGACCATGTCGTTGCCCGCCAACTGCAGCGAGGCAACGATCGAAAGGATCGTCGACTGGAACACGAGGATGAGCACCGCCGTCACCGCGCCAAGGCCGGTGAGCACGCCTCCGAGCTCGGCCCCCGAGAGCGTGGCAACCACCACGATCGCCCCGAAGATCATCCCGATGATCATCACGACCTGCAGGTATCCCTTGATGGGGCGGTCGCTCGTCGGGGCGTAGAGGAGGTAGTACTCGTTGGCGGCTCGCAGCACGGCGCTCAGGGCGACCATCGCCGAGATGACGAGCAACGCCTGCGTGATGCGTTCGACGAGCGTGCCGTCGATGCCGACGAGGGGGATCGCGATCCTCGCAGCAACCGGTGGAAGGACCCATGAGATCCGCCGCAGGAGGCCGGGGTCGGCGAGCACGTCGTCCCACTGGACCTTCGTCCGGTGGGCAATGCCCTGGAAGATCGGCAGGACGATCCGCCGCACGACGAAGTAGGTGACGAGGACGACGCCGGCGACGACGGCGTACTTCACCCACTCCGGCTGCGTGGACAGGTCCATGCCCGGAAGGGTAGGAGTCGGCCTACCAATACTCCTCGTAGTGGATGTTGCCGGGCGTACCGCGCCGATCGGGCGTGAACCCGCGATCCATGAGCAGCTCGACGATGCCAGTCGTCTCCGGGAAGGTCGGCTCGTCGCCGTCCCACTCGGGGAGTCCGATCATCGAGGGGTTGCCACACAGGAACACGTGCGTCGATGCCGGGTCGAGTGGGCCGACCATCTCCTCCATCGTCCCGTCGGTCAACGCGTCCTGGAGGTAGCGCTTCGGGACACCGGGCTCGCGGGTGGGAAGCGGGAGGTAGTGCACGTTCGGAAAGCGCTCGGCGAGTGCCTCGTGCTTCTCCCGGTAGGCGAGGTCCTGGGCGTACCGCACGGTGACGGCGTTGAGGATCGGTCCTTGGTGTCCCTTCCGGAGCAGCTCGGTGATCATCGCGTTGTGCGGCGCCTCGCCGGTGCCGGTCGAGAGGAACAGCATCGTGGCGTTCGGGTCGGTGTTCTTCTCGAGCGTGTAGCGGCCGGCCACCTTGGCGCCGAGGTAGATCCGCTCGCCGGGGGTCTTGAGGGCGAGCCGGGGGGTGAGGGACGGGATGCTGTCGCCCTCCGGTCGGACGAGCACGATGTAGAACTCCAGCTCGTCGCTCTCGGAACGGTCGAAGAGGTAGCCGTCCTCGTCGAAGATCGGGTTCGAGATCGAGTACGACCGACGGATGAGCGAAGTCCGCTTCTTGTCGTCGGCCTGCTCACGGATGTTGTCGATCCGCGGCTCCCAGTGCCCGAGGCCGAGCGTGGCGTACTGGCCCGGCTGGTGCGAGGCGTCACCATGGTCGGGCTTGACCCGCAGGACCCACAGGTCGGAGTGGTGCGGGTCGAACGCGGTGATGGTTGCGTTGTAGTGCTTCTCGCGCAGGCCCGCGATCTCGTCGCCTCCGACCCAGGTGGTGACCTGCTCGATCCGCACGTCGTGGTCGGGGAAGAAGTGCGGCTGGATCCGGTTCCAGGCGTTGCCCACCGCGGCGGTGATACCGACCCTGCTGATCGGCTCGGGCTCGGTGGTGGACGCCTCGACGAGGAAGGCGAGCCGATCACCCGCCGCCTCGTCGATCTCGATCGCCAGGGCATCCATGGGGTCGGCGACCTCGGCCGGGTGGTAGGCCACGACGACGTGGTCGAACTGCAGGTCCGGGGTACGACGGTCCGGGAAGTAGGCCATCGGGAGGCCGCCGAGCTCACCGATCTCGTCCGGCATCGATCGCCAGAGGACGGTGAGGCGCCGTTGGGACTCCAGCCACTGGAGCTCGTCGCGGGCCCAGCGGGAGAGGAACTTGACTCCCTCATTCGGGAGGGCCAGGACGACACCGGCGCCGAGCTCGGCGAGCGAGATGGCTGCCGTGGCCGCGGACTCGCCTTCGCCCACCACGAGGATGTCGTCGTCGCCGGTCGCCCAGGAGTCGTCCGACTCGATGGTGCCGTACACGCCGTGCACACGGTCGGCAACCGCTGGGTCGATGGCGAACGGCGGCTCTGCCCTCGTGATCCCGACTCGCTGGGAGATGACCACCGCCGACGCCTGGAGGGTGACGTGGTCGGTCTCCACGAAGACACGCTCGTCGTCGATCCGACCGATCCTGCGCACCTCGGCCTGGTAGTGGACCTCGACCCGGTGCCGGCCGACGAGGTCCTTGCCGATGACGCTTTCGCCGCGGGACAGGACGGCCACTCGCTCGACGCCAGCCCGTTGCGCGGCCCACGCTAGCGAGAGGCCGGCGGGATTCCCGCCGATAACGATGAGGTCGTACTGGGCGCTGGCGTGGTCGGACACTGCAATCGATTGTAGGCACTTGCCCGCAGGGCGCGCCACCGGTTTCTCGGGGGCGATCGACGGGTACGCTCGCCCCATGGTCGGGTCGGTGGCATTCCGGACGGTGAACGGGCAGGAACACCAGCGCTCGATCGTCGACGGCCGTTTCGGGCCCGGTGACGGGACCGACCTGGACCTCCGCGCACTCGTGGCCCTGCCCGGGTTCACCGACGCCCACGGGCACCTCGCCAACGACTCCCTCGATGACTACCTCGGCGCCCCTCCCACCTCGACTCCCACCGAGCGCGCCTTCGCACAACTGCGATCCGGGGTCTTCCTCGTCTACGACAAGGGCGGCGCCACCCGGGGCCACCTCGCCGTGCTCGATGAGGACCCGCTCCGCAGGCCCGACCTCGAGATGGCGGGGTCGATCATCCATCCCCCCGGCGGGTACTACCCGGGGGTGAGCGATCGGGAGTCCGACGTGGCCGACCTCGTGGCGGTCGCCACCGAAGAGGCAACGGGTCCGGCGAAGTGGGTCAAGCTCATCGGGGATTGGCCGCGACCGGGAATCGGTGCCATCCCCAACTACGAGGACCACGACCTCGCACGGGTGGTGGCCACCGCGCACGGAGCCGGATGCCGCGTGGCGATCCACACCGCTGCGCCCGGCACGCCGTCAATGGCGGTCAGGGCAGGTGTCGACTCGATCGAGCATGGGCTGTTCCTCTCCCAGGACGACATCGAGGCGCTTGGGGCGAGGGGTGGCGCGTGGGTGCCCACGCTCATCGCCATGGGCGCGATCCGCGACTCGCTACGGGCGGGGAGCTCGGGTCAGATCCTCTTCGACGCCGGGATCCGCAACGCTGCCTCCCTGCTCAGCGACGCCGTCGACGCCGGCGTGCACGTCCTCCCGGGGACCGACCTGGCCGTCCCGCATGGCCGCGTCGCCCAGGAGGCGATCGCCATGGCCGGAGCCGGGCTCGGTGCCGCCCGCGCACTCGAGTCACTCACCAGCACCGGAAGGACCTACGCCGGGCTCGGGGATCCCTGGGCCCTCGGAGCCCCCGCCGACCTCGTCGCGGTGGCCGGCGATCCGGCGGAAGACCTCACCACGCTGCTCGATCCCGTGCTCGTGCTCCGACACGGTCACGTGCTCGTCGACCGTCGATGAGTGGTCACGAAGTCGGCGTGGGCCCCTGGGAAGGCCCCCTGCCCGACGATGGCCGGTTCGACCCCGAATTGCTCGCCGAGGGTGATCGGCGCAACGTCGTTGACCGCTACCGCTACTGGTCTCGCGAGGCGATCGTCGCCGACCTCGACACACGCCGCCACGGCTTCCATGTGGCGATCGAGAACTGGCAGCACGACATGAACATCGGAACCGTCGTGCGCAACGCGAACGCGTTCCTCGCTGCGGCGGTCCACATCGTGGGGAACCGGAGGTGGAACCGTCGTGGCGCCATGGTGACCGACCGCTACCAGCACATCCACCACCACCCCACCATCGAGGACCTGGTCGCCTGGGCAGAGGAGCAGGGGCTGCCGCTCATCGGCATCGACCTCCTCCCCGAGTCGGTGCCGATCGAGCACCACCCACTCCCGCGCGAGTGTGTGCTCCTGCTCGGCCAGGAGGGACCGGGCCTCAGCGACACGGCAAGGGAGGCGTGCGAGGTGGTGCTCTCGATCGCCCAGTTCGGCTCGACGAGGTCGATCAACGCCGGTGTGGCGAGCGGCATCGCCATGCACACCTGGATCCGCCAACACGGGGTGTAACACTCATTCCCAGTA
>CP070681.1:762766-773813 GCA_020352575.1 Acidimicrobiia bacterium | reverse complement strand
GATCCGCACCTTTCCCGCCGGTACGCGCGACCGGGAGACGGCGGCCCGGGCCCAGGTGGCCGAGACGGGCGCCACCTTCGTCCATCCCTTCGAGGACCCGTTCGTCATGGCCGGCCAGGGCACTGCTGCCCTCGAGTTCCACCGGCAGGTCGGGCCACTCGACGTGCTGGTCGTCCCGATGAGTGGTGGTGGCCTCATGGCCGGTTGCGCGTCGGCCATGCACCACCTCGACCCCGGCTGCCGGATGGTGGGCGTCGAGCCGGCCCTGGCCGACGACACCCGCCAATCCTTCGAGGCGGGACGAAGGGTCTTCATCGACCCGCCCCGGACGATCGCGGACGGCCTCGCCGTGGTGGCGCCGGGCAAGCGCACGCTGTCGATCAATCGGGGCCTGGTGTCCGAGGTCCGCACCGTCACCGAGCAACAGATCTCGGACGCAACCCGGTTCGCCAACGCCGAGTTCGGGATCACCGTGGAGCCGAGCGGTGCAGTCGGCATTGCGGCGCTCCTCGACGACCCGAACGCATTCGCCGGCCGGCGCATCGGTGTGATCCTCTCCGGCGGGAACCTGGACCCCGATCGCCTGCTGCCCGCCGGCGTCGTCGGCGTAGGCTGACGGGCGGAGGTAGAGATGGCCGTCCTGGTGGCCTACGCGTCGAAGCACGGAAGCACCGAGGAGATCGCTTCGTTCGTGGCCGACCGTCTCACCTCCAGGGGACTCGAGGTCGCGTGCGCCGAGGCGAGCGAAGCGGTGGTCGATGGCGCCGATGCAGCCGTGATCCTCAGCGGCGTCTATGCCGGCCGATGGCTTGGCCCCGCAACCCTGTTCATCCGCGAGCACGCCGATGAGCTCCGTTCGATGCCGCTGTGGTTGATCTCGAGCGGCCCCGTCGGGGAGGACCCGCCCCCTGTCGAGGAACTCGTGCACATCGGTGACCTCCCGGAGCAACTCGGCGCGGTCGAGCACTGGGTGGTGGCGGGCCGCATCGATGCCGACCTCCTCGGCTTCGCCGAGCGGGCCCTCGTGCGGGCCCTCAAGGTCGAGGTGGGGGACTATCGGGATTGGGACGAGATCTCCGCCTGCGCCGACGCCATCGCCGACCACCTGCGTTCGTGAGCGCCCGGGTCCACCTCCTGCACGCCGGGTACGCCCGGAGTCCCTCAGTCGGCTCGTCCATCACCTTCGTGGACGACGGCGACGCACGGATCGTGATGGATCCGGGGATGGTCGCCGATCGGCGGACCTGCATCCTCGAGCCACTCGCGGCGCTCGGCGTGTCCCCCGAGTCGGTCACCCACGTCGTGCTCTCCCACCACCACCCGGACCACACGATGAACATCGCCTTGTTCCCGGATGCGTGGGTCATCGACTTCTGGGCACGGTACAAGGACGACCAGTGGCTCGGTCACGACGGTGATGGCTGGGTCGTCGGGCCCTCGTCGAAGATCTGGCTCACCCCCGGTCACACCGATCAGGACATCTCGCTCATCGTCGACGCCGAGGGTGGCATCCATGCCATGACCCACCTGTGGTGGAAGGAGGATCGAACCCCTGAGGTCGATCCCTATGCGACACAGCCAGACGCACTCATCGCCAATCGGAGGCGGGTGCTCGACGCGGCGGACATCGTGATCCCTGGCCACGGCCCGGCCTTCAGGGTCTAGACCGGCTCCACCAGCACCCGGTTGTCGTGGTACACGGCGCCCTGACCCATGTCCGCGTCGCGCTCCTCGACCGTTTCGTTCACCGCGCTGTTGCCCTTCGTCACGTGGGCGACCCCGGGACGGGCATCGCGTGAGATGCGGGCGGTCGCCTCGAATGCGCCCCTTCCGTTGGAGGCGCGGACCTTGGCGCCGTCGGCAATTCCCTTCGCGTCATCGGGGTGCAGGGTGAGGACCGGTTCCCCGGCGCGGATGTGGGTGGGCGCACCGGCGAACGTCGAATTCACGAGGTGCTGGTTGGCGGGTGAGATGAGCGCGACGCCTTCGCCTGCGATGGCCTCGGCGGGTGGGATCCAGTGGGGGAGGAGGCCGTGGCCCTCCGATGCCGCCCGTGTCGATGTGAACTCGAACCTCCCGCTCGGTGTCGTGAACCCGGTCGACCTGGTCACCGGCCCCGGTGGAAGCCCCACCTCGACCCAACCCTGTTCACGCAACGCGTCGAGGGTGATCCCCTCGAGCGCGGGGGACCCACCGATGAGGTCCGACGCGAGTTCCTCGTCGGATGCAAGGACTGCCGGGTCGCTGACACCCATCACGCGGGCGAGGTCGCGGAAGAGGTCGGTGTGCGACCGGGCCTCGCCCCGGGGGGCGACGGCGGGTTCGTTCCATTGCAGGAAGTGGTGGCCGTAGGAGTCCTGGAGTTCGGCGTGCTCGATCTGGGTGGTCCCGGGGAGGACGATGTCGGCGAAGCGGGTCGTCTCGGTGTGGACGTGCTCGACCACGACGGTGAAGAGGTCGTCCCTGGCCAAGCCGCGACGCACCTTCGCCGTCTGCGGGTTGGACACCGCCGGGTTCGCCGCCCACGCGAAGAGGACCTTCACCGGCGGGTCGAGGTCACCCAGCAGGGCATCGCCGAGTCGCGTCATGGCGAGGGTGCGTACGGGGTGGGGCCGCAGGTCGACTCGCCGGCGGGCCTCGGTGTCGAGGCCGTACAACGAGCCGGTCGAATAGGTGATCCCGCCGCCGAGTCGGTCGAAGTCGCCGGTGACCGCCGGGATGAGTGACATGAGGCGGGTGGCCTGGCCGCCCCCTGCGTGGCGCTGGACTCCCATTGTCGTTCGGATACCGGTCGGTCGATGACTGGCGATGCGCCCGGCGAGCCACGACGTGGTGCCGGGTGCCAAGCCACAGATGTCGTCGGCCCGGGCAGCGTCCCAGCCGGCGAGGCCCTCGTCGCGGAACTGCTCCCACCCGAGGGTGTGGGCGTCGAGGAACGTGGGGTCGGCGGCGCCGATTCTGACGAGTTCGGCGACGATGCCGAGCGCAAGTGCGCCGTCGGTGCCCGGGAGCGGGGCGATGTGGTGGTCGGCCCGTGCGGCGGTCCGGGTGCGGAAGGGATCGATGACGATCACCTCGGCGCCCCGGTCGCGGCCTTGTTGGACGAACGGCCAAAGGTGCTGGTTCGAGGTGAGGGTGTTCGTCCCCCACAGGAGGATGAGCGCCGAGTGCGAGAGGTCGGTGGGGAGCATCCCGAACGGGGACCCCATGGTGAGCTCCATCCCGAGTCGGCCTGCGAGGGAGCAGATGTTGAGGAGGTGGTCCGAGGCCCCGAGGACATTGAACAGGCGTGAGCCTGCGTACTCCCCCTGGAGGTGGCCGACCGTGCCCGTCCCGGCGAACGGCCAGATCGCCTCGCCCCCGAACTCGTCGATCGTGTCGCGCAGCCGGCGTGCGATCGTCGTCAGTGCCTCCTCCCAGGAGATCCGTTCGAACCGTCCCTCGCCCTTTGCGCCGATCCGCCGCAACGGGCGGAGGAGGCGGTGCTCCCCCGCCGACCACGTGAGGTACGGGTTCACCTTCGTGCACAACCCACCCCGCGTGTAGGGGTGGTCGGGATTGCCTCGCAGCTTCACCGCCTCACCGTCCTCCACGGTGACGACCCACGCACACGCGTCGGGACAGTCGAGGCTGCACGCACCAAGGACCTCGCGGGGCATGGGGTGAGGGTAGGGGGGCGCACACAAACGGTGCACCGGTACGCTCGCCGCATGAAGGCACTGCAGCTCTTCGCCCAGGGCCAACCGCTGGAGGCGGTGGACATCGAGGTCGATGCGCCCGGCCCGAGCGATGTGATCGTCCGGGTGGAGGCGGCTGGCATTTGCCACTCCGACGTCCACTACCGATCGGGTCCGCTCGGCCCGAAGGAGTTCCCGATCACCCTCGGGCACGAGGTCGCTGGCTCGATCGTGGCGGTCGGGGACGCCGTCAGCGATGGTCGGGTCGGGGAGCGGGTCTGCCTCCACTACCAGACCTTCTGTGGGGCCTGTAGATGGTGCACCGAGGGCCATGAGCAGTTCTGCCCCGAGGGCCGGATGCTGGGGAACTCCCGGTCGGGGGGCTACGCCGAGTTCATCACCGTGCCGTCGGTCAACGCCGTGTTCCTCCCGGAGGGTGTCCCGATGGAACACGCCGCCGTGATGATGTGCTCGTCGGCGACCGCGCTCCACGCCCTTCGTCAGGCACGCACGGTGCCGAGTGACCGGGTGGCGGTGTGGGGCGTGGGTGGCCTCGGCATGTCGGCCATTCAGCTCGCCAGGGCCATGGGCGTCGAGGAGGTGTTCGCCGTCGATCGAAACCTCGAGCGACTGGAGCTGGCCGCGGAACTCGGTGCGACGCCGATCAACGCGAACGAGGATGCCGTCGCCCATCTGCTCGAGGTGACGGGGGGCGGCGTCGACGTTGCCCTCGAGCTCATCGGTTCTGGTGTGACGATGAAGCAGGTGGTCGATGTGCTGGGCCCGCGGGGACGGGCGGCGATCGTCGGCCTCTCACCGGACACCATCGAGGTTGCCCCCTACGGCGAACTCGTCGGTCGGGAGGCGGAGATCATCGGTGTGAGCGACCACCTCCTCACGGAGATCACCGAGCTCCTCGACTTCTACGTCGCCGGTCACCTCGACCTGGATCGGATCGTTGGACTCACCGTCCCGCTCGATGCCGTGATGGTGAACGACGTCATGGACCGGATGGAGCGGTTCGCCGGGCCGGCCCGCACCGTCATCACGCCGTAGTCGTCACCGTCCCTCGATCTTCACCGGCGAGATCTCCCCTGCGGGTTCGAACCCGAACAGCTGGCCGTAGAAGCTCAACTCGGCCTCACGTGTGGTGACGACCGTTTCGGATTTTGCGAGGAAGTGGTCCTCACCCTCCATGAGGAGGTAGGCGTGGGGGACGCCATTCACCCGCATTGCGTCCACCATCACCTCGGCCTGGTCCGGGGTGACGATCGGGTCCTCGGCGCCCTGCACCACGAGGAGCGGGGCCGAGATCCGGTCCGCGAAGTGGATGGGCGAGCGATCGTGGGCGAGCTGGGCGGCCTCGGGCATGGGCCCGATGAGCGATTCGTCGTAGCGGGACTCGAACTTGTGTGTGGTTGCCATGAGGGCCTGGATGTCGGCCACCCCGCAGTACGACGCGCCTGCGGCGAACGTGTCGTGGAAGGTCATCGCGCAGAGCGTGATGTAGCCGCCGGCGCTCCCTCCTCGGATGGCCATGTGATCCCGGTCGACGAGGCCCTCACCGGCGAGGTACTCGGCAGCCCGCACGCAGTCGACCACGTCGACGTCCCCCCAACGACCTTGGAGGGAGTTTCGGTACTCCCGACCGAACCCCGTCGACCCGCGGTAGTTCACGTCGGCGACGGCGAACCCGCGGGTCGTCCAGAACTGGATGCCGAGGTTGAACGAGGCCTGCGTCTGGCTCGTAGGGCCACCGTGGGACATGACGAGGAGCGGGGGGAGCGACCCTTCCGGCCCGGCGTGGGTCGCTGAAGTCGGCGGATAGAAGAATGCGTGGGACGTCGTGTCGTCAGAGGTCGGGAACTCGATCGCCCGCGGGGTGCTCACCGCCGTCGGAGGAACGTCAACCGACGTCGAAGTGGCGACCACCTCGACGTGGCCGTCGGCCGTCACTTCGAGGATCGACGTGGGGAGGGCGGGCCCACCCATCGCGACCCAGACCCGGTCGTCGCCAATGGCCATCCACCCGGAGAACGAGGCGCGACCTGGGAGGCCGAAATCGTTGAAGGTGCCGTCTGTGACCGTGCCGAGCGACCACACGCCCTTCTCCGCCGAGAGCGCCACGAGGGTGCCGTCGCCGAGGAAGCCGTAGGTGCGGAACCCGAACAACCATGCGGGGTCCCCGAACTCTCGTTGGGCGTCGCAGAGGTTCACGAGCAGGTCGCCCTCGACCCGGTGGATGTTCCACCAGCCCGTGCGGTCGGTCACCACGTGGAGGCTCCCGTCGGGACTCCAGGCGGGTTGGACGAATGCCTCCCCGTCGGTGGGGAGGACCCGAGCGTTCTCGACGCCGTCCCCGGTGAGGTCGGCGACCCAGAGCTCGGTGTGGTCCCACGGCATGTTCGGGTGGTTCCACGCGATCCACGCAAGCTGCGCGCCGTCGGGGCTCGGCGTCGGTGCGGCGTAGAAGTCGTGGCCCTGAATGAGCACTTCAGGTTCGACGGAGCCGTCCGCGGCGACGCGGACGATGGCGGCCACTGCCTCCCCGTCTCCGGTGTGGTCCTCCCGGACGGCGATGACGTCGTCGCCGAGGAACACCGTGTCGGCGTAGCGCCATCCCCGAGGCGTCGGAGGGTCGGGAGTGATGGGCACCGGTGCGTCGCCGTCGAGGCGATGGAGGCGCTGGTCCCCCAGCGAGGCCGCAACCATCTTCCCTGCGCTCATCGCGAACGAGACCCCACCGTATTCGTGGGCGAGGGTGCGGGCGCTGAAGTCGGGCAGCAGGTCGCGTGGTCCGTCGACGGTCCTCTGCACGAGGGCCACCCGTCCCGCCTCCGAGGGGCGGAACTCCCCCCAGACGAGGTCGTCCCCGTCGGCCGTGATGCCCCAGTACGACACCTGCCCCCCGGCGAGCATGGCGGGGGTGATGGGGGAGGGCCAGGATCCGTACGGGCTCGTGGAGGTCATGGCGAGCGACGCTAGCCCGACGCCGCATGGATGGCATGGGTACGCTTGCCCGGCTGGCGGGCGAGGAGGCCCCTGTGTCGCACATTCTTGGATTCGGCGGCTACGTGCCCGAGCGCGTCATGACCAACGACGATTGGGCTGCGCTCGTGGACACCTCCGACGAGTGGATCACCGCCCGGACCGGCATCAAGGAACGTCGGATTGCCGCCGACGACGAGACGACCCTCACCATGTCGGCGAACGCCGCTCGACTTGCCCTCGAGGATGCCGGCCTCGGCCCGCAGGACCTCGACGAGATCATCGTGGCGACGGACACACCGGAGGTGTACACGCCCGATACCGCGTCATTCCTCCAGCATGACCTCGGAGCCCGTGAGGTCCCCGCCTATGACCTCGGGGGGAGCGGCTGCGCCGGGTTCGTGCAGGCAGTCGACGTGGCGAGGGCCCGGATCGCCATGGGCGCCGAACGCGTGCTCGTGGTCGGGGTCGAACTCATCTCAAGGCTCATCAACAAGACCGACCGCGCGACCGCGGTGCTCTTCGGTGACGCAGCCGGTGCGGTGGTGATGGGTCGGTCGGGAGGGCGAGCACAGGTGCTGGACGTGGTGGCGGGGACCGACGGGTCCAAGGCCGAGATCCTCACCCTACTCACGGGTGGGTCACGGCATCCCTTCACCATGGAGGCGGCCCGGACGGGTGCCCACCAGGACCTCGTCATGGATGGGCGGCGGGTGTTCAAGGAGGCGGTCCACCGCATGAGCGCTGCCGTCGAGGACGTCGTTGCCAGGGTTGGTCGCACCGTGGACGACATCTCGCTCATCGTCCCGCACCAGGCCAACAAGCGGATCATCGACGCCGTCGGCGCGCGCCTCGGCGTCGACGACGAGCGGGTCTACGTGAACGTGGACCGGTACGGCAACACCGGCTCGGCGTCCGTGCCGCTCGCCCTCTGGGAGGCTGTACGGCGCGACCGCGTCTCCGACGGTGACCTCGTCGTGCTCACCGCCTTCGGTGCGGGCTTCCACTGGGCGGCCGCCGCCGTCCAGTTCTAGGCCGCGTCCCTCACACGTGCACGGTGAACCGCTCGATGCGGTCCCGCGCAGCTTCCATCACCGCTTCCTCGAGGTTCGACAGGGCGCGTGCGATCGCCAGTTCCTCACCGATGGTGGGGAGTGGTGGATCGATCGGATTCCTCCGGGCCTTGCCGACCGCTTCGAAGTGGTCGCCTCGCAGTTCGAGCGTCATCGTTGCGAGGGTGTCGGTGTCGTCCTCCGACAGGTGGACCGCAATCGTGACATCGTGCTCCACGACTGCCTCCTTTCCCCGAGAAGGCTACGCGACCAGTCCTAGCCTCGTCCGGGTGTCACTCACCCGGGTTCTCCTGCTTGCCATCCTCGTGGTGACCGCCGCAACCCAGTCGGTGTTCCTCGTGGGTGCGGCCTTCTTCACGATCGGCCCCGAGTTCGGCATCTCCGCGGCAGGCCTCGGCGTGGCGACGGCTGCCTTCTTCCTGGCGGCCTCGGCGTCGTCGGTCGCCGTCGGGGGCTGGGTGCAGCGGGTCGGGTGGCGTGCGGCGATCCGGGTCAATGCGCTCGTCTCCGGGACGATGACACTCCTCATCGCCGCGCTTGCCTCGAGCGGCCCTGTGCTGATCGGGATGATGATGGTGTCGGCCATCGCGTACGGACTGGCCAATCCGGCGGCAAACCAGGCGATCGCCGATTGGGTGCCACCGGGCCGGCGGGCGACCATCATCGGGCTGAAGCATGCCGGCATCCCGCTCTCGACGCTGCTCGCCGGGCTGGCGGTCCCCACCGTGGTGCTCACCTTCGGTTGGAGGACGGCCTTCGTGGTCGCCGGGATCGGGGCGTTGGCGGTGGCCGCACTCGTTCCCGGCGAGGGAGAGGCCCCACCCCCGCCGTCGCCCGACGATGCCCCACCTCCCCGTCGCCTCGAGCCGAGGGACCTCGCCTGGCTCTCGGTCGGTTCCTCGTTCGCCACGTGGTCGGCGGCAGCGCTCGGCGCCTTCGGTGTGTCAGCGGCGATCGATGTCGGGATGGGGGCAGATGCTGCGGGTTGGCTGCAGACGGTGGGGTCGGCCGCCTCGATCGGCATGCGGTTCGCCGCCGGTTGGCTCACCGATCGCTGGAGGGGCAGGGGGTTCTCGGGCATCGTCCTGCTCGCCGGGTCGGGCGTCCTCGTCTTCCTGGCCATGACGTTGGCGGTGCCACCCTGGTTCGGGGTGCTCATGGTCCTTGCCTACGCGACCGGGTGGGGGTGGCCGGGGTTGCTCACCTTCACCGTCGTGCAGGCCAACGCAGGAACCGCCGCACGATCATCGTCGTTCACGCAGGCCGGGATCTTTCTCGGCGCGGGGCTCTCCCCACTCGTCATGGGTGTGGTCGCCGAGTCGGCCGGGCTCTCGTACATCTGGCCGGTGGCCGCAGGTGCCTTGGTGATCGCGGCGTCGGCGGTCTCGGTCGTGTGGCGACGGACTGCGTCTTCTCCACCGGGCCACACCTAGGCTTCCGCCCTCCCATGGAGACCATCGCAGTCCTCACGTCGGGCGGAGACGCCCCAGGCATGAACGCCGCCATCCGCGCGGTGGTGAAGGTGTGCGCTGCGCGGGGCATCCGCGTGCTCGGTGTCGAGGGGGGCTACGAGGGATTGATCGACGGCAAGATGACGCCGCTCACCCGACCGACGCGCAAGGGCTTCGTCCCGACCAGGGCGGTCCAGGACCACGGCAACACCGGTGGGACGTTCCTCGGTTCGGCGCGCTCGAAGCGCTTCATGACCCCCGAGGGAAGGGCCGAGGCCGAGCAGACCCTGCGGGGCTTCGGTGTCGGCGGCCTCGTGGTCATCGGGGGGAATGGCTCGCTCACCGGCGCCCGGTACCTCTCCGAGGAGACCGGCTTCCCGACCGTCGGGATCCCCGCCACGATCGACAACGACGTGGGCTGCACCGCGTCGGCGATCGGCGTCGATACGGCCCTCAACACCATCGTCGAGGCCTGCGACCGCATCTCGGATACCGCGGCTGCGTTCAAACGGGCCTTCATCGTCGAGGTGATGGGCCGTCACAGCGGGTACCTCGCCACGACGGCCGCCGTGGCCACCGCGGCCGACGCCGTCCTCCTCCCTTCCCATGACCGGAGCGCCGATGAGGTCGTCGAGACCACGTCGGCGCTGATCCGCGCGGCGTTCGCAGCCGACCGCGACAAGTCACGGGTGCTCATCATGAAGGCCGAGGGCATGGACGTGCCGGCGAGTCTCCTTGCGCGCCGACTCGAAGAGGCGCTCGAGGACACCGAGATCGATGTGCGGGCGACGGTGCTCGGGCACGTCCAGCGCGGCGGCGCCCCTTCGAGTTTCGATCGGATGATCGCCGGCCGCATGGGCCTCATCGCCGTGGAGGCGCTGCTCGCCGGCCAGTCCGGCGTGGGCGTCGTGTGGCAGGCCACGGTGGAGGGCGGCAACGAGACCTCCGACCCCCAGCTCAGGACGTTCTCCCTTGCCGACATCCTGGCGGAGACCGAGGCGATGAACGATGGGACGTCCCCGGTCGTCGAGTGGCGGAAGCAGCGCATGGAGGCCATCCAGGGCGTCCTCGCCCTCTGATCACCCGCCTGCGAACGGGTCGCACTGCGTCGGGTCCCCCGACTCGTACCCGCGGAGGAACCATTCGACGCGTTGGGCGGCGGTGGCGTGCCCCCAGTCCTCGGGACGGAGGCTGCCCGATACCGGCTCGCTCACCTGTTCGGCGCCGATCTCGGCAAGAAGGGCCGTCGCCTCGTCGAGGGTGTCCGCTCCGATGAGGACCCCCCGCTGGGCCAGGGTGAAACCCCAGACCCCCGCGAGGCAGTCGGCCTGGAGCTCGAACTGCTCGGAGAGGTCACCGGACAACTGCTGGACCTGTTCGGTGATGCCGAGTTGGTGTTGCACATGATGGCCCACGAGGTGGGCGAGCAGCCACGCCTCGGCGAATGAGCCGACTCCCTCGTCCTCGTCGCGCCGCTCGAAGATCCGGTCGAAGAAGGCCTGGTCGAGGTAGAGCACCTCGTCGGCGGGGCAGTAGTGCGGGCCGGCGTCCTGGTCGGCGCCGTTGCACGCGGAGTCGGTGAACTCCCGGAACACGACCCGGGTGGACTCGTGGTAGTCGCCGTCGGTCCCGAACATCCGCGTCCACGCGGTGTCGACGTCCTCGAGGAGGTCGCGGGTGAACGTGTCGACCTCGTCGGGCTCGCCCATGAGCTCGACGACGTCCAGTCGCCCTCCAGAGGAAGCGGTGTCGAGGTCGGCGAGGGGGTCGCCGAGACGGGATTCCTCGGTACCGATGAGGCTGCCGATCCCCACAACCGCCAGGATGCCCAGGACGCCGAGGAGCCCGATGAGCCGGG
>CP070681.1:756970-762666 GCA_020352575.1 Acidimicrobiia bacterium | reverse complement strand
CCCCCGATGAGCACCACCTCGGTGTCCGGATCGAGTTGATCGGTGGCGCTGAGCGCGTCAGCGACGTGTGCCCGCAGTCTCGCCTCCGCATCGGCATCGATGACCTCCGGCCGCCCGACGAGTGCCCGCAACCGGCTCACCCCGATCGGCCAGGAGTGGCCGCGGTCCATCGTCGGGCCCCTGCCGAGCGCGAGTTCGAGGCTGCCGCCCCCGAGGTCGACCACGGCGTGGGCGTCCCGCTCGAACGCGATCGCCGCGTGCACCCCGAGGAACGAGAGTCGGGCCTCGTCGGTGCCTTCGAGGATGCGCACTGGGACACCGAGGACCCCACCCAGGTGGTCGGCGACCTCCGGGCCGTTGGCCGCGTCGCGAAGCGCGGCGGTGGCAACGGCGATGACCCGGTCCACTCCGAAGCGTTCGATGAAGCCGGCCATCGACCGGGTCGCGTCGATGGCTGCCTGGAGCGCCGCCGGGGTGATCTCCCCGTGCTCACCCACGATGCCACCGAGGTGGAGCATGTAGCGCTCGATGTGGAGGGTCGAGAGGGCGCCATCCGTTCGGGCTTCACTGACGAGGAGCCGGAAGGTGTTCGACCCCATGTCCACGACGGCGACCCGCATGGGCCGAGCGTAGGGGGCGGGGTGGGCGACGAACTAGTCGTCGAGGGTGAGCGTGGGGGACTCGACGCCCTCACACCCCCTGTAGGGGTTGTCGAGGGTGGGGTGGCCGCTCGAGACGATGGTGGCGGGGATCATGCAGGCCTCGACGATCTCACCGTCGGCGGAGATCCGCACCTCGGCGACTGCGGTGTCGGCCGATGGCAGCGACAACCGTGGCCACACGAAGTTGCCGAGGCCCCAGAAGATCGGTTTGCCCTGGTACCAACTCATGGGCCCGAGGCGATGCTGGTGGTGTCCGAAGATGACGTCGGCGCCGGCCTCGACCAATGCCTTGGCGCGTGCCATGTCGTCGGCGCGGGGGCTCGTGTCGAGTTCCATCCCCCAGTGGATGGTGACGACCACGAAGTCGGCGACCTCGTCTGCTGCGGCGACCGCGGCGACCATCGCTTCGGTGTCATCGCCCGATGCCATGCCGGGGCGGTCGTCGGAAGCGAGCCACGAGTCGCCGGGGATCACACCGCCGAAGCCCAACACTGCCACCGTCCAGCCGTTCCGCTCGATGAGGCGGGGGCGGTAGGCCTCCTCGGCGTTGGCGCCGGACCCGACCGAGCCGATGCCGGCCGCCTCGAGTTGGACGATGGAATCGAGGAGTGCGGCGGTCCCGAAGTCCAGGACGTGGTTGTTCGCCTGGTTCGCGACGTCGACGCCGGCGAACTTGGCTTCGTCGAGCGCCTCGGGGTCGCAACGGAAGTTGAAGGACTTCGGCACGACGGTGCCTTCGTTCGAGATCGGGCACTCGAGGTTGATGACCGTGAGCGAGTCCCAGAAGAGCAGCTCGAGTCCGCTCCATGCCCAGTGGTAGCCGCCGGGCGTTGAGACGAGCGCGGGGATGTAGGCCGGGTCGAGGGCGACGTCGCCGACCCCATGGATCACGAGCTCCTGGGCGGGTGGGACCGTCGTCGTCGTGGTGGTCGTGGACGTGGTCGTCGGTGGCAGTGTCGAGGCGGTGGTGGTCGTGGTCGACGTGGTGGTCGTCGAAGAGGAGGTCGTCGGCGCCGCTGCGGGCGGCGCGGTCTCCGCGGCCTCGACCCCATACCCACACGCAGCGAGCAGGAGGAACAGGACGGGGAGGAGGCGTCGCATCAGCGGTCAGGGTACGGGCAGGGAGCCATCGACCGACAACTGACAACTGACAACGGACCCGGCCCTGCCGGGCCCCACACGACGGTGCTCGGCCTAGCCGAGCGCCGCATACGCCTCGGGCGTGTCGATGCTGAGCCACGAGCTGCCGTCCTCGCCCCATTGTGTCCACTCGGCGTCGATCACCCAGCGCACGGGGAGGTCGTCGAGTGCCCGGCGGATGAACCCGCCGGCATCGAGGATCGACTGGAAGTGGTCGAGTGCCGAGGCCGGGTACCACGCCGTCGTTGGCTGCGGCACGCCGTCGTGCACGGGTACGACGGGTCGGTCGTCGGCGAGGGAGCGCAACCCCCGCAGCGTCTCCACCCGGACGAGGGGGTGGTCCACGGCGCACACGAGGACGCCCGATCCCCGCCCGAGGGCGGTGACGATCCCGGACAACGGTCCCCGGTGGGCCTCTCCTTCATCGCGTAGCTCCGGCCAGTAACCGTTGGAGGTGCCGGCGACGACGACCTCGTCGCACACGGCGCCGAGCGCAAATGCGACCCGGTCGAGGAAGGTGCGGCCCTCGAAGGGCAGGTCCGCCTTGGATCGGCCCATGCGGGCGGACGTGCCCCCTGCGAGCACGACCCCCAGTGTCACGGGCGGACGAGGGGTTGGTCCGAGGAGATCCAGGCCTGGATGCCACCGTCGAGCTCGGTGACCTGTTCGAACCCGAGGTCCTTCATGAGGCGGAGTGCCGTCCCGCTGCGGTTCCCCGAGTTGCAGTAGATCAGGTAGTGGCCATCGCGCGGGAGGGACTGGAGTCGCTGCTCGAAGTCGGCGGCGTAGAAGTCGAGCTGTGCGGCGCCATCGATGTAGCCGGCGGCGATCTCCTCCGCGGTGCGGAGGTCGATGAGGGTGAGGTCTTCGGCAGGCGGCGTATCGAGCAACCCGGCGAAGTCGCCCACGCCGACGCGGGAGTACGCGCCGTCATCGACGGAGGAGTTGCCACAGGCCACGAGGGCGACCGTGAGGATGAGGAAGAGGGCGATGCGGCGCATGGCCCGCAGGTTACCTACCCCCCCGGGTATCTGGCCCGGGTCCTTGCTACTCACGTGAGCCGCGCAGCGGCTTGTCCAGGGGACCGTCGAGGTCGATGAGCGTGCAGGCCACCGTGCGGTCGCCGTCGTCCCACGACTCCGGCGACGGTGTGTACACCTCGTAGAAGTACAGCGAGTCGATGTAGTCGATGCCGACGTAGGGGGCGAACGCCTCGTAACAGATGTCGTCGCCCGACGAGTACACGGACTCGTAGCCCGGCCACGCACTGCCGGGCAGGTCCCTGAGCGCGTACACCTCGGCGTCGTGCCGTTCGGTGCACGGCACCCGCTCGAGCGTCGAGACGAAGACGGTCGCACCGTCGATGTCTGAGGCGTCCACGAAGTTCACGCAGTCGCCGATGACCACCTCGTCCCAGTTGATCTGGTCGCCGGTCGTGAACGAGAACCCCTCGTTCTCCAGTTCGTCGATGACCTCGTCGAACACCGACCGCCCTGCCACGAACAGGCCGATGATCCCCAGGACGAGGAGCGCGCCGAGGATGATCGCTGCGATGGCGCACCCGTTCGGCCCAGTGGAGGCCTGCTTGGCCTGGTAGGCCTGCTTGGGCGGGTACTGGCCCGGGGGCGTCGTGTCGGAGCCCGGCCCGCCGGGGGACTGGTACTGCCGGGAGACCGGTGGAGGCGAGGCCGGGACATTCAGGCGGGGACCGGTCCCCACGGGGCCACCGGGGGGACGGGTCGACTCGCTGAACGGGTCGCCATCGAAGGGGTCATCCGGCGACCTCCGAGAAGGTGACGTGTGGGAAGGGCGCGTGTCGGTCGGGGGAGTGGTCTCCTCGGGCTCGTCCGGGACGTCCCTGGCGTAGCGATAGAGGATCTCGCCGCAGTTCTCGCAGCGAGAACCGTCACCCGGGTCCTGGTGGCAATACGGGCAGGTTGCCATGGCTCGTCCTCGTCTCTTGATCCCGCGGTCGATCCTACGACGGCGCGGTGCACCGTGGCCGTCCAAGAGATGATCGGGACGACCGGACCGTGGCTTGAGCCTCAGCCCGAGACGATCAAGGGGATCTCCCGCTCCTCGTCCGAGAGGCCACCGTGGTAGCCGACGAGGCGGTCGTCCATCCATGACGGAAGGAGGAGGCGATCGTCGTCGGCGAAGAGCACCATGTCGGGCAGGCGATCGGGGAGGCTCGGATGGTCGCCGGGCCCGAACAGGTCGCGCGGTTGCTCGATGAGTGTGCCCGGCAGGTCGGTGGCCCACTCGATGAGGGGCTTCCTCTCGCCGCGGAGGAAGAGCGCGCGGGGGTCTCCGAAGGCCGCACCCGGAGGTTTGGTCAAGGGGATCTTCGATGACTCCGAGTAGTCGATGTGCCCGTGGTCGGAGGTGGCGATGGCGACGGCGCCGTCGGGGAGCCGGGCCGTGAGGTGCGCCCAGGCCCGGTCGGCGATCCGCACGGCCTCGGCGTACGCAACGGAGTCCTGGCCGTCGGTGTGGGCGGCGAGGTCGACGTGGGGGAGGTAGGTGAGGATGAGGCGGCCGGGCACCGCTGCCAGCGCGGTCGTGGCGTCGAGGAGTTCGTCGACCGTCCACGCCGGCTCGAAGCGAACCCCTCGGTAGAGCAGCTTCGTCGTCGGCGACTCGGCGAAGTTCGCCGGCTGCACGGTGATCGCCTCGATGCCGGCAGCCGAGAGGCGTTCCCACAGGTTCGGGCTCGGTAGCACCCCTTCGGGATCGACGGCGAGTTCGCCGCCACCCCGACGTTGCCACTTGAGGGCGTTCACGATGCCGTGTCGCTTGAGGCGGAGGAAGTGACTCACGATCCCGTGGCCCGCGGGAGCGAGGCCGGTCGCAATGCTTGCGAGTGTCACGATGGTGGTCGTCGGGAACGCGGCGTCGATCGTCGCCCGATGGTCCGCCGCCAACGACGCCGCCGATGGGTGGTCGAGTTGGTGGGCCCCGAGCCCGTCGATGAGCACCAGGACGTAGGTGTCGGCCTCGGGGATGGTCGCCGCGAGGTGGGGGTGGAGGCCCGGCGAGGGCGCCTCCCCGGTGAGCCGCAGTTCGAGCTCCGCAATGAGGTTGACGATCGAGCCGCCGGCGTAGTCGGGGAGCTGCACGATGCGACGCTACTGCGGTGCCCCCGCAGGGTCCCGAAATACCCCCACCGAGGGCGCGGAATAGGCCCGGAGCCGCGTCCTATACTCCCGCCCGTTCATTGCGGCCTACGAGGGATGGACGTGACCGAGTACTTCCAGGACTACGTGACCGTTGGCGCGTTCGCCGCGCTCGGCGTGATCCTCGTGGCGGTGATGCTGACCGTCGCCCGACTCCTCCGCCCCTCCAACCCGACCCCCACCAAGCTGCTCACCTACGAGTGCGGTGTCGACCCGGTCGGATCGGGGTGGAACCAGTCCCACGTGCGGTACTACATCTTCGGGCTGCTGTTCGTCATCTTCGACGTCGAGGCGATCTTCCTCTTCCCGTGGGCGCTGCGCCTCGAGCAACTCGGGACCTTCGGCCTCGTCGAGATGCTCATCTTCATCTGGGTCCTCGTCATGGGGCTCGCCTATGCGATCCGCAAGGGAGTCCTCCGATGGGAGTGATCACCGAGAAGTTCGGGCGGGTCAAGCCGCTGTCCTTCCTCCTCAACTGGTCGAGGAAGTACTCGCTCTGGATGTTCCAGTTCGGCCTCGCCTGCTGCTCCGTCGAGATGATCGCCGCAGCCGGCCCCCGCTACGACATGATGCGGTTCGGCATCATCCCCTTCCCCGCCTCCCCCCGCCAGGCCGACCTCATGGTCGTGGCCGGCACCATCACCGACAAGATGGCCCCCGCCATCCGCCGCCTGTACGACCAGATGCCCGATCCCAAGTACGTCATCTCCATGGGCTC
>CP070681.1:750259-756870 GCA_020352575.1 Acidimicrobiia bacterium | reverse complement strand
GTCCGCACGGCCCCATCGGTGGGAAGGCTCGACCCGCCGACATACGCCAGCCGGGTGCCGACCCAGGACGAAACGCCCGCGAGCAGCTCGCTGCTCGTGTCGAGCCCCGCGAATTCCGCCGCAGCCGTGGGGGCCAGCACGTCCGACTCCGCGTAGCGGCTCGGCCGCGTGTAGCGGATGAGATCGACGGCGTCCGCTTCGGACGGCCGGAGTCGCCCATCGATGCTCGCCGAGTAGTCGAGCTCCAGCTCTCCGCGGCCGGCCTCGACCTGATGCAGTCGCGTGCCGTGCAGGTCGAGCACCTCGGTCGGAACGAGCGGCGCGCCGTCAAGCGTGATGGACAGGCGCTCATCGACGGGTGCGTAGTCAGCAGCGACCGCGACCGAGAAGACCAATGTCGCCGGTTCGCCGACCGACAGCGCGACACGGGAAGCGATCTCTCGTTTCACCCCGCAAGACTCGCACGACCGTCGACCCGGTGCTCGGATGACACGGCGTGGCCGCGGGCTGATTCGTGGCGCCCACTGCGGGCGATCACGATGCCTGCTACCACGAAGACTCCCCTGACGCCGATGGATCGTCCCTGAGGAGCGACAGCACATCCGACAAGCTGGCCAAGACGAGGGCGATGACGGAGTCGCCGGCTCTGTAGGATCGACAGCCGCTGGGTCGCAGGGTCGATCAGACCATCCCGCCGGGAACACCACCTTGTCCACATCGCCGCTCCGCTCGTACGGTTCGGTCGGCGCCAGGACCCACTCATCCGTGCGGCGAGGGCTTGCGAGGCCTCGTCCTTGATCGGGACTCCATCGCTTTGCCTAGCTTCTGGACCAGGGGATTGAGGGTTCCAGTCTTCCTCGCCGGCCATCCTCATCTTTCGAGCGTGGAACAGAACACCTCGATAGGCATCGGGCCGTGCGGGCTGATGCGACAGGTCGCGTCGCTCGGATGGATCTCACGATACCGCCAGGGCAGCCTGCCGAAGGTTCGTGACCTGCGAGACGAAGGGCGAGGTCATGGCTCGGACGAGCGCACTGTAGCCCAACTGGAATCGGACCTCGGCCCCGACGGGCGGCAGGCTTGACCCACAGTCGAGGACCAGGTGGTCGCTGCTGGCCCCGGTGACCTCGAACCCAAGGGGTGCGACCAGAGCGTGGCAGTCGGTGTCCTGCTCGCCGATAGCGAGGACCGCCTGCTGCGTACTCCCTTTCCGCTCAGGCCGGACGGTCGTCCCGAATGTGCTCTGGGCCATGGTGCCCCACGGCTGGGACGGCTTGGGCCCCGACTCGATGACTTCCGCGACCAACGTGATGGCGTCGGTGTGAAGCCCGTCCAAGGGGCGGCGATGAAGCGGCTCCCGCCCCAGCAGCAGCGATTCACCGAGCCGCAAGTCATTGACTCGCCCGGGGTCGGCGCCGCTGAGGACCCAGTCGAGGTTGCCGGAGTTGCCTCCAGAGATGGTCGGCAGGACGAGACCGAATCTGCGTTCGATGGAGTCGGCCAGCATGGCGAGCTGACCCATGTTCGTGGCGTCAGGCGAGACGCCGTTGTGACAGGCGAGGTTCGTACCGATACCGTCCAGGGAGAGGTTCGGTAGTCGCAGGGTCTCGTAGGCCACGCCTTCCAGATCGTCGGGCATGATGCCCTCGCGCAGATCTCCCAGCTCCACCATCAGGACCACACCATGGACTCGCTGTGCCCGAGCCGCCGCGGCGGACAGCTGGCGGATGACACCGATGTCGGTGTTGAGGCTCACATCCGCCTGACGGACGACCGCGTCGACCTGCGTGAGCATCGGCGAGCGGATGAGGGTCAGTCGGGCCGTGATCGAGGCTGCTCGCAATGTGCGCAGGTTCTCCACGCGAGAATCGCCGAGCCCGGTCACTCCTGCCCGCAGCCACACCTGCGCGATCTCCGCGGAGCCCAGCGTGGCCTTGGTCACGCCCGTGACCGAGATCCCGCGGGCAGCGAGGGTCCCTACGAGCGCGTCGGCATTGTGCTCGAGCTTGGCGAGATCGATCTCCAGTCGCGGTGTGGCTAGCGTGTCGCGGCGCTCGAGATCCCCGCGAGCTCCGGAAAGGCATTGAGGACCATGTCGACGAGCGAGGCTGGCGATCGAGTCAGTGCATCCGTGGTGGTGAGGCCGAGCTCGCGTTCGTACTGCCCGATAGCCGCGTCGACCTGCGCCTCATCCATGTTCTCGTGGTTGATGGTGAGGCCGATGACTCGCGTGTCCGCGAAGGTCTCGATGAGCTCGATCTCCGAGTGGGGCTCGGGCATGGCCATGGATGGGAAGTCGCATCGGTGTGCTCGACCTGGTGCGTGCTGCAGGATGACGGCCTGGGGGCAACTGCCGCGCAGGATGAAGGACGACGTCGAGAACGCCGGGTGGCTGAGCGCCCCCTGCCCTTCGATGATGATGACGTCAGGCTTCTCGGCCTCGTAGGCCTCGACGATGGTGGCTTCCAGCTCGCCAGCGCAGAACTGTGTCGGAACAGCGTCGAGCGCGACGCCATAGCGGGCACCCTGCATCAGGCCGGTCTGACCCGTGCCGACCATCACCGCCCTGAGACCATGATCCCGGAGGGCGTTCGTCAGGACCGTCGCGGTCGTCCGCTTGCCGATGGCGCAGTCGGTGCCGAGGATGGCGATGCGCGGGCACTCGACCTCTGAGATCCGGCCACTGAAGACCCGCAGGTCCTTCGTCGCTCGCGGCTTGCGGACGTCGCGGATGAGGACGCCATTGGCGGCGCTGGCCGCCGCGAACTCGGGGTCATCAGCGAGGAACTCGTGTAGTCCGCTCACGATATCCATGCCCAGGCCGATGGCCTTGAGCACGAGTGCCCGCTCGTGGTCCGACAGCATCCCGCTCGAGGGCGCGATCCCGAAGATGAAGTGGTCCGGCACGTGGTCCGCGTGGGCGAGTCCGGCCTCGAGGTCGAAGACGATGGGGATGGCGTTGGGCCCATCGCCCAGCACGACGCCGCTGTCGAGGCCGGCCTTATCGCTGTCGATCACGGCCACGATGTCGTACTTCTCGGAGTGGCGGACGAGCCCGTTTGCGGTCTTGCCGTCGACGGCACCGAAGTTCGCCTCGCAGTACACGATCGCCGTTGCGAGCCGGCGGCGGTCGACGACAGCCAGGTGCGACTTCGATACGACCTCGGGCGTCGGCGCAAGTGGGCTTGCGTGCGGATACACCGGAGCCTGGTCAGGCGTGGCATCGCCCGTTGGCGATGCCGGGAGGGGGCTCGCCGCCGGAGCGGCAGCAGGGACTGAGGTCATGAGGGCTCCAGGTGCAGCGTGGATGTCGTCAGGAATGAGCGCGGAAGCGAAGGAAGGCGAGGTACTTGAGGAGCTCCTCTTCCTCCTCGGCGGTCAGATCATCGATCGCGAACACGGCGAGCCGCCGGCGTCGCCCGCCCTCTCCGTCGGTGTCGGGCAGCAGATACCCGGCCTTCTCCATCAACGTCTCATACGAGACGCCGTAGACAGATGCGAGACTGCGCAGGACGTTGGGCGACGGCTTCTTGATCTTCTGGCGTTCGAGCTGGCTCAGGTACGCGTTCGAGACCGCGCCACCGGTCGCTTCCTGGACCTCGCGGAGCGAGAGCCCCTTCGCCTTGCGCAAGTCCGCGAGGACCACGCCGATGACGCTGGGCTGGCCCTCGAACTCGGAGCGACTCGCGTCGCTCTCGTTGACGGGGGTGTCGTCGGGCACGTGATAAGAATGCTATACGTTGCCAAGTATGTCAAGCACGAGTATCGTAGGTGGACGAACGTGTGCCATCCGCCTTCCGATCTGCACAAGGTCTGAGCGGAGCCACGACGATGAGGTCTTCCCATGCGTATCCGCCTCTCCCTCCACCGCAGCAGGCCGGGGTCGTCCACACCGGTCGCTAGCACGGCCAGCGGGCAACACCAGTCGACCTCGACCGACGAGATGGCGGACCCCGCGGCCGATCGAAGGCGGTGGCCCACGGGTCTGACCCCAAGCGCTGTCAGTACGGTCCTGCGCCACCTCGCGGCGAGGCCCGTGCGACTCTGGGGTCGCGTAGCGGGGGTGCAGAGAACACACCTCCAGATCGGGAGCGGCCTGGACGTCGAGGTGGCCGACATGCGTGGGTACGCTGAGGCCACGGCCGTCGCGATGATGAGGTCCGAAGGTCTGACCCCGGGGCGACGCGGCGAGGACTACGCTGACGGCGTTGATGCCGGACACATCGTGCGCACGCGCCCTCGCAACGGCTCTTCCGTCCCGATGGGCAGCACCGTCGACTATGTCGTGGCGTCATCAGCAGGCCGACCCCCAGATGCGCTCGTAGGTGACTCCAGCTTCGTCGACCATGATGCGACCGCACGCCTGAAGCACGAGGCACCGTGATGCGCATCTCGGAGCTCGGGGGCCTGACGTCGCTGCCGCTCGAGCAACTCGGTGCTGACGTGGTCGACGGAGACGTCGTCACCGCGCTCCCAGTCGACGTCGACGATGCCGACAGGGGGTCCGTGCTCATCGCCTCCAAGCGACGGCTCGGCGTCGTGGGCCACCACGGAGACACCGTCCACGAGGGCCTCGTCACGCTCTGGGCGCCGTGGGACATGGTCAGTCTCGAGACCGAGGGCCTCGAAGGCAGCGTCGCCTCCGGCGGTCCCGCGTCATCGCGCCTCGTCGTGCGTGTCGGCGATCGACGGTTCGTGGCTGTCCTCGAAGGCCCGGCCGGCAAGGCAGCGGTGGACGACTTCGCCCTGGCCGTCCAGGCGCCTCACGAGACCCGCCCAAGAAGGTAGGAAACCATGTTCACGCTCACTCCCAACGCCTTCGCCGCCCTGTCCGCGGCCCGAGCCGAGAACGGCATCCCTGACACATACGGCATCCGCTTCTTCGGGCCGGGTCCCACGGGGCCAGGTCAGGAGTCGCGCCTCTCGATCGACTTCGTCGAGTCGCCCGAACCTGACGACGTCGTGGGTGGAGGTCCCGAACTCCGGACATTCGTCGAGGCCGCCATCGATGAGCGATTCGGTGACGCGACGATCGACATCGATACGATCGACGGGAATCTCGACCTCGTGCTCCGACGCACAGCGGCCGACGACGGCAAGTAGCCGAGCCGCCCGAACACGTTCCAGACCCGTCTATCGCGGAGCGATGAGCATCATCGCGGAAGATCGACACGGCATCGGGACGCCCAGACCTGCCGCGGGCCGGCGTCGGACCGGCACGGGGATATGGCCGCGTCCTTGTCCTCGGGCGGCGTGACGAGGGGGCGAAGATGTCACCGGCCGCCTATTCGGTCATGGTCGCACGTGCCTCACGACGACCGGCTGCGGTCGTGGTCGATGAGCCCGGGACATCCATGAGCGGGTCCGGAGTGACCTGATCGTCTCCACCGCGGTCAGCCACATCAAGGTGGCCTCGGCACCCTGGTTCTCGCTCACATGTCCCTGCGAGAGGCCGTCGCGGCAGCCGCCGGTATCACCGTCGGCGACCATCAGACCTGGTTCGTTCACCCCGAGGTACCAAGCGTAGGCCGCTTCTGCGGCCCGGCGATAGCGAGGGTCGCGTGTGGCGTCGAAGGCCGCGGCGGAAGCGAGGATCGTCGCGGTCGCCTCGATGGGTTGCTGCGCGAAGCGGGCCCGCGGGCCCCCACGCTCCCACCAGCCTTCGTTGCCGACGGGCGAGAAGACGCCACCCCGCGCCGTCTGGGTCTCGATCAGCCAGTCGAGGACGGCCAGGCCGTCCCGACGTCGATTGGCATCGCCGAGTCTCCGGCCCGCCACGATGAGGGCATGCGGCAGCAGGGCGCCCTCGTACGTCAGCACCGGCTCGGGCCAGGACCACTCGTCGTCGTGGTCGAGATCCGCGAAGGTCCGGTCCAGGCGGTCGACGAGCGCCGAGAAGGTGTGCGCCATCAGGCCCGACTCGCCGCCATCCAGCCCGGCGTCGAGGCCAAGGATCGCCGAGGAGACCGCTCGCGGCGACGTCAGGCCCGCGGCACCGGCCAACGCGGCGCCTAGCAATGAGGAGGCGGCCAGCCGGAAGGGAACCTCGGGCGCTTCCCGGGCCGTCGTGCCGAGGGCCAGCAGCGCTCGTCCCTGGCTTTCCTGGGATGGGGGGCCATCGAGCCAACCGCCGTCCGCGGCGCGGAAGTTCCTGAATGTCCCGACGCTGGCATCGAACGCGGCCTCGAGGTAGCGCAGCGAAGCGAGGGCACTCGGCCGTACGGCCTCCCAACCGAGCTCGTGCCGGTGGAGCAGGTCCACGACGAGCGCCCGGGAGACGTCGTCGGTGCAGGTGCCGAAGGTCTCGTCCGGCACGATCCCGTCCGCATGCTGCCAGATCCCGAGTGGTCCGGTGAGGACTTCGAGGTGCTGTCGACGGACCGGCGGGAGTGCGAGCTCAGGCACCGGCGGCCGCCAGCAGCACGGCGGGGTCGACGGACGGTGCCACGTGCGCAGCGGCGGGCACCACGCGCTCGAAGACCCGGCGATACGCCGCGGCGTCGAGCCACGTGGCGGCCTGCCGGTGGTTCCCACGCACCTCACGGCGGATGCCATGGCCCACCTCGGGGGGATGCGGATCGAGCGACTCGGGTGGTCGCAGCGCGACGATG
>CP070681.1:749056-750159 GCA_020352575.1 Acidimicrobiia bacterium | reverse complement strand
ACCCCGTTCGGGTTCCTCACCGACTCGGGCCAGTACGGCAAGTGCATGGACGTCGCGCTTGAAGCGATCGACTACGAGGGTTTCCTCAAGGAGAAGGAGGAGGCCGCCAAGCGGGGCCGCCTCCTCGGCATCGGCTTCTCGTCGATGACCGAGCCGCTCGGCGCCGGCAACAGTCGGGAGTACGACATCCTCGGCATCAAGATGTTCGACTCCGCCGAACTGCGGGTCCACATGACCGGCAAGGCGATCCTCCGGACCGGCGCGAAGACGCAGGGCCAGGGCCACGAGACCACGTGGGCACAGATCGTCGCCCACGAGCTCGGCATCCCGGCCGACGACATCGTTGTCGAGGAGGGTGACACCGACACCGCGCCGTTCGGCATGGGCACCTACGCGTCCCGTTCGACGCCGGTCGCTGGCGCAGCGGTCGCCATGGTCGCCCGAAAGATCCGGGCCAAGGCACGGAAGATCGCAGCCCACCTGCTCGAGGCCTCGGAAGAGGACATCGAGTGGGAGCTCGGCCGCTTCTACCTCCGGGGCGCGCCCGACCGTGGCGTCACGATCCAAGAGTGTGCGATGGCCGCGTACTCGAACATGCCCGACGGCATGGAGCCCGGCCTTGAGAACACCGCCTACTACGACCCGCCGAACCTCACATGGCCGTTCGCCATGTACGCGGTCACGGTCGAGGTCGACCCGGCGACGGGTGTGTGGGACGTGCTGCGAGTCGTCGCGGTCGATGACTGTGGTGTCCGCATCAACCCGATGATCGTCGAGGGCCAGATCATGGGCGGCCTCACCGAGGCGTACGCCAAAGCGAGCATGCAGTTCATCACCTTCGACGAGGAGGGGAACTGCATCGGCGGCAACTACATGGACTACCTCATCCCCACGGCGTGGGAGACACCGGGCTTCGAGCTCCATGAGGTCGTCACCCCCTGCCCACACCATCCCATTGGCGCCAAGGGTGTCGGTGAGTGCGCCACCGTGGCCGGCCCGGCGGCGTTCGTGAACGCCGTCATGGACGCGGTGAAGCACACCGGCGTGCGGAACATCGACATGCCGTTGCTCCCCGACCGGGTGCACAAGGCCCTCACCGAGGG
>CP070681.1:747842-748956 GCA_020352575.1 Acidimicrobiia bacterium | reverse complement strand
GCGAAGGGTTTCGGGAGGTAGTCGTCGGCGCCTAGGCGGAGGCCCTCGATGCGGCTCTCGACCTCGCCGGATGCGGTCAGCATGATGATCCCGGCCCTTCTTCCCTCGGCCCGGAGTTCCTTGCACACGTCGTCGCCGTGCCGGCCGGGGAGGTCCCGGTCGAGCACGACGACGTCGTAGTCGTTCACCATGGCCTTCTCGAGGCCGTCATCGCCGTCCAGTGCGATGTCGACCGCCATCCCATACCGGCGCAGGCCGCGGGCAACGGTGTTCGCCAGGCGCTCTTCATCCTCGACGACGAGCACCCGCATCACTCGTACCGCAGTGCAACCGTGGGGTCCACGCTGGCAGCTTGCCATGCGGGGCCGAGCCCAGCGGCGATTCCGACGAACACGGCAACGCCGAGTGCGCCGAGCACGGCGGTCTGGGAGACGACGGTTGCCACACCGAGCAGCGCCGTGGAGAGCACGGCTGCCAGGACAGCACCGAGCAGGATGCCGATGATGCCGCCGAGGGCGCTCAGCACGACCGACTCGACGAGGAACTGCCAGGTGATGTCACTGCGGCTCGCACCGACGGCTCGGCGGATGCCGATCTCGCGGGACCGCTCCCTGACGGCCACCAGCATCATGTTGGCGATGCCGATGGCCCCCACCACGAGCGAGACGCTGCCGATGATGGTGGTCAGCATCGTGAGCGTTCCCGAGATGTCGGACGCCGTCGAGATGAGGGCGCTGGACTCGATGACACTGAAGTCGTCGTCGCCGCGGGACTCGGCGAGGGCATCGGTGACTGCGGTTGCCGTGACCGTCGGGTCGACATCCGCGAGCACCCGGATCTGGTTGAAGTCGGGGTCGCGATCGATGAGTGACCCCTCCGCCCCGGTGAGCGGGATGATGGCGCTGGTGTCCGCATTCACGAACGACGTGCCGACTTCTTCGAGCACACCCACGACACCGTAGCTCTGGCCATCGATGGTGATGGTTGCCCCCACTGCCGAGGTGGCATCGAGCTCGAGGTCCTCGGTGAGGGTTGCGCCAAGCACCACGACGTCAAGCCCGCCGTTGTCGGCGATCTCGGGGAGGAACGAACCTGCGGCGACGTCCCACCCCTC
>CP070681.1:746625-747742 GCA_020352575.1 Acidimicrobiia bacterium | reverse complement strand
GTGGCGATCCTCTCCCACGACCCGGTGGTGAACGGGGTCACGCTCGCCGAGCACGGTTCGGCACAACTCCGTTCGATGCCCGAGACGTCCCACGTCCCGACCTTCGCCGAGCTACTCGCCGAGCTCCCCGAACTCCCCCTCGACATCGAGCTGAAGCACTTCCCGGGCGACCCGGACTTCGATGCCTCCTTCGGCCGACCGACCGCCGCAGCCTCGCTCGCCCGTCCCGGCGACGTCGTGACGTGCTTCCACTGGCCCACCCTCGCCGAAGTGAAGGAACGCCTTCCCCGGGTACTCACCGGGGTGCTCCTCGAGCCGCCGACCTCGCTCGACGAGGCGGTCGAGGAGGCGGTCGTGCGTGGCCACCGCTTCGTGGTCCCCGAGCGGTCCCAACTCGAGGACCGGTCACGCATCGCCGACATCCACGGCCAGGGCCTCCTCGTGGGCACCTGGACGGTGAACGATCCATCCGAGGCGAAGGACCTGTCGGACTACGGTGTCGATGCCGTCGTCACCGACGATCCCGTCGCCGTCATCGCAGAGGTCCGCCCGTGATCGAAGAAGAACTCAGAGCCGAGTTGAAGGACGCCCTCAAGTCCAAGGACACTGCCCGTTCCAACGTGATCCGGGCGATCACCACCGAGGTCCAGAAGCGCAAGGCCGAGCCGGGCTTCGCCGGCGTGGTCGACGATGCCCTCTACCTCGAGGTGATGGCGTCCTTTGCCAAGAAGATGGACAAGGCCCGCCGCGAGTACGAGGGGTACGGCGAGCGGGGTGCCGAACAGGCCGCCAAACTCGCCTTCGAGGTGGAGTACGTCTCGAAGTGGTTGCCCACGAAACTCGATGAGGACGCCACCCGGGCGCTCGTGGAGCAGGTCGTCGACGAGCTCGGCGTCGCCGGTGACCCCAGTGCGACCGGGCGGGTGATGGGCACCGTCATGAAGGCCCACAAGGACGACCTCGACGGGGCGGTCGTGAACCGCATCGTGCGGGAGGTACTCGCCGGGTAGCCGGCGCCCATGGCCCGGTCCCGGACGGCGCCGATGCTGGCGGTCGCCTGGGACCGCCCCTTCAGTGACCCCGACTGGTGGTTCGAACCCAAGTGGGACGGCGTGCG
>CP070681.1:745405-746525 GCA_020352575.1 Acidimicrobiia bacterium | reverse complement strand
TACCTCCATGGGTTCACCCAGCACGGCGGCCACATGGAGGAGCTCGCGGCGCTCGTCGGTGTCCCATCGGTCGCTCCTGACCTCCCGGGGCATGGCCCCGACCCGCACCTGCCGGCCACGATGGACGAGGCCGTCACACAGGTCATCGAAATCGCCGGTGGTGTGGAGGTGCTGGTCGGGTACTCGATGGGGGGCCGGGTCGCCCTGCGCGCCGCCTCCCACCTGCCAGCGCTCAGGGCCCTGGTACTCGTGTCTGCCGGGCAGGGCCTCCCCGACGAACGGGTGGGGGAGCGACAACTCGCCGATGACCGACTCGCCGAGCACGTGGAATCGACGCCGCTCACCGGGTTCATCGATGAGTGGATGTCCCTCCCGATGTTCGCCGGGCTCCGCGCCCTCGATGAAGAGCGGTGGGCCCGCGATCGCGCCATGCGCCTCGAAGGCACCTCCTCGGGCCTTGCCGCATCCCTCCGAGGGATGGGTCAGGGTGTCGTCGGGCGGGTTGTCGACGAGGACTTGGCCGGGCTCGGCCTCGCGGTCCACGCAGTCGCCGGCGCGCTCGACCCGGCCTACGTCGCCGCCGCCGAACACCTCGTCTCGGTGGCACCGAACGGGCACCTCCACGTCCACCCCCGTGCCGGCCACGCAGTCGTTGGCGAGGATCCGGAGTTCGTGGCCCGAATCGTGAGCCCCCTCCTCGCATGACCTCCGACTGGCAGACTGCAGGCATGGATCCCACACGAGTCGGTGTCGACTTCGCGGTGCTTGCCGACGCGGCCCACGCGATGGCCGGCAAGCTCTATGTGCTCGGTGGTGGTTGGGACGTGCTCCGGGTTGCCCGCTTCCCGGCCGTCCACCACACGATGGCGATCGGCATGCGGATCTCGGTGCCGTGGACCGAGACGGACCGCGAGATCGAGTTGGCGGTCATGCTCGTCGACGAGGACGGGACCGAGTTGTTCGAGCGGGGGCCGGTGCGTCACAAGTTCCGCGTCCGCCGCCCTCCGGGGCTGCCCGAGGGTTCGGCGATCGGCGTGGTCCGGGCCCTCACCCTCAACATGATCAGGTTCCCCCGCGAGGGTTCCTACTCGTACCAACTCACCGTCGATGGCGAGGACGT
>CP070681.1:744179-745305 GCA_020352575.1 Acidimicrobiia bacterium | reverse complement strand
CGGCTCGGTGGCCGCTCGCACGACTGCCGCCGACGTGAGTGCGAGGCCGGCGACCACCCCCGGGGAGAGGCCACGCAGGCGGGACAGCACGAATGCTGACAAGCCCAGGCCGATGGCGGCGTAGAGCTCCACCGGGTGCCGTCCGACTCCGGCGGCCGTATCGATCGCCCAAGGAAGCGTGGTCTCCGTCCCGGCGCACGACCCGGTGGCGAGGCACCCGGCGTGCCAGCCTGCGAGCCCGATGAGCGCGGGCACGGCGAGGGCGTCGAGCATGCGGGCGGGGGAGGGGCGGATCCACCACGCGAGTGCGCCGAGGGCGCCGAGGGCGGCTCCCACGGTGTCGACCCCGCCTCGGATGAAGATGATGTCGACGGGGGTGGTGAGGGGGTTCGTGCCGCCGGCGACCATGGCCCAGAGGCGCCCGACGAGCAGGCCGACCATCGTCGCCCCGAGCAGGACGTCCCACGGCTTGGGCACGCGCGTCGAGATCCCACCGTCACGGTCGAGGACCCGAACGGCTACCCACATGCCTCCGACGGCGAGGAGCGCTCGGCCGAGGAGCGTGAACTCCATCAGGAGGAGGCGGCGAGGAGGTTCTCGATGCCCTCGACGAGCCCTCGTTCGTCGAGGATCCCGTTGTGGAGGGCGAGCACCTCGCCGTCCGGGGTGAGGTAGTAGGTGAGTGGCACCCCGAGGCCGCCCCATGCGGCGGGCACATCCCGTCGCGGGTCGAAGAAGTGGGTGAAGCCCAGGTCGAACTCCTCGATGAAGTCGAGCGCCCCCTCCTGGGTGTCCTGGACGTCGACCCCGATGAAGAGCACCTCATCGCCGTATTCCTGCCACGCCTCCCGCAGGAGGGGGGCCTCGGAACGACATGGCCCGCACCACGACGCCCAGACGTTCACGACGGCGGGCCGTCCGTCGGCGCGGACGAACTCGGCCACCTCCTCGGGTGAGGCGGTGGGAAGTTCGCCCTCGATGGGGTTGGAGGCCGAGCCACCCGAGCAGGCGGCTGTGATGAGGGTGAGTGCGAGGAGCAGGAGGAGCCGGGTTCGCATGGTTGGTGGAACCGTAGGAGGGGGTTCGTTGTTCCCGGATAGGCTCGATCCATGGCTCGCTACCCCAC
>CP070681.1:742918-744079 GCA_020352575.1 Acidimicrobiia bacterium | reverse complement strand
ACTCGACGACCCGACGAAACGATGGAAGTTCCGCAAGGGCGACCTCGCAGAACGGGCCCTGTGGCCCGACTACATGGCGGCCTACGAGGAGGCGATCGCTTCGACGGCGACCCCCGATGCACCCTGGTACGTCGTGCCGGCGGACCGCAAGTGGTATCGCAACCTCGTCGTCGGACGGATCCTCATCGACACGCTCGAAGGCCTCGGGATGTCGTACCCGGAGCCCGAGGAGGACCTCGAGGGCGTCGAAGTCGTCTGACCGGAGCGGTACGCTCCCGGGTGTCCAGCCAAGGAGACCCGTGCAGCGCCGCAGCATCCTGATCGTGCTCGTCCTCGCCCTCATCGTCGCCGCGTGCGGATCGGCCAACACCGCCGAGACCGAGGCACCCCTCGAGACCGAGGCACCACCCACGACGGCTGCACCGGAGACGACGACCACCACGACCGTCCCCGAGACGACCACGACCACGGTCCCCGAGACCACCACCACGACGATCGACCTGGCAGCGGCCGAGGCGACCATGCGGGGGCAGATCGCCGAGATGATCGACGAAGTCGAGCGGATCACGCAGAAGGAGTTCGCCTACGAGCCCTCCGTGATCATCGGCACGCCGGAGCAGATGCGTGCCCGCCTCGTGGAGCTCTACGAGGAGGAGGTCACCGAGGAGGAACTCAAGGTCGAGGAATCCTTCCTCGTGTCCCTCGGCGCGATCACTCCCGACCGCGACTGGGTCGGCGAGGCGCTTGAGAACCAAGCGGGAGGCGTCGTCGGGTTCTACGACCCGGACACCGAGGAACTCTGGGTCACGAACAGAGGCACGAAGTTCGGTCCCTATGCCCTCAGCGTCGTGGTCCACGAACTCCACCACGCGCTCCAGGACCAGCTGTGGGACCTCTCGAGCTTCGACTACCTCTACGACGAGGAGCGCTGGGAGGAGTACGAGGCGCTCACGATGCTCATCGAGGGCGAGGCCCGCTACGTCGAGGACCAATACCTCAACACGTTCGACGAGCAGCAGCGACTCGCCTACAACAGCGAGGCCGGATCGTTCGGCGGCGGTCGCCCCCAGCCCGCCCTCGTGCAGTTCGTCACCCTCGCCTACTACAAGGACGGCCGTGGGTTCGTCGAGGACCTGTACGAGGAAGGTGGCTGGGACGCGG
>CP070681.1:741635-742818 GCA_020352575.1 Acidimicrobiia bacterium | reverse complement strand
ACGCCTCCCTGCGAGATGGCCGGTGGGAGCGCTCATCGCTCAAGGGCATCGAACTCCACGGGAAGACGTTGGGCATCATCGGCCTCGGGCGCATCGGCACGCTCGTGGCGCGTCGGGCAGCGGCGTTCGGCATGCACCTGCTCGCCTACGACCCGTACGTGTCGCCCGAGAGCGCCCGTCGCCTGGGCGCCGAGATGGCGTCGCTGGACGAGGTGCTCGGTGCCGCCGACTTCATCACGGTCCACCTCCCGAAGACCCGTGAGACCGCCGGCCTCCTGGGTGCCGAGGCCTTCGCCAAGATGAAGGATGGGGTTCGCATCGTGAACGCCTCCCGAGGCGGCATCGTCGATGAGGCGGCCCTCGTCGAAGCGGTTGCCAGTGGGAAGGTGGGTGGCGCCGGCCTCGATGTGTTCGACGTCGAACCCCTCGACCCCTCCTCACCGCTGCTCACCGAGCCACGCATCGTGCTGTCCCCGCACCTCGGTGCTTCCACCACCGAGGCCCAGGACAAGGCGGGTACCGACGTGGCAGCGGCTGTCGTGGCTGCGCTGTCCGGGGAGCTCGTCGCTTCTGCGGTGAACGTCGACTTCGGTCCGCCGGCCGACGAGCAGGTGACCGCCTACCTCACCACGGCCGAGTACCTCGGGAAGCTCTTCACGTCGCTCGCCCGCGGCCTGCCGGAGCGCATCGAGCTGAAGATCGCCGGTGAGTTGGCCGAGCATGCGTGCGGTCCGCTCAAGCTGGCCTTCCTGAAGGGTGCGCTCGCCCATGTGTCATCCGAACACGTGACGTACGTGAACGCCGCCCAGCTCGCCGCGGACCGAGGCATCGATGTCGTGATGCAGACCTCCTCGCACTCTCGTGAATTCCTCTCCACCGTCCGGGTGTCGGGCACGCTCGGCGAGCGCTCCCCGTCGGTCGGGGCCACGCTCACGACCAAGGGCCCGACGCTCATCGGCCTCGACGAGATGGAGATCGAACTCCCCTTCGGGGCGAACATGTTGCTCATCCGCCAGGACGACCAGCCCGGTGTGATCGGCCGGGTGGGCACCTACCTCGGGAACCTCGGGATCAACGTGGCGAACATGGTCGTGGGTCGTTCCACGGTGACCGGCCATGCCGCGCTCATGGGCCTCGACCTCGACCAGCCGCTCGAGACCGAGCAGGTCGACGAGATCAGGTC
>CP070681.1:740348-741535 GCA_020352575.1 Acidimicrobiia bacterium | reverse complement strand
CCGGAGCCCTCCTCGTACGTGCGGCGCACGAGGTGGCCCGGGCCCTTCGGGGCGACCATCACCACGTCGACGTCGGCGGGCGGTTCGATGACGCCGAAGTGGATGTTGAACCCGTGGGCGAAGAACAGCGCCATCCCTGTCGACAGGTTCGGGGCGACCTCCTGTGTGTACATGGCGCCCATGTGCTGGTCGGGGACGAGGAGCATCACGATGTCGGCAGCGGCCGTGGCCTCGGCGGGGGTCATCACCCTCACGCCGTACTCCTCGGCCTCGGCCCGTGAAGCCGAACCCTCTCGGAGGCCCACCACGACGTCGATGCCGGAGTCGAAGAGGTTGAGGGCGTGGGCGTGCCCCTGGGACCCGAAGCCGATGACGGCAACGGTCTTGCCGGCCAGGAGGGAGGTGTCGGCGTCGTTCTCGTAGTAGATGGTGGCCATTGCGGTCCTTCGTGGTGTGGGGCGGCGATGATAGGACACCGACGGTCTAGCCCCTCCCCGGGTGTCGCTAGTTTGTGCACGGAATCACAACCTCACGAGGGAACACCACGTCATGGGCACCACACGTTGGCCGGTCGTCGTCGGCGCAATTCTCATCCAGCTCTGCCTCGGGGCCATCTACGCATGGTCCGTGTTCACGCCCGGTTTGCGGGACGCAGGCTGGAGCAACCTCGAGACACAGATCGTCTTCGCGCTCGGCCTTGCCATGTTCGCGCTCGTCATGGTGTTCGCCGGCAAGCGACTCCCGAAGTGGGGTCCACAGCGCCTCGCCGTGTTGAGCGGCGTCGTGCTCGGCGCCGGGTACCTGCTCGGCGGGCTCGACGGTGGCACCAACTTCTGGCTCGTGTTGCTCGGAGTGGGTTTCGTCGGTGGTGCCGGCATCGGGCTCGGCTACGTGGTACCCATTGCCGTCGGCGTGCGGTGGTTCCCCGACCACAAAGGCCTCATCACCGGTGTGGCCGTCGCCGGATTCGGGTTCGGCGCCATGGGGTGGGTGAAGCTCGCGGGCTCGTGGGGGAACCTCATCGAAAGCGTTGGCATCGGTTCCACGTTCATGATCTATGGCGGTGCGTTCGCCGCCCTCGTCCTTGCCGGGTCCGTCTTCATGAAGATGCCGCCGTCCGGTTGGCAGCCCGAAGGGTTCACCCCGCCCGAGGCAGCGGGCGCAGGCGGTGAGGAGTACTCCTCGGT
>CP070681.1:739050-740248 GCA_020352575.1 Acidimicrobiia bacterium | reverse complement strand
TCCACACGAGTCGGATCACCGACGCAAGCAGCACGCCGAGGACGGCGTACTCGAACGTCTTCTTCTTGATCCGCTTCGAGATCCGCATCCCTATCGGCACGACCATGAGGGCTGGGATCGTTGCGATCGCGCCCTGGCCCATCCGCTCCCAGGTGAGCATGTCGAGCGACCAGTAACCCACGTACTGGACGACGCCGAACAGCCAGAAGGGCACCGTGATCGAGAAGATGAACACGGACGGGTGGAGGCGGAGCCCGTGGAGGTAGGTCGCGAGGACGGGCGCCGAAACGCCGGTTGCACCCTGGAGCGCTCCCCCGACCAGGCCAACCGGGGGGCTCAACCACTTCGCGAGCCGATCCCCGATCTGGAACTCCTGGTTGGTGAGGTAACGGACGATGTACGCGATCACCACGCCGGCGAGCACCCATGAGAGGACGATGTCGTCCAACTCCCTCAACAGGTAGGCGCCGACCAAGGTGCCGAAGAAGCCAGCGACGAGCATCGACGGGAGGTAGGCCTTGGTGTCCCCTGCCGAGTCCCGGTGTTCCCAGAGAAGCCACGTGTTGGCCACGAACGACGGGACCGAGATGACCACCACGGCCTGCTCGATCCCGACGAAGCCGGCCATGACGGGGATCGCGAGCATCGGGCCACCCATCCCGGTGACCCCCTTCACGAAGAAGCCGATGCCGACCGTCAGAACGACGAGGAGAATCTCAGTCGGATCCACGGTCCTCGAGTCGGCGGGCGCGTGAACTCACGCGCGACGTTCCCACGTTCAGACGTCATCGTCCTTGACCCAGATGGTCTCGGACGGTTGGGGCACCCAGAGTTCGATGAAGGTGAAGGTGCCGTCGGTGGGGTTCTCGAACCAATGGACCTCATCCTCGACGACGAGGGCGACATCGCCCGGCCCGAGGTCGTGCGAGGCGTCGTCGATGTGGAGCACGCCGCTCCCATCCAGGACGAGGAAGAAATGCTTGGCATCACGGTGGTAGTGGGCCGCCGCGGTGTCCCCTGGGTGATAGGTGATCTTGTCGGCCTTGATGGAGGTGAGGCCGAACAGCTCCTCGGTGATGAGGTCGACGCGATCGCGTCCGTCTCGCGTCGAGTCGAGAACGGGGAGATCGGTCTGCTTGATGACGCGTGCCACGGGTGATCCTCACCCCAAACGCCGGGTGGGGCCCCGCGGGGCCCC
>CP070681.1:737719-738950 GCA_020352575.1 Acidimicrobiia bacterium | reverse complement strand
CCACCGCCCGCAGCAGCGCTCCCGCCCCCTTGATCGTCTGGGCGACCAGGCGCTCGGCCGCGTGACGGGGGATCCCCTCGCGGGCGGCCGCCTCGGTGAGGGCCTCGGCGAGAAGGAAGACGTAGGCCGGGCCCGTGCCCGACACGGCCGTCACGGCGTCGAGGTGAGACTCCTCGAGCACCACCGTGTCGCCGACCGCCCCGAGCACACGGGCCGCCAGGCCGAGGGCGTCCTCATCGGCATGGGTTCCGGCCGCCAGAGCGGTCACGCCCTCGTCGATCTGCGCCGGCGTGTTCGGCATGGCTCGCACGACGGCGACCCCTTCGACGAGCCGGGCCTCGAAGAGCGAGGTGGGAACGCCTGCCGCGAGCGACACGACCACCTGGTCGGCGGTGATCGCCCCGGCGATCTGGTCCAGCAGACGCGGAACGTCGCTCGGCTTCACGGCCACCACCACGACGTCGGCCGAGGCAGCACAATCGGCCGCGTCGAGGGTCGTCCGGACACCGGTGCGCTGCTCGACCTCGGCTCGACGCTCCTCCCGCCGTGCGGCCATGCCGAGCGAGACCGCTGGCCACCCGGCCCGCAGCAGCCCGCCGGCGAGGACCTCGCCCATGGCGCCGGCCCCGAGAATGGCGACGGTGGGTTCCATGGTCGAAGTGTACGACCTCGATCGTCGGTCGCTCGATGAACAGGAGCGGCGCACCGGTACGCTCCTGGACGTGGAACCCGCACGAGTCGTGTCACACGACGGCGACCTGCTCTCCATCGAGACGACCCTCCCCACGGCCGACGCCTGGCCGTGGTTCACCGATCCCGCGCTCCTGAGCCGGTGGTGGGTGCCCGAGGCGGCCACGGACATCCGGACGGGCGGCGCCTACCGCTTCTCCTGGCCCGAGGCCGGCTGGACGCTGACCGGTACCTACCTCGTCGTCGAACCGCCCCACCGTCTCGCCTTCACGTGGTCGTGGGATCACGACGACCTCCCACCCCGTCGCGTCGACGTCGGCTTCGGTGGTGCCGAGGAAGCCTCGAAGGTGTCGATCCGCCATGCCTACGGGAACGAGGAGGAGCGCGACGGCTACCGCGACGGCTGGCTCCATTTCCTCGGCGTCCTGGCAGAGACGATCGGAGATGATTCCTGATGCGGCCGCCGATCTCCGACAGCCTTCCCCTCATCGTCCTCCTCGCAGTCCTCGTCGTCGCAGCGGCGATCCTCGCGGCCGCCGAG
>CP070681.1:736375-737619 GCA_020352575.1 Acidimicrobiia bacterium | reverse complement strand
ACCGACAACTGACAACTGACAACGAGAAACGCCACCCGGAAGGGTGGCGTTTCTCGCGTGGCAGCCCCGACCAGATTCGAACTGGCGTTACCGGCTTGAGAGGCCGGCGTCCTAGGCCACTAGACGACGGGGCCGTGGGTTGTGATCGGTCAGGAGACCGGCTCGGGGGGGAGGACTCGAACCCCCAATGGCTGGACCAGAACCAGCTGTGTTGCCAATTACACCACCCCCGAACGGGGTCGGAAGGCTACCGGATCCCTTCCGCTGTACAAACCCCCTACTCGGGGAGGGCGGTGAGCAGGATGAGGGCGTCGACGACGTCTGCGCCGAGCTGGCCCGTGGCCCGCGCAACGATCGTGCCGTCGGCTCCGATCATCGCCCAACCGGGGAATGCGCCGATGCCGTAGGCGTCGAGGGCGCTCGTGTCGACGTCGTCCATGATGATCGGTCCGGGCAGGCCCTCACGGTCGAGCCAGGCGGCCGGCGACCAGTTGTCGCGGGTCCGGTTGGACGCCGTGGCGACGAAGTAGAACTCCACGCCGTTCTGCACGTTGCTGTCTCCGAGGCGCTCCACCAACTGGGGCACCTCGGCCTGGCAGAAGCCACACCAGTGGGCGAGGAAGACCACGATCTTCGGCACGCCGTCATCCAGGAGTTCGACGGTCTCGCCGTTGTAGTCCGTGCCACGGATCTCGGGGGCCTTCATACCGACGGCGGCATCATCCGCCACGACACCCTGGGCGCCGGGGGCGAGGGGCGGGAGGTTCCCCACCACCTCGACGTCGCCGAATCCCTCGACCTCGTAGTCGGAACCACCGGTACCCGACGAGAGGAACGTCACGACGAACACGCCGACGACCACGACGAGGCCGACGACGACCCAGAGGGTCGACCTGTTGCTGCTGGTGGAGGTGTCGCTCATGCGTTGTCTCCTTGGAACTTGACCACGTAGTGGGCTGCAACGGCGATGAGCACGAAGCAGCAGGCTGCCATGAACGGGATCGAGACGAACCCGAACTGGTTCACGTATTTCAGGGTGCAGGGGGCCGTGGCGCTGCACGACCCACCGTCGAGGAACTCCAGTATCTGCGTGAGGTAGTGGTAGGCCCCGATTGCGGCCCCGACCGTAGCCTGCAGGCGGAAGTACCACATGAGGCCGAGGTCCCGTCGCCAGAGCGCGAGCGCCGACAGGAAGCCGATCGGGTACATGGCGATCCGCTGGTACCAGCAGAGGCGACACGGCT
>CP070681.1:735017-736275 GCA_020352575.1 Acidimicrobiia bacterium | reverse complement strand
CTGCTCACGAACCTGCTCATCTTCACGATCCTGCTCTTCAGCCCGCTGGTGGTGCCGATCGAGTTCTTCCCCGAGTGGTTGCAGTCCGCGCACCGGGTGCTCCCGTTCTGGCACATGGCGAACCTGGTGCGGGACGGACTCGCCCCTGCGCTCGTCGAGGACGTGGCTACGTCGTACCTCATCGCGCTCGCCTGGACGGTTGGTTCGATGGTGATCGCCGGTCGCGTGATCGCCCGACGCGATTGAGCCGGACGCGCAAGAGCGGCCCGGACCGGGGCCGCTCTTGCCTTTGGGGGTCTACTTGCCCTTGCCCTTGGCCTTCTCGGGCGGGGCCTTCTCGTCCTTGTCCTTGGCATGGTCGGGCGGGCCACCCTCGCCGTCGTCCGACTCGTCCTCGACCTCGTCGGCTTCGGGGTCTTCGGCCTCGTCGCCGCCGAAGAGCTCCTGGGTCCCACGCGCGATCTGGGAGATGATCGAGCCCCGGTTCTCGCCCTCGAACTCGCCGCCCTCGTCGAAGGCGCCGTTCTCGTCGAGGTCCTTCACCTGGTGGGCCACGCGGGAAACGATGTCACCGTGGTTGATCTCGGTGCTGCTGTCCTCGTCGTCCGGGTCGTCATCGCCGCCGGCAGCGGGGTTGCGGGGCTCGGTCAGGTCAATGGTGTGGCAGTTGGACCCGAAGTGCTCGAGCTCGGTGTCGGCGGTGACCTCGGTGGTCTCCGTCGTGCAGTCGATGTCGCCCCATTCCACCTCACCTGTCGTGGCGTCATAGCGCCAATGGAAGAGCCCGGCGTCCTGCCAAGTGCCGTCGTTCTCGACGATGGCCTCCATCACGGCGTCTTGCGCGAAGGCAGCTCCTCCGATGAGGAGCACCGTTGCGATGACCGGGGTGGTGAGTTTGCGGATGAATTGCATGTTGATTGCCTTCGTACCGTTGCCTGGTTGTGGGGAACCAGCCCTCACCCCATTCATCGGCACGTGCCGGCCGATTCTTGAGCTACGAAGTCGCCCTGCGGCGGGCCACCGAGGCGCCAACGGATGCCGACACGAGCATCACCCACGAAACGAGGTAGAGCCAGAGGAGGAGGATCGCCACACCTCCGAGGAGGGCGAGGGAGGCTGGTCGGGGCAACACACCGAACACCCATCGCATGGCGAGGGACGTGGTGAGGATTCCGAGGGTGGCCAGCACTGCAGCGAGTCCGGACCCGGGCAACGGGATGGGGGGCCCGAGCCGGTACAGGACCTCCAGGAACCCGAA
>CP070681.1:733652-734917 GCA_020352575.1 Acidimicrobiia bacterium | reverse complement strand
AGGGGAGCCCCACGTTGCCGTCGAGAAGGGAACAAGCCGCAGGCTGCAGGCATTGAAAGAGGTGACGAAAGGAACCCGATGGCCACCCTCGACTTCGTACTCCTCGCCTTCCGCCTGTGGGTAGGACTCGTGATGGTCCTCCACGGAGTGGGTCACGCACGGAACCCCCAGGGGACGGCCAAGTGGTTCACCTCAATCGGCTTCCGCCGAGCCGGCCTGCTCGCCCGGGCCTCCGGCTACGGCGAGATCGCAATGGGACTTGGACTGGCCGCAGGCCTCGCTACGTCGCTTGCGGCCGCAGGAGTGGTAGCCACCATGTTTACTGCCTTCTGGACGGTCCATCGGTTTGCCGGCTTCTTCGTGTACTCCAGGCCAGACGAAGGGTATGAGTACGTCGTGACCCTCGCCGTTCTCGCCGTAGCGGTTGCGGTGCTCGGGCCCGGCGCCGTCTCGGTGGACGCTGTGCTCGGATGGGAGGCACAACTCGCCGGTGCGACGGGCGGGCTGGTCGTCCTCGGAGGCCTTGCTGTGGGCATTGGCCAGGTCGCAAGCCTTTGGCGGAAGCCTTAGGTCGGACGAAACCAGCGAATCGCCCATCCAACCCCCGGGGATCCTGGCGAGGATCTCGAGTACGGAGGGCGCACGGACCGTGGACGCGTCAAGGGGGCCCCGAGTCGCCGAGGCCCCCTTGTTGGGTAGGAAGTCGGTCTGATCTACATGCTCAGCTGATCGACGACGAGGACGCCATCAACCATCGTGCCGAATACAACGACGAGTTCGTTTGTCCAGCGAACGCCCTGGGCTTCCTCGACGGGGTACTCGTCGACGTTGAGACCCTCAATGGTGAGAGCCCCGTCGCCATCGCACAGAGGCGGATAGGACTCCGCAAGCACGTCGCAGAGACGAGCGCCGTCCGCGTCGACGACCAGGAAACCGCCGACCGCAAGTGTCCCATCAAGGCTGCTCGCGAGCGCCTCGGCTACCGAGAGCCCATCGCCCGCCACGGCACCCATGCCCGGCGTCACGGCCTCGCCGTCATTCAACGGAAGTGGTTCCGCCACGGTGTCCTCGCAGTCGGGCTCGGTCTCGATGCAGGCGCCTTGAGAGATCGGGGCGTCGTTGCCGCCGTACGGGGGGAGCGGCCCCGGCTCGACCAGGGTGTCCTCACAGTCAGGCTCGGTGTCGATACACGATCCCTGGGTGACGGGCTGATCAACGCCGTCGTTGGTGGGGAGCTCGGATTCGGCAGTGCAAGCTGCGGCCAG
>CP070681.1:732284-733552 GCA_020352575.1 Acidimicrobiia bacterium | reverse complement strand
ATCGTCATCGGCATCCTGGTCCTCGTGGGCCAACTGGCACTCGGCATCCTCCTCGTCGACCGCGCCTCCACACTCGACGAATCCGTGGCCGCCAACCAGCAGGCGCTCGATGGCGTCGACGCCCGCATCGATCGGCTCGGATCCGTCGTGGGGGTGATGACCTCGCGACTGGACAGCATCGAGGCATCCGGGGCCTCGCAAGCCCCGGCGGTCGCAGCCACCACTGGCGACGCGCTCCCGCCGATTCCTGACGGCGGCCCCGACGAGGCCATCGGCATGACGCTGAACGCGTTCACTGCCGACGACTGGACATCCGGGGCCGAGTACACGGTCGAGCCGTCCGGTACCGCCAAGGTTGTCCTCATCTGGGCCCACTGGTGCCCCTACTGCCAGCAGGAACTCCCCATCGTCCAGTCGTTGGTCGACGATGCGGCGCTCGATGAGTTCCCCGACGTCGAACTCGTGTCGGTGAGCACCTTTGAAGACCCGACGCGACCCAACCCGTTGGGGGCCTACCTCGAGGCCGAACAGTGGGACTTCCCGGTGCTCATCGACTCCGACCAGTCCCTCGCCGCCAAGCTCGGCGTCCGGGCCGTTCCGGCGTGGGTGATCCTCGACGCCGACAACACGGTGCTCGGACGGTTCACCGGGGCGATTCCCCGGGAGCAGGTGCTCGGTATCTTCACCGAACTCCAGCGCCTCCAGGACGAGGCCTGATCCTCAGCGGCGCCGCATGGCGCGATCCATCTCGCGCTGTTGGGTGCGCTCCTTGAGGGCCTGGCGCTTGTCGTAGCGCTGCTTTCCCCGGCCGATGGCGAACTCGAGCTTCGCCTTCCCCTTCGAGAAGTAGATCCGGAGCGGCACGAGCGTCACACCCTTCTCGTCGACCTGCTTGCGGATGCGTTCGATCTCCCGCTTGTGCAGCAGCAGCTTGCGGTCGGCCTCGGGCTCGTGCCCACCGTCGCGGGCGAAGGCGTACGGCCCGATGTAACAGCCGCTGAGGAATGCCTCGCCCCGCCGCACGAACACATACGAGTCCTTCAGGTCGGCGTGGCCCTCACGCAGGCTCTTCACCTCGGACCCCTTGAGGACGAGGCCGGCCTCGAAGCGATCACCGAGGGTGTAGTCGTGCCTGGCGCGGCGGTTCTGGGTGACGAGCTTCTCCCCGGGAGTCGCGGGAGCAGACTTCTTCTTCTTGGCCATCAGCCGAGGTACTTCCGTGGATCAACGGGCTTCCCGTTCTCGCGGGTCTCGAAGTGGAGGTGCGG
>CP070681.1:730899-732184 GCA_020352575.1 Acidimicrobiia bacterium | reverse complement strand
AACACAAGGTGGGCGTCCTCGGCGGTGCGCTTCACCACCGGGATGGCATCGTCGGTTCTCGGGGCGTGCGGCTCTCCGGCGGGCAGGTGCAACGGTCCGCAGCGGCCCGCATGTTCGCGACGGACGCCGACCTCCTCGTGTTCGACGACCTCTCATCGGCGCTCGACGTCCACACCGAGGCCTTGCTTTGGAATCGACTCACCGAGCGGCGCGACGCCACGTGCCTCGTCGTGTCGCACCGGCGCCCCGCGCTGCGGCGCGCCGACGCGATCGTCCTCATGGACCGGGGTCGGGTCACCGACGTGGGCACGCTCGACGAGTTGCTCGATCGATCGGCGCTCATGCGCGAGCTGTGGGACGATGAAGGGGATGGCTGAACCGACCCGCTGCCCATGGGTGCCCCTCGACGACGACCTCTACGTGGATTACCACGACGTCGAGTGGGGCACCCCGAACCACGACGACCACGCCCACTTCGAGAAGATCTCACTCGAGGGTGCCCAGGCAGGGCTGAGTTGGCGGACGATCCTCGGCCGGCGGGAGGGATACCGGCGGGCCTTCGCCGGCTTCGACCCCGATGTGGTGGCGACGTTCGGCCCAGAGGACGTCGATCGGCTCGTCCAGGACGCATCGATCATCAGGAACCGGGCCAAGATCGAGTCGGTCCTCTCGAACGCCCACGCCTTCCTCGCCGTCCAGGACGACTTCGGGACCTTCGACAGCTACATCTGGGGCTGGGTCGACGGGGAGCCGATCGTGAACCGGCCGGCCGCCCTGGGCGACTACCAGGCGACGACGCCACTCTCGGAGCAGGTCAGCAAGGACCTCAAGCAACGAGGCTTCCGCTTCGTCGGGCCGACGACGGTGTACGCCTACCTCCAGTCGTTCGGCCTCGTGAACGACCACACGGTCGACTGCTTCCGATTCGTCGAACTCGCCGGCGGCTAGCGTCCGAGCCGTGTCTGCCGAAACCCGCCTCGCCGAACTGGGGATCACCCTCCCCGTCCCGCCCACGCCCGTCGCCTCCTACGTGACGTTCGTCCGGACCGGTGACCTCGTCTTCACCTCCGGCCATGGCCCGCAGGCCGAGGATGGGAGTTGGATCACCGGGAAGGTCGGGGTCGACCTCACCGTCGACGAAGGCGCCGAGGCTGCTCGCCGCACCGCCATCGGCCTCCTCGCCACCCTGCGCGCCGAGCTCGGATCGCTCGACCGGGTGACCCGCATCGTGAAGGTCCTCGGCATGGTCAACTGCCCACCCGAGTTCACGGACCACCCTGCCGTC
>CP070681.1:729500-730799 GCA_020352575.1 Acidimicrobiia bacterium | reverse complement strand
CGGTGCGGGAGGGCCTGGAGGTGGTCGGCCGGGTGCTCGGCCACGCCTTGGATCTCCTCGCCGGCGATACGGGCCATTGAGGGCTCGAGGTGGTTGTTCCTTTATGAAAGCCCGCCCTAACATCCAAGTTGCCCTGTCAAGTCGTCCCCCCAGAGAGTTCAACGCGTGGAAAGCCTGCTGATCATCGTCTTGGCGATCGCCGGTGTGTGGGGTCTGTTCCTCCTCCCATCCTTCATCGAATCCCGCCGCGAGGCACCCCTCACCAGCACCAATCGCTACGGCGAGGTGGCCCAGCGCCTCTCACAGGTGCAGGCGGGCAGTCGCAGCGGTGTGAGTCAACGGACGCTCGCCCGTCGTCGGCGCGTGCTCATCTTCTCCTCAGCCCTCGCCGTCGCCACGCTCGCCTTCGCGGTCATCTCGTCGAACGTCGGTGCCCTCGTGGCGCACCTCGTGGTGGACGCATTCATCGCCTGGTACGTGGCGATGATCGTGCAGTTGCGCAACCAGCAGCAGCAGCAGGCACTGCGAGCACACTCACTCGCCACGGTGGACCGCTTCGATGAGGTCCGGGTCATCGCCGGCTGATCCGGTGGCGGACCTCGACCACATCGAAGGCCAGTCCCGAACCACCCTCGACGCCCGAAACGGCGCGCGCGAGATGGCGCTTGCGGAGAGCCGCAAGATCATCCGCCTTTCGGCGAACACCATTCGTTCCCTGCACCGGGGTGAACTCGACGCTGCCCGCGCACTCCTCGACGAGGCCAGTGACTTGATGGCGGCGTTGCTCGAGGGCTTGGTGGACCACCACGACCTCCAGCACGCGGGGTTCACGATCGACGCGCAGAAGGAGTTCAGCGAGGCGACGCTCACGTTCGCCCTGGTGGAGGACGCACCGCTTCCGTCGCCGTCCGACCTCGGCGTGGACGTCGTGCCGTTCCTCCACGGCCTGGGCGAGACGGTGGGTGAGATGCGCCGTCGACTGCTCGACCAACTCCGTGAGGGAGCGCTCGATGAGGCGGAGCGACTGTTGGGAGAGATGAACCAGATCGTCGACCTGCTTGCGTCCCTCGACTATCCCGATGGCATGACGGCGGGGCTCAGGCGAACCACCGACGTCTCACGGTCGCTGGTGGAGCGCAGCCGCGCCGACCTCACCGCGACGGTGGTGCAGGAGCGACTCCGTGCAGAGTTGGCCGGCCGCCTCGACGACTGAGCCGGATTCCCCAACCCCCTAGCGGGGTGTACCATGCCGCTCCCTGCGGGGGTGTAGCTCAGTTCGGCAGAGCACTACGTTCGCAA
>CP070681.1:728083-729400 GCA_020352575.1 Acidimicrobiia bacterium | reverse complement strand
ACGGTGAACGACGGGGTGGCGCACAGGCCGGTCACGCCCATGTCGGCCATGAGGTGCACCTGGAAACCGGGGTTGCCACCCGACGCGGGGATGGCGGTCGCTCCGAGCGCCTCGACGCCGTAGTGCAGGCCGAGGCCGCCGGTGAAGAGGCCGTATCCGTAGGCGACCTGGACGATGTCAGCGGCCGTGGCGCCGGCGAGCGACATGGCCCGGGCGTTCACCTCACCGAAGATGGCGACGTCACCTGCGCTGTAGGCCACGATCGTCGGCTTGCCGGAGGTGCCCGATGAGGCATGCACGCGTACGACCCGCTCCATCGGGATGGCGACCATCGCCGTGGGGTACGCCTCCCGGAACTCCACCTTCTCGGTGAATGGGAGGGCGTGGATGTCGGCGACCGAGGTGATCTCGGGGACGCCCGCCATCTTCTCCCGCCAGTACGGGGTCGTGCTCTCACGCACGTGCTCGAGGGTGGCGCCGAGTCGGGCCGACTGCAGGTTCGTGAGGGTCTCGCGCTCGAGGCGATCCTGTGGGTACATCGCACCTCCTCGGCCGGAGCCTATCGATCGGCCCCCTACGATCGACCCATGCGGCGAAGGGTCGGGATCCTGGTGATGGCAGTGGCCCTGCTCGCCGCCGCCGGTGGGGTCTTCGGTGCGGTGCTCGGCACCCAGGTGGTGGCCTCCATGGAGTCCACGTTCGTCGAGCAGCTCGACCTCACCGAGGCATCCCTCGGGGCGACGAACGACACGGTCGCGGCCGCCCACGAAGCCGTCGAGGAACTCACCTCCGCACTGGACGGTGCCGCGACCACCGCCCTCATCGTGGGCGGTGCGCTGGAGGCGACCACGGAACTCCTCGATGAGGTGTCGGTCCTGCTCGGCGAGGACGTGCCGGCGACGATCGAGTCGTTCCGCGGCACGATCCCCGGGCTGATCTCCACAGCCGAAGCGATCGACGCGACCCTGCGGGCCATCGACATCTTCACCACGGGGGACTACGACCCCGAGGTGCCGCTCGACGAGGCCATCGCCGACCTGGACGAGAGCATTGCCGACCTCCCGGCTGACCTCCGGGCACAGGCGGCGCTGCTCCGCCAAGCCAATGGGACGCTGGTCGGCGTGAGTCGGAGCATGGAGCAGACCGCCCAGGACGTGGTCGAGGTCCGAGCAGCCCTCACCCGGGCCGGACGGGTCCTCGAGGAGCAGGAGCGGGCAACCGACGACGCCCTCGACGATGCAGATGCGTTGCGGGAAGACCTCAGTGAGCAGTTCGACCGTGCCGGCACCGTGGTCATCGTGGTGGGCGCGGCGCTCG
>CP070681.1:726628-727983 GCA_020352575.1 Acidimicrobiia bacterium | reverse complement strand
TCTGCTCGGGCGCCGACTTCGAGGAACTGCGTGCGCACGGCTCGGCCCTCGAGGATGCGCTCGCGGGGCTCACCGAGCGCCTCCTTGCCTCACCCCTACCGATCGTCGGTGCCGTGAATGGCCCGTGCGTCGGGGGCGGGGTCGAACTCGCCATGGCTTGTGACATCCGCGTGTGCGACGAGTCGGCGTTCTTCGAGATCCCTGCGACGAAACTCGGTGTGCTGTACCGACCCGACGGCCTCGACCTGCTCGCATCACGGCTGCCGCACCAGACCGTCGCCAGGCTCTTCCACGTGAACGACCGGATCCCCGCGGCCGACGCAGTAGCGGCCGGGCTCGTCGCCGCGGTGACACCGCGGGGCGCATCGGTTGCTGCGGCGCTCTCCTTCGTGGACCACCAGCAGGACCTCCGCGCCGATGTGGTGGCCTCGACCAAGGCGCGGCTCCGGGAGATAGAAGCCAGGTCCGTCGACGTCGAAGGCTGGCACGAGGAGCGGGCGAGGTTCATGGAGCGCCTCACCGAGTGAACGCCTCGCTCCTGGCGCTCGGGGCCGCAGTGGCCTACGGGCTCGCCGACTTCACCGGAGGATTCGCGACGAAGCGACGATCCGCCTGGGCGGTCGCCGGGTGGTCGCAGGTGGTCGGTGTGCTCGCACTCGTCATTGGTGTGGTCGTCGTCCCGGCCACCGAGGTCCGCCCCCAGGACCTCATCGCCGGGGGAATTGCAGGCGTGTTCGGGGTGTTCGGCCTCGGCCTGCTCTATCGGTCCCTCGCCGACGGGCAGATGGCGCTGCTCACGCCGGTCGTGGCGGCGTCCGGAGGAGCCCTCACCGTCATCGCCGGGGTCTTCGGTGGTGACCGGCTCGATGCCCTCGACATGGCGGCGATCGCTGCCACATTCGTCGCGGTCCTCCTCGTTGCCTCACCCGGCGAAGGGGACGTGCCGGACCGTCGGCCGCTCTTCCTGGCGGTCGCTGCCGGCGTCTGCTTCGGCCTCTTCTACGTGGCGATGGCACAGACCAGCGAGGCGAGTGGGTTGTGGCCCCTCGTCCCGGCGAGGGTGGCCTCGATCGGCATCGCCCTGGTCCTCGCGGGACCGGACCGATGGCCACCGGTGCGAGATCGATTCGGATGGGTGGTGGCCACGGGCCTCCTCGACATGGTCGCCAACCTCTTCATCGTCCTCGCCGCCCAGCGCGGGCCGCTGGCCATCGTCGGCGTGCTGTCGAGCCTGCATCCCGTCGTCACCATCGCGGTTGCGATCGTCTGGCTGCGTGAGCGGCCCCGTCCCGTGCAGGTCGTGGGCATGGCGACGGCCATCGGGGCCGCGCTGCTGCTCGCGTAGGAGCACGAAG
>CP070681.1:725165-726528 GCA_020352575.1 Acidimicrobiia bacterium | reverse complement strand
CGACGCAGTCGACGGCATCGGCGGCGCACCCGAAGATGCGCTGCTTGCGCTCGTCCTTCGTGGCGCCGAGGAAGTCGAAGCGAGGATCGTTCAGCAGTTGGCGGCGGACCTCCGCCACCACGTGCTCGTTCGTGAGGACCGGGGGCACGTGGTCGATGACGCCGAGGGGTTCGGCGTAGGCGTCCTCTGCGATCGCCTCGGTGATGAACCCCTCGTCGAGCATGTTGGCGATGACGTCGTTGCGCCGGTCGAGCACGAACTCGGGATCGCGGCGGGGGTCGTACTCGCTCGGGTTGCGGGGAAGCACGGCGATGGTGGCGGCCTCGGCGACGGAGAGCTCGTCGAGCTCCTTGCCGAAGAACTCGCGGGCGGCGGCGTTCACGCCGTACGCACTCCAGCCGAAGTAGACCGAGTTCATGTAGAACTCGAGGATCTGTTCCTTCTCGTACCGCCGTTCGAACTCGATGGCGGTCACGGCCTCCTTGATCTTCCGCTCGTAGGAGATCTCGTCGCCGACGAAGACCTGCTTCACGACCTGCTGGGTGATCGTCGAGCCACCGCGTTGGCGACCGGAGGAGAGGTTGTCGAGGAAGGCCTTGGCGATGGCACCCCAGTTCACGCCCTCGTGCTCGAAGAACGTGGAGTCCTCGGCGGCGATGATGGCGAAGACGATCTCGGGCGGCATGTCCTCGAACCGGACGGGCTCCGACAGGCGGCCGTCGTACAACTCGGCGATGAGGGTGCCGTCCGACGCGTAGACCCGCGACACGCGCGACAGGTCGGGGAGGACGAGCGACTGCCCGTCCACCTCGGGGAGGTATTCGTCATCGAGTGCCTGCCACGTGCCGGCCGCGGCGCTCGCCGCCATGAACGAGAAGAGCCCCACCCACGATGCAGCGAGGACTGCGATCGAGAGGAGCAGGGCGAGGGCGGCGGACCAACGACCGCGTTTGTCGCGGCGTTCCAGTTCGTGGATCGTCATGGTCTTTGGGTCAACCTGAGGTCGGGACGGGCATATGGGTACCATCTCCCGCCCGATCGGCAGGTTACCCCCAGGGATGGCATAGCCCGTGGAACGACGCGAGACATCCAGCGGCATCGAGGTCGCTCCCCTCTACGGGCCCGACGAGCCAGACGCTCGACTCGGCCGCCCCGGCGAGTACCCGTTCACCCGTGGTCCCTACCCCTCGATGTATCGGGGTAGGCCATGGACGATGCGCCAGTACGCGGGGTTCGGCGATGCCGAGTCGACGAACGCCCGGTTCCACGCCCTCCTCGCCGCCGGGCAGACCGGCATCTCGACGGCGTTCGACCTGCCCACCCAGATGGGCCTCGACTCGGACCACCCGATGGCGACCGGTGA
>CP070681.1:723688-725065 GCA_020352575.1 Acidimicrobiia bacterium | reverse complement strand
CGTTCGTCACCGAGCAGCTGCACCAGGGCCTCGTGGTCTCCCAGTACCCGGACGCGCCGGACTCGGTGCACCTCACCGACTATCCCGAGGCCGACGAGGGCCTCATCGACACCGAACTCGAGGCCTCAATGGCCGCCGTCCGCACATCGGTGCGCCTCGGCCACAACCTCCGGAAACAGCACGGGATCCGCGTCCGGCAACCGCTCACCGAGCTCACCGTGCTCACCTCGGATCCCGTGACACGGGCAGCGGTGGAGTCCCACGCCGCCCTCATCGCCGATGAGTTGAACGTGAAGGAGGTGCGGGTGCGGGCCGACGAGACCGCACTGGTCGACCTCTCCGCCAAGCCGAACTTCAAGGCACTCGGTCCCCGACTCGGACCGGACGTGAAGGCGGTTGCCGCCGGATGTGCCGCACTCGGCAACGAAGCACTTGCGAAGGTGCTCGGCGGGGAATCGATCGAGGTCGCTGGCCACGCAGTCACCGCCGATGACCTCGTGATCCAACGGACGCCGCGCGACGAGGTGGTCGTGGCCTCGGACGGGCCGCTGAGCGTCGCCCTCGACACCCACGTCTCCGAGGCGCTCGCCATCGAGGGCGTCGCCCGCGAGGTCGTGTCGCATGTGCAGCGTCTCCGCCGTGAGGCCGGGCTCGACGTCACCGACCGCATCACCCTTGCCTGGTCATCGGACGACGAGGCCATCGTCGAAGCGTTCGCCCGCCATGCGGAGATGATCGCCGGAGAGGTGCTCGCAGAGGCGATCACCGAGGGCGGGGACGGCGACATGGCCGAGGTGTTGGAGCACCGCGTGGTGCTCCGGGTGGCAACCGCGTAGCGCTACTGCTCCCAGGGACGACGCGGCGGCACGTCGCCGGTCAGCTCTTCCTGCACGGCAGCGGGGGCCTCGACGGCCGGTGGGGCGGCTCCGACGGCCCGTGGAGTTGCCTCGTCGATGATGCCCTCCACCTGCCCTTCGACGATGCCGAACGCCTCGTCCGAGGCCGCCAGGGCCTTCTGCACGCGAGCCCGCACCGCCGAGAGTTCGTCGCGGAGGCGCTCGTACCCTGCGAGCAACCGCTCTCGTTCCGACTCCTGTTCGGGCGTGAGCAGCCCCGGTGCGGGCGCAGCGCTTGCCTGCACGAGGCCCGCTTCGGCACGGGCGTCGGCGAGGATCTGTTCGGCCTGGCGCCGGGCGGCCTGGAGGATCCGGTTCGCCTCGGCGTTGGCCGCTGCGGCGTCACCGATCGAGGCGGTGGCGTGACCCCCCGGTTGGCCGGCGAGCACGGCATCCCGCTCTCGGACCATCTGCTGGTACTCGCTGATGGAGACGATGACTTCCTCGAGGAACACATCGACCTCGTCCTCGGCGTAGCCGC
>CP070681.1:722201-723588 GCA_020352575.1 Acidimicrobiia bacterium | reverse complement strand
TCCCAGAGGACTAGCGGAAGCGCTCCAGCGCCCGGTCCAACTCGTCCATCCCCACATCCATGGCGTGTGCGTCGGTGCGCAGCGCCTGTAGGGCGGCCTCGCGGAGCAGGCCGGTGAGGTCGGCGAACGACAGCCCATCGGTGCGGGCAGCGAGCTCGTCGAGGTCGACGGTCTCGTCGAAGGGGATGTCGACGATGTCGAGCAGTGCCCGGCGAGCCTCCACCTCCGGGAGTCCCAGTTCGAGGTGCACCTCGAAACGCCCCGATCGCAGGAGCGCGGGGTCGATGAGATCTCGCCGGTTCGTGGCGCCGATCACGAAGATCTGCCCGCGGGACCCGATGCCATCGAGTTCGGTGAGGAGCGCAGCGACGACCGAATCGGTGACGCTGTTCGTCGACGATCCCCGCACCGGGGCGAGGGCGTCGAGTTCGTCGAAGAAGAGGATCGCCGGCGCCGCGGCCCGCGCCCGTGAGAAGGTGTCCCGAACGGCCCGCTCGGACTCGCCGACGTACTTGTCGAGCATCTCGGCTCCCTTGACGGGGAAGAACGCCGCCCCGGCCTCGTGGGCGAGTGCCCGGATGACGAACGTCTTGCCCGTGCCGGGAGGCCCATAGAGCAGCATGCCCTTGGGTGGGTCGATGCCGAGGCGGGCGAACCCCTCGGGGCGCGTCATCGGCCAGATGACCGCTTCGGTGAGCCGTTGCTTCACGTCGACGAGGTTGGCGACCTTCTCGAACCCGTAGGAGGGGATCTCCCCGAGGGAGATGCTCCCGAGCGACGGCCGGGTCTCGCCGACGGCCTCGACGAGGTCCTCGGTGGTGAGCGGCCCGACCCCGATGCCGCGGGCCGACGCGTGGATCACGGCGGCGAGGATGTCCGCCCCGGAGAAGCCGGGGGAGCGGGAGGCCAGGAGTTCATGGTCGATCTCGGTGGTCGGCACCCGACCGAGGGCGGACTCGAAGAGCAGTGCCCGGCGGCGTCCGTCTGGAGGTGGGATCGAGAGCACGCGGGGGAGGAGCGCCGAGTCCGTCAGCGAACTGTCGACCGCACCGACGCTCGTGGTGCCGATCACGGCGGCAAGCCCCGCCTCCTCGGACACGGCGTCGAGGAACCAGCGGAAGATGGCTGCCACCTGGCTCTTGAACGGGGCCATCGACTCGCCACCTGCGACCGCCTCGACCCGGTCGATGTGGATGACGCACGGCCGAGGAGTCTGCTTCACTGCCTGCTCGAGCAGGTCGAGGAGGCGGTTCGGTTTGAAGACGAGGTCGAGGGAGACCGTGTGGAGGTGCGCTCCGGCTGCGGCCGTGGCCTTGGCGGTGAGCTCGGGGCCTCCGCACCCCGGCGGGGCCTCCAACACGACGCCTGCGACGGCGGGGAGTCCCCA
>CP070681.1:720681-722101 GCA_020352575.1 Acidimicrobiia bacterium | reverse complement strand
ACCTGCCGCCACCAGCACCATGGAGCCGAGCACGCTGGCCACGCGGAAACGGCCGGCCTGGTAGTCGGCGGTGAGGAGGAACAGCCCGAGGAGCAGGAGGCCGACACCCGTCCACGAAAGGGGGAGCTGGGCGACGCCGTACGCCCCGACGAGGATCGGGAGGAGGGCCGTTCCCGCTGCGACGCCGGGTCCGATGGCGTAGAACTCGAAGGCGGCGATCGTCAGGCCGGCGGCAATGAAGAAGAAGAGGGCCTCGGGGCTGAGGGCAGCGTTCAGCGTGCGGATCCACAGGTTCGGCTCCACGAACCTGACCTCGATGGTCTGTTGGAGGCGCGTGGTCCCGTCGTCATCGGTCACCTGCTCGGCCGTCTCGAGGATGACATCTCCGATGGCCCGTCCGTCGAGCCAGACCACGAGCTGGCCGAGGGAGGCATCGACCCGGTCGAGTGACGGAAAGCCCTCCTCGACGAGCTCGGGCTCGCCGGACCAGGGGCAGTCGCCGGAGGTCGAGCCCGTGCCCTCGCCGATGGCGCGGACATCGATCCAACCGATCTCTGCACCGGGGGCGGCCGTCGCGACATCCGCAGCACACACCAGCCGTGCGGCGACGCCGAAAGCCCTGGCAGGGGCGTCACCCACCCACGCCACGACGGGGAGCGGACGGCTCGCCAGCACGTGCTCCACGCGCTCGGCTGCACCGTCGATGGCACCCGGTGAGTCGATCTTGAGGATGGCCGCCTCAACGCCCTCGTCGGCGGCCCGGGCGAGGGCGCGTTCGAGGTAGTCGACCTTCGCCCCGTCGATCAAGCCCTCGAGTTCGATGACATCGATGCGGCCCTCCGATTGACCCATCGCGGGGGCGGCAAGGGCGCCGAGGAGGAGCGTGAAGAGGGCGAGGAGCGGGATGCGGTGTCGCACGCGGGGAAGGGTAGGACCGACCGTCCGGAAGCCCACAGTCGGCGGGCGCCCACGTACCCTTCGCCCATGCCGATCTCTGCGGGCACGGTCGCCCGTCTCCGCTCCGTCGTCGGCGCCGACTTCGTCCTCGACGAGCCGATCGAGCGCCATCTGTACGCCAAGGACGCAGGTCTCCGGCGCCACTCGGTCCTCCTCGTGGTGCTCCCGAAGACCACGGCGGAGGTCGCCGAGGTGGTCCGCATCGCGGCGGATGAGGGAATCGACGTCGTGCCACGGGGCGGCGGTTCAGGGCTCACGGGGGGAGCGGTGCCCACGGGCGACGCGGTGGTCGTGGCCGTCACCCGCATGAACGAGATCCACGAGGTCGACGTCTTCGATCGCACGGCCTGGGTTGGCCCGGGCGTCATCAACCTCGACCTCTCGACCCACACCGAACCGCTCGGCCTCCATTTCGCGCCGGATCCCTCGAGCCAGTCGGTGTGCACGATCGGCGGGAACGTTG
>CP070681.1:719117-720581 GCA_020352575.1 Acidimicrobiia bacterium | reverse complement strand
AGGCCACCACCACGGCCCCCGCAGGTCCCTCCCGCAACACGTGCCGGGCACGGGCGCGTTGCGCCATCGTCGACTCGTTCGGTGAGACGTGCTCGAACGGGAGCGTCTCCCACGCCGGGAGCTCGATCGCCGCCTCGGTGAAGAGGAGGAGGTCGTCCACCAGGTCCTCGGCATCTCGCTCGCCGGGGACCAGCGCAAGGATCGGTGCCTCGGCGCGTCGCGCCATGCCCGCGAGCACGAAGGCGCGCAGCGCAGGCGGAATGACGTGTCTGCCGTCGAAGGGCGGGAGGAGCTCCTGCGTCCAACGGTCGCCGAGGCGGAAGAGGGGGGCGGGCATCGGCGCCGAAGGCTAGGGATCCCCCCACCGTTCGCGACCCCCGTGGACGCGTAGCCTCTGTGGGTGCTTCGCATCGACGAGTTGCACAAACGATTCGGAGACGTCGTCGCACTCGATGGCTGCTCCGTCGAGGTCGCGCCGGGGACGATGCTCGGGTTGCTCGGCCCGAATGGGGCGGGAAAGACCACGACGATGCGGGCGATCTTCGGACTCGTGCGCGTCGACTCGGGGACCGTGACCTGGGATGGCACACCGGTGGACATCCACCGGCGTCGTCGGTTCGGGTTCATGCCGGAGGAACGGGGCTTGTACCCGAAGATGACCGTGCACTGGCAGCTCACCCACCTCGGGAAGCTCCACGGGATGTCCCACGCGGAGGCGTCGGCGGCTGCCAACGAGTGGCTCGAGATCGTCGGGCTCTCCGACCGACGCGATGCCAAGGCCTCCGAGCTCTCCCACGGCAACCAACAGCGTGTCCAACTTGGGGCTGCACTCCTCCACAACCCTGAACTGGTCGTGCTGGACGAACCGTTCTCCGGCCTCGACCCCATTGCATCGGAGACCCTCGCAAACCTCCTCCTCGAGCGGGCAAGGGCGGGCACCGCCGTCATCTTCTCGAGCCACCAGCTCGACGTCGTGGAGGACCTCTGCGAGGACGTCGCCATCATCAACCGGGGTCGCGTCGTGTTGGAGGGGCGGGTGACCGCATTGCGGGCCGCATCGTCGCGCCGCTACGTGGACGTGACCTCGCCATCGAGCGACGACGCGTGGGTGGCGGGCCTCCCCGGCGCTCGGGTCGTGCAGCGGGCGAACGGCCGCCTCCGGGTCGCGCTCGACGAGCCAATGGACATCGCAGAGATCGCGCGGATCGCCGGCGCCGACGCAACGCAGTTCGTCGTGGAGCCCCCTCCGCTGTCTGAGATCTTCCGGGAGGTCGCCAACGATGCGTGACTGGCTGGTCCTCCGGCAGCTCATGTGGCGGGAGGTGTATGCACGCCGCAAGGCATACGCGGCGATCACCGGGATCCTCGTGGTCATCGTCGTCGGCGCCTCGACGTTCGCGTCCACCCGGACCGAGGAGCCGGACCAGTTCACGATCGTCCATTCGATCGACCTCGCAGAGGATT
>CP070681.1:717550-719017 GCA_020352575.1 Acidimicrobiia bacterium | reverse complement strand
ACCGTGGTCGGCTACCCCCGCCGCCTCGACGCCGCCGAGGCCGAGCACGACTCCCGGGGCCGGACCGCTGCGAACTCCGCAGCCGTACTCCGTGACGGGACGGTGGTTGCCAACTACGACAAGGTCCTCCTGCCCAACTACGCCGTCTTCGACGAGAACCGTTACTTCGTCGCCGGAGGGCAACCCGACCTCCTCATCGACATTGCGGGGATCCGAGCAGGGGTGTCGGTCTGCGAGGACATCTGGCGTGAGGACGGTCCCCCGACCGCCCAGGCCGAGTCAGGCGGCCGCATCCTCCTCAACATCAACGCCTCCCCGTTCCACCACGGCAAGGCGCTCGAGCGGGAACAGCTGATGCGGAGCCGGGCCATCGGAACCGGCGCGCCGCTCGTCTACCTCAACCTCGTCGGCGGCCAGGATGAGCTCGTGTTCGACGGGTGCTCACTCGTCATCGACGAGCGGGGAGAGCTCCTCCATCGGTCGCCGCAGTTCGAGGAGGACCGCTTCCTCGTCGACGTGCCGATCCCCGGGGTCGGCAACGCCGCCACGCCGCCGCCTCCTCCAACCGTCACCCCGCTGCTCGAACCCGAGGCAGAGGTGTACCGGGCCCTCGAGGTGGGACTCCGCGACTACGTCGACAAGAACGGATTCAGCGGGGTCGTGGTCGGCCTCTCGGGGGGGATCGACTCCGCCCTCACCGCCGCGGTCGCGGTCGATGCGCTCGGCCCGGACCGTGTGATCGGCGTGACGATGCCATCCCAGTTCTCGTCGGAGGGCTCGGTCACCGACGCCGGTCTCCTCGCCCGGAACCTCGGTATCACATTCCACGAGATCGCCATCAAGCCCCCGTTCGAAGCCCTCACCGATGCGCTCGGACCGGTGTTCGGCGACCGCCCCTTCGACGTCGCGGAGGAGAACATCCAGGCCCGCATCCGAGGCCTGCTCCTCATGGCGATCTCGAACAAGCTGGGGCCCATGGTCCTCACCACGGGCAACAAGTCGGAGATGGCAGTCGGGTATGCGACGCTCTACGGGGACATGGCCGGCGGCTACTCGGTGCTCAAGGACGTCCTGAAGACAGAGGTCTTCCGACTCGCCCGCTGGCGCAACCGGGACGGCGAGGTCATCCCGGATGCCTCGATCACGAAGCCCCCATCAGCCGAGCTGCGGCCCGACCAGAAGGACTCGGACTCGCTGCCCCCCTACGACCTCCTCGACGCCGTCCTCGAGCGGTATGTCGAGGACGATCAATCGGTCGCCGACATCGTCGCCGAGGGATTCGACGAGGACGTCGTCCGCCGGATCACCCGGCTCGTCGACCGCAACGAGTACAAACGACGCCAAGCGGCACCCGGTGTCCGCATCACCACGAAGGCGTTCGGCAAGGATCGACGCCTCCCGATCACGAACCGGTACCTCCCATGAACCTGCCCATCCTCCTCATCGACGGCGAGTGGGTGGACCCAC
>CP070681.1:715977-717450 GCA_020352575.1 Acidimicrobiia bacterium | reverse complement strand
GGCTCGTTGTGGGTGATCCAGTTCGTGACCCGATCCCCGAATGCCCCTGCGGCGACCCGGGTGTACTCGACGAACGCGTCCACCGTGCGTCGGTCGGGCCAGCCGCCCCGATCTTGGAGGGCTTGCGGGAGGTCCCAGTGGTACAGGGTCAGCCAGGGGGTGATGCCGGCCTCGAGGAGGGCATCGATGAGGCGGGAGTAGAAGTCGATCCCCGCCTGGTTCACCTCACCCGTTCCCGCGGGAAGGATCCGGGACCACGCGATGGAGAGCCGGTACGCATCGACGCCGAGGTCGGCGAGGAGGCGGACGTCCTCCTCCCACCGGTGGTAGTGGTCGGGGCCGACGAGGTCGAGGTCGGGAACGTGCCCTGCGTCGGCGAAGGTATCCCAGATCGACGGCCCTTTGCCGTCGAGGTCACGGGCCCCTTCGATCTGGAACGCCGATGTCCCGACGCCGAAGGCGAAGTCCTGTGGGAGGTTCAGCCCAGCCAATTGGCGCCGAGCGTCATCGTGGCCAGGGAGGCGAGGAGTGCCCACATGAGCCACGTGCCGTAGGTCGCCATCTTCCCGCTCAGCTCAGCCATCGCCTTGCCCTGCTCGGGCGTCGGCGCACCGTCGACGTCCAGTTGGACCTTGGCGAGTTTCCGCGCCGTCGGGCCCTGGAGGCCGTGGCCGATGCCGAGGGCCACGAAGCCGGCAACGGCACCAATCGAGAGGAGCAACCCACGGGTCCCGGTCGGGGCGCCCTCGACCACCTGCGCCCACAACACGAGTCCGATCGCGATCGTCGCAGCAGAGGCGTAGGTCATGACCCGGCTGAGCGACCCGGAGGCAAGGGCTCCCATGAAGGGCCCGGCAGCGGGACCTGCCTTGCGGGCGGCGGGGGACACGAACCAGGCCATGATGAAGGCCCCGCCGGCCCACACCACGGCGGAGATGACGTGCAGGGCGGAGACGTAGGTGACGAGTTCCATGCCCGACAGGTTATGCCCGAGAGATCGACTCCCGCGTCAGCGGGGGACTTCGCCGTAGAGGTTGAAGGTCTCGTCGTGCTCCCGGGAGGCGTCCACGAACGAGAGGTACTCCTGTGCCAGCTTCGTGAAACCGCCGTCCAGGTCGCTCGCCGCCACCCGTAGGTCGGGCGTGCGGTCGGCCGCGTACCGCCACAGCTGGTGGTAGTCGCAGGGGTCGGACGCGGCGAGTGGGCGATACGTGCCGAGGTACTGGTAGTGCTTCGGGGCAAGCTCGAGCAGCTGCTCGTCGTGGTCGGCCAGCCAGGCACGGAACTCATCGTCCCGACCCGGCTGGATGAAGAAGCCCCAGTCGTAGAACAGTGCCATGGGTCGAAACTAGCGACGGGGGCTAGTGGTCGTCCGCCGCTACGATCGTGACCGATGTCAAATGATGACTACATCAAGGCGAGCGGCACCGTCCTCCAGGTGATGGGCAACGCCACGTTCAAGGTCGAGGTCGA
>CP070681.1:714376-715877 GCA_020352575.1 Acidimicrobiia bacterium | reverse complement strand
GGGCACGAACTGGCGGCGCAGGGGCTTCGGGAGGGCGCGCATGAGGGTGGTCACGAGTTCCTCCCGCAGGCCGGGTACGAGCCAGTCGAAGGTGGCGGGGTCGATCCGCTCGAGCCCCTCAAGCGGCACCCGGACGATGAACCCATCGGTCTCGGTTCCTGGGTCGAGTTCGTAGTCGAGAGGCATCTCCACGTCGCCGACGAGCCACTCCTCGGGGAAGGCCTCGTTGTCGGCCTCGGCGTCGGGTGCGAGCACGTCTCCGAGCGAGAGGTGAAGCCGGTTCGGGGTCTTGCGCCGCTGGTCCTTCCACCACCGGTTGAACGCCCCGGCTCCGGTCACGTCATCGGGCACCCGGTCGGCGAACCATGCCACGAGGTCGGCCTCTGGCAGCAGGAAGTCGGTTCGGCGGTGCCGGGCCTCGAGCGCGTCCACCTCGGCGAGGACTCCTGCGTTGTGGGCGATGAAGTCCCATCGACCCTGCCACTCCCCCCTGACGAGGGCATGCAGCAGGAACATCTCCCGGGCGTCGACCGGGTCGGCACGGTGGTATTGGACGACCCGATCGGAGGCGAGTTGGAGTCCGTACAGGGTGACCGTCTCGAAGCAGGACGCAGATCCTCGCCCCTCGTCCCACCACGGGTCGGACCAGGACCGCTTCACGAGGTGGTCGCCGGCCTCCTCCGCCCACACGGGGTCGATCGGTGCGAGGTGACGGGCCCACGTGCGGGTGGTCTCGACGATCTCACCTGCCATCACCCACTCGGGGGCCTTCTTGAAGAGCGTGGAGCCTGGATTGATCGCGAATCGGGTCTGGCGAGCACCTCGGTACTCATGGCCCTCGGGCTCCTTTCGGCCGATGTGGCTAAGGAGCGCGGCGACGGCGGCCCGATGGACGACTTCCGGGTCGGCTGGCGCGCGGTTTCGGTGCAGGTCGAGGCCGATGCACGCCTCCCGGAGTTGGCCGTGCACGTCCTGCCACTCCCGCACCCGCCGGTAGTTGAGGAAGTCGGTCCGACACATCCGACGAAATGCGCTGGACGAGCGGTCCCGCTGCTCCCGGCGGAGGTACTGCCACAGGTGCACCCAGGTGAGGAGGTCCGACGTGTCGTCCCGATGGCGGGCGTGCTTCTGATCGGCCTGTTGCTCGAGGCCGAGCGGGCGCTCGCGGGGATCCTGGATGGCGAGCCCGGAGACGATCACGAGCATCTCGGAGAGGCAGCCCAGTCGGTCTGCCTCGAGGAGCATCCGCCCGAGGCGGGGGTCGACGGGGAGGCGGGCGAGCTTCCGTCCGACCGGGGTGAGCCATCGGTCGGTGCCCTCATTCCCGGGATCCACCGCGCCCAGTTCGATGAGGAGTTCGACGCCATCTCGAATCGAGCGTCGGTCGGGCGGGTCGACGAAGGGAAACGACTCGATGTCCCCGAGGCCGAGGGCGCCCATCTGGAGGATGACCGAGGCGAGGTTGGTGCGGAGGATCTCGGGCTCGGTGAACTCGTCACGG
>CP070681.1:712774-714276 GCA_020352575.1 Acidimicrobiia bacterium | reverse complement strand
GGGGGAGTGTCGGTAGGTTCCCTCGCACCCTGGCATTCGACCTTCGGGTCGAGTCACGACCCGCGGCACGGATGGCGAGCACGCGCCCAGCCGCCCGCAGCCGGGTGAAGCCGCCCAGCCAATCAGAGAACACCAGCCGAGGAGAAACCCATGCGTGACTTCCGCTACCTGCTCGCCGCACCCGAACAGGGCTACCGAGGCACCAAGGGATCGTTCTGGTTCCTCGTCGCAATGTCGGTGCTCGTCACGGTGCGGAGCCTGATCCACATGTTCGCCGCTGACGGCGGAGCGAACAGCATCGCCGGGCTCACGGTCGAAGGCGACGCCGGCGCCAACCTGGTCCACCTGTTCGCGCAGTGGGGCCTGGAACAGCTCATCCTGGCGATCGTTGCCTGGGTCGTCATCGTCCGCTACCGGTTCCTTGTCCCCTTCGTGCTGCTGCTCCAGCTCCTGGACTGGTTCATGCGCGGGGTGATGGGCGAGATCAAGCCGCTCGTCGTCGAGTCCATGCCTCCGGGAGGGATCGGCAACATCATCTTCGTGCCCCTGATAGCGATTGCCCTGTGGTTCGCCCTCCCCAAGTCGGGCGAACGGGCCGCAGTCAAGGCTTGAGGTCGTTGCCAGCCCGGTCTGTGACAGGCGTCAGGGGTTGCCCCCGGGTGCGCCCACTGAAGACGCACCGGAGTTCAAAGTAATCCCACGGGCACACCCACCCGGGCGCCAGCAGTGGGCCACCCAAGGACTCGTTGGACGAACGAAACGCGCGTCTCCGCGGATCGGCGGTGGGGGGGCGGAACCCCGGTTGGGGTCGGGTTCCCCACGGAGTTCCTACCCTCCTCCGGCAGTGAGAGATTCCACGGCCAAACGACTGTCAACGGCCCATCGCGTCCTGTTCCGACTCACCGGGGGCAGGATCGGAAGGCGACTCGTCGACAACGACATGCTGCTGCTCACCACGACCGGTCGCACGTCGGGCACCGCCCACACGGTGCCCCTGCTCTACCTCACCGAGGGCGACAAGGTGATCGTGATCGCGAGCTGGGGCGGTCGCCCCAATCACCCAGAGTGGTACCTGAACCTGCGGGCCAACCCCGAGGTGACGATCCAGATCGAAGGGACTCGTCGGGAGATGCGAGCCAGGACGGCGGACGCCGAGGAGCGAGCGGCGTGGTGGCCGCGCATCGTCGAGGCGTACCGGGGGTACCAGGAGTACCAGGCGCGCACCGATCGGGAGATCCCGGTGGTGATCCTGCAGCCCTAGGGCCGCTCGACGCCCTTCGCGGTGCTCACTCGGATCCGACCGTGATCGTCTCTTCGTGGACCTGCTCGGGCTCGACGTCCTCCCACTCGCGAACGTAGTGGAGCACGATCGTCGTCTCGCCCTCGCCGACCGCCTCGAACTCGAAGACGGTGTTCCCGGGCGCCCCGACGACGTCCTCGTCGCCACCGGGAAGGAAGGTGGGATCGCCCACTTGTCGCACGATGGACGCATCGATCTCGAC
>CP070681.1:711132-712674 GCA_020352575.1 Acidimicrobiia bacterium | reverse complement strand
ACCAGGACGACTCGAGCGAGAGCATCTTGCCGTCGAACGACGCCTCGTCCTCCGTCCACAACGCTCGCATGAGATGGACCTTCTCCGCCACCAGCCGTCGACGGGTTCGGGGATCGACGCCGTGGTGCGCCATCTCCTCGCGGTTCCACCCGAATCCGACCCCGAACTCGACCCGACCACCGGACAGCACATCCAGCGACGCGATCTGCTTCGCCAGCCAGATGGGGTCGTGCTGGGCGACGAGTGTGATCCCTGTCCCGAGCCGGATCCGATCCGTCGTGGCCGCCATCGCCGCAAGGGCGACGACGGCGTCATGGGTGTGCCAGTAGTACGCCGGGAGCCCGGGGTTCGAAGCAAGGCTCGTCGGGATGTGTGAGTGCTCCGGGAGCCAGATCGACTCGAAGCCACGCTCCTCGGCTGCTCGCCCCAACTCGACGGGCGGCAGGGTCGTATCGGTTGCGAAGATGAAGATGCCGATGTCCACGCTGCGAGCGTAGGACGTTCAGCGCAGGCCTTCGCTGGCCACGTCCAGTTGCCGCACCTCGCCCTGCCCATCGAGGCGACCGGTGAGCGCGGCAGACACTTCGGGCACCTGCTCCTCGACTGCGATGGCGAGGATCGTCGGGCCCGCTCCCGACCAACATGCGTGGGCGGCGCCCGCGCCCCGGGCAACCTCCATGAGGCCCGCCGCCAGCGGGTGCAAACCGCCTCGCGGCGCCTCGTGCAACTCGTCGCCGCCCGCCTGGGACAGGATCGAGGCATCGCCCGTCCGAAGGCCTTCGATGAGCGCGATGAGTCGACTCAGCGAACGCACCACCACCGGGCGCGAGAGGTCAGCCGGGAGGACCCCTCGAGCGTCCTTCGTGAGGAGCTGGAACGAAGGAATGGCGGCGAGCACCCGCCACGACGGGGCCAGGGTGAACTGGGTGGGGCGCCCGTTGCCAAGCACCCCGACCAACCCCCCGTAGACCGCAGCCGCGGCGTTGTCGGCGTGTCCCTCCTGCCAAGACACCATCTCGAACACGCGGTCTGGATCCGCCTCCCCCTCGACGGCACGGAGGGCTGCGGCGGCGCCGGCTGCGTAGGCCGCAGCCGAGGAACCGAGGCCACGGGCGAGCGGGATGTGGTTCGTGACCGTCAGTTGGAGAGGACGGTCCTCTCCCACGGCATCCTTCGCCGCCTGCAGGACGAGGTCGTGGCCTTGCTCCGGTGCGTGGGGCCCGACGTGCACACTCGACCACGCATCGGCCGGTTCGGCGTCGACCACGCAGCGGAGGTCGAGGGCAAGTGCCACCACGTCGAATCCCGGGCCGATGTTCCCCGACGATGCGACGGCGGACGCAGTGGCCATTGGGCGAGGATAGGACGGCGGGATTGGCGGGCCCGCGCCATAGGCTTGCGGCATGGACATCCTCGGCCTCGACAGCCTGTTCGCAGAGATGCTGCTCGGCGTCGGCCTCGCCATGGTCCTCGGCAACGGGTTTGCATGGTGGAAGCACCGCCGCAACGAGACACCCGACTTCGAAGGAGCCGAGTTCCGCC
>CP070681.1:709482-711032 GCA_020352575.1 Acidimicrobiia bacterium | reverse complement strand
CCTCGGTGAGACGACCGACCATGCCGAGTACCTCTACTGGGTCGGGTGCGCCGGCAGCTTCGACGATCGAAACGTGCACGTCACCCGTGCCGTGGCAACCCTGCTCGACGAGGCCGGCGTGGACTACGCCATCCTCGGTTCCGCCGAGACCTGCACGGGTGACTCGGCGCGACGTGCGGGCAACGAGTACCTGTTCCAGATGATGGCCGCGCAGAACATCGAGACGCTCGACGGGTTCGGGGTCAAGAAGATCATCGCCCAGTGCCCGCACTGCTTCACGACGCTCGGCAAGGACTACAAGCAGTTCGGCGGTGACTACGACGTCATCCACCACAGCCAACTCCTCGCCGAACTGGTCCGCCAGGGCCACCTCGAACCGGACCTCGGCGGCGCCGACATCACCTACCACGACGCCTGTTACCTCGGCCGCCACAACGACACCTACATGGATCCCCGTGAGGTCGTTGCGTCGACCGGCAACCTCGTCGAGATGGAGCGGAGCGGGACCAACTCGTTCTGCTGTGGTGCCGGCGGTGCCCGGTTCTGGACCGAGGAGGCGACCGGCCGGAAGGTGAACGTGGAACGCGCCGAGGAGGCAATCGCCACCGGTGCCCAGCAGGTCGCCGTGGCGTGCCCCTTCTGTTACGTCATGCTCGATGACGGCGTGAAGGAACTCGGTGGTGAGGGCGTCGAGGTGAAGGACATCGCCATGCTCCTCGCCGAGGGGATCCAACGGAAGAAGGCCTAGGCCTCCCGGCGACTCGCCAGCGCGGCGCCGAGGATGACGAGTGCCACGCCGCCGATCGCCCACCCTGACACGACCTCGTCCAGGAACACCACGCCGAGCACGACGGCGACCGCCGGGATGAGGTAGATGGCGAACGAACCGCGCGTCGACCCGACCCTCGAGATGAGCGCCCCCATCACCAGGTAGGCGATCCCGGTGTTGAGGGCGCCGAGCACGATCGTTGCGATCGTGGGCCCGGTGGGCCACGCGTCCGGGAGTCCGGCGAGGCCGAGTGGCGCGGTCCAGATCGAGGCGAAGGCCAGCATGCGCGCCATCACCGGGAGCGACCCGTAGCGCTGTTGGAGCGGGGTGGCGATGGAGATCGAGAAGCCGTAGAGGAGCGTCGCCCCGGCCACGAGGAGCACGCCCCGGGCCTCCGAGGCGCCCTGACCCATCGACGGTGCGGCGATCCCGATACCCCCGAGGATGCCGAGCACGAGGCCGGTCACCTGCACCCTCGTCGGCAGTTCACGCAGGAGGAGGGCGGTGATCGCGGTGGCGGCGAGGGGCATGAGGCCATTGAGCATCCCGGTCGTTGCCGAGGTGATCCACTGCTGGGCGATGGGGAACAGCGAGAAAGGGATCGCGACCCAGGAGACCGAGAGGAGGAGGACCCGGGGGAGGTCCTCACGCTCGATCCGCTTTCGGGCGCGGGGGAGGAGCAGCAGCGTGAGTGCGCCGGTCGAGACCCGCAGCCATGTGACGAGTGCCGGCGAGAAGGCCTCGAGCCCGAGCTCGATGAGGAGGAACGACGATCCCCAGA
>CP070681.1:707831-709382 GCA_020352575.1 Acidimicrobiia bacterium | reverse complement strand
CTCGGCCTGGATGTTCTTGAGCTCCTTGAGGATCTGGTCCTGGACGATCACGTCGAGCGCCGTCGTCGGCTCGTCGGCGATGATGAGCTTGGGGTTGCACGACAGCGCCATCGCGATGACGGCACGCTGGCGCATGCCGCCGGACAGCTCGTGGGGATACCGATCCATGACCTTCGCGGGGTTGGGGATCTGGGTATCGGCCAACGCCTCCTCGACCATGCTGTCCAGGCCGCCAGCGAGCTGCTTCGCCTTGCCCCGCAGCGGCGGGAACGCGAATGCGATCCGCTCGAAGAGGCGGGAGCGGTACGCCGCACGACGCTCAAGCAGCCGCCGGATGATCCCGGTCTCGGATGACAGGCCCGCCCGGTCCAGCAACTCGTCCATGCGGTGCTCAACGAACACCTCGCCGATCTGGTCCCGGACCGACAGGGCGGGGTTGAGGGCCTTGCCGGGGTCCTGGAAGATCATGGCGATCCGATTGCCACGGATCTCCCGGATTTGCTTCTCGTCGAGGGACAGGAGGTCGATGGTCTCCTCGCCGGTCTGCTCGCAGGTCGGGCACCCGGTTCCGTTGCATACCGGGCACGCCACAGGGGCACGACCGGTCCCATGGCAGCGCTCGCATCCATGGCCGGCGCACGTATCGCATGGTGCGTGGGGGCGGAACAAGATCTGTCCACCTGCCTGGATACCAGGGGGCATCGGGACCAGCCGCAGGAACGAGCGGGCCGTGACGCTCTTTCCGCAGCCCGTCTCGCCGACGAGGCCGAGCGTCTCACCGTCGCGGATGTCGAAACTCACGCCGTCGACGGCATGCACCCGACCCGCCTTGGACTGGAAGTGGACACGGAGGTCACGGACCTCGGCGATCACCGACGTACCCGTGGCCCTCCGCTCGGGGGCGGGAGCAGTCATCGCGATTCGGTCCTCGGGTCGAGGACGTCCCGCAGGCCGTCACCGACCAGGTTGAAGGCAAGTGCCCAGATGAAGACCATCAGGCCGGGGAAGGTGGAGGCCCACCAGCGGCCGGCGGAGATCCCCGACTGGCCCTGCGACACGAGAACGCCCCACTCGGCGAGCCCGGCTTCGGCGAGGCCGATGAACGAGAGCGTTGCACCAACGAGGACGATGTGGCCCATGTCGAGTGTCGCCTGCACGATGATCGGCGTGATCGAGTTGGGGAGGATGTCCTTGCCGAAGATGCGCAACTTCGTGTCACCGCTCACCCTCGCAGCATCCACGTACTCGTTCTCCCTGATGTGGATCACCTGGGCGCGCATGATCCGGGCGTACTTCACCCAGAACACCATCGCCAGGGCGAGGATGATGTTCCCGAACGACGGCCCGAGCACCGATGCGATGGCCAGGGCAAAGATGAGCTCGGGGATCGAGAGGAACACGTCCACGAGACGCATGAGGAACTCGTCGACCTTGCCCCCGAGGAACCCGGCGGCACTGCCGACGACGATCCCCACGATCACCGTGATCGACACCACGATGATCGAGAGGCGGAGCGACGTGCGTGAGCCCCAGACGACGCCGTAGTAGACG
>CP070681.1:706165-707731 GCA_020352575.1 Acidimicrobiia bacterium | reverse complement strand
CCAAGAGCGTTTCGAGCTCGATCTGCTCCAGCGCGTGCTCTGCATTGCCCATAGTGGCGATGTCGTTTCGGGTGCCCGGTACCCGCAGCTCCATGCCGTCGATGGTCCCGAGGAAGAACTGCTCGAGCAACGGTCCGACCTCGGGGTCTGCGCGGGTGCGCTCGAACGCCTCGTGGTCGCTGAGAAACATCTCTGCGGGCTTGGCGAGGTTCCTTCGCATGTTTTCCCGCGCTTTGTCCCGCAACCACTTCCATCGAAGGAGGTTCGCCATCAGACCCCAACCTGGTGGGGGCTTCGGGGTCTTCGCCTTGCGGGCGCAGGTGGAGACCAGCACCAGGCCCCATACGCGCCCCGGGTGACGCAATGCGAGTTGCAGTGCGGCAGGGCCGCCCCCCGACACTCCGATGATGGCTGCCTGCTCGATGTCTAAGCTGTCGAGCAGAGCCGCGAGAAGGTCTGCCTGCTCCTCACAGGTTTGGCCGGAACTAAGGGGCGTGCGGCCATAGCCCGGTCGAGAGAGGGCCAGGTAGCGAAAACCAGGCTCGGTCAGCGTGCGGATGAGGAGTTCGGACTGGTCCCATCCGCCCATGGTTCCGTGGGAGACCATCACGGCGGGACCTCGGCCCAACTCGACGAACTCGATCGGCCCCCGAGCAGTCTCGACGACACGCACCTCGGTATGCATCAGCGCAACCTTCGAACGGACTCGCTCCCTACCCTACGCCTTGCGAGCCGGACGGGTTGGGCGGCGGCTCCTCACCGACAGCGGTGATGGTGTCCCCGGTCCTGCCTGCAATCGGGGGAGTGCCAATCCGAGGGGGCCGTTGCTGCGAGTCCGGGGCTAGTCGAGTTCCTCCATGGAGCAGCTCGCGAAGACGGCAGCTGCGTGGTCGGTCGGGAATCACCTGCAGGTCTCTTGTGACGCTTTGGAGCGGAGGGCGCGGGTGCGCGGTCCGTGGAGTTGGGCTCTCGCTACTGGGGAGGATGCCGGGCCTGCGGCGGCGCACTCCCTCGGGGTCACGAAGGGAGTGGATTTGGGCCGGTGGCCGTGACCTGTTGTTGAGGCACCCACCCCTCAACGTGGGTGAAGCCATCAAAGCCGCCCTGTTCCTCCTCCACGATGTCGAAGAAGGACCGCCGATAGAACTTCACGTGGCTGAAGTCCTCCATCAGCACGTAGACGGGATCGACCTTGGCGTTCTGGAACTGCTGGCCGGTGAGCACATCCCGATGCGTCTGGGAGAACTCCTCAAACCCCTCACCGATGACAACACCGAGGTGCTCCAACCCCATCCGGTAGCGACGCTGGTGGACCGGAGGGATGAGTTCGATGTTCGCCACCGGTTTCCCCTCGAGGACTTCGAGCGGTTCGTTCAACACGATCAACGAGATCGGACGCCCGTTCCAGAAGTTCTCACTGTTGGCTCGGGCGTGTCGTTCGAGAAGGGTCCGTGTGTGAACGTACAGGTCCGACTCGGCGACCCGCACAGCAAGGTGGCTGAGTGGGTAGGGCGTGATGTCAATACCACGGGCCATGAGACGATCCCGCTGCAAGGCAGCAAAGCC
>CP070681.1:704486-706065 GCA_020352575.1 Acidimicrobiia bacterium | reverse complement strand
GTCGGCCTCACCGATGATCGGGAGCACGTTGAAGCCGATGGGGCGCGGATAGAGGCTGCCGCCGGGGTCCTCCCAACCGCCATCGATGAGCGCCGATTCGTCCTGCTGGAACCACTGGACCTGACGGGACAACTCATCGGTCCCCGTCTTCCCGGACCCCGACACGGCTTGGTACGAGGAGGCATGCATGCCCTTGAGCCCGGCAGCGCGGTGCAACGGCGCGATGGCCATGAGTGCCGTCATCGTGGTGCAGTTGGGGTTCGCGATGATCCCCTGGTGCCCCGCAACGGCGTGGTCGTTCACCCCTGCGACCACGAGGGGGACCGCATCCTCCATCCGGAAGGCAGACGAGTTGTCGATCACGACGGCACCGGCCGCAGCGAACCGCGGGGCGTGGTCCTTCGAGCGGCCACCACCAGCGGAGAAGATCGCCACGTCGATGCCCGATGGGTCCGCGTCCTCGAGGTCCTCCACCACCACGTCGCCCCAGGGAGTGGCGATCGTGCTGCCCGCCGACCGGGCGGACGCCATCAGTCGGAGCGAGGTGACGGAGAACCCTCGCTCGTCGAGGATCGAGAGGACCGCGCGGCCGACCGCACCGGTCGCCCCGACCACGGCGACGGAGGTCACGAAGGCACCTGCTCGGTGAGGTCGAACTCCTCGGCCAGCGTGCGGACGGCGGCCTCGGTATCGGCCTCATCGACGATCACGGACACGCGAATCGTCGACGTGGAGATCATCTCGATGTTGATGTCGGCAGCGGCGAGCGCACGGAAGAGGCGCGCCGCGACACCAGGTTCGGTCTTCATCCCGGCGCCGACGAGCGACACCTTCGCGATACCGGCGTCCACCGAGACCGAAGCGGCTCCCAGTCGCTCGCGGGCTCGGGTGGCCACCAATTCGGCAACTGCAAGGGCTTCCTGTGGAACGGTGAAGGAGATGTCCGTCCGACCCTCCGACGACACGTTCTGCACGATCATGTCGACGTTCACCGATTCCTCGGCGAGCAACTCGAACAGGTCGGCTGCGACACCGGGGGTATCCGGGACGTCGGAGACCGTGACCTTCGCCTCGGTGGTGTCGTGGGCGATGCCGCTGATGATTGCCTGTTCCATGGTGGTCTCCTTCACCCACGTGCCCGCGGTGTCGTTGAACGACGAGCGGACATGGATCGGGATGCCGAACCGTCGGCCGAACTCGACCGAACGGGCCATGAGCACCCGCGAACCATGCGCCGCCAATTCCAGCATCTCTTCGAACGTGACCTCGTCGAGTTTCCGTGCGTTGGGAACCACCCGCGGGTCGGCGGTGAAGACCCCATCGACGTCGGTGTAGATCTCACAGGCATCAGCCTCGAGGGCAGCGGCGAGGGCGACTGCCGAAGCATCCGATCCGCCCCGACCGAGCGTCGTGACTTCCTTCGTCTCCGGTGACACGCCCTGGAACCCGGCGACGATCACGACCGTCCCGGCGTCGAGGGCGTTGCGGACGCGCTCGCCGGTGATCGCCGTGATCTTTGCCGACCCGTGCTCGGTGTCGGTGAGGATCCCGGCCTGCGAACCGGTGAACGACACGGCGT
>CP070681.1:702794-704386 GCA_020352575.1 Acidimicrobiia bacterium | reverse complement strand
GTGTGGCCGTCGGGGTCCGTCGCGAAGAAGTGGAAGATCCGGTAGTCGTTGTTGTTGCGCGGAGGCCCGTCCACATCGGCGCCGGCAGCGACGAACCGTTCGTGCCACCCGGCGACGTCGTCACTCACGAACGTCACCATCACATTCGATGCGTGCTCGCTGGGGCGTTCGCAGACGCCGAGGAAGGCCGAGTCCGTGAGGGAGTAGATCCGGCAGCCGCCCTGGTCGAGCACGAGGGTGAGGCCGAGGCCGTCGCCGTAGAACGCCGAACTCCGGTCGAGGTCGGCGACTTTCAGGAAGGTGATGTGGGCGTCAATGGGCAGCGTCATAGCGATCGTCATCTCCATCCCCGCGGGTGGGATCGTGGATGTCGGGCTCTACGTACATGCGGACGGTCATCGGGGTGGCCTCGCGGACGTTGCGCTCCGCGTCGTTGATGGCCCTCACGACGTCGGGGCCCCCGAGGCTGCGATCCAACTGCACCTTGGCGCCCACGAGGATCTCGTCGGCGCCGATGTGCTGGGTCCGCATGTGGATGACCTTCACGACGCCCTCGGACGCCTCGAGGGCCTCCTTGATGCCCTCGACGATGCCCGGCTGGGCGCCCTCGCCGATGAGGAGGCTCTTCATCTCGACGACGAGGACCACGGCGATGGCGACGAGGAGGATCCCGATGGAGAGGGTCCCGTACGCGTCCCAGTCCGGGTTGCCGGTCGTCGCGCTCAGGCTCACCCCGGCGAGCGCGAGGAGGAGGCCGGTGAGCGCCCCGAGGTCCTCGAGGAGGACGACGGGGAGCTCGGGGGTGCGGGCGTGGCGGATGAACTGCCACCAGGTGCTCTCGCCCTTCAAGGGAAGCGACTCGACGATCGCGGTGCGCATCGAGTAGCCCTCCAGTCCGAGGCCGAGGATCAGCACGCCGATCGCCCAACCGACGTTCTCGATCTCGTGTGGGTGGCGGAGCTTCTCGATCCCCTCGTAGATGGCGAAGAGCCCACCGATGCTGAAGAGCACGAGGGCCACCACGAACGACCAGAAGTACCGCTCGCGTCCGTATCCGAACGGATGGGTTGCGCTCGCCTCCTTGCGCGCCGCGCGTCCTCCGAGGAGGAGGAGCGCCTGGTTCGATGTGTCCGCGACCGAGTGGATCGCCTCTGCGAGCATCGACGACGAGTTCGTGAAGACCCACGCCACGAACTTGGCGATCGCGATCCCCGCGTTGGCGAAGAGGGCGGCAAGGATCGCCCGTGTGCTGCCGGATGCCATGGCAGCAGGCTATCGGGCGGCGGGCGACGCATACCGCTCCGCCGATAGGCTTCCCCCATGAGCGCCGGTCAGGGCCTTCTCTATTCGCTGTACGAGCGCCGCCTCCTCAAGGAGATCCAGGGGGGCAACCTCCCCCAGCACATCGGGGTGATCCTCGATGGGCATCGGCGGTTCGCCCGTGCCGAGGGGCTCGACGACTACCAGCAGTCGTACATGCGGGGGATGCGTCGTTTCGAGGAGTTCCTCGAGTGGGCCCAGAACCCGCGGATCCCCGCCATCACGGCGTGGGTGCTCTCACCCCAGAACCTGGAGCGTCCGAGGGAGGAACT
>CP070681.1:701101-702694 GCA_020352575.1 Acidimicrobiia bacterium | reverse complement strand
GTCGTGACGCTCACCGAGGACGACACGATCCTCATCTCGGCGACGCCGATCCCCGGCAACGAACGTGCGGTGAGCAGGGTGATCAGTCAGCTCCACCGGGTCGGTTGCCGGGTGTACCACGGCCGCAACAGCCACGTCCATGTCTCTGGCCATGGCAGCCAGGACGAGTTGAAGACCTTTATGAACGTGATCCGTCCGAAGGCCTTCGTCCCGATCCACGGGGAGTATCGCCACCTGCGGGCACACGCCAACCTCGCCGAACAGATGCGGATCCCCGCCATCGAGATCTGCGAGGACGGCGACGCGATCGAGCTCGACGGCGAGGAGACCCGCCGCATCGAGCGTGCGGTGAAGGCTCCGTACGTGTACTTCGACTCGGGTGCCGACATCGAGGGCTCGGTGCTCCGGGCCCGGGGCAAGCTCGCCGACGATGGGGTCGTGGTCGTGACCGTTGGCGTCGACCTGTCGGCGAACAAGGTCATCCTCGGGCCAGACGTCGACCTCCACGGGGTCGGTGGCGACCTCGAACTCCTCGGCAAACGCATCGCCGACGAGGTGCGGGTCGAGATCGAGGGTCGGGACGGCAAGAAGCCGTCGCTGGCCCAACTCCAGGACATGACCCGACAGACGGCTCGCCGCGTCATCCGGGAGGAGACCGGGACGCGCCGCAAGCCGGTGATCATCCCGGCCGTACTCGAGGTCTGACGTCGCGCGCTGCGCGCGATTATTCGCGCGGTTAGTGATTGGCGCCGCGCGACCCGCCCGGTACACTCGACCTACATGGCGAAACGAGCTGTGTCCCGCGGTGGGGCAACGCGGGCGGGACGGGGCTCGAAGAAGACCGAACGATCGGGTATCCGCGCGTGGATCGCGGAGATCCCGACCCGTGTCCGGCACCGACTGGGCCGCCAGGCCGACGACGTGTGGGGTGCGCTCCTGTGCGTGATCGCCGTCCTCCTCGTGCTCTCCTTCCTCGGTCAGGCGGGGCCGGCGGGTCTGGCGATCGTGGCCACCACCGGGTTCCTCTTCGGCCTCTGGGCCTACCTCATCCCCCTCGTCGTGGGCGGCATCGGCGTCTCGCTCATCGTGGGACGTCCCCGGAAGGACCATGTGCGCACCGCATGGGGCCTCGGCATCGCCTTCGTTGCCTCCCAGTCGCTCTTCCACCTGCTCACCGGTCCGGTGAGCTTCTACCAACTCATCCAGGGTCGCGACCCCTTCTCGTTCGATGGCCTCACCCCATCTGAGATCGTCGCCGACCTCGGTGGTGCCGTTGGATCGCTCATCAGCCTCCCGCTCCACCGACTCATCGGGACCTGGGGTGCGGGCATCGTGCTCGGTGCCCTGCTCATCTCGGGTGTCCTCGTCGCCACGCAGACGACGTATCGCCAGTTCTTCCTCGCCCTCCGCGACCTCTCGGTGGCCCTCGGGCGTTGGGCCCGATCGGTACGGGTCACGATGCCTCGCCAACCGCAGCGACCCCATCGTCCCGTCATCGTCGACCACGGTCCGTCCGACCAGCGTCCCACCCGCGCCTCGCGACCGGGCAAGGCGAAGCCAAAGGACACCCGTCCCGAGACCGAGGCTGCGCCG
>CP070681.1:699391-701001 GCA_020352575.1 Acidimicrobiia bacterium | reverse complement strand
GCACCCCATCGGCACGCCGTGGAACTCGATGGCGCCCTTGAGATACCGCTCCCACCACTCCTTCTTGCCCGCATCGCCCGCCTCCCGAAGGCGGTCCCGGAGGTGCTCGATCCCCATGGTCCGCACCGTACCCGCGTGCCTCCTGCCCATCGGGGGCCCGGCTCTACACTCCTCCGCCGTGACCCACCGCCAGTACGAGCCCTCCATCCGTTCCGGCCTCCCCGTCTTCGTCCTCGCCCTCGTCGCCGTGCTCCTGCTCGGCGTCGTCTGGACCACCGTGACGGGCGGCGACGAGGAGCTGGCCGCTCCCGCCGACACCGAGGCCCCCGCCGCCGATGACACGCAGGGTTCGGCCGAGCCGACCGTGGTCACGGCCGCTGGTCCCGACACCTCCGTGGCCACCGATGACTCGGTGCCCACCACGAACGCCCCGGTCACCCTTGCGCCGATCACAGGATTCCGGTTCGAGACGGTTGCCGAAGGCCTCCAGCAGCCGACCGCCATCGCAGCGCCGCCGGGCGATGACCGGCTCTTCATCGTCGAGCGGATCGGTCGCATCAAGCTCCTCCGTGCCGATGGCACCGTCGCCGACGAGTCCTTCCTCAACATCACCGACCGCGTCCTGGCCAACGGCATCGAACAGGGCTTGCTCGGCCTCGCCTTCCACCCCGACTACGGCACCAACGGTCGCTTCTTCGTCTACTACGTCAACAAGGACGGCCAGCGCACCCTTTCGGAGTTCTCGGTGAGCACGGCGTCCCCTGACCAGGCGAACCGGGAGTCCGAGAAGGTGTTCTTCTCCTACCCCCAGCCCGAGGGTTCGACCGACATCCGCCACTACGGCGGTGGACTCAACTTCGGCCCGGACGGCTACCTCTGGGTGAGCGTCGGTGATGGAGCCGACTCCCGCGACCAGGGCCAGGATCCGAACACGATCTTTGCCGCCCTCCTCCGCCTCGATGTCGACTCCGGCGACCCGTACGGCACCCCGATCGACAACCCGTTCGCCAACGGTGGAGGCGCTGCCGAGGTGTGGGCGTACGGACTCCGCAATCCGTGGCGCTTCACGGTCGACCACGAGACTCGGCTCGTGTACGTGGGCGACGTCGGCCAGGGAGCCCGTGAGGAGATCAACGTCCTCGCCATCGACGGTGATGCCGGGGCGAACCTCGGGTGGGCGAACGTCGAGGGCACGCTGTGCTTCTTCGAGGGCGACTGCGATCCGGCGTCGTACCACCTTCCAACCATCGAGTACGACCACGACAAGGGCTGCTCGGTGACCGGTGGGGTCGTCTACCGCGGTACGGCGATCCCCGAGCTCGACGGGCACTACTTCTACGCCGACTGGTGCAACCAGTGGATCGAGAGCTTCCTCCTCGAGGGTGGTGTGGTGACCGATGAGCGTGACTGGACGGCCGAGTACAACCAGGCCGGCCAACCCAACGGGTTCGGCAACGATTCCGACGGCGAGCTGTACGTCGCCACCTTCGGCGGCTCCGTGGTGAAGCTCGTCGCCGACCGCGGCTAGGCCCCCAAAGACGAAGGGGCCCCCGGCCGAAGCCGGGAACCCCTTCACTCGAGGGACCTGTTGGTCAGTCCAGCGCTGCGTG
>CP070681.1:697679-699291 GCA_020352575.1 Acidimicrobiia bacterium | reverse complement strand
CCGCCGCGGCTCGAAAGGATCGCCACCGCATCGACGCCGAGGTACGAGCGAAGGTGGCGAACGGCCGAGGAGCAGAGCCGATCGAGATCGAGCTCGATCGTCATCGCGTCTGCGAACTCCGACACCTTTGCCTGGATCTGATGACTGTTGGCCAGCGCCTCGATGAGGCCGTTGAAGGACCGGGCTGCGTCGGCGAACTCGTCCGCGGAGTCGATGGGGATGGCACAGGCCTCGGGGTCGCAATGGGACCAGTCACCGCTGTAGCTGGCCTCCTCGATCCCCACTTCGACATCTCGCATGCGGTCAGCGAGTGTCCGGAGCCGCGGCTGGACGGTCACGAGGCTCAGGATGACGCTGATCGCCCCAACGCTGACACCGGCCGCCACCGAGAATCCGAAGAAGGAGGGCGAGAGCGTGTCGGCGGGATCGATGCCCAGGGGGAGCACCGCGTAGGGGAAGGAGACGCCGACGAGCACGCCGAAGCCCATCATGCCGATCGCGAGCCTCGTGAAGGCATTCTTCGTGATCCGCACGCGGCACTCCTTTCCTCGACGGGCCGCCCGGGCCTCCCCCTTGGATCGGCGCATCGAGGGACGCCTTTAGGGATCAGGCGAGCTCTTCGAGGAACTCGTCGTACCGCGGCCCCAGGACCTCCCAGGCGTAGAGGGCCCGCACTTCGCCTGCGAGATCACCTGCCACCCGACGCCACGGAGCTGGAGCCCTCAGGATGTGCCGCAGGCGGTCCTGGAGTTCCTCGGATGACCGGTAGAGCACCGCATCGTGATGGGCGGCGGGGAACACTTCTGGGTAGGCAAGGCGATCGGGAAGAAGGGGGAGGGCGCCGGCAGCCGCCGCCTCGACCATCGAGATCCCGAAGAACTCCTGTCGGGCCGTGGACACCGCCAGCAGCGACCTTGCGAGCAACCCGGCATACGTGGCCCGATCGGCGTATCCGTCGTGCACGATCCGGTCCGCGAACCGATCCGCTGCCACGTCGCGCTCCGACGGAAGGGTGGCAAACCGCTCCCCACACAGGGCAAGTCGCCAGTCGAGGTCATCGATCGACTCGAGCGCCGCAAGGAAGGCGGCCGGGTCCTTGTCGTACTCCCAACGGTGGTTCCACAGGAGCAACGGCGGATCATCCTTCGGGCCTTCCTGCAGGTCACCCACCTCGATGCCCACGGGCATCACCCGCATCCGAGCCTCCACCGTGGGCAGGAGTTCGCCGTGGCGATGGTCGGGGAACCGGCCGAGGAGGACGGGGAGCGACCTGAGCACCTCGTCGCGGTGGAAGGCGGAGTTCCACCAGACGGCATCCGCTGCCTCCATCGACTGCCAGTTCATGAACGCGTAGGTGAGGTCCTCGGCAGCACCCTCGGCGAGCGGGTAGGTGAGCTGGTTCTCGTGCATGTAGAGGACCGACGCGGGATCCCCGATGGCCCGTCGGGCCCTCCCGAGGAACCCCGGGAGGTCGAGCATGTCCGTGGCCACCACGGCGTCGGGTTGGCCCACCTCGGCCGCCAGCCGTTCGGCTTCCTGGGCGAGCGTGGTGGGCGCGCCGAACATCCGCCACTTCCAGAAGCGCGCCTCCATGGTGAGGAGGTGGACCTCG
>CP070681.1:695905-697579 GCA_020352575.1 Acidimicrobiia bacterium | reverse complement strand
GAGGACACCACCGAGGACGCGGTCGAATCGACGGCGATCCACACCGGCGGTGCGCTCGCCGGCTCTGCGTTCACCACGATGGCCGGCTTCGGTTCCCTCGTGACTTCGAACCTGAAGCCGTTCCAGCAGTTCGGGGCCGTGACCTTCTACGCCATTGCCTTCGCCCTGCTGGCGTCGGTCCTCGTGCTGCCGTCGATGCTCGTGCTGTGGGACCGCTGGCACCGACGTCGCGGTGACGCAACCCTGGACGTGGCCGCTGTGCATCGTGCGATGGAGACGCCGGTGGACGAGGAGACGGCCGTGGTGGCACCGGTCTCGGACGTTGGGGCGGATCCGTTCGCCTGAGCGATACGAACGACCGTTCGCTACGCTGGCGCCGTGGGCCGACACACGATCGATGACGTCGTAGAAGCCGCCGGCCGGCTGTTCGGTGAGCGCGGGTTCCACGGCACCTCGATGCGTGACCTCGGAGCCGAACTCGGGCTCCTGGGCTCTTCGCTCTACTCCCACATCGGCTCCAAGCAGGAGCTCCTCATCGCCGTCATCGAGAAGGGTTCGCGGTTCTTCGAAGCAGCGGCTGGCGCGGCCGAGGGGACGCCGGGGTCGGGGGCAGACCGAGTGGCTGCGTTCGTGGGGGGCCACCTCGACGTGGTGCTCGACCACCGCGACGAGGTGCGCACGTTCCTCAACGAGGCCCGGTTCCTCGAACCCGAGGAACGTGCTGGGGCCGTCGCATTGCGCGATCGGTACGAGGAGCGCCTCCGCGCGCTGCTGCGGGAGGGGATCGAGGACGGGTCCTTCTCCGCGGACCTCGACGTGCCGCTCGCGTCGATCTCGATCCTCTCCATCCTCAACACCGTCGAGCGATGGCACCGGGACGACGGTCGGCTCGACCGGGCGGGTCTCGCCGAGGCGCTCACCACACGCGTCCTCGCTCTCCTCCAATAGGGTGTCGGCACGGCACGGAAAAGGAGCGTCCATGGCCCACCTCGAGGAGTTCTGCACCATCACCGCCTCGGCGACGTACCACCCGACGGGGAAGACACCGCTCGGCTTCCGGGTCGATACTGCCTTCGAGGGCACCGCCACCTCACCCCACTGGGAGGGAGCGCGTCCGGTGACCGGCCTCGACTACGCCGTGGTGCGCGCAGACGGGCATTCGAACCTCGAGATCCGGGGCCGCATCGGAACCGGCAAGGAGACCGTCTTCTACACGGCCGGCGGGGTGGCGCGTCCCGGCGAGGCCCGGGGCCACATGTTCCCCCAGGAATGGATGGTGTTCGAGACGGCGAACGAGGAACTCGCGTTCCTCAATGGCGCGCTCGCCGTGGCCATGGGCGAGCTGAACGGCCCCGACCTCTCGTTGACGGTCTACCTCGTGTCGGCCTGACGGCCCATCACGACGACGATCCACTCGAACGACGCGACCTCTGCCTCGAACTCCTCCACGCCTCGCTCGGCGAAGGCAACGGCTCGTTCGGTGAACGCCCGGTCGTCGGTCCACGTTCGGGCGAACCCGACGCATGATTCGGCGTAGGCACGCCATGCGTCGTCGTCGGGCGCGATCCATGCGAGGGGTGTGAGTCCGGCCGCCTCCACCTGGGCTTCGAGGAGCTCCCGCGTGAGGGGAACGCCCACTCCCTCCAACGCAACGGGGTCGACCCCGTCACGAAG
>CP070681.1:694106-695805 GCA_020352575.1 Acidimicrobiia bacterium | reverse complement strand
AGTTCTTCCGCCACCTGCTCGACGGCTCACGAGCGGCCAATCGACTCGGGTGGCAGTGGGTCGCCGGAACGGCGACCGGCCGACCCTACGGCTTCTCGCGGCAACAGGTCGAACGCCGTGCCCCGGCGCTCTGCAGGGAATGCGCCCTCGCCGATCGGTGCCCCATCGAGGAGTGGCCCGACGACCCACCACTCCAGCGAATCGACGCGCCGCTCCCCTCGCTTCACATGGAGCCGCTCGACGAACGCTCCGACCGGGCGGGCGAAGGACCCGCCGAGGTCGTGTGGCTCACCGCAGAGTCGCTCGGCGATGGCGACCCCGCACTCACGGCGAACCCCGAGCTCCCCGTGGTCTTCGTCTTCGACCGGCCGCTCCTGGTTCGCCTGCGGTTGTCCGCGAAGCGACTCGTCTTCCTCACGGAGACGCTCGCCGACCTGGCCACGCGCCGCAGTGTCGAGGTGCGGCTGGGTGACCCGATCACCGAGTTGGAGGGCCGGCGTCTCGCCGTGACGGCCGCCCCCGTGCCCGGTTTCCACCTACGCGCTGCGCAACTCGAGGTCGTCGATCGACATCGCTGGCCGTGGCTCGTGGAGCCCCACGACCGATCGGTTTCGAGCTTCAGCGCGTGGCGCCGGAACGCCGGCGTCTGAGGATCAGCCGACGCAGCGCACCGACAGCGGGGGCAGCGGGTCGAGGGCGAACACGAAGTCCGTCCCATCGGCCACCGACACCGGCGGAATGACCGACCCGGTGATGATGAGGTCTCCGGCCTTCAGCTCCGCACCGAACGAGGCAAGCGTGTTGGCCACCGTGGCGACCACCTCGTCGTAGGTCCCGGTGATGGCCTGGAGGTCGCTCGTCTCGGCGAACGGCCTCCCGTCGACCTCGATTCGTGCCAGGAGGCCGTCGACGTCGAGCGCAGGGCGATCCTCGTCCCATGGCCCCACGATGACCGCCCGGTGGAAGATGTCGCTCTCGAGGATGTCGGCGACCACATCCGGACCCGGCGCGAGGTGGACGTCGGCCAATTCGATGGACGGTGCCAGCGCACCGACCGCCGCCTTCGCCTGCTCGGGTGTCGTGCCCGCACCGAGCGGTGCATCGATGCGCACCGCCACCTCGAACTCGACCACCCCGCGGACCCAGTCGCCCACCTCGACCTCTGCGCCATCGGGGAGCAGGGTCTGGTCGGTGAGGTAGCCGAGCAGCGGGGCCTCGATCTGCATGAGCTCGAGGGAAGCTGGGGCACCGAACCCCACCTTCCAGCCGATCGGGCGGGCTCCCGACCGTTCGGCCTCGGAGAGGAGCGCCAACTGGCGGGGCAGCCCGTCCCGGACCCTGGGGTCCTCCCATGGGTTCACCGATGGGCCTCGGGGTGCACCTGGTACCCGCTGTCCTCGAGGGTGCCGGCGCCGTTCCACCCCCACACGAGCACGACGTCCTCGTCGCCCGTGTTGTCGAATCCGTGCCACTTGCCCCGGGGCGTCCAGATGACGTCGCCCTTGGTCGAGGGAGCCGTGCCGTCGTCGGTGTAGATGTGGCCACTGCCCTCGAGGACGATGAAGAACTCGTCCGCATAGGTGTGCAGGTGGCGGTCATGCTTGGCGCCCGGGGGCAACACCGTCCACCCGAGCAGGAAGTCGTCGGCGCCGACCGTCTCGAGGCCCAGGAGGAACTGGACCTGCATGTCGACCCACCC
>CP070681.1:692306-694006 GCA_020352575.1 Acidimicrobiia bacterium | reverse complement strand
CATGACCCTCTCCGACCGACTCCGGCAAGCCCAGAAGACCTCGGCGGACAACAGCCTCGCATCGGATCGGCCGAAGGAGGCAGTGCTCGATCCGTTCTCCGAGCTGAAGCAGCGTGCTCAGCGCGCCCTCCTCGACCGTCTCGGGTCGAAGTTGGCCGACCAGGACATATCCGAGGGGCAGCTGAAGCAGGTGGTCGTCAAGGAACTCGACGAGATCTTGGCCTCCGAGCAGATCCCTCTCTCGCTCGAGGAGCGCCGCCGCCTGACCGACGAAGTCACCGTCGACTTCCTGGGATATGGACCCATCCAGCAGTTCCTCCTGGACGACAGCGTCACCGAGGTCATGGTGAACGCCACCGACGCCATCTACATCGAACGGGCCGGGCGTCTCGAACGCACCGACGTCCGCTTCGCAACGGACGCGCACGTCCGCAGGATCATCGAGAAGATCGTGTCGCGGATCGGGCGTCGCATCGACGAGTCATCCCCCATGGTCGACGCGCGTCTACCGGACGGTTCCCGTGTGAATGCCGTGGTACCGCCTCTTGCGGTCGACGGCCCCACGATCACGATCCGGAAGTTCACCAAGGAGGCGTTCACGGTCGATGACCTCCTCGACTTCGGTTCGCTCACCCCCGAGGTCGCCGAGTTCCTGCGCATCGCGGTCGAGGGCAAGCGCAACATCCTCATCTCCGGAGGTACTGGCTCCGGTAAGACGACGATGCTCAACGTCCTGACTGCCTTCATCCCCGAGGCCGAGCGAATCGTCACCATCGAAGATGCCGTGGAGCTCCAACTCAACCAGGAACACGTGGTTCGCCTCGAGTCGCGCCCTCCGAACATCGAGGGCAAGGGCGAGGTCACGATCCGCGACCTCGTCCGCAACTCCCTGCGCATGCGCCCCGATCGCATCATCGTCGGTGAGGTCCGGTCGGGAGAGGCACTCGACATGATGCAGGCCATGAACACCGGCCATGAGGGCTCGCTCTCCACGATCCACTCGAACAGCCCACGCGATGCGCTGTCCCGACTGGAGACGATGGTGCTCATGTCCGGCGTCGAGCTCGGCGTGCGGGCGATCCGCGAGCAGATCGGGTCGTCGATCGACCTCCTCATCCAGATCGATCGCTTCCGGGACGGCAGTCGTGGCATCTCCCAGGTCACCGAGATCACCGGCATGGAGGGCGACGTCGTCACCATGCAGGACATCTACAAGTTCCGATTCCAGCGCACCGATGATCGGCTCGGCATCCTCGAACCCACCGGGATTCGCCCGATGTTCTCCGAGCAACTCCGGGAAGAGGGCTTCGAGATGGATGCAGCCCTGTTCTCGATGCCAGGACGGTCCCGGTGAGGCGTGCCCTCGTCGCCGCCATTGCGGCGACACTGCTCCTCGTACCCACTGCCGGTCTTGCACAGGAGGACCGGCCTCCCTCAGGGGTGACCGTGGAACAGGTTCGGGTCGACGACTACCCGGATGTGCTCCTGCTCGTGACCGCACCAACCGCATTCCTCGCCCGCGACCTCGAGGCCGAGGACTGGGTGGTGACCGAGGATGACGTCGCGCAGACGGTGTCGCAGGTCGCCCGGGTCGAGGGCGACCAGATCGAGGTGGTGCTCGTCATCGACACGTCCGGTTCCATGGCAGGCGAGGGGATCGAGGGCGCGACGACCGCGGCCGCCAACTTCCTCGCCCGACT
>CP070681.1:690501-692206 GCA_020352575.1 Acidimicrobiia bacterium | reverse complement strand
TGTTCGGCTCCTCGATGGTCGATGCGACGCTTTCGATCGGGATCGGGCCACTCATCGCACCGACCGCGGTCACCGCCGAACTCGCCGTGCGGGGAAGCCTCGTGGCAGCCGGCGTCATCGGACTCGCGACGCTCATCGTCGTCGGGCGTCGGCGCCACACGTGGGCATCGGGCATCGCCCTCCTGGTGGTCTACGCGTTGACCTACCCCATCCTGCTGTCCTGAAGGGACCGCTCGATGATCCCTCCGCCGAGCACCTCGTCGCCTCGATAGAACACCGCGGTCTGGCCCGGGGCGACACCCGCAACGGGCTGCTCGAAGACGAGGTGCCACCTCGTCCCGTGCCCGTCGAGTCGCGACGGCACCGTCCCACCCTTGTAGCGGACCTGGGCGTCGACCCTTCGATCGCCCGGGGTGGTGCCTGCAACGAACGAAACATCACTCAGGACGACCCCCGCCACGTCGAGGTCTGCACGACGTCCGATGGTGATGGTCGCCGACCCGGCGTCGATACCGACGACGAACCGGGGCTCCCCGACCGCCACACCCAGCCCTCGCCGCTGGCCGATGGTGAAGTCGGTGACGCCATCGTGGGTACCCACCTCCCTGCCCTCGACGTCGACCACCTTGCCGGCCCTGGCCGCCTCGGGGGCGTGTCGCCGCACGAAGCCCCGGTAATCGTCATCACCGACGAAGCAGATGTCCTGGCTGTCCGGCTTGTTCGCCGTCCGGAGGCGGAGCTCGCCTGCGATCGCCCTCGTCTCGTCCTTGGTGAGCTCACCCACCGGGAACCGGGTCCTCGCAAGCGCCTCCTGGTCCAGCATCGACAACACATATGACTGGTCCTTGGTGGCGTCGACCCCCCGATGGAGGTGCCACCCCGACTCATCCCTCCGCACACGGGCGTAGTGGCCGGTGACGAGCACGTCGCAGTCGAGTTCCAGGGCGTGCGAGAGCATCCGGTCGAACTTCACGGTCCGATTGCACTCCACGCACGGATTGGGTGTCCGACCCGATGCGTAGTCGGCGATGAAGCGGCCGACCACGCCATCCATGAAGGGCTCCGTGTAGTCGAGCACGTAGTACGGGATCCCCAGCTGTGCGGCAACGCGACGGGCGTCCTCGGCGTCGCTCACCGTGCAGCAGCCCGCCGTCGGGAGTTCGCCCTTCGGCCCCTCCCACAACTTGAGCGTCACCCCGATGACCTCGTGGCCATCGGCGACCATCTGGGCAGCAGCGACCGACGAGTCCACCCCACCGCTCATGGCGACCATCGCCCTCATCGGGGGCCCCCGAGGGCGTCGATCACCACCGATGCCGCCTCGGCTCCCTCACCGACCTTCGTGGTCCAGCCGAATGAGAACCGAAGGGCGGTCCTGGCCTCGGTGGTACCCATGCCCATGGCGAGGAGGACATGGCTGGTGTTCGCCGCCCCCGACGAACACGCAGACCCGGCCGATGCCGCCACGCCCGCCCGGTCCAGGCGGATGAGCGCGGTCTGCTGGTCGATCCCTGGGATGCGGACGTGCGAATGGGACGGAAGGCGATCGAGGTCGGTGCCGGTGACCGCGATCGAGGGCAGGCCGACGCGCAGCGCAGCCTCGAAGGCGTCTCGCTCCGCCCCCACCCGACGCGTGAACCGGGACCGGTCGTCGACCGTCCGCTCCATCGCGACCGCAAGGCCCACCGCGCCCATAACGTTGGCC
>CP070681.1:688655-690401 GCA_020352575.1 Acidimicrobiia bacterium | reverse complement strand
GGCACCCCGTCTTCGCTCAAGTCGGGGGATCGCGGTCGTCTCCGCCTCCAGGTCATGATGACCCCGGGGCTGGAAGATCCGGCGCTCCCAGCGTTCGTCTCCGCCGAGGCGAGGGTCGGGAACAACCTCATCACCGTGATCGACGAAGCCGCGGCGTCCGACGGCATCGCGTGGGCCCAGCGGCTCATGGAGGAGCAGGTCGCCGAGGAGTACGCCCTTGGTGCGACCACCCTCGAGGACGTCTACATCCGGCTCACCGGCGAGCAGAGCGAGGCAGCGTGACGGCGCTCACCCCCGCACTCCCGGCCCGCCGTCGGGGCGCCGTGCACTGGTGGCGCGGCTACGCATCGATGGTCCGCTGGGAACTCGTCCGCATGCGGGCGCTCATCCCCATGACCATGATCGTCCAGGTCTTCACCGGTGCCGGCGCAGTGATCGGGTTCGGGCTGCTCATCCCCGACCTCAGCCCGACTCGGGCGCTCTACTTGTCGTCCGGGGCCGTGGTGATCACCCTCACCACGATCGGTCTCGTCATGGGTCCCCAGCTCATCGCACAGCAGCGACTCAGTGGGCAGTTCGACTACATGCAGAGCCTCCCGACTCCCTCGAGTGCGACTGCTGCGGCGTGGACGTCGGTCAATGTGGTCGTTGCGGTCCCGGGCGCGATGGCGGCGCTCCTCGTCGCGATGTGGCGCTACGACCTCCAGTTCGACCTGGCCCCCTACGTCGTGCCCGCGTTGTTGCTCATCCTGGCCTCGGGGACGCTCATCGGGCAGAGCATCGCCGTGGCGGTGCCCAACCCGCGGGTCGTGAACGTCATCGCCCAACTGCTGATCTTCATCACGTTCGGCTTCTCACCCATCAGCTTCCCGGCCGAGCACCTCCCCGAATGGCTCCAGGCCGTGCACCGATGGCTGCCCTTCGAGTCGATGGCCGATCTCACCAGGGCTGGCCTCACCTCTTCGGCCGCCATCGAGGTCGGTCGTGGCTTCCTGCTCCTCAGTGTCTGGACGGTCCTCGCAACGCTTGTCCTCGGCGTGGTGTTGAGGAGGCGGGCATGAGCACGACCCTTCAATTGCCCGCAGTCGTCGACGAGAACGAGAAGCGAGCGGGCGTCGGCCACCTGCTGCGGAGCTACACCCAGATGGTCCGCTTCGAGGCGATCAACATGAAGAGCTTCCTGGTGGCGACATTGATCATCCAGACGATGATGGGTGCCGGGATGGCCATCATGTACGGCTTCTACTTCGGCGAGATGCCCGAGGCCGCCAAGACGTTCCTCGTGAGCGGCATCCCAGCCCTCGCGCTCTTCCCGGTGGGTTTCATCCTCGTGCCCCAGACCATTGCGGACCACCGGTGGGATGACACCTACGACTTCATGTGGTCGCTCCCTGTCCCGCGCATCGCCGCCGGCGCTGCGACGTTCACGGTGTACATGGGGGTCGCCCTGCCCGGGGCGATCGTGGCCCTCGTGGTGTCGTCGCTCGTCTACGGAGTGCAGCTCGACCCGTCCGTCAGGGTCGTCCCAGCGGTGCTCATGGCGACGGTCATGGCGACCTCGGTCGGCTATGCGATGGGGCACTCGGTGAAGCGCCCCGAGTTCGTCAACCTGCTCACGAACCTGCTCATCTTCACGATCCTGCTCTTCAGCCCACTGGTGGTGCCGATCGAGTTCTTCCCCGAGTGGCTGCAGGCCGCCCACCGGGTGCTCCCGTTCTGGCACATGGCGAACCTGGTGCGGGACGG
>CP070681.1:686802-688555 GCA_020352575.1 Acidimicrobiia bacterium | reverse complement strand
GCCCGGGGCCGCGGTCGCGTACGAAGGGGGTTCAGTCCTGTGCGGGCGAACCGTCCTCGTTCCACATCTCCTTGATCGCTCCGAGCGACCCGAGGATCCCCGAGGTCTCGGCGGGCAGGAAGATCTTCGTTGCCTTGCCGTCGGCCATCTCGGTGAGGGCCTCGAGGTACTTGATGGTGATGAGGTCCGGCGTGGGGTCTCCACGGTGGATCGCCTCGTACACCGACTCGATGGCGAGCGCCTCACCCTCTGCGACGGTGAGCTTCTCGAACTTCGTTGCCTCGGCGACCTCGCGGATCGCCTGGGCCTCACCCTGTGCCCGGAGGATGGCGCCCTCGCGCACACCTTCGGCCTTGAGGATCTGGCTCCGCTTCTCACCCTCGGCCTCGAGGATGACGGCACGCCGCTCGCGCTCCGCCTTCATCTGGCGGTGCATGGCCTCGGTGACATCCGGTGGCGGCTCGATCCGCTGGATCTCGACGCGGACGACCTTGGTGCCCCACGGGTCGGTGGCGTCGTCCAGGATGTCGCGCAGTTGGGTGTTGATCGTCTCACGGGAGGTGAGCGCGCCATCGAGGTCGAGGTCACCGACGATGTTCCTGAGGTTCGTCTGGGCGAGCTTCGTGGCCGCCACGATGAAGTTGGCGACGTTGTACTGGAGCTTCACCGGGTCGGTGGGCTGGAAGTACACGACGGCGTCGACGGTCACGACCACGTTGTCACGGGTGATGACTTCCTGCGGCGGGACGTCCACGACCTGCTCACGCATGTCGACCTTGATGACCCGGTCGACGAATGGGATGATCAGGTTGAGGCCCGGCTCGAGCGTCTTCGTGTAGCGACCGAACCGCTCCACGAGGCCCTTCTCGTACTGCCTGACGATGCGCAGGCCGGTGCCTGCGACGATGAGTATGAACAGCGCAATGAGCGCAAGGAGGATCTCCATGTCCTCTGTTCTCCTTTCGGTCTAAATCAGTCTTCTTCGACGACGAAGCGGGTGCCGCTCACCTGGGTGATGCGGACCCGTGCGCCCTCTTCGATGGGGTTCTCGGCGGTGGCGCGCCACTCCTCGTTGTCGACCCGGACCCGGCCCTCGCCGGAGTGGGGGTCGATCGCCTCGGTGACGATGCCCTTCTTGTTGCGGTAGCGGTTGGCGCCGATGTCGGGCCCGGGCATGTGCTCCGGGCTGAAGCGACGCATCCAGAGGAGCGTCACGAGCGAGACGACGAGGAAGGTGCCCCATTGCCACAGCGCGTTGGCGCCGATCCATGCGAGCACGGCCGATGCGGCGGCACCGACGGCGAAGGGGAGGAGGAAGAAGCCAGCGGTGAAGATCTCACCGACGGCGAAGACGAATGCCGTGATCGTCCAGATCCACTCCCACTGCCCGAGGTCCATGCTGTCTCCTCTCTGGGCGAAGACCGCCCCTGCGCCGACCACGAGGGCCGCGAATCCAATACTGCCGGTGAACGGTCCGATGCGGGTGAGGTTTCTCCTCGCCACTGCGGTGCGCCAGTCGGGGTCGCTGGCCCGGGGCTCGCGGTGGACGAGTGCCCACTGCTCTGCGAACGCCGCGACGTCGGTACCGACGACCGATGCGAGCGGCCGCTCTGCGCGCTCGGCCTCGGTGAGGTGCGCCGACAACTCGACGAGCATCTCGTCCACGACGCCGTCGGGCACCCGCGTGGCACGCCAGTAGCGCTCGCACTGCTCGAGGATTCGTTCTCGTTCCTTCATTCCCGTCCTGCTCCCG
>CP070681.1:684943-686702 GCA_020352575.1 Acidimicrobiia bacterium | reverse complement strand
TCCAGCTCCACTACGTGGGTGACACGCCCGACGACTCCGACCACGTGGTGTATGGCTTCAGGGAGTACCTGGAGGCCGCAGCGCCTGAGGATGTGCGGTGGTGGATCCTTCGCAACGGCGATGAGGTGGCGGTGGTGGTTGCCTCCGAAGCCGGTGAGGCCGGACCGCTCGTGAAGGAGCTCCAGGGCCTCGGGTTCAGCGGATAGGGGTTCCCTGCCGAGGCCCCTCGACGTACGGTCGAAGGGTGTCCTTCCTCGATCGCTTCCTCGGCGTGTGGCGCGTGCCACCACCGGTGGTCCTGCGCACCAAGTCGGTGCACGGCATGTTCCTCCGCAAACCCCTGGGCCTTGTGGGTCTTCGTGATGGGGTTGTGGTCCGCACCGGGATCCTCCGCCCGTGGCGGGTCGTGACGTGGCGGGACGTGGACACGATCGTGGAGGTTGATACAGCGGGAGAGAGTTCAGAGGATATTCAGATATGATGATCGACGTGCCGACGACACGCGTGTCCTGGTCCGAGATGCAGCGCAATGCTTCGAAGGTCGTGCGCGCCCTCGATGAGGGTGACGTGGTCCTGGAACGTCGGGACGGTGATGACGTGCGGATCATCCCCGTGCCCCGTTTCGAAGAGCTGCTGGAAGCGCTGGGCGCGTCTGCGGCGCTTGCCCGGGCCGGGCTGGGTGATCGCGATGGGACCGAGGTCCTGCTCGAGGTGTTCCCGTGGGCGAAGTACCTGTCCGAGGACGGTCTGCAGGAGTTCGCTGAGGAGCTCATTACCTCGCTCCAATCGTCGGCGGCGTTCGAGCACGGTGGCCCATTCATCACTTCCGTGATCCAGTGGCGAAACACCGCCGAGGTGCGCTCCGATCCGGAGCTGTATGCCCGTCTTTCGGCCCCAGCTGAACTCCCGGCTGATCCGATTCCGGTCCCCCGCCCCTAGGCGTGGTGCCGAAGAAGGGAGACCGGGTGGCTCCGCCACCCGTGGCTGGGGAGTTCGACATCCGGTTCCTCGACACCGCGGCCGTCCGGGGATGGGAGGCCCTGGGGGCATCGCATCCGACGACCCTTCGGAGGTGTTGGGAGGCGATGCGGTTGTCGCCGATGGTGTCGGTTGCGGCGGGTCGGCACCATCCGCTCAGGGATGACCTCGCAGCGCGAGCGGTCGGTGGGAGGTTGCTGCCCCAGTGGCAGTTCGAGGTCGGGGGCTCGGAACGGGTGTGGTACTGCGTCGACGAGTCGAAGCGCACCGTCTGGGTGTCGTATGCCGGCGGCCATCCGAAGGCCACGGAGTAGGCGCCCTAGCCTCCCCCCATGCCCGGCACGTTGATCCTGTGCGCCACCCCGATCGGGAACCTCGGCGATGCGCCGCCGCGGCTCCGTGAGGCGCTGGCGTCGGCTGACGTCGTCTACGCCGAGGACACCCGGCGCGCCCACACCCTGCTGGCCCACCTCGGAGTGCAGGCCACGCTGCGGTCCTACTTCGTCGGCAACGAACAGGAGCGGTCGGGCGAGCTCGCTGGCCACCTCGAGGCGGGCGAGACCGTGGCCCTGGTCACGGATGCGGGCACCCCGGTGGTCGCCGATCCCGGGGTCACTGCCGTGCGAGCCGCCCGCGGGGTTGGAGCAGTCGTGACGGCGATCCCAGGTCCGAGCGCCGTCACCATGGCCCTGGCGGTATCCGGCTTCGGAGGTGATCGGTTCGTCTTCGAGGGCTTCCTGCCCCGCAAGGGCGGCGAACGCGCTGGCAGGATCGAGGCGAT
>CP070681.1:683082-684843 GCA_020352575.1 Acidimicrobiia bacterium | reverse complement strand
GGGGGTATAGTTTTGTCCGGACAAACCCCCACCCGACGGATGTAGGAGGTCCCCGTGGAGGTCAAACAGATTCGTACGCCCGGACTCGGGGACAGCACGTACATCTTCACCCATGAGGGCCAGGCCGTTCTCGTCGACCCACAGCGCGACTACGACCGCTTCCTCGATGCGATCGAGGAGACCGGTGCCGACCTGCGGTACATCCTCGAGACCCACCTCCACAACGACTACATCTCCGGTGGCCGCGAGATCGCCGCGAAGACCGGTGCAGAGCTCGTGCTCCCCTCCTCGGCGGCCCCGGCCTACAAGCACACGCCGGCATTCCACAAGGAGGCCATCGGGAGCGGAGCCTTCTCGATCGAGCCGCTCCACACCCCGGGGCACACGCCCGAGCACACCTCCTACGTCATCTACATCGACGGGATGCCGACAGCCATCTTCTCGGGTGGCTCCCTCCTAGTCGGCTCCGCCGGCCGGCCCGACCTGCTCGGGCCGGAGCGGAAGGAATCCCTCGCCATGCTGCAGTACATCTCGGTGAACCGCCTCGCGGCCTTCCCCGATGAGACTCCTCTCTTCCCGACGCATGGCGAGGGTTCCTTCTGCACTGCCGGAGGCTGCGGGCGCACCATCTCGACCATCGGCCAGGAGAAGGAGGAGAACGCACTCCTCCAGGTCCACACGGTCGAGGAGTTCACCGACACGCTCTTCAGCGGCCTCGGCCCCTGGCCGACCTACTACCGCCACATGGGCCCGGGCAACACCTTCGGTTGGGACGAGGCGCCCGAAAGCTTCAACCCGCCGGCGTGGACCGCCGACCAGCTCGCCGCCGCCATCGAGGCCGACGCCGTCACCGTCGTCGACATCCGCTCCAAGAAGGCCATCGCCGCCGGCCACGTGCCGGGTGCCGTGGGCCTCGAGATGGGGGACCAGGTCGGCGTGTGGAGCGGCTGGCTCCTCCCCTTCGACGCCTCGGTCGTGCTCGTCGCCGACGAGGGCCAGGACGTCGAGGAGGCCACCCGCCAGTACGTCCAGATCGGCATGGACGCCGTTGCCGGCGTCATGTGGGGGATGGACGAGTGGATCGCCTCCGGCCGTGAGGTGCGCACCTACGACGTACTCGAACTGCCCGAGTTCCTCGAGCAGTACAAGGCAGGCCACACCGGGGCGATCCTCGATGTGCGCATGGCGTCCGAGTTCGCCGAAGGGGCCCTGGAGGGCTCCGTGAACACGTACCTCCCCGACCTCCAGAAGGACATGCCCGAGTTCAACGGGAACAAGGAGGTCACGGTCGTGTGCCGCACGGGCCACCGGGCGACCGCGGCCACCAAGTGGCTGATGGATGCCGGGTACCAGCCAACCGTGCTCATCGAGGCCGGCGTACCCGACGTCCTCGAAACCCTGTCCTGACCTCCCGACCGGACACCCCATGACTCGACGGAGGGTCCTCCTCCCCGGCCTGCCCACCACCGGGTACGGCCGGGAGGAGGCCCGTTCCGATCTCGTGGGGGGCATCACCGTTGCGGTGATGCTCATCCCCCAAGCCATGGCGTACGCCACGCTCGCCGGCATGCCACCGGTGACGGGCCTCTACGCCGCCCTCGTGCCTCTCGTCGCGTACGCGCTCTTCGGCACCTCGGGCCAACTCGCCGTCGGCCCGGTGGCGCTCATCGCGCTCCTCACCGCCGACGGGCTCGCCGACTTCGCCGGGGGTGACCTCGATGCCTACGTCGCAGGCGCCGCCACGCTCGCCCTCATGGTCGG
>CP070681.1:681217-682982 GCA_020352575.1 Acidimicrobiia bacterium | reverse complement strand
TCGGCGGTGGCGCCGCGCTGGCGTTCGTGGTGTCGATGAACTCCTTCGGGATCCCGGCGGTCCTCGGCATCCCCGCCGGGTACCCGACGATCACGACCCGGATCTACTCCGATCTGGCGCGGTCCGCGGATCCGGCCGCCTTCGAGCGCGCGTTGGTGCTCGCAGCCCTGCTCGTCGTCGTCGTGCTCCTCGTCGTGGTCACCGGCGACCGCTTCATCCGCACGGCGGTGCGCAGTCGGTCCGGGGGCTCGGCGCGCGAGCCCGGACGGCCCGAGTCCGGGCCTCGTGGGGCGATCGTCGTGTGGACGTACCTCGGTCTGACCACCGGGCTCCCGCTCGCCGCCCTCACGCTCACGGGCCTGACGAAGGCCGTCGGACTCGCACCGGTGCCCTCGAACTGGACGGTCGGCAACTTCGCGGAGGCGTGGTCCGGTGACGCCTGGGGTGCCACCGGACGGAGTCTCCTCCTGGCCGCCGTGGCCGCCACGGTGGCCGCCGCCCTCGGGTTGCTCGTGCGCGCCCGCCCCTCGGTGACCTGGCCCGGAGGCGTGACCGCCGCCGCGTTCGCCGTGCCCGGCTCGGCACTCGCCGTCGCCGTGCTCCTCGCGTACGGGCCCTGGCTGCGGGACACGCTGCTCATCGTTCTCGTCGCGTACCTGGCGAAGTTCTGGGCGCTGGCCGATCGTGCCGTCGCGGGCTCTTTCGGGTCGATCGACGCGGACGCGACCCGGGCTGCGCGCGTGTCGGGGGCCCGGCCGGCGCTGACCCTTCGACGGATCGTGCTGCCGATGCTGCGGCCCGCCGTGATGGCGGCCTGGCTGCTCGTGTTCCTGTTCGGGCTCCACGAGCTGACCATGTCGAGTCTTCTCTACGGGCCGGGCACGGCGACGCTGGCCGTCCACACGTTGAACGTGCAGCAGCTCGGCGACATCACGGTCACCGCGGCCCTCGCCGTGCTGCTCACCGTGCCCGGGCTGATCGCCGCGGTCGTGGTGGGGCGGAGGCGATCACGGTGACCGGTGCGCTCGAGATCACCGGTCTCCGAGTCGCCCTCGACGGCCACCCCATCCTGCGCGACCTCGACCTGACGGTCGGAGCCGGCGAGGTCGTGGCGCTCCTCGGGCCGAGCGGGAGCGGGAAGACGACCCTGTTGTCGGCCGTCGCCGGGTTCGTCGAGGTGGCCGGAGGGACCATCGCCGTGGGGGGAAGGACGGTGAGCGGCTCCGGCATCCACGAGCCTCCCGAGGCCCGGGACATCGGGTTCGTCTTCCAGAGCTATGCGCTGTGGCCGCACCTGACCGCGCTGGAGACGGTGGCATTCCCCGTCGAAGCGGCCGGGGGGTCGCGCGCCGAGGCGCGCCGCGAGGCGCAGCGGGTCCTCGACGCCCTCGGCATCGGGGAGCTGGCCGATCGCCGTCCCGCCGACCTCTCCGGGGGCCAGCAGCAGCGAGTGGGTCTCGCGCGGGCCCTTGCTCGGGCCGCCTCGCTCTTCCTGCTCGACGAGCCGACGGCTCATCTCGATGGTCCGACTCGGGGCGCCGCGGAGGCGCTCATCGCCCACCAGCGACAGGAGGCGGGATCGGCGGCCGTCTATGCGACGCACGATCCGGCCGAGGCCTTCGCCGTCGCGGGCCGGGTCGCCCTCCTCCGCGACGGCCAGGTGGTTCAGATCGGCGCACCAGAAGCCGTCTACTCCCACCCGACGGACGCATGGGCCGCCCGTCTCACCGGTCCGGTCTCCGTCGTGGAGCTGCAGCAACGGAAC
>CP070681.1:679298-681117 GCA_020352575.1 Acidimicrobiia bacterium | reverse complement strand
CCACCTGTGTCGGTGGTGCCGAGGATGTGCCCCGGCGAGCCCGGGGGGACGTTGAGGTTGCTCCAGTCGCGGGGCATCTGATAGGGGTCGGGCGTGTTCGGTGGGGCGATGAGGGGGGCGAACAGCGCCATTGCGAGCATGCCGACGATGAGCACGACGCCGAATACGGTCGTCGGGTTCGAGAGGACGCTCCTGGTGAGTTCGAGGACGCGGCGAGCTCGCACGCGCGCTGCGGACTCCTGAACCGGAGCTGCGACGGTGCCCTCGTAGGAGATTCCAGCCATGTCAGGCCCCCAAGGTGACGCGTCGGTCGAGGTAGGCGTAGAACACGTCCACCACGAGGTTCACGAGCAGGAACAGGACCGACGTGAACATCACGAAGGCCATCATCGTGGCCTGGTCGCCGCGGAGGACGGCCGACGCCATCCACCGGCCGATGCCGGGCCACTGGAAGATGATCTCGGCGACCACGCTGCCCTGCAGGAGGAAGCCGAAGGAGAGGCCGACCACGGTCACGGTCGGGATCAGGGCATTGCGACGTGCGTGGCGCTTGAGCACGAGCCGCTCGGCGAGGCCCTTGGCGCGGGCAGCGTCGACGTAGTCCTCCTGCAGCTCCTCCACGAGCGAGGAGCGCATCATCCTGGCAATGATCGCCGTTGCGCCGTAGCCAAGGGTGATGGCCGGCAGGGCGAGGTGCCAGATGGCATCGATGAACGCCTCGAAGTCGCCTGCGAGCAGCGCATCCACCGTGTAGAGGCCGGTCGGATGGGCGATGCGGGCAAAAAGGTCGGGGTCCGACCGCCCGATCGGGAACCACCCGAGACCCACCCAGAAGACGATGAGCAACAGGATCGCGAACCAGAACAGGGGAAGGCTCGCTCCCGAGATCGAGAAGATGCGTGCGAAATGGTCAGGCCATCGGTTCCGCCTGGCACCGGCGAAGGTACCGAGGCCGAGGCCGAGGCCGACGGCCACGATGGCTGACGCAACGGCGAGCTCCATCGTGGCGGCGAGTTTCTTGGGGAACACATCGGCCACCGGGGCGGCCGAGATGCCGGACCAGCCGAAGTCGCCCTGGAGGACGCCCGAGGCCCAGTAGTAGTACTGCACTGGGATGGGATCGTTGAGGTGGAAACGCTCGTAGACCTGCTGGACCTCTTCCGGCGTCATCTCGTGGCTGAGGTAGATGCCGACGGGCGAGCCACCGATGCGGGTGAGCGCGAACACGACGATCGAGGTGCCGATCACCAGGATCGGCAGCACCATGAGTCGCCTCAGGATGTAGTCGCGGATCTGCATGTGGGTGGGGGTCCTCCTCGATTGGCTGTTGCGAAGGGGGGTGCCCACCGATGGCGGGCACCCCCCTTCTGGGGTTGGTCGGGCCTACTTGTCGAAGTACTGGAACTTGACGTTCGGACGTGGCCAGAGCGGGTTGAGCACGAAGCCCTCGACCCAAGAGCGGTGGGCGTTGGCGATGCCCTCCTGCGCTGCGATGAGCCACATGGGATCGTCGTAGAGCAGGTTCTGCAACTCGCTGTAGAGCGCCGCGCGGGCCTCTTCGTCGAGCTCCTTCGCCGCATCGTCGATGAGCTGGGCGATCGTGTCCGGGTCCTCGTACACGGCGCGGTAGCCGTGGACCTCACCCCACTCGCCGTCCGGGTGCTGGTACGCCTGCATGTAGGCGTCCGGGTCCGCGAACGGGTCGGCGTTCTTCACCCACATGAGGTACGGCACCGGGTTCGATGCGTGGGCCTCGTCGAAGATCGCCTCGGCGACCGCCGCCACCCGGATGTTGAACGCCGGGTTGAGGTCGGCCATC
>CP070681.1:677361-679198 GCA_020352575.1 Acidimicrobiia bacterium | reverse complement strand
GCCGAACCGGGCGAGGTCGTAGTGGGCAGAACCGGTCGCCATCATCTCGATGGCGCAGCAGGCGAGGCCGAAGGTGGCGGGGAACATCGATCGGGTCTGCGCCCACTTGGCCACGCTGAGCCCTCGGACCGCCTCGGCGGCCTTGTCGAGCCTCGTCGTGATGACCGACGAGGGGGTGGAGTTGTGCGCCACTATGCAGCCTCCTCGAAGGAGGTGGTGGCGAACCGGCGCTCCCGCCGACGGACGTTCCAGTCGAGTGCCCCGCGCTTCCACACATAGGCGAGCGTCTCGAGCACGAACAGGGTGAACACGCCGACCGTGGCAACGCCGTACCACTGGAGTTCGGGGAAGTTCGCGGCCCACGCGAACAGGAAGATGATCTCGACGTCGAAGATCACGAAGAGCATGGCCACGACGTAGAACTTGACCGGGAAGCGCTGGGCCGGTTCGACCTCGGGGACGATGCCGCACTCATACGGCGCGAGCTTCTCTGCGCTGGCCGGACCCCGGGTGGAGATCCAACGACCCAACAGCACGCTCACCAGCACGAAACCGATCGCCAGCACGAGCATGACGACAACGGGCAGATACGAGGCGAGGTCCATCGGGCGGGGGCTCCTTCCGGCCGGGAGGTTAGGGATTCGCCGGGATGATGACCAAGTTGCCCGGGGAGTCGCGAGGGCCCCGTATCCGCTAGCGGTTGCGGCGTCGTAGCCTCGTCGTATGTCCTCCCCCGACCAGGTGCTCGAGCACGCTCGCGGCTCCGATCTCCAACTCCTGGGGCGCGGGTGGGACCTCGTCAAGCGACAGCTCGGACGAGCCCGCAAGGAGTTCTTCATCGGCTTCTTCGGTGCCCTCCTCTTCGCCGGCGCCACCATCGGTTCCTCCTATGTCATCGGATGGGTGACCGACGAAGTCCTCGTCCCCTCCGTGCAGACCGGCGACATCAGCACCGCACTCCTCGCCGGGGCAGGAGCAGCACTCCTCGGCGTGAGCATGATCCGGGCCGTCGGAATCGGCCTCCGACGTGACGGCGCCTACCAGGCCGATGCCCGCCTCCAGCAGGTCGATCGGGTGGCCGTCACCAACCGGTACCTCACCCTTCCGATCGAATGGCACCGTCGCCACCCCACCGGTCAGCTGCTTTCGAACGTCAACTCGGACGTCGAGGCAGCCAGCCGCATCGCTGCGCCACTTCCCATGGCGTTCGGGGTGGTCGTGATGGTCCTCGTCACCACCATCCTCCTGGTCCTCACCGACCCCTTCCTCGCACTCGTCGGCCTCCTCATGCTCCCTGCGATCGCAATCGTGAACTACCTCTTCCAGCGAAAGATGCGTGTGGTGGCGGCGAGCGCCCAGCGCATCCGTGCCGAGGTGGCGGAGATCGCCCATGAATCCTTCGACGCCGCCCTCGTCGTCAAGACCCTCGGTCGAGAGGACGAGGAAGTCGGCCGGTTCGGCGAGCGCTCCGATGCCCTGCGCGATCGAATGGTCGATGTCGGACGGCTGCGAGCCGGATTCGATCCCCTCATCGAGGCGATCCCGAGCCTTGGCATCCTCGCCGTCCTCACAGTCGGCGCCTGGCGCGTGGACCAGGGCCTCATCACCGCCGGCACGCTCGTCACCTTCGCCTACCTCTTCCGCCTCGTGGCCGGCCCGATGCGCGTGTTCTCGTGGCTGCTGGGCCAGCTCCCCATGGCCGTCGCCGGCATGGACCGGATCGACGCCATCCTGCGCGAACGCGAGTCCGTGGACTACGGCTCGACGACGGTTGCCTCCAATGGCGTGGGGGCCGGTGCCCAAGCCGAGCACGTCCGGTACCGCTATCCCACGTCCG
>CP070681.1:675417-677261 GCA_020352575.1 Acidimicrobiia bacterium | reverse complement strand
ACACCGAAGGCGTTGCCAAGTGACCACTCCCTCTCGCCTCGCCCGCCGAATCGGCTGGCTCTACCTGTCCCTCGCGGTGCTCGGCCCACTGGCCTACATGATCAGCAAGGAAGGATTCGTGACCGACGATGCGGCGGCCACGACTTCCTGGATCTCTGCGAACGAGCTGATCGTACGGCTCGGGCACCTGGCCGAGTTCGGCATCATCGCCGTGGAGATCGTCCTCATCGTCCTCCTCTACCGCCTCATGAAGCCGGTCTCGAAGGATTGGTCGCTCATCGCCGCCCTCGCCAGGTTTGGCATGGTCGCCGTGCAAGCAGTGCTCCTTGGCGCGGGCGTTGCGCTCGTCGCCTCCCCTGACTCGGCAGGAGCCCTCCTACCGGTGCTCGCAGGAGGGGAGTTGGTGTGGGGCGCGATCTTCGGCCTCCACCTGGCGGTCCTCGCACCGCTCGTCGTGCGCTCCGGCTTCCTCCCGACATGGCTCGGTTGGCTGGTCGGGATCTCCGCCGTCGGATACCTCGCCCATGGCTTGGGCGTCATGCTCGTGCCGGACGCTGCCACGTTCCTCGAGACGTTGGTCATCGCCACTGCGTTGCCGGGTGAGCTCGGCCTCACGTTCTGGCTGCTCATCAAGGGCGTCGACGATGATGCCTGGAACCAAAAGGAAGGTGCGTGATGCCCGTTCCCAAGTTCATGGCGAAGGTGAATCGCCGCATCTTCAACCCGATGGAGATCCGCAAGGGCGAGCGACCGGTCCTGATCCACGAGGGCCGGTCCTCGGGTCGCCGGTTCGAGACCCCACTCGACGCGCACCCCGTCGAGGATGGCTACGTCTTCTTCGTGATGTACGGCCCCGATGCCGACTGGGTGAAGAACATCCTCCACGCTGGATCGGCCGAGCTTCGGCTCCCCGACCGAGTGAACACGCTCACCAATCCCCGCTTGCTGAGTGGCGACGAGGTCGAGCCGATCCTCCCCGACGGGGTGGACTTGCCTGCCACGTTCATGAGAGTCGATCACTTCCTCCGGATGGATGTCGCCTAGCGATGGATCGGGCATGATCGACCCATGCAGGTGACCACCAGCCCATTCGGCACACTCCCGGGCGGAGCGACCGTCGATGCCATCGAACTCGTCGCCGGTTCGTACGCAGCGACGGTCCTCACCTACGGGGGCATCCTCGCCTCGTTCATCGGGCCCGACGGGGGCGGCGTGCGAGGTGAGGTCGTGGTCGGATTCGACGACCTCGAGGGCTGGCGTAACGACCCGCAGTACTTCGGTGCACTGGTGGGTCGCTTCGCCAATCGGATCGCCCGGGGGCAGTTCCCTCTCGATGGTGCCGACGTCCAGGTCGCGGTGAACCGGCCGCCCCACCACCTCCACGGTGGGGTGGTCGGGTTCGACAAGGTGATCTGGTCGGCCGAGCCGTTCGAGGAGAGGGACCTATTGGGTGTGGTGTTGCGGCATCACAGCCCGGACGGCGACGAGGGGTTCCCCGGGGCGCTCGACATCGCCGTGACCTACTCCCTCGACACCGCTGGCGCGCTGACGCTCACCTACGTCGCCACGTGTGACGCGCCCACGATCGTCAACCTCACCAACCACGTGTACTTCGACCTCGGAGGGACGGGGTCCGTGCTCGACCACGAACTCACGGTGCACGCCTCCGAGTTCCTCGAGGTGGACGCAGCGACGATTCCCTCGGGGCGACTGCTCGCTGTGGAGGGGACTCCCTTCGACTTCAGGACGCCCCATCGGATCGGCGGGCGGATCACCGACGACCATCCCCAACTCGAGGTCGCGGGCGGGTACGACCACTGCTTCGCAGTGGATGGTGAGCGAGG
>CP070681.1:673472-675317 GCA_020352575.1 Acidimicrobiia bacterium | reverse complement strand
CCGTCGGCGAACTCCGCCCATGTGGACCGCCACTCGGTGAGCGCCGTCGCTCCTTCGGCCGTGACCCGGTAGTACTTGCGGGGAGGCCCGCCGCTCGAGGCGACGAGGTATCCCTCGACCAGGCCCTTCTTCTCCATCCGGCCCAACGACGGGTAGATCGATCCTTCGCTCACCAGCGACAGGCCTGCCCCGGTGAGCTTCTGGACCATCTCGTATCCGTAGCTGGGCTCGGCCTCGATGACGGCCAACAGGCACATCTCGAGGACGCCCTTCAGGAGCTGCGAACCGTGGTCCGGTGCCACTGCCATGCATGGAATGATACCAGATCATGCAAGGTAGTGTGCATGGCAAGGGAGTGGTACGCTCGTCACCATGTCCACCCGTTCCCTTCCCGGCCGCGATGGCATCCTCGATGCTGCCGCCCGGCGATTCCTCGAGCACGGGTACGCCGAGACCTCCGTGCGCGACATCGCCGCCGAGGTGGGGGTGAAGGCAGCCTCGATCTACTACCACTTCGAGTCGAAGGACGAGCTCCTCGCCACGATCCTCGACGAGGGGATCGACCGCATCACGGCCACGGTCCAGGAAGCACTCACGGGAGCAGGGGAGCGCGGGGCCGGAGCGCGCCTCCGACTCGCCATCGGCGCCCACCTCGCCGCCCTCTTCGAGCATGGGCCGTACACGGCGGCACACGTGGGCGTCTTCCCGTCCGCTCCCGAGGCCGTGCGCGCAGCCGGCTTGCCCGCCCGCGATGCGTACGAATCGATCTGGTCGCGTCTGCTCTCCGAGGCGGCTGCCGAAGGCGTGCTCCACGGAGGTGGCGACCTGGGCGTGGTACGCCTCGCCCTGCTCGGGGCGATGAATGCCACGCTCCAGTGGTTCGACCCCGACGGCCCTCGCTCGCTGGACGACGTGGCCGCGACCATCACCGCCTGCTTCCTCGACGCCCGGTAGCGTCGGATCGATGGATCTTCGCCAGACCCGTTTCGAGGTGGATGACCGGGGTGTCGGCACGGTCACCTTCGACCGGCCCGAGAAACACAACGTCATGAACGACGAGTTCATGGCGGACCTCCACGAGGTCATGGACGCCCTCGACGGTGTGCGTGCCCTCATCCTCACCGGCGCCGGGGAGTCGTTCTGCGCCGGCGGCGACCTCACGTGGATGCAGCGCCAGATGGACCTCACCCGCGCCGAGCGCGTCGAGAACTCGGGGGCGTTGGCCACGATGCTCCGTCGCCTCGACACCCTCCCGCTCCTCACCATCGCACGGGTGAACGGCCAGGCGTTCGGGGGAGGGGTCGGCATGATCGCCGTGTGCGATATGGCGTTCGCCGTGCCCACGGCCAGGTTCGCCCTCACCGAGGTGAGCCTCGGGCTCGGCCCGTCGAACATCAGCCCGTTCGTCGTCCGGCGGATGGGGGCTGCGAACGCCCGCCGGACCTTCCTCAATGCGCGGATGATGGATGCGGCGATGGCACAGCGACTAGGGCTCATCACCGAGGTGCACGACGACGTCGACGCCGCCATCGAGGTCGAGGTTGCCTCCCTGTTGCGGTGCGGTCCCGAGGCGGTTGCCGCCACCAAGCGCCTGATCGAGTTCGTGGATACACACGACGCCGACGAGAACGCCGCCTACACCGCCGTCGACCTCGCCGACGCGTGGGACCGTGCCGAGGGCCAGGAGGGGATCGCCGCGTTCTTGGAGAAGCGCTCGCCGTATTGGCGGGAGTGACCGAGGGTCGCCGACCCAGGGAGGCACACCTAACGGTCGTTAGGTAGAGTGGCGGTGCTACCCGAGGAGCCGCCCGTGACCCGCATCGCCGACCACCCCCTCATCGATGA
>CP070681.1:671512-673372 GCA_020352575.1 Acidimicrobiia bacterium | reverse complement strand
CGACCTGCTCACGGGACGATCCGGACCGCTGGCCCCCTACGAGTACCGCTGGCTGGCCACGCCCAACCTCTGAGCGCTTCGGCGACTACGAGGTCCTCTCGGAGGCCGTGGTCGAGCTCCTCGCGCCCTAGAAGCGAGCGGCGAGGCGTTCCAGGTTTCGGGTCCAGATCCAGCGGAAGATCGGGCGGGCGAACCACGCCCCGATCGGGCCCCCGAAGAACCAGGGGAAGTGGAGCGTCTCGGTCCACGTGAAGATGCTGCCACCTGCGCCGTCGGGTTCGATGGTGAAGGCCCCGGTGCCGGCGACCGCTCCCCTGTGGCGGACTCCCATCCGGCTCGGGGGTTCCCACTCGGTGATCTCGATGACATCGGTGGTCCGCAGCGGACCGATCGCGGTCAGGACGTCCATCACGGTGCCGACGCCGGACGTGCGGTCGCCCCGGAAGGTGATCGCCTCGGCGTCAGCCATCCACTCGACGTGCGACCCGAGGTCCTCGACGTCCTCCCAGACGGTCTCGGGTGGGACGGGAAGGTGGGTGGCGACGGTGATGCTGCTCATGACACGTCCTTTACGTAGCGGACCTCGTGGAGGGTTGCCCACGGCATGGTCTCTTCCTTCTCGACGCCGTCAACTGCCCACCCCGCAGCCTCGTAGAACCGGCGGGCACGGGTGTTCTTGCCCAGTACCCAGACGCACAACGGGCCGAGCCGACGGCTGGCGAGGCGCTGTTCCGCAGCGGCCATGAGGTCCCTGCCGAGTCCCTTGCCCCAGGCCGATTCGACGAGGTAGATGGCCTGCACCTCGCCGTATCGGTGGAGGAGGCCATGGTCCTCGTCCCGGCACTTCGCCACCCGGGCAAAGCCTGCGACGAGCCCGTTGTCCTCGGCGACGAGCACATCCTCGGGATCGCGGCGCAGGACCCGACGCCACCATTTCACCCGGCCCTCGAGGTGCTCGCCGAGTCCATCGAGGAACTCGGCGGGCAGGAGGTCCCGGTAGGCGGCCTGCCATGACCGGATGTGGGCGTCGGCGATCGCCACGGCGTCGTCGATCATTGCGTCCCTGATGGCCACTGGATGAGCGTAGGCAGTGATCCCACCGCCCTTCACCACGGTCCCCCTACCCTCCGGCCCGTGCACTACCTGGACCACGCGGCGACCACCCCGATGCGTCCCGAGGTGTGGGAGGCGATGCGTCCCTACGCCCTCGACGTGTTCGGCAACGCGTCCGGCTCGCATGCCATTGCGCGGGCTGCTCGCAACGCCCTCGAGGAGGCACGCGAGCGGTGCGCAGCGCTGATCGGGGCCCGTCCGAACGAGGTGGTCTTCACGTCCGGTGGGACGGAGTCCGACAACCTGGCCGTCCAGGGAGTGGTGCTTGCAGAAGACGACGGTGGCCTCGTCACCACGGGTATCGAGCACGAGGCCGTGCTCGAGACCGCCGCCTTCCTCGAATCGTTGGGCCGGGAGGTCACGCTGGTCGATCCCGAGGCGAACGGCGTGATCGAGCCTGCTGCGATCGAGTTGGCGATGAGCCGTTCGACGGCGCTCGTCTCCGTGATGCTCGCCAACAACGAGACGGGGATCCTCCAACCGGTGGCCGACCTTGCGGCCCGGTTCCGCTCGAAGGGCATCGACGTGCCGATCCACACGGACGCCGTGCAGGCCTTCGGGAGTGAGCGCATCGACGTCGATCGCCTCGGGGTCGACCTGCTCAGCATCGCCGGGCACAAGGTGGGCGGTCCGAAGGGGATCGGCCTGCTCTACGCCCGCTCCGGTATTCGTCCCGAGTCGGTGCTGCACGGCGGTGGCCAGGAGCAGGGTCGACGACCCGGCACGGCCAACGTGATGGGCGCGGTG
>CP070681.1:669551-671412 GCA_020352575.1 Acidimicrobiia bacterium | reverse complement strand
GCTCCTGCGAGGAGCGCGGATCCCGATGCCACGGCGACGACCGCCGGCTCCGGCCACCCGGTCGAAGCGACGATGTCGTCGAGGAGGGCGCCGAACCCGTAGAACCACGCCCCGTACGCACTGATCGTCAGCCATCCCAGGGCCAGGACCGGGGGTCTCCACATGCGGGGATCGTAGGAGGTGGCCATTCTGGTGATGGGTACGATTCGCCCCCATGCGCCAACTCTCCGATCACGATCGCTGGCTGTTCGCCGCCGGCGCCGCCGATGAAGCCCATGAGTTCCTCGGCTGCCATCTCGACGAGGACGGCGCAACCTTCCGGGTGTGGGCGCCGAACGCCCGCGAGGTCTCGGTGCTCAACGACGCGAACGGGTGGACCCCGGGCCAGGACGTGCTCGACGGCTCCAACAGTGGCATTTGGGAGGGTCGGATCGAGGGGTTCCCGCACGGCGCCGGGTACAAGTACGCCATCCGCCACGATGCCGGCACGTCGGAGAAGGCCGATCCGTTCGGCGTCTGGTCCGAAGGGCCTCCCGGCAACGCCTCGATCGCATGGGACCTCTCGTTCGACTGGTCTGACGACGAATGGATGGCCTCACGCGGAGACCGCCTCGGCCACCAGGCACCGGTCTCGATCTACGAACTCCACCTCGGGTCGTGGCTGAAGACGGGCGTCGCCCGCTATCGCGACGTCGCCGACGGCCTCATCGAGCACCTGCACAGGACAGGCTTCACCCACGTCGAGTTCCTGCCGCTCATGGAGCATCCGTTCTACGGGAGCTGGGGCTACCAGGGCACCGGCTACTTCGCCCCGACCTCGAGATATGGGACGCCCCAGGACCTCATGTACCTCATCGATCGCCTCCATGCGGCAGGCATCGGCGTGGTCCTCGACTGGGTCCCCAGCCACTTCCCGACCGACGCCCATGGGCTCGGCGCCTTCGATGGCACCCACCTCTACGAGCACGCCGACCCGCGCAAGGGTTTCCACCCCGACTGGGGTTCCTACATCTTCAACTACGACCGCAACGAGGTGCGCAGCTTCCTCCGGTCCTCGGCCCACTTCTGGGTCCAGAAGTACCACGTGGACGCGCTCCGCGTCGACGCGGTGGCGTCGATGCTCTACCTCGACTACTCCCGTGAGGACGGTGAGTGGATCCCCAACGAGTACGGCGGCAACGAGAACCTCGGTGCCATCAGCTTCCTCCGGGAGGTGAACGTGAGCCTCCGCGAGCGCCACCCGGGGGTGCACACCATCGCCGAGGAGTCGACGGCGTGGCCCGGCGTCACCAAGCACCCGTCGCAGGGCGGGCTCGGCTTCTCGTACAAGTGGGACATGGGTTGGATGCACGACACCCTCGGCTACCTCGGCCGCGAGCCGATCCACCGGTCCTACCACCACAACGAGCTCACCTTCCGGGCGATGTACGCCCACTCGGAGGACTACGTGCTCTCGATCTCGCACGACGAGGTCGTCCACGGCAAGGGCTCGTTGCTCGGCAAGATGGCAGGTGATCGGTGGCAGCAGCTCGCCAACCTCCGGCTGTTGTTCACGTACCAGTGGACGACCCCCGGCAAGAAGCTGATCTTCATGGGCAGCGAGATCGCTGACCCCAGCGAGTGGAACCACAATGTCGGCCTGCCGTGGCACCTGCTCGAACTCGAGGAGCACGCGGGGATCGAGCGCCTCGTCGGTGACCTCAACGAGATGTATCGCCATCGGCCGGCGCTCCACCGGGGGGACAGCGATCCAGCCGGGTTCCGATGGGTCACCGCCGACGACGCGGCCCAGAGCGTGCTCTCGTACCTCCGCATCGATCCCACTGGGCAGGCACCCGACGTCCTCGTTGCGCTCAACTTC
>CP070681.1:667574-669451 GCA_020352575.1 Acidimicrobiia bacterium | reverse complement strand
AGAAGAAGAAGAAGAAGAAGAAGAACCCATCCCTATAAGGGATTCTCTGACACTTCTGACACTTGGGTCGGATTCTGAATGTTCAACCGCCTTGAACGTGTCATTTTTCTCTGACACTTCTGACACTTCTGACACATCGAACCCTGCATCGACATACGCCACGGTCGAAGGATGCGCGAGGTACTTGATCGAATTGCGCCTCTCGGCGTCCTCCGAGGCCACCAACCAACCACGCTCAGTGAGCGCTTCGGCGGTCGCAAACGCCTCGTCGTGCCCCACGGTGAGCCACCGCTGCACATCCCGAAGGGTGAACGGTGCCCCCTCCAACTCGTCCCATCGGCGAGCGATGGCTTTCAAGAGGCGCTCCATGAGCCGGGCGGAGGTCGCCCCGGCGATGACCGCATCACCGAGCAGGACATCGTCCCGCATCCGAGACATCTCCTCTGCGAAGTAGCGGATCACACGAATGGCCGCAATCACGAACTCGGTGCCCACGGTCGTAGTGCCCGGATTGTCGGCGAGGGCGAGCAGGCTTGCGACCCGGATCGTGTTCCCGTGCGCCTTACCCCACCACGGGTTCCGGGGGGTGAGCGCCTCGCATTCCCGCCACCACGTTTCGATCGGTTCGATCGCTTCGGGGTCGAGGCGCAGGACGATCGGCTCCTCCTCACGGCCCCACCCCTTCACGAAGAGTTCGGTGAGAACGTCGGCGAAGGCGTCGAGGGTGACGCCGTAGAGGGGCGAGAACCGATTGACCTTGGTCTCCCGCTCCCCTACGAGGGACTCGGGGTGCGTGTAGAGGACACGACTCAGGAACCCGGTCGACTCGAAGGCGTCCACGGAGAACCGCTCCGCCACGGACGGCTGGATGAACGAGACAATGGCGAGGTGGGGCACCGGGATCGTGGTGTCACCGCGGGTCACACGTGTGGACCGGATGAACGATCGGGAGTACGCCTCGTTGACCAGCGAGAGGTCCGGCGTCGAGCCGGACGAGTAGCGGCCAGCGAGGTTGGCGATGAACGCACCCTCCGAGGAGGCGATGAACCCGACGCCGTGCTGCTGACTCATGGCATGGATCAATGCCTCTTGGGTCGGGTCGGCGTGAACGATGGCGTTCGGAACGAGGAGGTGGTGCCCGTCGGCCACATGTGTGTCCAGCGCCACCTGTGCTGCTGCGAGCGCATCTACCCCACCCTCGTCGGCGACGTTCTTCTCGGCGGCCTTCACGGCGGTCTCCAACGCCTTCTTCTTGGCGGCGTACAGGCTGCGCTCGCCTTGGGTGCGGGACTCCCACTCTTGGGTGGCTGTCCGGAATGCGTTGACGAACGGTTTGAGGGCAGCGGTCTTGCGCTCCGACGGGTCGGCCACGCCGACGAGGTACAGCGAGAGACCTTCGTCCCATGCGGAGTGCAGGTCGGTCTTGAACCCGCCAGCGGTGGAAGCGCTCAGAGCGCCGAGGGCTGCGAGTGCAGGGAACGCCTCGGACATTTGTGTGGCCTTCGCCACCTCTCGAACGACATCCCTGATGGCTCGGGGAAATGCGTCGAGCGGAAACTCGGTGCCCGACGCTCGGGAGCGGGAGCGGATGGGTCGGGGTGTGGGCCACCCGACGACCTCGCCGTCGACGACTTGCAACTGCGCGGACACGCCTGCGGTTTCGTGCGCCCTCGTTTCCTCCTTGCTGAGTACGGGCAGGTCGAGGTCGTGTTCCACCGAGAGCGAGGACCGCTCCTTCTGCTTGGTCTCGGCCACACGAAGGGCCACGGCGTCGCTCACGAAGCGGTCGTAGTCGGGACCGCCTTTGGGCTTCACCTTCACGAGTGCTGCCCGGATGCGCTCGATGGCGTCGATGAGGTCGATCTTGATGGTGCCCG
>CP070681.1:665578-667474 GCA_020352575.1 Acidimicrobiia bacterium | reverse complement strand
CGCAGTGGTGGCGATCTCCCGCCTCCTCCCCGCCGCCCCGCTCGCCGAGGTCTTCCGGTGGGCGACCGGCGCCGGGCACGTCACCTCCGGGACGTGGATCGTGCTCGTTGCCTGGGCAGTGCTTGCGCCACTGGCCGCCGCCCGCTGGTTCCGCTGGGAGGAGTGATGGAGCGCCGCCCCCGCATTGGTTGGCGCTGGCAGTTCAGGATCGCCTTCGGCGTTGCCGCCATCTGGCAGTTCGTCTCGTGGGGCGGGAGGATCTCGCTCCTCACCGAGGCCGAACGGTTCGACTGGATGAGTTGGACGCGGATCGGCGGCTCGCTCGTCTTCGGGGCATTGCTCCTGCTGGTTGCACTCGGCGGTCGCCGAACCGGATTCGCCAAGTGGGTCGCCTTTGGCTTCCTTGCCTTCTCGCTCCTCACATGGGGACGGTCGCTCATGAACGTGTGGGGCGATCCGGTGAACACGATGGCCTTCAACCTCGTGCACTCGGTGCTCGCGGTCACCACATGGGTGCTCGGCGTCTGGACGGTGTGGATCAGCCAGGCGGGCGTCGAGCGCTGACGGCTAGGCCGACAGCAACACGTCGGCGACCATCGCGGCGCTGACTGCAGCGAGGTGGATGTTCGAGTAGTGGAACACCTTCATCGCCCGCGATGGATCCTTCAGCAGCCGGAGTGACTCCCACAGGAACCACAGGCTCGAGGTGGCAGCCACCGAGAGGTACACCCACCCGAGGTTCCCGGCGAGCCCGAGGAACATGGCGATGAGGAAGAGGATCGCTGCGTACCGGATGATCGAACGGACCGTCCGCTCCTCGCCATGCACGACGGGGAGCATCGGGACCCCGGCGGCCGCGTAGTCCTCCTTGTACTTCATGGACAGCGCCCAGAAATGCGGTGGGGTCCAGTAGAAGACGATCGCGAAGAACAGCCACGCCTCGAGCGCCAGCGAGCCGGTTACCACGGCCCAACCGACGAGGACCGGAGCCGCCCCTGCGGCACCGCCGATGACGATGTTCTGCGGAGTGGAGCGCTTCAGCCAGATGCTGTAGACGAACACGTAGAAGAACAGCGCGCTCGTCGAGAGGGTGGCGGCGAGGAGATTCGTCGTGGCCCACAACCAGACGAACCCGATGGCGCCCAGGACCACGCCGAATCGGAGGGCGTGCTCGGGCGGCACGACCTTGCGGGCGAGCGGTCGCAGCGACGTCCGGCGCATGATCGGATCGATGTCGCGGTCGACGTACGAGTTGATCGCGTTGGCACCCGCCGCGGAGAAGGACCCCCCGATGAGGGTCGCGAGGACCAGCCAGGTGGAGGGCCATCGGCCCGCGGCGAGGACCATCGACGGGACGGTGGTGATGAGCAGGAGCTCGATGATCCGGGGCTTCGTGAGCGCGATGTAGGTCTTGACCGTTTCGACGACGCCCTCGGGGCGCCCCATCGGGTCGGTGATGACCGGTGCCTGCGTCATGGTGGCGGGAGCGTAGTCAGGCCGGGGAAGTGCCCGCTGACCGGCGGCTTCTCCTTCGGAGGGGGCGATCCGTCGGCCATGGATGTGTGCCTATGATTCCGCTCGCCCCCTTCCCCGTGAGGGTGACGCACGGGGACTGGCAGGAGGATTTCAGACCGTGAACAGCATCCGAGGCGTCCGCAGGCTGTTGCCACTGGCCGTGATGGCGCTCGTCCTGAGCGCGTGCTCGCTCACGAATCCCGACGGTGTCCTCGATTCCCTCGCCCCCGAGGGCCCGATCGCCGAGGACCTCGCCGGCCTCTATTGGCTCGTCTTCTGGATCGCTGCTGTCATCTTCGTGCTCGTCCAGGGCGGCCTCGTCTACACGATCATCAAGTACCGGGCCCGCAAGGACGACGACGCCGAGCCGAAGCAGATCCA
>CP070681.1:663554-665478 GCA_020352575.1 Acidimicrobiia bacterium | reverse complement strand
GAGAGCCGCATCGAGGGCCTCCGGCTCGGCGCCGACGACTACCTCCCGAAACCCTTCGCATTCGACGAACTCGTCGCCCGGGTCCAGGCGCTCTCCCGGCGCTCCCAACCGTCTGTCGCTCCGACCCTCACGGCGAAGGGCGTGACCCTCGACCCGTCCCGTCAGGAGGCGAGCCGCGACGGCGAACCCCTGCACCTCACGAACAAGGAGTTCGGGATCCTCGAGGTCCTCCTCGCCGCCGACGGAAGGGTCGTGTCATCGGAGGAGCTCCTCGAGCGGGTCTGGGACGAGAATGCCGACCCGTTCACGACCGTGGTCCGCGTCACCGTCGGCACCCTCCGCAAGAAACTCGGTGAGCCGGGCATCATCTCGACGGTCGTCGGGAAGGGCTATCAGATCTGATGGCTCCGCGCAGTCTCCGCACCCGGATGGCGCTCACGTGGGGCATTGCGTTCTTCGTGATGGGGATGGTCACGGTGCTCTCCATCGGACTCATCACCTTGTCCTACGTGCTCGACGACCCGACCGAGGCAGCGGACCGACTGGTCGAGGAGTTGGGGTTCGAGGCCGACAGCATCGAAGAACTCACCCTCTCAGATCGGGCGGGGAACGAGATCGAGGCGAGCCGCACGCTCCCCGTCATCCAGTCCGTGGTCGACCGCACCCGAGCGGATATCGCTCGCATCATCCGCATCCTCATCCCGTCGTGGGCGGTCATCGCAGGAGTGGGAGGTTGGTGGCTGGCGGGCCGCGAAGTGCGACGGATCACCTCGATCACCAACCTCGCCAGACAGGTCTCGGCCGAGCGCCTCGACGCCCGGATCGAGTTCGAGGGCCCCGAGGACGAGTTGAAGGACCTCGCCCACGAGTTCGACGTCATGATGGAGCGCCTCGAGCACGCCTTCGCAGCCCAGCGGCAGTTCGCCTCCTCGGCATCGCACGAACTACGAACACCCCTGACGGTGATACGGACGGAGTTGGACGTCGCACTCGACACGCCCAACCCAACGCCCGCGGAGCTCGCCGAGATGGCCGAGGGGATCCGGGAAGCGATCGACCGAAGCGAACGGGTGATCGACGGTCTGCTGGTCCTCGCCCGGACGGGCATCATTGAGCGGTCGGAGTCGGTCGATCTCGTCCCGATCGTCACCGAGGCGCTCGAACAGGCGCCGACGGACGACCTCATAGTGACCGTCGATACCCCGCAGGCACTCGTCGTGCATGGCGACCGATCCCTTCTCGACCGGCTCGCTCGCAACCTCGTGACGAACGCGGCCATCCACAATCATGACGGCGGCGCGTTCACCCTCAAACTCACCTCCGACGGGTCCGTTGCCTCGCTCACCGTTGCGAACTCGGGCGACCTCCTCGACGCAGCCACCGTGGGCCGACTCGGTGAGCCGTTCTTCCGGGCCGGCGACCGCACGGTCCCCGGGACCGGACTCGGCGTGGCGGTTGTGCGTTCGATCGCCGAGGCCCATGGCGGCTCGCTCTCGCTGTCGCCCCGTGCCGGCGGCGGCCTCGTGGCCACCGTCGTGCTTCCTTCCCGCTAGCCGTCGACCGGCTGCGACCGCGCCGAAGCGCCCCACCGAGTTGACCCGGCCGTCCGTACCATCGATGTCGACCTCAGCGTCCCAACCAGCCAGGAGACACCACATGCCCATCCTCAATGACACAGCCCGAGCGACCATCGAGGGCGTCCACCTCGGCCACCTCGTCACGCTCACCCTGACGGAAGCCCCCAGATGTCAGCGGTGCTCGTCGGTCTCGAGAACGACGAGATCGTGGCTGCGACCTTGGTGAGTACCAGAAGGTCCGGAACATTCGCCGCGATCCCCGAGTAGTCCTGTCCATGGAGCCGGGTGGGCTCGATGGCCGCGGCTTCGCCCACTTCCTCGTTGCGTACGGGACTGCCCGCATCACC
>CP070681.1:661489-663454 GCA_020352575.1 Acidimicrobiia bacterium | reverse complement strand
TCGAGGTCGAGGTCGTCGACGCTCCCGTAGATCCCCGTCAGCACCGGGCCGTGCCGGGTCTCCCTCACCTCGATCTCCACCGGGTCCCCTCCGGCGACCTCGATCACCTCCGTGCGGGTGTCGAACACCTGCCACTGGCCGTTCACCTCGTACTGGCCTTCATCGTCGGGGTTCACCTTCTCGACGAAGAGGTCCATGTGGTCGGCACCGAAGTTCGTGACGCCCCACGCGACGCGGTCGTTGTGACCGATGATCACACCGGGTACACCGGCGAAGGAAAACCCGATCAGGTCGAGGCCGCAGGAAGCGCAGTGGAGTCCGTTCTCGTACCAGATGGACGGCATCTGGATCGGGAGGTGGGGGTCGTCGGCGAGCAGTGGAAGCCCCGTGGCGGTGTGCGCGCCGGAGACCACCCAGTTGTTCGAGCCGATCCCCGGCCCGAGCGGGCCGATGAGGTCGCCGAGGGCGTCGTCCTTGGCCACCAGTTCGTCGAGGGCGGGCCGAATCGCCTGCATGAGCGCCGACGACGGTGCCTGGGCGCCCGTCTCGCCCGCGGCGCCCCCCAGGATCGTGAGTTTGTCCTCGGGGAAGTCCGGGAAGAGGCGCTCGGCTCGCTCCACGCCCACCTCACCCGCCCAGATCGCCCTCCAGATCTCCTGCTCCATGTTCGAGCGCAGCTCCCACGCCATCATGCGGGCCCACGTCAGGGTGTCGATCGGTTCCCACGGCTCGGGCGTGTACCCCTGGGTCTGGAGCGTGAGCACGGCGTATTCGAGGCTGAGGGCCGATCCGGAGCGCTCGGCGAGGTAGGCGTTCACCCCGTCGGCGTAGGACCGGAGCGCCGCCTGGTCGCGGGCAGGAGCGGCCGCGAACTCCCGTTCGGCGAGTTCGGCGAATCCCAGCGTTCGGAGGAAGACGTCCGTTTCGACCTGGCTCTCACCGAACATCTCCGAGAGGCGCCCCTGGCCGATGTGCCGCCAGAAGTCCATCTGCCAGAAGCGGTCCTGGGCGTGGACGTAGCCCTGGGCGAAGAACAGGTCGTGCTCGGTGTCCGCGTAGATGTGGGGGACACCGTTCTCGTCACGGAGCACCTCGACCTCCTGGTCGATGCCCGCAACGGCGACGCGTCCGTCGACCATCGGGAACGATCGACGACTGATCCAGATACCGGTGAGCGACAGGACCAGGACGAGTACGAGCAGGGTCCAACCCGCCCGCTTGAGGATCCGGGACGTGCGGCCTTCGCCTTGGGGGCGGGGACGGCGACGCCGGCGTCCGGTCATGTGCCGCCTAGAGGAGTGACAGGAGGGTAGCCAGTGCCTCCTCGGAGTGGCCGTCCTCCTCGCCATGGCCGCTGCCGAAAATGGCGCCGGTGATCCGCACCATGAAGTAGGTGATCACTCCGAGGGCGACGAGGACCACGATGATCTCGGTGCGGCCGACCTTGATCTGCGGGCGCCCTCCGGAGAGGAAGCCGAACGTGAGGATCGCACCGGAGATGACGATCGCCGTCACCGGGGCGAGGGCGTTGAACTCGAGGAAGATCGTCCCGACCGCGACCACGAAGATGGCGATGACGGCGATCACGAGGATCGGGAACAAGAAGCCGGTCACCAGTCGCTTGCGGACGGCGAGAGCGTCCTCCCGCTCCGACTCGTCGAGGCCCGCCGGGATGGCCGTCGCCTGGCTGATCATGCCCACGAGGGCTCCGACGAACGCTCCGCCGACCACGACGAAGAAGAACGAGGAGGCGACGGGGATCGTGGCAATGGCCGGGTCCACGACGTCAGGGGTGGCGTTCCCGGCGAGCACGGCGCCGAGCACAGCGCCAAGCGCCCCGCCTGCGACGAGGCCGATCGCAGATTCGGCGCCCGGGTGCGACTCTGTCGTGAAGTTCCGATCGAACGCCACCGGGACACCGAGGGCCACCCGTGCCATCACGACTCCGAACAGACCCATGATCGC
>CP070681.1:659409-661389 GCA_020352575.1 Acidimicrobiia bacterium | reverse complement strand
GCGGCGATGAGCTCGGCGTCGGTTCGCTCGTCCATCTCTCCCCAGTGGGATGCGTGGTGTCGGCCCATCATGTCACCTCTTGGGACGTCGGGACGCAGATCCGGGGTTCCCCATGACGCGCCAGAGCCCCGACTCCTGGGTCGGGGCTCCGCGCGCTGCCTGCGAGAGGGCACCTTGTGAGTCGGGGACCTACGCCGCGCGGATGAGTCAACGGGACGGCGTTTTCCGACCCGTTGCCGGCAGGTTGCCGTTTGCGCAAAGGCGTGTTTCGCCCGCGTTTCCGCTCAGGCGGTGGCGACCCGCACCACGCCGGCCGCCCTCGCAGAGAGGCGCACCGTGGCGGACGGCGACTCGACCAGGCAGCCTCCGTCGTTGGCAAGGGCCGTCACGAGCAGCGAGGCTCCCTCGACGATCCCCTCGTCCGCGAGGAAGGCACGGAGGGATGGGTCACCCTCGATCGATCGGACCACGACTGCCTGACCAACGGGTGAGTCGGCCAGCGAGCGACCCGCAGGGCTCGTCGTGCCCTCCGCGGCCGGGATCGGCTTGCCGCTCGGACCCACGGTCGGGTCGCCGAGGAACGACGAGAGTCGACCCGCCACCTCCGAAGGGGTGATGTGTTCGAACTCGCAGGCAACGGTGTCGGCTGCCGAGGCCGAGAGCCCGAGGTGCTCGGAGAGGAACACGGCCCACAGGCGGCGGCGGCGGAGGACGTCGTTCGCAATGCGCGTGCCCGCCTCGGTGAGCGCAACGCCTCGGTACGGGGTGTAGGTGACATAGCCCTTCTCGACGAGCTTCTTCACCATCTCGTTCGCCGACACCCGAGAGACGTCCATCTCCCGACCGAGGTGCGGCAGGGGAACGGGGCCTTCGTGGCCGTCCTCCATCGCCATGGCGATGGTGATGAGGTACATCTCCTCGGCCTCGGACGTGGCGTGCGTGTGGGGCGCGGTGGCCATGGGGAGAAGATAGGAGAGCGACGAGCGACAAGCGACAAGCGGGCCAACCCCTTCGTCCTACCTCGTACGCTGCGTCGATGCACCGGTTCGGGATCTCGACGATGCCTCCCGAGGGGATGGCCGACGAGGCGTTCCTCGACGACCTCGTGGCGGCCGGCCGGACCGCCCTCGAACTGCCGTTCGTGAAGGACTTCCCGTGGGATGAGCGGCGCTGCGCGGCCTTCGGGTCGTTGGCCGCGGAACGCGACGTCTCGCTCAGCATCCATGCCCCCTACTTCGCCGTACTCACGGTCGAGGATCCCGACCGGGCCAAGCAGTGCAGGTCGGCGCTGGAGCACACCATGAAGCTCGGGTCGGCCATGGGAGCGACGACGGTCGTGGCCCACCTCGGCAACCACCACGACCGGGATCCGGGTGAGCTCGTCGACCATGTCCGAGCCGGCCTGGAATCGATCGACGACAAGGTCCGACACCTCGGCGTCGCCCTCGGGCTGGAAACGGCCGGCAAGGCGAGCCAGTTCGGCAGCCTGGGCGACATCGCCCTCGTCGCCGATGGGGTCACGTGGGTGCGGCCGGTCATCGATTGGGCCCACGTCCACGCCATGTCCGGGGGCGCCCTCACCTCGACCGAAGCGTTCGGCGCCGTGCTCGCCTTCCTCACGGACCAGTTCCCCGGGTGGCTCCTCGACCCCCTCCACAACCACTTCACGGCAAACCAGTTCGGCGACCGTGGAGAGATCCGCCATGTCCCCTACGGGGAAGGGACGAACAAGGTCTCGTACCTCGTCGAGGCGGCGGCTGACGCCGGGCTGACCCTCACCGTGATCTCCGAGTCACGGGAGGAGTCCTCGCACGCCGAGATGCAGGCAGAGTTCGAGTCGACGTGGGCACGACTGGATGCGCCATCGAGGAAGCGGGGCATCGGATCCGGCCTCGTGCGCTTCCCAGACCCCGTCGTCACCCGCGGTCCGTCGAGTCGCCTGGTGGCGGGCCCGCCGGATCGAGAGGTCCATCTCACCAA
>CP070681.1:657314-659309 GCA_020352575.1 Acidimicrobiia bacterium | reverse complement strand
CCGAGGACGAGTACGCCGGCTCGCTCTCGGGCGGTCAACGCAAGTTGCTCGAGATGGCGCGTGCGCTTCGGAGCAACCCCGACCTCATCATGCTCGACGAGCCGATGGCAGGCGTGAACCCGGCCCTCACCGAGTCGCTCCTCACGCACATCAAGAACCTCCGGGACGAGGAGGGCAAGACGGTGCTCTTCATCGAGCACGACATGGACGTGGTCATGGAAATCTCGGACTGGGTCGTCTGCCTCGCCCAGGGGAGTGTGATCAGCGAGGGGCCGCCCATCCACGTCGCCGGCGACCCCGCAGTGATCGACGCCTATCTCGGCTCGACCCACGGAGAGCCAGCATGAGCGAACCGATCCTCGTCGCCGATGACCTCATCGCTGGGTACCTCCCCGGGGTCGACATCCTCCGAGGTTGCTCGGTGGAGGTGAGTGGGGGTGAACTCGTTGGGATCATCGGGCCAAACGGGGCCGGGAAGTCGACGCTGGTGAAGGCCGTGTTCGGACTCGTGAAGATCCGGTCGGGGTCCGTGCGGCTCGGGAACGAGGACATCACTTCCCTCCCCGCCCACAAGCTGGTGGCCGCAGGCGTGGGGTACGTGCCCCAGCGGGAGAACGTGTTCGGCGCGCTGACCGTGGAGGAGAACCTCCGCATGGGCCTCTTCCTCCGCCCCGACGCATGGGACCAGCGGTGGGAGTTCGTCACCGAGATGTTCCCTCGCCTCGGCGAACGGGCCACCCAGCGGGCGGGCCTCCTGTCGGGTGGTGAGCGCCAGATGCTTGCGATGGGCCGGGCCCTGATGATGGACCCGTCGGTGCTGCTGCTCGACGAGCCGTCGGCAGGGCTGTCGCCCGCCAACCAGGACCTCATCTTCGAGCGGGTACGAGCCATCTGTGACACGGGTGTCTCGGTGCTGATGGTGGAACAGAACGCACGCCGCTGCCTGCAGATCTGCGATCGCGCCTACGTGCTCGACCAGGGCAAGGACGCCCACACCGGGACGGGCCACGACCTCCTCCACGACCCCAAGGTGGTGGAGCTCTACCTCGGGATGCTCGGCAAGGTCGACTGAGTTCCTGTGGGTGCTTACGGGGGCCTGATCACCCCTCGTTAAACCCACCCCCATCACTACGCTCGCGGCCTCATGCAGCACGTCAATTGGGACTACCGACCGACGCTCATCGACCCCATCGCGTTCGTGGCCTACTCGGGCTGGAACGACGGCGGCGAGTCCGCGTCCTCGGCGGTCGAACACCTCATCGACGTGCTCGGCGCCGAGCAGGTTGCCGCCATCGACCACGAGGAATTCGCCGACTTCCAGGTGACCCGTCCCATGGTCGTCCTCGACGAGGAGGGCATGCGCTCGGTGCAGTGGCCGGAGACGGGCGTCTTCGTTGCCTCCACCGCCGGCCAGGACATCGTCCTCATCCTCGGCGAGGAACCCCGGCTGCGCTGGAAGGCCTACTCCCGGGTCGTCGCAGGCGTCCTCAAGGACCTCGAGGTGAACCGGGTCGTGACGTTCGGAGCCTTCCTGGGACAGGTCGCCCACACGGCGGACCCGCCCATCGTCGGCGTGGCGTCGCCGGAGGTGAAGCGTGAGCACGACCTCCTCTCCTCCTCCTACGAGGGTCCCACCGGCATCGTCGGGGTTCTCACCGCCGAGCTGGTGGACTACGGATTCGACGTGACGTCGTTGTGGGCGGCGTCGCCCCACTACCTCGCCGGCACCGACAACCCGAAGGCGGCCCGAGCCCTCCTCGCCAAGTCCGAGAAGGTGTTCGGCCTCGAACTCGGTTCCTTCACCCTCGACGAGGCAGTGGATGACTGGGAACGCCGTGTCGAGGAGGCCGTCACCGACAACGACGACCTCCAGGACTACGTGGAGCGCCTGCAGGAGGTGCACACCGAGATCGAGGGCACCGGCGGTCGGCTCGTGGAGGAGATCGAGCAGTTCCTCCGCGACGACGACGAGTGACCAGGGCGGTCGTCCTCCAC
>CP070681.1:655217-657214 GCA_020352575.1 Acidimicrobiia bacterium | reverse complement strand
GCCCCTCGATGACCTGAAGGTCACGGTCCTCGTCGACAACTCGAGCGATCTCCTCCTGCCGTCCGACGAGCGAGTCGTGCGGCCGCCACTGCTCGGGGGAGCGGAGACGGACTTTTCGATCTTCGAGGGGCCGGGGCCCGACGTCGTCCATGCGGAGCACGGGTTCTCCGCGTTCATCGAGTTCGAGCGCCGCGGGCACGGCCACACGGTGCTCTTCGACACCGGCATCAGTCCGAACGGGATGGTCGAGAACATGCGGCGCCTCGACCTCGATCCCATGAACGTCGGGACGGTCGTGATGAGCCATGGGCATCTCGACCACACCGGTGGCCTGATCGGCTTCGCTCAGGCCGTTGGCCGGCGAAACCTCCCGATGGTGCTCCATCCGGACTTCTGGCTCGATCGCCGCCTGGCGCCACCCGGGCGCGTCCCCATCGAACTGCCGACGGTGAGCCGTCGCGCCGTGGAGGAGGCCGGTTTCGACGTCATCGAGACCAACGAACCGAGCCTGCTCCTCGACGGTGCCCTCCTCGTGACCGGCGAGGTCGAACGCACCACGGTGTTCGAGACCGGGTTCCCGATCCACGAGGCGAAGCGCGGAGGGCAGTGGACGAACGATGCACTCATCCACGATGACCAGGCCATCGTCGCCCACCTCAGGGGGAGGGGACTCGTGGTGATCACGGGCTGCGGCCATGCCGGGATCGTGAACATCCTCGAACACGCACGGGCCCTCACGGGGATCGACGAGGTCCACGCCGTCATCGGGGGGTTCCACCTCACTGGAGCGGTGTTCGAGCCGATCATCGGCCCCACCGTCGATCACCTGCGAGACCTCGGTCCGGCGCTACTCGTGCCGGGCCACTGCACCGGCTGGCGTGCCCAGCGGGCGCTCTCCGAGGGGTTGTCGGACGCCTACGTCCACCCGTCAGTGGGAACGTCGTTCCACCTCTCGGGTGCCGGACCGGCTATGGGTTGAAGGCGAGTTCGCTCAGGTCCAGGCCGAGCCCGGGCTGGTTGGGGTCGTAGCCCGAGATCCCCACCTTCGTGACGCTCAGTGCCGGTAGGAGGAACAGCCACACGTTCGCGGCGTCCTGGGTGATCCGTTCCTGGACCTGGCCGAGCAATGCGTACCGGGCGTCATCGTCCGGCGTTGCGTCAGCCTCGGCGAGCAATGCGGCGACCTCTGGTTCGTCGTAGGCCCAGTAGTAGTCCGGGTTCCCGTACTGCCCGAGGTCGCGGGGCTCGACGTGGGCGACGATCGAGAGGTCGTAATCCCGGTTCGTGAACACGTCCTCCAGCCATACGCCCCACTCGACGTTCTCGATCTCGACGGGGATGCCCACCTGCTCGAGCTGCGCGGCGACGATCTCGCCACCACGACGGGCGTAGGAGACCGGTGGGAGGAGCATGCGCAGCGGCGCTCCGTCGTAGCCGGCGTCGGCAAGGAGTCCCTCGGCGATCGCCGGGTCGTAGGGGTAGGTGTCGGTGAGGTCGACGTAGTACGGGTCGAGTGGCGTGGCGCCGGTGCCGATGAGTTCCCCGTACCCGAAGTAGGCGAGGTCCACGACCTCCTGGCGGTTCACCGCATGGGTGATGGCACGACGCACCCGAACGTCGTCGAGTGGTGCCCTCGACCCGTTGAGGGCCATCGTGACCTCGCCGTTCGTGCGTCCGATGAGCACCACGAACCGGTCGTCGGCCTCGAAGGCTTCGAGTAGTTCGGGTGCCGACACGCCGGCAATGATGTCGATGTCACCGGCGAGCAGGGCGTTGTTGAGCGCGTTGGGATCGTTGATGTAGCGGTACGTGACCGTCTCGACGAACGCCGCGTTGCCCCAGTACTGGGCATTGCGTCGGAGCACGATCGAGTCGCCTTGTGCCCACTCCTCGAACACGAACGGGCCCGTGCCGACCGCCGAACTCGCGATCTCGCCCACGGCGGATTCGGTGAGGATCGCGCCCTGACCCTGGGTGAGGAAGAAGAGGAAGTTCGC
>CP070681.1:653110-655117 GCA_020352575.1 Acidimicrobiia bacterium | reverse complement strand
CGACGTCGAGGATGGCGCCGGCAAGCGGCTCGTCCCCGTCCCAGAGTCCGATCGAGACGGCGACGTGGTCGATGCCGTGGACGAAGTTCACGGTGCCGTCGAGGGGGTCGACAATCCACGCGCGACCGCCGAGGTCGCCCCCCGACTCCTCGGCGACGATGGTGTCATCGGGTCGATGGGCGTGCAGCACCTCGAGGATTGCCTGCTCTGCGGCAAGGTCGGTGGCCGTGACCGGGTCGACGGCACCCTTGAGGTCGGCCGCCCGCGACTCGGCGCTCCGGATCAACCGACCGGCTGCCCTCGCTGCCTCCCGGGCCACATCGATGTCGCGCATCGGTGCAGGCTATCGGGCGCCCGATGCTGCCAACCCGGTCCCATGCCTAGCCTTCGGTTGCCTTGCCGGTCGTCCTCACCCTCCTCGCCGCGGGCCTCGTGGTGGCCGCCTTCCCACCGTTCGAAGTGCCTTTCGCCGCAGTGCTCGGCCTCGCGGCCCTCGTCGTCGCCCTCCGAAGGGTGTCGACGGCCCGGCGCGCCGCCGGTCTCGGTGCCCTCTTCGGGTTCGTGTTCGCCGCCGGGCTCATGGTGTGGATCCGCAACCTCAATGTGGGGCTCGCGGAGGTGGCGTGGGTGATGCTTGCGGTGGTCCATGCGCCGTTCTTCGCTGCCTTCGGTTGGATCACCCACCACGCCCGGGCCGAGTCACGCGTGGCCGGAGGTGCCATCACCGTGGCGGCGTGGCTCGGGGTATTCGCCGCGCTCAGGTGGCTCCCGACCTTCGCCCTCGAGTGGGCGGACCCCGGCTACTCGATGGCACCGTTCGAGGCGGCCCGGGATGCAGCCGCGCTGTTCGGGGCGACGGGCTGGACGGCGCTCCTCGCCGTTGCCTCTGTGGGCCTGGCCCTCACCATCGAGACGCGGGACCGCCAACCCGCCATGTTCGGACTCGGTGTCCTGGCAGTCGTGCTCGTGCTCGGCGTGGCGCTCGACCCCGGCGCAGCAGGTGACGAGGTGCGGGTTGCCATCGTGCAGGGCAATTCCCCGTGCCCACAGGTCGGCTGCGTGAACGAGCGTGAGCGGATCACCCAGATGCATCTCGACCTCACCTCACAGCTCGAACCGGGTGCCTACGACCTCGTCGTATGGGCAGAGAGTTCGGCGGGCTTCTCCACGGATCCCCGGTTGAACGACGACGTGGCCGCCGCCATCGGGGCCGAGGCGCGCCGTCTCGACGCAGCGTTCCTCATCGGCACTGACCGGCCGGTCGAGGATCGATGGTTCGTGAACGCAAACGTGTTCTTCTCCCCGGCTGGAGAGATGCTCAATGAGTACCGCAAGCAGCACCCGGTGCCGTTCGGTGAACGAGTCCCAGCGAGGGCGGTCTTCGGCGACCTGCCCGGAATGCGGGTCCGGGACATGCTCTCGGGTGAGGGCCCGACGCTCTTCCCGGTCGGCGATGTGCAGGTGGGCTCGGTCATCTCGTTCGAGGGTGCCTTCGGCCGGTATGCCCGCGAACACGCCGAACTCGGTGCCGAGGTGCTCGTCGTGGCGACCAACGAATCCTCCTACGGGAGAGGTGCGGCGGCGGACCAATTGATCTGGATGACGAGGATGCGCTCCGCCGAACTCGGCCTCGACGTCGTCCACGCCGCGATCACCGGGGCATCCACAATCATCTCCGATGGCGTGCCTGGCGAGGTGACCCCGCTCTATGAGCAGGCCATCACGACCGGAACCGTGCTGGCTCGCAACGCCGGACCGACGCCCTACACCCGGTTCGGCGACTGGCTGTCGGGCACCGTCATGGTGGTCGGGGCTGCGTTCCTCACCCTGCGGGGCGTCCGGGTCGCCGAACGGCGACTGCGCTGATCAGCTGAGTGCGAAGCCGGAGGCCTCGGTGACCCGGCCGATCACTCGGGCGGGGTGGTCGCGGTCCTCGAACGCCACGATGGCCTCCTCGGCGCCGGCGGGATCGGCCACGCACACGTAGCCGATCCCCATGTTGAAGGC
>CP070681.1:650999-653010 GCA_020352575.1 Acidimicrobiia bacterium | reverse complement strand
ATCTACCAGATCTTCCCGGACCGATTCGCCAACGGCGACCCCTCCACCGACCCCGAGGGCGTTGACCCGTGGGGTGCCGAACCTCGACGGGACGGATTCCAAGGCGGCGACCTCGCCGGCATCGAGCAGCACCTCGACCACCTCGAGCGGCTCGGTGTCGACGTGCTCTACCTGAACCCGGTGGTCACCTCGCCGTCGAACCACCGCTACGACGCCTCGGACTACCACCACGTGGATCCGATCCTCGGAGGTGATGCGGCGTTCGACTCGCTCCGGGCAGCAACCCGAGAACGGGAGATCCGCCTCCTCGTCGACCTCTCGATCAACCATTGCCACCCCCAGCACGAAGCGTTCGCCGACGTGCGGGACAAGGGACCCGAGTCGGCGTACTGGTCGTGGTTCAAGGTCGAGGAGTGGCCGCTCAAGGTGCGCTATCGCCCGCAGAACCGGCCCCCCGGCTTCGAGCACTTCTCCCAGTCGGACGCCGACGCCTTCACCGAACTCACGGGGATCCCATTCGAGCAGGTCGATGACGACGGCCCGTTCATCGAGACCACGTACGACTCCTGGTACGGCGTGCCGAGCATGCCCCGGTTCGACCTCACCAACCCGGAGACCCGCAACTACCTCTTCGATGTCGGCGTCCACTGGCTCACCCGATTCGATGCCGATGGCATCCGCATGGACGTCGCTCGCTATATCGAGATGGACGTCTGGCGAGAAGCCCGCCCCGTGTTCCGCGCCGCAAAGGGCGATGCATACCTGCTCTGTGAGATCTTCGGCGAAGCCCATGCGTGGCTCCAGGGGGACACCTTCGACGGGGTCATGAACTACATCGGGCGGGACCTGGTCAGGGAGTTCGCTGCCGGCACACTCGATGGCGAGGGCCTCGCAGCCGGCATCGAGCGTCTCCTCGCATCGGTCACCCCGGAGGCCTCACGCGCCAGCCAACTGCTCCTCGGCAGCCATGACGTCGACCGATTCCTCACCATGGTGGACGGCGACAGGGATGCCCTGCACCTCGCGACCGTGCTCCAGCTCACGCTCCCCGGCGCACCCTCGATCTTCTACGGCGACGAGGTGTACCTCGAGGGAGGACACGACCCCGAGATGCGCAAGGCGTTCCCATGGGGTCAGGAGGTCGGCTCCCCGCTCGTCGGCCTCATCGCCGAACTCACCGAACTCCGACGCAAGCACTCGGTGCTGCGCACCGGCTGGTGGCGTCCCCTCCACGTCGAGGCCGATGCCATCGCGTTCTCCCGGTGGTCCGACGAGGGTGAGCTCATCGTCCTCGTCAACCGCGGTGACGTCCCCGCCACCCTCGAGGTCGGCGATGCCCGACTCGTCTGGGGCGACAGTGCGGCCGTCGCCGACGGGGCCGTGTTCGCCGCACCCCACTCCGCAACGATCGTCGAAAGGATCGCCTGATGTCTCCCGCTCGCCAACCCCAACGCCGACGACACCCCAGACTCCTGGCGTTGGCCATCGGAGTGCTCATGGTGCTGGGCGCCTGCACATCGGGCGAGACCACGCCGACCGAGCCCGTGCCGACCACCGAGGCGCCTGCCCCGACCACGACGACCGAGGCTCCGAATCGCGTGGAGCCGGCCATCGAGCGCGACGAGTCGTTCCAGCTCATGCTGCTGTGGCACCAGCACCAGCCGTTCTATCCGAAGAACGACGATGGTGTCGTGACCCGACCGTGGGTCCGGGTACACGCAACGAAGGACTACGTGGACATGGCCACGGTGCTCGAGCAGTACCCGGACGTCCACGCCACGTTCAACCTCACCCCGGTGCTCCTGCTCCAACTCGAGGAGTTGCAGCAGGGTGTGCGGGACCTGTACTGGGTCCACACCGAGGTGCCCGCCGACGAGTTGACCGAGGACCAGCAGCGGTTCCTCCTCGAGCGATTCTTCGACATCAACGGCAAGATCGTCCAGCGATTCCCCCGGTACCAGGAACTCGCCGACCTCCGCAACGCGAGCGGGGGCCCACAGGCCGATCCATC
>CP070681.1:648885-650899 GCA_020352575.1 Acidimicrobiia bacterium | reverse complement strand
GACGACCAGCAGTACCTGGTGTTCTCGATCGACTCAGACGTGTGCTTCTACCCGGATGAGCAGACGCGCCTCATGCGGGTGCTCCGCCGCGCCGGGGTCGACGCCATGCGCATCACCGTGCATTCCGAGAAGGGGCACGACTCGTTCCTGCTGGAGCCGGGGTTCTTCGCCCCGCACCTCCAGCAGATCCTCGGCTAGGCGTCCTCGGTGGCGAGCTCCACGCCCCGCACCCGCGGGAAGCGGATGCGCGCATGGCTGCTGCAGAACTGTTGGCGGTTGTAGCGGGAGAGGCGGGTGGTGCACCCGTCCTCATGACACACCCGATCGTCCCCGTAGGTCTTCGGTTTGCGTCCCCCTTCGGGCCTGCGCCCGGTGACTGTCGTCCCATCGGTCATGGACCCGATGTTCGCCAGCTCAGGTTCCGCCCTGTTGACGGTTCGATGAACGGGAGATGAACTCAGGCGAGGAGCGGCTCGATTTCGACGATCGAGGCGGGGATAGGTGCGCCGAGCACTTCGGCTCCGTCGTCGGTCACGACGACGACGTCCTCGATGCGAATGCCACCGATCGCGTCGGACGCGAGCGCTCGATCGACGTCCAGGAACGGCTCGATCAACGGGTCGGTGCGGAGTCGCTCGAGGAGTGGCGGGATCCGATAGATGCCGGGCTCCACGGTCATCACGAATCCCTCTTCGACCGGCTTTCCGAGTCGGAGGTTGGCGATCCCGAAGCGATCCGAACGCCGGTGGTCGGCGTCGTAGCCGACGTGGTCCTCACCGATGCCCTCCATGTCGTGGACGTCGAGGCCGAGCATGTGTCCGACCCCGTGCGGGAGGAAGGCTGCGAAGGCCCCGGCCTCGACGGACTCGTCCACGTCACCTCGCATCCACCCGTGCTCGGTGAGGCCCTCGGTGATGACGCGCCCGGCCAGGTCATGCATCTCGCGGTAGGGGATCCCGGGACACACGGTGTCGATGACTGCATCGTGGGCGGCGAGGACGATGTCGTAGAGCGCGGCTTGCTCCGTCGTGAAGGCCCCGGAAACGGGGATCGTCCGTGTGATGTCGGAGGCGTAGCCGGCAGGCGATGACACCCCTCCGTCGTGCACGATGAGGTCGCCGGGTCGGAGCTCGTTGTGGTGGTGGGGGTTGTGGAGGACCTCGCCACGGACGCTGAACACGGGCGAGTACGAGGTGGCCCAACCCTGCGCTGCGGCGTGGGCGTGCATGACCCGCACGATGTCTTCCTCGGTCTTGCCCGGTGCCACCTCGGTGAACGCGAGGTGGTGGAGCACGGCGGCTCGATCCACCGCATCAGCGATCTCGCCGAGTTCCGCAGCCGACTTCCGCTCCCGCAGGCTGACGACTGCTGCTACGAGCTGGAGCGATGGCCCTTGGATGCCCAGGGAGTCCAGCCGCAGCCGCATCGAGCCCCGGGTGGGTGGGACCGTGTGCGTTCCTGCATGCCGGGTGACGTCGTCCGGGAGGCGGTGGTTCGGGGCGACGGCCATGGGCCCGAACGGGGCTGCTCGCTCCGCGAGCGCGGGGAGGTCCCCGTCCCAGATGACCGAATCGAGGTCCGGTTCGTGGCCGTAGAGCGTCGCCTCGCCGGAGGCGAGGTCGATGAGCCCGGCGGCGTCGGCCTCGTCCAGGCCGAAGAAGTACCGGAACGAGCTCTCCTGGCGGAAGGGATAGGGATTGCCGGGATAGGTCGTCGCAGCGTGTTCGTGGCCGAGGAACAGGGCCACGCCCCTGCCCCCCATGGCCTCGCACAGTGCGTCGCGGCGGGCGGCGAATTCCTCGGGTGTGATCGGCATGGGCTGCGAGCCTACGGCGGGCCGGCGTAGCCTGCGTCCATGCTCCTCACCGAACGTCGGGGCCCCGTGGCTCTCGTCACCATCGATCGGGCCGAGCGGCGCAATGCGCTGTCGATCGGGCTCATGGAGGCCATGGTCGAGCAACTCGACGAGTTGGAGTCGAACGGGACACGTGCAGTGGTGCTCACCGGGGCAGGC
>CP070681.1:646762-648785 GCA_020352575.1 Acidimicrobiia bacterium | reverse complement strand
TGGGCTGCTTGACCGCCTTGCTGGATATCGCCAAGCCAATCGTCGTGATCCTGGCGACCCTGGCGTTCTTCCCCGACGAGCACTACCACCTCATCGCAGGCGTATTCACCGTGGTGGGGCACAACTACCCGGTGTTCCACCGCTTCGACGGTGGTCGTGGCATGTCGACCCTCGTCGGCGGGTTTCTCGTCGTGGATCCACTCGGACTCTTCGCAACCCAGTTGACGGCGATGGCTCTTGGCATCGCCGTGCGCAGGGTGCTCGTGCTGCGATGGAGCGGGATCGTGTTCATGATCCCGTGGCTCTTCGTCGTCCAGGGCGTGCCCGAAGGTCTCTTCGCTGTGGCGTGCAACGCCTTGTACTGGACTGCGATGTACCCCGAGATCGCCCAGGTCAGACGGTTCCAGGCCGAGGGCACCCTCCCCGATCAGCAGGTCATCGCCGAACTCCTCCAGATGGGGGGCTTCTGGGCGAAGGTGGAGCCGTACAGCATTCCGAGGTTGCTGAAGCGGCGTCGGTGACCGGAAGCCGCCTGGCAGATCGGACGAACCTGGCGGATGTCCGTAGTGTTGGAGCACCCGAAGAGGGAGCACCACCGTGGCGATTTCGATCTCCCAACCGGCGCCAGACATCTTTCTGGCGGTCGGCGCTCACACCAACTGGTGTCTCATACGGGAAGGCACTTCGATCACGCTGATCGACGCAGCATGGCCTCGTGACTATCGGCTTGTGGTCGACTCCTTGGCCGAAATCGGTGCTTCGCCGGGCGACGTTGAGGCAATCCTGTTGACACATGCCCATCCAGATCACGTGGGGGTTGCGGAACGTCTCCGAGCCGAACATCGATCGACGGTGTTTGCCCATGAAGACGAGGTCGCCCACGCGACGGGGAGGAGTCGCGAACGGGTCAGCGTGCTCGACCTCATGGCGCGACTCTGGCGTCCCTCCGTGCTTGCCTTTGTGGCAAGTTCTATCTGGCGAGGAGGCCTGCGCCCGACCCCCGTCGAAGAGGTCGAGGGGTTCTCCGAACAGAGACTCGACGTGCCGGGAAGCCCGACCCCTGTCCCCACGCCTGGCCACACCAGCGGTCACTGCGCGTTCTATCTGCCGGAGCGGGGCGTGCTGGTCACCGGCGACGCGTTGGTCAACGCGAACGTGCTCACCAATTCGCCCGGACCGAGGCTGATGCCCGGGATCTTCAACCACGACGCGGAGCAGGCAAACGCATCGCTCGATCACCTGCTTCCGCTCGCGGCGGACGTGTTACTGCCAGGCCACGGCAATGTGATCGAGATGCCGATCGCCTCTGCGATCGAGATAGCGCGCAAGCGTCTGGCCGATTCGTCGCGGTGGGATAGGTAGCGCGCCACGTCCGACATGGCGACGTCCGGGAAGGCCGACATCTCTGAGACCAAGGTCTCTCCAAGGTTCACCGCGTAGGTTCTGTCCTGAACACCCCCTGACGCCTCGAAGAGCCCGTCACGGGGTGAGGCGAAGGAGGCCTCATGCGACGCCTGTTGCTGCTCACTCTCGTTCTCTCACTCGTTGCCGCTGCTTGTGGGGAGGTGGACACCGGGGTCATCCCCGGTTCGGGTTCGGTGGAAGCCAATGGAGCAACGTTCGAGTTCGAGTGCGGCGGCGAGGGCGCGCCCGTCGTGCTGCTGGTCGATGGCGTCCACCTCGACATCCTCCGACCCGAGGAAGGGTTCCCGACCTACCCCCACGCCTTCGAGGATCTCGTGGAACTCACCACCGTTTGCCGCTACTACACGCGCGGCTACCGAGGTTCCACGCCGGTGGCAATGGGCGAGACGCAGACGGCGGCCAGCCAGGTAGATGACCTTCATGCCATGATCGAAGCCGCCGGTTGGAACGGCCCATTCGTGCTCGTTGGGGCGTCCTGGTCCGCGCTCAATGTGCTCTTGTTCGCCGATGAGCACCCCGACCTCGTGTCCGGCATTGTGTTGATAGATCCGGTGACCCCCTCGATGGCCAGCAACCGGTTCGCCATCTCCTACCCGAG
>CP070681.1:644631-646662 GCA_020352575.1 Acidimicrobiia bacterium | reverse complement strand
GAGGTGCGCGGTCGTGCCAGAAGCGGCCGGATTCGGTGCCGCCCGCCTCGTCTGCGGCGAGCCACACGAGAGTGTCGGCACCCTGCTCGGGGGTGCGGAGGAACCGGCCGACCACCTTGCGGAAGGTGGGGAGCGCGTCCTCGACCCCGGGGGTGTCTGCCCACCCCGGGTGCAAGGCGTGAAACGCAACGTCGGGAACCCGTCGAGCCCACTCGGCGTTGAGGGTGACCTGGGCCCGCTTGGCCCTGGCGTATTGCTCGGCGCCCTTGTAGCGACTCTCCGGCATCTCGAGGCTTCCGATGGCAAGCGGCGAGGTGTACATCCCGCCGGAGCTCATCGTCAGCACCCGCGCGCCTTCGGTCTGTCGGAGGAGGGGGAGGAGGAGACCGGTCAGGAGGAACGGCCCCGCCACGTGGACGGCAGTGGTGAGCTCGAGTCCGTCCGTCGTCGTCCGCCGTTCGTTGGTCAGTGCACCGGCGTTGTGGATGAGGACATCGAGGCGGTCCTGCTCGGCGAGGATCTGCGCCCCCGCTGCGCGCACGGCTCCGAGGTCGCCCATGTCGACGGCGACCGTGTCGATCCGACCGGTCGCGTCGCAGAGCTCGTCGACGAGGCGTTTGAGTTTCTCGGGGTTGCGGGCGAGCAGGACGAGGTCGGCGCCCAGTCCGGCCAGGAGGCGCGTGGCGGCGAGGCCCAGTCCGGAGGTGGGGCCGCTGATCGCGACCGTCGTGCCGCGCAGGTCATACGAGGCGAGGTCACGCCAGTCCCTGCTCCGTACCCGGTAGCCGATGGAGCTGAAGGAGGGGGCGATGAGCCCCTCGAGCAGGTCGTCGGAGTTCACGGGACGAGGATGGCTCCTTCGACGGCCTTGGCCAACCCTTCGGCGGCGGCGTCGCCGATGCGCCGGAACGGACGGTCCAGGAACCGGTTGGCGAAGGACAGCGCGCCCTTGAGGGTGAGCGTGGCGTCGTAGGTGATGATCGATCCGTCGGCGGTGGGCTCGACCTCGATCACATCGACGGAACGGAAGCGGCGATCCTCGCCCACGACCCGGAGGAGGCGGTGAGGGGTCACGTGCGTGATCTCGTAGGTGAGGATGGAGGTACCTCGCCCGATGGGCACTTCGACGTCGTACGTGGCGCCCAACTCGACACCGTCACCCGAGGTCTGCGCGGAGGAAATGACCCCGGGATCCCATTGGGCCAGGTTCCGGAAATCGGCAATGAGCGCGAACGCCTCGCGGGCGGACAGGGAAGTGTGGACCTTGGTTGCGTAGTGGGCCATGGGAACCTCGTTGACGATGTGCCATCGATACGGCGCTGGCCCGGTTGGCGGACGGGGCCGACGGTAGGGTGCCGAGGTGGACTTCCAAGGAGCGACCTGCGTCGTCACGGGTGCCGCCTCGGGTATCGGCCGGGCGTCAGCCCGCCGGTTCGCCGAAGAGGGCGCAACCGTGGTGTTCGCCGACCTGGACCTCGATGCGGCGCGTGCTGCCGCGATGCCCGTGGGAGGAATCGCAGCGCACGTCGACGTCGGGGATCCAGCGTCGATCGGGGCGCTCATCGCCGACACCTGGGAATCCCTCGACGGGATCGACTGCTTCTTCTCCAACGCGGGTATCGCCATCGGCGGTGGGGCCGAGGTGGTCGACTCCGAGTGGGATCGCATCTGGCGGGTCAACGCCATGGCCCATGTGTGGGCAGCCCGAGAGCTCGTGCCGCGGATGCGGGCCAGGGGGTCTGGGCACCTCGTGTCCACGTCGTCGGCGGCGGGCCTTCTCATGGCGGCTGATTCCGCGCCGTACACGGTGACGAAGCACGCGGCCGTTGCGTTCGCCGAGTGGCTCTCGGTCGCCCATGGCGACGTGATCGACGTGTCGGTGCTCTGTCCGCAGGGTGTGCAGACGCCGATGGTGGATGGGCTCGATCCGGAGGCTCGTCGCCTCGTCGCCATGGACGGGATCCTCTCGCCGGAAGAAGTCGCCGAGGTGGTGGTGGAGGCGATCCGGGACCGTCGCTTCCTCATCCTCCC
>CP070681.1:642488-644531 GCA_020352575.1 Acidimicrobiia bacterium | reverse complement strand
GGTGGAGGGGCCACCACGCTGCACATCGATGACGATCATCGGCAGTTCCGTCATCATCGCCAGGCTGAGCGCCTCGCTCTTGAGCGCGAGGCCGGGACCGGACGTGCCGGTCACCGAGAGGCTGCCACCGAAGGCAGCACCAACCGTGGCGCCGATGGCCGCGATCTCGTCCTCGGCCTGGAACGTCCGCACCCCGAAGTTCTTGTGCTTGGAGAGCTCGTGGAGGATGTCCGAGGCCGGGGTGATCGGATAGGAGCCGTAGAACAGCGGGAGCTTCGCCTGCTGCGATGCGGCGAGGAGACCCCACGCGAGCGCCATGCTCCCGGAGATGTTCGTGTAGGTGCCGGGCCGCAGCTGGGCTGGCTCGACGACGAATGTCGTCTTCAGCGCCTCGGTGGTGAGGCCGAAGTTGTAGCCACCCTTCAGTGCAGCGGTGTTCGCCGCCACGACCTCCGGCTTGCTCTTGAACTTCTGCTCGAGCCACTCGATCGTGGGCTCGAGTGGCCGGTTGTACAGCCAGGCGAGCAGGCCCACGGCGAGCATGTTCTTGGAACGGAGCACGTCACGGCCCGTGACGCCCGATTCCTCTACCGCGTCCTTGGTGAGCGTCTCCATCGGGACCTCGATGACCCGGTACCCGTCGAGGGTGCCGTCCTGGAGGGGATCGCCGTCCCACTCGGCCTTCTCGAGGTTGCGGTCGGTGAAGGCGTCCTTGTTGACGATGATCGTGCCATTGCGTCGGACGTCCTTGAGGTGTGCCTTGAGCGCTGCCGGGTTCATGGCCACGAGCACGTCCGGCTCGTCACCTGCGGTGAGGATGTCGAAGTCGGCGATCTGCACCTGGTACGAGCTGACGCCGGCGATGGTGCCCTGCGGAGCCCGGATCTCGGCGGGGAACGAGGGAAGGGTCGCAAGGTCGTTGCCGAACAGCGCGGACGCTTCCGTGAACCGGGAGCCGGCCACCTGCATCCCGTCGCCCGAATCGCCTGCAAAACGGATGATCACCTTGTCGAGGTGTTCCGTTTCGGTTCCTTCTGGGAGGGTCTGCGTGTCGGACACGTGGTCCTTTCGGTCGGGTCGTGCGAGAGGCGGCCGTGCAGCCGCCCTCCGTCGGGTGGATTGTCGCAGGTTTGCGGCCTTGTTCGAACGACCCCCGGAGGGCCCTTGGGGGGCTCCCCGCTACCCTCGCCGCATGCCCGAGGTCTTCATCGTCGATGCCGTCCGCACCCCCGTCGGGAAGCTCGGCGGGGTGCTCGCACACGTCCGTCCGGACGACCTCGCCGCGCACGCGATGCGTGCACTGATGGACCGGAACGAGGGCGTCGACCCCTCCCTCATCGAGGACATTGCGTGGGGTGCGGCGAACCAGGCGGGGGAGGACAACCGGGACGTGGCCCGCATTGCCGCCCTCCTCGCTGGTTTCCCGGTGGAGATCCCAGGCGTCACGGTCAACCGGTTGTGTGGATCGAGCCTCCAGGCGACCATCCAGGCGACCCAGGCGATGCGGGACGGGTGGGGAGAGGTGATGATCGCTGGCGGTTCCGAGTCCATGAGCCGTGCCCCACTCGTCATGATGACGAAGCCGACGGCACCTTTCCGGCCCGGCCTGCCCGAGATGGCCGACACGACGCTCGGATGGCGCCTCGTGAACCCGCAGTGGCACGACCACTACCGGTCCCTCGGGATGGGGGAGACGGCCGAGGAGGTGGCGGAGCGATGGTCGGTGGGTCGTGAGGACCAGGACGCCTTCGCCCTCGAGTCCCACCGGCGCGCCGTGGCGGCGATCGACGAGGGTCGACTGGCGGCCCAACTCGTGCCGTTGGAGGCCCCGCAGGACCCCCGTGGCCGCTCGTCACAGTGGGTCGACGTCGACGAAGGCCCCCGCCGGGACGCCTCCCTGGAGGCCATGGCGAAGCTGCGGCCGGTGTTCCGCCAGGGCGGCACCGTCACGGCAGGGAATGCCTCGCAGATGAACGACGGAGCCTCTGCGCTCCTCCTGGCCACCGGTGACGCCGTCGAGCGGCTCGGCCTCGAGCCGATGGC
>CP070681.1:640342-642388 GCA_020352575.1 Acidimicrobiia bacterium | reverse complement strand
GGGGAGGATCCGAGTGCTCGCCGCCTGGGTTGCGGCGAGGCCGGCCCCGCCGATGGAGAAGAGGACTCCGAGGGTGGTCGCCGCCACGCCGCGGTTGCCGAGTCCGAGGGTGATGATCACCGACTCCGAGGAGTTGGTGAGCGCAGCGGCAGCTGCCGTGATGGCGCCGACCGTGAACAGGGGGGAGCGCCACACGATGGTGGAGTCACGGAGCCGGGGTCGGCGGGTGGGTGCGGCGAGACCGACCCGACGGGTTGCGACGACCCCGGCCGCCGTGGTGGCGAGGATCACCCATCCGAGGACGGTGAAGGCAAGGAGTGGGCGATCGGGTGTGGCGAGCAGCGCACCGAGGCCCGGTCCGACGACGGTGCCGGTCATCCCTGCCGCAGTGACCGTGGTCGTCCGACGATCGCGGCGGGTGCCGTCGGTCCCGACCGCCGACCACGACGGCCCAGCCACCCACAGCGCGGCGGAGGCGACGCCTTGTACGAGCCGCGCAGCGAGGAGCGTCCCGAACGTCGTCGCTGCACCGAACCAAATGAGCGAGATCCCGGCGAGGGCCGCTCCGAGCAGGGTCACCCGCCGGGGGCCGATGCGGTCGGTGACGGCGCTCATCGGCAGGCCGAGGGCGAGCGTGCCCCACGCCAAGACCCCGACGAGCAGCCCGATGGCGAGTTCCGACGCTCCGAGGGCCTGCTGGAGGCCGGGGAGGAGCGGGACGAGCGCCGTGTACGCGACCAGGTCGAGGAAGAGGATCACCCCCACCACGACCGGGGCAATCGGACGGACGGTGCGACTCACTTCGCGGCAGCCCTCGCAGACTCGATGCGCTCGGTCGAGAAGCGACGGATACCGATCACGAAGAGGAGTGCGTAGACGCCGCCGGCGACGAAGAAGGGGATGCGCAGCGCTGGGATCCGCCCGAGGCCGGGCTCGGCGAGGGCCACGAGGACACCGCCGAGCAGGCTGCCGATGGGCATCATCCCCCAGGCGAAGAACCGATACACCGAGTTCACCCGCCCGAGCAAGTGGTCGGGGATGATCGTCTGCCGCAGCGCGACGGTGATCACGTTCCAGACCACCGCGAGGAACGAGTTGATGGCGAACATCGCCCACACGAGGGGCCATGACGAGCTGAGTCCGATCACGGCGAGCGTCAGCGCCGATCCGCCGAGCGTGATGAGGAGCGCGGTCCCCGAGCCCAGACGCTCCGACACCTTGGACGCGGCGAAGCTGCCGACGACCGCACCTGCGGCGCCGCCGGTCATGAGGATGCCGAACGCTGTGGCATCGAGGGCGAGCACCTCCTGCACGAAGAAGACGGCGGTGGCGAACGACACCTGGAGCATCGCGTTCATCACACCGAGGACGATTCCGAGGTCGCGGAGGAGGTGGTGGGCGAACAGCCACTTGATGCCTGCCTTGATCTCTGTGAGGAAGGGCTCGCGCACCGGTGCGGGCCCCTCGTGCCTCGCCTTGAACGAGCCCCGCAGCGAGAAGATGAGGAGCGCTGAGAGCAGGAACGTGCCGGCGTCGACGAAAAAGGGCATGGCGATCGCGAGGCCGAGGAGGAATCCTCCGAGCGGGGGGCCGATGAAGGAGTTGGCGGCGGCCTCGGCCCCCCACAGGCGACCGTTTGCGGTCTCGAGGTGCTCCTTGTCGACCAGCGCAGGCATGAGGGTCTGCGCTGCGTTGTCCCTGAACACCTCGGCGACGCCGAAGAGGAACGCGGCTCCGATGACGAGGGCGAGCCACCACCCCTGGTTCGCCGGTGGGACGAACGGGTTGGCATCGACGGCAGGCAGGCTCGAGGCGCCGATCGCGACGGCGGCGGCCACGCCCCCGGTGAGGGCGAAGCGGAACACATCCATCCAGGCGATGAGCTTGCGGCGGTCGACCCGGTCCGTGATGACCCCGGCCGGGAGGGTGAAGACCAGCCAGGGGATCCGACTCGCGACGACGGTGAGGGAGAGGAGGATCGGGTCCCGGGTGATGAGGGAGGCGAGCCACGGGTACGCGATACCGGCGATCCCGTCGCCCAGGTTC
>CP070681.1:638171-640242 GCA_020352575.1 Acidimicrobiia bacterium | reverse complement strand
GCATGTGGGCTCAGTCCAGCAGCGAGGAACCGGGCGGGTTCTGCGGCAACGCCCAGATGCGGTCGGCGTACTCGTGGATCGCCCGGTCGGACGAGAAGTACCCCACCCGCGCCGTGTTGAGGATCGAGCGCTTCGCCCACTCGGACTGGTCCAGGTACACGCCGCCGGCCTCGGCCTGGCAGTCAACGTACGCCCGGTAGTCGTCGAGTACGAGGAAGTGGTCGTTGGTGAGCAGGTTCTTCACCAGGCCGCCGAACCAATCGGGGTCACCCCCTGCGAAGAAGCCGGAGGAGAGGAGTTCCATCGCCGCAGTGAGCTCCGGATCGGCGTCGACGATGTCGCGGGGGTTGCGACCCGACGCCTGCCGTTCCACCACCTCGTCCGCCGTGAGGCCGAAGAGGAAGAAGTTCTCGGCGCCGACCCGGTCACGGATCTCGACGTTCGCTCCGTCGAGCGTGCCGATCGTGAGGGCCCCATTCATGGCGAACTTCATGTTGCCGGTCCCCGAGGCCTCGTAGCCGGCCGTCGAGATCTGCTCCGAGAGGTCGGAGGCCGGGTAGATCTCCTGGGCCGACGTGACGTTGAAGTCGGGCAGGAAGATCACCTTGAGGATGCCGCGCACCGCCGGGTCGCGGTTCACCGCCCGGGCCACGGCATGGATGGCCTCGATGATCTCCTTCGCCATCCAGTACCCCGGCGCCGCCTTGCCGCCGAACACCACGGTGCGGGGCGGACCCGCATAGGTCCCGAGCTTCACCCGGTTGTACAGGGTGATGATGTGGAGGAGGTTGAGGTGCTGGCGCTTGTACTCGTGGATGCGCTTCACCTGCACGTCGAACATGGAGTCGGGATCCACCGAGATGGATGTCGCCCGGCCGATGCGGCGGGCGAGCCGCACCTTGTTCTGCCGCTTCACCGCCTGCCACTCCTCCCAGAGGGAGGCGTCGTCGGCATGCTCTTCGATCTCCTGGATCCGGTCGAGGTCGGAGATCCAGTGGTTGCCGATGCGGGAACCGATGAGGTCGACGAGACCGTGGTTCGACAGTTTGAGGAAGCGACGAGGGGTGATCCCATTCGTCACGTTCGTGAACTTCTCCGGCCACAGGGCGTAGAAGTCCGACATGACCCGCTCGGTGAGCAACTCCGAGTGGAGGGAACTCACGCCATTGATGGTGTGGCTCGCCGCCGCTGCGAGGTTCGCCATGCGAATACGCCGCTCGCCCTTGTCCTCGATGATCGAGAGCCGCTCGATCGGGCCCGGGTCGCCGTGCACGCGGATTCGCACTTCGTCCAGGAACCGCCGGTTGACCTCGTGGATGATCTCGAGGTGGCGGGGCAACAGCTGCGAGAAGAACCGCTCGGGCCAGGTCTCCAACGCCTCCGGGAGGAGCGTGTGGTTCGTGAAGGCGAATGAGCGCGAGGTCACTTCCCACGCCGTGTCCCACTCGAGGCCGTGGACGTCGACGAGGAGGCGTAGCAGTTCGGCGATGGCGATCGCCGGGTGGGTGTCGTTGAGTTGGATCGCATACCGCTCGTGGAACGAGGCGGGGTTGCCACCGGTGCGAAGGTGGAATCGCATCATGTCCTGCAGGGCACATGAGGTGAAGAAGTACTGCTGCTTGAGCCTGAGCACCTTGCCGAGGTCGCCCTCGTCGTTGGGGTAGAGGACCTTCGAGATCGTCTCGGAGTCGACCTGGGCGGCGACGGAGCCGTCGTAGTCGCCCTTGTTGAATGCATCGAGGTCGAACGACTCGGGTGACTCCGACCGCCAGAGCCGGAGCGTGTTCACCGTCTCCACCTTGTACCCGACGATCGGGGTGTCGTGGGCGACACCCTTCACGACCTGCTCGGGGATCCACTGGACGTGGACCCGACCGCGGCCGTCACGCACCCGCTCAGTGCGCCCGCCGAATCCGACGTCGTAGCTCAGACCCGCCCGCCGGACCTCCCACGGGTTCCCGCGTGAGAGCCAGTTGTCGGGCAGTTCCACCTGGCGGCCGCCCTCGATCGACTGCACGAAGATGCCGTGCTCGTAGCGGATGCCATATCCCATCGCCGGGTAGTCGAGGGC
>CP070681.1:635998-638071 GCA_020352575.1 Acidimicrobiia bacterium | reverse complement strand
CATGTGGGGCGCCATCTTCTTGCTCTCGGTGCCAGCGGTCATCAGCGGGTCCGAGGCGCTCAGCTTCTACTGGATCGTTGCCGGCCCGGCAGGAGGTGTCGCCTCCTTCGCAGTCGGCAGCAGGATCGATCGGGAGGTGTCCACCGGGGGTGCCATCTGGCCCTACCTCCTCACCGGCCTCTCCATGTTCGGGGTGGGGTTCGGTGTGTGGTTCGTCCTCGAGGACGCCATTGCGATCCTCGTCTGGTGGCTCGCCCTCGTAGCCGGGTTCGGCTCCTTCGCCGCCCTCGATCGTCAGCGCCTCCTCGTCGCTGCCCTGGCGTTCATCGCCGCATGGGGCGCCGGCATGTACTTCATGCTGGAGAGTGATCTCGCGCTGTACGTCGCGCTCGCCTCGACCGCCGGTGGGCTCCTGGTCGGGACCGGTGTCGGCCTCTGGATGGTCCGACGATGACCGAGTCCGCCTTCGAGCGCCTCGACGACGTCGTCCACCAGCGGACTCGGCTCGGAGTGCTCACCATCCTCGCCGAGGTCAAGTCGGCGTCCTTCACCTACCTGCGGGACGAGCTCGACCTCTCCGACGGGAACCTCTCCCGACACCTCCGGGTGCTCGAAGACGCAGGTCTCGTCTCCATCACGAAGTCCTTCAAGGGCCGGACCCCCCTCACCACGGTCAAGGCGACCAAGGCGGGGAGGAAGGCACTCGCCGACCACCTTTCGGCCCTCCAGGAAATGATCAACCGAGTGCAGGGAGAATCCGCATGACGGCAGTACTCACCGCTGATCGGCTCGCAAAGTCCTTCGGCGATCGCAAGGCGGTCGACGACGTGACGTTCGAGATCGCCGCTGGGGAGACCTACGGGCTCCTCGGCCCGAACGGAGCGGGCAAGACGACCACCATCTCGATGATCTGCGGGCTCCTCCACAAGGATGCCGGTACCGTCGTCGTCGATGGCAACCCGATCGAGGTCAACTCGGTCGGTGCTCGTGAAGCCCTTGGCTACGTGCCCCAGGACCTGGCGATCTACCCCGACCTGAGTGCCGGCGAGAATCTCTCGTTCTTCGCCTCCTTGTACGGGTTGTCCGGGGCAGAGCGCCAGAAGGCCGTGGATCGGGTCCTCGACCTCACCGGCCTCACCGACCGTGCCAAGGACAAGGCGGGCGAGTTCTCGGGCGGGATGAAGCGTCGCCTCAACATTGGCATCGGTCTCCTGCACGGCCCGAAGCTGCTCATGCTCGACGAGCCGACGGTGGGCGTCGACCCCCAGAGCCGCAACGCGATCCTCGACTCGGTCGACGCGCTCGGCACCGAGGGCCTCGCCGTGCTCTACACCACCCACTACATGGAGGAGGCCGAGCGCCTCTGCGACCGGGTCGGGATCATCGACCAGGGCCAGCTCATCGCCGAAGGCACCCGCCGCCAGCTGGTGGCGACCGTCGGGCAGCGCGACCGGGTCACCCTCGAAACGGGCGGGCACGTCGACGGGCTCATCGACCGCCTACGGGCGCTCCCCGATGTGGACCAGGCCAGCGTGTCGGATGCCGGCGTGGAGATCGTCCTCCCCGACGCCGCAGGCCGGCTCGCCGAGATCATCTCGGTCGTTGCCGAGCACACGGTGGTGAAGGGTGTCGCGGTGCACGAGCCCGACCTCGAGGCCGTGTTCCTGCACCTCACCGGGAAGGCGCTGCGGGACTGACCATGGGTACCGCATTCCTCCTCGCCGGGAAGGACCTGAAGCAACGGCTTCGGGACCGCTCCTTCCTGATCCTGGGGATCGTGGCGCCATTGGCGATCACACTCATCCTCACCCAGGTGGTCGGGAACGCCTTCGACGGCGTGTTCGACCCCACGTACAAGGTCTACGACGAGAGTGGCTTCGTTGGGCAGGGACTCGTCGACGTGCTCGTCGATGAGGTCGGATTCTCTAACGTCGAACTGGTGGCCGATCGTGCCACCGCCGTCGACGCAGTCGTCGACGGTCGGGCAGCCGCCGCCATCCTCATCCCGGCCGATTTCACCGACCCGGAGGCGTCGAGCACCATCGAGGTGGTCGGCAACAGCGGCGACACGCT
>CP070681.1:633823-635898 GCA_020352575.1 Acidimicrobiia bacterium | reverse complement strand
GTGGGGGAGACGTCCACCACCGTGGCGTCGAAGATCTGGGCGAGCTCGAGGACCTCGGTGCGCTGACCGGCACCCGCAGCGACCCGGATGAGCATGACCTCGACCTCGACCGCCACCTCGGGGTCGAGTTCGGTGATCTTCACGACGTTGACGAGCTTGTGGAGCTGCTTCTTCACCTGCTCGAGCTCGGGGGCCTCGACCACGATCGTCATGCGGGACATCGACGGTTCGCCAGTCGGCCCGACGGCGAGGGAGTGGATGTTGAAGCCCCGTCGTGCGAGGAGCGAACTCACCCGGGCGAGGACGCCTGACTTGTCCTCGACGAGGACCGAAAGGGTGTGTTGCTGCATCAGGCGTCCTCCGGTCCCATGATGATGATGTCGTTCGACCCGCCGGCCGGAACCATCGGGTACACGTGCTCCTCGGGATCGACGAGGAACTCCATGACGACGGGGCGGTCATCGACGGCGAGGGCCTTCTCGATGACCGGTGCCACCTCGGCCGGCGTGATGGCACGGAACCCCGCGCAGCCCATCGACTCGGCGAGCTTCACGTAGTCGAGTGCGTCGTCACCGAGTTCCGAGGCGGAGAGTCGGCCGTTGTAGAAGAGCCGTTGCCATTGGGCGACCATCCCGTACACGCCGTTGTTGAGCACGGCGATCTTCACCGGGAGCTTGTCGATGGCCGCCGTGATGAGCTCCTGGAAGGTCATCTGGAAGCACCCGTCGCCATCGATGGCGAGCACGAGTTCGTCGGGCATGCCTGCTTTGGCGCCCACGGCGGCGGGGACGGCATATCCCATCGTCCCGAGGCCACCCGAGTTGAGCCACCTGTTGGGCTTCTCGAACCCCCAGTACTGCGAGGCCCACATCTGGTGCTGGCCGACGCCTGCCACGAGGATGGCGTCGCCTCCGGTGATGCGGTGGAGTTCCTCCACGACGAACTGGGGCTTGATCATCCCGTCGGGCTTCTGGTCGTAGCTGAGGGGGAAGTCCCGCTGCCAGCGAGCGATCGTGTCGAACCAGTCGGTGCGCTCGGGCAGAGGCCGGTCCCCCCACTCCTTCACCAAGGCCTCGAGGACGGAGCGGGCATCGCCGACGATCGGCACGTCGGCTTCCCGGACCTTGCCGATCTCGGCCGGGTCGATGTCGGCGTGGATCACTTCGGCGAGGGGCGCAAAGGCGTCGGGGTCGCCGGTGACGCGGTCGTCGAATCGCACGCCGATCCCGATGAGGAGGTCCGACTTCTGGATCGCGGTGGTCGCCGCATACAGGCCGTGCATTCCCGGCATGCCGAGCGTGAGTGGGTGGGAGTCCGGGATGGCGCCCCGACCCATGAGGGTGGTCACGACTGGGAGGTTTGCCTTCTCGGCGAGCTCGACGAGGGCATCGGAACCGCCTGCCTTGATGATGCCGCCGCCGATGTAGAGCACGGGTCGCTCAGCGCCCTCGATGCGGCGCACGGCTTCCTGGATGCGGCGCCGGTGGGGCTGGGTGGTGGGCTTGTAGCCGGGCAGATCGATCGTTCCCTCGGGCTCCCGCCACTCAAGCGTCGCGTTGAGGATGTCCTTGGGCACGTCGACGAGGACGGGCCCCGGACGGCCGGTTGCCGCGAGGTGGAACGCCTCGCGCACGACTCCGGGAATGTCCGCTGCGTCGGTGACGAGGTAGTTGTGTTTCGTGGCGGCCATCGTGATGCCGGTGGTGTAGGCCTCCTGGAAGGCATCGTTACCGATGGCGGTCGTCGCCACCTGGCCGGTGATCGCCACGACCGGCACCGAGTCCATGAGGGCGTCGGCGAGCGGCGTCACGAGGTTCGTGGCGCCGGGACCGGACGTGGCGATGACGACACCGACCCTGCCGGTGGCCCAGGCGTAGCCCGACGCCATGTGTCCGGCACCCTGTTCGTGGCGGGCCAGGATGTGTCGGATGGGGCTGTCGAGCATCGGGTCGTAGGCAGGGAGGATCGCCCCACCCGGCACGCCGAATACGACTTCGACGCCCTCTCGTTCGAGGGCCTTGATGAGGGCTTGTGCTCCGGTGAGGGTCTCCATGGGTTCCTCCGCCTACAAAAAA
>CP070681.1:631642-633723 GCA_020352575.1 Acidimicrobiia bacterium | reverse complement strand
GTGCGCATGTTGGCCTGGAATGCGTTCCGGTCAACCACGACGACGAGGTTGTCGAGCGCATGGGCGGACGCTACGAGGAGGGCCTCCCAGTTCGTCCCTTCGTTCAACTCCCCGTCACCAGTGATCACCACGACCTTCCGCTGGCTGCCGGACATCCGGGCCTCCATGGCGACGCCGACACAGACGGGAAGGAGGTGGCCGAGGGACCCCGAATGGAACTCGACGCCGGGGACGGCCCGGTTCGGATGCCAATAGATGGAGTCATCGGTGGAGAGGTGGTTGGCGAGCCGCTCGACCGGCATCCACCCGCGCTCGACGAAGGTGCCGTACAGCGCCGGCACGTCGTGGCCCTTCGAGAGGAAGAGGAGGTCGCGATCGGGATCCTCGGGAGCGGTGATGTCGAGGAACTCCTCGTAGAGGTGGACGATGAGGTCGGCACATGACAGCGACGCGCCGATGAAGCATCCCCCGTCGGTGGACATGCGGATGATGTGCTCGCGAACGCGAAGCGCCATCGCTTCGAGTTCCGCGACTCGGTCGGGGGTCATGCACGCTCCTCAGGTGCGAGTCGGGTGGCGTCGGAGTGTACGGTCGCCAGGTCGTCCACATGGTGCCGGTACCAATTCACGCCGGCGTACCGGGCGTTGATGGCTGCGATGTCGGGCCGGGCCTCGAGGAGGTCCAGGACGTCGTCGAGGCCGAATACGGGACTCGGTTCATCGATGGTGCCGAACGCCTCGTACACAGCCGTCACGAAGGCGAAGTCCTCCGGGTAATCGATCGTCCAGCGGTGGCTCATGGAGAAGTCCTCACCGCTGTCCCAGGTGACGTTCTCGAGGTCGAAGCGACCTGGGCGCTCCCAGATGAAGGGGGTGGTGTGCTCCCGCTCGAAATCCCTCGTTGCCTCGCGTCCGGCAGCCTCCAGCACCTCCATCCGCATGATTTCGACATCGTGCCCGTCGGGCCAGGACGGCGGGTGGAGGTTCGACGTGAAGTCGGCGCCCGACTCCAGGAACGACCCGATCACGAGGTCGATGATCGCCGGATCGATGAGTGGGCAGTCGCTCGGGATCTTCACCACGGCCTCGGCGTCGAGGGCCCTGCCGGCGACGAGGTGGCGGTCCAGGAGGTCGTCGAGGGAACCGCGTACGACCGGGACGCCCGCATCCTCCACGAGCGCGACGAGCGCGTCGTCGGAGGGATCCGTCGAGGTCGCGACGACGAGCGTGCCGAGGAGGTCCGCGCGCTGCATGCGCCGGGCCTGTTGGAGGAGCACCGGGACGCCGAGGACGGGGCGGAGGACCTTACCCGGCAGCCGCGTGGAGCTCGATCGCGCCTGCATCACAGTCACGACACGCACACACATCCACCAATGCTCGACGGTCCAGGAGGTCCCTTCGTTCGAGGACGTGGCGACACACCTGCGCCATGCGGGCGGCCGACGTGCCGCCGTTCTGCATGGGCAACAGGCGCCCGAGTTCGTCCATGTCGAAGTAGGAGTGGCATGGCTTTCCGAGGGCCATGCCGGTGTACACGACGGTCGAGTACTGCGTGATGAGCTCATCACAGTTCGCGATCATCGGGTTGATGTCGCCCTCGGCGAGCACGAGCGCGTCGGGGGCCACCTGGCGGATCTCCCGGGTCGCACGCTCGACCTGCTCGTTCGGGTGCAGCTTGAAGATCATCGGACGCCCAGCCGCGATACGGACAGCGCGCCGCAGGAACCGCTTCCGGTACTCCAGCTTGAGCGTCTCGCGGGCGTCGGACGTGGCGACGAGGACATACCCTTGATGGGGGAACGACGAGCCGTCGACGGCGCGCGCGAAGTCGTCCCAATGGGGGAGGCCCGTGACGACCAGTTTCTCGCCGGGAACGCCCTTCGACATGAAGTGCTCCTTGTACCCCTCGGACGCGACGCAGAAGAGGTCGTAGGCGAGCGAGAGTCCGTTCGTGGAGGTGGACGCGAGGTACCGCGGGAGGCGCAACTTCGTGACGGCGTGGTACATGAGGTTTTCGGGGTCCGTCATACCCTCCTGGAGGAGCACCTTGGGGATGGCGGCGAGGTTCTTCTGGAGGATGAG
>CP070681.1:629446-631542 GCA_020352575.1 Acidimicrobiia bacterium | reverse complement strand
GCTTCGACCGAGGGCACGAGTTCGATGGTGAGGAGGTCGTTCTCGGCGAGGACGGCGTCCGACTGCACCACGGCCAGGTTCGGGTTGCCCGGCCCGCCGAGCGGGCCTTCGCCCTCTCCGATCCCGTCGGCGAAGGAGGTGCCGCCGGGCTGAACAGTGAGCGTCTCGGCCCCGAGGCCGGCGAACTGGTCGTTGATGTTCTCCTCAACCCCCGATCCGATTGACACGAGGGCTACGACGGCAGCGACGCCGATGATGACGCCGAGCATGGTGAGGGAGGACCGGAGGACGTTGGCCCGGATCCGGTCCAGGGCGAGTGCCCAAGCCTGGAGAATCATTCGGTCACCTCACCGAGGATGATGGCGTCGCCGGCAGCGATCCCGCTCGTGATCTCGACCTGGGTCGGCGTCATGAGTCCGGTGGTCACCGGCCGGGTCACCGACGTGCCATCGATGAGCACGTTGACGGTGGGGGCGTCGGCGGAGCCGCCGAGTGCACCGGTCGGGACGAGCACTACGTCGCGGAGGACGCTCGTCACGATCGTTGCGGTGCCCTCCATGCCGAGCAGGAGTTCGTCCGTGTCGTCGAGGGAAACGATGACCTCGTAGTCGGTGCCGCTGCTCGGGAGGGTGGCGATCGACTCGACGGTGCCCGAGATGGTCTCGTCAATGCCATCGACCTCGACGAACACCTCGTCACCCACCTCTATGGAGGTGGTGTCGGCCTGGTCGACGTCGACAGTCAGGATGAGCCCGTCAGAGGGGCCGAGCAAGGCGAGCTGGCTGCCGGGCTGAACGAAGTCGCCGAGCACGACCGGTACGTCGAGGGCGACCGATTCGGAGGGCATCCACACGAACTGGGTCGGGTCGAACACACCGGTGACCTCGAGCTCGTTGTCCGCCTGCCACGCCTCGAGTGCTGCCTGCGTGTCGGCATCGAAGACCTCATCGACCTCGCCCGGTTCGTAGCCGGCGTCGGCGAGTGCCTGTTCGAGCGTCTCGACATCCGCACCCTCGGCGTCGACGGCGAGTCCGCGGTAGATGGGCGCGTCACCGGGCACGGCCCACAGGGTCGCGTCATCGATGTCGACGATGGGGTCGAGCGCCCCGATGGCCGAGTCGGCTCCGAGGTGGACCTCGGTGACGGTGCCGCCGACCCGTGCGGTGAGGGTGCGCATCATCTCGTCGGGGAACGCGACCGTCCCGGTGCCCTCGACGACCTCCTCGAGGTCGCCACTCACGGCCGACTCGGTGAGGTAGGTAGGAGCCGGCTCGTTTGCCGCGGGTCGGAAGAAGGCACCCGCTGCCACGACCCCGATGACGACGAGGGCAATCCACCACCCGGCGCGGGAGCGCCTGGGCGCCGGGTTGTAGGTGGCCTGGGCGGTCATTCCGCCTTGGTTCTCGTGGAGCTGGAGCGCCGACATGGTGTCGTTCCTTTCGGTATGGGCCCCCATCGTGCGAAATCGGGTGTGAGGTCGATGTGAAGTGCCGCTTCACACGGGTTTCACACCTCCGTCCATACGTTGGGTGGCGTGAACGAAGAAAGGACTCCCATGTACGAGACCCACGCACTGCGCATGCACGGCATCACCCGCTCCTATCAGGTCGGGCCTGAGCGCCTCGACGTCCTCACCGGCGTCGATCTCGACGTCCAGCCCGGTGAGTGGGTTGCGATCGTCGGTGCCTCAGGCTCGGGCAAGTCGACCCTGCTCAACATCATGGGGCTCCTTGATCGTCCCGACGGGGGGATCTACGAGCTCGGCGGCGTGCCGGTGAGCACCCTCGACGACCGCGCCCGTACGAGGGCCCGAAACCAGATGATCGGGTTCGTGTTCCAGCGCTTCAACCTGCTGCCCCGTACGACCGCCCTCATCGACGTTGCCACGCCGCTGCTGTACGCCGGTGTCCCGAAGCGGGCTCGCCTCGCCCGTGCCGCCCAGGTGCTCGACATGGTTGGGTTGGGTGATCGGGTAGACCATCTCCCGACAGAGTTGTCCGGTGGTCAGATCCAGCGAGTGGCGATCGCCCGGGCGCTCGTCGCCAATCCCACGATCCTCCTCGCCGATGAGCCCACCGGGAACCTCGACCCCAAGA
>CP070681.1:627247-629346 GCA_020352575.1 Acidimicrobiia bacterium | reverse complement strand
GGCGTTCTTCGTCGGCGAGGGAGACGAACGTCGGGTGCTCCGGACCTCGGGACTGCTCCAGCGGTCGAACAAGATCATGGTCGACCTCACCACCGGCACCTACTACGACACATTCGCCGGCCTCGGCATCTCCGGGCCGGGCCGGGGAGAGGTGCTCGAACAGATCCCTGTCATCACCTCGATGTGGGGGGCGTGGAAGGAAGCCCACCCGGACACCACGATCCTCGCCGAGGATGGGGGGATCGGGTTCGACTACCCCGAGGATCCCCTGCAGGGTCGCAACCTCGATGGCCCGATCTTCCCCGTCGGCAGTGTCGACGCACGGGTCCCACCCGAGGTGCTCGTGCTCGGTGTCCGCATCGGCGACCGCTCAGTGGCGTTCCCCGTCCGAGACACCCGAGCCGCGCTCGAGGCCGGCGAGGACGTCCGGGTGGAGGGCGTCGAGATCCGGCTCGAAGGTTCCGGGCTCGTCGCCTACGACGGCGATGCGCCGGTGCCCAGCCATGAGGCGTTCTGGTTCGCCTGGAGCCAGTTCAACTCCGACACGGCGGTGTGGTTCCCCGACGAGGGCTAGCCCGCCGGGGGCGGGTACAGCAGGAGGTTCTGCGTTGCCCTGCCTACCGGCCCGTGCCGGTCGAACAACTCGGAGTCGGCGGTTCCGATGCCTGAGGCGTGCCAATGCGACTCGCTCCGGGAGCAGAGCCACTCGCCGTCGGGTGGTCGGTGGATGGAGATTGTGAGGTCCGGGTTCACGAAGTGGACCTTGTCGAGGTAGTCGTTGTACGAGATCCCATTCCCGGAATCGGCGAGTGGGCAGATGCGTTGGAACGGGCTCGGTGCTTCGTCGGAGAGGATTGGCACCACACTGCGCGCCCACATGGTTGTCGGCCCACCGTCGCCCTGGGACCCCTCGGGGTCGTACCGCGCCTCGACCGACGCGCCGAACGCCCCGAGCCCATGGGCAGTCTCCCGGATGGGGAACGGACCCGGCACGGCATCCTGCAGGCGGGGCACCCGTGACGGCGCCGTGGAGACCTCGAGCGGCTCGGGGAGCGTGCGGAGGTGCATCCCGTACGCCCGGGCATAGATCTGGTCGTCGTCGAGGATCTCCGCCTCGCTGAGCGACACCTGGCGGCCTGGCCGGCGGATCTCTGCCTGCACCCGGAACCCCGCCATCGGGATCGGACGCATGAGTTCGACGGTGAATCGGGTGAGCTGGAGATCGGGAAGGAGGTGCTCCACGGCCCGCGCCATGAGCGCCGTGGGTGGTCCTGCGTGGCACGAGTCGGCGTCCCACGGGCCCCTCGTGTGGTCGGTCGGTAGGAACCAGTCGTGGCTCGGACGGGTGAAGTAGGCGTCCATGCCCCGAGACTATTTCCCTCTTCCCCCGCCGGGGACGTGCCGATACCCTTCCACAGCCCATGCCGATCTTCCCCCAAAACGTCATTGCGGTCATCTGGGACTTCGACAAGACCCTGATCCCCGGCTACATGCAGGGACCGCTCTTCGCCCATTACGACATCGACCCGGTGTCGTTCTGGGAGGAGGCCGACGGCCTCATCGAGTTCTACCGGTCCCGTGGCGCCGGGATGGTGAACCCCGACACCCTCTACCTCAACCACCTCCTCACCTACGTGCGGGAGGGCCGGATGCCGGGCCTCACCAACCAGCTGCTCCGGCAGTTGGGCGGCGAGATCGCCTTCTACGAGGGCATGCCCGAGTTCATGGGCACGCTCAAGAAGGAGATCGAGGCCCACCCCGACTACGCCGAGCACGGCATCACCGTCGAGCACTACGTGGTGTCGTCGGGCCTCCGGCAGATGATCCTCGGCAGTGCCGTCGCCCCGTTCGTCACCGACGTGTGGGCTGCGGAGTTCTCCGAGGAGATCGCCCCGCCCGGCTTTCTCGAGTCCGGCCGCCTGTTCGCCCAGGACGAGCGGATGATCCGCGAGCTCGTCTACGCCATCGACAACACCACGAAGACCCGGGCCGTTTTCGAGATCAACAAAGGCACGAACAAGCACGCGGGGATCGACGTGAACTCCAAGATCGCCCGAGAGGACCGTCGGATCCCGTTCCAGAACATGGTCTACGTCGCC
>CP070681.1:625038-627147 GCA_020352575.1 Acidimicrobiia bacterium | reverse complement strand
CGGAGTTCCTCGCCTTCGACGTGGCGGCTCGGGCGACCACCGGCAGCGGCCATCCCTTCTGCCGTTGCGATCGAGGTGCCCGACGGGGCGTCGGCCTTCCGATCGTGGTGGAGTTCGATGACCTCGGACGCGGCGAAGTGGGGGGCTGCCATCGCAGCGAATCGCATCATCAGGACGGCACCGATCGAGAAGTTGGGGATGATGAGGCAGGTGGCATCGGCGCCCTCGTAGAGCGCCGTGGCCTCGGCGATGCGATCGGCCGAGAAGCCACTCGTACCAACGACCGTGTCGATGCCCATGGATGCCCAGCGGGCGAGGTTCTCCATTGCGACGCCGGGGTGGGTGAACTCGACCACGACGTCACAGCCGACCATGCCACTCGGGTCGGCGTCGACGCCTTCCCCGCCGGCCGGGTCGTAGGCGTGTCCCAGCACGAGGTCGTCGGCCGCCTCGACCGCACCCACGACGAGCTTGCCCATCCGGCCCGCTGCGCCCGAAACCCCGACGACCGTCATGCCACGTACGCCTCGAGGTCGCGTTCAGCGAATGGCCCGAGCCCCGTGAGCACCCGAGGGCCCGGAATGACCTCGGACAACACGGAGGCGACGTCCTCGCGCGTCACCGCTTCGATGCGGGCGATGCGCTCACCGGTCGACAGCAACTCGCCGTTGGTGACGACCTGTCTTCCGAGGCGGCTCATGCGGCTGTTCGCGTCCTCCATCGACAGGGCGATCGAGCCACGCACCGATCCCTTGGCCCGCTCGAGTTCACCCTCGGTGATGCCGTCCCGGAGGATCGAGGTGAGTTCTCCCTCGATGAGTTCCATGACCTGGGGTAGTTGCTCCGGCGCCGTGCCGGCGTAGATGCCCCATGCGCCGATGTCGGCGAACGGCATCCCGAACGAGTACACGCTGTAGACGAGGCCCCGCTCCTCGCGAATGGTCTGGAAGAGACGGCTCGACATTCCGCCACCAAGCACGTGGTTGGCGATCTCGAAGGCCCACCGTCGCTCATCGCCGCGGGGGAACAGTTCACCGCCCATCACGACATGCGCCTGCTCGGTTTCGCGGTGGACGACTCGCGCCCCTGTCACGAGCTGGAGCGGATGGAGGTCATGCGTGAGCCCGTCGCCACCCCAGTCACCGAAGTACTTCTCGACCTCGTCGAGGACCTGCTGGTGCGGGAGCGACGACACGATGGCGATGACGGTGGAACCAGCCGTGTAGCGGCGTTTCCAGTAGCCCGAGATGTCACCGGACGACATCCCGGTGATCGACTCCCTCGTGCCGAGGATCGGCCGCTCGAGCGGGTGGCCCGTGAACAACGTCTCCGAGAACGCCTCGAAGACGGTGTCGTCGGGGTCGTCCTCGCTCATCAGGATCTCCTCGATGACGACCTGTCGCTCCGAGTCGATCTCATGCTCCCTGAAAGCAGGGCGTTGGAGCATCTCCGCGAGGAGGCGCAGGCCGGTGCCGAGCTCGTCGTCGAGCAGCCGGGTCCAGAAGCAGGTCTGCTCCTTCGTCGTGAATGCATTCGAGTGGGCGCCGATGGCGTCGAAGGTCTCGGAGATCTCCCGGGCGGAGACCTCTTCGGAGCCCTTGAAGAGCAGGTGTTCGAGGAAATGGGAGGCGCCGGCCTCGTTGCCGAGCTCGTCACGGGTGCCGGTGTCGACCCAGCATCCGATCGCCGCCGAGCGGATGCCGGGCATGCGCTCGGTCACGACGCGCAGCCCGTTCGGAAGGGTCGTGAGGTCGTACCAGGACATGGGGGGCGAGTGTAGGGACGAGCCTCCCACTGTCCGGAGTGACCCTCAGGGCAGCCGGTGGCGCTCGACCCAGTCGGCCACCAGCGCAGCGACCTTCTCCGGTTGGGCCTGGGGCATCCAGTGCGAGCCGTCCTCGAGCACGTGTTCGTCGGCGTCGGCATCGACGAACGCCGCACTACCCGTCGCCAGCTCCGGCACGAAGGCGAAGTCCTTCGCCCCGTGGATGTACCGCACGGGGATCCGAGCATTCCGGATCGAGATGTCGGCGCCCGGGTCGAGGAACCTCGGGGAGTAGTTGGCCCGGTACCAGTTCGCCATCGCACGGAGCCGATCGGGATCGGCCG
>CP070681.1:622755-624938 GCA_020352575.1 Acidimicrobiia bacterium | reverse complement strand
TTGAGCCCATTGTCGCGCCACCCCGAGGGCGGCTTCAAGGGTCGCCGGGGCGGATCAGCCCTCTTCGGCCGCCGGTCCGTAGACGAAGTCGAACTCGAGCGAGACGTCTTCGGCCACCTCGGTGACGTGGCGGACGGTGGGCAGGGTGAGTCCGTAGTCGGACCGGGTCACGCTGGCGAAGCCGTTGACGGCGTACGTGTCGTCACCGGTCTGGGAGATCGCCACGAAGAAGGTGACGGGTTTGGTGGTCCCTCGGATGGTGAGGTCCCCGTTGACGGCTCGGTAGCGGCCGTCGGCGATCAGTTCGGGGTCACCGGTGGGGGAGAAGGTGATCTCGGGGTGGTCAGCCACCTCGAGGATGTACCGATCGATGGCCTCATCGCGCCACCCGACCTCGTCGCCGAGCGGGTTCGGTGGCTTGTTCTTCTCGGTCTTGAAGGTCTCGGCGCGGATGACGACCTCGCCGATCTCGATCCCGTCGTCGGAGACCAGGACCTGCCCGCTCACCCGGGGGTTGACGCCCTCGACGAAGTTCGGATCCCCACGGAAGTACTGGAAGATGACGAATCGCACCTCCGACTCGTGCTGCAGTTCGAGCACGGTCCCGGTCTGGTCCACGGTGGCGATCGACTCGACCGCTTCGGTGGGCGCTGCGGCCTCGGTGGTCGGGGTCGACTCCTGTGCCCCTGTGGTGCTCGTCGTGCCCGACGTGGCGCCGCACCCGGCGGCGACGAGTCCGAGGACAGCGAGCAAGCTGGTGATCTGGCTCCTCATACGACGGATACGGATCCGCCGCCCGACCGGATCACTCGGGCCCCGGAATCTGTCACACCCCCTTGACACGATGTCCCCATGGACTCATCGGAGGTCGGAAGATGACGATCGACTGTGACGACTGCGTCATGCAGGCCACCACGGCGTGTGATGACTGTGTCGTGACGTTCCTCCTCGGGCACCATCCCGAGGCGGAGGTCGACGATGCCGAACTCACGGCCATCTCCCACCTCGCCGAGGAAGGGCTCGTGCCTCCGCTCCGCCTCGTGCGATCCGACGGGTCCGGCGCCGAGCGACGGGCGGGGTGATCCACGTCCACCCCGGGGCTCAGCCCGGTCGGGCCTCCTCCAAGGCCTGGCCGGGCCGGCGCCTCCCATCGCCGTAGCCTGCAGCGGGTGCAGGTCACCACGGAATCGTTGCGCACGTTGGCCCTCGACCATGGCGCGTCTGCGGTCGGCGTGGCCTCGGCCGAGCCGTTCACGGAGGCGCGGCGGCATCTCGTGGCGTCGGTGGCGTCGGGGAGGGCGTCGCGGCTGCGGTTCACCCACTCCGAGCCGGATGTCGCCACAGACGTCCGGGCCACGTACCCCTGGGCGACGCGGGTGGTGTCGGTCTCGGCGACCTATGCGGGAAGGGCGCCTGGACCCGCGGCGAGTGGACCGATCGTTGCGCGGTTCGCCACCGGCGACCAGTACGAGCAGGTCCGGGCGGTCACGGACGCGATCCGCGACGAATTGCGGGCAGCAGGCCATCGGGCCGAGGTACTCATCGACGACAACCGGCTCGTCGACCGAGCCGCTGCGGTCCGGGCCGGGGTCGGCTGGTGGGGGAGGAGCACGATGGTGCTCACCCCAGGCGCAGGCCCATGGACCCTGTTGGGTGCCGTCGTCACGGACGCGCCGCTGGCCGCGACCCCTCCCATGGTGCGGGACTGCGGCACGTGTGTTGCGTGTCTTCCCGCATGCCCCACCGGGGCGCTGGGCGACGACGGCCTCGACGCCCGCCGGTGCCTGGCAGCGTGGCTCCAACTCCCCGGCTCGCTCCCGCACTGGATCCGCCCCCACCTCGGGCGGAGGATCTATGGATGCGATGACTGCCTCACCTCGTGCCCGCCGGGCACTCGGGCACTCGCTGGTGAGTCCGGGGCGGCGCCGCTGGACTTCGGTGAGCTGCTGGCGCTCGATGATGCGGCCCTCGTCGACCGGTTCGCCCACTGGTACATCCCGCGTCGTCACGGTCGCTACCTCCGCCGCAACCTCCTCGTGGCGATGGGCAACTCCGGCGATCGATCCCTGTCGCCGCTCCTCGAGGATGCCCTCGAACACCCCTCGGGACTTGCCCGATCCCATGCCGCCTGGGCGCTCGCCCGACTCCTCGTCGGCGAGGCCGAGCAGGCGCTGGCCACGCGG
>CP070681.1:620456-622655 GCA_020352575.1 Acidimicrobiia bacterium | reverse complement strand
CTGTCTCGGTGACGGGCTGGTGCATCGTGGTGAGGCGAGGTGTGGTGGCGTTGGACGGGGCGAGTCCATCGAAGCCCATGAGGGCCATGTCCTCGGGGACTCGGATCCCACGTTCGCGTAGAGCCCGCAGCGCGCCCACGGCCATGGTGTCGGAAGCGACGAACACGGCGTCCGGTTCGTTGGGGATGAGTTGCTGCATTGCGGCGTATCCGCTGGCGGAAGAGAAGTCGCCGTCGGCGCGAAGGGATGGATGGAGCGCCCTGCCCCGGGTGGCGAGCCCCTCGATGAAACCTTCGGTCCGGTCCTGGCCGGCGGTGGTGTTGCTCGGCGCAGCGACAAGGCCGATGCGGCGATGGCCGAGATCGGCGAGGTGGAGGGCGGCTTGGTGCGCCCCACCCTTGTTGTCGGCGTCGACGTAGCTGAGGCCCTGCACGTCGGGGCGTCCAACCATGACAACGGGTACCTCATTGGTGTTGATGCGGGCCACGAGGGGATCGGCCATGCGGGTGGCTGTGATGATGAGCCCATCGAGGAAACGGCTCGACACGACGCGGGGGTAGAGCGCCGCCTCCTCCTCCTCGTTCTGGAACAGGAAGAGGGAGAGCGTCGTGCCCGCCTCGTTCGCAGCCGAGGTGACTCCAGCGATGAGTCGGGAGAAGTAGGGGTCCTCGAACAGCGAGTGGACCCGGCTGGGGATGACGAGGCCGATCACCCCGCTCTTGCCCGAGACGAGCGATCGAGCGGCCATGTTCGGGGTGTACCCGGTGCGCTCGATCACTTCGAGGACGCGGGCCCGGACGTCGGGGCTCACGGCGGCGTGGTCGTTGATCACGCGGGACACGGTGGAGCGCGAAACGCCCGCCAAGCGCCCGATGTCCTGCAACGTGAGCTGCACCCGATCTCCTTGTGGGAGCGCTCCCCAGAGCGCGACCAGTCATTTAGTGCTCAAGAATGGCGCCTTCTTGACGCCCTCTCCGCCCGATGAGTATATTGCGTGGGAGCGCTCCCAGACAAGTGCTGGGAACGCTCCCACATAAGGAGTGATCCGGGAAGGCTCAGGCGACCCCTCGGGTGCGGGCACGCAGCGGACGCTTCAGACCCTTACAAGGAGAGTCATAGTGAGAAGCAAAGGATGGAAGCTGATCGGCCTCCTGCTCGTGCTCTCGCTCATCGCCGCCGCATGTGCGGGCGATAGCGCGGATACGACGGAAGCTGACGCTCCCGCAGAGACCGAGGCCCCGGCAGCGACCGAGGCCCCGGCCGACACTGAGGCCCCCGCGGACACTGAGGCGCCAGCAGACACCGAGGCCCCTGCCCCGGAGCTCTCTGGCACCATCACGGTCCTCGTGCACCAGAACCCCCCGATGGTCGAGTTCATGGAGTCGTTCAACGCCATGTTCACCGACGCCACGGGCGTCGAGGTCGACATGTCCGTTGTGGGCGCTGGCGACCTCTCCACGGTCACCCAGACCCGCCTGACCGCCGGCGACATCGATGTCATCGACATCTTCGGCTTCGCCAACCCCGTTGCGGAGTACATGACGGGCGCGAACCCGCCGAACTGGCAGACGCTCATCGACGCCGGCCTCCTCATGGAGCTGAGCGGTGAGGACTTCGTGGGCAACTACGACGAGGCGTCCATCGACGGTGCCTGCACCTACGCCGGCGGCGTGTACTGCGTGAACCTCGGTCGTGTGACCTACTCGGGCATGTTCGTCAACCAGACGCTGCTCGCGGACGTAGGCGTTGAGGTCCCCCAGACCTGGGAAGAGCTCGTCGCCTCCTGTGACACCGTCACGGCCGAGGGCTACAAGTGCATGATCGTCGGCGGCGCCGACGGTTGGCCGATCTTCGTCGGTGCGTACGGCCTTTTCGGTTCCTTCTACCCGGACCAGGCCGGCTTCGTCGAAGACCTCTGGACCGGTGGAGCGACGTGGGATGACGAGGCTGGCGTGGAGTACTTCACCCGCCTCCAGACCTACACGAGCGAGCTGCTTGATCCGGAGTCCGCTGGCCTCGGCCACGATGCCGCCCCCGCCCGCTGGGTGGCAGGCGACATCGCCTACATGCCGACCGGCAACTGGCAGGCACCGCCTGTCGAGGACGGCGCCGACTTCGACTGGACCTACATCCCGTTCCCGGGTAGCAGCAACGCTGCGGACAACCAGTTCCTGTTCGGCAAGTACGACCAGGGTTGGG
>CP070681.1:618136-620356 GCA_020352575.1 Acidimicrobiia bacterium | reverse complement strand
GAGGGCAGGGCCCTGCAGCACGTCGGACGGCGCCGTGCGGAAGTAGTACCCACCGTCGTCATACGACGAGAGGCCGGCGCCGGTGTTGGACGGCGAGCACTGCACGACCTCGGAACCGGTCACCTTGTCGATGATCGAGAGGGTCATGGGGGTACCGGCAGCACCGATGATCGCGGGGACACCTTCAGAGAGGAGTTGGTCCACGTTCTGGGAGGCGATGGCCGGGTCAGTGCCGGAGTCGGCGCCGATGAGGCTCACGTTGCCGCCCTGGGCGTTGATTTCGTCGGCCGCCATCTCGACTGCGTTGATGAGCGAGTCGACGATCACGGCGAGGCCACCCGACTGGGGCAGGAGCCAGCCAACGGTGAGCTCGACCGGGGTCATCTCCATCGGTGCCTCGGTCTCCTCGGGAGCCTCGGTCGTGGTGGTGGTCTCGGGGGCGGCGGTGGTGGTCGGCGCCTCGGTCTCGACGGGGGCGTCGGTCGCTGCCGGCGCCTCCGTGGTGTCGGTGGTCTCACTCGCGCAGGCGGCCGTGATCAGGGCCAGCACCACGAAGAGCACACCGAACTTCAGCGGTTGCTTCATGTTCTCCTCCGGACTTGGAAGCGCCCGATCAGCGACCGGGCGTTGCTGCAATATAGGGGGTGCAAAGGATTGTGTGGGTCGTCATCCGCCGACGAGTCGGCGCCACCACGACTCGCATGCGGCGCCGAAAGGTTCGTCGGACCGCTCCATGGCCAGGTAGATGCGTGCCGCCTCGCTCCGGGCCCGGTCCACCCACATGGGCGGGTAGTCGAGGAGGTCGATGTGTGCCAGGAACTCATCCTCGTCATCGACGAACAGGTCGCCGTTCGCCTGGCGAATGATGTCGAGGTCGAGGTCCACCCACCGCACCTCGGCCGGACCGAACTCCGGTGGGGTGACGATGTCGACGTAGTGGCTGATGCGCTCCGGCGGCCGATCCGGACCGTTGAAGATGAGCGTCCACCATCCCTCGGGGACGACCAGTTGGACGAACGGGTCGTCGACGAAGAACCCGGCCTCGCTCCTGTCCGTCGGTGGATCCACCTCCCCCTTCTTGAGGAAGGTCCGCTCGGTCCCGCCGAGCCAGATGCCGTGTTCGTCCTCACCGAGCACGAACATCGGGTCGTGTCGCCAGTGTGGCGTCGACGGGTGCCTGACGTACTTCGCGGCGACCGAGGCCCCATGCACGAACCGCCCGGCGGGGCCGGGCGGTTCGAAGGGGGTGGACGGCACCAACTGCCCTACTCGACGGTCCAGGTGCCCAGCGACCGAATGAGCTTCTCGAGGTCGCCGGGGCCTTTCGCCTCCTGGACGTCCACGAGCTGCTTGTTGAGCTGGTCGTCGTACGTCGGTCGGGGATGGTCGAGGAAGACACCGAGCGGCGCCGGGCCCTCGGGCCCCCGGTTGAGGCGGCTGAGGGCGAACGCCTGGCCCCGGGAGTAGTTCGTCTCGTCGTGCACGAGGATCTCGCCGTCGGAGACGCTCGCCCGCTCCACGATCTTCGCGTCGGCACCATCAAGCACCACGGCGTACTCGTCGTTCGGGCCGAAGATGATCGGCTTCCCGTGCTCGAGGTAGATGCGGTTGTGGGCCCGCTCCTCCTTGCCGGTGAGCTTGATGAACGCCTTGTCGTTGAAGACATTGCAGTTCTGGTAGATCTCGATGAAGGCCGAGCCCCTGTGGGCGTGGGCCCGCTCGAGCATCTGGATCGTGTGCTTGGGGTCGGAGTCGAGGGTCCGGGCCACGAACGTGGCCTCGGCGCCCAGCACGAGCGAGATCGGGTTGAACGGGTGGTCGAGGGATCCTGCAGGCGAGGACTTCGTCCGCTTCCCCTGCTCCGAGGTCGGGCTGTACTGGCCCTTGGTGAGCCCGTAGATCTGGTTGTTGAACAGCAGGATCTTGAGGTTCACGTTGCGGCGCAGCGCGTGGATGAGGTGGTTGCCACCGATCGACAACGCATCGCCGTCACCGGTGATGACCCAGACGTCGAGGTCCGGCCGGCTCGACGCCAAGCCGGTGGCGATGGCAGGAGCGCGACCGTGGATGGAGTGCATGCCGTACGTGTTCACGTAGTACGGGAATCGGCTCGAACAACCGATGCCCGACACGACCACGATCTTCTCGCGGGGCACGCCCATCTCTGCCATGTAGCGCTGGACGCTGGACAGGATCGTGTAGTCGCCGCAGCCGGGGCAC
>CP070681.1:615814-618036 GCA_020352575.1 Acidimicrobiia bacterium | reverse complement strand
GCTTGTCGCACGATGGACGGATCGATCTCCACCACGACCCAGTCGAATCCGGTCGAGGGGTTCGACTCGAGTGAAAGGTCCATGACCTCGCCGACCCGCAGGTCGTACGTCGCCGAGCCATCCCTGTCGTCCAGGGCGCCATTGCACGCGACGACGACGAGCGGGAGGAGGACACCCAGGATCAAAGACCGCTGCACAGCCCCTCCTTTCAAGGAAAGGCTACGCCGACGATGCCGGGTGGAGACCGGCTTCCGGTCGCCCCGTCAGTCGGCTGTGAGCGCCTCGGCCACGAACGCCTCGATGGCGGCGGTGAATGCCACTCGGCTCTCCTCACGGGCGTAGAACATGTGACCACCGTCGAAATGCTCGACCGTGAGCCGCGACTCCATGTCCTGGTCGAGGCGCATGAGGTTCCGCAGTCGATCGGACGCGAAATACGGTGTGACGAGGTCATGCCGTCCATGCGTGATGAACGCCCGCATGTGCGGATTCAGCGCCATGCCGTAGCGGAAGTCGTCCGTTGCCCCCTGGGTGGGTGCGAAGGCATGGTTCGGGGTGTCGACCTTCCACTCGGTGTTCACCTCGTAGCTGAGGACCATGTACTCCCTGTTCGTGTCGACGCCGATCTCGGTTCGGAGCATGCGGTTCACAGCGGTGGTGAATGCGGCGTTCGCGCCGCTCAGTGTGGGATCGGGTCCGAGGAAGGTCTCCCGGTCGGGGAACGGGTCGGTGACCGCCACGGTGGCGTCGTAGAGCCCGACCACCTTCCGTTCGTCGAGGAGGAGCTCGCGGGCAAACCGCCGGATCGGGATCCGGCCCTCGGCGCGATCGATGAGTGAGAGGGGGAGGCCCAGCAGGTCGGCCTGGCGGTTGAGCACCTCGAGGCGGTCGACGTCGGGCATGGCGGCGCCACGGGTGAGGAACATGGCGTAGTCACCGGTGGCGAAGCGCTCTGCCTCGGCCATCACGGTCGCGGCGTCGTCGTCCGGCCCGAACACGCGCGACCGGCCGTGGTGGGCGGCCGACAGCGCCATCACCGGCAACGTGTCGATCCACCCCGTCATGTCGTAGTCGGTCGGCGCGAGCGGGGTGACCTCGAGCGCGGGGGAGATGAGGATCGCGCCATTCAGGCCGATACCGCCGGCCTCCTGGGCCATGCGCGCCAGCCGTCCGACGCGGTACCCGCCGTAGCTCTCACCAGCGATGAACACGGGTGCCCCCCAGCGATCCCTGTCGGAGAGCCACCGCCCCATGAACTCGACGATGGACTCGAGGTCGCGTTGGATGCCGAAGAACTGCTTCGGGTCTCCCGCACGCTCCTTCTCCTTGTCGTCGTCCTTGCGGATGATCCGGCTGAAGCCCGTGCCGATGGGGTCGATGAACACGAGGTCGGTGAAGGGAAGCCACGATGCCTCGTTCGTGACGAGCCTGGGCGGCATTGTCGGGAGGCTTCCGTCCGCGGGCATGTCCACGCGCTTCGGCCCTACCGCCCCCATGTGGAGGTATGCCGACGATGCGCCGGGTCCGCCGTTGAAGACGAAGGTGACCGGACGTCCCTCGCCCTCGACGAGGTAGGAAGCCGAGAAGAGCTCGGCAATCGGCTCGTCGGCCTTCCGCAACACGGTCCATCCGGCCTCCGCCGTGTAGTGGATCGGGCCGGACGGCCCATCCCAGGTGCCTCGGCTCGAGGCGCCCTCGGGGGCTTCGTGATCGGTGCTCGGTGCCTGCTCGTCGCTCATGGGGCGAAGGTAGCCACCCGCGGCCGGCTACCCGGTCGAAGCGGCCACCTCGAGCACCCGCTCCGCTGTCATCGAGTTGGTGACCAGGCAGATCGACCCGGCCTTGTGGAGGGGGCGTTCGGCACGGTCGTGGTTCGGGACTTCCTCGGGCGACCACCGTTCGCCAGGGCCGTCGAGCCCGTCGGGAGCGTTGGCGCGGAGGCCCGGGAGTCCGTCATGGGGGTGCCTCATGGCACCCTCCCTCGCCGCCCTCGCGCGGATGGGGTATCGGCGGGGGAAGGGCTCCATGTCGCTCCTTCGCATGGTCTGGCCGGAAAAGGCCCGTATTCATGCGTCGAACGGCTAAATTACAGTCGTGTGATCCGTCCAAGGGATCCAGCAAGTATCCGACCGACTCAGATGGAGGGACGGACGTGAACAAGACCGAGATGGCTGAGAAGCTCGCCAAGAAGGCGGACATCAGCAAGGCCAAGGCCTCAGAGA
>CP070681.1:613481-615714 GCA_020352575.1 Acidimicrobiia bacterium | reverse complement strand
GGACCATGACATGACCCACCGATTCGAGACCCTCCAGGTGCACGCCGGCCAGGAGCCGGCGCCCGGCGCGAACAGCCGGGCCGTGCCCATCCACCAGACGACCTCCTACACGTTCGATGACACCGGGCATGCCGCCCGGCTTTTCGGCCTCGAGGAGTTCGGCAACATCTACACCCGGATCATGAACCCCACGACCGACGTGTTCGAGCAGCGGGTCGCCGCACTCGAGGGCGGCGCGGCCGCGGTCGCGACGGCGTCGGGGCAGGCAGCCCAGCTGCTCACGATCACGACGATCGCCCAGGCGGGCGACGAGATCCTCTCGTCGTCGCAGCTCTACGGCGGGACCTACAACCAGTTCAAGGTGGCCCTGCCCCGATTGGGGATCGACGTCCGTTTCGTGCCCGAGGCCGATGCCGAGTCCCTCCGGGCCGCGATCGGGCCGAGGACGAAGGCCATCTACGTGGAGTCGATCGCCAACCCCGGATTCGTCGTGCCGGACCTCCCTGCGATCGCCGAGGTGGCCCACGAGGCGGGGATCCCACTCATCGTGGACAACACCTTCGGTGCCGCCGGCTTCCTCTGCCGGCCGATCGACCATGGCGCAGACATCGTCGTGGCGTCGGCGACGAAGTGGATCGGCGGCCACGGGACTGCGATCGGCGGGGTGATCGTCGACTCCGGACGGTTCGACTGGCGAAGCGGGAAGTTCCCCCTCTTCACCGAGCCCTCGCCGGGGTACCACGACCTCGTCTTCACCGACGTCTTCAACCCCGAGAGCGAGCTCGGCAACATCGCGTTTGCCATCCGAGCGCGGGTGGAGGGCCTGCGAGACCTCGGCGCCTCCCAGTCGCCGTTCAACTCGTTCCTCCTCCTCCAGGGCCTCGAGACGCTGAGCCTGCGCGTCCAGCGCCACGTCGACAACGCGCTCGAGTTGGCGCAGTGGCTCGACGACCACGAGCTCGTCGAGTGGGTCACGTATCCGGGGCTCCCGTCGCACCCGTCCCACGAGACGGCGAACCGCATCCTCCGCAACGGGTACGGGGCGGTGCTCAGCTTCGGGGCCCGGGGCGGGTTCACGACCGGCCGCTCGTTCATCGATGCGACGCAGCTCGCGTCGCACGTGGCGAACATCGGCGATGCGAAGACCCTCGTCATCCATCCGGCGTCGACCACCCACCAACAGCTGTCGGTCGAGGAGCAGGTCGCCTCGGGCGTGCTGCCGGACCTCGTCCGGGTGTCGGTGGGCATCGAGCACATCGATGACATCAAGGACGACTTCGAGCAGGCCCTGCGCGCTGCGGCGACGGTGGGGGCGTAGCGATGGTGGGCCAAGGACAGATCCTCCTTGTGGGGGGCCGTGGCCAGGGCCTGTGCCGATGTTGTGGGAAGCGGACCCATGACTGAGCAGTACGGCGTCGGGGTCACCGAGACCCGGTTCTTCGACCTCCCCCCGGACCACCTCCCGTTCGAGCTCCACCTGGGCGGCGAGCTCGCCGAGGTGCGCCTCTCCTACGAGACGTACGGCACGCTCAACGAGGCGGGGGACAACGCCATCCTCGTGTTCCACGCCCTCACCGGGAGCCAGCATGCCTCGGGGTGGACCGACTCGGTCCCGGGTGTCAGCAAGTGGAACGACGAGTGCCAGCGAGGGTGGTGGAGCCTCTTCGTGGGCCCAGGTCTGGCGATCGATACCGATCGCTTCTTCGTGATCTCGGTGAACTACCTCGGCGGGTGCTACGGCTCCACCGGGCCGTCGTCGATCGACCCGTCGACCGGCACCCCCTACGGCTCCCGCTTCCCGGAGATCCGGACGATCGATGTGGTCAATGCGCAGATGCCGTTGCTCGCCCACCTCGGCGTCGAGCGATTGCACGCCACCATCGGCGCGTCGGTCGGTGGCCTACTCGCCCTCGTGCTCGCCACCCGCTACCCGGACCGGGTCAAGAACGTGATCCCGATCGCCGCAGGCCTTGAGACGACCCCGCTCCAGTTCCTCCACAACTTCGAACAGACGGTGGCGATCCTCAACGACCCGGACTTCCGGGGTGGCGACTACTACGACGGGCCGCACCCCGATCGCGGCCTGGCCCTCGCCCGCATGATCGGCCACAAGACGTTCGTGTCGTTGGAGGCGATGGCCGAGCGGGTGCGGAGCGGGGTGATGGCGGCCGAGGACCACCCGGAGGGCTACGAGATCACGCATCCCCTCGAGTCGTACATCTGGTACCAGGGG
>CP070681.1:611144-613381 GCA_020352575.1 Acidimicrobiia bacterium | reverse complement strand
CCTCCGTTCAGCAACTCGAGGCCTTCCAGGGTGCCGGCAGCCGTGATCGCCGGGATGCCGAGCAGGAACGAGAATCGGGCCGCTTCCTCCCGCTCGAGGCCGAGCCACATGGACGCCGTGATCGTCGAACCGGAACGGCTGATGCCGGGGATCACCGCCAGCAACTGGGCGAACCCGATGAGGAACGCATCCCGCCACGTCATGCCTTCGACCCCCCCGGAACGGTCCTGCACCTTCTCGGAGAACCACAGGATCCCGGCCGTGGCGATGAGCGCCACGCCGACCGCCGATGAGGATGCCTGCAGTGCCTCGACCCGATCCTCCACGAGGAGGGCGAGTGCGGACGGCAGCGTGCCGACCACGAGGAGCAGGAGGAGCTTCCTCGCCGAGGTGTCCGACGCGAACCGGAGCACCCGAGCGACGTCGGAGCGGTAGTAGATGAGCACCGCAAGCAGCGTGCCCAGGTGCAGCAGGGCACTCGTGGCGAGGTCGGGCGGGTCGAGGCCGAGGAACCCGGGGACCACGACCAAGTGACCCGACGAGGAGATCGGGAGGAACTCGGTCAGCCCCTGCACGAGTCCCCAGACGACGGCCTGGAGCCACTCAGACATCAGTTCGCATAGTTCGTGCTCATCCGCCGGGTCTCTTCGATGTGGACTTCGACGAGGGAGGGCAGGCCGGACGCCTCCGCACGGTCGAGGGCCGGGCGCAGGTCAGCAGGGTCGGTGACGAGTTCACCGTGACCACCCATCGCGTCGACGATCGCCGCGTAGGGCCGCCGACCGAGGTCGGCTGCCACCACCCGCTCGGGGAAGGCGAACATGTGCACCGTCTTGATGTTGTTCCACACGCCATCGTTGCCGAGCACCCCGATCACGGGGAGCCCGAGGCGGATCATCGTGTCGTACTCGAAGCCGTTGAACCCGAAGGCGCCGTCCCCGAAGACGATGCCGACCTTCTTGTCGGGGAATGCCACCTTGGCAGCGATGGCGTAGCCGGGACCAGCACCGAGGGTCCCGAACGGGCCGGCATCGAGCACGTGCCCGGCCGTCGAGACCTGCAGCCACCGAGCAGTCGTGGAGACGATGTCCCCGCCATCGACGGCGACGATCGAGTCCGTTCCGAAGAACTCCCCCACCTCTGCGGCGAAGCGCGTCGGCGTCACCGGGCTGGCATCGGAGTCGACGCCCTCCTCCTTCTGGGATCGCATCATGAACTCGTGGTTCGTGAACGCCTCCATCCACTCGTCGGAGGGATCGAAGGACTCGTCGAGGAGTTGGTGGACCACGGTGGCCGGGTCGGCGACGAGCCCGAGGTAGGGGACCCGATTCCATCCGATGCGGGTTGCGTCGGCGTCGATGTGGATCACTTTCGTCTCGTCGGGGATCGCCCGACCGAAGGCGGTCCGGAAGTCCCAGTCGACACCGAGCGCCAACACGACATCGGATTGGGCCAGGCAGAGCGACCTCGAGTGGTTGCCCAGGAGCCGGTGCCCAAACGGCATGCCACCCCTGGCTCGGCCGCTGAGGAACGTCGGCGCCCCGACGGCCTCTGCGAGCGCCGTCATCTCCCCGTCCCCGGGCCGGAGGCCGGTCCCACCGAACACAACAGGGCGCTCCGCGTTCCTCAGGAGGCCGGCGATTTCAGCGAGGGCAGCAGCGTCGGCACCGGTCGGGCGGTTCACACCGATACCCATCGGCAACACCACATCCTCTTCGCGCACCTGGCCCATCTGCACGTCCATCGGCACGTCGAGGAACACCGGGCCACCGCGACCCTCGAAGGCGTGGCGCAGGGCCACGGCGATCGTCTCGCCGAGGCGCTCGGTCTGCCAACCGGTGTCGGCCCACTTGGTGACCGGTCGGAAGAGGGGGACGTGGTCCATCTCCTGGAGCCCGCCCATGTGTTCCTGCCGGAGGTTGTGGCGACCGCCGATCACCATCATCGGCGTCCCCGAGGCATGCGCCGTGGCGACCCCTGTGATCGTGTCGGTCACCCCGGGCCCAGCGGTGACTGCGGCAACACCCAGCTTCCCGGTGAGGCGGGTGTAGGCCTCGGCGGCGTGTGCGGCAGCCTGCTCGTGGCGGACGTCGACTACTCGGATTCCCTCCAGGACGCATCCATCCAGGAACCCCATGATGTGTCCGCCGGTGAGGGTGAACACGGCGTCCACGCCGTGCCGCCGCAGTGCGCGGGCCATGATCTGCCCGCCGTGGATCGTCGCCATGGGCGGGGAG
>CP070681.1:608791-611044 GCA_020352575.1 Acidimicrobiia bacterium | reverse complement strand
CGTGCTCGACGTAGCCGAGCGGCTGGAACAGCGTCGGTAGCGCCGTGGCAGGGCCGACTCCCGGCAGGAGGGGTCGGATGGCGATTCCGACCGCGCCGGTGGGGATGGCGTCCTCGGACGGCACACGGAGCACGACCCGTGGCCACGACCTACGAAGGACCTCGACCGTTTCCACGGCGTCCTCCAGCGGGATGCCACCGTTGGGGAGGCAGGCGACCCCGGTTCGTCCGGGTCGGAGTTCGGACGAGGTGGGTCCGTCCTCGACCAGGTGCCGAAGGGTCCTGGTGCCGGGGAGGGGGAGCCCGGCGGGCGCGAGGTCGATGACGAGGGCGGTCCCGGCCGCAGCTGCGCACCCGAGAGGTGCGACGGCGGCGAGCAGGCCGTCGGGTGCCGTGTGGAGGGCAACGGTGGGCATGCTCCGAACGTATGGGGCGGCTGCGCGCCTGTGAACCCCTGTACCTCGAGGCTGGGGTGTGGCACGGTGGACGGCTCTCCCAGGGCCTTGGTATCGTCGCCGCCATGACCACCGAATCCGAGTCGACAGCCCAGGAGCCCGAAGGCCGCGCCATCGAGGTGACGGATCCGGAACTCCCCGACTTCGCGCCCCGACGCACGCTGAGCAGGCTCGCCTCGTCGGAGGGTTCCGCAGTGGGGGTGGACTACGAGGGCGACGACGCCGCGTTGCTCACCGCTGACGAGCGCGAGGCGTTCGTCCGGGCTGCCATGGAGCGCGACGCAGGGGCCTGATCACCGTCAGGCGTAGGCTTCTCTCCATGGTCGACCGAAAGTCCCTCTTCGAGGGCGACAACATCTGGATCCTGGTGCCCCTGGCCGCCCTCTCCATTCCGATCTTCGCGATCTTCTCCACGGCGGTGTGGATCCCTTGGTTGATCGTCAGTTTGTTCATGGTCGCTGCCGTGACGATCGCGGTTCGCTCCGTCATGAGCCACCAGCACCGGCTGCGGATGGAGGAACTGGAGATGAAGGAGAAGCTCATGCGGTCCGAGCACGACCAGCTCAGGAGCGCCGAGCGGATCCTCGAACTGGACGAAACACAGGGCCTCCGGCGGCAGATGGAGCCGCCTGCCGAGGCCTAGGGCTGCATCCCAGCCCTCACTAGCCTTTCGCCCATGACGTCTGCGGCCTTCTTCGACCTCGACAAGACGATCATTGCCAAGTCGTCCGCGCTTGCCTTTGGCAAGCCGCTCTACCGCGCCGGGTTCGTGAATCGCCGCATGGTGGCGAAGGCCGCCATCGCCCAGGTCGTCTATTCGGCGTTCGGGGCGGACCACGATCGGATGGAGCAGGTTCGGGAGCGCATGATCGCCCTGATCAGGGGCTGGAACGCCACGGAGCTCCGCTCCATTGCGGCCGAGGCGATCGAGGAGGTCGTTGCTCCGCTCGTCTACCAGGAGGCGCTCGAACTCATCGGCCACCACAAGGAGTCGGGTCGAAAAGTGATCGTCATTTCGACCAGTCCGGAGGAAATCGTCGTCCCGCTCGCCAACTACCTCGGCGGGATCGACGAGGTCATCGCCACTCGATCGGTGGTTGGCGAGGACGGCACCTACACGGGCGAGTTGGAGTTCTACGCGTACGGCCCGTCCAAGGCCGAGGCGGTCATCGAGTTCGCCGAGCGGGAGGGGATCGATCTCGCCGAGTGCTTCGCCTACTCCGACTCGATCACCGATGAGCCCATGCTGTCTGCGGTCGGCCATCCCGTCGCGGTCAACCCGGATCGCGAGCTCCGCACCCTCGCACAGCACCGAAGCTGGGAGGTCCGCGACTTCGTGAAGCCGGTCTCGCTCAATTCGCGGATGGCCCCCTATCGCAAGCCGGCCGGTATCGGCACCGCCGTCGTTGCCGCCGCGAGTGGTGCGCTGTACATGTGGTTGAAGATGCGGGCGAGGCCACGGTCGTAGGCCGCAGATGATCGACGACGCCTACGCACGGCCCGTCGATGACGTGGTGGCGACGCTCGCCACCGACCCCGATTCCGGATTGACTGCCTCCGAGGCGGCTCGGCGCCTTGGCGAGGTCGGCCCGAACCAACTCTCCTCGTCCCAGGGGCCCACTCGATTCCAGCTCCTGCTCCGGCAGTTCAGCGACCCAATGGTGTGGCTCTTGGTCGTCGCAGCGGGTGTGTCCGGTGCCCTTCTGGGGGAGTGGATCGATGCAGGCGTCATCCTGGCCATCGTCATCCTCAACGCAGTGATCGGCTACCGGCAGGAGTCACGAGCCGAGGAGGCTCTG
>CP070681.1:606422-608691 GCA_020352575.1 Acidimicrobiia bacterium | reverse complement strand
TCGCCACTCCTCGTTGCGGTGACCGCCCTCCATCACGTAGTTCTTGAAGTAGAGGGAGAAGGGACGGAATCGCAGGGTGCCGATCCGCGAGGGCGCCACCTCGCGCAGCCACCGGGAGGTGATCCAACACCACCGACAACTGGGATCGAAGGAGAAGTCGACGTCGGTTCGTTCCACGACCGCAACCGTACCCAGTGGGTCCGGGGCGGCGGGGCGACTACTCGAACTCGACCCGCCCTCCGCTGCGCCAATACACCCCCGCCTCGCGGGAGAGGATCCCCGCCTCGACCATGTAGCGCCGCAGCGCCGCGTGGTCGTCGTGGTACCGACCCAGCATCTCGTTCACGTCCCGCTCCGGGTACCGCACACCAACCTCGAAGTCCTGCGCGAGGAGCTCGAGGATGATGAGCTTCTTCGACGCAGACGCGGGGATCGCAGTGAGGCGACTCCCGCTGAAGAAGGACCGGAGCACCTTCTCCTCATCGGCGTCCCAGGCGCCGGCCACGACCTCATCATCGACCGGCTGAGGTCGATCGAGCGACCCCGCCAGGTTCCGGAGTGCCTCCCGGTCGAGTCGATCGTGTTCGTCGAGCAACCCGGCGGAGCGCAGCTTCCCGACCTCCCCGAGCACCCGACGACGGTCCACGTCGAGCGTTGCGGCCACCCCGTCCACGTCCATCGTCCCCTCGGCCGCGCGTCCGAGGATGGCGAGTCGCAGGGGGTCGAGGGCGATCCGGAGGAACTCCTCGGCCGTCGTCACAGGAGCGCCTCGGGGACGTCCACCACCCGGCTCCGCAACCACTCGCCCAGGCCCTTGGCCTGGGCATCGAGCCGCAAGGTGGAGGACACGCCCTCGTCGAGGAGGCCATGGATGAGGAAGTGCACGGCCCGCAGGCGGGGGAACTCGACCCGCTCGACCTCGAGGTCGGCTGCCTCGGGGAGCACCGACCGCAGGCGCTCGGTCGTGAGGAAGACCCGGAGCCACCCGTACGCGGCATCGGAGCGGGCGAACACACCCAGGTTGGCATTGCCACCCTTGTCGCCCGCCCGGGCGCCGACGACCGCGCCGAGCGGCGCCTCCGTGGTGGGGCCGACCGGCGGGTCGGGGACGGGGACGTCGAGCACGTCGGCCTCGAACGGATCCCCCGGGTCGGTCTGGGGGATGGGGACGGAGGTCCCGTCCATGTGGAGCAGCTCCTGTACCCCGTTGCGATCGATCACAGCCGGCCAATAGGTGGCGTAGGGCTTCGCGTCCGACGGGGGCCAGAGTCCGAAGAAGCCCGGGATGGAGGCGAGCACCGTCTGCACGGCGCTGTTCGAGAACGCCCGGCCGACCTTCTCCGGGTCGGGGTCGGCGACCGCGAGTCGGAACCAGCTCGTCGCCAACTCGTTCGTGGGGGCGTTCTCGGTGCTCCCCGAGACGATCTCTGTCCGCACCGCGGCGAACTCCTCGGGCTCGTAGGGGCAGAGCTCCCAGATCTGGTCCTCGACCACCTTGGCCTTCGCCTGCTGGTTGGGGCCCGTGAGCCCGACCATGAACGAGTTCTTGAAACCGCCGGCGTACCCAGCGGCGACTTTGAGCGTCGGGGGCGGTGGCTCACCCTTCACGCCGAAGACGCGCACCCGGTCGTCGCCGACCCGTTCGATCTCGATGGAGTCGAACCGCACCGTCACGTCGGGGCCGTAGTAGCGGTCACCCGAGATCTCGTAGAGCAGCTGGCTCGTGACGGTGCCGACCGAGACCTCGCCGCCGGTGCCATCGTGCTTGCCCACGACCATCGACCCGTCGGCGTGGATGTCGACCCACGGGTACCCGGGGCGCCGCATGTCCGCGATCTCGGTGAAGAAGGAGTAGTTCCCGCCCGTGGCCTGGCATCCGCACTCGATGATGTGGCCGGCCACGACGGCCGAGGCGAGTCGATCCCAGTCGGTGCGGGACCAGCCGTGCCACCAGGCCGCCGGCCCGCTCGTGACGGCCGCGTCGGTGACCCGCCCGGTGACCACCACGTCCGCGCCACGAACGAGTGCCTCGGTGATCCCCCACCCACCGAGGTATGCGTTCGCCACCACGACCTGGTCGGCACGGGCTCCCATCGGTTCGCCGGTCTCGAGGTGGGCGAGTGGGTGTCCGGCCGCGATCACCTCGCCGAGCCGCGGGGCGAGGTCGTCGCCGTCGATGGCCGCCACCGATGCGCGGACACCCAACCGGCCGGCGACCTCCTCCACCGCAGCGGCACACCCGCGGGGGTCGAGCCCACCGGCGTTCACC
>CP070681.1:604017-606322 GCA_020352575.1 Acidimicrobiia bacterium | reverse complement strand
CCCGTCGACGTGGTTCCACCAGTCGTGGAGCGGGCGCCATGTCTGGTTCCGGGAGATCGGCGACGAGGTGCTGTGGGGTGCCACCGCAATGATGGCGCGCCAGCTGCTCGGGCTCCCCGGCCGGGCCGACTAGGGCCTCGCCCCATCCGGCAACCCGGCCGGCGGCCGTATCCTCCCTCGGGATGCGAACCCTCCTTGCACTGCTCCTCTTCTCGCTCGTCATCGGAGCGTGTTCCCCGAACGAGGAACCGCTGACCGGCTTGCGCAACTGCGACGTGTTCGTCGCCGGCGAGGATTTCGGGACCACCATCGACCTCTCGGAGGCCGACACCGAGCTCTTCTCCCGACCGGGGCGCTACCTCGGACCAGAAGCGGCGTTCATCTCGGGCCTCCCGGAGCCCGTGCGGCACGTGTCCCGCTCGAACGGACCGTGTGGCCAGCAGGACCTCTTCGTCTCGGTGAACGATGGAGCGTGGTGTGCCGTGGTAGCGGGTCGCGACTGGGACCAGTCCCTGTGCGGCCAGGACCTCCTCGAGACGAGTTGGACACAGGCGAGCGTGCCGGAGGCGGGAGCATGGGTGATGCTCGTCCGGGCTCCCGGTGCCGAGGTGAGCCACGTCGTGCTCGGGACGTCGGTCGGGCCGGTTGCCGCCTTTGTGCGCGACGGGTTCGCCCTCGCAGTCCTCCCCGAGCAGGTCACGTCGATCGAAGTCGTCGAGTTCGACGGCGACAGCCTCACCCTTCGGTGACGATCAGGGCGCCGCTGCCCTGATGAGTTCCCACACCTTCCGCACGTGGTGCTCCTCCGTGCGCTCGGCACCGATCGCCATGCGGAGCGTGAACGCTCCGTCCAACACGGTGTGGGTGAAGAAGGCCGCCCCCGACTCGTTGATGGCATCCATGATGGATTGGTTCACCGCATCACCTCCCACGTGCCGGAAGCACACGAGGTTGACGGGGTACGGGGCGGCAAGTTCGAAGTCCGGGTCCGCCTCGACCAACGACGCGAAGAGTGCCGTGAGGCGGAGGTGCTCCCTGACGATCCGGCGGATCTCCTCGGCCCCGAACATCCGCAACACGAACCACAGCTTGAGGGCCCGGAATCGGCGGCCGAGGGGCAACTGCCAATCGCGATAGTCGATCACCGACCCGGACTCGCTGGCGGCCTGGCGCAGTTACTCGGGGTCGATGGAGAGCGCCGACGTGAGCGCCATGCGGTCCCGTACCCAGAAGGCGGAGCAGTCCATGTTGACCAGCAGCCACTTGTGGGGGTTCATGACGAATGAGTCCGCTCGATCGGACCCTTCGAGGATCCACCGCAGCTCGGGCAGGACGGCGGCCGAGCCGGCGAGTGCCGCATCGACGTGGAGCCAGACGTCGAACTCCTCGCAGACGTCGGCGATCGCCGCGACCGGATCGATGGCCGTCGACGAGGTGGTGCCGACGTTCGCCACGACGATCGTGGGGATGGCGCCCGCAGCCACGTCGGCTTCGACCATCTCGCGTAGTGCCTCTGGCCGCATGGCGAAGGCCTCGTCGACGGGCACGAAACGAATCGATGCCGAGCCGAGGCCGGCGGCCCGGACCCCCTTCTCCACCGAGGAGTGGGCATGGGCGGAGGTGTAGACGGTGAGGGGGCGGTTGAGGGAGGGAAGGCCGTCGGCATTGCCCCGACCCTGTGTGGCCCGTTCGCGGGCGGCGAGGATCGCCACGAGGGTGGCTGATGACGCCGAGTCCTGGATGACGCCTCCGCCTGTGGAAGTGGAGAGGAACGCTTCGGGGAGGCCGAGGAGCCTTGCGAGCCAGTCGAGTACGACCGTCTCGACCTCGGTGGCCGCCGGCGAGGTGATCCACAGCATGCCCTGCACGCCGAGCCCTGCCGCGGCGAGCTCCCCGAGCACGGACGGGGCCGATCCGCCCGAGTTGAAGTAGGCGTGGAAGCCGGGGTGCTGCCAGTGCGTGACGCCCGGGAGGACGACGTCGGTGAGATCCTGCAGGACGGCGTCGAACCCTTCGCCTGCCTCGGGTGCGTGGGTGGGGAGCTGCGAGGTCACCCAGCCGGGTTCGACCTGTGATCGAACGGGGAAATCCTCGATCCGTTCCCAGTAGTCGGCGATCCAGTCGACGAGGTCGCGGCCGGCTGTGCGGAACTCCTCGGGGGTCATCCCCCGAGCGTACCGTCCGGCAGTTCGGCGGGGTCCCAACCCGCCATCACGGCGACCCGGTCCCACAGCGCGATCCGCCGTTCGGGCGTGTCGGAGCGGCGGGTCGAGCCCAGGCGGTGGAGGTCACGGGGTGCGCGGTC
>CP070681.1:601603-603917 GCA_020352575.1 Acidimicrobiia bacterium | reverse complement strand
GGAACCCGCCACGAGGGCGGGTTCCTTGTGCGGCAGCCCCGACGGGATGTGGCTGCGGTCGAGCAACGCTCGACCTCGCTACTCGCTCGCTCTGCTCGCTCGTCTCGAACCCATGGCGAAGCCACCGGATCCGTACACCCCGACACACCTCCAGGAACCCGCCACGAGGGCGGGTTCCTTGTGCGGCAGCCCCGACGGGATTCGAACCCGCGTTACCGGCTTGAAAGGCCGGCGTCCTAGGCCGCTGGACGACGGGGCCAGGGGACGGGAGATGGTACCGGCGCCGGCGGGCCAACCCCGCCTAGCCCATCGCGTCGAGCGCACGACGGATCCTGGCGAGCGTCGACTCCCTCCCCAGCGCATCCATCGACTCGAAGAGTGGCGGCGAGATGGCGGAGCCCGTGAGCGCCACCCGGATCGGCTGGAGGACCTTGCGTGCCGAGAGCTCCTCTGCCTCCATCCAGGTACGCAGCGCCGCCTCGATCGAATCCGTGTCCCACTCCCCCACGCCTTCCAGGACCCCCAGCGCTCCGTCGAGGGAGGGGCGTGAGAAGTCCTTCGTCATCTGCTTGTCCCACGACGCCTCGTCGTAGTCGAAGCCGTCGTCGGCAACGAGGAGGAACTGGACCTGTTCGGCGGCCTCCTCGAGCCGCTTCGTCCGCTCCTGGACGAGCGGGGCGAGCGACCGGAACGCTGCTTCTTGTTCCGCCGTCAGGTCGCCGAGTTCGGGCAGCACCCGACCGATGAAGTCCTCGGGGTCGAGGGCCCGGATGTACTCGCCGTTGAGCCACTCGAGCTTCTTGGTGTCGAACACCGCCGAGTTCTTCTGCACGGCATCGAGGTCGAAGCGGGCGATGGCCTCGTCCCGTGAGATGACCTCCTCGTCGTTGCCGGGTGACCAGCCGAGCAGGCACATGAAGTTGAACATGGCCTCCGGCAGGAAGCCCTGCTCGCGGAAGGCACGGAGCGAGGTGTCGCCGTGGCGCTTGGAGAGCTTCTTGCCGTCCGGACCGAACAGGAGGGGGAGGTGCGCGTAGATGGCGGGCGTGGCGCCCATCGCCCGAGCGATCGCGATGTGCTTCGGCGTCGAGGACAGCAGGTCCTCACCTCGCGCCACGTGGGTGATCTCGTAGTCCACGTCGTCGACCGTGGAGGCGAGGTGATAGGTGGGGGCACCGCTCGTCCGGACGATCACGAAGTCGTCCTGGGTCTCCGGCGCGAAAGCCATGTCACCCCTGACCAGGTCCGCGAACTCGATCGCCTCGTCCGGCATCCGGAGCCGGATCGAGTGCCGTTCACCGGACGCGGCCCGGCTTCCGGCCTCGGAGGCGTCCAGCAGGCCACATCGGCCGTCGTAGCCGGGAGGACGCCCTTCCCTCTGCGCAGCATTGCGGCGTTCGTCCAGTTCCTCGGGCGTGCAGAAGCAGCGATACGCCGCACCGGAGGCGAGGAGCCCGTCGACGACCTCGGCATACCGGTCGAAGCGATCGGACTGTCGGTAGGTCCCGTGGGGGCCGCCAACGCCCACACCCTCGTCCCAGTCGAGGCCCAGCCACCGGAAGCCGTCGAGGATCTCGTCCAGGTAGCGCTCCTCACAGCGCTCGAGGTCAGTGTCGTCCACCCGGAGGATGAACGTTCCCCCGTGGTGGCGGGCGAAGAGCCAGTTGAACAGGCCGGAGCGCACGTTCCCCACGTGGAGGGAACCGGTCGGCGAGGGGGCGATGCGAACGCGAACGGACATGGCGCAATGGTGCCGTGGCCCGGAGGCCAACGCCAATACCGCTAGACCACCGGGTTCGAGAGCACACCGATGCCCTCGATCTCGACATCGACGCGATCGCCCGACTGGATCGGCCCGACACCAGACGGGGTGCCGGTGAGGAGCACGTCACCCGGGAGCAGCGTCATGACCCTGGTCACGAACTCGACGAGTTCGGCGACGCCGAACACGAGGTCGGCGGTGGACCCTTCTTGGCGGACGTCGCCATTCACCGAGGTCGTGATCCTCATTCCCTCCAGCGGGTCGAACTCGGTGGCGATCGCCGGGCCGAGGGGACAGAACGTGTCGTACCCCTTGGAACGGGTCCACTGCCCGTCGGAGCGCTGGAGATCCCGTGCGGTGACGTCGTTCGCCACCGTGTACCCGAGGATCACGGAGCTTGCATCCTCGGCCGGTACGTTGCGCGCCAGCTTGCCGATGACCACGGCCAGCTCGCCCTCGTGGTGCACCTCCTCCGAGTCGGGTGGGAGCACGATCGGGGCGGCGGGGCCCACGACCGACGTCGCCGGCTTCAGGAAGATGATCGGCCGATCG
>CP070681.1:599144-601503 GCA_020352575.1 Acidimicrobiia bacterium | reverse complement strand
GGTCAGGCCGTGGGCGTGATCCGCGAGGGCACGGGATCGCTCGCGGCCGGCCTCCGGGTCCTCGTGCACCCGAGCCGCCCGTGCCGTCGGTGTGCCCCATGTCGTGCCGGCGCGGCCGAGTTGTGCGAGGCCGCAAGGATTCGTGGACGCGACCTGCCGGGCACCGCAGCGGAAGTCGTGGCCGTTGACCGCCAGGAGGTCACCGTGCTTCCCGACGGCCTCGACGATGGGATCGCCGTCGGGACATTGGGTGCCTATGTCGCTCCGGTCGCCGTGCTCGAAGGGCCCGAGCCGGGCAGGTCCAAGAGCGCAGTCGTCACCGATGTGGACGGCGACGTGGGCCTCGCAGCCGCACACGTGCTTGCGCGAGCAGGATGGGAAGTGGTCGTCCTCGGCCGCGATCCCGAACGCCGCACGGCAGCAGGACAGGTGGGGGCGCTCGTGGGCGTTGACTCCTCCGCCCATCCGCATTTCTCGGACGCGACGCTCGACGTCACCCAGGGCAAAGGTGCAGCGCTCGTCGTCGACACGACTGGTTCTGAAGAAGTGGTCGCCGAAGCGCTGCGTGGGCGTGCGCTCCAGGGTCGCGTCGTGCTGTTGGGGGATGGTCCCGAGCGGGTGGCCGTCCCGGTCGGCCTCAGCCTGGAGCGCCCGTTGGCGACCAGCTCTCACGCCTTCCTCCCTGCGGCGAGGTTCCTGGTGGAGGGACCTGCTCCTGCTGCCCTCGTCCGAGAGGAGATCTCGATGGGCGCGCTCGGCGGCGTCGAGGCCGGCACCGTGGACGGGGTGGTGGTGGTGCGTGTAGGGAGCGAGGGGCTAGTTGAAACATCCGACGAGGTGATGTAAGTTCGCGCATCACAAACGATTGCGGCTCCGGAACCGAGGACCATGACATCCACCGAATCGAACTCGACGTCTTCTCGCGTCGGCGCCCCGCTCGTCGTCGCCGAGAACATGACGGTTGGGTACGAGTTGGAGCAGCAGCGCCAGCTCCTCACCGCCCTCACCGACATCAACCTCACGATCCACGAGGGCGAATTCATGGTCTTGGTGGGCCCTTCGGGATGCGGCAAGACGACGTTCATCAACGCAGTGGCCGGCCTCCTGAGCCCGTGGGAGGGCTCGGTGACCTACGAGGGCAAGCCGATCAAGGGCACCTCGAAGGACCGAGCGATGGTCTTCCAGGACTACGCCCTGATGCCGTGGCGCACGGTGGAGAAGAACGTCGCCATGCCGTTCGAGTTCATCGCCCACCCCTTCTCCGACAAGGAGATCCAGGAGCAGGTGTACCAGGTCATCAGGAACGTCGGCCTCGACGGGTTCGAGAAGTCGTTCCCGCACGAACTGTCGGGTGGCATGCGACAGCGAGTCGGCATCGCCCGCGCCATGGTCACCCAGCCGAAGTTGCTCCTCGCCGATGAGCCCTTCGGTGCGCTGGACGCCATGACGCGTGAGGTGCTGCAGGGCCAGCTCGAGAAGCTCGTCATGGAGTCGGGCCAGACCGTCATCTTCATCACGCACTCGATCGACGAAGCGATCAGTCTCGGTGACCGCATCGCGGTGATCTCCCACCGACCCGGCACGGTGCGGGAGATCGTCGAGGTCAACATCGAACGCCCCCGCCTGGCCGAGGGCGAGATCACGCAGCACCCCGACTACGGGCCACTGCGTCAGCACCTCTGGGACCTCGTCAAGGATGAGGCGCTCGGAGCAAAGTCGGAGGACGTCGCATGAGTGACCAGCTCGAGACCCAGGGCCGGGCCACCGAGGACGACATCACCTCGGCTCCCCGGCTCCAGGAGGCAGAGTGGAACTGGGAGCGCATCTGGCGCAAGATCCGGTACGCGGTCATCACCATCATCAACCTCACGATCTTCTCCTTCCTCTGGGAGTGGTTCGGCACTTGGTACGACAACGAAGCCTTCTTCCCGAAGTTCTCGAGCATGCTCAACGCGCTCTGGATCGGGTGGTTCGGTGGTGGTACCGACACGACAAACGCCACATACGACCTGTTGCAGGATTTCGTGATCGCCAAGAACTTCTGGGTGACAGTGAAGGTCTATGTGATCGGCCTCCTGATCGCGGTGGTGGTCGGCATCCCCATCGGCCTCATCATGGGTGGCAGCAAGTGGATGGATGCGATCTTCAGTCCCTATGTCTGGACCCTGTCCTCGCTGCCCCGCATCGCCATCTTCCCGGTGCTCATCCTCTTCCTCGGGCTCGGCGACACGATCAAGTACGCGCTCGTCATCCTCACCGCGATCTTCCCGGTGATCATCAACACGTGGGCGGGCGTGAAGACGACGGAGCAGTCCCTCATCAACGCCGCCAAGGTGTTCGGCGCGAACAAGGCGCAGAT
>CP070681.1:596642-599044 GCA_020352575.1 Acidimicrobiia bacterium | reverse complement strand
GAACACGAGGGCGAGGGCCGAGAGGTACACCAACGCGACGAAGACGGCCATCGCGACACTGCGTCGCCTGGCCGCCGCCTCGTTTCGCTCCTGCGGGAGCAGGTTGATCTTTGGCATCAGACCAACCCCCACTCGGCCAGTCCGACCGCAACGGGGAGTACCGGCTGCACCTGCGCGAGCTGCTCCTCCGTGAGTCCGGTCTTGCCCACTTCGACCGCTTCACCAAGGAGCTTCACGGGTGTCAGGCGGATCTCGAGGTACTTGCTCATGCGAGCAGCGAGATGCGGGAGGCGAGCCGCGTTGCCGGAGATCTTGAGTTCCGAGACGACCCCGGAGTCCGATTGCGTGCCACCGAAGAACTCGAGTGAGCCGCGGATCTCGTCGATGAGGCGGTTCGCGGTCGCCGTCAGGATGTCCCTTGCCTGGTCCTCGACCGAGTCGCCGGAACCCTCGGGGGCGTCGACGGCGTGGACGCCGACTCGTCGCTTGAGCGCCTCGGCTTCGTCCGCATCGATCCCGAGGCCCTCCGTGAGCGCCTCGGTGAACTCATTGCCTCCGAACGGGACGAGCCGGAAGAAGACGGCTTCGCCGTCACGGGTGATGACCACCTGGGTGAGGCCAGCGCCAATGCTGACGATCGCCTCGGGAGGCTCGCCCAATGGGATCCGAGCGCCGTACACGGCGCGAACGAGTGCGAACGCCTGCAAGTCCAGGGCGATCACCTTGAGGCCGGCTGCCTCCACCACGGCAAGGAGCTCGTCGACCATCTGGCGCTGTGCCGCCACCACGAGGATCGGACGGGTACCGAGCGTGGCGACGCCCTCCTCGTCCACCTCGGACTGGTCCTCGTCCAGCACTCCGCCGAGCGGCAGGAAGTCGAGCACCGCCTCGTCGACCGGCATGGGGATGAAGTCGCCGACGTGGACCCCGAGGGAGTCACGGAGCGCCTCATCACTCAGTGCAGGGACATCAACGGGACGGACGATGATGCGCTGGTTGGCGAGCCCGAGGACGACGTTCTTCTTCGGTAGCTTCGCCCGCTTCCAGAGCTGGGCGATCGCCTCCTGCACGACCTCGGGTTCGACGATCTCACCGCCGTCGACTGCTCCCGGAGGAAGCGCGACTTCGCCGTAGCGCTTGAGCACGGGCGCACCCTTCCTCCCTCCCTGGAGCAACGCAGCGCGAACAGCAGACGTCCCGATGTCCAAGCCAACGATGAGGCTCATGCTGCTCCAGTTCGATCCGGTTCCGAGGCCGAGGGTCCGGCTCCCGGCACCCGACGCCAACGATACCAAGGAGGTTTCGGACTTCTGAGCCTTGTTCTTGAGCTATTCGGTCAGCCCAGCCAGGCCGACAAGAGCTGATCTCCCCACACCGCCGCAGCCAGGCTCGCGACGACCATTGCAGGACCGAACGCGATCTCCCTCTTCCGGTCGGCGCGCCTGAGCAGCATCAACCCGATGGCGACGCCGCCACCGATGAAGAACGAGAGGAAGACGGCGACGGCCACCGAGCCGAGGACGTCGAACCAGGCCGGCTCTGCGAGGAGCGGCTGGTACGCCACGAAGAGGCCGAGCAGGACGGCCGCCTTGACGTCGCCGAACCCGAATCCTCCTCGGGCGGCAAGGGCGATGACGAGCATCAGGAGGAACCAGGCACCACCTCCGGCGGTCGCTCGGAGGAACCGCACCACCTCAGCACCGTCGAGGACACCACCGAGCGCGAGCAGGAGCGCTCCCACCCAGGTGCCGTGCAGCACGATCCGATTCGGCAATCGATGGTGCTCGAGATCGGTCACGATCAAGACCAGGCCAACCGATGCGAACCACAGGTACGAGGGAAGCACCCATGTGGGACCCAGCACGAGTGCGAGGCCCACCCACAACCCGGCATTCGCCAACTCGACGAACGGGTACTTCACCGGGATGGGTATTCCGCATGCCCTGCACCTGCCGCGGAGCAGGAGCCATGACAGAACGGGGATGTTGTCCCGGGGACGGATCGCCTGCTCGCAGCCCGGACACCGTGAGGGAGGGTGGCTCAGCGACAGGCCCAGCGGCACCCGATGCGCAACGACGTTGAGGAAGGACCCGACCGCCAGTCCGATCACCCCTGCCGCGACGGCCAGGACGACGGCCATTTCGGAATCACCACCCACGTCGCAGCCCCAGAGACATCGGAGGGGATCGTACGGGGACGACGTCCTCCGATGGAGGATCAGGGCGTGGGGCTCCATCCGCTCGTGCACTCTGCATGTGTGTCCACATCGGCAAGGGCGGCTCCCTGCCCGTAGTAGACACCGGCCGTGTCGCCCCCGCTCGTGATGTTCTGCTGTGAGATGCAGAACCAGGTGTCGGAGTTCGACTGCTTCGCAAGCGTGATGATCTGCGAGTCGGTTCCGT
>CP070681.1:594134-596542 GCA_020352575.1 Acidimicrobiia bacterium | reverse complement strand
GGTTCCTCCGATGCGTGGACGGGCGGTGGCAGGTTACCGGCAGTCGTCGGGCCCTCCCGACCTAGGCTGGCGGGGTCGCCGAGATCGGCTCACTCGCCGGACTGGAGGTCACATGCCGCTTGCCGCGCTCGTTCCGCTGGTGGTCCTCGCCGCGGCCTGGATCGGCTACTGCTGGTTCGATCTCTCCCGATCCGAGGTGCGGCACCTGCCTCGATGGGGGTGGGCGCTCGTCATCGCGCTCAGCGTGCCCATCGGCGGCATCCTCTACCTCACGGTCGGTCGGGACGACGGATGATCAGCACCAGGGGGCTCGTCAAGCGGTACCGGGGGGTCCCGGCGCTCGACGGCGTGGACCTGGAGGTTCCCGCCGGGTCGGTCTACGGCCTGGTGGGCCCCAACGGCGCCGGGAAGACGACGCTGCTCTCCATCCTCGCCGGCCTCCGGTCCGCCGACGAGGGGTCGGTCGCGATCTCGGTGAACCGGTCGCAGGTGGCGGTGCTGCCGGATGCGCCACGCTTCGAACGCTGGCTCACGGGCCGCGAGGTGGTGGAGCTGGCACGCGGGCTGGCCGCCGGCCCGACGCGGTCCGCGTCCGCCGTGCTCGACGAGGCCGGTCTCGGTGATGCCGCCGACCGGTCCGTCGGCGGGTACTCGCGCGGGATGCTGCAACGGCTGGGGCTCGCGGCCACCGTGGTCTCGAATCCGGCCGTGCTGTTGCTCGACGAACCGGCCTCGGCGCTCGATCCGGTCGGGCGTCGCGAGACGCTCGACCTGGTGCGGCGGTTGCGGGGCGAGGCGACGGTCGTCTTCTCCAGCCACATCCTCGCCGACGTGCAGGAGGTGAGTGATCGGATCGGGGTCCTCGATGCCGGGCGGCTCCTGTTCCAGGGCTCCGCGGAGTCACTGCTCGGGGGGGACGACGGGTCCATCTTCGAGGTGCGGGTGAGGTCCGGCGCCGATCGGGTCGCCACCGCCCTGCGCGGCGAGCCGTGGGTGACGGGGCTCACGGCCGTCGACGATCGCCGGCTCCGGGTGCATGCCACCTCGACCGGCGATGCCGAGCGCGCGCTGCTGCCGGCACTCGTGGCAACCGGGGTCCCCGTCATCTCGGTGACCCCGGTGGCTCCTTCCCTCGAAGACGTGTTCCTGGAGCTGACGCGATGACCCTCTGGCGCCTCGAGTGGCTGCGGCTGGTGCGCTCTCGTCGACTGGTGGCCCTCGTCGGCGTCTACGCCTTCTTCGGTCTGCTCGGTCCGGTGACCGCCCGCTACATGAGCGAGATCATCGAGCGGTTCGGCGGCGGGGTGCAGGTGATCTTCCCGGATCCGGTCCCGTCCGACGGGATCGCCCAGTATCTCGGCAACGTGGCCCAGATCGGGCTGCTCGTTGCGGTGCTCGTCGCTGCGGGCGCGCTCGTCATCGATGCCGTGCCGGAGATGTCGATCTTCCTGCGGACCCGGGTGTCGTCGGTGCGGCAGCTGCTTGTGCCCCGGGTCGCGGTGGTGACGGCGGCCGTGTGCGGCGCCTATCTCGTCGGGCTCGGGCTCGCCTGGTACGAGACCGTGGTGCTGCTGGGGGCGGTGCCGATCGGGGGGATGGCCCTCGGCCTCCTGTTGCAGTGGCTGTATCTCGTGTTCGTCGTGGCCCTGGTGGCGGCCGTGGGGACGCGGACGTCCTCGGTGGTCGGTGCGGTGGGCTGGTCCGTGGTCGTGCTCCTGGCGCTGCCCATCTTCGGGATCGTCGAGGCCATCGGCCGTTGGCTGCCGAGTCATCTGGTGGGGGCCCAGGTGGGCCTCCTCGGCACCGCCGGCCCCGGGGAGTTCGTGCCCGCCGCGGTGGTCACCTGTGCCGTCGCGACGGGCCTGTTCGTGATCGCAACCCGGGCAGGGGAGGCCAGGGAACTCTGAGCGCCCACCCGGGCGGATTCCTCGGCGCTGCCGGCCTCCGGCCCGACTTTGACCGTTGCACGGGGTGTCTATATACTTCCCCGCCGTGACTTCGGTCCCCTAGCCCCTTCTCACGAAGGGCCCGCCCGGCTGCGATCCAAGCCGGGCATTTCGCCCGAGAAGGGGGTCAGATTGGGTCGGCTCCTCGCCCGTTTCCGGGTCGACGGGCCGACTTTCGCACGTGGAGCGTTTCCCCAAGGGGTTGCGCTGCGCCGACAACCGGATAGAGAGAGGGCACGAGTGCCGACGATTGAGCAGCTGGTCCGCCAGGGCCGCGCCAGAAAGCCGAAGAAGGAAAAGACCCCGGGTCTTGCAGGAGCCCCGCAGCGTCGCGGTGTCTGCACTCGCGTGTATACGGTCACCCCGAAGAAGCCGAACTCGGCGCTTCGCAAGGTGTGCCGCGTGCGACTCACCAACGGGATGGAGGTCACGAGCTACATTCCCGGTGAGGGGCACAACCTG
>CP070681.1:591617-594034 GCA_020352575.1 Acidimicrobiia bacterium | reverse complement strand
CTCGTCTTTGTCGACATATCGGGCTTCACCGCCCTGTCGGAGAAGCTCGCTGCTCGTGGCCGTATTGGCGCCGAGGAACTCACCAGTGTCCTCGACCGGGTGTTCGGCGACATGCTCCTCGCCGCGTACGAGCGGCGGGGGAGCCTCCTCAAGTTCGGTGGCGATGCCCTCCTGCTGCTGTTCGAGGGGGAGGGTCACGAGGTGCAGGCGACGTCCGCTGCGATGGAGATGCGGGCGTCGCTTCGGCGGGCTGCCGACGAGAAGACCTCGGTCGGGCGCATCGCCTTGAAGATGACGGTGGGTGTGTGGTCGGGGGTGGTCGATGCCTACCTCGTGGGCGGGAGCCACCGTGAACTGCTGCTCGCCGGTGATGGGATCGACGGTGTGGTCGCCGTCGAGGGTTCCGCAGAGCCAAACGAGATCATCATCGCCGACTCGACCGCAGCCCACCTCCCTGGCCGCATGCTCGGCGAGTCGAACGGCGTGGGAACGCGGCTACGTGGGCGGACTGTCCCCGCGGTTGCGCCGGGGCCCATCGTTCGTGACGCCACCAAGGATGAGGACCTCGAATCCTTCGTGCCGACGGCGCTGCGAGCCAGGCTCTCATCGGGCGTGCGCGACCCCGAGCACAAGGTCGCAACGGTCGCATTCGTGAAGTTCTCCGGAGTGCCCGAACTCCTCGCAGCGGAAGGTCACGAGGCGGTCGCTGCCGCGCTCGACACGCTCCTTGCGGCGGCACAATCGGCGCTCGACGCAGAGGGCGCGACGTTCCTCGCGAGCGACGCCGACACCGGCGGTGGCAAGCTCATCGCGGTGGCGGGCGTGCCCGACGTCCGCGAGGACGCTGAGGGCCGGCTGCTCCGAGCGATGCGAACCATCGTGGACACGGAGGTCCCGCTCAAGGTCCGGGCCGGCCTCCAGCGGGGACACGTGTTCGTCGCCGAGCCGGGCACCCCGTTCCGAGCGACGTTCACCGTGATGGGCGACACCGTGAACACCGCGGCGCGGCTCATGGCGGCAGCGAAACCCGGGGAGATCTACGCCTCCCCAGAGGTACTGGAGCGATCCGCCACGCTGTTCCGCACGGTGGCCCTGCCACCGATCGCCGCCAAGGGCAAGGCGGAGGGCCTCACGGCTGCCGCCGTCTTCGAGGAGATCGGGCGGCGGGAGATCGACGCCTCCCACGACCTCCCGTTCGTCGGGCGCGATGAGGAGATGGCCCGCATCACGGACATCCTCGACGGTGGGGGGCGGTTGACACTCGTCGGCGACACCGGCATCGGCAAGACCCGCCTGCTGACCGAGGCGCTCGATCGCCACGACGGCAGCCACCTCGTGATCAAGGCCGAGCCGGCCGGGAAGGAGAACGCCTACTGGGCGTTCCGTGACCCGCTGCGGGCGTCGCTCGACATCCCCCGCACGACCCAGGAGGAGATGGCCCAACTCCTCTCGGCCCGGGTGGCGGGGATCGCCCCGAGCCTCATCGATCACCTGCCGCTGCTCGGTGACGTCCTCCAGATCCAGGTGACCGAGACGCCCACCACCCAAGCGCTCGGCGACTCGCACCGCCCGGCCGAAACCGCCCGGGTGATGGGCGACTTCCTCGAAGCCCACCTCGGACGCGACCACGTGCTCGTGATCGAGGACCTCCACTGGCTCGACGAGGTCGGCATCGGCCTCGTCCACGCCCTTGCTGCCCGGCTCGGGACGCCGAAGGCAATGCTGGTGAGTGCCCGCCAAGTCGAGGGCCTCGACCTCGTGGGGGACCAACTCCCCGTCGGACCGCTCTCGCACGACGCCATGGAGATCGCTGCCCGCACCGCCACCCAGGCCGTACCACCCAGGCCCGAGGTCCTCGAAGAAGTCATCGAGCGAGCGGACGGCAACCCGTTGTTCCTCACCGAGTTGCTCGCCGTCCTGGGATCCGTCGGCTCCATCGACGAGGTTCCCGATTCACTCGCAGGCGTGGCAGGGGTGCAGATCGATGCGCTTCCGCCGCTCTCCAGGCAGGTGCTGCGTGTCGCCTCGGTGCTCGGTCGATCGTTCCGCAAGGTCGTGCTCGACAACCTCCTCGAAGCCGAGGGGCTCTCGGTCAGTGCGGCCACCCGCCACGACCTTTCCGAGTTCCTCGACACCGAGGGCCACCGGTGGCGGTTCCACCACGCGGTCATCCACGACGCCGCCTACCAGGGGCTCTCCTACGGGAAGCGCAGGGAGCTCCACGCCAGAGCGGGTGCCGTGGTCGAACGCTTGGCCGGTGACCACCCGGAGGCCGTGGCCGAGTTCCTCGCCCGCCACTACGCCGAGGCCGGCGTGGACGACAAGGCCTGGCATTACGGGATGCTCGCCGGCGAACACGCCCGCAAGACGTACACGAACACCGCCGCCGAGCAGTACCTCCGCCTCGCCATCGCCGC
>CP070681.1:589098-591517 GCA_020352575.1 Acidimicrobiia bacterium | reverse complement strand
CCTTCTCGGAGCGGAGTGCGTCGCCCAACGCACGGACGTAGGCACCTCGCTGCGGGGCAGGGAGCTCCCTCCAGCGACGGAAGGTGGCTTCGGCGGCATCGACCACCTGGTCGTACTCCCCCGGTGCTGCGGCCCGAATCGTCGCGAGGTGGGAGCCAGTGGTCGGATCAATGACGTCGAGGGGCTCACCGGTCGTCTCGATCCAGGTGCCGGCGAACGCGCCGGGGTGGTCGTCGACGACCCCGAGGGAGGACAGGATCTCGTGTGCCTCCATGTTCAGTACCGGTAGAGCGCAGCGAGCGGCCCGGCGCCCGGCGTCTTCCAGGCCTCGTCGACGTAGAGGGCGGCGCCCCGCTCCCATGCGGTGATTGCGATCCGGTCCACCACGTCGTAGTCACCCGGTTGCCGTGCGTCGTGGAGGTCGAGGTGGGCTTCCACGGGGTTCCACCTCCCCCACCTCCGCTCCCCCTCCGAGATCCATAGCGCGTCGATGCGCCCCTGGAACGACGCAGCGGCGATCTCGCCGAGGTCGAGGGAGGTGAGCCGCCCGCCGAGGCCCGCGTCCATGGCGGCCTCCTGTCGCGTGCGGAGCGAGGCGTATCGGGGTTCGGCGATCCGCCAGCCCTCGTCGTGGAGGGCGTCGAGCGTCAGGTCCTCCGGGTTGCCGACGATGGCGTCATCGAGGAGGTGCGGGTACCGACTCAGCTGTTGGTAGCGGGAGACGACGCCGTCCAATCCCGCCACCACGAGTGGAACACGTTGGCCCGCGAGCACGCCGCTGACCGCATGGTCGATGGCCCGCAGGTACTGGAGCAACTCGTCCTCCGCCGTGTCCTTGATGCCCCCGTGCCCGTGGAACACCGTACGGCCTCCACCCGAACGGTGCTGCAGTTGGCCCTCGCGATCGAGGTACCACAAGGCCTCGTCGATCCCTGCTGGCATCTCGGCGACCTCGGCCTCCGACATCCGGTACCTGGTGCCGCGATAGAGGTGCGTGGCGCCCTTGGAGATCGCGAGCAGGTAGAACGAGTGCCCGACTGCCAGGGTCGGCAGCAGCGGCCGGACATGGAACCGATCCGCCACTACCGCCAGTTCATCGAATGTCCTCGGCAGCCGCAGCACGTCCATGCGTCCGTCGGCGAGGAACACCGCGAGCCCATCCTCGGGCGACGCCCAGAAGCCGGCATCGCGCACCAGGTCGTGGGCCGGCTGGAGCAGGGCCTTGACCTCGGGTGCCCGGTGGCCGAGCTCCTCCAACTCCGCCGAGGCGCTCCCCAACAGGTTCTTCAGCCGCAGCGGGTCCTGTTCGCGACCCTGCCCACCATGTCGATGTGTGGGCAGGTAGAGCGATACGCAGGGACCGGGACCTCGGGACGAGAGTGCCTTCAGCCATGGGACGGTGACGATGTCCATGCTCGGGCGCATCCGGTCGACCTCACTTCCGGGCGGACCCTCCGCCGTCTCCTGAGGCTACCGATCGGGCACGAGGCCCATCGGTACGCTGCCGACATGCGCCTCGATACGGCCATCGACGCCTTCCTCGACGATCTCAGGGCAGCCAAGAAGTCCTCGCACACGGTGGACGCGTATGCCCGCGACCTTCGCATCGTGGTCGGCCATCTCGATGGCATCGAGACGGTCGATGCGATCACGGTGCCGGTCCTGCGCCGGGCGTTCGCGAAACGGGCTGCTGATGCCGCACCGGCGACGATGAGTCGCACCCATTCGGCGTGGCGTGCGTTCTTCGGGTTCCTCAGGGCCGAGGGCGTCGCTTCCGTCAACCCGACGGACGAGATCCCCCGGGCTGCTGCAGGGACCCAGGCCGTGCGTTCCATCCACGTCGACCGCCTCATCGAACGCCTACTCGGTGCCGCAGGAGCCTCGCGGGCTCGTTCAGCGTGGCCGGCACGCGACGTCGCAATCCTCGCCCTCCTCTCACAGGCGGGCCTCCGGCTCGCCGAACTCACGGGGCTCACCGTGGGCGCTCGTACCGGTACTCCCGGCGCCCGGCAGGTCACCGTCGTCGGGAAGGGGCGTAAGGCGAGGACGATTCCCCTCACCGATCCCGTCGACGCCCTCATCGAGGGCTACCTCGCCGAGCGCCGGGAGCGCTTCCCCGAACACGCCTTCGACGACCATCGGACCGCCCTCTTCGTGGCGAACGATGGCCGGGCGATCACCGGTCGCCAGGTGCAGTACCTCGTGGAACGGATCTACCGCGAGGCGGGCGTTCGGGGCGCTGTTCCCGAGGGTGCCCTCGTCCACGCCCTCCGGCACACCTTCGCCATGGACCTGCTCGGCCATGGCGCCGACATCGTCGAGTTGCAGACCCTGCTCGGGCACGCATCGTTGAACACCACACGCCGCTACCTGGCGGCACAGCCCGACCAACTCCGCGCAGCCGTGGCGACGTCGCGTG
>CP070681.1:586553-588998 GCA_020352575.1 Acidimicrobiia bacterium | reverse complement strand
CGGCCGGCTGCTCGGAGACGTGGATGTGGAGCGGGCCTTCCGGTCGACGCGCCGCGAGTACGGCCAACGCCTCGGCGGGAACCGCTCGCACGGAATGGGGAGCGAGCCCGATCACCACATCGGGGTCGTCGGCATGTGCCTTGGCGAGATCCCCCGCGCGGTCGATCCAGGCACTGACGGACCCGTCGCTGAAGCGCGCCTGGACGGGGTCGAGGTGGGAGTCCTGGACCGATCCCCCGAAGTACCCGGCATCAAGGAGGGCGATCCTGATGCCCGCCCGCCGAGCCGCTGAGATAAGCGCCTCACCCATGGCATTGGGATCCGCGTACGGCTGCCCACCGGGGCCGTGGTGGAGGTAGTGGAACTCCCCCACCGTCGTGAACCCCGCAATCACCATCTCCACGAAGACGGCCGTCGCCACCTCCTCGTACAAGTCCGGATCGAGTCGCTCGGCCGCCTCGTACATCCGATCCCTCCACGTCCAGAAGTCACCTCCTGCAGCGTGCGTGCGCCCCCGAAGGAGTCGATGAAAGGCGTGCGAGTGCGCGTTGACGAAGCCGGGGACAGCACAGCCGGCGAGTACAGGGACCCCGTCTGTCGCGCCGAGCGACACGTCGGTGAAACGTCCACCGATCGCCGCAAGGGTGACCGGACCAACGACGTCATCACCGAGCCAGGCCTGCTCGACGACCCACCGATCGCTCATCGATGCATCGGGAGATCCACTCCCCGGTCGCGTGCCACGTCGAGTGCGAGCTCGTACCCGGCGTCTGCGTGGCGCATCACGCCGGTGCCCGGGTCGTTCGTGAGGGTTCGGAGCAGTTTCTCGGCAGCGAGGTCCGTTCCGTCGGCCACGATCACGACACCGGCATGGATCGAACGGCCGATCCCGACACCGCCTCCGTGGTGGATGCTCACCCACGACGCCCCCGAGGACGTGTTGAGCAAGGCGTTGAGAAGCGGCCAGTCGGCAATCGCGTCGGAGCCGTCCCGCATGTCCTCGGTCTCGCGGTACGGCGAAGCCACCGATCCCGAATCGAGGTGGTCCCGTCCGATCACGATCGGCGCCGACACCTCACCCGTCCGCACCATCTCGTTGAACCGGAGGCCCAGCCGGTGCCGCTCGCCGTACCCGAGCCAGCAGATGCGAGAAGGCAAGCCCTGGAACTCGACGCGTTCACCCGCAAGTCGGATCCACCTCGCGAGGGCCGCATCCTCGGGGAACTCGTCGAGGACCGCTCGATCGGTGGCTGCGATGTCGGCCGGGTCGCCCGAGAGGGCTACCCAGCGGAACGGGCCCTTCCCCTCGCAGAACAACGGGCGTATGTAGGCGGGTAGGAATCCCGGGTAGGCGAACGCCCGATCGAACCCTCCGAGCTGGGCCTCGGCCCGAAGGCTGTTGCCGTAGTCGAACACCTCGGCTCCCGCATCGAGGAAGCCGACCATCGCCTCGCAATGCCGGGCCATGCTCTCCCGGGCGCGACGGACGAAGCCATCCGGATCCTCGGTCCGCATATGGGTTGCCGCGCCGAGGCTCACGTCATTGGGGATGTAGGTGAAGGGGTCGTGTGCCGAGGTCTGGTCCGTGACGATGTCGGCTGGGAACCCCCGGTCGAGCAGGTCGGGGAGTACCTGGGCCGCATTGCCCACGAGGCCGATCGAGAGAGCCTGTCCGGCATCCCTCGCGGCCACGGATCGCTCGACTGCGTCGTCGAGATCGGACGCAACGACGTCGAGGTAGCGGGTTTCGAGGCGACGCTCGACACGGGTCGGATCGATGTCGATGCACAGGGCCACGCCCCCGTTCATGGTCACGGCAAGGGGCTGGGCGCCTCCCATCCCACCCAGGCCCGCGGTGAGGGTGATCGTGCCCGAGAGCGTGCCCCCGAAACGCAGCCGGGCGATCTCGGCGAACGTCTCGTAGGTCCCTTGGAGGATCCCCTGGGTGCCGATGTAGATCCACGAACCGGCCGTCATCTGGCCATACATCGTGAGTCCCTCGGCCTCGAGACGACGGAATTCCTCCCAATTGGCCCACTCCGGCACGAGGTGCGAATTGGCGATGAGCACACGGGGCGCCCACTCCGACGTGCGGAAGACGCCGACCGGCTTGCCGGATTGGACGAGCATGGTCTCGTCGTCTTCGAGACGGCGGAGCGTTTGGACGATGGCATCGAAGGCGTCCCATGACCGTGCGGCTCGGCCCGTTCCGCCGTACACCACCAGTTCCTCGGGGTGCTCGGCCACCTCCGGGTCGAGGTTGTTCATGAGCATCCGGAGCGCTGCTTCCTGCTGCCAGCCCTTGCAGCTCAACTCCGGTCCCCTCGGAGCGCGGACCATACGCGTCATCGATTCGACTCCTTCGGTCGTGCGGCACGAAGAGGCTACGTGGGGTGGCCCGAACGTGTCGGCCCCCTGCCCCTCGACCGTGCCCTCGAAGATCCG
>CP070681.1:583997-586453 GCA_020352575.1 Acidimicrobiia bacterium | reverse complement strand
CTCGACGTCCTCCAACGCTGCAGCCAGTCGAGCAGCCCTCCGGAGCGAATCCAGGGCCCGTCCCGTGACCTCCTCCGCCTGGGTGAGGTCCTCGTGCACGGCGCCGAGCACTTCGAGGAGTTCCCGGCCGTTGCGCAGGAGGTCCACATGGGACCGGAGGGCGTCGACCTCCGCATCGGTGAACGCGGCGGCTGCGATCTCCCCGGCCTCGCGGGCGAGGAAGTCTCGCTCCCGCGCAAGGGCACGATGGTCCCCTCCGAGGGCTGCTCGTTGCGCACGCAGTTCCGCGAGGCGGTCCCACGCCGACAGGTACGCAGCCCTCGCTCCCAGGCCAGCGTCATCGAGCGCCACGTCCAGCACCCTGATGGCTTCCGCCGGACGAGCGACCCGCAGGTGGTCGTGTTGGGCCACGACGTCGACGAGCCCGTCGAGTGCCGTCCGGAGGTCGTCTGCTGCGGCCATGTGACCGTCCAGATAGGAACGCGTGCGCCCCGTGCGGGTGCGCCGCCGCGACACGATCCGTTCCGTACCGTCGGCATCGACGAACCGGGCTTCGACCGAGGCCTCGTCTCCTTCGGCGCCCACCGCGTCGCCGCGCATCTCGGCACCGCCGAGGATCTCGAGGGCGCCGACCAGCAGGGTCTTGCCGGTGCCCGTTTCGCCGGTGATGACCGTGAACCCCCGACCGGGCTCGAGTCGGGCCTCCGCCAGGACCGCCAGGTTGCGGACGATCAGCTCGTCAAGCATCGGTGCCCTGGATGCCGCTGATCCCCTCGGGGAGGCGCAGCTTCGAGCGGAGGGTCTCGGGATACGAGCGACCAGACACATCGATGAGGCGAAGCGCCGGCCCCGAGGTGACCTTCACCTGGTCGCCCGGTTCCAGGACGAGTGAGGCTCGGCCATCGACCGAGCAACCGGCCGGTCGATCGTGGACGATCTTGATGTCCAGGGCGACACCCGGGTGGAGGATCACGGGTGCCGAAAAGAGCGAGTACGCGGCGACGGGGGTGATCACGATCGCCGACAGCCGGGGATCCACCAGCGGCCCGCCGGCAGACAGGTTGTAGGCGCTCGATCCCGTCGGTGTCGAGATGATGATGCCGTCGGCCCGGTAGGTGAGGAAGCGTTCACCGTCGACGTCGACTTCGACGGAGATCATCTGCTGGCTCGCCACCTTCTCGACGACGACATCGTTCAGCCCGACGTGCGCCTCGCCCTTATGGGTGGCGACGAGCGTCATCCGTTCCTTCACCCCGTAGGAGCCATCTGCCAGGAGGGCCGCGAGGGCGTCCACCTCACCCACCTCGACCTCTGCGAGGAAGCCGACGCGACCGACGTTGATGCCGACGATGTCGGCTTCCGCTGCGGTGGCGAACCTGGCAGCTTCGAGCATCGTTCCATCACCACCAACCGCAACGACGACATCCGGGGCTTCGCTCGACGTGTCGATTGCGAGCGCCGCAGCGTCCCTGGCGGTGCACGCGGTGACCACCATCCCCCTATCCACCAGCGCGGCGACCAGGGACCTGCCGGCCGATTCGGCGGGTGGCCGCTCGGCGGCGATGTGCAGCGCGATCACGCCACGACCTCCTCGAGGGCTCCGGCGGGGAGTCGTGGGGCGCCCCGCCGCCCATGGAGCAGGAACTCGGTGTTGCCCGACTTGGCCCCGGTGACCGGTGACTTCGCCACGGCCACGGCGCCCACGCCGGCGGATGCCAGGCATGTCACGACGTCTGTGAGGGCTGCGAGGTGTGCCATGGGATCGCGAACGATACCGCCGCGAGCGATCGCGTCCTTGCCGACTTCGAACTGGGGCTTCACGAGGAGGACCCAGTCGGTCTCGTCCTGGCCGAGTCCGGCAATCACCGGAGCGACGGTGCACAAGGAGATGAAGGAGAGGTCACCGACGACGACGTCGAAGGGCGCCCCGAGTTCGGCGACGTCCGCAGTGCGGATGTTCGTCCGGTCACGCACAACCACTCGAGGATCGTCGCGAAGGCGGAGGTCGAGCTGGCCATACCCGACATCGACTGCCACCACGGACGCGGCACCACGTTGGAGGAGGCAGTCCGTGAAGCCGCCCGTCGATGCGCCCACATCGATGCAGGCGCGGCCGGTGACGTCGACGGAGAACGCGTCGAGCGCCGCTTCGAGCTTCAGTCCGCCACGGCCCACGTAGGGGTGCAGGGGACGTTCGATGCGAATCGACACGTTGGCGTCCACCTGCGAGGTCGCCTTCGGCGTCGGGTTGTCAGCGACGACGACGAGACCCTCATCGATGAGGGCCTTGGCCTCCGCCCGGGATCGAGCGAGGTCGCGTCGCACGAGCTCTGCGTCGAGCCGCCGCCGGGTCACTCGTCGTCGAGTTCCTGCTGGAGGGTGGCCGCCACCGCTTCGGCGGCCTCCGGCGCTTGGACCGGTTCGGATCGTTCGAGCGCGTCGAGCGCCGCTTCGAG
>CP070681.1:581418-583897 GCA_020352575.1 Acidimicrobiia bacterium | reverse complement strand
GACCAGCCGAGGAGGTCCTGGATGAATGGCAGTTGGAAGATGTAGAAACCGACGTCGAGGCCGAAGACCGGGTCATTGGTCCCGAAGTCCTGGGCGTTGCGGAAGTACAGGAAGTGCTGGGTCCACGCGGTGGCACCGAACCCGTTGAGGACGCCGAAGGCCACGGCCATGAGGACGAAGAGGCGGCGCACCCGGGGCTGCATCCACACGGCAAGCGGACGCTGACCGTCCTCGTCGGGGACCATGACGATCCCCGGGGAGAGCCGGGCGGCAAGCGCGATGTTGCCCCACAGCAGGGTGATGGCGGCGATCGCGGTGACGACGACGAGGAACGCCGAGTTGCCCACGAGGGTCCACCAGACATCGGTGAAGCCCACCGAGCCGAACCAGGACCACTCGGCCCACGCGCCTGCGAAGAGCCGGAGGAGCAGGAAGAGCCCCACGAGTATGAAGACGATGAGGCGGAGGCGGCCCGAGCCGATCGGGGCCGCGGGCTGGTCGGAGGGCATCGCTCGCATGAGTCCTAAGTGTATGGATGCCTCACGGACAGTGCGGAGTCGGGAGCGCGCTCAGGCCACGACGCAACTGCACTCGGCGTGCAGCGGAGGGACGCCTCCGTCGAGCGGCCCGGCGGCAGCCCTGCAATGGCTGCAGCCACGGTCGGCGACCACGAGATGCGGTGTGCCCCCAGTAGACCTGATCGCGGCCGCCACACCCTCGGCGTGGGCGCGGGTCGCCTCGGCCCGCAAGTGGCGCTCGGCCGCGTCGTTTCGCCACGCCCGGAAGGTGCGGGAGAGCTCCGTCGACTTGGCGGCCGTGTCGGCTCCCTTGCCCACCGCTCGGAGGAGCGATCCTGCAAGGTCACCTGCGAAGGCCGACACGTCCTCGGGGGCGCCTTCGGGGTCACCACCTCCCCCGCCTGCGGTCCAACCAAAGGCGTACGCGGCCGTCCGAACCTCCTCGAGGCGTTCGGCGAACTGCTCCGAGAGCAGGGACTGCGAGGGCGTCCACTCGCCCTCGACCCGAAGGGCCTCGAGGGCACGGTTCTGGGCGTCGGCAAGCTCACGCTTCACACCACGGAGGGCACCGTTCACCACCGGGAGCAGCGCGGTCGCCCGTGCCTTGAACAGCGGCTCATGGTCGAGGGCCTCGACCGGTGCCGGCTCGGGCTCCGGATCCGGTTGGGCCTCCTTGGTCGGCTCGGGTTCGGGCTCGGGCTGCGGCTCGCCCTCGTCGCCACGCAGTGCAGAGAAGAGGGCCGAAAGCTCATCGGACGACGCCTCGGCCGGAGCCTCCTCGGGCTCGTCGGCGGATTCCTGGGCCGCTTCCGCTTCCGGTTCCGGTTCGGACTCCGGCTCGGGCTCTGGTTCGGATTCCTCGGTCGGGGGCGCTGGCTCCACCACCCGGACGTGGCCCCCGCCGGGCTCGGGCTCGCGGATCCTGCGCACCTCCTCGACCATGGCGAGCGCGTCCACCGGCTCACCGAGGTCGTCGGACGGCGCGGGCTCTTCGGTCTCGGACGGAGGGATGACGCGGATGCCGTCACCCCACTCCGGGGCGGGGGTGGGATCCGCTTGCGGTTCGGGTTCCGGCTCGAGCTGTTGGCGCTTCTCGTCGATCTCGGACTCGAGGCGTTGCACCGTGCCGCGGACGGACTCGAGTTCCTTCAGCAGTTCGTCTCGACGCACCTCGAGGGCGCGGGCGCGTTCCTGGGCCTGGTCGGCAGTCCGACGAGCGGCTTCGATGATGCCGTCGCGCTCGACCTCGGCATCCTTGACGAGGCGCTCGGCCTCCATCTTCGCCACCCGGATCTGCTCGTCGGCTTCCCGTCGCGCACCTGCGGTGAGGCGATGGGCCTCCCGCTCCGCCTCAGCACGGATCGCCCGCGCGCGGTCCTGCGCCTCGGCGAGTTCCTCAGACGTGGCGGCCGTCGTGTCATCGATCATCGTTTGGGCAGCAGCCCACGCATCGCCCCGCAGCGCCTCGGCGTCGGCGGCTGCCTCGGACCGGACGGCCGCAGCGTCCTGCTCGGCGTCGGCCCGCCAACGGTCGGCATCCGCAGCGGCGCGTTCGCGCATCTCGGTCGCCACGCGGTCGGCTTCTGCGAGGAGCGACGAGATCTCCTCCCCGACCCGTTGGTACTCGGGCACTGGCTGCACGGCCGTGTCGCCGAGGGCGTTCCGGAGGCGGGCGGCTTCCTTCTCGAGGTCGCCGATCATCCGCTCCTGTTCGGTGATCCACGCGTCCACCTGACGCTTGTCATACCCCACGAGGGACTGCGAGAACCGCGCCACGGGATGGTCGGGATCAGCCATGGCGGGCAGGGTACCGGGGGGGACCCCAACCCCCACGCCAACCGAGGAGCGTCAGCCGAGGGTCGCGAGGAACGCGAGGGCGTCGTCGACGGTGGACACCCGCACCAACTCGAGGTCCTCGATCGGAGCCGTCTGGGCGGCATCCCAGTTGCCATCGGGGACGA
>CP070681.1:578831-581318 GCA_020352575.1 Acidimicrobiia bacterium | reverse complement strand
GTGCCCGGTGGACTCACACGGGTGGCGCTGCGGGAGGGATCGCTCATCGTGAACTCGTCGCAGGGCGGAGGGTCGAAGGACACCTGGGTGTTGGTGGACTGATGCTGTCCCGTCACGCAGAGAACCTCTTCTGGATCGGCCGATACGTCGAGCGCGCCGAGGACACCGCTCGACTCCTCGACGTCACCTACCACGGGGTCCTGGAGGCTGCCTCGGAGCGTCCTCCCGAGGTGCAGTGGAGGGAGCTCCTCGAGACCCTGTTGCTCGACGATGAGGTCAGCGACGCAGACACCGCGGGCGATCGCGTCGGTTCCCTCCTCATCGCAGATCGGGAGTTCCCGGGGTCGGTCACATCGATGATCGGGATGGCCCGGGAGAACGCGAGGACCACCCGCGAGTGGCTCTCGGTCGAGGTCTGGGAAGCCCTCAACGACCTCCACCTGGAGGTGCGGAACATGGACCTCGGGCGCCTCACCCGTGACCAGCCCTACGAGGTCCTCCAGCGCGTTCGGTCGGGGTGCCAAGCGGTGATCGGTGCCGTCGACTCGTCCATGCATCGTTCGGAGGGGTACCGGTTCCTCATCGCAGGGCAGCGCCTCGAGCGGGCGCTCATCACGACCCGGGTGCTCGCCGTCTGGCAGCGTCGGCTCGGGGAGTTCGGGACGCAGGCCGCATTCGCCGAATGGGTCAGGCTCCTCAAGTCCGTGTCCGCCTACGAGGCCTACCTGCGGATCCACCGGGCGTCGATGGACGGACGTCGGGTCCTGCAGTTCCTCCTCCGTGACACCGACTTCCCCCGGTCGGTGCTGCACTGCGTTGCCCTCATCGAGCGCCTCCTCACAGAGATCGGTCGCGATCGGCAGCCGGCGGACCTCCGCCGCGCCGTGGGCCAGGTCCGTTCGGCGGTCGAGTTCGTCGACCCCGATGTCGAGGGGGCTGACCTGGGTCGGTTCCTCGCCGAGGTGGAGGCCGGATTGCTCACGGTCTCGGACGAGGTGGAGGCGGTCTACTTCCGGCCCCGGGCGGCCTCGCTCATGCACAGCTTCGAGACCTTCTGATGGACCTGTCGATCCGGTACGTGACACGGTTCGTCTACTCGGCGCCCGTGTGGGATTCGCAGAACGCCCTGCGGGCCGCACCCGCCTCGACACCCCGACAGGAGCCTCGTTCCTATGCGCTGCGCGTCGAGCCCGAGGCGTCTGTCTTCACGTACGAGGACGTGTGGGGGACGCGGGTCGACACCTTCGGCGTCGTGGCTGCCCACGATGAACTCGTCGTCGAGGTCGAAGCCGAGGTCACGACGCAGGGACCGCGCGATGTGGCGACGGTGCAGGTCGAGGCGCTGTCGGACCCCTCCTATCGCGATGCGGCGTTCGGCTTCCTCCAGCGGACGAAGCACACGGCGTTCGGATCGGACATCGCTGCGATCGCACGCGAGGTGGCATCAGGGTTCGACGAGGTGTCCGCACTCGTGGACGGCGTCTCGAAGACGGTGCACGATGCCATCGAGTACTCGCCGGGTGCGACCCGGATCGGAGTGGACGTGGGGGAGGTGTGGCGCACCAAGGCTGGCGTCTGCCAGGACTACGCCCATGTGATGATCGCCATGTTGCGATCGTTGGGGGTCGGCGCCCGGTACGTGTCCGGGTACTTCTACGCCTCCGACCCCACCCTCGAGACGACGGTGGAGGGCAATGAGATCGTGGTCGCCACCCATGCGTGGGTGGAGGCGGCCATCCCTGGATGGGGATGGCTCGGCCTCGACCCGACCAACGCAGCGCCGGTCGGTGAACGCCACGTCAAGATCGGCCACGGGCGGGACTACGACGACGTGACCCCGCTCCGGGGTGTCTACTACGGGGAGGCGGAGCACGGGCTCGCGGCCGAGGTCACGATGTCGACCGAGACGATCACCCGGAAGGTCCTCCCTGAGGTGCACCGAGCCGAGCAACAGGCCCTCGTCTCCCAGCAGTAGCCCCGCCGGCAAACCGCGACCGTCGATACCGTGCGGTGCATGCGGCGCCTCCTCCTCCCACTGGCATTCGCCCTTCTCGTGGGTGCCTGCTCGACCGCGGAGGGCTCCGACGAGGTGCTGGCACCGACGACGACGAGCACCACCACCACTACGACCGTGGCAGTGACGCTCCCACCGGGGCTCGTGGACCTCGACGAGCAAGGAGAGGAACTGGTCGTGCCAGCCGGGAGCGCGGTACCCCTCGGCGAGGTCACGGCGCCCGATGTCGTCGTGCGTTCAGCCTCCGACCCGGAACCGGTGGGAGGAGAGGACTTCGTCACGGATCGGTTCCGTGTTGAGGTCGAACGAGGCATCACCTACACCGAGTCGGTGGTGGCCGACGGCACGAGGGAACTCCTGCTCGACCTCTACACACCGGCCGGTGACGATCGACTCGATCGCCCGGGGTTCATTGCCATCCACGGAGGGGGGTTCGTCGGAGGCTCGCGGCTCGGTGGACCTCCAGCGACCCT
>CP070681.1:576145-578731 GCA_020352575.1 Acidimicrobiia bacterium | reverse complement strand
GGTTCCCTGGCCGCGATCCCGGCGGAGGTGGGAGTGAATGTCGGGCATGTGCTTCCTTTCGTCCGGGTGCCGCCCGGGTGCGGGGGGAGTGCGGGAGTCATGGCGCGATCGCCCTGGCGAGGAGCTCCAGGACGGTGGGTCCGAGCAGTGCGAGCACCGACCCGGGTAGGACGAGGAGGGCGAGTGGCACCGTCAGGCGAATGGGGAGCTTCCGAGCCCGCTCCACCATTCGGGCACGATCCTGGGCCTCGTGTTCGCGTTCGAAGGCGCCGATGGTTGCGAGGACCGGGGCGCCGGTTCGCTCGGCCTCGGCGAGGCGCCGGAGCAGGCCGGCGAGTGGGCCGGTGGCCGCCGCAAGGGCGTGGCCGGTCCCGGTCAACGCGCCCTCCCGCAGCACCCGCCTGATGGGCTGGGCCGAAGGCCCGAGGGTGTCCGCGGCGGTTGCGAGCGCTCCCCTCAGTGAGAGCCCTGCATGGAGGCCGACCGACACGAGGCCGGCCACTACGACCGGGTCTGGAGAAGGAAGGCGTCGAGGTGGGAGCAGTCCGGCGATGCTGCGCCATCGCCCCACCGCCACCACGCAGAGCACAGCGAGGAGCGTCGTCATGGGCGGACCCGTCGGACGAGGGCCCACCCCGCTGCGCTCCCGAGGCCGATGAGCCCGAGGCCGGCGGCGAGGAGCACCCGCTCCATGTCCGTCGAGTCGGTGGTGAGACGGGCGGAAGCGAGGCCGAATGGCAGGCCGCCGAGGAGGACCAATGATGCCCGAGCCGCTGCGGACGCGGTTCGTGCCTCCCGGTCCAGTTCGAGGGACGTGGCAGCCCTATCGGCAAGGCGATCGAAGAGTGGACCCATCCCACCTCCGGACCGGGCGGACACGGTGAGGGCGTGTGCCAGCGCCGGCCCTTGGCGTGGGAGGGCAGCCGCGACGTCGCGTGCGCACTCGTCGAGCGGAACCCCTGCGACGAGTTTGCGGCGGAACGCCTGCAGGTGGAGCTGGCCTTCGTCACCGGCCAGGGCCAGCGCGTGCCGGAGCGAAAGGCCCGACGCCAGATGGGCGGATGCAGCGGTGAAGAACTCGACCTCGCCATCCTCGGCCGACCCCGTGCGTCGGCTCCAGGTGACGAGTGCCGCGACGAGGAGCCACCCGGGGACCACGAGTCCTACCAGCAGGATGGCGGCCGACGCGAGCGGGACCGGTCTCCCCGTTGCGATGGCCAGGGCGGCCACGAGTGCCGTCATGCCCCGTACACCGTCTCCGTTCGGTCGGGATGCATCGCAGCGATCGAGGTGACGGTGCGGAGCCTCCCGACCCGCCCCAACTGAACGACGAGGTCGATGGCACGGCGGAGTTGGGCGCGGAGGACGTGCCCGTCGATGCCCTCTCCGGTACCGAGGGCGAGCATCTCCAGCCGGATGAGCGCTTCCTCCGGACTGTTCGCATGGACGGTCGACATCGAGCCGTCGTGTCCCGTGTTGAGGGCGCCCACGAGGTCGTAGGCCTCACTCCCGCGAACCTCGCCGACGACGATCCGGTCGGGGCGGAGGCGGAGTGCTGCCCGTATGAGGTCCCGGATGGTGATGGCCCCGACACCTTCCCGGTTGGGGGACCGGGCCTCGAGTCGGACGACGTCGCCGGAGAGGCGCAACTCGGCTGCGTCCTCGATCGTGACGATCCGCTCCCCGCGCGGGATCTCCCGGGAGAGGAGGTTGAGGAGGGTCGTCTTGCCGGCACCGGTGCCGCCGGACACGAGGATCGTGAGTCGACTGCGCACGGCCTCGCGGAGCAGCTCGGCGCCGGCTTCGCTCACGTGCCCGCCGGTTGCGAGGGCGTCGAGCGAGGGGACGGCATCGTTGAATCGGCGAATGGCGGCGGTGGTGCCGTCCACGGCGATCGGCGGGATCGTCGCGTGGAGTCGGCTGCCGTCGGCGAGGCGGGCGTCGACGATCGGCGACCCGTGGTCGAGCCGGAGTCCCAGGGGTGCGAGGACCCGCTCGATCCCGGCGCGGAGGTGTCGCTCGGATCGAAACCGGGTCGGGACGGGCTCGACCCGGCCCTCGCGTTCGACGAACACGGTGTCCCAGCGGCTCACGAGGACGTCGGAGACGAGCGGGTCCCGGAGGAGCGGTTCGAGGGGGCCGAGGCCGAGCACCTCGTCCACGACGGCTTGCACGACCCCGGGTGGGGAGAGTGGTGCCTCGTCGCCGAGCAGGGACTGGGCGGCGGCGCGCACGTCGGGTTCGAGCAGCGCCACGTCCGACTCGATGATCCGGCTTGCGACTCGCTCGACGACCGTCACGTGGCCTCCCACACCATGGACCACGCCCGCACCCACGCCGACCGGGTGCGTCGTCCCGTGAGCAGTCCCTTTGCCACCCGGGCAGGCAGCCGGGGGAGGCGACGCCCGTTCGGGGCCGCGTGCTCGACGTAGCCGAGCGGCTGGAACAGCGTCGGTAGTGCTGCGGCAGGGCCGACTCCCGGCAGGAGGGGTCGGATGGCGACTCCGACTGCGCCGGTGGGGATGGCGTCCTCGGACGGCACACGGAGCACGACCCGTGGCCACGACCTACGAAGGACCTCGACCG
>CP070681.1:573459-576045 GCA_020352575.1 Acidimicrobiia bacterium | reverse complement strand
TGGCCGATCCTGGCCGTGCCGGGCATCTCGGACTCGGTCGCCGACCATCGGCGCGTGGTCGCCGTGAGTCCGCTGTTCGGTGGCAAGGCGTTGAAGGGCCCCGCCGACCGGGTGCTGGAGGGACTCGGCCTCCCCAAGGGCAACGCTGGCGTCGTTGCCGCCTACGAGGGCCTCCTCTCGGATCTCGTCGTCGACACCGGCGACGCCCACGATCGACACGACCTCTCCGGCCCTGACCTGCGGGTCCATGTGGCCGACACCAGGATCGCCGACCCGGCCAGGGCAAAGGAGTTCGGCCAATGGCTGCTGGACGTCCTGTCGAACTGATCCCGATCATCGGGATCGGAGACGTCACTCCCGGCGATGACCTCGTCGCGATCCTCTGCGATGCACTCGAGGGGGTCCTCCGACCCGGCGACATCCTCGTAGTGACGCACAAGGTGGTCTCGAAGGCGGAGGGAGCGGTCGTGGAGGTCGACCCCGACGATCCTCGCTCGCACGCCGGCGTCGTCGAGGACGAAGCAGCCCGGGTCGTGCGCCGACGCGGCGACCTCGTCATCGCCATCACCCGGCACGGGTTCGTCTGCGCCAACGCCGGGGTGGACCGTTCGAATGTCCACGACGGCACGGTCGTCCTCCTCCCCCGCGACCCCGATCGCTCGGCCCACCGCCTCCGCACCGGCCTGGAGCAACGCTTCGAGGGCCCGATCGCCGTGGTCGTCACCGACACGTTCGGACGACCGTGGCGACGCGGCGTCGCCGACATCGCCATCGGCGTGAGCGGCATCGACCCGATCGTCGACCACCGCGGCCAACCCGACATGTACGGCCGGATCATGGAGGTGACCGAGGTTGCCATCGTCGACGAGCTCGCCGCCGCGGCCGACCTCGTCATGGGCAAGGCCGATGGGATCCCGGCGGCTGTCGTACGAGGCCTCGTGTGGACGCCGGGCACCGGCCGCCTGGCCGACATCGTGCGTCCCGACAACGAGGACTTGTTCCGCTGAGTCCTAGGCCTCGGGTTCGCCGGCGTCGCGGCCGAGGATGAGGATGAGGTCGAGGCCCTCGTCGAGCGTCGCCAGCGACACCTCCCCGAACCCCAACAGGTCGATGAGTTCCTCCGCCCTGGCCACCGTCGCCGGCGTGGCCACGACGAGGGTCGTCTCGTAGTCGTCTCGGTCGGCATCGCCGACCTCGGCGACCTCGACACCGCGGGCCGCGAGCCAGTCGGACCACCGCCCGGCGGTGCCTGCCACCCCGTTGCCGTTCAGCACCTCGATCGAGGGCGGACCGTCCGACCCGACCACGAGGCGCATGCTCCCCGCCGTGCGGAACGCTTCGACGACTGCGTCGGCTTGGTCCGCGATCGGCACCACGTAGGAGACTCCCCCGATCGTGTCCACCGCACCTGGCAGGGTCGCCGAGTCGATCTGCGACGGCCGAAACGAGCGGAAGTCGACGAGCAACCCGCCGAAGTCGATTTCGCGGAACCCCGGGTCGACCGTCATGTGGCGCGCGAGGGAGGTCACGAGCCCCGGTCCCTCCACGAGGGTCGAGGGGCTGCGCACCGCCTCGATGAGCGCCACGATCACCTGCTGTTGTCGCCTCGTGCGCCCGAAGTCCGTGGCGTCGACGAAGACCCAACTCCCGTTGCGGAGCTCCTGGTAGGACCGGGAACGGGCGAGCGCTAGCGCTTGGCGTCCGTCCAACACCTGGAGGCCCGCATCGACGCTGAGGCCGGACTTGAGGTCCCTGGCCGGATTGGGGAACGAGATCTCGATCCCACCGACCTCGTCGACCATTGCGGCGAAACCGGCGAAGTCGAGTTCGACGTAGTGGTGGATCCCGATCTCGAACTCGGCCTGCACCGTCTGGATCATCAACTCGGAGCCACCGAACGCAAACGCCGCATTGATCTTGTCCTTACCGTCACGTCCCGGGATCGACACCCGGAGGTCACGGGGGATCGAGAGCACCTGGATGCGCCCGTCGCCCGGGATGACCTGGACGAGCATGATCACGTCGGCCCGTTCGCCGCCGGCCACGCCGAAGTCGTCCAGCCACTCCTCCGGGAGCCCCTCGCGCGAATCGCTGCCGAGGACCAGGAAGACGATCGGGTCACCCTCACCCGCTGGCTTCGGGGCGAGGTCGTCCTGGATGCCGGGCAGGACGGTCACCTCGTCGACCACCGCCGACCGGAGTGCGCCGAGGTAGCCGAGCGCGCCGAACACGACCACATTGGCAAGCGCCAACAGGGCGAGGATCCAGCGCCAGCGGCGCCGCACATCGGAGGCAGGAGGACGAGCGGTCATGGGAGGCCGGGGGGCCGGGCGAATGGTACGGGCGAACGCCCTGTAGGCGGACTCAGGAGAGGGCTGCGCCGAGCACTCGCACGGTGCGGGCGAGGGCATCGCGCTCGGCACCGGCGTGGAAACCCTCGCTCCCGGCATCGAGGAATCCTGCTCCGACACCCTCGTACACGATCCACTGTCCGTTCGGCGTCCCGGCCTGGAGGGCGTCGACGTCGTCGACCTCGACCGATTCGTCATCGGCACCGAAGAACCCGAGCACCGGCGCACCAATGCT
>CP070681.1:570768-573359 GCA_020352575.1 Acidimicrobiia bacterium | reverse complement strand
TACACCCAGGAGACCGAGCGCATCGGCCAGCTCTTCGAGCTCGTCGGTCTCAACCCCCGGATGGCAGACCGGTACCCGCACGAGTTCTCCGGTGGCATGCGCCAGCGCGCCGTGATCGCCATGGCGTTGTCGTGCAACCCGAAGCTGATCATCGCCGACGAGCCCACGACGGCGCTCGACGTGATCGTGCAGGACCAGATCCTCAAGGAGCTCAAGAACATCCAGGCCGAGTTGGGGATGTCCATCATCTACATCTCCCACGACATCGCGGTGATCGCGGAGGTGACGGACCGGATGGGCGTCATGTACGCCGGGAAGCTCGTCGAGATCGGCGACACGGTGGAGGTCTTCCACCGGCCTCGCCACCCGTACAGCTTCCTCCTCCTCAGCTCGACGCCGTCGATCACCGGTCCTCGCCGCGTGCTCGCGCCCCTCGAGGGCGAGCCACCCAACTTGCTCAAGCCCCCGTCGGGTTGCCGCTTCCACCCCCGCTGTCCGTTCGCGACGGAGCAGTGCACGCGCGAAGAGCCGTCGCTCGTCGACATCGGCGGTGGCCACCAGGTCTCGTGCTGGAACTGGGAAGAAGTGCCCGAGATCGGAGGACTCCTGAAATGACGGACATGGTCACCGAGGCGGCCGAGACGGCAACGCAGCCCCTCCTCAAGGTCGAGGGGCTCACCAAGCACTTCCCGGTCTCCAAGAGCCTCTTCCGGTCCGCCACGGACTTCGTGCAGGCGGTCGACGACGTCTCGTTCGAGATCGCGCCCGGTGAGTCGCTCGGCCTCGTAGGGGAGTCCGGCTGCGGTAAGTCGACGACCGGTCGCCTCCTCGTGAAGCTCGACGATGCCACCGACGGGAGGGCGCTGCTCGACGTCGGCAAGGGCGTGGTGGACATCGCCCACGTTGCCCGCGACGAGATGCGGGACTTCCGGGCGAACGTCCAGATGATCTTCCAGGACCCGTTCGAGTCGCTCAACCCACGGCGGACGGTCTTCGACACCGTGGCCGAGCCGCTCGCGGTCCAAAGCATCGGCACGGTCACCGAGCGCGAGGAGCGCGTCGCCGAGTTGCTCGACAAGGTGGGCCTCACACCGGCTGCGACGTTCCTGTTCCGCTACCCCCACGAGTTGTCCGGGGGCCAGCGGCAGCGCGTGGCGATCGCACGCGCGCTCGTGCTCGACCCCAGGTTCGTGGTGGCGGATGAGCCGACGTCGATGCTCGACGTGTCGATCCGTATCTCGATCATGGACCTCATGCTCACGCTCGCCCAGGACGCCGGCGTCTCGTACCTGTACATCACCCACGACCTCGCCGTGGCCCGGTACATGTGCGACCGCATTGCGGTGATGTACCTCGGCAAGATCGTCGAGATGGCGCCGACGGAGGAGTTGCTCAGCAACCCCCAGCACCCCTACACGAAGGCGCTCCTCGCCGCAGTGCCGGTGCCTGATCCGTCGTACCAGAAGCAGGAGCCGGACATCAAGGGTGGTATCTCGAAGGCGATCAATCCGCCTCCGCAGTGCCGCTTCCTCCCGCGATGCCCCATGGCGAATGAGACGTGTGCGTCGACGGACCACCCGCCGCTGCGGGACCGGGGCGACGGCCACATGGTCGCCTGCCACCTCGTGCCCTGATGGACCGTGATCCGCGCTCGCGGATCCTGACGATCCCGAATGTGATCTCGCTCGCCCGCCTGTTGGCGGTCGGCTGGTTCCTGTGGCTGCTCCTCGCCGAGGATCGGGTCGTGGCCGCAGCGATCGTCTTCCTCGTGATCGGTTCGACCGACTGGGTGGACGGCACCTTGGCGCGTGCCCTCAACCAGGAGACCGAGCTCGGCAGGCTCCTCGACCCAATCGCCGACCGGGTGGCGCTCGTCGCTGCCGTGATCGGCGGCACGATCGCGGGAATCGTCCCCCTCACCATCACCGTGCTCCTCGTGGCACGCGAGGTAGTCATGGCACTGGCCGCCGCCTGGTTCCTGCGCCGCACGGGCGAGACGCTCCACGTGCGGTGGCTCGGCAAGGCAGCCACGTTCCTGCTCTACGGAGCCGTTCCGAGCTTCTACCTGGGGGCCATGGAGGTGGCGGGCGACCTCTTCACCCTGCTCGGTTGGGTGGCGGGCACGGTGGGCCTCGCACTCTACGGGTGGGTGGCCATCGGGTATCTGGGCGAGATGCGAGCCCGCTCTAGAGTGGATGCGTCCAAGGAGGAAGCCACATGAACACGCCATCTGATCGCAGGTACACCGACGCCCACGAGTGGGTCCTCCTGGTGTCCGAGACCGATGGGGTGACACGGGTGCGGATCGGCATCTCGGACTTCGCCCAGGACGCCCTCGGTGACGTCGTGTTCGTCGAGTTGCCCGAGGTCGGTGCCCACTACCCGAAGGGGGAGACGTTGGCCGAGATCGAGTCGACGAAGTCCGTTGGTGAGGTCTACGCCGCCGTGCCCGGCACGGTCGCAGTCGTGAACGAAGCCCTCGAGGACGCCCCCGAGCAGGTGAACGCCGACCCGTACGGCGATGGCTGGGTGTGCGAACTCGACATGGATGACCCGGCGGACCTCGACGGGCTGCTCACTGCCGAGCAGTA
>CP070681.1:568068-570668 GCA_020352575.1 Acidimicrobiia bacterium | reverse complement strand
GGCGCTGGCACGATGCCCATGGACGTGTTCGAGCGGGACGGCGACTACATGGTCCGCTTCGACCTGCCGGGCATCGATCCCGACGACATCTCGCTCACCGTCGAGAACGCGGTGCTCACCGTGACCGTCGAGCGTCCCTGGGAGGACACGAGCGACGTGAACTGGCTCGTCCGTGAACGTCCCGCCGGCAAGCACAGCCGCCAGCTCCGCCTCGGCCGCAGCCTCGATGCATCGGCCATGAAGGCGAGCTACGACAACGGCGTGCTCAGCGTGCTCATCCCGACCCGCGAGGAGGCCAAGCCGTTCTCGGTCGAGATCGCCCGTGACGTGCAACTCGCGCTCGAGGACTGACCTGTTCCACCGGTTGGTGTGGTGATGCGAGGGGCCTGCGGGCCCCTCGCCCGCGTACAGGGGACCTTCAGGCCTCGTCCTTGTCGAACGGAACCCCGACCGCACGACACAGGAACCGCATGTAGGGGCGGGCGGCCATGCACATGTCCGCGAACTCGTCGATGAAGTCGTCGCCGGTGATCTGCTTCTGCGTGAGGCGACGAGAGGCGATGAAGTCCTTGCGCTTCAGGTCATCGATGAGGGGGTGGTCCTCGTCGTACCCCTTCGGCGGGCGGACGAGTGATTCCCCACCCATCTCGAAGGTGCTCGTGAATCGCTCCGATCGGGTCGCTCGCTTCCACTCGGCCCGTTCGCCGTCGATCCGCTCACGGATCGCATAGGCGACCTTCGTCTCGGGACGCCACAGGCCCACACCCATGAAGCACTCCCCCGGTTCGAGGTGGAGGTAGAACCCCGGCGCGTGGGCATCCTTGCCGGCGGCGTGCCGGAACTGGAGGCCGGTGTTCTCCTTGTAGGGCGTCTTGTCCTTCGCGAACCTCGTGTCCCGTTGGATCCGGAAGAGCGACCCCCCGACCTTCCGCGTGTCGGCCACGAAGTGCGGCGAGACGTTGTGCAACCGTGACTCGAAGTCGGCGATGAAGTCGAGCGCAGGCTCACGCACCTCGTTCTCGTAGCGATCCTGGTTCGCCTTGAACCACTCGCGTTCGTTGTTCGCCGCGAGGTCGCGGAGGAATGCGAAGAGCTTGGGGGTGAAGTACTGGTTCGCCATGTAGCCCACCCTATTGCTGGCTTGTGACGGGATCTAGCCCATCGTTCGGAGTGCGGGGAGCACCTCGGTGCCGAGCGTGGCGATGAGGCCTTCCTGGTCGAGTGAGGCCATCTGGATGGTGACCACGTCGGCGTGGAGGTCTTCGACGAGCGGCCGGTAGGTCTCGACGATCTCGTCCGCGGTGTAGCTCAACGAGTACCGGCCCAGCACCTCTTCGCGGGGCAGTTCGTCGGCCCGCTCCCGCAGCGTCTGGGGGTCGACCGCCTCGAGGCGGCCGGGGGCCCGCAGGCCACGCCACGAGTAGAGGGCATCCCACGCCTCGTCCATGTCCCGGGCGTGGACCGTCCACCGGGACGCGCACACGGTCGGCTCGTCCCTGCCGTGCTCACCGGCGGCCGCACGTGCAGGATCGGTCACCCGCTCGACCGTGTCGGCCGGATCCTTCACCGACGTGATCACACCATCTGCCATCTCACCGGCCAACGCAGCCGACTTGGGGCCACCGGCCGCAAGGTAGATCGGCACCCGACGCATCGGCGGCGAGTACAACTTCGCCCGGTCCGTCACGTAGTGCTCCCCCTCAAACGTGAGCTTCTCCCCATCGAGCAACCTGCGCATGATCTCAAGCGCCTCGCGCATACGAGAGGCGCGGCCTGCATAGTTCGGGAACTCGTAGCCGAGCGGCCCCTCGTTGATGTTCTCGCCCGTACCCACCCCCAAGCGGAACCGGCCACCCGAGATACGGTCGAGCGTCGCCGACGCCTGCGCAACGATGGCGGGGTGGAACCGGAACAGTGGCGTCGTCACCGCCGTGCAGAACTCGACCCGCTCGGTCGCCTGGGCCATCGCTGCGATCGTCGCATACGCGAAACCCGACGCCGAGGCATCATCCACCCACGGGTGGAAATGCTCGGACACCATGATCATGTCGAACCCGGCCTCCTCAGCGAGCACGGCGTGGCGGACGAGCTGCTCAGGATGCCACTGCTCGTGGCCGGCGAAATAGGCGAAAGTGGTCACGGTCTCCCCAGGGGTCGTTGTATGTCGTATACATACTAGAGCTCGATCGTCGTGGAGGACAAACAAAGGCAAGCTGGATCTCGGCCTCCGAGAGCTGTCCCTGCGCCCTCGACCTGCGCACGCAGGAGGGGAGCGGGACTCCTAGATCCCGAGGAGTCGCTGGGCGTTCTCTTTGAGGATCTTGGGCCGCACCGAGTCCTTGAGCGGGAGCTCCTCGAACTCCGTCATCCACCGATCGATGCCGACCACCGGCCAGTCCGTGCCGAAGAGCACCCGGTCGGAGATGAGGTTGTTCGCGTAGCGCACCACCTCGTCGGGGAAGTAGCGGGGGGCGAAGCCCGAGAGGTCGATCCAGAAGTTCGACTTGTGCCAGCACGCGGCGATCGCCTCGTGGTGGAACGGCCAACCCGGATGTGCGTGGATCACGTCCAGCTCCGGGAAGTCGGCTGCCACGTCGTCG
>CP070681.1:565365-567968 GCA_020352575.1 Acidimicrobiia bacterium | reverse complement strand
ATTGGGGGTGATGAGCGAAGAGACCCCGTCGACCCCGACACCCGACGGCACGGGTCCGGCAGCGTCGACCGGACTCGGGAGGGCAACATCGGCCCGATCGACCGTGGCCACCATCCGATTGGTCCGGGCGCGGCCGGCGAACCCGGCGAAGACGGTGAATGCGGTGGCCCCCGCCGCCAGGGAGAGGAACCGGCGTCGGTCGGGTGCCTCCGCCACGACGGGTGCCCGGACGATCCCCAGGATGCCGAGGCCGATGAGGACGCCCACGATCACGGCGATGGACGCAGCACCGACCTCCTGGAGGGGATCCCGCAGTACGCCCCACACACCAAGGGCGCCAGAGGCGGCGAACAGGCCGAGCGCCGGCGCCAGCGTCTTCCTCGAGGTGGCACCCGCCACCGCTCCGAGCAGCACGATGACGCCGATCATGGATCCGATGAGGACCGCCTTGTCATTGGTGCCGAAGGTGGCGATCGCCCACTGCTCGAGCCAATCAGGCGAATGGTCGATGACGATGTCCCCGACCGATAGCAGCGGCGACCGGACGCCAAGCATGAAACTCGCCACCAACTCGGTGACGGCGAGCGACGCAGCAGCCGCGAGGGCACCGACGAAGCCGAGGCGAAGCGTGTCCGATTGCATGTCGATGACGGTACGGAGCAGGCTCCGGTACCGGACACGGATCGCGGACAACAATCCATAAACCGTCTCATCGCAAGTATCGGGTGGGCGCACGCCGTTGCACGACGTACCGTGCGGGCATGGCACTGGACTACGACACGATCGCCGGGGTGATCCGCCACCTCGACGCCCATGCCGACGAGCAGCCGTCGCTCGAGGAACTCGCTGCCGGGGTCGGTGCATCCCCGACGCACCTCCAGCGGGTCTTCAAGCGGTGGGCGGGTGTCTCGCCGAAGCGGTTCCTCCAGGTGGCGACCGCCTCGACGGCAAAAGACCTCCTGCGAGGCCACGAGTCGGTGCTGGATGCCTCCTACGGCGCCGGCCTCTCGGGACCAGGACGCCTCCACGACCTCATCGTCGCCGTCGACGCGGTGACACCCGGGGAGTACAAGTCGCGGGGGGCTGGCCTCACCATCCGATGGGGGTGGCACGACTCGCCGTTCGGCCCTGCACTCATCGCCGTCTCGGATCGAGGAGTGGTCGCCCTCTACTTCGCCGCAGAAGGCGTCGAGGACGAGTCGCGACTGGAATCGGAGTGGTCGGGGGCGACGCTGGTCGAGGACCCGGCCGCGACGGTCCCCGTTGCCCGAGCCGTGTTCGAGGACGGCGGGTCCGTCTCCCTGCTCCTCCGAGGGACGAACCTCCAGGTCAAGGTCTGGGAGGCACTGCTGCGCATTCCAGAGGGTCGCGCCGTGACCTACTCCGACGTCGCGGAGGCTGTGGGCAAACCTGATGCCGTGCGGGCAGTCGCCTCCGCGGTGGGCCGGAACCCGATCTCCTGGCTCATCCCCTGCCACCGCGTTCTGCGGGCGACCGGGGCGCTCGGCGGCTACCACTGGGGTCTGGAGCGCAAGCGGGCGATGCTCACCTGGGAAGCCGCTCGCAGCGCATGAGCGCTACTCCCGGGGGAAGGTGATCTCCTCGACCCGGGCGAGCGGCATCCGACCGAAGACCTCCGGGTCGACGACGAACTTCCGGCTCCTCGAACCACCGCCGACCACGACCCGCGTGCGTTCCATCACCCTGGCATCGACGAGCACCTCGAGGTCGTCGGGCAGGCCGAACGGCGTGACGCCACCGATCTCCATGCCAGTCACCTCTGCGGTCAGATCGGCCGGAGCGAAGGAGAGCTTGCGGACCCCCATGAGGCGACGAACCGCCCCGTTCCCGTCGAGCCGATCCGGCGCAAGCACCATGCAGATCGCGAGATGGCCTTCGGGCTTGCGGGATGCCATGAGGATGCAGTTGGCCGAGTCCTCCGGGTCGACGTCGTAGGCCGCGCAAAACGCTGCCGTGTCGGCGAGGTCCGGATCACACTCCATCTCCGAGAAGTCGGCTCCGAGTGCCACGAGGGCATCCCGAACACGGGATTCGACGTCAGGCACCTGCATCCTCCTCGGTGAGTCGAGCGGCCGGCCCGGGGGCGGCCGAGTGGTTCACGGAGCCATCCGAGTACTTCGGGTAGATCACCCGTCGGCACTCCCAGTGCCCCCAACGGCCGTAGCGGTGCCCGGTCTCGACCGAGGCCTGGACGAGCCAGGCGGCAACGGCGGTACTGGCCTCCGGATCCCATCGGCTCGAACCTCCCCACCCGGCCTCGACGGAGGCCCAACTCCACGTCCCCTCCAGGAACTGCCAGAGGCCCGCCGCCGTCGACCGCGGGTTCTTCGCGTCGGCATTGCCGCGTGACTCGCACTGGATGATGGCGAGCGCCTCGTCCACGAGGCCCTCCGGGAAGTAGATCTCGACGAGCCACCGCCAGGACTCGGCGCCACGCAGGCTGGCAAGGCGCCGCTCTTCCTTCGCCAGGGCGTCGAGGGCCGAGGCGTATGCCGCGTCGGCGCGTCGCACGGCCGCCTCCGCAGCAGCGAGTTCCTCCTCGGCTGCGGCGTAGAGCTCCTCGAGCACGTCCCGCTTGGCAT
>CP070681.1:562655-565265 GCA_020352575.1 Acidimicrobiia bacterium | reverse complement strand
ATCGGCAGGTCGCCCTTCAGGGCGATGCCGAGTCGGTGGACCTGCTCGACCGCCTCCTGGAGTTGGTTGTGGAGGTGGTACTGCACCCAGCACCAGAAGCGAACCTCGGGTTCGGACCGCATGGACTCCGCCGTCGAAGGCTCAAAGTCGCGGTAGTCGCCCCATCGCGACATGTCGGAGGTCTTGAAGGCGTCCCGGAGCGCACTCCAGGCGGCATAGGGGCCGAGCCACTCCCACTGGCTGGCGGCCCAGGCATCGGCCTTGGCGTGGTCCGGTGCGCCGGTGAAGAGCTGGCGGAGGAGGATGAGTTTCGACGCCATGACCTTCTCGTAGGCGACCTCCGGTTCTGCGTTGAGTTGCCCGGCGTGGTCGGCGATCACATCGGCGACGTCCTCGGCCCCCGGGAGGTCCTGGATCCGCAGGTAGAGCGGGTGGAGGGCATGCACCGAGATGGGGTCGTAGGGGTAGGAGTCGGCCCACGCGTGCTCGTTGGTGGTGTCGTTGATCGGGAGGATCTGGATGAGGTCGATGCCGCATCGAGACGCCCAATCGGCGAACGGGGCGAGGTCGGCGAACTCGCCAACCCCCATGGACTCTGCGGTCCGGAGGGAGAACACGGGCACGGCGACCCCGGTCCCGCGCCACGGCGGGAGCCCGTGGAGGTGTTCGTCGGTGACGATGGTCGACGAGGGGCATGGCGGGAGCATGTGGTGGAGCTCCTCACGGTGCACGACCTTGCCTGTCTCGTCGATGATGAGGTACCGGTACTCGCCCGCCTGATCGGGCTGCTCGAGGTTGGTGCTCACGGTCCACCACGGGAAGGGGCTGGCGGTCAGCGGCAGTGCACGTTGCTCGTCCCATCCACCGAGTGCCGGGTCGGATCCGTACACCGCCACCCGGTGACCCTCGGGGACGGCGCTTTCGTGGAGGCGGATGGTGAGCCGGAGCCCCGAGGCGCCCTGCTCCTCGGGCCAGAGTCGGCCACGGGCTTGTTTGAACAGGGCCGAGTGGCGTGCGAGCCGGGTTGGGTCGTCGACCCGCCATCGATCGACGATGATCGACTCTCCGAGCGGCTTGCGGGCTCGGCCATGGTCGATGCGCCGAACCGAACCGTCGGCACCCACGACCCGGTAGTAGTAGGGGGTGTCGATGTCGACGTCGGCGTTCCCTTCCCACCAGTCGTCACCCAGGGGCTTCATCTCCTTGGGGAGGTAGTCCACCACGAGTTGGACCACGTCGCCCGCCTCGGGTTCGTGGTGGATGCGGAACGCCCTCCTCATCGCTGGGAGGGTAGGCGTGACCGGATCTGGTGGGAACGGCTCAGCCGCCGAAGACCTGCGACACCCACGGTTGGCCCGAGGCGTCGATCCACACCGCGATGCCAACGTGGGTGAACGCCGGTTTCAACAGGTTGTCGCGGTGAGAACCCGACCCCATCCATGCGGCGTGGATGTCGGCCGGGGCGGTGTAGCCGCGGCCGATGTTCTCGCCGAGGACGGAGAACGGTCCGAGGAGCGGTTGGAGGTCGGAGTGGGACAGCGATCCCTCGTTGGCCATGCGGATCGCGGCCGAGGAGGCGGCCGAGGAAAGGGTGTCCGACCAGGTGAGTGGCGCGAGCCCATGTGCCGCTCTGCTGGAGTTGGCGAGCGACACGAGCGCCGATGAGTACGAGTAGTCGAAGGAGGCCTCGGATGCCGTCGTGGTGGGCGCTGCCGTGGTCGGGGCTGCGGCGACGGTGGTCGTGGGGATGGGCGTCGAAGTGGTCGGAGAGGTCGTGGGGGCGGGCGCCGCCGTCGGAGCCGGCTGCGTGGTGGACGGGGTGGAGGACTCGGCCGGCGTGCGGACTTCCGGCTCGGTGCCCGCGGTGAGGGGGATGCCCTTGATCTCGACGTCGGCGAGTGTCGTGGTCGTGGCCTCGGGGGTCGACGCCACGGCTACCCAGGTGGAGCCGGCCTCGATGGAGCCGGCCGGGCGTGCTTCCGGACCCGCGACGGCGGTCGCTGCCACGACCGCGAGTGCGGCGGTGAGCGAGAGGGCGACGGCGAGCACGAGAGAGCGCATGGACGCAGGCAGGGTATAGAGCGGGACGCCGTAGGCAACCCTTGGGGTACCGTGGCCGGCATGTCTCGGTCGACATTCGGAATGGCGATGATGGTGGTGGGTGCAATGGCCGCCGTACTCGGCGTGGCGTGGCTCCTCTCGGATGCCGAGTCACCGGCGACGACCGTCCCGGAAGCGGTGTCGACCTCAGCCGCAGTGACGGATGGTTCGGTGGCGACGGTCGAGGACCTCCTTGCCAGCTCTCCCAATGCGGTGACCACTGCCCCGGTCACTGACGACTCCGTGGCTACGACGGCCGAGCCGCCTTCCACCACGATGGTGATGCAGGAGACGCTCGAGGAGTTCGTGGCAGCATTCGGTGGGGCCACCGATGCCGACGACTTCGACTTCTTGTGGTCTCGGATCCACCCGGCGGTCATCGAGCGGGCCGGGGGCGACGAGGAACTCTGCCGGGCGTGGGTCGAGCGGGAGATCCTTGCGCTTGGCGACTACCGGCTGCTCGAGGTGGTCGACGGCCCGGTCCCGTTCGGCGAGCTCGAGAACGTGTAC
>CP070681.1:559926-562555 GCA_020352575.1 Acidimicrobiia bacterium | reverse complement strand
GGCGGGCCTAGGCCCGCCCCCTCTTCGCGTAGGCATCGAGTTCGGCCACCAGCGCCGCCTTCTCTGCATCGGGCAGGAACGTGGCTTCGAGCGAATTGCGGGCCAGCACCACAAGGTCGGCCTCGGACAGGTCGAGCGCATCGGCGATCGCCAAGTAGTTGTCGCCGATGTACCCGCCGAAGTAGGCGGGGTCATCCGAATTCACGGTCACCTTCGCACCGGCTGCGAGGAAGTCACCGAGGTTGTGGTCTCGGAGATCTGGGAACACCTGGAGTCGCTGGTTGGAGAGCGGACACATCGTTAGGGGCGTCGCTTGCTCGACAAGCCGAGCAACCAGGTCTGGTTCGTCGGCCGCCCGCGGTCCGTGATCGATCCGCTCCACACCGAGGACGTCGAGCGCCTCTCGCACATACGAGGCGGGGCCTTCCTCACCTGCGTGAGCGACGAGCCGGAGGCCTTCGTCGGAGGCGAGGCGGTACGCATCCACGAACTGACCGGGAGGGTTCCCGACCTCCGACGAGTCGAGACCCACCGCAATGAATCGGTCACGATGCGGCAGGGCTTCCTGGAGTGTGGCAACGGCGTCGCCCGGGGTCAGGTGGCGGAGGAAGCAGAGGATGAGGTCGGTCGAGATGCGATCCGCGAACGTCGCTTGGGCCCGGGCAAAGCCGTCGAACACGACCGAGATGGGGATGTCGCGCTCGGTGTGGGTCTGCGGGTCGAAGAAGACCTCGGCACGCCGCACCCCATCGGCCATGGCGCGCTCGAGGTAGGCGGCCATCAGGTCGTGGAAGTCATCGGCCGTCACCAGCACCGAGGCGCCTGCGTAGTAGATGTCGAGGAACGACTGGAGGTCAGTGAACTCGTATGCGGCCCTGACCTCGTCCACCGACCCGTACGGCAACTCGATCCCGTTGCGCTCGGCGAGCTCGAACATGAGCTCGGGCTCGAGCGTTCCTTCGATGTGGACATGGAGTTCCGCCTTCGGCAGACCCCGTACGAACGACTCCAATGACATGGGCTACTCCTACCTCGACGCGGCGACAGTAGTCCCGCACGCGATGAGGGCCCCCTCGGGGGCCCTCATCGCATCTGTATCGGCTCCTGGGAGCCTCACGGCCTATCCGTCGAACTCGTCCTCGAAGCTCACGACCTTGCGGCGGGCACCAGCGTCGTTGTTGTCGCGATTGCGCTCGTCGGCACGGTTGCGGTTGCCACCGTCTCGGTTGCGGTTGCCTCCGCCACCATTGCCGCCGCGACCACCACGGTCACGGTCACGATCACGACCACCGCCACCGCCACGTCCGCCGCGGTCACCACCGCGGCCACCACGGTCACCGCCACGGTCACCACCGCGGCCACCACGGTCACCGCCACGGTCACCACCGCGACCACCACGGTCACGGTCACGACCACCACCGCGGTTTCCGCCACGGTCCTGGTAGCCGTGCTTCTCGATGCGCTCGAGCGCCTCGGCAGACGGCTCGAGCTTCTCGCCCGGCATGAGGCTGAGCTTGCCGTTGCGATCGATCTCGTTCACCACGACCTTGACCGTCTGGCCGAGCTGGAGGTAGTCCTCCACCTGGTCGACCCGACGCTCGTCATCGATCTTGGAGATGTGGAGGAGTCCGTCGCGACCCGGGAGGATGTTGACGAAGGCACCGAACGGCATGATGGAGACCACCTCGCCGTCGTACGTCTCGCCGACCTCCGCCTCGGGCGGGTTGGCGATCATCTGGACCCGAGCAACCGCGTCCTTGATGATCTCGGCATCGGTCGCGGCGATCCGCACCTGGCCGAACGCACCCTTCTCCTCGATCTCGATCGTCGCACCGGTCTGCTCCTCGAGCTCCCGGATGGTCTTGCCCTTCGGGCCGATGACCTCGCCGATCTTGTCCTTCGGGATCTCCACGACCTCGATGCGGGGAGCATTCGGGTTGAGCTCCTCACGGGGCCCGTCGATGGCCTCCTTCATGACGGCGAGGATCGCCAGGCGGGCGTCCTTGGCCTGGTCGAGCGCACCGGTGAGCACCTCCGAAGGGAGACCTTCGATCTTGGTGTCGAGCTGGAGCGCCGTGATGACGTCGGCCGTACCGGCCACCTTGAAGTCCATGTCACCGAGGGCATCCTCGGCACCGAGGATGTCGGTGAGGGTGATGAACTTGTCGTCCATCGTGATGAGACCCATGGCGATACCGGCCACCGGCTCGATGATCGGCACACCGGCGTCCATGAGCGAGAGGCTCGAGGAGCACACGGAACCCATCGACGTCGAGCCGTTGGACGAGAGCACCTCGGAGACGAGGCGCAGCGCATATGGGAACTCGTCAGCCGTCGGGATCACAGGGAGGAGTGCCTTCTCCGCGAGGGCACCGTGGCCGATCTCACGACGCTTCGGGCCCCGCATGAAGCCCGCCTCACCCACCGAGAACGGCGGGAAGTTGTAGTGGTGCATGTACCGCTTCGTCGTGTTCGGATCGAGCGTGTCGAGCATCTGCTCCATCTTGAGCATGCCGAGGGTGGTCACGTTGAGCACCTGGGTCTCGCCACGCTGGAAGAGACCCGAACCGTGGGCTCGGCCGATGACACCGACCTCGGAGCTGAGCTCGCGGAGGTCGGCGGCGCCACG
>CP070681.1:557111-559826 GCA_020352575.1 Acidimicrobiia bacterium | reverse complement strand
CCGGTAGGCGACAGCCTGCTTGGAGAGGTCGTCGAAGATGACGAGGGCGTGCTCGCCGTTGTACATCCAGTACTGCCCGATGGCCGACCCGGCGTACGGGGCGTACATCTGGAGGGCAGCCGAGGACGACGCCGGGGCGTTCACGATGACCGTGTACTCCATGGCGCCGGCACGCTCGAGGGCGTCGGCGACCTCGGCCACGGTCGAGTTCTTCTGCCCAATGGCGACGTAGACGCACTTCACGCCCTGGCCGGCCTGGTTGATGATCGTGTCGAGCACCACGGCGGTCTTGCCGGTCTGGCGGTCGCCGATGATGAGCTGGCGCTGTCCACGGCCGATCGGCGTCATGGCATCGATGGCCTTGATGCCGGTCTGGAGCGGCTCACCGACCGGCTGGCGCTCCACGACGGACGGCGCCTGGGTCTCGAGGAGGCGACGCTCGGTCGACTGGATGGGGCCCTTTCCGTCGATGGGGTTGCCGAGCGGGTCCACGACCCGACCCAGCATGCCGTCGCCGACGGGGACCGAGAGCACGGTGCCGGTCTGCTTGACCGGGTCGCCCTCCTCGATGTGCTCGTACTCACCCATGAGCACGACACCGAGGTCTCCCTCGTCGAGGTTGAGGGCGACGCCCATGAGGCCGCCGGGGAACTCGAGGAGCTCCGACGCCATTGCGTTGGGGAGGCCTTCGACGCGGGCCACGCCGTCGGCGATGGCCGTCACGTACCCGACGGTCTCCTTATCGACCGACGGTGTCCAGTCGGCGAGTTGCGCCCGGAGGGCGCTCGTGATGTCTTCAGCGCTGATCGTGAGATCTGCCATGTTCTCCTTCTCCCGTCAGCGGGCGAGTGCCGCTCGGAGCGAATCGAGCTTCGAGCGGACACTGCCGTCGATCACGGTGTCCCCGACGGTGGCGACGATGCCGCCCACCACGTTGGGGTCGACCACGACCTTGACGTCCACTTCCTTGCCGGTGGCCTTGCCGAGGGCTGCGGCGAGGCGGGCCACCGTCTCATCGTCGAGGGCGATCGCCGAACGGACGGTCGCCACCTCCTTGTTGCGTGACGCAGCAGCGCCGGACGCGAGGGCTTCGGCAATGGCGCCGAGCTCCTGCCCGCGGCCGGCTGTCACGACGAACGAGGCGATCGAGACGGTGAGGTCGGAGGCGCGGCCCCCGATGAGGTCGGTGACGATCGCCTGCTTGCGGTCCCCCGGGACGCGGGGGTCCGCGAGGGCGTCGTACAGCTCGGGCGATGACACGACGGCCTGCCCGATCTGGAACAGCTCCGCCTCGACACGCTCGAGTTGGCCCTCAGCCCGGGCGATCTCGAGGATGCCCGCGGCGTAGCCGGTGATGCGATCGTCCGACACGGGCTACTCCCCTCGCTCGAGCTCGGCGAGGTACTGGTCGACGAGTGCGCGCTGCCGGTCGGCGTCGAGGGCACCGCCCACGACCTTCTCGGCGAGGGCGACCGAAAGGTTCGCCACCTCGGCCTTGGCCTCCTGGAGGGCACGGGCCTTCTCGGCCTCGGCTTCCTGGGCGGCCTTGGCACGGATGCCCTGGGCCTCTTCCTCGGCCTTGGCGAGCAGCTCGGCACGTACGCGCTCGGCGTCGGCACGAGCGGCCTCCACGATGCCGTTTGCCTCCGACTTGGCGCCGGCGACCTGCGACTTGTAGTCGTCGAGGAGGCTCTCGGCCTCGGTCTTGGCGGCCTCGGCTTCCTTGATCTGTCCTGCGATGGCGGCCTGGCGCTCATCCATCAGCTTCTGCATGCCCGGGACCGCGAACTTCCACATGACGAAGAACACGATCGCGAAGGCGATGATGCCGGGATAGAGCTCGGCAGGGGCCGGTAGGAGGAACTCGAGCCCCCCGCCGCCCTCCGACTCCTCGGCAGCCAGCAACAACAATTCCATTGCTGGTTCCTAGGCGAGGAAGAACAGAACGAAGCCGATGAGGGCGAGTGCCTCGGTGAAGGCGATACCCAGGAACATGGTCGTGCGGACCATGCCGGCGGCTTCCGGCTGGCGGGCCATGGCCTGCACGGCGTTGCCGGCAAGCACACCGATGCCCAGGCCCGGGCCGATGGCGGCGAGACCGTAGCCGATGACGGCCAGGGCGCCCTTGAGAACCTCAGCTGCTGCTGCGTCCATGAGATGTCTCTCCTTGTTGGTTACTGACTAGGTGCCTCAGTGCTCTGGATGCACGGAGGTCTGGATGTACACGGCGGAAAGCAGGGTGAAGATGTACGCCTGGAGGAAGGCGACCATGATCTCGAAGACGTAGATCAGCAATCCCATCACGAACCAGGCGACGCCGACAGCGCCCTTGCCGATTCCCACCTCTCCGGTCACGGCCGCCCACACGAAGAACCCGGCGGAGCCGAGGAGGAGGGAGAGCATCGTGTGGCCCGCCACCAGGTTGGCGAAGAGCCGGACGGCGAGGGAGAACGGTCGGACGAGGAGCACCGAGACGAGCTCGATGACGCCCACGAGCGGCTTGAGCGCAGTGGGGACCCCGGGGGGCCAGGCGAGGTCCGTGAAGTACCGGAACCCCTGCTTGCGGATGCCCGCCACCACGAAGATGAGGTAGGTGAGCAGGGCGAGGAACGCCGGGATGGCCATCCGGGAGGTGATCGGGAAGTTCACCAGCGGCGTGACCTCGAACATGTTCCCGAAGAGGATGAACATGAAGATCGAGAGCAGGTACGGCGT
>CP070681.1:554281-557011 GCA_020352575.1 Acidimicrobiia bacterium | reverse complement strand
CGCTCGATCCCGATGAGCTCGAGCAGACCGAACGCCGACTCGCCACGTTCGGCGACCTCCGCCGGAGGTTTGGCGAGACGGCGTCGGCGATCGCGGACCACGGGCGCTCGGCCGCGACCCGCGCCGCCGAACTCGGAGAACTGCTGGAACGTGCGTCAACGATCGACGACGACCTGACCGCCGCCGCCGCAGAGGTGCGGGTGCTGGGCGAGCACCTGACCGACGCTCGCCGAGCGGCGGGGCAGCGCCTCGCCGCCGAAGCCGAAGGGCACCTCAAGGCGTTGGGCTTCACCGACCCGGTGCTCGTGTTCGAGTTCGAGGCCAGGGGAGAGCCCGGTGCAACCGGCACAGACCGGGTGGAGCTGCGCTTCGCGAGTGATCGATCGCTCACCCCGGGGCCGATCGGCAAGGTGGCATCCGGAGGAGAGTTGAGCAGGATCGTGCTCGCCCTTCGCCTTGCCCAGGGGGTCGGTAGTGCCCCGGTCACCGCCTTCGACGAGATCGACGCCGGGGTTGGTGGAGCGACCGCCCTCGCCCTCGGTGAACGCCTTGCGGCGCTTGCCGGGAGTTCCCAGGTGCTGTGTGTGACACACCTCCCGCAGGTGGCGGCGTTCGGGGACACGCACTTCCTCGTCGAACGGGTTCCCGGGGGCGCCCGGGTGCGGCGCGTCGAGGGCGCAGCCCGGGTGGCCGAGCTCACCAGGATGCTGTCGGGGATCGACGACAGCGATGCCGGTCGGTCCCACGCAGAGGAGCTGCTCCGCTTCGCCGCAGATCGAAGGCACGGGGAGCCAGCGGGGTCCTAGGGTCGGCACCATGCAGGTGAACGACTCCCAACTCACCCCGCTCATGTTCCTCGAGCGGTCGGCCATCGCGTTCCCCGACAAGCCCGCTATCCGCGACGGGGAAACGTTGACCAGCTACGCCGAGATGGCGGCACACGCCACCGAGATGGCCCGTGCCCTCACCGCCTCGGGGATCGAAGCGGGTGATCGGGTGGCCTACCTCTGTCCCAACACCCCCGAGATGCTCATTGCCCACTTCGCGGTGCCGCTCGTCGGTGCCGTGCTCGTTGCGGTGAACACACGGTTGTCCCCGGACGAGATCGCCTACATCCTCGACCACTCCGGTGCGCGCATGCTCGTGGTGGACGAGAGCCTCACGGGGTCGGTCGAGACCATCCTTGGGGAGCGCAACCTCGACGAAGTGGTGACGATCGGAGGCGAGGGAGGACTGGCGTCCACCGACTACGACTCCTTCCGGGCCCGCGGTGCCGACGGGGAGCCGCTGCCGTGGCGCGTCGATGATGAGCAGCGCACCATCGCCATCAACTACACGTCGGGCACGACGGGTCGGCCGAAGGGCGTCATGTACACCCACCGAGGGGCCTACCTCAACGCACTCGGCGAGGCGATGCACTCCAAGCACGACCCGTCCAGCGTCTACCTCTGGACACTCCCGATGTTCCACTGCAACGGGTGGTGCACCACCTGGGGGGTGACCGCCGTCGGCGGCACGCACGTGGCGTTGCGTGCGGTCGACCCCGCCGAGATCTGGCGGTTGATCGGGGCGGTCGGGGTCACCCACCTCAACGCCGCACCCACCGTGCTGATCTCGCTGGCCAACCACCCTGATGCCCGACCCGTGGAGCGCGGTCTGGTGGCAACGACCGCGGGAGCCCCACCCAGCCCAACGATCATCGCCCAGATGGGTGACCTCGGGATCGAGGTAGTGCACGTGTACGGCCTCACCGAGACCTACGGCCCCATGACCGTGTGTGAGGTCCAGCCCGAGTGGGCCGACCTCGATCCGGATGTGCGCGTGCGCATGGTCGCCCGCCAGGGCATCTCGATGGTGATCGCCGACCCCGTGCGCGTCGTGGATGAGGACATGCAGGACGTGCCGAGGGACGGTGCCACGCTCGGGGAGGTCGTGATGCGGGGCAACAGCGTCATGTCGGGGTACCACGACGATCCCGAGGCCACCGCGGCTGCCTTCCGCGGGGGATGGTTCCACTCCGGGGATGCCGCGGTCTGGCACCCCGATGGCTACATCGAGCTCCGTGACCGCTTCAAGGACGTGATCATCTCCGGTGGCGAGAACATCTCGACGATCGAGGTGGAGCAGGCGCTCATGTCGCACCCTGCTGTGCTCGAGGCGGCGGTGGTCGCCACCCCCCATGAGAAGTGGGGGGAGCGCCCGAAGGGCTTCGTCACTCTCAAGCGCGGCCAGGAGGTCGACGAGGCGACGCTCATCGAGCACGTGAAGGGGCGCATCGCCCGGTTCAAGGCGCCGGATGAGGTCGAGTTCCTCGACGCATTCCCGAAGACCTCGACGGGCAAGATCCAGAAGTTCGTGCTCCGCGAGCGTGAGTGGACCGAGCACGGAGGGCGCCGGATCAACTGATCCCGCCTATTCCATGGGGTGGACCCGGCGCATCCGGTCCGGGTGCTACATTGTCCTTCCGTGACGAGATACATCTTCGTGACGGGTGGCGTGGTCTCAAGCCTGGGCAAGGGCATCACAGCGTCGTCGCTCGGACGCCTCCTCAAGGACCGCGGCCTCCGGGTCGTGATGCAGAAACTCGACCCGTACATCAACGTCGATCCCGGCACGATGAATCCCTTCCAGCACGGGGAGGTGTTCGTGACCGACGACGGCGGTGAGACCGACCTCGACCTCGGCCACTACGAGCGCTTCACCGGCGTGAACCTCCGCAGGGAAGCCTCG
>CP070681.1:551439-554181 GCA_020352575.1 Acidimicrobiia bacterium | reverse complement strand
GTGCGCAGGCTCGGACTCATCCCGTGGCCGTCGACTCCCCGATGGCGTCGGCGATGACCTCGGCGAAGTCAGCGATGCGCGGTCCCCACCGCGATGCGAGGTCATCGGAGACCACGTGGATGGCACCGTTCGCAACAGCGGGGATGGTGTCCCACCCCGGTCGCTCCCCGAAGGACCCGGCCAGTGTCCCGCAGCAGTCCGTGACGAAGATCATGTCGGGAGCCCGGTCGATGAGGTACTCGGCGGACAACTGCGGGTAGCCGTACCCGTCGACATCGGCCTCGTCTGCCACGTTGATGAGGCCGAACCGGTCGTACATGGCGCCGACGAATGTCGTCGAGGTGACCGAGAAGAAGGTCGAGTCGAGCTCGTGGTAGAAGGCCATGCCCTCACCGGCGCCGTCGGCTGATGCGACGGCGTTCCCGATCCGGTCCTGCACCTGGTTGATGAGTGCAACCGCTTCCGGAAGGTGGCCGGTGATCGCGCCGAGGTCCTTCCACTGTGCATATGCCTCGTCGAGGGTGGCCGGGGCGAACTGGACCAGCACGGGCACGCCGAGCGCTTCGAACCCTGCGACGACATCGCCCGGATCGAAGGTCATGACCACGAGGTCTGGCTCGTAGGTGCCGACGATGGCCTCCACGTTCGGCTGGTAGGCGAGGAGGTCGGGGTCGGTCGGGCTGTCGGCGGGGAAGGTGGCGAGTGAGTCGGAGGCGATCACCTGGTCGCCAGCGCCGATGGCGAAGATCGTCTCGTTCGCCGCGGGGGAGAGGGTGACGATCCGCTGCGGGGCCTCTGTCACTTCGAGTGTGCGACCTCCCGACTCGATGGTGACGGGGAATCCGGTGGCCTCGGTGGACGGGGGAGGTGGTTCGGTTCCGGCGGGGGTGCCTGCGGTGCAGGCGGCGAGCAGCATCGCCAGGGCGATGAGCAGTCGGATCGATTGTCTCACGGTGCGCCTCCTCGGGCTGTGAGGAGGGCCCGTCAGACGGGACGGTCCTCCTCGGGACACGTGTCCATCCACATGGCAGGCGACCTGGCTCGTCCTCCGGAGGAGGCATCACAGTTGCGGGACAGCGCCGGAATCGAACCGGACTTCGCTCTTGCGCCCCTCTCTTGGCGAGGAGACCACGCAGCGCCCCGGACGGGGCTCGGCGAGTGTACCGCCGCCGATCGGAGCACTGCTCTCCTAGACGGAGGCGGTCCTGCGATACCGCTCGACGCCGAGGACGACGAAGCCACCCACGGCCAGCCCGGATGCCGCCACGATGCCCAGTGCCGTGGGCGAGATCGCAGCGATGAGCGACCCGCCGAGGAGGGGGCCGACGACCCGACCCGCCGCCATCACCGCCTGTGCGTCACCCGAGCGCTCACCCGGGTGGTTCGAGTAGTCCTCGATGAGACGCAGGACGGAGGGCACGGCGAACCAGAAGAAGGCTCCCCACATGAGCATGGCCAGGAATCCGGCCCAGGCGTTGGGTACGACCCCGAGTACGAGCGCGCAGGTCGCGGTGCCGAGGAACCAGATGCCACCGCTCTGCATGTGTCGCCTTGCACCGAAGATCCCCGCAGCCGCATTGCCGGCGAGTGCCCATGCGAGGAGCCACGGAGGGGCGCCTCGTTCGGGACCGAGGTAGTAGCCGGCGAACAGGAAGATCGCCGAGCCGAAGAGGGTGATACACCCGAGGGCCGCGAGCAGGAGTTTGTTCGATCGGGACGGGCTGGTGTTCCTCCCGACCGGGTCACCCGGCTGGATGTCGATTGGGAATGCGAGCGCGATGAGGGCAGCTCCCGCCAACACCACGTAGGCGGTACCGAAGCCGAACCGGTCGATGAGGAAGCCCAGGACGACCGAGGCCACCGCGGCGGTTGCGGGCCCGATCACGGCGACCGAACCCATCTGTCGGGGGATACGGGCAGCCTGCCGCCAGGCGAGCCAGTTGACGAGGCCCGCGGCCGTGCCGCTCACCGCCCGCGTTGCGACGAGCAGCGAGAAGGAAGGAGCGAAGGCGGCGGCGACGTTGGCGACCGCAAGGGCGACGAGCGAGAACCGGAACAGGCGATTCGACGCCGAGAGGAAACGGCCACCGAGGAACGAGGCGAGCGCAAAGGCCCCGACCTGCAGCGAGGAGGCGAGCCCGACGATCGAGACCGAGACCTCGAAGTGGTCCTCGAAGATGGGAAGGACGAGGGGTGTGAGGGAGAGGAGGGCCGAGACTGATGCGGTGCCGACGAGGAGGCCCGCGTTCAACCCGCGGCGGACCGAGAGGGCCTGTCGAATCGGAGACGTGAACACGCGTTGAGGCTAGGTCTGCGAGGTGAACACCTGACCGCGGTACGACTCGGTGAAGCCCGCGGAGTCGTAGAGGGCGTTCGGAGCCGCGGCGTCACCCGAATCCACGCAGGTCCTCGACACGCCGTGGTCCTCCCTGTGGAACCGGCGCCCGTCCCACCGCCGCACCTCCCAGGAGAGTCCCGGTGGGCCGGAGAGGTGGAGGTAGGAGATGAGTGACCGGACGGACCTCCAGTCGGACTCGCCGTCCATGGGCCGATGCTTGTGCATGCACAAAGAATGGCACCCCCCGAGGGGGTGCCATTCTTTGGCTGGGTTCCAGCCGAGGGCCAGCTCAGGGAGCTGAATCCACGGGCCTCACATGGAGACCCATCTCGGGAAGGAGTTTCTAGCTCTCCTTGCTTGCCCAGACCAGGCCGGCGCCGAGGATGAAGACCACGCCACCGAGA
>CP070681.1:548576-551339 GCA_020352575.1 Acidimicrobiia bacterium | reverse complement strand
GAGTACAGCTCGTCGACCTGGGCGGTGTCGGCCCGGTAGTCCTCGACGGGGAGGTCGAGCTGGGCACCCTTGATGCGGAGTGCGGTGTCCTTGGTGACCAGCACGGCGTGGGCACCATCGGCGGTGAGGTTGAGGCAGGTGGAGAGGATCCGGTTGTCGGGCTTCGCCGGGTCGAAGATCTCCGGAAGTTTGTCCGAGTGGATGCCGTTCACCTCGATGCGGAGGCCTCCACCGCTTGGGAGCGGCGCCGGGTGCGAGAGCCCACCGAGCTCGGAGGCACCGAGTTCCTCGAGGAGGCGAAGGGCCGATCGGGCGTTCGCGCCGATCTCGTCCATGCGGGTCTTCATCTTGTCGAGTTCCTCCACGACCATGAGGGGGAGGACGACCTGATGTTCATCGAAGCGGAGCGGGGCGTGGGGATCGGCGAGCAGTACACACGTGTCGAGGATGAATGTCTTGATCACTCCGGTCCTTCTCAGTTGTCCGCTTGACGCAAGGGACAGGGAACCACTCTGCGCGCGCGGATACAAGGACTCCCGGGACGAGCCCGAGGGGAGGGGCCGGTGCCGATCGCTAGCTCGTCGCCATGCGGTCGACGAAGCTCTGCATCCGCTCCCGGGAGATGAACTGGATGCGCGGCTCGGACCGCTCACGCTCGTAGATGGCGTACGGCGCGTACTTGGCCGTGACGAGCATGCCGCGGTCGGCACCCGACTGCACGAAGTCGGCGACAAAGCCACGGATGTCTCCCTCGCCGAGCTCCGGGTAGTCGTCGGCGCCGTGCGGGACGTTCCGGACGAGCGTGGTCACGCCGCCCTTGCGGGCGAGGTAGGTGCGGTCGTCGCGCTCTTCGATCGAGTAGCGGTGGAGCGTGACGAGACCGCGGACGAACTCGGGCGCATCGGCGGCCTGGACGTCGACCCCGAGCGTGCGGAGGCCGGCCTCGACAGCGGCTGGGACGCGCACCTCGGAACCCAGGGGTGGGAGCGTGTCGGTCGACGGAGCGCCCGCCTCGGAGGCATCCGCCGAGGGGCCGACGCCATGGGAGAGCGGATCGTCGCCGGCGTCGAGGTGGAGCGAGATCGGCGGTTCCATCTCCGGGGGCAACTCACCGGCGGACGGCAGCTCGACCGAGGCGACCCCGATGCCGCTGGCGAGCGCGACCACCTTCGTCACCTGGTCGATCGGGAGGTTGCGCGCCTTCTCGCGCACCACCTCGATGGCCTCGTACTCCAGGAGCTCGGAGAGCACTTCGTCGGCACCACCGTCGGGGACCGGCACGGCGAAGTCGACACGGGCGACCTCGCCCTCGACGTGGAAGGAGGTGACCTCGGGCCGGATGCGGTGGTCCATCTCGGAAACGGCTTCGGCTTCGGGGGCGGCAGCGTCGGGACGGCGCCGGGAGGCGAACACCCCGTACGCGATGGCGGCCACGCCGACGGCTACGAGGAAATACCCGATGAGTTCCATGTCGCTGCTCCTGGGAGTCCGGTTCCGCGCAAAGGCTACCGGGGACGGGAAGTTCTCAGGGGCGGCCGGCGGCGGGGATCAGACGGCGCGGCGCTGACGGGAGAGGGACCGTTCCTTGCGGATGCGACGACGCTCGCGCTCGGAGAGGCCGCCCCAGATGCCGAACTTCTCGCCGTTGGCAATGGCGTACTCGAGGCACTCGACCTGGACCTCGCACTCGCCACAGATCTGCTTGGCCTTGCGGGTCGACGCCCCTCGCTCGGGGAAGAACAGGTCTGCGTTCGCCCCCATGCAGTTCGCGTCGTCCTGCCATGCCAGGTCGATCAGCTCGACGAGATCCTGTAGCGGATCCCCGTACTCCCTCTCTGCAACCACGCCTTACATCCTTGAAATTACAACGATGTGATTGTGCCGCCCCCCGCGCGCGGTGTCAAGCGGGAGTCCCACCCTCCGCGCGAAGTCGACCACTCCCACCTCGCGCAGTCGAGCCACCGCGTTCCGTTGTCCCTTGGGCCCGGACCGACGCCGACATCACCGTTCGGCCGAAGGGCTTGGAGGCTCCGAGGCGGCCCGTCTCCCCTGCCATACTTGGGGCCGAAGAGCAACCGTGCAAGGAGTCCAGCGTTGACTGCGACACAGCGTCCCCCCACGCGCCGCCACTGGTTCATCGAGTTCTACGGCACGACCGTGGGGAAGAAGTGGGTGATGGCGATCACCGGGATCATCCTCCTCGGCTTCGTCGTGTTCCACATGATCGGGAACCTGAAGATCTACCTCCCCGACGTGGACGGGGTCCCCGACATCGACATCTACGGCGAATGGCTCCGCCACCTCCTCTTCCCCCTCTTCCCGGAGTACGCCGTGCTGTGGATCTTCCGGGCGGGTCTCATCGTGGCCACCGTGCTGCACATCGAGGCGATGATCAGCCTGGCCCGCAAGAGCCCCGACTCGCTCGGCGGCCGTTACGAGGCCAAGCAGCAGTTCCAGGCCGCCGACTATGCGGCCCGCACCATGCGGTACACCGGGCCCCTCCTCCTGGCGTTCATCGTCTTCCACCTCGCCGACCTCACGTGGGGGCTCGGGGCGGTCAATCCCGACTTCGAGTACGGGGCGATCCAGGCGAACGTCGTGGCCAGCCTCAGTCGGGGCGGCGTGGCGGTGTTCTACATCGCCGCCAACCTGGCGCTGGGCTTCCACCTCTACCACGGGGCCTGGAGCCTCTTCCAGAGCCTCGGGTGGAACAACCCCCGGTTCAACCACGCCCGGGTGCTCTTCGCCCGCGGCATCACCGCA
>CP070681.1:545713-548476 GCA_020352575.1 Acidimicrobiia bacterium | reverse complement strand
ACCTGCATCCCGATGGCGATGAGAAAGGCCTCGTCGAAGATGCCGCGTGCCCCGGCCCGGATCGCCTCGAGGTCACCCGACAACGTCCGGATGCGGCCGAGCACCCATTCGGTCAGCAGTGAGGTCCCGAGCGCCATCCCGAAGAGCCGCAACACGATCACGCCGGCCGAGGTCTTGCCCCGTTCGTCGGGAGTCCGGCGGATGAGGCGATCCGCGGTGAGGGCGAGGAAGCCTCCGAACCCGATGCCTGCGAGCACGAGTCCAGGGACCAGGGACAATTCGGTCGTTCCCCACGTCCGACTGAGCGCAAGGCCTGTGAATGCGAGGACCGACGCGGCCAGCACCACGATGCGCTCGTCGACCTTTTCCGCGAGTCGCCCGCCGAGCGGCGCCGCACCCGCCATCGGGACGGTGAACGCGGAGAGGAGGACCCCGGTGACGAGGGCGGCGCGGTCCACGTCCTGCTCGAGGAGGGTCGAGACGTAGAGGGGGACGGCTGCCAGCACGAAGAAGATCAGCGCGCCGAGGAACGCGTTGCCGATGGAGTCGCGCCACCCCGCAACGACCACCCGCACGGGGACGAGCCGGGCGGCGTAGGTGATGACGAGTCCAATGCCGGCCACTGCGAGCACCAACCGAACGGGAAGCGAGAACGGCCCGCCGGCCGCCAGCGCCACGAGCGCTATTCCCGATGCCCCCGCGATCGAACCCGGCCACCCTCCACCGGGGCGTTCGGGCTCAGGGGCCATGCCGCGCCGGACCACGGCGTATGACACTGCCGCCAGCGGGATGTTGAGCCAGAAGATCACCCGCCAGTCGACGACCTGGACGAGGAGTCCGCCATAGAGGTGCCCGAGCATCCAGCCGGCCATGTCGACGCCAGCGATGAAACCGAGGTCACGGAGCCGGTGGGCAGGATCGGCTGACACGGCCGCCATCGCCGCGGGTACCACCGCACCGGCACCGATCGCCTGGATGCAGCGGGCCGCGATCAGCACACCGAGTGCGGTCATCGTTGGGTCCGGGCGGACCTCGAAGAGCCGGAAGGCAAGTCCCAGCACCCATCGGGTCGGTGGCCCGGTTGCCGTGGCGACGAGCAGGGACCCTGCCACGAACACCCCGGTCGAGAGCAGGAACGCGTGACGGGAGCCGCGCCGGTCGGTGAGGATCCCACCGAGGGCGACCGCCGCTGCGTAGGCAACGAGATAGCCGGTGACCATCCATGAGGCAGCTCGGAGCCCGCCGGGCAGGGGGATCGCGAGCTCGGCGACGACGGCGGGAAGCACAGCGGTCACGACCGTGAGGTCGAGCGCGCCCAGCAGGACCGGGAGGGCCAGGACCCAGCGGTTGACCGAGCGCGTCATACGGGCGGTTCGACGACGTGGTCGGGGCCGTAGTCGAAGACGTCGATCACCCATCGACCGGTCTCATCCGTGACGGCGACCCGACGGAACTCCCCCTCGTCGCTCACCCACAGGTCGGCGCGCTCGACGGTCGGAGGGATCAGCCCCGCAGAGATCTCCGAAAGGCGTGCGGCGTCGAGATCGACCGCGACTTGGTGGAGTGGCTCCCCGGGGAGGCCATCGACCTCTCCACGGCCGACGTATTCGGGGTTGGTGAAGTCAAGGGTCAGGACCGCGGGAAGGCCATCGGCGCCGAACAGGCCGGCCACGGTGATGGCGTCCTCGGGGTCGATCTCCGACCACTCCCCCGACAGCGGGTCCTGCTGCCACGAACGATCCTCGATGCTGGCCACCGCCGCCTGGACGATGAGGCCGCCGAGCGCGACCTTCACATCGGCATACACATCGGACGGGGCTTCGTACTCGCCGCTGGCTGATCGGATGAGCCAACCGCCGATGTCGCGCAGATCGCCCTCGCGATCGACCCGGAAGGCGAAGCCCTCCGCGAACAGCAACGCGTCGGCTGCCTGGTCGACGAGTGCCTGCGGCTCCGGGGGCGGTTCCTCGGCGCACCCCGCCAGCGCACCGGCGGCGAGCAAGAGGAATGCGAGCAGCAGGGCGCGCGTCGACATGGCAGCAAGGGTACGTCGGCGGAGGCGCTGCACCCGCGACATGCAACGAGGCGGCGCCGAATGGCGCCGCCTCGCAAACCGATCGGCCGAAGCCGTCAGCGCTTCCGCTTGTGGCGGTTCTTCTTCAAGCGCTTCCGATACTTGTGCTTCGACATCTTCTTGCGCCGCTTCTTCACGAGCGAACCCATGGACATACCTCGAAAAGGGAGAGGGGATAGGCAGAAAACGTAGGCGCGAGTGGCCAGTTTCGCAAGCCGAGACGGGCGTAGGGTGGCCCCATGGACGTGCACAACAGGGCCCTCGAATGGATCGCCGGCGACCCCGATCCCACCACTCGCGACGAACTCCAGGCGCTCATCGACGCAGGCAACGACGCTGCGCTGGGTGAGCGGATGGCAGGTCCGCTCCAGTTCGGAACGGCGGGCATCCGCGGCGTCGTCGAGGCCGGCGATGCCCGGATGAACCGGGCCACCGTGATCCGTGCGACGGCAGGACTCGCTACGTCACTCACAGAGCGGTTCGGCGAAGGACTCGTCGTGGTCGGTTTCGACGCCAGGCTCAGCTCCGAGCAGTTCGCCCGGGACACGATCGGCGTATTGCTCGCGGCCGGGTTCTCCGTGCGGTTCTTCCTCGAACCAACGCCGACCCCGGTGGTGGCGTACGCCGGCAAGGTCTACGACGCCGTCGCCACGGTGATCGTTACGGCGAGCCACAACCCCCCTCGGGAC
>CP070681.1:542820-545613 GCA_020352575.1 Acidimicrobiia bacterium | reverse complement strand
GTCGGTGAGTTGGTCGACCGATGCGACCGTGAGTTCGTGGAAACGAAGGAGGTCGGTCATCAGATCTCCTTGAAGTGGTCGAACGGTTCGAGGCAGGCGTTGCAGCGGTAGAGCGCCTTGCAGGCGGTCGAGCCGAACCGGCTCACCTCGGAGGTGTCCTTGGAACCGCAGTGCGGACAGCGGATAGGCAGGCGGAGGGTCACCGTCGTCGGCCGCGGGGAGGCGATCCCGAACTCCTCGAGCTTCCGTTTGCCTTCCTCGGTCATCCAGTCCGTGGTCCAGGCCGGGCTGAGGACCGTCTTGACGTTGACGTCGGCGAAGCCCACACCCCGAAGGGTCTCCTCGATACGGCCCTTGATGTGGTCCATCGCAGGGCACCCGGAGTAGGTCGGGGTGATGGTGACCGTGACGGCGCCATCCTCGACCGCGACGTCGCGCAGGATGCCGAGATCGTTGATGGTGAGGACCGGCACCTCCGGGTCGTGGACCGTGTCGAGCGCGTCGCGGGCGTCGGCGAGGGTGGGTGCGCTCACCACGACTGCCCGGGGTAGGCCCGTTGGAGGAACTGCATCTCGGGGAGGATGTGGCCGAGGTGCTCTGAATGCATGCCTTGTCGGCCGCCGCCCCGTTGGCGGGGATCCACGGGGCGCTCGAGGGTGGCCCTGGCGAGGACCTCCTTGATGGTCGCCTCCCAGGGATCACGCAGGGACGAGGGGTCCACGGCGATTCCCGACGCGGCCAAGGTGGCCTCGACCTCGTCTCCGGTGAACAGCTCGTCGGTGAACCGCCACATGGCGTCGAGCCCGGCCTGCATCCGACGGTGGCTCTCCTCGGTGCCATCGCCGAGTCGCACCACCCAGGTGATCGAGTGCTGGAGGTGGTAGCGGCACTCCTTGACGGCCTTGCCCGCGACTCCGGAGATGGTCTCGTCGGCCGACGCGGTGAGCGCGTCCATGAGTGGGAGCCGGTAGGCGTCGAAGAGGAGCTGGCGGGCCATCGTCTGGCCGAAGTCACCGTTGGGCTGCTCGCAGAGCACCGCGTTGAAGAACTCCCGCTCGTCGCGGAGGAAGGCGAGGTCGTCCTCGGTGCGACCCCTGCCCTCCACTTCTCCGGCGTACGCGTACAGCGCCCTGGCCTGGCCAATGAGGTCAAGGGCGAGGTTGGCGACCGCGATGTCCTCTTCGAGGTCGGGCTGATGGCTGACGAGTTCGCCGAGGCGTTGGGCGAGGATGAGCGAGTCGTCGCCGAGTCGCAGCAGGTACGTGAGCAGGGGGTCGCTCACATGTGCCCCACTTCATCGGGGATCTCGTAGAAGGTGGGGTGTCGATACGGCTTCTCCGAATCGAACCAGGCGTCCTCGTCGTGGGGGTCGGACGCGTGGATCTCGGTGGACTTCACTACCCAGATGGAGACGCCTTCCTGACGGCGGGTGTAGACGTCCCGGGCGTGCTGGGTCGCGGTCTCGGCATCGGGGGCGTGGAGGCTGCCGACATGCACGTGGTTGAGGCCACGGGAGGCCCGGACGAAGATCTCCCACAGTGGATGGCCAGCGCCTGTGGAGGCGGCGACATCGACTTCATGGTCGCCGGCCATGCGCGGGACGTCGTAGCTCATGCCGACACCTCCATGGGATCGTCGGCGTGTTTGGCGGCGTGGGCACGGGCGGCATCCCGCACCCATGCTCCGTCCTCCCACGCCTGCACCTTGTGGGCGAGCCGCTCCTTGTTGCACGGGCCGTTGCCCTTGACGACTTCCCAGAACTCGTCCCAGTCGATGGGGCCGAATCGCCAATGCCCGGAGTCCTCGTCCCAGTGGAGGTCGGGGTCGGGGACGGTCAGGCCGAGGAAGTGCGCCTGGGGCACGGTGGCGTCCACGAACCGCTGGCGAAGCTGGTCGTTCGTCTCCCGCTTGATCTTCCACTTCACCGACTGTTCCGTGTGGGTCGACTCGGCGTCGGGTGGGCCGAACATCATGAGCGAGGGCCACCACCAGCGATCAAGTGCGTCTTGCGCCATCGCCTTCTGTTCGGCCGAGCCGTTTGCGAGGGTGAGCATGATCTCGTAGCCCTGCCGTTGGTGGAACGACTCCTCCTTGCAGATCCGGATCATCGCTCGTGCGTACGGACCGTACGACGTCCTGGTGAGCATGACCTGGTTCGTGATGGCGGCGCCGTCGACGAGCCAGCCGATCGCGCCCATGTCAGCCCACGACAGGGTCGGGTAGTTGAAGATGGAGGAGTACTTCTGCTTCCCGGCGTGGAGCAGGTCCTGGAGTTCGTCCCGCGAGATGCCGAGCGTCTCGGCTGCCGAGTAGAGGTAGAGGCCGTGCCCGGCCTCGTCCTGCACCTTGGCCACGAGGATGGCCTTGCGCCGCAGGGAGGGCGCCCGGGTGATCCAGTTCCCCTCGGGTTGCTGGCCGATGACCTCGGAGTGGGCGTGCTGGGCGATCTGGCGGATGAGGGTTTTGCGGTAGGCGTCGGGCATCCAGTCTCGGGGCTCGACCTTCTCGTCAGCGGCAAGGATGGCCTCGAAGCGTTCCTCGGGGGTCACGGGATCTCCGTCGTCGGTGGCAGGGCGATCGTATCGAAACGAACGATCGTTCGCAACGAGCCCGCGCGTAGGCTCACACCGTCGACTCCAAGGGCTGCACGATGGATGTGAACGAAGCACTCGACCGGGCCGAGGCCGCCGTCGCCGAGGGCCGTGGCCTGGGGGGCACCGGTTTCTGGCCGGCGATCCGGACGGTGAAGGCCGATCCGACGTCCTACGACCTCGACAGGATCGCCGCCATCGA
>CP070681.1:539920-542720 GCA_020352575.1 Acidimicrobiia bacterium | reverse complement strand
ACGGGGTCCGGCAAGACGCTCGGATTCGGCCTTCCGCTCATTGCGTCGGTGGGTCGCGGTCGCCGCAACCACCCCCGGGCGTTGGTCCTCGCCCCCACCCGAGAGCTCGCTGAACAGATCAAGGACGAACTCCTCCCCGCTGCCAAGGAGATGCGCCGCTGGCTCCTCGCCGTGTACGGGGGTGTCAGCTATGGGCCCCAGAAGACCGCCCTCCGCAAGGGCGTGGACGTCCTCGTCGCCACCCCGGGCCGCCTCGAGGACCTCATCGACCAGGGAGCGGTGTCGCTCTCCGAGGTGGACCTCGTCGTGATCGACGAGGCGGACCGCATGGCCGACATGGGGTTCCTCCCCGTCGTTCGTCGGATCCTCGACCAGACCTCGTCCAACCGCCAAACCCTGCTCTTCTCGGCCACGCTCGACGGTGACATCGCCGTGTTGAGCGAGGACTACCAGTCCGACCCCGTGCGCCACGAAGCCGCATCGATGGACGAGGGCGCGTCGGACGCGAAGCACCACTTCTGGCTCGTGGACCACCACGACAGGGTGCTCCACACGGCCGAACTCATCGAGGCCTCGGGGAGCACGATCGTGTTCACCCGCACCCGCCACGGCGCCGATCGCCTCTCGAAGCAGTTGGCCCGGCGAGGCCTCGAAACGGTCGCCATCCACGGCGGGCGTTCACAGGCCCAGCGGCAGCGGGCCCTGAAGCAGTTCGCCAACGGCAAGGTCGCGGCGCTCATCGCCACCGACGTCGCGGCGCGAGGCATCCACGTGGATGCCGTCGCCGCCGTCGTCCAGTACGACCCGCCGACCGACCACAAGGACTACCTCCACCGCGCAGGCCGCACCGCCCGTGCCGGTGAGACAGGGGTGGTCGTGACCCTCGTCACTCCCGAGAAGCGGCGCGAAGTACACCGCCTGCTCGAGGACCTCGGCCTTGTCGCCGAGATCGCCGACCCTGCGATCGATTCGCTGGCCGATGGTGGCTCGAAGTTGGGCGACGCTCCCGTCGAGTCCGAGAAGCGACACGCATCGACCGACCGTCGACGCGCTCCCCGTAGGGTCGAGCAACGCGAGCCGAGCCTCTACGTGGCGAACCTCCCGTGGGCGACCACCCCAGAGGACCTGCTCGATACGTTCGGCAAGCATGGCCGGGTGTTCGAGGCCACGATCATCACTGACCGCCGCACCGGCCGCCCTCGCGGATTCGGTTTCGTGCAGATGCCGAGTGACGATGCGAAGCGCGCCATCGACGCGTTGCACGGGACGCTGATCGGTGACCGCGAGATCACCGTTCGGTTCGCCGACCGCAAGCCGGGCAAGGGCCGCCGCTAGACGACGTCATCGGTCCTCACCACCGTGGCGAACTCCCCATGGAGGTTCGCCGCGGTGGTGCGGGCCAACTCCTCGGCCGGGATCACGACTCCATCGATCCCTGTGAGGTCGAACGTGTGCGTGGCATCGAGCACGAGATACGTGTCGTAGCCGAGGTTGCCGGCCATCCGTGCCGTCGTCTCGCAGCAGAAGTTCGTCTGCACGCCGCAGATCACCACTGCTTCGATTCCCCGATTCCCGAGCCAGCCGTGGAGGTCGGGTTCGCCGTAAAAGGCCGAGTTCACCGACTTCGTGACGAGGAGGTCGGGATCGGTCGGGAGGAACCCCCGCAGGGCGTTGCCCGGCAGTCCGGGACGAAGTGGAGACCCCGGTGTCACCGAGTCGTGCCGGACGACGACCACCGGTCCTTGCCACGCCTCGACCAGGCGCGAGATGTTCACCTCGCAGTCCGGATTGTCGCGTCGGCCCCAGGAGGGGTCGTCGAAACCCTGCTGCACATCGACCACCAGGAGGGCGGCTTCGGAGAGGTCGCGCATTGGGCGGAGTGTGGCAGCACCACAATGGCCCCATGGAGATCGGCATCACGACGTTCGGAGAGACCTACCCCGACCCCCACACCGGGGAGTTGGTCTCGCACGGCGAGCGCATCCGCCAACTCATCGACGAGGCCGTCCTCGCCGAGCAGGTGGGGCTCGACTACTACGGCATCGGTGAGCACCACCGCAGCGACTTCGCCGTGTCCTCGCCCGCAACCGTCCTGGCTGCCATCGCTGCACGGACGAGCCGCATCAGGCTCTCACCCGCCGTCTCCGTCCTGTCGTCCGACGACCCGGTGCGGGTGTACCAGCAGTACGCCACCGTGGACCTCATCTCGGAGGGCCGGGTCGAACTCATGGTGGGCCGGGGCTCCTTCATCGAGTCCTTTCCCCTGTTCGGGTACTCGCTCCACGACTACGAGGAGCTGTTCTCTGAGAAGCTCGACCTCCTCCTCGAAATCCGGCAGCGGGAACGCATCTCCTGGACCGGCAGGCACCGCGCCGACCTCCTCGACCAACCCGTCTACCCCCGGGCCGCACAGAACCCCCTCCCGGTGTGGGTGGCCGTCGGCGGCACACCGCCTTCGGTCGTGCGGGCGGCCGAGCGGGGCCTACCGCTGGCGCTCGCCATCATCGGTGGGGCACCGGAGCGGTTCTCGGCCCTCACCCAGATCCACCGCCGCACCCTCCTCGCCAACGGGTTCAACCCGAACGAGGTCCCGATCGCCGTGCACGGCCACGGATTCGTCGGCACCGACGATGAGGAGACCGCCGACTGGTACTACCCCTACTACGAGCCACCGATGTCCCGTATCGGCCACGAACGAGGGTTCGGCGAGATGACCCGGTACGAGTACGAACGCATGCGAGGTCCAAACGGTTCACTCGTCCTCGGGAGCCCCGAAACGGTCGCAGCGAAGATCCTCCAC
>CP070681.1:537009-539820 GCA_020352575.1 Acidimicrobiia bacterium | reverse complement strand
ACCTCATCCCACTCGAGCCCCTGGAGCGAAAGTTCGCCGAGTTCGGGGCCGGAGCGGTCCGCCGGGTCGATGGTCATGACTTCGGTGCGATGGCCGAGGCCTTCGAAGGGCTGCCGGCTGGCGGCGGCCCGAGCGTCGTGATCGCAGACACCGTCCGCGGCAAGGGCCTGCCGTCGATCGCCGAACGCGCTGATCGCTGGTTCGTGAACTTCACCCAGGAGGAAGTCGAGGGCCTCCTCGCCGAGTTGCACGGCGAGGGACCGGCCGACCTCACCTCCGAGACGCTGGTGGTGCGCTGATGCAGCCATACGAGCAGGTGCTCGCCGAACGGATGGCCGAGGACGAGCGGGTCGTCGTGCTGACCGCCGAGAACCGGGCCGCCCTCCGCAACCTCCCCGACCGCGTCGGGGACCGCTTCATCGATTTCGGCATCGCCGAGCAGACCATGATCGGGGCGGCTGCCGGTATGGCCTCCCGGGGGCGGATCCCGATCGTCCATGCCCTCGCGACGTTCCTCACCCTGCGTGCCTTCGAGTTCATCCGCACCGATGTCGGTATCCCCCGCCTCCCCGTGAAGATCGTCGGCGGCGTGCCCGGCTTCCTCTCGGACGGCAATGGGCCCACCCACCAAGCCGTCGAGGACATCGCCCTCATGTGGGGCATCCCCGACATGGCGATCTTCTGCCCCGCCGATGAAGAGGAACTGCTCGAGGGCCTCCCGTGGGTGCTCGACACGGGAACACCCGTCTACGTCCGGCACATCGGCTCGAAGGGGCGCGTCACGCACACCGCCCCGTTCGAACCCGGCGTGGCGGAGACCCTCGTGGACGGCGGCGCGGACGTCACGATCCTCACCTACGGGTTCTGTGCGGCGATCGCGGTGGAGACCGCCGAGCGCCTCCACGCAGCCGGCTACGACGTCCGGGTGGAACACCTCCGGACCATTGCGCCCCTCGACGAATCCGCCATCCTCCGCGCCGGACGGGAGTCGACGCTCGTGGTCACGCTCGAGGACCACTTCGACTTTTCCGGGCTCGGAGCAATCGTTGCGCCGATCTTCCTCCGCGAACGCATGGCACCGGCCCTGGAAGTCATCGGGCTCCCCACCTGGTTCAGGCCCGGGAGGCTCGATGAGGTCCTCGAGGCCGCCGGGTTCACCCCCGAGGCGCTCGCGACCCGGATCACCAATCGACTCAAAGAGGAGCAGTGATGCCCAACATCGTGGGACACAACGACCATGACCCGGTCATCACCGAGAGCGATGCGCTCCACGCGCGCGCCGTTGGGCTCCAGCCACCCGTGACACAGGTCCTCGCAAAGGGCCCGACCCAGTACGTGAACGGCGTTGCGCCCAAGTACATCGCCCGCGGCGAGGGCGCTCGGATGTGGGACGTCGATGGCAACGAGTTCCTCGACTACAACATGGGCGTCGGTCCCGTCACCCTTGGATATCGCTACCCGGCCGTCGACGACGCCATTCGGCGCCAACTCGAGTCGGGGATCACCTTCTCCCTCATGCACCCCCTCGAGGTCGAGGTGTCCGAGCTCATCTGCGACACGGTGCCCTCGGCAGAGATGGTGAGGTTCGGCAAGTCCGGAGCCGAAGCCACGTCCGCTGCCATCCGACTGGCCCGGGCCTACACGGGCCGGGAGAAGGTCGTGTGCTGTGGGTACCACGGGTGGCACGACTGGTTCATCGGTACCCTCCCGCCAAAGGCCGGTGTGCCACAGGGCGTGCAGGACCTCGTGAGCACGTTCGCCTACAACGACTTGGCCTCGCTCGAAGCAGCGATTGACGACGAGACCGCCGCCGTGATCCTGGAGCCGATGACCTTCGACTGGCCCGACGAGGGGTTCCTCGCCGGGGTGAAGGAGATCGCCCACCGCCACGGTGCCGTCTTCGTCATGGACGAGATCTGGACCGGGTACCGCTGGGCGCTCGGCGGCGCACAGGAGCGTTTCGGCGTCACACCCGACCTCACGACGGTCAGCAAGGGGATGGGCAATGGCGTCCCGATCTCAGCCCTGGCGGGCAAGGCCGAGATCATGCGGGTGCTCGACGGCACGGTGTTCTTCTACTCCACCTTCGGAGGTGAGACGATCGCACTCGCCGGCACCAAGGCGACGATCGAGGTGATGCAGGCCGAACCGGTCCAGGAGCACCTCGAGCGGCTCGGCAACCGCCTTCGCGACGGGTACAACGCCATCGCTGCGGACAAGGGCATCGGGCACCTCACCGGATGCAAGGGACATGGAGCCCGCTCCCTGGTGACCTTCGACCCGTCCGGCGGGGATCCCCTCCACCAGAAGTCACTCGTGCAGCAGGAGTTGATCCGCGACGGCGTCCTCTGGTCCGGATTCCACACGATGTCGTACTCCCACACGGATGCGGACGTCGACCACACCCTCGACGCATACGACCGGGCACTCACGATCCATGCCCAGGCAGCAGAGGACGGCGAGTGGCTCGGTCGGCTCCGTGGCGCCCCGGTCGAGCCGGTGTTCCGGGCAACGACGGGGTTCAACACGAAGCCGAAGGAGCGATGAGCGACTTCGACCTCACCGGGCGGGTTGCCGTCGTGACCGGGGCCCTCGGGCTCCTCGGTCGGGAGCACTGCCTTGCCCTGTCGCGGGCTGGTGCGACCGTGGTCGCCGCCGACCTCGACGGCGACGCCACGGCAGCGTTCGCTGGCTCCCTCGCAGGCGCAACGGGCATGGCATTGGACGTCACAAACCGTGGCTCGCTGGAGGCCGCGCGGGACGCGCTGCTCGAGGCGCACGGCCGGATTGATGTGCTCGTGAACAACGCCG
>CP070681.1:534081-536909 GCA_020352575.1 Acidimicrobiia bacterium | reverse complement strand
ATGACGCGATCCCACTCGCGCGCGTCGTAGAGGATCTTGCCGACAGTGATGAGCTCGCGGACCCCCGGTGCGGCGGTGGCGAGCGCATCGAACGCCCGGAGGCCTCGTCCGAGCTGGGCGAGGAGGGGGACGGGGGAGTAGATCCGCACGTACTGCTCGAGCGCCTCGACGCGGCGCACCTCGAGCGCGTGGACGCCCTCGTCGCCGCGGACCGGCGCAGTGGTGAGATGGTCGAGGCCGAGGTGCGGGCCGAGGCCCCCGCCGGGTGCCATGGCAATGGCGAGTACCCGTTCTCCGCGGCTCGCATGGATACGGGCGATCGCGGCGGCGACCGCCGACTTCCCGACGCCCCCCTTGCCGGAGACGAACTCGACCTGCACCCGGGTGGGGCTACTCGACGGGGCGGAGCGGAATCCGGAGCACGAGATGGTCGTCCTCCACGGACCAGGCGGCGCTCCCGACCAGGTTGAAGTCGAGATAGTCCATCTCGCGGGCCTCCATGAAGAGTTTGCGCTCCTCGCCGGCGACCGGTGGCAGCGGACGGTTCTTCACCACTTCCGCCCGCTCGGCGAACCGGGCAATCATCGCGTCGACGTCGAGGGAGGCCATCTGGAGGAGTCCTTGGTCGGGTGCCGCGAGGCTAGTGGCGGACCCGGCTTGCTCAGGTGCTCGTGGAGCGCTTCGCCTCGATGCGGCGGCTCTCCTCGAGGCGTTCGAGGTCGGTGGTCGAATGGTCCACGTACGACATTGCTGCCTGGATGCGGTGGTGACCAGCCACCTCACCGATCAGACGATGCATCTCTTGGCAGACCCGTCGGTAGTCGGGGTGTCCTGCGGGTTGGGTCCGGAGCTCGAGGAGGTGGAACGCCTCCCGGGCGTTGAACTGCATCATGTAGCGGATCCGGTAGGCGAACGGCACCACGTACTGGGCCACGTCGGGCCCGAGCTCGCCCCGGACGGCCTCGTACAGCTCCGCGGCCTCAGCCATGAGCCCATGCCAGCGATCGGCGAGTCCGACCTCTCCGAGGGTCGCCGGGGTGGCGTATCCGTGCCGGGTGCTCAGGCGCTGCCACTCGATGGTGAGGAGTCGGTGCCGCTGGAGGTCGCGGAAGGCCCCGTAGTCCGAGAGCACGTCGAATCGATACGACGTCCGCTCCGCGGCGCGGCCCGGCTTGTGCCGGCGGTTGCCCCGCTCGCCGACCATGGCGGCGAAGACGCTGTCGAGCTGCTCGGCGGAGAGGTCACGGGTGACATCGAGCAGCACGTCATCGGGCAACTCCGACCCTGCATACAGCGCGGCGGCAGCGACCTTCAGCTCGGCGTCGGGATCCCAGTCGACGAGGGTGACCTCGGCGCGATCTGGGACGGCTCGGCTCGCCAGCTCGGCCGCCTTCGCCTCCGTTGCCTCCCTGATCGAAGCGAGGTAGCTCCCCCACGCGTCCCCGCGGTCGATCCGGTCGACCCTCGTGAGGAACTCGGGGATCACGACACGGAGCTCGTCCAGCATGAGGTCGGCGTAGTCCCGGGCCTCTTCGAGTGGGTGGGCGCGCAGTCGGATGAGGGCCTGCTCGAAGGCCTGGCCGGACGCGTAGATGCCGAGGTTCGAGGTGGTGGCCGCGGGCAGCATGCCGCGGACGGTGTCGAACGCCTTCGCCTTGATCGTCGACCGCCACACCCAGTTGGAGTCGCCCTCCTCCTTCGGATGCCGCTCCTCGAACCAGGGGATGAGGACCCCCACGAAATCGGAGTACGTCGAGAACAGGTCGTCCATGAGGCTGGTGAACCGGTCCGCGAGGGGCGAGCGGGCGATCTCGGGCGGCACCGTGTACCGGTACCTGCCACCCAGGGGCTCGTCGTAGGGGATGTAGCGGGTCGACTGCTCGAGGTAGCTCGCGAGGCGGCCCCACTCGAGCGCCTTCGTCAGGACGTTGGAGGCCTGCTCGCACGCAAGGTGGACGCCGCCCAACTGGGCGACGGAGTCGTCGCCGTATTCGAGGAACACGCGGTCGTAGAGCTGTGCGGCCCGGTCCGTCCCCACTTCTTCGGCGATCGCCTCGATGGCGCCCTCGCGGTCCTGGATGAACTCGTCGAGCAGGAGGCGGCGCACGGATTTCGACGTGCGGGAGTAGCGGGCGAAGAGCGCCCCCTTCACCACCTCGGGCAGGTGCATGAGGGCGAAGACGGGCCGATCGACATTCGACACGTAGCGAGAGAGGAGCGCTGCTTCCTCGTCGGTGAACGGCTCCTGGACGTACGCCACGGCGGCGAGCATAGACCGCGGGTCGGGGACCAGAGGCCATCCCCGTGCCCCTCCTTTCAGCGATCTCGGGCGTACCCTGACGAGTCCATGGTGTGGCTCCGTCTCATCGTTGCGGTGCTCCTGCTCGGCGCCTTTGCCGTTGCGGTCATCCCGCTGCTCGTCCTCCTCGACCTCGCGTCGGGGGGAACCGGGTATGGGCTGTGCGCGGCCGGGATCCGAGGGTGTGTCTTCGGCTACCTGCGCCCGGTCGAGTTGGTCGCCTGGCTGGCCGCGTCGCTCTTCGCCTTCGTTGCCGCCATCAGGATCATCGTTCGCCTCTCATCGCGCTTCACGGACCGGACCGGAACGCCTCGGCCCCGGTGAGTTCCGACGGTCGCAGCCCGGCCGTCCACGCCCCGAGCACGATCAACGCCACCGTCACGAACCCAAGGGCATCGTCGGGCAATCCTTCGACGAGGACGGCTCCCGCGGCCAGGAGGGGCAGGTGGGGACGGATTCCGCCCGGGGTGAGTCGTTGGGCGAGTCGGATCCGCACCAGCGGAAGGGCGATGCCCCCCAGGATGGCGGC
>CP070681.1:531150-533981 GCA_020352575.1 Acidimicrobiia bacterium | reverse complement strand
GGCCTCAATACCTCCGCGATGTTCGTCACCCGGGCCCTCGCCGAGATGGCCCGCTTGGGTATGCGCCTCGGGTCCAACCCGCTCACGTTCGGTGGACTCGCGGGCCTCGGCGACCTCGTCGCCACCAGCATGAGTCCCCTCTCCCGCAACCACTCGGTCGGCGCCCGCCTCGGTGCCGGTGAGACGATCGAGGAGATCCTCGCGACCAGCGCCCAGGTCGCCGAGGGCGTCAAGACCACTCCGCCAGTCCTGGCCCTCGCCGAACGGGAGGGCGTCGAAATGCCCATCGCCGAGGAAGTCGGGAGGGTGTTGCGGGGTGAGTCCACCCCGCTCGAATCGGTGGAACGGCTCATGACCCGCGAAGCCCAGTCCGAGGGCCACGGGATCATCGAGCCATAGGCGTCACTCGGGTCGACGCAGGTAGAGGCCCCGCCCCTTCATCGTCATCACGAGGACGTCGTCCTGGTTGAACGCCTCGGTGTGGGTGTGGACCGTGCCGCGGTGGGGATTGCGCTCCGAGACCTCGACCTTCGCAACGGTGACCCTCGCCCGGATCCGGTCTCCGGGGCGAACCGGTGCCCGCCATCGGAGCTCGTCGATGCCGGGGGACCCGAGGGCGTGTTCGGGGCTGATCACGTGCTCGACGAAGCCTCGCATGACGACGGCGCCGGTGTGCCAACCCGAGGTGATGAGCCCTCCGAAGGGACCATTCGCCGCAGCCTCCTCGTCGATGTGGATCGCCTGCGGGTCGTACTGCCGGGCGAACGAGAGGAGCTCCTCCCTCGTCACGAGGTACTCGGAGGTCTCGATGACCTCGCCCTCCTCCCAGTCCTCGAGGTAGCGCACGGGCGGCCGGGGTGGGGCTTCGAGTGGCCGGGGACCGCGCTGGACACGGGGCACCGGGGCCCCTTGGAGCCGCTCAACCGCGTCGAGGAAGAAGTCGGGCACCGCCGTGGGGACGAAGGTGTCCGTGGTGAGGGTCACGTACTGGAGGTGGCCCTCGGCGAGGAGCGCCTCGTCGGACTCCCGCCAGGTCGCCAGCTCGAACCTGAGTGATGACGTGCCCACTTCGGCGACCCGCACTCCCGTGACCACGACATCGGCGAGTCGGGCCGGTGCCCGGAAGTCGATCTCCAGGTGGGCGGTGACCATCTCGAACCCGGCCTCCACGAGGTCGTCCCACGGGATGCCGATCGCGTCGAAGTAGTCCGTCGCAGCGTCGTCCCAGTACACGGGGTAGTTCGCGTTGAAGACGATGCCCTGGGCGTCGGTGTCGGAGAAGCGCACCCTGCGTGCGTAGGTGACCGGGAAGTCGAGCGACATGCGACGAGGGTAGGCACCCCCCACCCCCACTAGGGTCGCTTCTGCCCGTCTCGTCGAGGAGCACGCCATGCAGGAAGCCGTCATCGTCTCCACCGCTCGCACCCCCATCGGCAAGGCCTACCGGGGCCTCTTCAACGCCACGCCGGGGCCGTCGCTCGGCGCCCATGCAGTGCGCGCCGCCGTGGAGCGTTCGGGGGTGGATCCGGCCCAGGTCGATGACGTGATCATGGGCTCGGCTCTCCAGCAGGGGAACCAGGCCCTCAATATCGCCCGCAACGTGGCGCTCACCGCCGGCCTGCCCTCGAGCGTGTCGGGTATGTCGATCGATCGCCAATGCTCGTCGGGGATGATGGCGGTCGCCGCCGCCGCCCGTCAGGTCATGGTGGACGGCGCCAAGGTCGTCGTCGGCGGCGGCCTCGACTCGATCTCCACGGTGCAGGACGCCGGCTTCCGGATCGAGCCCGATCCGGCGCTCCTCGGCATCGATGCCGCGGCCTACATGCCGATGATCGACACGGCCGAGGTGGTCGCCGAGCGCTATGGCATCTCCCGGGAGGCCTGTGACGAGTACGCCCTCCAGAGCCAGGAGCGGACCGCGGCCGCGCAGGAAGCGGGCCTGTTCGACGAAGAGATCGTCGAGGTCACCGCCACCAAGAGGCTCGTGAACCGCGAGACGGGCGAGGAGACCATGGAGGAGGCCACCCTCCGGCTCGACGAGGGGAATCGCCCCGGCACCACGCTCGAGGGCCTCATGCAACTCCAACCCGTGCGGGGCCCGGGCAAGAACGTCACCGCCGGCAACGCGTCGCAGCTATCGGACGGCGCTGCAGCCGTCGTGGTGATGGCCGCGGACGAAGCCGAGCGCCAGGGCCTCGAGCCGCTCGGCTGGTTCAGGGGACTCGCCACGGCGGGCGTCGACCCCGACGAGATGGGCATCGGGCCGGTCTTCGCAGTGCCGAAGCTGCTCGAGCGCACCGGCCTGTCGGTCGACGACATCGACCTGTGGGAACTGAACGAGGCGTTCGCCGTGCAGACCCTCTACTGCCGTGACGAACTGGGGATCGACAACGAGGTCTACAACGTGAACGGCGGGGCGATCTCGATCGGTCACCCCTATGGCATGACCGGTGCCCGGCAGGTCGGACACATCCTGCGTGAGTTGCGGCGTCGTGGCGGGCGCTACGGCGTGGTCACGATGTGCGTGGGTGGCGGCATGGGTGCCGCCGGCTTGTTCGAGGCGGCCTGAGCCTCAGCCGACCGGACCCGGTGACGCCGGGGAATCGGTGAGGGGCACGGCCACGACGACGACGTTCGAGTCGTAGCTGCTCAACGAGCGGGAGAACGAACCCCCGCAGGTGATGAGGGTGAGCACCGGCTCACCTCCTCGGGCGAACACGCGCTCCAACGGGAGTTCGTCCTTCTCGATCGTCTCGACCGCACGCACCACCCACGTCTGGGAGCCTTCCTCGGTCTCGACCTCCACGAAGTCGCCCGGGGTGAGGGTGCCG
>CP070681.1:528165-531050 GCA_020352575.1 Acidimicrobiia bacterium | reverse complement strand
CATGGGACGCGTGGCGACCCGAGAGGCTCGTACACGGGGGGTCCATCGTGGCGGAGATCGGCGAACCGATCCCGACCGAGGGCCTCGCAACCGGCGACGTGCGAGAACTCACCCGCAGCGTGGAGGGCGTCGTCGCCCGCACGCTCGAGGGCCTGCGGACTACGAGCGGATGAAGGCCGGCTCGTCCTCAGACGAGAACGACTCGTCGAACGCGTAGCCCCCGACGTCGAATGACGTGAGGTCGTCGACGCCAGGGCGCTCCTGCAGCATCCACCTGGCCATGGCGCCCCGGGACTTCTTCGCAACGAAACTGATCACCTTGGGTGTGCCGTCGCGCACTTCCATGAACTTGGGGGTGATGACGCGAGCATCCAGTGCATCGCGGTCGATCGATGACGCGTACTCGACGGAGGCGAGGTTGAGGAGCACCCGGTCGTCACCGAGGTCCTCAGAGAGGCGCTCAGCGATCTTCGGCCCCCAGAACGCATAGAGCCGGTCGCCCCGGTCGGTGGCGAGTTTCGTACCCATCTCGAGACGGTGTGGCTGGATGAGGTCGGTGGGCCGCAGCACGCCGTACAGGCCCGAGAGGATGCGCAGGTGGCCGTCGGCGTAGGCGAGGTCCTCGGCGGTGAGCGACGGGGCATCGAGGCCGACATACGTGTCACCGGCGAAGGCGAGGACCGCTTGCTTGCGCTCGGCATCCGGGTCGGAGTCGAGGTCGAACGTCGCGTATCGCTCGTGGTTGAGCGTGGCGAGGTTGTCGCTGAGGCTCATGAGCCCGGCGAGCTCCGACACCGACTTCCCGCGGAGGACTCCGACGAGTTCGGCGGTGTCGTCGAGGAACCGCGGTTCGGTCATCGGCACGCCTTCGGGGGCGGCCGAGAAGTCGAGTTTCTTCGCAGGTGAGAGCACGGCGAGCATGGGCTCGATCGTACCGCGGGCGTCCCGCAACCCGTCAGTCGTACACCCCGACGAGCACCGTGCCATCAGGGGTGACGTCGCAGAGGAACGCACCCACGGGAGTGACCACCTGGTACCGATCACGGTCGGTTTCACCGGACCACCACCTCCCGGTCATGCGCCACGGGCCGGCCCACCCGGTCACCTCCACCCACCGACTGCGGAGCCGCACCCGCACCGGGGCACCGTCGTCCCAATCGATGGTGAACGGCACCGGCTCGGGTGGGACGAGCGCCGGCACCGGGCCGGGCGTCGATCCCGGCCACGGCGCGCCCACCGCATGGTCCACCTCGTCGGGCACTTCACCCCACGGGTGCCACGTCACCCGTTCGGCGGGATCACGCCCACCCCTGGGCTGGGAGCCGAGCACCCGGTCGGGGCCAACGATCGCTTGGATTCGCATGAGCGCACGCTCGGCTTCGAGCACCGCCGAAGTGTCGTCGAGGAAACCCAATTGTCGGCCCTCCCCCGAGATCTCGACGGGTGCGATGCGCAGCCGTACGACTCCCCCGGTTGGGCCTCGCCGTGACTCCACCCACCCTCGTGCCTGCCAGAAGACCCGGTCGATGACCGCCTGCTCGGTGAACGGATCGGCACTACGCCACGTACGTGTGCGAGAGGTGCCATCGACCGCCTCCACCTCGATGTCGAGCACATGGGGCGCGACCCCGGCCGATCGGAGGCCCCCCATCAACCGGATGCCGAGCGACCTGGCGGCGAACGCCACCTGTTCGAGGACTTCGAGGGGGTCCTCGAAGACCTCCTCGACGGCGAGCTCGACGGGGATCGTGCGCGGCATGGGGGGTGGCGACTCGGCCGAGGCGAGCCGATGCGCCTCGAGGCCGACCGATCCGAACCGGGAGGCAATCGCCTCCCTGGGAAGGGCTGCAAGGTCACCGAGGGTGCCGAGGCCAAGCCAACGGAACGTGTCCACGAAGTCCCGATTGGGGAGGACGGCGAGGTCCTGGGCAGCGAGGAACATCCGGTCGTCTCGCACCACCACCGGATCGATCCCGGGGGCGTGGGCTGCCGCCACCCTGGCAGCGAACGGGGTGGCGGCGACCCCGATCCGAGCGTCGGCCTCGAATCGCCGATCAAGTTCCTTGGCAAGCAGTTCCACGAGGTGCGCCTCACCGCCGTGGAACCGGACCGCGCCCTCGATGGCAACGAACACGAGGCCCGGCTCGACGATCTCCACCCGGGGGACGAACTCCTCGATCAGTTCGACGACACCCTCGAACCGTCGGGCCTCATCGGCACGGTCTCGTTCGAGGATCACCCCTCCGGGGCAGAGCGACTCCGCTGCACGACGGGCCATGCCACGTTCGACGCCGCGCGCCTCGGCAAGGGCGTTCGCCGCTGCGACGACCCCTCCCTCATGGACGACGACCGGCTCATCCCGCGGAGCGTCGGACCGTCGGAGCGGCCAACCCGGCCACCACGCGCACAGCGTCCGTCCCATCGTCTTCCACTTCGATGACTCGTTCGATTCCCGACACGCCCTTCCCCGACGCATGGGCTCGCACCGTGCGGGTGCGGAGGTGTCCATGGCCAGCCGGGAGGTCGGCCCAGTCGATGCCCTCGACATCGAGGACGAGGTGGCCGATCCCCGCCGGGACCCTCCCCCGCAGGGGGCGGAGGGCGAGGCCAACCCGCTTCGCACGCGCCGTTGCCACCACGCGACGGAGGACGGTGTCGGGTGTCCCCGCCGGCACTTCGACATATGCAGCCCGGATGCCGTCCATGAGGGATCCGACGACGCTCGACCAGGTCGTGTGGTCGGCCCGCACCACGACGAAGCGACCAGGGGCGATACCCGCGTCCCAGGCTGCAAGGGGGCTGATCCACCCCCGCACGTCGACGGCGACCACCGGCGCCTGCCGGGCGGTCTCGGCGAGGAGGGAGAGGCCGATGCGGGTCAGCCC
>CP070681.1:525146-528065 GCA_020352575.1 Acidimicrobiia bacterium | reverse complement strand
GCTAGGGGTACACCGCCGGGGCGTCACACCCAGTCGTTACGTTCGTGGCATGGGGAGACGACATCCCGACTCGATCCGCCACTACGCGAGGAGGCTTCGCCGAGAGGGGCGGTCCTACCGGGAGATCGCGGCCGAGACCGGCGTTCCGCGGGGGACCGTGGTCTCGTGGTGCATGGACATCCCGGTTCCCGAGGAGGTTGCCGCAGAGACGAGGGCTCGTACCCATCCCAGTGGTGTCGCTCGGAACACGCAGTGGCGTCGACGTGAACAGATCGACGAGATCCGGGCCGAGGCAAGGGGCGAAGTACGGCGATGGGAGGACTCTCCTTGGGTGGCGGGCGTGCTCCTCTACTGGGGTGAGGGTGACAAGACGTCGAACGCGATCGGCATGTCGAACAGCGATCCTGCACTGCTCCGCTACTTCATCTCGTGGTGCCGCCGATACCTGGACCCGGATGCGGAGTTCGTCTTGAAGCTCAACCTGCACGCGGACAACGACGAAGCGGCGGCTCGGTGCTGGTGGGAGTCGGAACTCGGGCTCCCGAACACCCAGTTCCACAAGACCTACCTGAAGCCAAATGGGACCGGCCATCGCAAGAACACGCTGCACCACGGGGTGTACCAGGTGCGGATGCGGCGTTCGACGGACGCGTTCCACCGGACGATGGGGTGGACCGAAGGCCCCCGGGCGCACTCGCACTTCGCCTATCAGGGGTGAGGAAGTACGATCCCCGACGGGTCGCTAGCTCAACGGCAGAGCAACGGCCTCTTAAGCCGCAGGTTGTGGGTTCGAATCCCACGCGACCCACTGCGAGAAGACCCGCCCCTTGGGGCGGGTTTCTTCGTTGGGAGTGCGGGCGGAGGGATTTGAACCCCCACGGGCTATGCCCACCAGGACCTAAACCTGGCGCGTCTGCCAATTCCGCCACGCCCGCGTACCCCGGAAGGGTATCGCCGGGCCGGGTCGTAGCCGCAGCGCGCGGGCTACGATGTCGCTCCGCCGACGACGATTGGTCGTCGAGGCGTGGTGGCCGTAGCTCAGTCTGGTTAGAGCGCCGGGTTGTGGTCCCGGAGGCCGCGGGTTCGAATCCCGTCGGTCACCCTGCGAGGGTCGGGCAACGCCCGGCCCTCAGACATATGTGGAGCGAAGGAGCACCCGTGAGCGTCAACGTCACCGAGATCGCACCGTTCGAGCGGATGGTGACTTTCACGATCCCAGAGGCCGAGCTCGAGCAGGCCAAGTCGGCCGCCGCTCGCCGCCTCAGTCGTGACCTGAAGATCCCCGGCTTCCGCCCGGGTCGCGCCCCCCGCAAGGTGGTGGAGGCAGCCGTCGGTGTGGACCGACTCCGTTCCGAGGCCGTCGACGACGTCCTGCCCGGCAAGGTCGACGAGATCCTCGAATCAGAGGGCCTCGACGTCGCCGGGCGCCCGACGCTCGATGCGCTCCGCAACGTCGACAACGGGTTCGAGGTGGACGTGAAGGTCGCCCTGTGGCCCGTCCTCGACGATGCCCCCGAGTACGTCGGCAAGGAGATCGAGTGCGAGTCGCCACTCGTGACCGACGAAGAGGTCGAAGAGCAGCTCACGATGATGCGTGAGCAGTTCGCCGACGTCGACGAGGTCGACCGGGCCGCCGGCGAGGGTGACTACGTCGTGCTGAACCTCACCGGCTCCAAGGATGGCGAACGCATCGAGGAGCTCGACGCAGACGGGCTCTTCTACGAGGTCGGGTCCGGCATGCTCATCGAAGGCCTAGATGAGCACGTCGATGGCGCGTCCAAGGGCGACGTCATCGAGTTCGACGGCGAACTGCCGGCCGGTTTCGGCGAGCAGGCGGGCGAGGCCGTCTCCTTCAAGGTCCTCGTCACAGAGGTGCGTGAGAAGACCCTTCCCGAGCTCACCGATGAGTGGGTCGACGAGAACACCGAGTTCGACACCGTCGAGGAGTTCCGCACGACGCTGACCCGCCGGCTCGGCCAGCGCAAGCTCGACGCGGTGTACGACACCTATCGCCGCACGCTCCTCGACGCGATTGGCGGCTCCGTGGAGCTCGAAGTCCCCATGGCGATCGTCCGGGCCGAGATGGATGAGATGCTCCATCGCTTCATGCACCGGCTGGAGGAGCAGAATGTCTCCCTCGAGGACTACTTCGAGATCACCGGCATGGACCAACAGCAGCTCGTCGCCGATCTCGAGGCCCAGGCCCGGGGCAGCATCCACCTCAACCTGGCCCTCGACGCGATCGCCGAGGACGCGGGCACCGAGGTGACCGACGAGGAGCTGCACGGCGCCATCGAGTCGCTCAAGGCGATGGCGGGCCCCGAGGCCGGGGAGCTGCGCATCGAGGGCACCCCTCAAGAGAAGCGCATCGCCCTTGATATTCTCCGCCAGAAGGCGATGGACACGCTCGTCGCATCGGCGGTCCCCGTCGATCCGGACGGCAACCCCATCGACTTCAAGGCCCTCGCCGCCGAGCTCGCAGAGCCCGACGAAGAGGACGAGGACGACGACGGGGAGGAGGCCGCCGAGGTGGTCGACGCCCCGTCCGAAACCGAAGACACCGCAGCTGTGGAGGAAGAGGAATGACCTTCTCGAACTATCTCGTCCCGACCGTCGTCGAGTCCACGAGCCGCGGTGAGCGGGCGTACGACATCTACTCCCGGCTCCTGAAGGACCGCATCATCTTCCTCGGCACGCCGATCGACGATGCCGTGGCCAACCTCATCATGGCCCAGCTCCTCCACCTCGAGTCGGAGGACCCCGACAAGGACATCTACCTCTACATCAACAGCCCCGGTGGCTCCATCACCTCGCTGTTCGCCATCTACGACACGATGCAGTACATCCAGCCGGACGTGAGCACCGTGTGCATGGGCATGGCCGCATCCGCTGCCGCCGTCATCCTCTCGGGTGGCGCCA
>CP070681.1:522124-525046 GCA_020352575.1 Acidimicrobiia bacterium | reverse complement strand
CCCTTCCGACTCACGAGGAGGAGGGTAACGAGCCGGTCGGGCTCAGTACTTGGTGGCACCGGTTCCTACCCTGCCCGGCGTGTTGGCCGTGATCTCGTACCCGCCGATCCCGATCTGGGAACTCGGCCCGTTCCGTTTCTCCCTCCACGGCGTGTTCGCGGCACTCGGGTTCCTTGCGGGCGCCATGGTCGCCACCCGACTCCTTCGCCAGCGGGGCTACGACACGGAGAAGTACCAGTCGATCCTCACGTGGGGCCTCATCGGGGCGATGCTCGGTGCGCGGTACCTCACCGCCCCCTCGGCGATCGCCGGAGGCGTGCCGATCCTCGAGGCGCTCAACCCGGTGCAAGGGAACTTCTCGATCATGGGCGGCTTCGTGGGTGGCATCCTCGCGGGCTGGATCCGTACCCGGATGTTCGGCCTGTCGTTCCTGCCGTTCGGGGACTGGTCCACCTTCGGCCTCGCCGTCGGCACGATCGTGGGGCGCATAGGGGACCTTGCGATCGTCGAGCACCTCGGGTCCGAGTCCGACTCGCTGCTCGCATTCGGCCTCAAGAAGGGATACCAACCGGCACCGCAGCACACGATCCTCCAGGCGGCCTGCGAAGCGTCCGCCACCCCGGTCGGGGAAGTGTGTGCGTCGTACCACTTCAGTGCCCTCTACGACATGCTCGGAGCGGTGCTCCTGCTGGGCGTGCTCTTCCTCCTCGTACGGTTCTGGCGCGCCCGCCACTACGGGCAACTCCTCGGCTTCTGGGTGGCCTGGTACGGCGCCCAACGGTTCCTCATCGACTTCACGCGACTCGTCCCCGAGGACGAACTCGGCGCCGGGGCGGCCGACCGCACGCTCGGGGCCCTCACCTGGGGTCAGTGGAGTGCGCTCGCCGGCGTGCTCATCGGCATCGCGCTCATGGCCTTCTTCGGGCGCACGAAGCCGGTCGTGGGCGATCGGGCCGACGAGGCCTACCAGCAGCCCGAAGGCGCTGCTGCGGGATGACCACCTTGCCGGGACTGGCACCCATGCCTATCGTCCACTCGATGCAGCACCGCTTCTTCGCGTATGTCGGGTTTACCTGGACGGACGTCCGGGCCGATCTCGCGAGCCGCTAGCCCCGCTGCACCACGAGAGACCAGCCCGGAGCCACCGCTCCGGGCTTCTTCTTGCCCGGGGCCGACCCACAGGAACACGAGATGGAACGCAAGACGCACAGAGATGCACAGACCACCGACACCGTCGTCACGGTGGGCGACGTCCGCTTCGGCGTCGACCCGTTCCCGGTGGTTGCCGGGCCGTGCGTGATCGAGTCGGCCGACCAGATCCACAGCATCGCGAAGCACGTACAGCAGGCGGGCGCCCGCATGCTGCGCGGCAACACGGTCACCGTGATCGGCGAGACGGCGGGTTTCTCCCCGCTCGGCCTCGACGGGGTGCGCATGCTGGCCGAAGCCGGAGCAGAGGTCGGGTTGCCGACGGTGACCCAGATCGCCGAGCCCCGTGACGCAGCCGAGGTGGCCAACCACGTCGACATGCTCGAGATCGGCTCCGGCAACATGCAGAACTTCGAGCTCCTCAAGGCCGTCGGCGAGACCCAGAAGCCCGTCCTGCTCAAGCGGGGCCAGTCCGCCACGCTCGACGAGTGGTTGTGGGCGGCCGAGTACGTGCTCGCCGAGGGGAACTCCAATGTCGTGCTCTGCGAGCGAGGGATCCGGGCGTTCGAGCGGACGGACACGCTCGACATCGCTGCGGTGCCCTCGATCCAGGAGACGAGCCACCTCCCGGTGATCGTCTTCCCGAGCCACGCGGTGTCCGATGCGGCGTCGGTCGCGCCCTTGGCGCTGGCAGCCCAGGGTGTGGGTGCCAGCGGCGTCGTCATCGAGGTGCACGAGACCCCGTCCGAGGCCCCGATCAACAGCACCGGGCAGCTGAGCCCGGCGGACTTCGGGATCCTCATGGATCGCCTCGGGATCAACCGCCTCCGTGACGCAGTCGACCTCATCGACCGGGACATCGTCCGGCTCCTCGCCAGGCGCCGTCGGGTGACCACCAAGATCGGTCGCGTCAAGGCCGATCGCGGCATGCCGGTGCTCATCCCGAATCGTGAGGAGGAGCTCCTCGCCATCATCAAGGAAGAGGCGAAGCTGCAGGGGCTCGACGAGTCCTACGTGTCGATGCTGTTCGAGATGGTGCTCGCCGACTCCCGCAAGGCGCAGGAGCTCGATCGGGCCGAACGCGGGTCCGGGTAGGACCCCGCTCGCCGGCATGCGGGGAGGTAGGGCTCAGGCCAACCAGACGAACGCGCCGTAGGCCACGAGCAGGCCGAGGCCTTCGAGGCGGCTGATCGATCTCGTCACGGCGAAGATGCCGGCGAGGACCACGATCCCCATCATGAAGCCGAGCGCTGGGATGACCGGCTCGGTGAGTACGCCCGGCGACACCAGGGCAAGGGTCCCGGCGACGAGCGCCGAGTTGAAGATGTTCGAACCGAGCAGGTTGCCGAGGATGAGTTCGTGCTCGCGTTGACGGGCCGCCGCCACGGCGGCAGCCAACTCGGGGAGGCTCGTGCCGACGGCGACGAGCGTTCGGCCGACGAAGCCCTCGGAGAGGCCCGCCTCTTCGGCAATGATCAGGGCGCCGTCGGTCAGGAAGTCGGCCCCGAAGAGCATCGCGACGAGCGTCACCGCGGCGAAGGCGAGCTCCTTGGGCGCCGAGACGTCGTCCTGGATGCCCTCACCGACCTCGCTGAAGAGCTCTGTCTCCGGCTTCGACGACTCGAGGTGGAGCAGCTGCCACATCGCCCACGCCATGGTGATGAGGAGGACGACCCCGTCGAAGCGATCGAGGCCGCCATCCCGGAGGACGATCGTGAAGATGCCCATCGCGACGAGGGTCACCGAACCCTCGTCCTTCAGGACCTTCGCCGA
>CP070681.1:519095-522024 GCA_020352575.1 Acidimicrobiia bacterium | reverse complement strand
GCGAGGGGGTCGACCCACTCGCACCGAGCATCGCCGCCGTCGACCTCGGCCTCATCCGGGGCGTCGGGGTCTTCGAGGCGGTCCGGGTCCACGACACCGTGCCCTTCGCCCTCGACCGGCACCTCGATCGGCTCGAGCGCTCTGCGACGGCGAACGGCACCCCACTCGCTCCTCGGACCGACCTCGAGCGGTGGTGCCGACACGTGGCCACCGCCGCCGTCGATGGCGTCCTGCGCCTCGTCGCCACCCCGGGCTCACCGTACGGCTCGCCGCCCCGCACCATCCTCCTCGCCGAGCCGGTCCCCGACGTGCTCGATGCCTACCGGTTCGCAGTCGTGTCGGCGCCGTGGCATCCCGCCGGGGCCGTCTGGCCGCTCTCGGGGGCCAAGACCATCTCGTACGGTCCGAACATGGCAGCGACCGAAGAGGCCAGGGCGCGGGGGTTCGACGACGCCATCCTCGTGTCCCGTGAGGGCATCGTCCTCGAGGGGCCGACATCGTCGGTCGGATGGGTCTCGGATGGGGCCATCGTCATGCCCGACCTCTCCCTCGGCGTGCTCGACTCGATCACCCGACAGGTCGCTCTCGAGCTCGCCGATGCGCTCGGCATCCCCCACCACACCGCCTCCACCCCCATCGATACGCTCCTGGCAGCCGACGAGGTCCTCGTCTGCAGCACCGTGAAGGGTGTGCGGCCGGTGGTCGAGGTCGAAGCCCACCACTTCGAGGTCGGACCGATCGCCCGACGCCTCATGGAGGCGTGGGACGGCATGGTGGCGGGCCTGGGCACCTGAGCCCGACAGCCCTGCCGGCAGGGGTACCCTGCCGGCCCATGCTCCCCGACCTCGTGGATTCGCTCGTCCCGTCGCTCATCGAGTTGCGGCGCGACCTGCACCGCAACCCCGAGCTCGGCTTCTCCGAGTTCCGCACCACGAAGCGCATCGCCGAGGCACTCGAGGCACACGGTCTGCCCCTCACCATCCGGGATGCCGGCACCGGCGGTTGGCTCGAGATCGGCGAAGGAGAGCGCCTGGTGGCGTACCGGGCCGACATCGATGCGCTCCCACTCGAGGAGGAGAGCCGCCTCTCGTTCCGCTCCGAGGTCCCCGGTGTGATGCACGCCTGCGGTCACGACGCCCATACGGCGATCGGGGTGGGCGTGGCGGCGACGCTCGCCGCGCGGGGTGACCTCCCGGGGCGCGTGCGATTCCTGTTCCAGCCCGCCGAGGAGGTGTGGCCGGGCGGTGCCGAGTCGATGCTCGAAGAGCGACTCCTCGAGAACGTCGAGCGGATCATCGCCATGCACGTCGACCCCGCCCTCGAGACCGGTTCGATCGGGCTGAAACCGGGCCCGATCACGTCGTCCTCCGATCGGTTCACGATCACCTTCCGGGGCCCGGGCGGGCACACCTCCCGTCCCCATGAGTCGCCGGACACGATCTTCGCCGCCGGGAAGGTCATCACCGAGTTGCAGGGCCTCCTCTCCCGCCACATCGACACCCGGACCCCGGTGGCCGTCGCCTTCGGCGCCATCCACGGCGGCGAGGCAGCCAACGTGATCCCGGCAGCCGTCACCCTGACCGGCACGATGCGAGTCGCCAGCCTGGAGCTCTGGGAGACGATCGGCGACCTCTTCATCGACCTCGTGCACCGGATCGTCTCGGCGACCGGCGTGCAGGCCGACATCAACTACGAGAAGGGCCTCGGGCCGGTGAACAACGACCCGGAGGTCGTGTGGGCCGTTGAGCGGGGGGCGAGCGAGGTCCTCGAGTCGCATTGCGTGCGCAGCACCTACACCTCCATGGGTGCCGAGGACTTCTCCGTCTTCTCCGCCCGGGTGCCCGCCACGCTCATCCGCCTCGGGTGCAAGATCGAGGGGCACAAGACGACCCTCCACTCGACCCGTTTCGAGCTCAACGAGGACGCCATCCGCATCGGCACGCTCGTGGGTGCCGCGGCAGTCCTCGCGTTGTTGGACGGCTGAGCCCCCCAACGCCTTGGCGTTGCCGGAGGATCGACGGCAGACTCCCCCCGTGATCATCATCATGGATCCCGGCGCCTCGAAGGAGGCGATCGATGACGTGGTGCGGCGGGTCGAATCGTTCGACTGCACGGCCCACGTCTCGAGTGGATCCACCCAGACCGTGATCGGTGTGCTCGGGGACACCCGCACCGTCGCCCAGGCGGCGGCGTGGGGACGACTCGAGGGCGTCGAGAAAGTGATTCGCGTCATGGAGCCCTACAAGCTCGTCTCCCGAAAGTTCAAAGCCGAGTCGACGGTCGTATCCGTCCGGAACACCTCCATCGGGGACGGCTCCTTCACGCCGATCGCCGGCCCGTGCGCGGTCGAGACACGCGATCAGCTGTTCCGCACCGCCGAGGCGGTCGTGAAGGCCGGCGCCCGGGTGCTCCGAGGCGACGCTTTCAAGCCACGCACGTCGCCGTACTCGTTCCAGGGCCTCGGAGAAGAGGCCCTCCAGTACCTCGCGGAGGCCCGTGAGGAGTTCGACGTGCCCTTCGTCGCCGAGGTGCTCGACCCCCGCGACGTCGAGCTCGTTGCGTCCTACGCCGACATCCTCCGCGTCGGCACCCGGAACATGGCGAACTACACGCTCCTCCAGGAGATCGGGACCTGCGGCAAGCCGGTCCAGCTGAAGCGAGGTTTCACCGCCACGCTCGACGAGTGGCTGCAGGCGGCCGAGTACATCTACAAGTCGGGCAACACCGAGATCATCATGGTGGAGCGCGGCATCCGCACCTTCGAGACGGCGTCGAGGAACACCCTCGACATCACCGCCGTGCCCCTGCTCAAGCAGATCTCGCACCTCCCCGTGATCGTCGACCCCTCGCACTCGGGTGGCAAGCGCGAACTCGTGGCACCGCTCGCCAAGGCAGGGATCGCCGCGGGTGCCGATGGCTTCATGGTCGA
>CP070681.1:516065-518995 GCA_020352575.1 Acidimicrobiia bacterium | reverse complement strand
GAAGACTCGCCCGGAACTCACACGTCTGGCCGCCATGGGGCTCGCCCTCGTCATGGTCGGCGCCGTGATCTATCACCTCGGCCAGGAAGACCAGATGCAGAACGTGGTCTTCAACGTGGTGCTCATCGCGATCATGGGCTGGATCGCCTACGGGCGCACGAAGACCCCCCTCACCACCTAGTTCATCCCCTCTCCTCCGGGGAGTGCGCGGGCGCCGTTGTGACGGCGCCCGTCACGCGTCCCGGTCGAAGAAGGACATCGCCCACTGGCTGAACACCTCATCGTCGTGGGGCATCGAAGCGAGGCGGTCCCGGGCATCGGCCTTGAGGTCATCGGGGAGTCCTTGGCCTCGTCGTTCGATGAGTAGGTCGAAGTAGTGCGGCTGGTACTCCGGGTGGTTCTGGATGGTGAGGATGTGATCCCCGACACGCATCGCTCCCACATCGATGCCCTCGGATCGACCGATCACCTCCGCCTCGGGGGGAGGCATGACGACGACATCGCCATGGAACGCAGGGATCGTCACCTCGCCTCCCGCCCACCAGTCGGTGGCATCGAGCTGATAGGTGCCGGGCCCCAACCTGAACTCGGAGAAGCGGTCCACCTTCCCGCCGAGTGCCTCGGCCACGATCTGGTGTCCGAAGCACACCCCAAGCAGCCGGGCGCGGTGTGCATGGATCTCTCGTACGAAGGCACGGAGCGCCTCGATCCACGGCTCATCGTCATACGCCGAGAACCCTGATCCGGTGACGATCCACCCGTCACACTCGTCGGGAGACGACGGGAGCTCTCCCCCGATGGCGTCGTAGGCGACGACCTCGACGTTGGGGTCCACCTTCCGGAGCAGGTCCCTGTACATGCGGTCGTAATCGCCGTGCTCCTCGAGCAGGTCGTCGTCCACATGCGCGCAGAGCAGCACACCGAACCTCATCGGAGCGACCTCACCGCCTCGATGGCGAAGCCGACGAGGGTTCGCCTGAGGCTCTTCAGCGGCTTCACGAGGTTGGTGCCGTCCCACTCACCGCCGCCGAGGGTGTCCGCGACATAGAGGAGGTAGGCAAGTCGTACGCCTCGGAACGACGCCACGGCGAACAGGCTCGCAGCCTCCATCTCGACGGTCACGCAGCCCTGGTCGGTGCGCTTCTCGGCCATCGCCCTCGTCTCGCGATAGATCGCGTCCGTGGTCCACGTACGACCCCTGGTGAACGTCACTCCGCGACTCCGCAACACGTCGACGAGCGCCTGCGCCACGTCGCCGTCGGGTCGCGCAGGGACATTCGGCGCGAGGTAGTGGTACGAGGTGCCCTCGTCCCGGACCGCCTCCGACGGGACGACGACCGTGCCCGGGTTCATCGACGAGGCGAGGCCCCCGGCGCTCCCGATGGCGATGATCGTGGTGCAACCGAGTGCAATGACCCGTTCGAGCACCATCGCAGCAGCTGGGGCCCCAACCGGCATCTGGGCCACGATGCAGGGGTACCCGTCGATGTCGACTTCGTGAATCGGGAACGAGCCACCTTCGATGACGTACTCATCGACCTTGTGCCCATCCCGGCCCAGGTCGTCCACGATCTCGCCGAACCAGGTCACCACGGCCGTGGTCGGCACATCGATGCTCGGGGCGAGCGCAGCGGGGTCGATGATCGAGCCGGGATGGGGATCGAAGTCGAGGATGGGCGGCTGCACAACGCCAGCGTAGATCGTGGGTGGGGCGTCGAGGGTCGTCGTCCTAGGATGCCCGCCGGAGACAGGAGGACCCCCACCGATGATCTTTTCGGACCGCTCGATCAAGGAGGCGATCGCCTCCGGGCGCATCACCATCGACCCCTACGACGAGTCGTTCGTCCAGCCCTCCTCGGTGGACCTGCGCGTGGACCGGTTCTTCCGCGTGTTCGAGAACCACAAGTACGCCCATATCGACCCGAGCGTCCGCCAGGAGGACCTCACCACGATCGTCGAGACACCCCCCGGCGAGTCGTTCATCCTCCACCCCGGTGAGTTCGTGCTCGGCTCGACGTTCGAGCGGGTCCACCTCGGCAACGACATCGTTGCCCGCCTCGAGGGGAAGTCGAGCCTGGGCCGCCTCGGGTTGCTGATCCACTCCACCGCCGGCTTCGTCGATCCCGGTTTCGACGGCTACCTCACCCTCGAGTTGTCGAACGTGGCGAACCTGCCGATCGCCATCCATCCCGGCATGCGCATCGGCCAGATCAGCTTCTACCGGATGACCACCGAGGCGGACCATCCGTACGGGAGTCGGGAGGCCGGCTCGAAGTACCAGGGACAGCGCGGCCCGACGCCGTCACGGATCCACAAGGACTTCGGGAAGTAGGCCGACCGAAACCCTCAAGGGGACGGACAACCGGCCGATAAGGACAGGGACAACACAGGAGGCGGCGCAGGCTCCAATTCCTCCTCCGCATGCCCTTGCACTCGAGAGTGCGCCACCTCTTATCTCGGCCCCCGCAGTGCGGGGGCCGAGTTCATGAGATGGAGGCGTCGCGAGCCAGGTCGCCGAAGGCCGTGAACGCGGGAGCGAAGCTCATGAAGATCCGGCCCGTACTACCGGCACGATGCTTCGCCACGAGGATCTCCGCGGTGCCCCGCTGCTCGGACTCGGGGTTGTAGTACTCGTCGCGGTAGATGAACAGGACGATGTCGGAATCCTGCTCGATCGCGCCCGATTCGCGAAGGTCGCCGAGCTGGGGGCGCTTGTCCGTGCGGGCCTCGAGCGCGCGGTTGAGCTGGCTGAGCGCGATGATCGGCACCCGGAGCTCGCGGGCGAGGTTCTTCAACCCGCGGCTGATCTCGGCGATCTCCTGCTGGCTGTTCTCACGGCTCCGACCCTGCATCAGCTGGAGGTAGTCGATGACCACGAGGTCCAACCCGTGGCGACGCTGCAGTCGGCGACACTTCGCCCGCACGTCGGT
>CP070681.1:513024-515965 GCA_020352575.1 Acidimicrobiia bacterium | reverse complement strand
GTCGTCGTTGCCGTCTCCTCGGCCCATCGGGGCGAGGCCTTCGAGGCGGCGCGCTACGGCATCGACGAACTCAAGGCTCGGGCGCCGATCTGGAAGAAGGAGTTCTGGCCGGGCGGCGAGGAGTGGAGTGAAGGCGCCTAGGCCGGCCGCTCGACCCACCAAGTGGCCATCGGCCCCTTGCCCTTGATATCGATGGTGCCCCTCGGGACGCAGGAGAAACGGTCCTGCACAAGGACATGGGTGCCCTCCGCAATCTGGAGACGCCCCACCTCGCCATGAGACTCCATGCGGGCTGCGCAGTTCACGGTGTCTCCCCAGACGTCGTAGTGGAACTTCGTCGTGCCGATGACACCGGCCACCATCGGACCGCTGTTGACGCCAATCCGGAACCCCAGCGTCCGCCCGTTCCTCGGCGGGATCCGTTCAACCGCATCGAGCATGGCGAGGCCAAGGTCGACGAGCACCTCGGCGTGGTCATCGCGTGGGGTGGGCACCCCTGACGCCACCATGTAGTTGTCACCGATCGTGCGGATCTTCTCCAGACCGCGCTGTTCGACGAGTTCATCGAACGTTGTGAAGACCTCGTTCAGCCAGTCAACGGCTTCGGCAGGCTCCAGCTCGGCGAAAAGGGGCGTGGAGCCCACGATGTCCGCGAACAGCACGCTTGCAGACGGAAACTCATCCGCGATCACACCAGCGCCGTCCCTGAGCAGCGGCGCCACCTCTCGCGGAAGCACGTTGAGGAGGAGTCCGTTCGCACGGGCGCGCTCCTCGACAGCCGCTCGGACGAAATAGCCCGCAAACGAGAAGAGGACGATCGCCGACACGGACAGATTGGTCGCGAGGAAGAAGGTACGGACCCCTTCGGTCACCTCGGGGCGTCCCTCGAGTCGGCCATCGAGCATCACGGTGGCGAGGAGAAGGCCGACGTAGACGAGGATCCACGGCACAGCCGTGCGGATGGGAAAGAAGAGCAGCGCCGTGAGCGGACCAATGAGCGCCCACGCCATGACGAACCCCGACTCGGCAACTCCACCGATGGCCAGTTGGATCAGTGTCGTGATGCCCATGATGAACACGATCTGCGCCAGGACCGCGATGCGATGGTTCCCCGTCAGGTGGCTGACGAGAAGGGCAAGGCCCACAACCACCACGAAGATCGCGGGGAGCGCCGTGATGAAGCTCCATCCGAAGACAGCGGCATACATGGCCGTCCACAGGACCCCCGCCACGGTGCATCCGCCGGCGACGATCAACGCAGCGACCTTCTCGCTGGTCACGTCCTCTGAGTCGCCCTCGACGGCCGCGAACGATCGCAGCCAGCGGAACCTCTCCTCCATAGCGTCGACGATAGGGGCGGGACGCCTGGGTTTCCTCACCAACTTCTTAGGGGGAGTCCGCATCCGTATGCGTCGGGGCCTTCGTAATCTCGGGGAAGGCCCATGAACGAAGAACGCCCCACACTCGCCAAACTCGACAAGGACTACTGGCCGTCCGGCCCGATCCCACGTCCCGCCGACGCCATCACTCAGCCCGGCCCATCCGAGAAGGTCAAGAAGTCGGTCCGGCGCATGGACCTCGTGATGGTCGGCATCCTCGCCCTCATCGTGGGCGCCGGAGGCACCGCCGCCGGCCTCCTCGGCACCGACATCCTCGAGGACCGCATCACAGACCGCGCCGAGGAGATCGTCGAGGCCGCACTCGAGGACTTCGAACCCCCCATCGAGGTCGTCACGGTTGCGCCGCCGGCCACGGACTCCCCCACCGACCCCATCGTGCTCCCCCTCGACGGTGCCCAGCTGGACTCGGAGTTGGGCCTCATCGTCGCCAAGGCACTCCCCTCGGTCGTCCGGGTGGTGGTCTCGGTCGACACCGGCGAGGTCGACCCCGACGGCGAGCCGGTCTTCGAGCCTGTCGGCACGGGCTCGGGCATCGGCTTCACCGAGCAGGGCCACCTCCTTACGAACAACCACGTGATCGACGACTCGGATCTCATCCAGATCGAGCTCGTCGACGGCCGCATCTACGAGGCCGAGTTGGTGGGCACCGACGAACTCACCGACGTTGCGGTGATCAAGGTCGCACCCGGGCTCATCCCGCCGATCAACCTCGGCAACTCCGACGATGTCGCAATCGGCGACACCGCCATCGCCGTGGGCAACCCCCTCGGCCTCTCTGGTGGGCCGTCGGTGACGGTCGGGATCATCTCGGCGTTCGGGCGGGAGCTCAACATCCTCACCCGAACGACGCCCCTCCAGGGCCTCATCCAGACCGACGCGCCCATCTCGGGTGGTTCGTCGGGCGGTGCGCTCCTCGACGGACAGGGGCGCCTCATCGGCATCACCACTGCCAAGAGCGTGGGAGAGTCGGCGGAGGGTCTCGGCTTCGCCATTCCCATCGACCTCGCCACCGGCATCGCCATCGACCTCATCGCCGACGGCGCGATCGACCACCCCTTCCTCGGCATCCTCGGCACCACCACCTACGTGGAGCTCGACGACGGAGCCTCCCAGCCCGCCGGCGCCACCATCGTGCGGATCCTCGGCGACGAGGAGGGTGACGTGGTCGACACCTCGGCATTCGGCGACGCCGGCGCCAACGTGGGCGATGTGATCGTCGCGGTGAACGGTGAACGCGTGCAGACGATGAACCAACTCGCCACCCTCATGCGGTTCTACCGTGCAGGGGACGTGATCACGGTGACCGTGGTCCGCGACGGCGAGCAGGTCGACCTCGAGGTCGAGCTCGCGTCTCGACCCGAGGGAACATGACGGACAACATCTTCGAACGGCTCTTCGAGCTCTTCAACCAGCCCGGCTCGGTGAACTGGGCGCTCGCAGAGGAACTCAGCGCGAGCCTGGCCGGCGAGGCCCAACCCGTCGATCCGTGGATCGCCGACGAGTACCTCGAGCTCGGCTCGGTGGCCCTGCTGCAGACCGAC
>CP070681.1:509892-512924 GCA_020352575.1 Acidimicrobiia bacterium | reverse complement strand
CGGCAAGCTCAGTGGCAGGATCCCGGGTCGGCCCGTCACCTACGGTGGCCAGCGGCTCCTCGACCCCGTTGTCGCGATCGTGGCCATTGGTGCCATCGGATGGTTTGCCCTCGGTGCCGACGGCATCAGCGTGGCGTTCTGGACCCTGCTCGGGGCCTCGCTGCTCCTCGGCGTCACCCGCGTCTTGCCGATCGGCGGTGGCGACATGCCGGTCGTGATCGCCTTCCTGAACTCGTTGTCGGGCATCGCCGCCTCTATGGCCGGCTTTGCCATCGACTCCAGCGTGCTCATCATCTCGGGCGCGCTCGTCGGCGCCTCCGGACTCATCCTCACCAACATCATGGTGAAGGCGATGAACCGGACGCTCGTCGAGGTGTTGGCCGGCGGGTTCGGTGTGAGCGACGGCGCGGGAGGCGCCGACGTCGGCGATCGCACGGTGCGGCGTACCTCGGCCGACGACCTGGCGATCGTGCTCGGGTACGCCCGGTCGGTGATCGTCGTCCCCGGCTACGGCCTTGCCGTCGCCCAGGCCCAGCACGCGCTCCGCGAGCTCGCCGACCTGCTCGGTGACAGGGACGTGGACGTCCGATATGCCATCCACCCGGTGGCCGGTCGGATGCCGGGTCACATGAACGTGCTGCTCGCCGAGGCCGATGTGCCGTACGACCGCTTGTACGACCTCGAGGACATCAACGCCGACTTCTCGCACACCGACGTGGTGCTCGTGGTCGGCGCCAACGACGTGGTGAACCCGTCGGCCCGTGAGGACCCCGGATCGCCCATCTACGGCATGCCCATCCTCGACGTCGACAAGGCGCAGACCTGCGTGGTCGTGAAACGCAGCCTTTCGCCGGGCTTCGCCGGGATCGACAACCCGCTCTTCTACAAGGAGAACACGCTGATGTTCTTCGCCGACGCAAAGGGTGCCATCGAGGACCTCGTCCGAGAGGTACGCCAGGCCTAACGGCTACCGGCGCGGGCACCCCTAGATTGCGCCCGCCGCCATCCACCGAGGTCCCATGTCCGACTCACGCCGCTTCGCCGTTCCCGGCATCCTCCTGGTCGCCCTTGCCGCCTCGCTCTGGGGCTCCGATGCGATCCTGCGCCGCTTCCTCGCCGTAGGCGAGATCTCGGCGTCGGTGATAGTCATGCTGGAACACGTCCTGCTCACGATCGTGTTCCTCCCGGCCCTCCGGAAGGTGCGGCCTGTGCTCGGCCGGCTCAGTCCCCGGGACTGGGCTGCGCTCCTGCTGATCGGTGGGGGTGCGTCGATCCTCGCCACGACGCTGTTCACCCAGGCGTTCTCGTACGGCGACTTCATCGCCCCGGCCCTGCTGCAGAAGCTCCAGCCGGTGTTCGCAATCCTCCTTGCAGCCCTCCTACTCGGTGAGCGACTCATGCGCCGCTACTGGTTCTTCTTCGTCGGCGCGGTGGCCGGTGCCTGGCTCATCTCGTTCCCCGCCCAGACCCGGGCGCTCTTCACGGGCGGCGAGGTGTCCTTTGCTGTGCAGGAGTCGGAGGCGGCGCTGCTTGCGGTCGGCGCTGCCGCCCTCTGGGGCATGGGAACCGTCCTGGGTCGCAGCCTCACCCCGAAGATCCCGTTTGCCCAGTTGACGGCACTCCGGTTCACGATTGGCCTGCCCATCGGCGTGATCGTCGTGCTCATGCAGGGGCGAATGGCCGAGGTGACGACGCTCAGTGGCAGCCAGTGGTGGGCAGTCCTGTGGCTCGCCCTCATTCCGGGCGGCGCAGGGCTCCTCATCTACTACCGAGGCCTCGGTCGCACGACGGCGTCGGCGGCGACGCTCGGCGAACTTGCCTTTCCCCTCATGGCGCTGGTCTACGGCTGGTTCTTCGTCGGCAACGAGATCGACGGCGTGGTGCTCACCGGCGTTGTGGTCCTGATCGGCGTCATCACAGCGATGGGCCTCGCCCAGGCGCGGCGATCGGATGGGATCGGGGTGGTCGACCCCGAGGAGCGCGAGCCGGCGCTCGCCTGACGACTACCAGGAGGTGCCCTGGGGCATCCCCTCGGCGTAGCCCGTCATCGTCTGCAGTCCGACCACGGCCCGCTCGTGGAACTCGTCGATCGTGCGTGCTCCTGCATACGTGCAGGCTGAGCGGACACCGGTGACGATGCGGTCGATGATGTCCTCAACGCTCGGCGTGTCCTCCTGGAGGTACATGCGGGAGTGGCTGATGCCTTCCTCGAACATCTCCTTGCGGGCACGCTCGAACGCCGACTCGGCGCGGCTCCGGTTCGAGACCGCTCGCTGGGACGCCATCCCGTAGTTCTCCTTGTAGAGGCGCCCGTCGGGATCGCGCAGCGTGTCCGCAGCCGACTCGTAGGTCCCGGCGAACCAACTGCCGATCATCACGTTCGATGCGCCGGCAGCGAGCGCAAGGGCCACGTCGCGGGGGTGGCGGACGCCACCGTCTGCCCAGATGTGTCTGCCCAGTCGGTGTGCGGCCTCGGCGCACTCGAGGACGGCGGAGAACTGCGGCCTGCCAACCCCGGTCATCATCCGGGTGGTGCACATGGCGCCGGGTCCGACGCCGACCTTCACGATGTCAGCGCCGGCGTCGACGAGTTGTTCGACACCCTCAGCGGTGACGACGTTCCCGGCGACGACGGGGACGGTTGGTCCAACTCCCCGTACCGCGGCAAGCGCTTCGAGCATCTTCTCCTGGTGCCCGTGGGCGGTGTCGACGACGAGGAGGTCGATGCCCTCGGCGAGGAGGGCCTCTGCCTTGCCGGCGACGTCCCCGTTCACCCCTATGGCAGCGCCGACCAGGAGCCGGCCGGACGCATCGACGGCCGCGTCGTACTGCGTGGCCCGGAGCGCCGAGGCCTCGGTGATCACCCCGATGAGGGTGCCCCCGTCGTCCACGACCGGGGCGAGGTGGACCCGGCGGCCCGCGAGCTCGTCGAAGAGGCTGCGGGGGTCGAGGTGGTCGGGCAGTGCGATCGGGTCGGGGGACATCACCTCGTCGAGGGCGGTGAAGCGGTCCCAACCCTCGCCGTCGACCTC
>CP070681.1:506739-509792 GCA_020352575.1 Acidimicrobiia bacterium | reverse complement strand
CCCTGGATGTGCGAGCTTCGACATGTTCGATTCGTACGAGGCCCGAGGTGACGCGTTCCGGGACGCCGTCCTCGGCATCATGCAGGCACGCCAATGAGCAGCAGCACCGTCACCTCGATCGCCACCCGTCGCAGCGCCGCGACGGTCGTCGCCGCCGAACGCGACCGCAACCAGCGCACCCGGATCTTCCTGCTCTCGGTGGTCGGCGTCCTGCTGGTGATCGGCCTTGGCGCCACGCTCTCGGCGTCCTCGGTCATGAGCGCCGAGGACGGTGCGATCCTCGACCTGTGGGTGCGCCAGGCCATCGCGGCGGGTGCCGGGGTGGCCGTCATGCTCGTAGCGTCACGGGTCCCGTACGCGCTGTACCGCCGGTTGGCGGTGCCCATCTGGGGCTCGGCAGTCGGCCTGCTCCTCCTCGTGCTCGTCGTCGGCCGGACGGCGGGCGGCTCGTCACGCTGGCTCGACCTCGGGGTCATCGACATCCAGCCGTCCGAGCTTGCGAAGTTCGGCGTGGCCGTCCTCCTCGCTGCCGTGTATGCGAAGAAGGAGGAACGAGGCGAACTCGACCAGTTCGGACACGTGTTCGTGCCGCTCCTCGCCGTCGTCGGCACCGTCGTCGGCCTCGTCATGCTCCAGCCCGACCTCGGCACCAGCGTCCTCATCGGGGCAGTGGCGTTCGGCGTGCTCTTCTCGTCCAAGGCCCCCTTGCGTTTCGTTGGCGCGTTCACCTTCTTCGGTGGCCTGGCAGCCACCCTCCTGGCCGTGATCGCGCCCTACCGATTCGATCGCGTGCGTGCCTGGCTCGACCCGGCCGGCGACCCGAGCGGGATCGCGTACCACCTCAACCAGAGCCTCCTCGCCCTCGGTTCGGGTGGTGCAACGGGTATCGGCCTCGGGACGAGCCGCAGCCGCTGGGACTACCTGCCGAACGCCCACACCGACTTCATCTTTTCGATCATCGGCGAAGAGCTGGGGTTTGCCGGCGCCACCTTCGTCGTGATGCTCTTCGCCGTCCTCACCATCCTCGGAGTCGCGGTGGCGATGCGGGCGCCCGATCGATTCGGCGCCATGCTCGCCGCGGGGATCACGACATGGCTCGGCTTCCAGGCATTCGTGAACATCGGTGGCGTGACCGGGATGATCCCGATCACCGGCATGACCCTGCCATTCATCTCCTTCGGTGGTTCCTCGCTCGTGATGGCGCTCGGCGCCGTCGGCGTGCTGCTCAACATCGCGTCGCGGGGTGCCTCGGGCCGCAGCCGATGACCACGGTCGCCCTCGCCGCAGGCGGGACGGGTGGCCACGTGCTCCCCGCCCTGTCGGTCGCCGAGGCACTCGAAGGTCGGGCCGACCTCGTCTTCCTGGGCGGGGATCGGTTCGAGGCGACCGCGGTGCCCGCGGCAGGGCTCGACCTCGTCCAGGCACCCGTCCAGGGCCTCCAGCGCTCGCTCACCCCTCGCAACCTCGCGATCCCCCTGAGTGTGTGGCGCGCCGCCGGGATCTTCGGCGACGCCATGACCGCCCGCGGCGTCGGCGCACTCCTCGCCACTGGTGGCTACGTGGCGGTGCCGGCGGGGATCGCTGCCCGTCGCCTCGGGCTCCCGATCTTCCTCCATGAGCAGAACGCCCATGCGGGCCTCGCCAACCGATTCATGGGCCGTTGGGCAAAGGCCACCTTCACCTCGTTCCCGGAGACCGAGGGAGCCATCCGGCCCCGCTATGTGGGAAACCCGATCAGGGCTGCCATTGCCACGCTCGACCGAGCCGCCCTGCGCCCGGCAGCGCTCGAGCGCTACGGGCTCGCTCGGGGGAGGGTGACCGTCGGCATCGTGGGAGGCTCGCTAGGAGCCAGGTCGATCAACGAGGCCATGCTCGACGCCGCCCCGCTCCTCGGTGATGCGCAGGTGCTCCACCTCACCGGGCCTCGATTCGCCGACGAAGTTCGGCCTCGGACAGCGGGCCTCGGGGTACCGTGGTCCGTGGTGGGATTCGAGGACGAGATGGAGTGGTTCTTCGCCGCAGTCGACCTCGTCGTGTCGAGGGCGTCCGGGATGGTCGCCGAACTGACGGCGACCGGGACCCCGTCCGTGCTGATCCCCGGTTCGTTCGGCTCCAAGGGACATCAGGCGGCATCCGCTGCCCACCTCGCTGCCGCGGGAGCCGCCGTTGTGGTGGGGGAGGAGAACCTCGACCGGCTCGGGAGCGAAGTGGCCCGGCTCGTCGGGGATCCGAATGCCCGTGCCGCCATGTCCGACGCCGCCCGGGCGATCGGACGTCCGAACGCTGCCACCGTCATCGCCGAGGAGGTGCTCCGTGCTGCTGGGTGACGAAGTCCGCCGCATCCACGTGATCGGCGCCGGTGGCGCCGGGATGAGCGGCCTCGCCCGGATCCTCGCCCAGGCGGGGCACGAGGTCACTGGCTCGGACCTCGTCGGTGGTCCTGCGCTGTCCGCGCTCGAGGAGGTCGGGATCGCGACGTGGGCAGGGCACCAACCCGGGCGCCTCGACGGCACGGACCTCGTGGTCGCATCGTCGGCCGTCCCCCGGTCGGATCCCGAGATGGAGGCGGCCGACGCCCTCGGCGTCCCGGTGTGGGATCGGCCCCGCCTGCTCCGTGAGATCACCGAGGTCATGCCGGCCCTCGGCGCCACCGGCACACACGGGAAGACGACGACGTCGGCGTTGCTCGTCCGCGCGCTCCGGGGAATCGGGGAGGACCCGTCCTTCATGGTCGGAGGCACCCTCTCCGACGAAGGGACCAACGCCGGATTCGCCGACCCGACCCTCTTCGTGCTCGAGGCCGACGAAGCCTTCGGCACGTTCCTCTCGCTCGCCCTGCGCGGCCTCATCGTCACGAACGTGGAGGCCGACCACCTCGACCACTACGGGACGGTCGAACGACTCGAGGATGCGTTCGTCGACGTCGCCAGGCGAGTGGATGGTCCCGTACTGGCCTGTATCGACGATCCCGGCGCCGAACGGGTGCTGGAGCGTGCCGGCGGGATCCCGTACGGCACCGACCCCGCTGCCGCCTGGCGGATCGATGACGTCGA
>CP070681.1:503585-506639 GCA_020352575.1 Acidimicrobiia bacterium | reverse complement strand
CTCGGCTCGGTGGCCCTCCTCCAGACCGACGGCATCGACATCCTCCCGAGCCTGTCGGGCGAGACCATCGACCCCGTGGACCGGTCGGTGTGGGCGAAGGACAACCTGCGCTCGTTCGACTACCTCGCTGAATCGCTCGGCGGGGGGATGGGGGCCTCGGCAGGCCCGCTCCAGCCGCTCGTCTCCGCCATGGTCGGCATGCAGGTCGGCACGCTCGTGGGCACCCTCTCACACCATGCGCTCGGCGGGTTCGACGTCGGACTCCTCGCCATCGCCCCCCGCGGCTACCTCATCGTCCCGTCCATCGAGGCGTTCACGCGGTCGCACGAGGTCGATGCGAAGCAGGTCCGGCTCTGGGCGGCACTCCACGAGGCAATGCACCTCCGGATCTCTCGCCACACCTGGCTGGGCGAGCGGTACTCGGAACTGCTCCGTTCATGGATGGAAGGGATCGAGTTCGACGCGCAGGGCCTCATCGGCAACCTCCAAGGGATGACCGATCCCAGTGCCATGCAGGAGGCGATGGAGGGCTTCGGCGACCTCCCCGCACTCCTCGGCGACTCCGCCAACCAGGGTGATCGTGACAACGCCATCGCGATACTCGCCCTGCTCGGTGGCCTCCGCCGCCACCTCATGGAGGATTTCCGGTCCTGGCTCCCCGACCTCGATCGCATCCGCCTCGGGCTCGAGCGCCGGGACGAGGAACCCGACGCACACTCGGCCATGGCGATCGCACTCCCCGACCACGACCAGGTGGTCCGGGCGGCTGCGTTCTGCGCCGAAGTCGAGGAACGGTGGGGACGCGAAACCCTCGGACGGGTCATTGCGACGCCGGGGACGCTGCCGACCGCAGCCGAACTCGACGACCCGGTCGGATGGGCCGCGCGGGTGCTCCTCGACGACGGTGCGTTCGACCTCGACTAGCGGCCGTTGGCCGATACCGGTGCGCTCACTACAGTGCGATCGATGTTCGGACTCCGACCCACAGAACTGCTGATCATCCTGGCGATCATCCTCCTCCTCTTCGGGGCGAGGAAGCTGCCCGGGCTCGCCCGTTCCCTTGGCTCCTCGGCCAAGGAGTTCCGCAAGGGACTCGAGGAGGGCGAGCAGGCTGCCATCGAGCAGGAATCGAAGGAAAAGGACGAGGCCTAGAACGACCGAGGGCGACCCGCATGGGCCGCCCTCGTCTCGCGTCTGAAGCCTCGTCCGGTCAGCCGATGGCCGCCAACGCGGCGGGGTAGTCGGCGAACGTCCGCGGGTCGCCGAGTGAATCCGTGGCGATGATGTCCCGCACGATCCCGTCCTCGTCGAGCACGTACGTGGCTCGCATGGCCGCACCGAGCTTGTCGTTGAAGCAGCCGTAGGCCGTCGCCACCTCGCCGTGGGGCCAGAAGTCGGAGAGCACCGGGAAGGAGAAGCCCTCCTTCTTGACCCACTCCTCGTTGGTGGGCCGGGCGTGCACGGTGATCACGACCACGTTCGCATCGACCGCTTCGAGCTGGGCGATGTTGTCGCGGATGGCACACGCCTCGCCATCGCAGATGCCGGTGAAGGGGAACGGGATGAAGACGACGAGCGACTTCTTCCCCTTGAGGGACTCGCTGTCGAACATCTCCCGATCGACGTTGGGAAGGTTGAACGAGGGGGCCGGCTGGCCGATCTCCGCTGCCATCGTGACTCCTGTGTGAAGCTTCGGTGGGGCGAGGCTACGAGAAGCCGGGCGTTACGCCTGAGCCGCCCGCGCCATCGCCCCGTCGAACCGTTCGATGACCGGTCCCCAGGCCCACTCCGAGGCCACCATCTCCCGGCCCGCGGCGCCCATCGCCGCCGCGCGATCGGTATCCGAGAGTGCGCTGATCGCAGCGACGAGTTCCCGCTTGGAGCCCGCCACGAACCCGGTGACGCCCGGGCGAACCGCCTCGGGTGCCCCACCCGAGCGACCGGCGATGACCGGGAGGCCCTCAGCGGCTGCTTCGAGGAAGACGATGCCGAGCCCCTCCCAGTCCAGGCCGAAGAGGCGGGTTCGGGTGGGTTGGGCGAACACATCGGCATCCCGCAGCACCCCTCGCACCGCCGCATCGTCGAGGCCCGATCGCACCTCGAGTGCCACTCCCCGTCGTGCTGCCCGGCGCTCCAGCCGTTGCCGATCGGGCCCGGCTCCCGCCAGCACCAGTCGCCCATGCCACCCGTGCACCCCGCCGAGCGCGTCGATGAGCCGGTCGAGTCCTTTGCGACGGACGAGTCGCCCCACCGACACGACCGTCATGCCGGGCCGACGGACACCCGGGCGTTCGGCCCCGGATGCCGTCACGCCCACGCCGAGCCGCGCGACCTCCCTCCCCGAGAACCGGGCTACGAGATCCGCTGTGTACTGCGAGACGGCCAGCACCTCGGCGGCGCCGGCCAGGCTGCTCCGGAGCTTGCCGCGGACGAACGGGATCGCAGCGGCCGTCGACACCTCCGCTCCATGGCACATGACCACATAGGGCCTGCCGAGGTCTGGACCGAGGAGGGCCGGCGGGGTGGGGGCACCGAACCAGACGACATCAGCCGCGAACGCTGTCGCCTCCGCCTCGATCAGGGCCCGGACACGACGACTCGGCCACATGAACCCTGGATGCCGCACCTCGCCCTCCGACGGGGCGGCGTCGGGGTGGGTCGGCGCAAGGACACGGACCTCGTGCGTGGTGCGCGCGACGAGGCCGGAAAGGTACGTCTGGATCCCGCCGACATCCGGGGGCCAGTCGTTCGTGACGAGGAGGATCCGCACGTCAGGCCAGCGCGGCGGCGACTCCCGCATGGACGACCTCACCCTTCCGGGTGTTGAGGCCGCGGGCGAGCTCCGGGTGGAGTTCCATCGCACCGTCGACACCGAGGTCGGCCATCCGGAGCAGGTACGGGAACGTGGAGTTCGAGAGCGCCGTGGTCGAGGTGCGGGGCACCGCGCCGGGGATGTTGCCGACGGCGTAGTGGACGACGCCATCGATCACGTAGGTCGGATCGGAGTGGGAGGTCTCCCGGCTCGTCTCGAAGCAGCCACCCTGGTCGATCGCC
>CP070681.1:500430-503485 GCA_020352575.1 Acidimicrobiia bacterium | reverse complement strand
ACCTCGCCGATCGGGTCGCCAGCCGATTGCGGGCCAAGCGCAGGGCTGGCCACACAGTGACGGTCCGCATCCGGTTCCCCGACCTGAAGGCGATCACGCGCAGTACGACCTTGGATGCTCCGATCTCCTCGACGCCGATCCTCGCTCGCATCGCCGAGGACCTCGTCCGGACCGGCCTGGCCGACTCGGGCGCCGACCAGATCAGCCTGCTCGCCATCAGTGTCTCTTCGCTCGTCTACGAAGAGGCGCTCCAACTCGAACTGCCGTTCCACCTCGATGGTGAGGAACTCCGACCGGGTACCGAGGAGGGTGCGGCGCGTTGGGCGGCTGACCGTTCCGTCGATGCCATCCGGGAGCGCTTCGGTCGCGAGGCCGTCGGCTACGCCTCCGGGTTCGATCGACTCGGCTCGGTGCCCGATGAGTTCCGGGAACTCGCCGAGAAGGGATAGCCCTATCGTCGCCCGATGCCCGTGCGCGCCGTGCTCTTCGACCTCGGTGGTGTCGTGTTCGACTCCCCGTTCGCCGCCATCGGCGAAGTCGAGTCGCGGCACGGGGTGCGGCTCGGTGTCGTCAACGAGGTCATCGCCAGGACGGGCAGCGGAGGGGCGTGGGCCCGCAACGAGCGCGGGGAACTCGATCCGTCAGGGTTCGAGGCGGCGTTCGACGAGGAACTGAGGGATGCCGGGTTGCCCATCCGCACGTGCGAGCTCATGGCAGCGATCCACGACGCGTTCCGCGAGCGGCCGGCGATGCTCGAAGCCATCGATCGGATCCGTGCGGCGGGCCTGCGGGTGGCTGCAGTCACGAACAACTGGGTGCAGGCGAGTGGCGGCACCCTCGGCGAGGACGTCCGGTCGCACTTCGATGTCTTCATCGAGTCCGCCGTCGTCGGGATGCACAAGCCGGATCCCGCCATCTACGAGTTGGCGCTTTCCGAACTCCAAGTGGATGCCGATGAAGCGGTCTTCCTCGATGACATCGGCCGCAACCTGAAGTCGGCAGCAGCGCTCGGGATCACCACGATCAAGGTGGTGTCGGAGGAGCAGGCGCTCGGTGACCTCGAAGCGCTCCTGGGCTTCGGCCTCCGGGGCGAGCAGTAGCCTCCGCGGCGCATGATCGAGTCCCTCTCCCCGTCGATCCTCCTCGCCATGTGGGCGGCCGGCATCGCTGGGGGAGCGGCCTTCGTCGCGTGGTGGCGGATCGTCGGCCCCGGCTACCTGTGGACAGCAGGTGGTGCCGCCCTCCTCACCGGGCTCTTCGCGACCTTCTCGGGCGGTTGGGCGGCGGCTGGCACCGCCTTCTTGGTCATCGGACTGCTCCTCGCCCGTCGGCCCGTGCCCGCCGCCCTCGCATATGGGCTCGCAGGCCTCGCCTACCTCGGACACGCCGTTCCGTCGGTGGGGCCGGTGCTCGCCGTCACGGGCGCCCTTGCGCTCGGTGGCACCACATGCGAGATGCTCCTGGGTCATTGGTACCTGATCGACCCGAAACTCCCCCGATGGGCGCTTCGGCGCCTCGATTCGGTGGGCATCGGTGGCCTGCTCATCGACCTTGGGGTCGGCCTCACACTCGGCGCGATGGCCGCAGGCGCCTCCTTCGTGCTCACCTGGACCTGGCTCGGCCTCGGCGGGATGTCCGTCCTGCTCATGGTCGGTGTGTGGTTCTCGCTCAAGGAAAAGGGGTACGAGGGCGTGATGGCGGCCACCGGACTCTCGTACCTCGCCGTGCTCACCTCGCTGGGCGCCGTGGCGCTCGGCCGGCTCCTCCTCGCCGCCTAGTTCGGGGCTCGCCGGGCCTCCCGGTACCCTCCGCCCTCGACCGACCTCCCAGGAGCTTCCATGTCCAGCCTCGCCATCGGCGCTTTCGCCGACCTCGTCCTCGCCCCCCATGCCGACCTCGTCGATGAGGACGCAGTCATCGCCGACCTCGAAGCGATCGGCTTCGAGGGCAAGGCCGGGGGGGTGGCGGTCCTCCCGGGCACCGGTGATTGGGATCGCCTGTACGTGGTTGGCCTCGGTGAGGAGGTCTCGACCGAGGACCTCCGCCACGCGGGGGGCTTCCTCGGCCTCAAGGCCAAGGGCGATGTCGTCACGACCCTCCACCTCGTCGACGTCGATGAGGCCGCAAAGGCCGTTGTCGAGGGGTTCGCGTTCGGCGCCTATTCGTTCGATCGGTTCAAGAGCGGCGACCCCAAGGAGGCGTCGACCCTCTCGCTCCACGACGCAGACGTGCCGGACGGAGTCGCCGAGGTCATCGAAGCCGTGCTGTGGACGAGGGACCTGGTGAACGAGCCACCGGCACACCAACCACCGGCCGAGGTCGCCGACCGGATGGTCGCCATTGCCGAGGAACTCGGGATCGAGATCTCGGTGCTGGGGGTACCCGAGCTCGAGGAGGGTGGTTTCGGTGGCCTGCTCGGTGTGAATGCGGGATCGGTGAACCCGGCGCGGCTCGTCGAGATGACGTATGCCCCGGAGGGGGCGACCACCACACTCGCCATCGTGGGCAAGGGCATCATCTTCGACTCCGGGGGCCTCTCCTTGAAGCCGGCCGCCTCCATGGAGACGATGAAGTCCGACATGGCCGGTGCCGCCGCCACGCTCGGCGCCATCCAGGCGATCGCCAAGCTCGGCCTCCCGATCAAGGTGATCGCCATTGCGTGCCTCACCGAGAACATGCCGTCGGGTTCTGCGACGCGCCCCGGCGACGTGCTCACCGCCCGCAACGGGAAGACGATCGAGGTGCTCAACACCGATGCCGAGGGTCGGCTCGTCCTCGCCGACGGGCTCTCGCTGGCGGTCGAGCGAGAGGCCGACATGATCGTGGACCTCGCCACCCTCACCGGAGCGCAGAAGGTGGCGTTGGGCAACCACATCGCGGCGGTACTCGGTACCGACGACGCCGTGCAGGCCGTGCTCGACGCCGCTGAGGCGGCGGGGGAGCGTGCGTGGCAGTTGCCGCTGCCGGATGACTACCGCAAGCTCATCGACTCGCCGGTGGCCGATATGAAGAACACGGGCGGGCGCTGGGGCGGCGTGATGACCGCAGCCCACCT
>CP070681.1:497254-500330 GCA_020352575.1 Acidimicrobiia bacterium | reverse complement strand
GGCCACCGGGGCCGCTCGGGTGAACTCGAAGACGGAGACCTCGGCAAAGGTGAGTTCGACGACGTCGAGCCGCCCGCGCAAGGCGGTTGCCACGTCGGAGTCCGGAGGAGTCATGACCCACGCGATCCCGAAGTGCTCGAAGAGGGAAGCGGCCCGCAGACCAGGGGTCTCCACCAGTGTCCGGAGTTCCTCGCCGAGGGCGACATCGAGGGCTCCACCGCCTCCTTGCCATGCCCGGTCGAACGTGAGGGCCGGGTCCACGACGCGGATCGATCGACCTTCCCAGGTGCCCACGTCACCGGGGAGCGCGAGGTCGAGGAGCAGGGCTCGCTCCCCCACTCCGCGATCGCGAGCAGTCAAGTAGAGGAGCCGGTCTGCGACCTCCGTGGTGCCGGCAAGGCCGTTGGTGCCGCTGGCCACCACGAGGAGGGTCGGGAACAGTGCGGCAACGATCCCGAGCACGGCGACGAACGATGCGAAGCGGTTGACGAGTCCCGACGACTCGCGCAGCCGCCCGAACACCCCAACGCCCACGAACAGCAGGCCCAACCCGAACGCAACGGCGCCGAGGACCGAGGCCTCCCGGCCGTCGACGAACCCGCGGGCAAGCAACGCGCCGCCACCGAGCAGGACGCCACCGATGACACCGCCCTGCCAGAGCGGACCGGTCAGGGAGGCGAGCCACCCCAGGAGGAGGCCAGCCGACACCCAGATCGGCAGCGACCATTCGATCACCGAGCCGGCTCCGAGGATCGTGTCGATCGAGTTCCAGACTGCCCACGGACCGAGCGCGGGCAGGGCCACCGCCGACACGACGAGGCCGACCGGCACACTCGTCCATCGCAGTCCTGCCACCAGGGCGAGCAGACCTACGAGCGCAGGGAGCACCACCGCTCCCGGCACGAGCGCCGCGAGCACCCAAGCAGCGAGCCCCGACCGGGCGATCACCGCAACGATGCCCAGCTTCGAACTCGGAAGGGGCCGCACCACAGCGAGCACTGCCCAGGGGACGAAACCCAGTGCGAGCACGCCCGGCCACGACGCCGCTCGGCCGAGGAGCCACGTCGCCGGCCCGAGCGTGCCGATCGTGGCTGCGCCGATCGCCACCCACTGCGAGGCGCCGATCGCCCGCGCCACGCGATACCCGCCCAGGAGGCCCACTCCTGCCGCGAACAGGGTGACCCATTGGGCTGCGCCTGCACCGAGGGCCGAGGTGGCCAGCGCGAGGAGGGCTGCGGACGGATGCGGAGGGCCGTCCGTACCGAAGCCGACCGGGTTCCATCCACCCGCCCATGCGTCGAGCACGGCTTGCCAGTCCTCGGCGGGAGGAAGCGTCCACCCTCCGACTGGCATGCCGTCGAACACGATGCCTCGAATGGCGATGAACCATGTCGAGAGCGCCACGGCGAGCACGGTCGCCGACCTGCCCCCGGAGCGCTCCTCTGCCCACTCGAGGACCGCGTTGGAGCTCGCAAGGGGCGCGCGGAGCGCCTCGACGATCTCGGCACCCAGCGCGGTGAGCGCGACGGAACCTCGGACCTGGAAACGGAACAACTCCTCGTCCCCCACCTGCCTCGCCACCATCAGCTGGCGCCTGCCCTCGAGCAGCGAACGGGCGTTCTTCACGTTCCACGCGAGGGCCTTGAACGGGTCGAGGGCGGCGACCGGCCGCCCGGTCACGAGGCGCCCGAGGACCAGGAGGAGTCCGATGGCCGCGCCGATGGGGATCGCCCAAAGGAGGGAGATGGCCGAGTAGGCCTTCAGCACCGACCTGAGCTGGCCGGCATCCTCACGCCACGCGGGCACCCCTTCGGCACACGCGCCAATGTGGGCGACCTCGGACGAGGGGATGATCGCCACGCGGGCGCCGGCGAGTCGGGCGCGTTGGGCGAAGTCGATGCCGGCGGCCTCCGGTGGAAGCATGCGATCGAGCCCACCGAGGCCTCGGAAGAGGTCCCGGCGCACCAACAGCGATGCGGACGGCAGGTAGGCGACGTCGCGGATCACGTCGTATTGCCCCTGGTCGAGCTCACCCTCTTCGATCACCGACACGGGATCACCGAAGGCGTCGGTCAGGCCGCCGATGGATTCGAGCTCACGGCCACCGGCACGGACGAGCTTGGAGCCAGCCACTGCGGCGCCGATCCGGGTGCCGTCGATGAGGAGCGATGCGAGGGCGTCCTCCTTGGGGATCACGTCGTCGTGGAGGAGCCACACGTGGGTGACGTCGGGGCCCACCTCGGACCGCAGGACGGCCACCTCGGAGTACCGGCTGAGTCCGAGCTCGGTGGCCTTCTGGTCCACGGCCGACCCGCCGCCGACGACGACGACCTCTGATGGTGTGAACGTCTGCTCGCCCAACGCGGTGACGACGGCGCCGAGCCGGTCGGCGTCGGTCGCGAGGATGACCGCGGTGACCGACGGAGCGGCCGAGGAAGCGTCGGACATGACGTGCATCATTGTGGAGGACGATCCCGGGTACGCCAAGGACGCGCGGGCGCCGAAGTCGCCCCGAGGTACCTCCTATCCTCCCCCGGATGCGAATCGCGCTCCTTTCCGGCGGCGTGGGGGGCGCCCGCATGGCACGGTCCCTCCAGGCGGCCGGCGCGGATGTCACCGTCGTCGTGAACGTCGGTGACGACGAGGAGATCCTCGGCCTCGACATCTCCCCCGACCTCGACACGGTCATGTACACCCTGGCGGGCGTCGAGGGTGAACCCGGCTGGGGCGTGGAGGGCGACACGACGAAGGTCATGGCCGCGCTCGAGCGCCTCGGCGGCGACACACGGTTCACGCTCGGCGACCAGGACCTCGCCACGCACCTCGCCCGCACCTCGTGGAAGCGACAGGGAGTCCCCCTCTCGGAGGTCACCCGCCGACTCTGCGACGCCCACGGGCTCACCGTTACCGTCCTTCCCGCAACCGATGGCAGGCTCCGGACCGAGATCCAGACCGATGACGGTTGGCTCTCGTTCCAGGAGTACTTCGTCTACCGGCGACACGCCGATCGGGTGCGGGGCCTCCGGTTCGCTGGCGCCGAGGCAACGACTGCTGCACCCGGTGTCCTCGAGTCGCT
>CP070681.1:494077-497154 GCA_020352575.1 Acidimicrobiia bacterium | reverse complement strand
CGGTCCGCACGTCGACGGTGGCGGCGAGGCGGGTGGCGCCCTCAGCGACGTCATGGAGGCGCACCACGTCGTCGAGGAGTGGGAGTGGGAGGTTGTCGACGACCACGTACCCGATGTCCTCGAGCACCTTGCCGACCGTGGAGCGGCCCGCCCCGGACATACCGGTGACGAGGAGTACCTCGGGGCCCTGGCTGGCGGGGAGCGGCTGCGTCATCTGGGTGCGATCACTCGGCGTCGTGCCGCGCAGCGTACAGGTTCGCCGCCACCCCGGACGGCACGACCTCCGCAAGGTCCTCCTCGGTCGCAGCCCGCATGCGCTTCACCGATCCGAAGGCCTTGATCAACTGCTGCTTCCTCCCCGGGCCGATCCCCGGCACCTCGTCGAGGATCGAGTCGACCATTCGCTTCCCACGGAGTTGCCGGTGGTACGTGACGGCGAACCGATGCGCCTCGTCTCGCGCTCGCTGGAGCAGGTGGAGGGCGGGGGAATCCCGGGGGATGCGGAGGGTCTCGTCCCAGTACGGCCGGTACACCTCCTCCATCCTCTTGGCGAGGCCCACGACGGGGATGTCGAGGCCGAACTCGTCGAGGACCTTGACGGCCCTGCCGAGCTGGCCGGCTCCACCGTCGATGACCACCAGGGAGGGCGGGTAGGCGAACCTGGAATCCTCGTCCGGCTTCCGGTCCTGCTGTTCGACGTAGTTGGCGAAACGCCGGCGGAGCATCTCCTCCATCGCCGCGAAGTCGTCCTGCCCATCGAGCGTGCGGATCTTGAAACGCCGGTACTCGGACCTCCGGGGCAACCCATCCTCGAGCACCACCATCGAACCCACCGTGTGGCGTCCTTGGATCGTCGAGATGTCGTAGCACTCGATCCGCAACGGCGGGTCTGCGAGGTCCAATTCGGCCTGCAGCGAGCGCAGCGCCTGCGCACGCTGGTTCGGGTCGGAGGAGTGGCGCAGCTTGTGCCGGGCATGGGCCTCGGCGGCGTTGCGGGCGGCGGTCTCGAGGAGGCGACGCTTCGGCCCGCGTCGGGGCACCCGGAGCGACACGTTCGTGCCGCGCCGCTCCTCGAGCCACGCGCCCACCGTGTCTGCGTCCTCCGGCTCGACCGACGTGAGCACGGCGGGCGGCGGTGGATCGGTGGCGTAGCGCTGGGCGATGACCTTGGCCATGAGTTCGGCCGGTGCAAGGTCCTCCACCTTCTCCACCACGGACTCGTATCGGCCGACCACCCGTCCCTTGCGGACGATGAGGATCTCGACGGCCGCTTCGAGCTCGGCATCGTGGATGGCGATGAGGTCGAAATGCTCCCCGGTCGCCGATACCACTTCCTGGCGGGCGAGCGCCTTCTCCACGTCCTGCAGGCGATCGCGGAGCCGGGCGGCACGTTCGAACTCGAGGGCTTCGGACGCCTCGAGCATGTCGGCGGTGAGCACATCGATCACCTCTGCGCCGTCACCGTCGAGGAAGCGGGCGAGCCCATCGAGGTGCTCCCGGTAGACCCCATCGTCGACCGCACCCACACACGGTGCCGAGCACTTCTCGATGTCGGCGAGCAGGCAGGGGCGGCCCCGCTGGGCGTGCTCCTTGAACTTCCCGTTCGTGCAAGTGCGCACCGGGAACGTCTTGAGGAGGAGGTCGAGCGTGTTCCGGATCGCGTAGGCGTGGGCGTACGGGCCGAAGTACTGGTCACCCTTCTTCCGCCGGCCCCGCACCACCTTCGCTGCAGGCCACTCCTCGGACCGGGTGATGGCGAGGAAGGGATACGACTTGTCGTCGCGCAACCGGATGTTGAAACGCGGCTGGTGGCGCTGGATGAGGGTGTACTCCAGGAGGAACGCCTCGACCTCCGTCTCGGTCACGATCCACTCGACCGACGCAGCCGTGGCCACCAACTCCTGGGTGCGCCCGACGGTCTGCTTCGTGAAGTAGCTGCCCACCCGCTTGCGGAGTGATTTCGCCTTGCCGACGTAGATGATCCGGCCGTCGCCGTCGCGGAACTGGTACGAACCCGGGCTGTCGGGGATCTCAGAGGGGCGGGGCTTGTCCATCAGCGTCGCCACCGGGCCCCGAGGAGCCGGGGCACGTGCTCGTGGCCGGACCACGACGGGTCGGAGGACCGCATCTCTGCCGAGACCGCCCGCTCCTCGAAGCGCTCGAGGCGCCAACCGGCCATTGCCGCTGCCTCGAGGACCTCACCGAGGGGACGGTGGTGGAAGCGCACGGTTCCCTCCCCGGCAGGCTCATCGGTCCACCCACGATCGAAATACTCCCCCACCCTGAGGAAGACCTCACCGTCGTCGGGGTCCGTGATGGGCCCCGCGCCCGGTGCGGTCTGGAGGGGGTGGTTGACCACCAGGGTGCACCACCCTCCCGGACGCGTGACCCGATACCACTCGTCGAACACGCGGTCGAGGGACGGCAGGTGCTCGAGGACGAGGTTGCAGACGATGCCATCGACCGCTCCGTCCCGGACGGCGGCGAGCGACGGCAGCACGCCTCGGAATGCTTGGCCCGCCCTTCGGGCGAGAGCCTGTTCGCTGTCCATGCCAAAGGCGATGGCTCCCGCCTCGGTCAGCATGCGCAGCACCTGGCCCTCTCCGCAGCCGACTTCCAGGACGGTCGCGCCAGCGACGCCTGGCAGGACGGAGCGCAGGAGCGGCAACACCTCGGTGCCATACGCGGCGTCCTGCGCCTCCTCGAGCCACCACTCGGCGAGGCCGGCCCACTCCATCACAGGACCTTCGACAGGAACCGCCCCGTGTGGGACTCCGCCGAGGCCGCAACGTCCTCCGGCGTGCCCTCGGCGATGACCCGACCGCCGCCGTCACCGCCCTCCGGGCCGAGGTCGATCACCCAGTCCACGGACTTGATCACGTCGAGGTTGTGCTCGATGACGACGAGCGTGTTCCCGGCATCCGCAAGGCGATGGAGCACGGCGAGGAGCTTGCGCACGTCCTCGAAGTGGAGGCCCGTGGTCGGCTCGTCGAGGATGTAGAAGGTTCGACCGGTGGACCGCCGGCCGAGTTGTTCGGCGAGCTTCACCCGCTGGGCCTCACCGCCCGACAGCGTGG
>CP070681.1:490891-493977 GCA_020352575.1 Acidimicrobiia bacterium | reverse complement strand
CCCCTTGCCCTTGACCACTTTCCGGTAGGGGGTCTGGATGAAGCCGAACTCGTTCACGGTCGCGTAGCTGGAGAGTGAACCGATCAGGCCGATGTTCGGACCCTCGGGTGTCTCGATCGGGCACATGCGTCCGTAGTGGGACGGGTGGACGTCACGCACCTCGAACCCGGCGCGCTCGCGGCTGAGGCCACCCGGGCCGAGCGCCGAGAGGCGGCGGCGGTGGGTGAGGGCGGCGAGCGGGTTCGGCTGGTCCATGAACTGGCTCAGCTGTGAGGTCCCGAAGAACTCCTTGATGGAGGCCACGACCGGACGGATGTTGATGAGGCTCTGGGGGGTGATGGCCTCGGCGTCCTGGGTCGACATGCGCTCACGGACGACCCGCTCGAGGCGGGTGAGGCCGACGCGGACCTGGTTCTGGATGAGCTCGCCGACGGTGCGGATGCGACGGTTGCCGAAGTGGTCGATGTCGTCGGTGCGCACGGGGACGGTGCCCTTCGCGAGCTCGATGTCGTCCTGGCCGGCCCAGAGGGCGTGCAGGTACTGGATCGTGTCGACGATGTCGGAGTCGGCGAGGAGGCCATGGGTCTCCCGGTCGTAGCTCTCGAACATCTCGCCACCGAACTTGGTGTCGAGCTTGTAGCGGCCGACCCGGGTGAGGTCGTAGCGCTTCGGGTTGTGGAAGAGCGTGTTGATCATGCCTCTCGCCGACTCGACGGTCGTGGGCTCGCCCGGCCGCAGCTTGCGGTAGAGGTCGAGGAGCGCCTCGTCGTTGTCGGTGACCGGGTCCTTGGCGATCGTGTTCTTGATCGCCTCGGAGTGCCCGAACATGTCGAGGATGTCCTCCTCGGTCTCGACGAGGCCGAGGGCACGGACGAACGCCGAGATGTACTGGCGGCGCTTGCGGTCGACGCGGACGCCGAGCGTGTCACGCTTGTCGGTGTCGAACTCGAGCCACGCACCGCGGCCGGGGATGACCTTGGCCGAGTAGAGCCAGCGGTCGGAGTTCTTGTCGCGGGTGGCGTCGAAGTAGACACCCGGCGAGCGCACCAGCTGGGACACGATGACGCGCTCGGTCCCGTTGATGATGAACGCGCCCTTCTCCGTCATGATCGGGAAGTCGCCGAGGAAGACCTGCTGCTCCTTGATCTCACCGGTCTCACGGTTCACGAACCGGGCGGTGACGAACAGGGGCATCGCGTAGTTCTGGTCGCGCTCGCGGCACTCCTCCAAGGAGAGGTGCGGGTCGCCGAAACGGTGGTCGACGAGTTCGAGGGCGAGCGAGCCGTTGAAGCTCTCGATCGGGGAGATCTCTTCGAGGATCTCCTTGAGTCCGACCTCTACGAACCAGTTGTAGGACTCGTGTTGGACCGCGAGGAGGTCCGGGAGTGGGAGTACTTCAGGAATCTTGGCGAACGAAAAACGTTCAGCGGCGCGCGAAGCCAACGGGACCTCCAAAGGGCGTCAAGGAAGGGAGACCGGACACGTGAATCAGCGAGCGTAGCAGTTTTCCCCCATACAGCACAAGCCAGCGCACGCTCCCCGGGGAGGGACGTGCACTGGCGTATTCGCTTGTGGACGGATTGTACCCGCTGCCCCGCGGAGCGGTCAAGGGTTACCGGGCGCGGAGCACGACGCACGAGGCACGAGGCACGAGGCGACGCGCCCCACTTCGTGCTCCGTGCTCCGTACTTCGTGCTCCGTGCTCCGTGCTCCGTGCTCCGTGCTCCGCGCCCCACCACGCGACGAAGCCGCCCCGAAGGGCGGCCCCGTTGCGCGAAGTGGGTCGTGCTACTTGAGCTCGACGGTGCCGCCGGCGGCCTCGAGGGCCTCCTTGGCCTTCTCGGCATCCTCCTTGGACACGCCTTCGAGGATGTTGGCGGGGGCGCTCTCCACGAGCTCCTTGGCCTCCTTGAGGCCGAGGGACGTGATGCCACGCACCTCCTTGATGACGCCGATCTTCTTGTCGCCGAAGGCGGTGAGGACGACGTCGAACTCGTCCTTCTCCTCCTCGGCGGCAGCAGCCTCGCCACCGCCGCCAGCGGCGACGGCTGCGACGGCGACCGGCGCAGCAGCGGTCACCTCGAAGCGATCCTCGAATGCGTCGAGGAACTCCTTGAGTTCGAGCACGGTCATCTCCTCGAAGACGGAGATCAGCTCGTCAGTGGTCATCTTTGCCATGGTTGGTCACTCCTCCTCGCCGTCGGCCGGATCGTCGGCCTCGGCTGCGGGGTCGGTCTCCGCGTCGGCCTCGGCCTCGGCGGGAGTCGTTTCATCGGTCGTTTCTTCAGCGGCTGCGTCCTCGGCGGGGGCGTCGGCCTCCTCCTCGGCGGTCTCCTCCGCAGCGACGGCAGCCTCGGGCTCCTCGGCGGCTGCGGGGGCACCGGCGGTCCCGGCAACCGGGTCGCCCGCCTCCTTCTTCTCCAGAAGCTGGGACATCATCCCGGCGGCGTTGCGGGTGAACGCCTGGAACAGGCCGGCGGCACCGAACAGCGGCGCAGCCATCGCCCCGGCGATCTTGCCGAGGAGTTCCTCACGGCCCGGCAGCTTGGCGAGTTCGCCGACTTGCTCCGGGGCGAGGACGTTCCCACCGAGCAGGCCGGACTTCACGACGAAGACGTCGTGCTCCTCGGCGAACTTGGTGAGGGCCTTGGCAGCGGCGACGGCGTCGGTGCCCGCGAAGGCGATGGCGGTCGGGCCGACCATCTCCTCTGCGAGCTCGTCGAGGCCGAGGTCACGGGCGGCGATGGCCGCCAAGGTCATCTTCACGACCTTGTACTCGGCACCCGCCTCACGGAGCCCGGCACGGAGTTGCTCCTGCTCGGGCACGCTGAGTCCCCGGTACTCGGTGAGGAACACCGCCGGGGCAGCGTCGATCCGCTGCTTGATGTCTTCAACTGCCTGGACCTTCTCAGGTCGTGGCATCTACCTACTCCTCAAATGGAATCGGCCCCTTCGCACCCGAGCGTTGCAGCATCGGGAAGGGGCCTTCCTGAGGTCGCAACCTGCGTGGGCGGGAGAATCCCTTTCAGCCCCTGGGGGCACCGACGGTCTCGGGTCGAGAGGTATGGGTTGTGGCGGGGAGTGTA
>CP070681.1:487702-490791 GCA_020352575.1 Acidimicrobiia bacterium | reverse complement strand
TCGAGGCGTCCCTCCTCCACGGCAGCCGTGAATTGGTCGAAGGTGACTTCCTCGGGGCCGGTGGCGCGCTCGAACATCGTCTGTGCGGCGAACACCATGAGCAGGATCACGGCTGCGTAGACGACAACGGTTCGAACGGTTCGGTTCACGACATCCCTTTCGATGTCCCGGGGCTCCGCATGGTACGGGCGCCGACCATCTAGTGGGAGAGATACGGAGGGAGCGAGGGGCTCAGATGCTGCTCTCGTCGAGGATGCCGATGTACGGCAGGTTCCGCAGCTTGCCGGCGTAGTCGAGGCCGTACCCGACCACGAACTCCTCGCCGATCTCGAAACCCACGTACGCAACGTCGAGCGGCACCCGCTGGATACCGGTCTTGCGGAGCAGCGTGGCGATCGTCAGCGAGGCCGGGCGTCGGACCCTGAGGCTCCGAATGAGGTACGACAGGGTGAGGCCGGAATCGATGATGTCCTCGATGATGAGGACGTGGCGGCCCTCGATCTCGGTGTCGAGGTCCTTGAGGATGCGCACGACACCGGACGTCTGGGTGGCTGCGCCGTACGACGACACGGCCATGAAGTCGAACTCGACCGGGATGGTGATCGCCCTCGCCAGGTCAGCCATCACCATGAAGGCGCCCTTCAGGACACCAACGATCATGAGATCCTTGCCCTCGTAGTCGGCGGAGATTTGCGCGCCCATGTCGGCGATGCGGGTCGCTATCTCCTCCTCGGAGATCAGGGTCCGTTCGATCCTCACCAGGCTTCCTCCACGACGTCGACCAGAAGGTAGTGATCACCAAAGGGGCGCGAATCCGGCGCTCTCCGCACGAGCGGCACCCAGGCAATCTCACCATCGGCGTGGACGACCGGCCAGCCGGGCCTCAGTTCGTGGGGAACCCTCGCCTCGGCGAGTGCATCCCACACGGACTTGTGGCCCACGCCCATGGAGATCCGGTCCTCCGGGTTCGCACCACGCACTTCCCAGATCCGACTGCCATCGAGCAAAGCCCTAGCTGGTGACGTGGCAAGGGGACGGCCACGCCGCTCGGAGAAACGAAAACCGCCCCAGGACACGCTGGCCTTGAGCAGTGTCGGCCCCGGCGGTTGGGTGAGCGGGCCGAGGCGGAGGAAGCGTCGATCCCGGAGGACGACCACGCCGCCCTCGAGCTCGGCGCGCCGTCCTCCCCGCACCACGTCGAGTACGCGATCCACCTCGGCTGCGCTCGGCGGGTGCGGGGGTCGGATACGGCGCAGGGCCTCTCGCACGGTCGCCACCGCCCTCGCGTCACCGACGGTCGCGAGGAGCGGCAACGGGACGCGCGCCACCTCACCCGAGAAGGAGAGGTGGGTGGGTCGCGTCTCGATCGCTGCCTGATGGGCCGCCGACCTCGCCAGGGCGTCGACCACGCCGGGGTTGAGTCCCCGAAGGAGTGGGAGGACCTGCGCCCGGATCGTCGTGCGGGCATGGCGCTCGGACAGGTTCTCCGGGTCGTCCACGAAGGGGAGGCCGTGGGCGAAGGCGAGGGCTCGGACCTCCTCCCTCCCGAGGTCGAGGAGTGGCCGCACCACGCCCTCATGCTGTCGCATCCCGCCGAGGCCCTCGGGTCCCGCGCCGCGCACGAGGTTGAGCAGGACCGTCTCGGCCTGGTCGTCCCGGGTGTGCCCGGTGACCACCACCTCGCCCCCCTCGAGGGTCGCACGGACGGCACGCCACCGGGCGTCACGAGCGGCAGTCTCGGAGGGAGTGGAGAGCTCGACCCGGACGACGGTGAGTGGGAGCGAGAGCGACTCCGCCACGGCGGTCGCCGCTGTGGCCATGTCGTCCGAGGCGCGAAGCCCGTGGTACACGTGGATGGCGCGAACGGCAGCTGCACCGCACGCCCATGCCGCAACCGCCGAGTCGGCGCCCCCGCTCAGGGCAACCACGCCGGGTCGCCCGTCGAGGAGCTCGGTCGCAGCCTTACGGGGATCAGGGCCCATCAGGCCACCCGGTCGAGCCACCGCTGCGGGTCGGCGACCTCCTCGAGCGTCGGCACGGCGTCGGGACCCGACCACACGGCGTCGAGCGCATCCCAGCCGGCGATCTCCTCCACCCCGAGCACGAACCGCTCTCCGTCCTCGTATTGACGGAACTTCATCTCGAGGCCGGTGATACGCAGGAACAGCGCCATCCGAGGGTCGTTGCGACGCTGTTTGAGGATGGCCGACATCCGATCCTGCGTCGGCAGGATCCGCTCCCCGATGCGATCCATGACCACGTGGCCGTGACCTTCGAGGAGGCTCATGAGCGCCTGCACCTTGTCGATCAGCGCTCGTTGCTCGTCGCTGGCGATCGTGCCGAACAGGCCGCGCTCATCGATGAGCGGCCGCTCACCCCGGAGGGACTCGGCGAGCCGACGCAGCATGCGCTCGAACGCCTGGGCGTCCATGCCGGACGCTCCCACGAGGCCGTCGACGAGCGACAGGAAGTAGTCCCGCATCCACGACACCCCTTCGAACTGGGCGCGGTGGGTGCATTCGTGGAGGACGATCCAGGTGCGGAACTCCCTCGGGATGAACTGGTGGTTCCGCTCCATGTGGAGCACGTTGTCGGCGACGAGGAAGACGGAGTCCGCCTGCTCCCCGGTGGGGACCACGAGTTCGTACTGACCGAGCACCCTGCGGCCGAGCACGCCGAGGAGGGTTGCCGACTCCATGGCCGCAACGGCCTCGGCGCCGGCCGACTGCACCCCATGGGCGTCCTCTGCCTTGCCGACGAGGTGTGCCATGAAGCCCAGGTTCCGCTTCACCCACTCGCCCCGATCGATGACCTGGGCGTCCGGTGACCCCGGGCCGATGAGTCGGGTCTCCTCGGCGACGAGGGGCGCCACCTCATCGATGAGGGTTGGTAGCTCCTCGGCGAGGGCGTCCCGGTGGTAGGAGGTGCCGAGCGGATCGGAGCCGGCGACGCGGGCTCCGACGAGGGCGGCGAGCGACCAGGGGCCGGCCAGCTCGGTCACTCGACCGGCTGGTACCTGCTCCGCACGACCCGGAGGAAGTACTGCACCGTCGTCGCCACGACGGCGAGGAGGGTGATGGTGATGAGGA
>CP070681.1:484471-487602 GCA_020352575.1 Acidimicrobiia bacterium | reverse complement strand
CGACGTGCAGTTCCTGGAAGGGAAGGAGAACATCCTCGAGGAGTTCTTCCACACCTTCAACACGCTGTACGAGTCCGGCAAGCAGATGGTGATCAGTTCGGACCGCCACCCCCGGAACCTCGCCTCGCTGGAGGATCGCCTCCGAAGCCGCTTCGAATGGGGGCTCCTCACGGACATCCAGGCGCCCGACGTCGAGACGCGGATCGCCATCCTCGAGAAGAACGCCCGCCAAGCGCCGGTCCCGGTGCCGGCGGACGTCCTCCACTACATCGCTTCAAGCGTGTCGGACAACATCCGTGAGCTCGAAGGTGCCCTCACCCGGGTGACTGCGGACGCCCGGCTCAACAACCGCCACGTCTCGCTCAGCCGCGCCCAGGAACTCCTGGCCGACATCGCGTCGCGTAATCGCGTCGTCGATGGACCGGGGATCATCTCCGTGGTTGCCGAGAACTTCGGCTTCCATCCCGACGACATGACGTCTCCCGGCCGGGCACAGCCGCTTGCGACGGCGCGGCAGATCGCCATGTACCTGTGCCGGGAGTACACCGACGACTCGCTCGTGCAGATCGGCCGGCACTTCAACCGGGACCACAGCACCATCGTCCACGGCATCGACCGGGTGAAGCAGCTCATCCAGACGGACCGATCGGTACTCGACAAAGTCAACGAGTTGTCCCAGCGGCTTCGGACATCTCCCTGATCATCCACAGGCCGTCGTGATGTCCCCCGTGGGGCATCGGCTTCCCCACACAGCCTGTGGACCGAAACAACCAGGAACCACGGGGCTTCCCCGCACCTTTCCACAATCCACAGCCCCTACTACTCGCTACTAGGTTTCTCTTTCAATTCAGTTCTTCGAAGAAGGATCCCGATCGCTGTGCACATCAGAGCCGATAGAGACGACCTCGCAGACGCCTTCTCCCGTGCAAGTCGGGCAGTGGGAGCGAGGGCAGCACTTCCGATCCTCTCGGGTGTGCGCTGTGAGGTGCGTGGTTCCAGGCTCGAGGTGACCGGTACCGACCTGGACACCACCATCCGCACGACGTGTGAGGTCGAGGCGATGGAGGAGGGAGCGGTCGTCGTTCCCGCCAAACTCGTCACGGAGGCGATCCGCAAGATGCCGACGGGTGTGGTGTCCCTTCGCTCAGACGGACAGGAACTCGAGATCACCGGTCGAGGTCCGCGCTTTGCGATCAGGGAGCTTCCAGTCGACGAGTTCCCGGACGTGCCGGAGCCGGACCTCGAGCACGCCGTAGAGGTCGATGGAGCGGCCCTTGCCGATGCCATCAAGCAGGTCACGGTTGCTGCCTCCGTGGACTCGGCCCGACCGGTGCTGACCGGCGTACAGATCGAGGACTCCGATGACGGTGTCCGCATGGTCGCGACGGACTCGTACCGCCTGGCGGTGCGGACACTGGAGGGAGTACACATCGACAGGGGGGCGCTCGTCCCCGCTCGGGCGTTGCGTGAGATCCCACCGGCGATCGGCAGCAGTGTGGTGAAGATGTCGATCGGTGATCGGGAGGCGTCATTCGCCTCCGAGCGCGGGTCCATGACGGTGCGCCTCATCGAAGGTGCCTTCCCCGACTACCGGCGCCTCCTGCCGGATGCGTACCCGAACAGCCTGGTGCTGGAGAAGGGTGTCTTCATGGAGGCGCTGGCCCGTGCCGCGCTCGTTGCAGAGGACCACATCCCCGTTCGCCTGCAACTCGGAGATGGGGGAGTGGAGGTCACGGTGACCCGCCAGGACGTGGGTGGTGAGGTCGAGCAGGTCGAGGGTGCGTACAAGGGAGAGGACGAGTCGGTCCTCATCGCCTTCAACCCTCGCTATCTCGGTGACGGCGTCGCCGTCATCCAGTCGGACGAGATCGAGATCCAGGTGCGCGACGGGCAGAAGCCCAGCGTGATTCGGGGCGTGGAGACGGACGACTTCCTGTACCTCCTCATGCCCATTCGGATCTGACCTCGGCCCACGGGCGCCCCCGTGTTGGTCGAGTGGATCCACCTCACCTCGTTCCGGTCGTATCCCGACCTGCGGTTCGAGCCGGAGCACGGAATCAATGTTCTGGTCGGCGCGAATGCGGCTGGCAAGACGAACGTCCTCGAGTCCATCGGCTACCTCGGCACCGGGCGCTCCTTCCGGCGGGTCCCAGACGCCGACCTGGTGGGCGAGGGATCGGATGCTGCCGTGCTCCGTGGCGAGGTTGAACTGCCGGGGAGCACCTCGCTCATCGAGGTGGAGATCCCCCGGGAAGGCCGGCGGCGGATGCAGGTGAATCGCAACCGCGTAGGCCGCACCGCTGACCTCGCCGAGCACCTACGGACGGTGGTGTTCCAACCCGACGACCTCGATGTGGTGAAGCGAAGCCCGTCCTACCGGCGGGCGTTCCTCGACGAGGCGGCGGTGCAACTCTGGCCGGTCGCCCACCAGGACCTCGCTGAGTACGAGCGATCGGTGCGCCAGCGCAACGCCCTGTTGAAGCAGATGGGCCGCCGCACGGATCGGCCGACATTGGAGGTGTGGAACCAGCGTGTGGCGGTCGCAGGCGCCCGCGTGATGGCCCGCAGGGTCGCCACGATGGCCGCGTTGGGCGAGCCGGCGGAACGCGCCTACGAAGGCCTTGCGGGTGGCTCTGCGGCCATCTCCTTCGCCTACCAATCGTCGTGGGGTTCCTCACCCGGTGATGGGGGAGGTGTGGCCGAATGGGAGGCTCGCCTCTGGGAGGCGTTGGAGGCGTCCTCTGCCGAGGACATGGATCGCCGGGTCACCACGGTCGGTCCACATCGGGATGATCCGGCCCTCCACATCGATGGTCGCGACACGCGGACGCGGGTGTCGCAGGGTGAGCAGCGCAGCCTCGTCCTCGCCCTCCGTCTCGCCCAACAGGAAGCCATCTCCGCCCGACTCGGCCACCCGGCGGTGATGCTCCTCGACGATGTGTTCTCCGAACTCGACGGCGCTCGTGCGGCGGCCCTCGCCTCTGCGTTGCCGCCCGGCCAGGCGTTCATCTCCACGGCCAGGGATGAGGAGGTACCCCTCGAGGGGCGACGCTGGTCGGTGCGGCCGGGGAGTGTCACGTGAGTCGCAACGGCGACCTCGAGGGGATGGGTGCGGCGCTCCGTCGGGTCGT
>CP070681.1:481239-484371 GCA_020352575.1 Acidimicrobiia bacterium | reverse complement strand
TGGGAGGGCATGAAGGAGGGTCGCTCGGGGATCGGCCCCATCACGCTGTTCGATACGGCGCGCACGCGCACGTCCATCGCAGGAGAGATCCCCGGTTTCGACCCGGAGTCGTTCCTCGAGAAGCGGGAGGCGCGTCGCCTCGACCGCTACACGCAGGTGTTCATGGCTGCAGCGATGGAGGCCATGGCGTCATCGGGCATCGACCTCGGCGCCGATGAGTCCCTCCGGGAGCGGATGGGTGCCGTGGTGGGGGCGGGCATCGGCGGCATGGAGTCGTTCGAGGACGGGATCGTGACCCTCCACGAGCGAGGTCCCGGCCGCCTCAACCCGCTCACGATCACGAAGATCATCGCCAATATGGCGCCGGGCTATGCGGCGATCCACTTCGGGTTCGTGGGTCCCACCAACTGCACGGTGACCGCCTGCGCGGCGTCCGCGAATGCCATCGGGGACGCCGCCGAGGTCATCCGACGTGGCGCAGCGGACGTGATGCTTGCGGGCGGTGCCGAGGCGGCGGTCTGCGAGTTCGTGGTGGGTGCCTTCAACCAGGCAAAGGCCCTCAGTACCCGCAACGACGATCCCACGGCGGCATCCCGCCCCTTCGATATCGATCGGGATGGCTTCGTGCTCAGTGAGGGAGGGGCAGCCCTCATCCTCGAGGAGCGCGATCACGCCATCGCCCGGGGCGCCGACATCCTCGCCGAGGTGCTCGGGTACGGCATGTCGACCGACGCCTATCACGTGACCCTGCCGAAGCCCGGCGGGACCGTGCAGGCGCTTGCGATGAAGTCGGCCCTCGCCGACGCCCGACTCGACCCGTCGGACCTCGGCTACGTGAATGCACATGGCACGTCGACCGCCGCCAACGACAGCACGGAGTCGGCGGCGATCCGGATCGCCCTCGGCGACGCCGCCGACATGGTGCCGGTCTCCTCGACGAAGTCGATGACGGGGCACCTCCTCGGTGGCGCCGGTGCCATCGAGGCCGCGGCCTGCGTCATGGCACTGCGTGAGGGCGTGCTCCCACCGACGATCAACCTCGACAACCCGGATCCCGAGTGCAACGTCGTCCACGTTCCCAACGAGGCCCGGGAAGCGCCGATCACGGCCACCATGAGCAATTCGTTCGGGTTCGGCGGCCACAACGTGGCGCTCGTCCTCGGCAAGGCCTAGGCGCCTCCGAACTGGTCGGGCGCCCTCCCTATCCTCGCCCCGATGCCTGACGACCGACCGCCGTTCCTCGCTGCGTTCGCCTTCTTCCTCGTCGTCGGCTGGTGGGCAACCACGCTGCTGTCCGGTGCCACGTCGCTCCCCGGTGCGGTTGGGTGGTCGGGTGGCGCGGCGCTCTGGCTCGTCGGCGTGACGGCCCTGGTCGGCCTCCTCGTGGCCCGTGGCCGGTGGGCCCAGCGACTCGCTGCCGGGCTCGCCCTCGCCCCGGTCGCCGTCGTTCCCTTCCTCGACGCCGGCTGGGTGGCATGGGTCGGCATCGGCCTCGCAGCCCTCGCGGGGGCGCTTGTCCTCGGCCCATCCACGACGACTTGGATCCGCCCGGGCCGATCGATGGACGCACCCCCGGACGACGCCGTCGTACTCATGCTCCTCCTCGTCGCCTGGCCGCTGCTCGGCGCGCCACTGCTGGGCGACGGAGCCTGGGGCCTCGCCCTTTGGGCGGGGCCGCTCCTGTCCTTCTGGTACGGCCGAGCAGAGCTGGCCGGGTTGTGGGCGGCTCGTGTCGGTGGTGTCGTGTTGCCCCTGCTCTCCGCCGTGGGGAGTCCGTGGTGGGGCTGGGCGGTTGCGATCGCACTCTCGGGGGCGACGTCCTACTGGGCGTGGCAGGAGGGCGCGCGACTCGCCGTCGTCCCCCTCGTCAGCCGGCCGTCCTCGGGCGTGTGCCCGACGCCCGATTTCGACACCGTCATCAAGGGTCGTTGATGCGACGACGCCCCAACCCGTGGTTCTTCCTCCCCGTGGTGCTCGGCCTTGCCATCGGTGGCGTGCTCGGCTGGCTGATCGCCGGCGTCGGGTGCACCGACTGTGTGGCCTCGCAGGCATCGTTCGGCGCCCTCGGCGCGCTCGTGATCGGAGCCGGGGTGGGGGTGGTGATGGTGCTGGTGATCCGTTCCCTCGACGAGCACCGGGAACGCACGGCCGAAGGGCTCCCCGACGTCGGGGTGGGGTGTGAGGTGCCCGAGGACGAGGACTCAGCCCCGGAAGGCGCGTAGGACCTCCCCGGCCCGCTCCACCGAGTCGATGGTGATCGGGTCGAGGACCAACTGCACCTCGTCGATGCCGAGCTCCTGGCATGCGTGGAGCTCCGCTGCCAACTCGTCCACCGAGCCCCGGAGCGGATTGTCGGATCGATCGAGCCGGAGGTCCCTGGAGAACTGGAGCATGAGCGCTGCGGACTTCTCGACGTCGGCCGGGTTGCGGCCGACGGCTTCGCACGCAGCGTCGATCCGTTCGAGCAACGGCGGCAGGTTGGCAGCCCGGTTGTCGAACGACGAGAACCACGTGTTCCACGCGTTGACGTGGGGGAGGGTGATCTCCAGCATGCGCGGGCCGTTCGACCCGACGAGGAGGGGGATCGCGCCGTCCCGGGGACCGAGTGGGTGGACCACCGAATCCTCGACCGAGTAGTACTCCCCCCGGAAGGTGACCTCCTCACCGGCGAGGAGCCTGCGGATGAGTGTGAAGGCCTCCTCGAAGCGGCTCACCCGGTGGTCGTACGGGAATCCGAACGCCGTGTACTCGGTACGGTTCCAGCCCGCCCCGAGGCCAAGGATCAGGCGCCCATTCGAGATCTCGTCGACCGTCGCAGCCTTCTTCGCCAGCATGGCCGGCGCGTGGAACGACGTCGCAGCAACGAGGGGTGCGATCGTGACCCGCTCGGTGATGGCAGCGAGGGCGGCGAGTTGGCTCCAACACTCCCACGGGCCGATCGGCTGTTCGCCATGTTCCCGATAGAGGAGGTGGTCGCCCACCCAGATCGAGTCGAAGCCGAGCGCTTCGATGCGGACGGCCATATCGGCCACCTCGGTCCATCGCACGGGCCGCTCCCACTCGGGGAGTTGGACGCCGACCTTCATGGTGTCGCCTCCTCGTGTACGGCATGCTCCACGACCCGCCACGGTG
>CP070681.1:477986-481139 GCA_020352575.1 Acidimicrobiia bacterium | reverse complement strand
GGTGGGTTCGTCGAGGATGATCAGTTTCGGCTCACGACCGAGCCACTTCGCAAGTGCGACCTTCTGTTGGTTGCCCCCGCTGAAGTCGCCTACGTCCAACTCGATCTTCGGCGGACGGAGGCCGACCTTCTCGGCCAATCCCGTGGCGAACGAAGCGATCCTGGACCGGTTGAGGACGTTGAATCGGGCAAGGGTTCGGCGGTTCGGGAGTGTGATGTTGTCGGACACCGTCATGGTGAGGGCGAGGCCGTCCGTACGACGTTCCTCCGGGACATAGGCGATGCCGCTCCTGATCGCATCGCCGTACCCCCTCAGCTGCTTTGTGGTGCCACCTGAGGTGAGCGTCACCGAGCCTGCCGTCCGGATGTCGGCGCCGATCATGGCGCGGATGAACTCGGTGCGACCGGCGCCGACGAGTCCTCCGAGACCCACGATCTGACCCGCTCGCACGTCGAGGTCGATGCCATTGACGCCTGCCGCCTCGATCCCTCGAGCCCTGAGCACCACGTCACCGAACTCGGTCTCCTCCCGATGGGTGGCCAACTCCCGCTTCAGTTCACGTCCGACCATCGAATCGACGACCTGCTCGGGGGTTGTTTCGCCGATGTCGACGACGGCGACGCGCTTCCCATCGCGGAGGATGGTGACCCGGTTGCAGATGGCGAAGATCTCGGGGATGCGGTGCGAGATGTAGATGATCGCAAGGCCCTGGTTGGCGAGCCGTTGGAGCATGTCGAGCAGGTAGTCGGTCTCCGCAGGGGTGAGCGTGGCGGTCGGCTCGTCCAGGATCAGCACCTTCGGATGACGGGCGACGGCGCGAGCGATCTCCACGAACTGCCTGAGTGCCATCGGGAGCCGGACCACCGGCTCGTCGAGGTCGACGTTCACGCCGATTTCCTCGAGGGCGTCGGTGGCGATCCGCTTCACCTCCTTGAAGTCGATGAAGCCCTTTCGGTCGGGTGTGGAACCGAGCACGATGTTCTCGGCCACCGTCATCTCGGGGACGAGGCTGAGCTCCTGGTGCACGAGGGAGACACCTGCGTCAAGCGAGGCCCTGGTGCTCCCGGCCTCCAACTCGACGCCCTCGACGGTGACCGTCCCCTCGTCGGGGGTGAGGATGCCGGCGAGGACCCGCATGAGGGTGGACTTGCCGGCTCCGTTCTCGCCGACCAGTCCATGGACCTCACCGGGTGACACACCCAGGCTCACGTCATCGACGGCGACGGCGCCTCCGAATCGCTTGACGATGCCCTTCGCCTCAATGATCGGCGCAGTCAACGATTGCTCCTCCGTGCTCGTAGACCCAGTTGCCAAACGTTTGGCTAACGGTGGCGATTCTTGGCGCGTCGAGCAGCCCGTGTCAAGCCAAACCCAGGAATTTCTTTCAAATGACGCCGGAGAAGTGAAGTCCCTACGATTTCCGTGCCACACGTGTGGCGAAGGCGCGGCGTCGGCGCCAAGCGACTACGTTCGCCCCGTGGTGAGGAGACCAAGACCGTGAGCAAGGGCAACGGAACGAGCCCATCGAAGCGCCCCTCCGTGACGCTGCACGATGTCGCGGAAGCGGCGGGTGTACATCCTTCGACCGTCTCCCGCGCCCTCGATCCCGCTTCATCCAGACCGGTGAGGGAAGCGACGCGGGTGATGATCGAGGAGACCGCCCGGAAGCTCGGCTACCGGCCCCACCTCTTGGCGCGAGGCCTGAAGGGAGGGAGGAGCGGCGCGGTCGGAGTGGTGGTGGCGGACATCGGAAATGTGTTCTTCGCGCCGATCATCCGCGGCATCGCGCTCTCTCTCGAGGATTCGTCGATGATGCCCACCGTCGCCGAGACCCAGGACGACAGCGCTCGGCTCAAGGTCGTCGTCGACCACCTCATGAGCCGCCAGGTGGACGCCTTGGTCGTGCTCGCGGCCCGCCACGGGGATCGGGAGTTCCTCGAATCGGTCGCCGAGGAGGTGCCGGTGGTGCTCGCCGATCGGCCCCTCAAGGGGACGACACTTCCCCGGGCAGGGCAGGACAACCGAGCCGGCGGGCGGCTGATTGCAGAGCACCTGCTCGCGCTCGGCCATCGGGACATCGCCCAACTCGCAGGTTCGTTCGACGTGGGAACGCTCGCCGAGCGGGCGGAGGGATTCTCTGAGACCCTCCGCGACGCAGGCATCGAAGAGCTACCGATTGCCACTCATGCGGAGACGCTCACCCCTGCGGAGGGAACGAGGGTGATGCACGAGCTCCTCAGCCGTGCGCGGGTTCCGACAGCAGTGTTCGCGCACAACGACCTCCTTGCGGTTGGTGCCATCGCCGCTCTCCGCGCGAGGGGGATCCGCGTCCCCGAGGACATCTCGATCGTTGGTTACGACGATATGCCCTTGGCCGGGTATCTCTCACCTCCCCTCACGACTGTTGCGTTTCAGGGTCTCGAGATTGGCCGGCTGGCCGGCGACATGGTCCAGGCCCAGTTGCGGGGCGAAGCGACCGAAGACGTCGTCCTTCCACCCAGGCTCATGGTGAGGGGCACGACGAGGCGCCTCCCAGTCTGACGTCAGTCGACGAAGGGGCCGCCGTCGAGCCATTCCCGCATCATCTCGCGGCGTCCCTCGGTGATCACCTCGAGCATGACGCCGTGGAGTTGGTCGGGACTGAAGTGCGAGACGATGAGTTCACCAGCTCCGTTGAACTGGGCGGCGATACGCTCGAGGGGAGGATCGCCGGGGCCCCCCTCGTCCATGGGAAGGTTCGTCGACCAACCTCCTATGTGGTGGAAACCCTCGCCCCTCCTGGCCGAATAGAGCCCATCTCCTGTCGCTTGGAGGAGTTCGATGTGGGGTGGGCCCTCCACCGAGTAGGTCACGTCCAGCTCGAGCGCCACTTTGCCGACGCCGGGCTCCCAGAAGGTCGAGTGCGTGGTGGTCCGCTTCGTCCAGGACACGCCGAACACGTCGCCGAACCGCTCGGTTGCCGAGTCGAGGTCCTGCACCAGGAAGCCGACATGGAAGAAGGGCGCAGCAGTCATCGGGATGGGTCTCCGACCTGGATGTGCACCTTGATCGTGTCCTTTCGGGCTGCTGCGGTGAGCGCTTCCACGCCGTCAGCGAGTTGATACTCCTCGGAGACCAGTTGGGAGAGGTCCGGGCCTACTCGCTCGAGGAACC
>CP070681.1:474710-477886 GCA_020352575.1 Acidimicrobiia bacterium | reverse complement strand
CCTCACCCCGGACGGCGAAGACGGGGATGCCCTGGGCAACCAGCGACGCAGCGATGTCGTCCTGGGTGGAGAGCGGGTTGGAGGCACACAACACCGGATCGGCACCTCCGTCACGAAGGGCGAGCATCAGGTTGGCCGTCTCAGCCGTGACGTGGAGGCAGGCGGCGATGCGCACGCCCTCGAGCGGCCTCTCCTCGCGGAAGCGGGCCCGGATGGTCTCGAGGACCTGCATGCGTCGACCGGCCCAGGCGAGTCGACGATCGCCCTCCTCGGCGAGCGCGGGGTTGGCGATGTCGTGGTTCATGGGTGTTCCTTGAGTCGTTGCTTGAGTTCGGTGAGGACGTCGACCTCAACCGGGTCGACTGCGTCGCGCTCGGCCAGGAAGAGCGAGACGAGGTCGCCGACGGTGGTGAGGCTGAAGAGTCGGGCCAGTCGGTGCTCACCCTGCGACAGCACCTCCCCGACGGTCGGCGCCGGGGTGAGGTCACCAGTCTCGGCGAATCGCCGGGCAACCTGCGGGTGCTCGTCCCGGTCGCGGAGGTGGACGATGCCGATACGGCGTTCCTGGTCCGACCCACGCCACCCGGCGAGCTCGTTGTGGTCGAGTTCGGGGATCACGTTGGCAACCGCTGGCAGCTTCGCGTTCTCGTTCACCTGCGTCTTCCAGCGGTACGCAGCCACGCCCGCCAGCCCCGGTGATCCATAGACGAAGGGGATCCGCCCCATGAGTGCATCGGTGAGGTCATCGGCCAGGAGGGCAGCCGGCCCATCGAGGTCGCCGCCGAGCAGGTCGGCGGTGACAACCGCTGTCTCCTCGATCCCAGCCCGCCGGTCGGGGACCAGTCCCGCGGCATGGAGGAGGACGAGCAGGCCGGCGGAGAGGTATCCGAACGCGGCGCGGGGTTGGAGCCCGCCGGGCACCGTGAGATGGCCTGCCTCATCGCCGATCGGCCCGCTCGAGGTGATCGTCAAGGTCGTGAGGCCGAGGTCGACCGCCTCGGCGAGGGCGGTGCGGGTCTCCTCGGTCGATCCGGAGTAGGACACACCGACGACCACTGGGCGGGAGGCGGCCACCCACCCGGGCAGGCGGTAGCCCTTCACGACATCGATGCGGGTCTCGGGGAGGACGGCACGGGCGACATCGCCAGAGATACCGGACCCCCCCATGCCCACGACGACCACGTCGGACGTCTCCACCACCCCCACGTGGGGGGTCGCGTCGAGGGCCCATGCGAACTGACCCGGCAGGCCGGCGATCATCGTCCTCACGAGCCGTCCCCCGGAACCATGTCGGGGATGCCATCCACGACCGGGTAGCGATGCCCTTGGGGGCAGACCAATGCATCCACGTCCTCTGCCACATCCTCGTGGCACACCGGGCACCGAAGGATCGCGAGCAGGCGCGGGTCGATGAGGCTCATGCCCCCACCCCCACGACGCCACGGACCTCGGCGACGAGCGCATCGACCCCGACCCGGTCTGCGGCTTCGACGTTGAGGCGGAGGACGGGTTCGGTGTTCGACGGTCGGAGGTTGCACCAACGATCGCCGAGGTCGATCGTGACGCCGTCGAGCCGATCGATCTTCGCGTCGGGGAAGTTGACCACTACCCGTTCCATTGCTGCCTCCTTGTCCACCACGTCGAGGTTGATCTCCCCGGACTGGGCGTACGGCTCGACGTCCCTCCGCAGCTCGTTGAGCGGACGGCCGTCCTCGCCCAGCACCTGCAGCAACACGAGCATGGCGAGCAGTCCGCTGTCGGCGCGGAAGTTGTCCCTGAAGTAGTAGTGACCGGAGTGCTCGCCGCCAAACACCGCGTCCGTCTCGGCCATCACGGCCTTGATGAACGAGTGGCCGACCCGTGTGCGCACCGGCGTACCGCCGGCGGCAGAGATGGCCTCGGGGACCGCCTTCGAGGTGATGAGGTTGTGGACGATCGAGGCGCCGGGGTGTCGGCCGAGGAACCACCGGGCGATGAGCGCCGTCGTCGTGCTCCCGGACAGCGGGACGCCCCGGTCGTCGATGAAGAAGGCCCGGTCGGCGTCACCGTCGAACGCCACGCCGAGATCGGCGCCACCGTCGATGACGAGCGCCTGGACCTCGACCAGGTTCGAAGGGTCGATTGGGTTCGCTGGATGGTTCGGGAAGGTCCCGTCCGGCTCGAGGTAGAGGTCGAGGGTCGTGAGCGGGAGGCGGTCCAATATCTGCGGGAGTACCGCGCCGGCCATGCCGTTGCCCCCGTCGAGGGCGACCGTGAGCGGCTGGATGGCACTCGGGTCGACGATGGAGAAGAGGTGGTCGGCATACGCAACGCGGACATCCTCGGCGGCCACGGAGCCCGAGGATGTGCCGAGGGTCGGTGCGCCTGCGCGCACGATGGCCTTGACGTCCGCGAGGCCACTCTCCTCGCCCACCGGGACCGCCCCTGACCGACACAGCTTGATGCCGTTGTAGGACGGCGGGTTGTGGGACGCGGTGATCATTGCACCAGCGGTGCCGCGGGCCCCGGCCACGAAGTAGATGACATCGGTCGAGACCTCGCCGACGTCGAGCACGTCCTTGCCCGCAGCGAGGAGGCCGTCGATGAAGGCAGCGGCAAGTCGCGGCGATGACGTCCGACAATCGCGGCCGACCGCCACCGTCGACTCGTCGATGATCCCGGCGAAACCGACCCCCACGGACCGGGCGACCTCCTCGGTCAACTCGCCCGTGTCGACCCGACCACGAATGTCATAGGCCTTGAAGATCTGGTCGAGGGCGTCCACGGCGGGAACCCTATCGGTGGCCCGATGTCAATCACCGCAGCCGCCTTCCTAACCTGCCGCCGATGCAGCCCCGGCTGAGCGTCGTCATCCCCATCCACAACGAGGCTGCGTTCCTCCCGACCGCCATCCCCGGCCTCCTCGACGAGATGGACCAGGTCGGGCGGGAATGGGAACTCCTCCTCGTCGAGAACGGGTCCACCGACGGCACCGCCGACCGGGCCCGGCAGTTGTTGGCGGAGACCGACGTGCCGTGGACGGTCGTCGAGATGGACTCGCCCGACTACGGCGATGCCCTGTCCCACGGCATGGCGATTGCGTCGGGCGACCACATCGTGATGTTCGACATCGACTACTTCTCGGGACGCTTCGTGATGGATGCCCTCCGCACCGATGCCGACGTCGTGATCGCTTC
>CP070681.1:471414-474610 GCA_020352575.1 Acidimicrobiia bacterium | reverse complement strand
TGCGGGGCTCTGGGCGCCGTCGTCGTTGGTGAGGAGGGTCCAGCCGATGGTCACAGGGCGAGGCGGCGGAACGTTCGCCGGTCCGCTCCTCGCTCGAGGACGGCGGCCTCCCACGACTCGATCTCGCGCTCCGTCACCGAGGCGAAGACGCCCGACGCCATCTCGACCGTGGCATCGAGGCCGCGGCCGGGTTCGAACGCCTCCCGGAGCGCGCCCACCAGTTCCTCTGCCGGACCACCGATGGCGGCAACATGGCGTTCCTCGACGAGCGTTCCGTCATAGGCGATCCGGTAGAGCCGGTCGCCTTCGGCGTCCAGGCCGAGTTCGGCGACGAGGACCTCCACCTCCCAAGGCTTCACCTCGTGGGTGAAGATGTTGCCGAGGGTTTGGGCGAACGCATTGGCCAGCGCCTTGGCCTGTACGTCGGTCCGGCCATACAGGTACCCCTTGAGGTCGGCATGGCGGATGCCGGCGACGCGAAGTGATTCGAACTCGTTGTAGCGGCCCACACCAGCGAACGCGATGCGGTCGTAGATCTCGGCCACCTTGTGGAGGGTCGTCGACGGGTTCTCGGCGAGGAGGAGTATCCCCGCGTCGTACTGCACCGCAGCGATGGCACGCCCCCGGGCGATGCCCTTGCGGGCGAACTCCGCGCGGTCCTTGACGAGCTGTTCCGGCGGGACGTAGAAGGGCATGCTCATCGCACTACCTCGTCTCGTGCCCGGCGGGCAGCCTCGGATACGACCTCATCGTCGAGCTCCCGATAGCCGTCGGCGTCGATCATCACCACGACCGGCATGATCCCCCGTTCGAAGTCCGGGCCGGACGTGGCGACGTCCTGCTCGGCGGCTGCCACGAGGGCCTGCAGGCCGAGGTCGACGGTGCCGGTCGCATCCAGTCCCGGCGCGTACGCGGCGCGGAGGTAGGACTTGGCCTCCCTGCTGCCGGACCCGGTCGCCCCGAAGGCCGTCTCCTCGTAGCGGCCGCCGACCACGTCGAAGGTGAACAGGCGGCCTGTGCCATCGACGAGGTCGAACCCGGCGAAGAGCGGCACCACGACCAGGCCCTGCATTGCCATCGGCAGGGCACCGCGCACCATACGGGAGAGGTAGTTCGCCTTGCCCTCGAGGCTGAGGCGAGAGCCCTCGAGCTTCTCGTAGTGCTCGAGCTCCGTCTGGAAGAGGCGCACCATGTCGACGGCGAGGCCGGCGGTCCCGGAGATGGCGACTGCGGCGTGTTCATCGGCCGGGAAGACCTTACGCATCCGGCGGTTTGCCACCGAGTAACCCTCCGTCGCCTGGCGGTCGCCGATCATGACCACGCCGTGGTCGTGGCGGATGGCGAGGACGGTGGTTGCCTCCGGGGCGAGTACGTCGCCGGCGATACCACCCTCGGGGGCCGCGGGGGTGTGGCCCAGGCTGGTGAGGAGCTCGGTGAATCCGCCGGCAGCGGGGCCGCTCAGGGCGCGGAGGTCATCGATCATTGGCCGCCCTTTTGGACGTAGTTGCGGACGAACTCCTCGGCGTTCTCCTCGAGCACCGTGTCGATCTCATCGAGGAGATCGTCGACCTCGCTCGTGTCGGCAGCAACGGATGGAGTCTCCTCGGACTCCTCGCGGACCTCCGCATCGTCGGTCCTGCGAACGTGCTCGCGATCGGTCATTCACCACCACCTTGCAGTGCGTCCAGGAGGCCCTCCACGTCCTCGACATCGTCGAGGAGATCGGCCACGTGGGCCTTGGTGCCTCGCAGGGGATCCAGCATAGGCACCCGCTTGTACTGCCCCCGATGGTCATCGAAGATGAGCGCGTCCCAGTTCGCCGCGATGAGGTCGGCGCCGAATCGCTCGACGCACCGTCCCCGGAAGTAGGCGCGGGTGTCGTCCGGCGGCTCATGGGCCGCCCGCCGGATCTCTTCGTCATCGAACAGGCGGCGCATGGCGCCGCGCTCCACGAGCCGTTGGTACAGGCCTCGCTCGGGTCGGAGGTCGTGGTACTGCAGGTCCATGGTCCGGATCCGAGGATCATCCCAGCTGGCGCCCCGCTCGACGGCTCGGGAGAGGAGGCGGTGCTTGGCGGCCCAGTCGAGCCGATCGGCGACCGCGTCTGGACCCTGCTCGATCCCCGACAGGAGTTCCGCCCAGGCATCGAGGAGCGCGATCGACCACTCGAGGTCCTCGGATGTGGCCCACTCCCCACACCACTGGTGGTACTGCCATTGGAGGTCGAGGGCCGTCATCTGGCGCCCGTCCTCGAGGCGCAGCGGTGCCGTGAAGGTGAGGTCCCGACTCACGACACGGCCTGCAACCACGGGTTCGGCGAGCGCGAGGTCGTCGGGGATCGAATCGTCCTCCAGGGCACCGAGGAACAGCGAGAGGGCTCCGAGCTTCACCCACGTCTGCACCTCGGACCGGGTCGCATCCCCGTGGATGACGTGGAGGCGGCGGTACCTGTGGTCGGCGTGGGGTTCGTCACGCGTGTTGACGAGCGGCCGGCGAAGGGTCGTCTCCAACCCGACGACCTCCTCGAAGAAATCCGCCCGTTGGGTGAGCTGGAACTCGACGTCGGGGTGGCCCGCCTCGCTCCCCACCTTGCCACTCCCCGAAATGAGTTGGCGTGACACGAGGAAGGTCGGGAGTGCCTCCACGATCCGTCCGAAAGGGAGCGACCGACTCAGCAGCACGTTCTCGTGGTAGCCGTAGGAGTTGCCCTTGCCGTCGGAGTTGTTCTTGTAGAGCGCGAGGACTTCTCCCTCACCGAGCAGGCGCTGGGCCGACGCCATCGCGATCCGGCACACCTCCTCGCCCGCGACGTCGTAGAGCGCCGCTCGGCGGGGATCGATCGTCTCGGGCGAGGAGTACTCGGGGTGCGCGTGGTCGACGTAGAACCGGGCGCCGTTCGAGAGCACGGTGTTCACCGCTGCCGCCTCGTAGTCCGGCTGGAACGCTTCGATGTGGGTGCCGGACCGGGCATCGCTACGGGGCTGCTCGGAGTCGTAGGACCAGCTGAACTGGCCGCCGCCCTCCCCCACGCTGTTCACCACGAGGGCAGAGGCGAGTGACGGGTTGAAGGTGTCGGCGCCGCGGATGAGGATCCCGAACTCGGTCTCCGTGCCGAGGACCTTCGGGATGGCCATCAGAGGTAGTGGCCGGTCTGGACCGTCTCCACCGTTCGCTGCTCGTCGTCATCACGGCCGAC
>CP070681.1:468101-471314 GCA_020352575.1 Acidimicrobiia bacterium | reverse complement strand
GGGCGTGTGTACGCCGCACGGTTGGGGCGACGCTGGAGCCGCCCGGCTGCACAGGACGGAAGTTGAGTTCTACTCCGAGGTTCGGAGCGCAGACCGTGTGGGATTCAGGCCTGATTTGCAGTGCGGGCCACGTGGCGTCACCGCTACGGTGCTCGCATGAGCAAGCGAGGTACCTGGCTCGTCGCAGCGCTGCTGGTGGCCGGCGCGTGCACGTCCACACCCGCTGCCACTACCACGGTGGCGCCGCCACCCGGACCGTCGTCCACCACACCTCCGACTCCCACCACGGAGGCGGCCGCTGCTCTCACCGTTCCGACTGTCGATGTCGTCGCGACCTACGGGGGGATTGGATTCGACTACGCAACCGGAGTGGAAGCGGTGGGGGAGGGCGCGGTCGTCGCGATCGACTTCCGGAGCCCCGGAGCCGATGGCGGAGACCTGGTCGTGGCTCGCTACGACGAGGCTGGCTCGCTCATGTGGGCTTCCCAATGGGGCGGACCTCGGGAGGACAGCCCCCAACGGAACACGCTCGCAGTCGCCGAGGACGGTTCCTCGGTCGTGGCTACCAGCCACCTCGACACGGATGGCCCGGAGTGGGACCTCGGCCTCATCAAGGTCGATCCCGACGGCGAGCTCGCCTGGCAGATCGCAGCCTTGGGGATTCCTGGCGCCCAACGGCCACACGGCGTCGCGTTCGCCGGCGATGACATCGTGGTCGCTGGACACCACGGCCCTCCAGCAGATGGCACCGACGATGGTCACTCGCACGAGATCCTGGTGCTGCGGTTCGCCTCCTCGGGAGACCTGCTGTGGCAGCGCTCCTACGTCGCCACCGGCCAGTTCGACACGCCCTACGCGATGACGGTCGACAACGACGGGAACATTCTCCTCGGCGGCCACGCCGGCGTGGGCAACGACGACGCCGACGTCATGGCAGCCAAACTCGACCCCGCCGGCAACGTGCTCTGGGCCTACACCTGGGGAGCAGCCGGTCCGATCGAACGTGCCTGGGACGTTGTGACCGACGACGACGGTGCCGTGTACCTGGCAGGCCCCGTCTTCGGTGTCGGCAACGGTGGCGACTCGATCTTCGCCATCCGAATCAGTCCCGATGGCGAGCTCGAGTGGGCTCGTATCTGGCAGATCCCGGGGAACGAACTTTGGGGAACCGGCATCATCGTGGGTCCGACGGGTGACCTGCTCCTTTCGGGCTTCATCGGCAGCGTCGCCGAGGCCGGAATTCCAGCGTCGGGGTACCTGGTCTCGGTGTCACCGACCGGCGACCTTGTGTGGCAAGTCGCGGTGGGGAGCGTGCAGAAGGAGGGGATCGAAGCGCTGGCGTTGACCGAATCGGGTCGGCTCCTGGCGGCAGGCCAAGGAGGACGAGAAGACCAGATCGTCGTCGAGCTCTCTGGTGTGTTCGAACCCTCTGACATCGAACTCGTGGGGCTTCCACTCGAACCGAGAAGCGTCTCCCTCACATTCGCAGACCCCGGATACCCCTTCGGGCCAGCAGACGGCGACGAAGGCGGCGGCACAGGCGCCGACGCACAACTGATGTGGCTCACCCTTCCCTGACGTCCCAACCGGTCTCAGGCAGTTCGGGCGGGCGGACCTGATCAGCAGGCGGTATCTTCGAGTGGGCGCGTGGGAAGGAGCCGGGTCATGACGGATGCTCGGGCACCGCAAGGGCCAGTGGCGTTGGCGTTCATTGCCGCCGTCGCCATCGGGAGTGGCAACTTCGTTGCGGTGAGTTTCAGCAACCAGGAACTGCCCCCGTTCTGGGGTGCAGGATTCAGGTTCGGTCTCGCTGCACTGCTGTTCATCGGCGTTGCGCTGACACTCCGGCTCGAGTGGCCGCGGGGCCGCACCCTCGCCCTCACGGCCACCTACGGGCTGTTCACCTTCACGTTGTCGTACGCCCTCATGTACTGGGCGCTCACCCAGATGAGCGCCGGCATGGCTGCCGTGGTCCTCGCCACCGTCCCGCTCGTCACCCCGCTCCTGGCCGCTGTCCACAGGCTTGAGACCCTCGACCGACGCGCTCTCTTCGGAGCGGCCGTTGCATTCGTCGGGATCGTCTGGATGACCGTGGGCGCAGAAGGGCTTGTCGTCCCCGCCGGCGCAGTCGTCGCAACCGTGGTCGCCGCCCTGACCATCGGGGAGTCGATCATCATCAGCAAGCTGATCTCAGAGAACCATCCGGCGATCAACAACGCCGTGGGCATGGCCGTCGGTGCCCCACTCCTGCTTGCCATCTCACTGGTGGCCGGCGAGACCTGGTCGCTTCCGACACAAACGGACACGATCTGGGCCGTCTCGTTCCTCGTCGTCGTCGGCTCGGTGGGCCTGTTCGTCCTGACCCTGCTTGTGGTTCGGCTCTGGACCGCTTCGGCGACCGCCTACATGTTCGTGCTCTTCCCCGTCGGAGCGATGCTGCTCGACGCTTGGCTCCTCGACGCCCCGCTGACCGTGCGGGGGGTGACCGGCGCACTCGTGGTCATGGCTTCCGTTTGGTTCGGTGCCCTCTCACCCCGGGCCGCCAAGGCCGACACCTGAGTCCGTCACTCCGTGGACCGGCGGAGCGCGCCTGGAACTGGTGGGGGAGTGCAGGTGCCGGGAAAGTGACGCAATGCCCGAATGGCGCGTTCACTGATGAGAGCCCACTCGAGCACGGCCCCCCGGGGTCCACGGTTGTTGTTGCTGTGACCGGGTCCATCGGATCGTTCGATGGACGGCACCAACGGTGTGGTCAACCCACCTCGTCGAGAACGAACCGGACCGATTCGACGTACGCATCGGGACGATCCCACTCCACGGCGTGGCCCGAGTCCTCTAGCTCCAGATAGAAGGTGTTGGTCGAGTAGTCGAGGAGCAGCTCTCGCTCGTCGTCCTCAGCGGCTTCGAACTCGATGCGGTGGCTTGCGGTTTCCGGTGGCTCGAACTCAATGGGACCCATGCGTGGATCGAGGGCGTTGACCAAGGCAAGGGGGAGGTCGCCCAGATCTGTGATCCCTGCGACTTGTTCGGCACTTGCGACCGTGTCGATGTAGCTCGGGTAGGAGATGGCGAACCGGTTGCTGGCCATCGAGGGGGTCACCGGATCTATCAACACAATGCCCGACACGAGGTCGGGGTGCTCGTCTGCGAACAAGAGCACATTGAGCGCGGACCAGGACGCCCCAACGAGCACGAATGGGCCGTTCCAACCGG
>CP070681.1:464749-468001 GCA_020352575.1 Acidimicrobiia bacterium | reverse complement strand
GGACGACCCAGCGAGATGGCGATGAACGCAGCGGTGGTGAGGCCCCGATCGGGGAGGTAGCCCTCGCCCCGGAGGAGTGCGTCGAGGCCGGCGACGTCCTCAGGAAGGGTGGCGGGCACTGGCGTGCTCGATCAGGCGTCGCCGAGGACGAGGTCGGCGATGGTGCCGCCCCCGAGCTTTCCCTCGGCCGCAAGGGTGGCCCGCCAGGCGTCCTGGAGGTTGCCGCCCTGCTCGGCGAAGCCGTCGAACGAGATGCCGACCATGTTCCGGCAGGTCTTGGTGGGGCTGCACTCGGCGTCCATGAGCGCCTGCTCATCGGATGGCGAAGCCCACATCTCTGCGGTCGGGTTGGCGTTGGTCGAATCGTTCATAGGAAGTCCGTGTCGTGATTGTACCAGTGGGGTTCTGCAATCGGTTGGGCTAGGAGCCGTTTCCTCGCAGGTGGCCGAGTGCCTCGGCCACGATGGCAATGGCGATCTCGGGTGGGTCGTCGGCCCCGATGTCGAGGCCGGCAGGTCCATGCACCCGATCGTCCCAGGCCGCACCTCGATAGGAGATCCACTCCCGTCGCATCTCCTGCATCTGGTGGGACCCGATGGAGCCTATGTACCCGGCCTTGGATCGAACGGCGGCTTCGAGTGCGCGGCCGGAGATCTCGAGGTCATGTCCCATGACGACGATCGCATCGGTGGGCGAGAGGGTCGCCATGATGCCCGTCGCCGCCGACACCTCCGGGACGACGTCGGCCTCCCAGGAGACGAAGCGGAATGCTGCGGCGACCGCTTCTGCGATCGGTCCTCCGCCTGCGATCACGACCTTCGAGTTCGCAGACAGGGAGACCTCGAGATGATCGTCGACCACCTCGGACCGGTTCCCAGCCGGATCCGCGATGGTTGCCCCCGTGAATCGGTCGCCGTCGAGTCCGATCGAGAAGGCCACCGGGCGGCGATCCGAGATGGCCTCCCACGCGTCCTCGGGGATGAGGGCGCCGGGTGCCACGGCGATACGGACCGTCGATCCCTGTTCGAGTCCCCCAGCGAGGGCAGCGAGGGGACTCACCTCGAGGTCCACGATCCCGCCGCCACTTCCGACGCGTGAAGCAAGTTCTGGGAGGTCCACGTCGAACGCCCCGTCGAGGAGTGTCCCGATGCGACCACCGCCGGGCGTGAGTGCGACTGCCTCGGTCGGCGGTGCGCTCCCATCGACGACCCATGCCACGTGGACGGTCGTGTCGGCCCGAAGGCAGGATTGGACGGTGAGTGCGATGTCGTACATGGATCCTCACTCAGCGTACGGCACGCTGGTCTTCGCGGATGACGGGGCGGTCCGCTCGGCTGCCGAGGAGGGGGATGGCGAGCATCACGCCATGGCGTGCCGGCGTCCGAGCGGATCACACCTCCAGGAGGTAGAGGTTCACCGCACCGTCGACCCCCTTGAGCTCCTGGGATCCGATGCTCATGGTCGTGAGGCCCCCCTTGTTGCGGATGTTCTCATGCACGACCTGAGAAAGACCGATCTGGCCGGGACCGACCGTGGATTCGATACGGGACGCCACGTTGACCCCGTCGCCGTGGACGTCCCCGTCCCGCTCGATGACCTCCCCGAGGTGGATTCCGATGCGCAAAGCGAATCTGCCGTCGTCCTCGACTGCCCGCATGATGTCCCGGGCGCACTCCGCCGCACCCGTTGCGGTGTCGAACGCGCACAGCACCCCATCTCCGAGGAGCTTGAGCACGCGGCCCCCGTTGGCGCCCGCCATCTTCGAGTGGATCGCCTCGTTGGCGCGCACGATCTCGAGTGTCGCCGCCTCATCGGCGGCCATGCGCTCGGTGTAGTCGACGATGTCACTGAACAGGATGGCGGCGAGGCGGCGCTCCTCCCCCCGTGTCGTGGCCCCCGCCCGGATCGCGTCGTCCATGAAGTGTCGCTTGCCCCGCTGGGCGAGGTGGTACTCGTCCTTGGACAGGATGTTCTCCTCGAGTTGGAAGTCGGTGCGAAGCAAGTTGTCGATGAACGCGTCGAGGCGCTCTCGGTCGGCTGCGACGGCTTCGCGGATGAAGCGCGTGTCGACGTTGATGCAGACCGCCCCGACGAGGCCGTACTCGGGGCGGAAGATCGGAACGGTCGTGCACTTGAACTGCCGGGCACCGATGTTGAGCTCGTAGTTGACCTTGTCCTCCCCGCGCTGGCGGCGGGTCTTGAGGTCGAGCACGAGGTTCGTTGCGCCACCGCCGATGGAGCGGCCTGTCACCTCCCCGTTCTCGATGGCGACGAGGGACTTGGACGGGTTGACGAGGTTGTGGAGCAGGATCTCGATGCCGGTGTGGCGGAATGATCGTCCGAGCTGGCTGACCAGCCGCCGGTAGTTCTCGAGGAAGGCCTCGTTGTCGATCACGATGCCGTCGCCGTCGTAGAGCGAGTAGAGGCGCTTGTAGGCGTCGAGTTCGGCAGTCCCGAAGGTGTCGCGTACGAGGTTCTGCTGGCCGATGACGATGAGCTCACCCGCAGCGCGCACGTCCCGGTGCTCGAGGAGGTGGGTGACGGCATCAGTGAAGAGTGCAGGCTCGAATCGCACGTGACCTCGGTCATCGACCGAGAAGGGGTAGAAGTCGTACTCCTCCAGACGTCGACCAGCGGCTGGCCCCGCTCGGGGCACGCCTCTCCGTCTTCCGAGCTCGAACGCCAGGCCGATGGCGACGAGCGCCACCATGATGACGACGATCAGCGAAGTGTCCATGGGTTCCCTTCCTCCTCTTGCGAGGGTACCGCGCGAAGTGCAGCGTCGGCGGTGGACGGTTGGTTGGACGCAGACGGACCTACGATCCTGTGCCGTGACGGTCGCCAGCACCCTCGATGAGGCCCTCGAACTCGTCTCGCGCCTTGATCGCATGTGTTGTGACCCGGGGAGGAGCCCACGGATGGCATCGTTGGAGTCGACGATCCGGTCTGCATTGGGCTCCGCTTCGGATGCAGTGGCGCTGGTCGAGTTGCTCGAGGATGCGGGCGCCCAGGTTGGGCGCCTCCAGGTGGGTTGTTGCGCCCCTGCCCGCCTCCCGCTCTATGCGGAGCTGCTGGAAGCGCTCACCAGGGCGCGTCTGGCCGGTGGGCCCGACATGCACGGCTAGGCGATCGCCCCTGCCGCGGCGAGGTCGTCCTTCCAGCGGTCGACGACCTCTCGGCGCTGGTAGGGCGTCTTGTCGAGCCAGCCCTCCACATCGACCGACGGGAACCGCTCCCGGATGAGCTCGGCGG
>CP070681.1:461326-464649 GCA_020352575.1 Acidimicrobiia bacterium | reverse complement strand
CCCCCGATGATGTGGTTCATGAGGTCGAAGTAGTGGCAGCACTTCTCGACCAGGGTGCCACCGGTGTTCTCGCTGAAACGGTTCCAGTCATGCACCTTCGGGAGGAAGGGGAACCGATGCTCCCGGATCGAGAGCATCTTGAGGTCACCGACCGTGCCGGCGTGGACCTCTTCGATGAGGCGGGCGATCGGCGGCATGTACCGGTACTCCAGCCCCACCCATGTCACCGCCTCACGGCCCTTCGCAGCTTGAACGACCGCCTTGCAGTCCTCGACCGTGGTGCACAGCGGTTTCTCGACGAGCACGTGGAGGTCGGTCTTGAGTGTGTCGCCGAGGACGTCGACATGGGTGAAGTTCGGCGTCGCTATCACCACCGCGTCGCAGAGGTCACTGTCGAGGAGGTCCCGGTAGTCCTCGAAACCCTGCGCCTCAGGGGCGATCGTGTGGGCCTGCACCCGTGATCGCTCGTGGGGATCGGCGTAGGCCGTGACCTCCGCCCCCTCGATGTGGTTGACGTTCATCATGTGCTCGATACCCATCATCCCGGTACCGATCACGCCGTAGCGGAAGGGCTGCATGCGGGGGAGACTACGACGCGCGGAAGGTTCGCGAGACCGCATGGCGGGCCCCCCGATGGGGGGATCTGCGAGCTGCGGGATACCCTTCCCGCATGCCTGCACCGTGGTGGCAGTCCGCCGTCATCTACCAGATCTATCCACGGAGCTTCGCCGATGCGAACGGAGACGGGATCGGTGACCTCCCGGGCGTCACCAGCAAGGTTCCCTACCTCGCCGACGTGCTGGGCGTCGATGCCATCTGGCTGTCGCCCTTCTACCCCTCACCGCAGAAGGACTTCGGCTACGACGTCGCCGACCACGCCGACATCGCACCCGAGTACGGGACGCTGGACGACTTCGACGCCCTGATGGCGACGTGTTCCGAGCACGGGCTCCGGGTGATCGTCGATTTCGTGCCCAACCACACGTCGGACCAGCATCGCTGGTTCCTCGAGTCCCGGGCCTCCCGCAGTGCCGGAAAGCGGGACTGGTACGTGTGGGCCGACCGGGCGCCCGATGGCGGCCCCCCGAGCAACTGGTTGAGCGTCTTCGGTGGGTCCGCCTGGGAGTGGGACGCCGAGACGGGGCAGTACTACCTCCACTCGTTCCTCACCTCGCAGCCCGACCTCAACTGGCGCAACCCCGAGGTGCGCGCCGCCCAACACGACGTCCTGCGCTTCTGGCTCGACCGGGGGGTGTCGGGGTTCCGCATCGACGTTGCCCACTTCATCGCCAAGGACCCCGAGATGCGGGACAACCCGGCAGCGATCGCCGACGACGGCGACGGGTGGTTCAAGGAACTCGGTGCCTACGACGCCCAGTCACACCTCTACGACAAGGGCCACCCCGACGTGCACGGCTTCTTCCGCGAGTTGCGGAAGGTGTTCGACGACTACCCGGACACGTACTCGATCGGAGAGATCCACGAGGACGACCCGAGGGCGTGGGTGTCCTACCTGGGCGCGCAGGGCGATGAACTGCACCAGGTCTTCGACTTCTCCCTCCTCTACGCGCCGTGGGATGCGTCGGCGTTGCGGGAGCTCCTCGACCGCCAGGAGGCGATCCTCCCCGAGGGCGCATGGCCCAACCATGTGCTCGGCAACCACGACGAGCCCCGGTTCGCCTTCCGTCGCGGCGCTGACGCCGCACGGATCGGTGCCATGCTCCTGCTCACCTCGCGGGGAACGCCCACCCTCTACTACGGCGACGAGCTCGGCATGACCCAGCCGGTCATCCCACCCGAGGACCAGCTCGATCCGTGGGGTCGCGCGGGCGAGGTGGTCGGCCGCGATGGGTGCCGGACCCCCATGCAGTGGGACGGGTCCGTCCATGGTGGCTTCTCGGCCCCGGGAACGGCATCGACGTGGCTCCCGGTCCACCCCGACCACGTGACGAGGAACGTTGCCACGCAACTCAGCGACGAGGATTCGATCCTCAACCTCCACCGCCGGCTGCTCGCTGCCCGCAAGGCGTCACCGGCGCTCCAACTCGGCGACTACCTGCCACTCGACGGTCTCCCCGATGGTGTGCTCGGATGGGAACGCATCTCGGGCGACGACCGGAGGGTGGTCCTGCTCAACCTCGCAACGCGATACGAGTTCGTGGACGGCGTCCACGGCACGATCGAAGTTGCAACGACCGTCCATCGGGAACACGAGCGAGTCACCGGACGCCTCCTCCTCGCCGCCCATGAGGGCGTGGTCGTCCGCCCGGCGTAGGCTCCTGCCGATGTCTCGCATCGTCGTCACCGAGTTCATGGACGAGGCACCCCTCGGCCTCGCCGCAGCGCACGACGTGCTCTTCGATCCCGAGCTCCATGCTGATCGGCCCGCCCTCCTCGCCGCGGTGGCAGGGGCCGACGCCGTGATCGTCCGCAACAAGACGCGGGTGGACGTGGAGCTCCTCGATGCCGCCCCACACCTCGAGGTCGTCGGCCGATTGGGCGTCGGGCTCGACAACATCGACATGGACGCGTGCGCCGGCCGCGGGGTCGTGGTGCGTCCGGCCACGGGCGCGAATGCCATCGCCGTGGCGGAGTGGGTGCTCGGTGCCATGCTCGTCCTCCGACGAGGCGTCTTCGGTGCAACCGAGCGGATCGCGAGGGGCGAGTGGCCGAGGACCGAGCTCCTCGGCGGTGAGCTACACGGGGCGACGCTCGGCCTCATCGGATACGGCGGGATCGCCCGGGAGGTCGCCCGCCGCGCCGCGGCTTTCGGGATGCGCATCCTGGCCCACGATCCGTATGTGCCGGACGATGCCGATTGGTCACCTGCTGCCCCGGCTTCGCTGGACGCGGTCCTTGCCGCCTCCGATGTGATCAGCCTCCACGTCCCCCTCGCGGCCGATACGAGCGGACTCATCGGGATGGACGCCATCGCCGCCATGAAGGACACCGCCATCGTCATCAACTCGTCGCGAGGTGGCATCGTGGACGAGTCCGCGGTCGTGGCTGCCCTCCGCGCGGGCCGCCTCGGTGGGGCCGCCCTCGACGTCCTCGATGAGGAGCCCCCATCCGAGGACCGGGCGGCCATGTACCTCGACGTCCCACGCCTCATCCTCAGCCCCCATGTCGCGGGGATCACCCACGAGGCGAACATCCGGGTCTCCCGGGCGACGGTGGAAGCAGTGCTCGAAGAGCTCGGTCGATGAGCACCGTGCTCTCGGCCGGCCTGGCGGTCCACGACCTCGTGTTCCGGGTCCCGGCCATCCCCTCGGGAGAGGGCAAGGCGTTTGCCTCCTCCGTCGAAGAGACCGCAGGCGGTCCCG
>CP070681.1:457869-461226 GCA_020352575.1 Acidimicrobiia bacterium | reverse complement strand
GGTCGAGGTCGGTGGCACCCGGGGCCTCGTGGACCCGTAACACGAGGAGGTCACCCACGTACCGCTGTGACTGGTAGTTCCGGTAGAAGCCACAGATCTCGTCGACGGCCTCGTGGACGTCGTCGGTGATGGTGAAGAGGCCGAGGTCCTCGGGGCGGATCATGTTGCGTCGGACGAGGTGTTCGGTGATGAAGTCCCGGAACGACGTCCAGTACTCGCTTCCCTCCGGCTCGAGGAGGACGATCGGGTGCATGTCGCTCTTGCCGGTTTGCACGAGGGTCAGGAACTCGAACACCTCGTCCATGGTCCCGAAACCACCGGGGAAGATGGCGAAGCCATGGGCTTCCTTCACGAGGCCGAGCTTGCGAGTGAAGAAGTACTTGTAGTTGATGACCCGACTGGGATCGAGCCATTCGTTGGCGTCGGCCTCGAAGGGGAGGCGGATCTTGATGCCGTACGACGAGTCCCTGCCCGCACCTTCGTTGCCGGCCGCCATGATCCCGGGTCCGGCCCCGGTGATGACGCCCCACCCGAGGGCGGCCATCTCCCCGGCGAACAGCTTCGCCATGGCGTAAGCGGGCTGGTCCGGCGCCGTACGGGCGCTCCCAAAGATCGTCACCTTCGGCTGGTTGCGGTGGTTGGAGAACGCAAGGTTGGTGAAGCGGAGCTCCTTGAGCGCCGTGTTGACCTGGAGGAGGTCGGCCCGGTCTGCGCCGTCCCGGTGGAGCTTGAGCACCGTCACGAGCATCTCTCGGATGAGGTCGTCGTTGGGATTGTCGGAGGCAGCGGCGACAAGCGCGTCGATCTCGGCCGCCAGTTCCCCCTGTCCGAGTCGGTACGCCACTAGTGGACGCAGAACTCGTTGCCCTCGGGGTCGCAACACACCACCCATTCGGCGCCGTGCTCCTCGACGTGGCGCACGTACGTCGCTCCCTCTGCGACCAGCGCGGCCACCAGTTCCTCGACGGCATCCATCCGGGACTGCCCCTCTGCGGGATCGACGGCGACGTCGAGGTGCACCCGGTTCTTCGCCGACTTCCCCTCAGGGACCTTCTGGATGAACAGCCGGGGCCCCTTGCCCTCGGGATCGACGAGGGCCCGAGCGTTGTTCCAGTCGGTCTCGGGGATCTCCATGTGGAACGCCCACTCGTCCCATGAGGCGAACTCGGGTGGTGGAGGTTGGATCTGGTAGCCCAGGGCGAGCATCCAGAACTCGGCGAGCCGAGCGGGGTCCTCAGCGTCGAAGGTCACCTGGAACGAGCGTGCCATGCACTGAGGGTACTCCCGTCCGGGCTGGCCGAGGGGGGCGAGTTCAGCCGAACGGCTGCTCGGACGGGCCGTTGCGCACGACCGCGTTCCACACGGTCTCGTAGTGGTCCCGGTCGTATGTGTCGATGTGGGGGAGCACGAACTCCTCCCACGCCGATCGGAGCGGGTCCTCGGTTGCGTGGTGGATCCGGAGGCCAACCGGGATCCGGTCGAGGGTGGTGCGGAGGCTCATCGGCGTCTCGACCCGCGTGCCCGCGTCCCGGGAGCCGAACGACTCGTTCACCTCACGGGCAAGGCGGGAGATGGCCTCGGCGTACGATTCGGCGAGGTCCGGGTACCGCCGGACCAGCATCTCGTGGAGTTCATCCTTCGACGGGAAGCCCTTCTCCCAGATGACCCAGCGGTCGGCGAATGCCTTGTTGAGTGTTTGCGTCCCGGCGTAGTCGCGCAGGTCGGTGGGGTTCATGGTCCCGAAGACCCGCACGTCGTCCCGCAGGCGGACCGTCTCGCCAGTCGGCAGGTCCAAGGCCTGGTACCGGTCGAGGAGCCCGTGGAGGGCGAAGAGCGTCTCGGCCCCTGCGGCATTGAGCTCGCTGAGGTTGACGATCGCCGGACCCCGCAGGGCCCTCGTGATATCGCCGTCCTCCCAGCGGCTCTCGGTGCCGCCCATCCCGTCGCCGTGGAGCTTCGTCGACCCGATGAGGGTGATGTCGCGGACCTCGCCGGTGAGGGGGATGCGGTAGTACGGCAGTCCGAGGAGCGCGGCGAACTGCTCGATGTCATGGTCCTTTCCGGTGCCCATGTGGCCGCGCACGGCGACGTGCATTGGGATGAACCCGGCGGGGGCGCTCCGCCGCACCGCCTCGAGGGAGGCGAACCGGTAGAGCATCCCGAGGTCGACGTAGTACGGGTCGGGACGGGGCACTTTGGCGAGGCGTGCCTCGCGATCGGGCCCGTCGGGCACCTCGAATCGTTCGAGGGCAACGTCCGGGCCGTCCCCGGTCGGGTGGCTGAAGACCACGGTGTCGGTCATGCGCTCCTCCTGGAGGTGAAGATCGGTGGTTCGGTGGGTCGGGCGCCGCGCAGCCACCACGCCTCCTCGCCCGAGAGAGCGAGGGAACGACGGAGGGCGGACTTGACGCCGCCGACCATGGCGGTGGTGAGGGTGTCGGGACGATCAACGACGGCGTGTCGGGTGTACACGCGTGTCACGGTGTCGTCTCCCACGCCGATGCCGAGGACGGTGGTGCCGGTGGACTCGACCCCGTCGACGGTCTCGGCGAGTGACTCGAGCGACCCGCGGGTCATGCCATCGGCCAGGACCACGAGGACCCGGACCTTGGCGCCGAGTCCGTTGAGTCGGTTGGCCGCGTGCTGCACGTTGAGCTCGTCGACGTTCGCCGCCTTGGCGAACATCCCCACCGGCGGTGCCGTGTCACGGTTGCGGCGCACGAAGTCGCCACTCGACCGAGGGTCGGAGGCTGCGTAGAAGAACCCTGCCAACAGATCCTCCTGACTGCGCCATCGGCGCTCGAACGGCTTCACCACGTAGTGGTTCACCGTGGACACCAGCCGCTTGGCTGCGGAACCCTGTGTCCGTTGGAGCTCCTGTGTCGAGCGACTCCATCGCCGGTGGTAGGACGCCTCGGTGTCATCGCCGATGGCAGCGAAGTTGCGGTTGAAGACCGCCACCTCGAAGTCGATCTGCAACTCGTCGCAGAGGGCGGCGAGCATCCACGCCCCGAGGGTGGCCGATGCCATCGCCCAGCGGGCCTGTCGACCCCCCGACCCGGAGGGGCGGGTCTGCAGCATGGATGCCGAGCCGTCGACGAGCAGGCTCACCGCGTACGACCTGCGCGTGCGCATCGAGCGGCGTTCGTACATGCGCTCGTAGAGGCCGCCGGCGAGCAGGAGCGGGGCGTGGGGGCTGAGGTCGCCGGAGTCGTACCCCGAGAGGAGGCCACGCCGCTGGTTGGCGGCGAAGAGGGGGAAGAGCTCGCCGGAGACATGGCGCGTGTCGAGGTTCCAGACGCCGATTGCCTCCTGCAGCCGTGCGTGGCCCTCGGGGGCGAACTGGCGGAACCGGTG
>CP070681.1:454373-457769 GCA_020352575.1 Acidimicrobiia bacterium | reverse complement strand
GTCTCGAAGGAGCGCAGTCGCTTCGGCATCACCCTCGCGGGCGTTGAACGAGGTGAATCCTTCGAGGTCGGCGAACACCACCGTCACCTCGTCCGCGTCGGATGGCGCCTCGACCTGCGACCGCTCATCGACGAGCAGGTCGAGCGGCCGCACCTCGAGCAGCTGGAGCACCGACGGTTCCGTGCGGGCAAGTTCGGCGATGCCATCCCGGAAGTCGAAGATGACCGCACGGAGGTCGCCGCCTGACTCGAGCGCCCTGAGGCCCGCTTCGTCCAGCAGGCCCAACTCGGACAGCCTGGAGAGGGCCTCTGGCTGTTCACGCAGGCTGGCGGCCACCTGCTTGGCCACATCCTGCTTGACCTGCTCGATGCGCGTCCGCAACCAATTCGACCGTGCCACCCGGCGAGCGTAGCGGTCAGTCGTCGAGCCGATCGGCCAGTTCCCGGCGCGCCGTCTCGGCTCGTGCCTCAGCCTTGAGGATCCGACGACGCACGGTGGCCAGTTCCTCTTCGAGCTCGGCGAGCTCGTGCCTGGCAGCCACGTCGCGAGGCGCGCGGGCTCGGAGGTCGGTGAGGCGGACGAGGAGCTTCTCATGCACGCGGTTCAGGGTGCGAGCGCGGTCCTCGGCGTCCACGACCTCCTCTTGGAGCGCCGCGACCTCCGATGCCTCACCGGACTCGGGCCCGGCCTCGAGGTCGACTCGCTGGCCGGCGAGGATCGCCGCGGTCTGGGGAAGTCGGTCGAACACGTCACCGAGGGGCTGGTCGTGGCCATCGAGGATCTCGTCCTTGCTGATCCGCATCGGCATCAGCACGAGGTCGGCGCTGCGGGACGCAGCCACGACCGTCCCCACCGTCCCACCCGGAACGGCCTCGCACACCGCATCGATCCGGATGTCCTCGACATAGTCCTGGAGCAGGTCGAGGGACTGGTCGTCTGCATTCGACGCACACACCCGGATGCGAGCCGATGCCCACTCCTCGGTTCGGGTGGTGAGGTAGGCGAGGAGGAGCGCCAGGCGGCTCGAGTCATCGTCGAACCACCACACGTCGATGGTGCGGTCCTTGCCGAGCCCGTCCCATCCGGGATCCTCCGCGGAGAGCATTGCGACATTCACCCCGAGCCGGGAGACCGAGCGCAGGCTCTCGGCGTCCAACGACCCCTCGATGGGGCGATTGAAGAGCACGGTGTTCGCCCGCATGGCGCCGAGGCCGACCGACTGCACGATCGTGGGGATCGCCGACGCCACCTCCTCGGCCTCGACGACGAGGGCGAATGCCTCGAGGTCGAGGGAACGGATCTGCCTCCGGAGCGCACCACGCAACTGTTCCTGGCGGCGGCGGGCGGCGGCACCCCTCCCGAGGGCGATCTCGACCGCACAGGTGAAGCCGCTCCCTCCCTCGATCCACGAGGCGAATCGGAGCAGACGGGCACGTCGGGCAGGGTCCGCCGAGAAGACGAGGACCTGGGGACGCCAGTTCCGGCCGGTGTCCTGGTCCGGCCCCATCGCCGACAGCGACTCACGGGCCCGCTGGAAGTGATGCCCACTCGTCGAGGCCACCCATCGCTCGGGGCGTGGGCGGGAGCGGAGGTACTGGTAGATGCCGAAGAGCAGGAGCGCCGCAAGGCCACCGGCGGTCGGGTTGATGGCGATGATCACGGCGGCACACAGCAGGGACCCGATGAGCGAGACGTTCGGTCGGTAGAACCGGAACCGCGGTCGGAACGACGGACTCTTGGCACGGGCCTCGAAGTAGGTGGCGTAGTTGAGGAGCCCGTACGAGATGAGGAAGAACATCGACACGATCGGCGCCACGAGGTTGAGGTTCCCGATGGCCACCACGCCGAGGGCAATCGCAAGGCTGACGAGGACGCCGCGCCGCGGGTTGTTCGCCTCGCCATGGCCTTCGGCGAACGGGTTGAGGAGCGGGAAGATCCGATCCGACGCCAGCGACTGCAGGATCCTGGGCGCCCCGAGGAACGACGCCATCGCCGACGACAGCGTGGCTGCGATGACGCCGGCGTCGATGAGGAAGGACGATGCCGAGATCGTTCGCATGATCCCTTCGTCCCCCGCCAGGTCGACCTGCGGTGCCGACCCGGCGAACAGCACCGCCACCGAGAGGTACACGATCGTCGAGAGGCCAACCGCCGCAAAGGTACCCCGAGGCAGGCTGCGACCCGGGTTGCGCAGGTCGCCGCTCATGCTCACGCCCTGGGTGAAACCGGTGATGGCGGGGAAGAAGATGGCGAAGACGACCCAGAAGTTCTCACCGCCGGTCAGTGAGCCGAGGCCCTCGGTGAGGGTGCCCGAGTCGAACCGGTCGAACGCACCGATGTAGAAGGAGCCGAGCGCGAGGACGAGGATCGCCATGACGCCGAACTGGAAGCGCGATGCCCAGTCGGCACCCATCCACGCAAGGCCGAACAGGGCAGCGACGGCGATGACGGCGAGGACCTGTTGGGCGATGTCCGACTCCCAACCCAGCATGGTCGAGAGCGCCTCTGCGAAACCGATGGAGTAGAAGCCGATCGAGACGGCCTGGGCGAGGAACAACACGACCCCGAGCGCGCCACCGAACTCCATCCCCAGCGTGCGGGAGATGAGGTAGTAGTCACCACCCCCGCGCACCTCGAAATTCGTGGCGATGGCGGAGAGCGAGAGGCTGGTGAGGATCGAGACCGCAGTGGCGATGCCGATGATCGCAAGCGAGCCAACCAGCCCAGCGTTGCCCACGACGTACCCCGTCCGGAGGAAGAGGATGATGCCGAGGATCGTGAGGATCGACGGCGTGAATACGCCGGCGAAGGTACCCAACGTCCCTGTCCGACGGGCGGACGCGCTCGTGAGGCGATCCACGGTCAGATGCCGATGACGGTGCGGCCCCGTACCTCGCCAGCGAGCTGACGGGGCGCGAGGTCGAGGACGTCCCCGAGATCGGCGCGGGTGGTCATCGAGTCGAGTGCGTCGAGGTCGAGGTCGGAGGCGAGCCGATCCCATGCGGCGACCCTCCTGGGGAGCGGGCAATGGACCGAGTCGACACCTGCAAGCGTGACACCCCTGAGGATGAACGGCAGCACCGTGGCGGGCAGGTCAGGACCCTGTGCCAGGCCACACGCGGCCACCGTCCCTCCGTACCTCGTCGTGGCGATCACGTTCGCAAGGGTGTGACTACCAACGGCGTCGACCGCCCCGGCCCAACGTTCCTCGCCGAACGGACGACCTGGTTCGGAGAGCTCGACCCGATCGATCACCTCGGACGCGCCGAGGTCGCGGAGGTACCCGTCCTCGGAACGTCGGCCGGTCGAGGCCGTGACCTCGTAGCCGAGGCCCGACAGGAGGGAGACGGCGACGCTCCCGACCCCACCAGCCGCGCCGGTGACGAGCACCGGACC
>CP070681.1:450843-454273 GCA_020352575.1 Acidimicrobiia bacterium | reverse complement strand
GCGCCTCCTCCTCGGTGGGGACGTCGAGCGCGACGAGGATCGGATTCATGCGGCGACTCCTCTGAGTTCGGCGAGATCGGTGATGCCATTGCGCCGGAGCCAGCGACCCGCTTGGGCATGGACGCGGCGTGCGAGGCGGGGTCGTTCGAAGTGGCCCGTCCCGATGGCGACTGCCGAGGCCCCGGCCATCACGTACTCGATGACGTCATGGCCCGTTCGCACACCCCCACAGCCCACGATCGGCACCGCACCGAGGGCCCGTCGCACCTCGAGGACGCAGCGCAGGGCGAGCGGCTTCATGCCCACGCCCGAGTACCCACCGACCACGCCGGACAGGACGGGACGGCGCGTCTCGAGGTCGACCGCCGCACCAAGCGCAGTGTTGGTGAGCACGACCCAATCGGCTCCGGCTGCGAGGACGGCTTCCGCAACATCGACCACGCGTTCGGCATTCGGACTCAGCTTCGCCCCGACGGGACGACCCGTGGCCGCACGGACCGCCCCGATGACCGCGGCCGATCGACCGGCGTCGAACGACCAGATGCTGCCCTCCTCGAGGTTCGGACAGGAAAGGTTCACCTCGATGGCCTCGACACCGGCCCCGTCGAGCCCGGAGGCGACGGCGGCGAACTCATCGACCGTCTCACCCACCGCGGACCCCCACACGGGCACGTCGACCGAGCGAAGGCGAGGACCCACCTCCCGCGCCCACGCCTCGATGCCGGGGTTCTGGATCCCGATTCCATTCAGCATGCCGACCTCGGTCGGGGCGAGCCGGGGCGCGGGGCGTCCCTGCCACGGGGTCGAAGCCACCGACTTCGCCACGGCAGCGCCATACCAGGAGAAGTCGATCGCCCCGGCGACGTCCACCACCGATCCGACCGTGCCGCTCGCAGCCACGAGCGGCGAGCGGAGGGTCAGAGGACCGAGCGTGGCCGGCCCGAGCTTCACGCCAACCAGTCCTGGAGGCTCTTCACCTCCATGAGGTGTTCGGCGTCCAGTTGCAGGCTCCGGGCCGTGGCGAGGGCGCCGGCGATCGTCGTGATACAGGGAATGCCCTGGTGTTGGGCTGCCGTCCGGATCTTGCGTCCGTCGGAACGAGCCCTGCTGCCACGTGGCGTGTTGATGACGAGGTCGATCTGCCCGGACTCGATCAGTTCGAGGGTGTGCTCGCCGCCCTCGGCCAACTTCGGGACCACCGTCGATGGCACACCGAAGTGCGCGAGGAACCGCGCCGTACCCTCGGTGCACCGGAGGTCGAACCCGAGGTGGTGGAAGGCCTGGGCAGCGGCAAGGGCGACCTGCTTGTCCCTGTCCGCCACGGAGAAGAAGATGGCGCCCTCCTTGGGGACTTCGAGGCCTGCTCCGAGGAGGGCCTTCGCGAAGGCCACTCCCGCGGTCGCCGCAATGCCCATCACCTCGCCGGTGGCTCGCATCTCGGGACCGAGGACGATGTCCTCCTCGGGGAAACGCGACCACGGGAGCACTGCCTCCTTGACCGCGGTGAACGTCTGCGCCCGGGGCGTGTAGACGCCCTCGGCCCGGAGTTCCTCGAGGCTGGCGCCGAGCATCACCCGTGTCGCCACCTTGGCGAGCGGCACGCCGGTCGCCTTGGAGATGAAGGGCACGGTGCGCGATCCCCGCGGATTCGCCTCAAGGAGGTACACGTCGTCGCCCTTCACGGCGAACTGCAGGTTGATGAGCCCTCGCACCTGGAGCGCCTCGGCGAGGTCCTCCGTCGCCCGCAGGATGGTGTCCTTGGCAGAGCGGGAGAGCGTCGGCGGCGGCGTCACGCACGCAGAGTCACCGGAGTGCACGCCGGCCTCCTCGACGTGTTCCATGAGGCCGCCGACCAGCAACTCGTGTCCATCGTGGATCGCGTCCACGTCGACCTCGGTGGCGGACTCCAGGAAGCGGTCGATCAGGAGTGGACTGGACGAAAGGTCGAAACCGTCCTCATCCTCCTCGTGGTACATCTCGTGGAGGTACTCCTGGAGGTCCTCGTAGGAGTACACCACCTTCATGGCTCGGCCACCGAGCACGAACGACGGGCGGACGAGCACCGGCAGGCCGATCCGATCCACGACCTCCTCAGCCTCGGCTGCCGTGGTGGCGATGCCGTGGGCGGGCTGGCGGATCCCGAGGCGGCGACAGAGCGCGCTGAACTGCTCCCGATCCTCGGCTGCCTCGATGGACGCCGGCGCAGTGCCAGCCACCGGCACCCCGCGCTCCTCGAGGTGGCGGGCGAGGTTGAGGGGGGTCTGGCCGCCCAACTGCACGATCACCGCCTCCGGTGACTCCGCATCCACGATCGACAGGACATCCTCCACCGTCAGCGGCTCGAAGTAGAGGCGGTCCGACGTGTCGTAGTCGGTGGAGACCGTCTCCGGGTTGCAGTTGACCATGACCGTCTCGTACCCGGCGTCGCGGAGGGCGAACGAGGCGTGGACGCAGCAGTAGTCGAACTCGATGCCCTGGCCGATCCGGTTCGGTCCCGACCCGAGGACCACGACCCGGGGACGGTCGGCGGGTGGCACCTCGGACTCGTCCTCGTAGGTGGAGTACATGTACGGGGTGGTTGCCTCGAATTCCGCCGCGCAGGTGTCGACGGTCTTGTAGGTCGGGTCCAACTCGAGCGACCGCCTCAGGTCCCGCACCGCGTCGGGGCGCATCTGCCACAGGTGGGCGAGCTGCGCATCTGAGAAGCCGGCGCGCTTTGCCTCCCACAGGACGTCGACCACCGACGCATCGTGGGCATTCGCAAGCAGGGTCGCTCGCTCGAGCTCGTGCCGGAGGTCGACGAGGCCCCCCATCTCTTCGACGAACCACGGGTCGTATCCGGTCGCCGAGGCGATCTCCTCGACGGAGAAGCCCCGTCGGAGCGCTTCACCAACATGGAAGACGCGGTTCGGCGTCGGCGTGGCGATGCGTTCCCGCAGCTCGGCGTCATCGACCTCCGCATAGATCGCCTCCACGGCGTCCGCATTGAGGCCCTTGCGGCCCGTCTCCAGGCTGCGGAGCGCTTTCTGGAGGGCTTCCCCGAACGTTCGCCCGATCGCCATGGCCTCGCCCACGCTCTGCATGGACGTGCCGAGGCGCCCACTCGCGGAGGGGAACTTGGCGAAGTCGAAGCGTGGGGCCTTGACGACGACGTAGTCGAGTGCCGGTTCGAACGAGGCCGGTGTCTTGCCCGTGATGTCGTTGGGGATCTCATCGAGCGTGTAGCCGACGGCGAGGAGGGCGGCCATCTTGGCGATGGGGAAACCCGTGGCCTTGGAGGCGAGCGCGGACGATCGGGAGACACGGGGGTTCATCTCGATCACGATCCTGCGCCCCGTGGCGGGGTCGACGGCGAACTGGACGTTCGAGCCCCCCGTCTCTACGCCGATGGCCCTGAGCACGGTGATCGCGTCGTCTCGCATCTCCTGGT
>CP070681.1:447310-450743 GCA_020352575.1 Acidimicrobiia bacterium | reverse complement strand
GGGCCTCGATGCCGATGGCCTCGGCGGCCTCGTTCACGGCACCGCGGATGTGGCGATCGGCATGGGGGCGCACGGGACGCTCATGGGTCGAGTTCACGAACTCGGTGATCCGTTCCTCGAGTGCCTCGCCCACCTCGGCGGCGCGCTCGGCGTCGATCTTCCCGTCCTCGACGGCTTCGTCGAGCGAATCCTCGGCAGAGGCCACCAGGGCAGCCACGAGTCCGTCGACGTCGTCGGTGAGATCGGCGAGCGTGCTCCCTCCGGCGAGGGCTTGCTTGATCTCCTCGACGTCCATGTCGAGGAAGTCGGCGGCCGTCTCGACCATGTCGACGAGTACGCCACGGGGGCCGTCGCCGCGTCGATGCTCACGGGGCCCTTCGCGTTGCTCGTCGGCGGGGACCTCGACTCCCGGGTTCTCCTGCGCGACCGCCGTATCGGTGTCGATCAGGGTCCCGGCGAAGAACCCGCCGGCCACGATGGCGATCCCGGCAAGGGTCGCGATGATGGTCTTCCTCATGGTGCATCTCCTTTCGATGTCCTGCACCGTCGAGGACCACTCTCGGTGGTCTGTGTGAGACGTCCCTGAGCCCCTGATGAGAAGCGGGTGAGAACCGCTACCGTCGTCCCATGCACTCGATCGAGCTGCGCTACTGCGTCTCTTGAAACTACGTGGACCGTGCCGTGCGCACGGTGAGTGACCTGCTCTCCAACTACCAACACATCATCGAGGCGGTGAGGGTGGAGCCGGGCAGCAAGGGCGTCTTCGACGTCGTCGTAGACGGCGAGATGCTCTATTCGAAGCACGCCGAGGGCCGCCATGCCGAGCCCGGCGAGGTGCTCGCCCGCTTCGAGGAGGCGTACGCCCAGGGGGTGCCACGCTTCGAGTAGCCGGCGGGTCGACAGTGCACCCTCGCTACGCTCCCCCGGTGCCCAACGACGCCGGTGTGCGCAGACCACCATCGTGGATCCTCTTCACCATCTCGGTGGTCGGGGTCACGCTCATCACGCCGATCGCGCCGGTGATCCCCGACATCCTCCGTGCCCTTGACGCACCCGAATCCGCAGCCGGTCTGATCCTCGGCGCCGCCACCCTCCCGGGCATCCTCCTCGCACCCGTCATCGGTGTGCTCGCCGATCGTTGGGGCCGGAGGCGTGTGCTGCTGCCGTGCCTCGTCTTGTTCGCCGTCGCTGGTTCCGCGTCGGCGCTCTCGACCAGCGTGGCGATGCTCGCTGCGATCCGCTTCATCCAGGGCATCGGCGCCGCGGGACTCATCAACCTCGTCATCGTGCTCATCGGTGACCACTGGGATGGTTCCGACCGGGTGCGCATGCTCGGGCGGAACTCTGCTGCCCTCACCGCAGGCATCGCCGCCCTGCCGACGATGGGCGGTGCCCTCGCCGACTGGCTGGGATGGCGTGGGCCGTTCTACCTCTACCCACTCGTGTTCCTGGTCCTGCTCGCAGCGGTCCGCACCCTCCCGCTCGACCGACCGATGGCGTCCATCGGTGTCGGGGCGCAACTGAAGGCGTCCGGTGAGGTGCTCCGGACGCCGGTCGTCCTCGGCCTGTTCGGCCTCGAGGTGGTGGTGATGGTGGCGATCTTCGGCCTCATCCTGACGGTGTTGCCCTTCCACCTCGAAGAGGCCTACGGGCTCTCGGCGGGTGCCCGGGGGATCTTCCTCGGGATGCCGTCCCTCGTGTCGTTCTGGATCTCGCTCAATATCGCGAGGATCACGGATCGGTATGGGCGCTTCCGCGCGATCACGGTCGGCCTGGTGGTATTCGGTGTCTCGTTCTTCATCCTGGGGAGTCCGGTGCCGCTCCTCGTGCTGGGAGCCGGTGCCCTCCTCTGGGGACTCGCCGAAGGCCTCACCTTCCCCGCCCTCCTCGATCGCATCACCGAGGCGGCCGGCACCGAGAGCCGTGGCACGGTGATCGCCGTCGGCGCAGGTGCGGTCCGGCTCGGCCAGACGGTGGGCCCGATCCTCGGCGGTGTGGCGCTCGTCGGGATCGGCGCACCGATCGCCTTCATGGCCGGCGCAGCTCTGCTCGTGGTCCTCGCCGCAGCCGTGGCCGTCGGACGGGCCCGATTCGGCTGAGAAAGTCCGCACAATTCGACGTGTCTGGTGGATCCCTTGGGTACCCACAGGATTGATGATCCGAGTGTGGACGGGCCCAGACCCTCGACCTCACCGAGGCGGCCCTCGGCGCAGGGTCCGCCTAGCGGCGGGACCAGTCCCGTACCGGGAGGTCTCCGACGTCGAGGTGGCATCGGTAGCGCCACCGATGATGGCGATCCGCCGGTTGGTTGATTCGCTCCGTGAGGATGTCGTCACGTCGGGCCTCGTCGACCGTGGCGAGGAGGTCCTGTAGCTGCACCACCGTGAGCATGGCGGGTGAGCGGAGGTGCCCATCGACGATGGCCTCGCAGACCTCGGAGGTCGCCTCCATCGGCGCATCGCCCTCGCGGCCCATCGCCTCGCTCCAGTACCGATCGGCCGCAGCGCGCTCCTCCTCCCACCAGAGGCGGATCGGGGCCATGTCATGTGTCGCAGGGGAGACGACGGAGAGGTACGGCGCCGCAGCGGGGTCGGCGCGCCATGCCCCCATCATCTTCGGCATGCGCTCGATCTCGAGCGAGAGGATGCCCATCTCCCGCATGACCGTGGGGACCATGTCGGGGACCATCCCGAGATCCTCTCCGCACGGGAGCATGGCGGTCGCATCGACGACCGGGGGCAGGCTTTGCATCCCATTCGCCTGCCACTGGCGGTTGTGGCGCTGGTAGAAGAAGTCGTTGGCGAGGTGGTCGAACGCCTCCTTCTCGTGGCCGGGGAGCCGTTGGTATGCCTCGGTGGCGTGCCACGAGATCCGGGGGGCGAAGCCATCGTCCCGAGCCATGAGCGGTGCGTCGGCACGAAGGTCGAGGAGGTGGCGGGTGACGTGTGCTCGGTCGCCGAGGTGGTCGAACGTACCTGCCTGTGACGCTGCTGCGATCGCGCGTTGGTCGGCGAACTCGTCGACGAACCGGAGGTCGCCGGCGGGACCGGTGAAGCATCGCTCCCGGATGGAGTCGTGGAGTGGGCCGAACCGGCGCTCGAGCACGGTCACGTCGATCATCGGTCGGGTGAGCCACTCGATGTCTGCCTTCGGGAGCGCTGCGTGGAGTTCCTCCTCGGAGAGTGGGAGGCATGGGCGGAACCAGCCGAGGAGCCCGTCGACGGCGTGCTCGGGGATCTCCCAGATGCGGAAGAACCCAAGGATGTGGTCGATCCGATAGGCGTCGCAGTAGTGCGACATGGCGGTGAACCGGTCGCGCCACCACCGGTGGTCCTCGGCGGCCATGGCATCCCAGTCGTACGTGGGAAAGCCCCAGTTCTGGCCCCGCACGGCGAAGTCATCGGGCGGGGCGCCGGTCTGGGTGCCGAGGTGG
>CP070681.1:443700-447210 GCA_020352575.1 Acidimicrobiia bacterium | reverse complement strand
CCGGTGGCTTCCCGGGCTGGGACGCCGGGTTCTGGACCGGCCTGCGAGCGCTCTTCCTCCCGGCGGTGAGCCTCGCCCTCGTCCAAGGCGCAATCCTCACCCGATACGTCCGCAGCGCCGTGCTCGAGACCCTGCGGGAGGACTTCATCCGGACCGCGCGCGCCAAGGGCCTGAGTCGTTCGGAGGCGTTGTGGCGTCACGGGCTCCGCAACGCTGCCATCCCCGTGCTGACCGTCCTCGGCCTCCAGTTCGCAGCGCTCCTCGCCGGGACGGTCGTGATCGAGAGCGTCTTCGTCCTCCCGGGGCTCGGATCGATGCTGCTGCAGGCCATCACCCGCCGTGACCTCGAACTCGTCCAGGGCGGTGCGATGTCGATCGTTGCCGCGATCCTGCTCGTGAGCCTGCTCGTCGACCTCATGTATCGCGCCATCGACCCGCGGGTGCGTGCCCGATGAGCGACCAGGTCCCCCTCCAGCTCGACCACCGGCGTCGCCGCTGGCGCCGCACCAACCTCGTGGTGGGGGCGTTGATCGTTGGCACCGTCGTGGCCACGGCGCTGCTCTCGTTCGTGTGGACGCCCTACGACCCCACCGCCATCTCCGGCGCCGACGCCCTGCTCCCGTCATGGTCGCCCGGCCACCCCATGGGCACCGACGCATTCGGAAGGGACGTGCTGAGCCAACTCATGGTCGGCGCCCGGAGTGCGCTCTTCGTCGGCGTCCTCGCTGTCTCGATCGCCGTCCTCATCGGCGTCCCGGTCGGGGGGTTCGCCGCCGCCAGGCGGGGCTGGGTCGAGGACGCAGTCATGCGGCTGGCCGATGTGATCTACGCCTTCCCCGCCGTCCTGGGGGCGATCCTCCTCGTTGCTGCGCTCGAACCGGGGATCGGCCCGGCGATGATCGCCATCGGCGTCGCGTATGTGCCGATCGTCGCCCGGGTCACCCGCGGGGCGTCGCTGCGCGTCCTCGAACTCGACTTCGTGACCGCCGCTCGCTCCTACGGCCGAACACCATCCTTCATCTTCATCCGGCACGTCTTGCCCAACATCGCCTCGGTCCTCATCGTGCAGGCAACCGTCCTCTTCGCCCTTGCCATCCTCGCCGAGGCCGCCCTCTCGTTCCTCGGCATCGGCACCCAACCGCCAGATCCGTCGTGGGGCCGCAGCCTGCGGGACGCCCAGACCCTCGTGCGCATCGCCCCGGGCCTTGCCCTGTGGCCAGGAGCCGCCATTGCGCTCACCGTCCTCGGGTTCAACCTGCTCGGCGACGGCCTGCGGGACGCACTCGACCCCCGGCTCGAGGTGGATCGCTCGTGACAAGTCCCCTCCTCGCCGTCGAGGACCTCACGATCACGACCCGCCGCGGACGCACCCTCGTGGACGGCGTTTCCTTCGAGCTCGCCCGCGGGTCGCGGACAGGCCTCATCGGTGAATCCGGGTCGGGGAAGAGCCTCACGGCGCTCGCCATCCTCGGCCTCCTCCCCGACAACCTCCACGCGTCCGGCGCCATCACCCTCGACGGGCGGGCGCTCACCTCGATGGACGACCGGGCCCTCTGTGCGGTTCGCGGCAACGATGTCTCGATGGTGTTCCAGGAGCCGATGACGGCCCTCAACCCCGTGATGCGGGTCGGCAACCAAGTCGCAGAGGCACTCGTGCGCCACCGCGGCACACCACGTGGCGAGGCGTTGGACATGGCAGCGGAGCTCCTCGGGCGCGTCGGGGTCGACGAGCCCGGGCGGAGGGTCAGGTCCTTCCCCCACGAGATGTCGGGTGGCCAGCGACAACGAGTGATGATCGCCATGGCGATCGCGTGTGGGCCCGACCTCGTGATCGCCGACGAGCCAACCACCGCCCTCGACGTGACCGTGCAGGCGAAGGTCCTCGACATGCTCTCCGAGCAGGTCCGGGCCGCGTCCACGGCGCTCCTCCTCATCACCCACGACCTCCCACTCGTCTCGGGGGCCACCGATGACGTGCTCGTCCTGCGCGAAGGACGCCTCGTCGAGCGGGGCCCCACCCGCAGGGTGTTCGCCGAGCCGACGAACCCCCACACCCGGACGCTCGTCGAAGCGGTTCCGCCGCTCAGCCGGCCGAGCGCTGCCACGGGGGAACGACCAGAACCGGCCACCCGGCCTCCGATGGTCGCGCTGGAGTCGGTCCGGAGGGAATTCAGGCTGCCCCGCACCCGTCCCCTGGGACCACGGGACTCGCTCGTCGCCGTGGACGACATCTCATTCCGGATCGGCTCGGGTGAGACGTACGGCCTGGTCGGTGAGTCGGGTTCGGGCAAGACGACGGTCGCTCGGATGCTGATGGGCCTCGATACGCCGACGTCGGGCCGGATCACGTGGCACGGCCTGGGCGACGCCGACCCGAGGGCGGCCGTGCAAATGGTGTTCCAGGACCCGATGGGCTCGCTCGACCCTCGGATGCGCATCCTCGACGTGGTCGCCGAACCGCTTCGCGCCCTCGGGATCCAGGGCGACCAACGAGCACGTGTCGAGGAGTTGCTCGATGCGGTGCACCTGCCCCGTGACGCCACCACGAAGTACCCACACGAGTTCTCGGGTGGCGAGCGCCAGCGCATCGCCATCGCCCGAGCGCTCGCCCCGCATCCGAAGGTCCTCGTCGCCGACGAGCCGGTGAGCGCCCTCGACATGTCGGTGCGAGAGCGCACGCTCACGCTGTTGGGCGAGCTTCGGGAGGAGTTCGGGCTCACCATGCTGTTCATCAGCCACGACCTCTCCGTCGTGCACGAAGTGTGCGACCGGGTCGGCGTCCTCCATCACGGGCGACTCGTCGAGGAAGGGCCGGCCGACGCGGTGCTCCGGACCCCGTCCGAGGCCTACACGCGGACGCTCGTGGAGGCCATTCCCCGCCTCTCCTGATGTCGCCCAATAAAGGGGCACTTCCTAGGCTGTCGACGACCCCGAAGGAGCACCCCGAGTTGCGCGCCCGTCGATCCATTGCCCTCCTCGCCGCACTTGCCATGGCACTGGCCGCGTGCACGAGCGGGACCCCGACCGACACCGAACCCATCGTCGCGACCGAGCCTCCACCGGCCTCCGCGGTGCAGGACATCGTGCTGGGACTCCAGCTCGAGCCTCCGACGCTCGACCTCACCTCGTCGCCCGCCGCGGCCATCCCCCAGGTGTTGCTCTACAACGTGTACGAGACACTCGTGAAGCTCGAGTCGGATGGGTCGATCACCCCGCTGCTCGCCGAGTCATGGGAGGCCTCCGACGACGGGACGGAGTGGACCTTCGAGCTCCGCGAGGGCATCACGTTCCACAACGGCGAGCCGTTCACCGCGGACGACGTCGTGTTCTCGCTCACGAACGTGTTGGAGAAGGACCCCGCCCATCCCTTCGCCACGACCCTCGAGCCCATCTCCTCGGTCGAGGCGATCGACGACACGACCGTCCGCATCACACTCGACCAGTTCTCGGCGAACTTCCTCTTCTTCCTCACACAGGGCCAGGGCGCGATCCTCACCGAATCCGCCGTGG
>CP070681.1:440064-443600 GCA_020352575.1 Acidimicrobiia bacterium | reverse complement strand
AGGAAGTCGCCATGGCCCATGGCAAGTACGCGACCTTCATGCCGAAGACCCTGGAGGGCCACGACGGCTCGGCCCTCCACCTCCACCAGTCGCTGTTCAGCGACGACGAGAACGCCTTCCACGACCCCGACTCCGAGGACGGGCTCAGTCCGACCGGACGGTCGTTCGTGGCCGGGCTGCTGCACCACGCGCCGGCGTTCACCGCGATCACCAACCAGTGGGTGAACTCGTACAAGCGCCTCGTCGGCGGGTTCGAGGCGCCCGCCCACACGACGTGGGCACACAACAACCAGTCAGCCCTCGTCCGAATCCCCACACCCAAGTCGGGCAAGCAAGAGTCGTCGCGCGTCGAGCTGCGGTCCCCGGACGCCGCCTGCAACCCCTACCTCGTGTTCGCCTCGCTGCTCGCTGCCGGGCTCGACGGGATCCGCCAGGGCATGGAACCTCCCGCCGAACTGGACGGGAACGCGTTCTCGCTCTCGGACTCCGAGCGTCGGGACGCGGGCATCCGCCGCCTGCCCGAGACCCTGTCGGAGGCGCTCGTCGCCCTCGACGAGTCCGAGCTCATGCACGAGACGCTGGGCGAGCACACGATGGACTGGTTCCTCAAGAACAAGCGGCGTGAGTGGGAGCGGTACCAGCACCACGTGTCCCGTTTCGAACTGGAGCAGTACCTCCCGGTGCTCTGATGACGATCGCGGTCCACCCCTCCGATCCCAGCCCGCTCGTCGAGGAGGCCCTCCTCATGCTCGGCAGGGAGCACGTGGTCGTGGAGGAGGACGAGCTCACCGCCCACCCCGAGTGGTCCTGCCTCCTCGTGGACCTCGGCGACCAGCCTGCCCGCAGACTCCGCCTCGCCCGTCCGGTGGCAGAGGCGGGGGTGCCCGTGGTGGTGATCGTCCCCTCGGATCGGCTCCTCCTGCTCGAGCAGGAGACGTGGCCGGCTGATTTCGCCATCGATGTGGCCTCGCCGATCGAGATCCGGATCCGCCTCGCCCGCGCCATCGGGGAGCAGGAGGTCTCCGACGAACTCGAGCACGAGGACCTCGTCCTCGACCTCGCCACCTATCAGGCGACCGTGGGCGACGATCCGATCGATCTCACGTACATGGAGTACGAGCTCCTCCGCTACTTCGTCGAGCACAAGGGCCGCGTGTGGTCGCGGGAGCAGATCCTCCAACAGGTCTGGGGCTACGACTACTTCGGCGGGGCCCGCACGGTCGACGTCCACGTACGCCGCCTACGGGCGAAGATCGGCGAGGAACGCGCCCACTGGATCACCACGGTGAGGTCGGTGGGATACCGGTTCGGCTAGATCGACGTCCAGGGCTCGTTCGAGAGGTACTTCCACCCGGCATCGGGGAGGAGCATCACCGACGTCCCACCTTCGCGGGAGAGCGTCTCGAGCGCCGCGTGGATGATGGCCCCCGACGAGGTCCCGACGAAGTGCCCCTCGGCGCGGATCGTCTCGAGCACCATCGCCTCGGCCGTGGCCCGAGCCACCTGATGGCGGTCGGTGACGAGCGAGAGGTCGGCGACCGGCGGCTGGTACGGATCGTCCTGCGACCGCATCCCACTGATCGGGTCCTCGTAGAACGGCTCGACCGAGTGCACGCGGATGCCGGGCCAGTGGTGGGCGAGGCCCCTGCTGTTCCCGGTGAGCGTCCCGCCGGTGCCATAGGCGGCATGGAGGTGGCCGGCCGGCGCGTCGAGCGGCCACTCGCGCACGATCTCCATGGAGGTGCCGAAGAAGTGGGCGTACGCGTTCCACCGGTTCACGTACTGGTTGAGGATGACCCCTTCGCCGTCGTCGGCGAGTTCCTGGGCCCGGGCAAGCGCGTCGGCGGGTGCGCCATCGACCTCGATGAGGTCGGCACCGTACGAACGAAGGAGGAGCTTTCGCTCCTCCGTTGCAGATGCCGGGATGCAGATGGCGATCGGGTGGCCGTTCGTCACGGCGAGGCGGGTGAGCCCGATGCCGGTGTTGCCGGAGGTGGCCTCGACGATCGGCTCGCCGTCGCGGAGGCGTCCCGACTCGACGGCGTTGTGGAACATGAACCACGCCGGGCGGTCCTTGATCGAGCCGGTGGGGTTGTACCACTCGAGCTTGGCGAAGAGCCTGGTGCCTTCCGGCGCCAGGTTTCGGAACTCGACGAGCGGGGTGTTGCCGGGCTGCAAAGAGGTGCTCCAAACGGAACGCCCCGGCTGTGGAGCCGGGGCGTCAGGGGTGAGGGGGTCGGCTCCTAGGAGAAACTATTCCCACATCCACACGAACGGGTGACGTTCGGGTTGTTGATGGAGAAGCCGGCACCCATGAGGCCGTCCTTGTAGTCGAGCGTCGCACCGCGGATCATGTCCGCGCTCTGCGGGTCGACGAGGACCCGGACGTCACCGTCGGGACCGAACGTCTCGACGATGTCGTCGTCCTCGACCTGGGTGTCGAAGTACATCTCGTAGGAGAAACCGGAGCAGCCACCGGGGCGCACGGCCATACGGAGGGCGAGGTCTGGATCACCCTCGGCCACGACGAGCTCGCGCACCTTCTCGACGGCGAGGTCGGTGAGCGCCACGGTGCTGCCCGGGGCCTTGGACTTGATGAAGAGCGCCTGTTCCATAGAGACGGCAGTGTAGCGACGGTTTCTCCTAGCGCGGTAGGGGAAACCCCTCCGGTAACCCCGTGCCGGCCATACCCTTGTCCCGTGGCCATCGTCGACGACATCTACACCGCCCTCAAGGGCGTCATCGACCCCGAACTGGGTGCCGACGTCGTCGACCTCGGCATGATCCACGGCGTGCGCGTCGAGGGATCCCACGCCGACGTGGACCTCGCCCTCACCATCGCCGAGTGCCCCCAGCGCGGGCAGCTCGAAGAGGACACACGGCGCAAGACCCGGTCGGTCGCGGGAATCGAGACCGTCACCGTGCACACCACGGCGATGACGAGTTCGCAGCGATCGGCACTCATGGAGACGGCTCGCCTCCGCGCACGGGAACGTGCCGCCCCCACGGCCATCGCACCGACGACCCGGGTCCTCGCCATCGCATCGGGCAAGGGCGGCGTCGGGAAGTCCACAACCACGGTCAACCTCGCCGCGGCCCTCGGCGCATCCGGCCGAAGCGTCGGCATCCTCGACGCAGACATCTGGGGCTTCTCGATCCCCCGCATGCTCGGAACCACTGATCGCATCACTGCGAACGACGACCGCCAGCTCCTGCCAGTCCATGCCCAGGGCCTCGAGGTCGTCTCCACCGGCCTCATCGCCGAGTCCGAGGAGACCGCCCTCATGTGGCGTGGCCTCATGCTCTCCAAGGCGTTGGAGCAGTTCCTCACGCAGGTGAAGTGGAGTGCGCTCGACTACCTCCTCATCGACATGCCACCGGGAACGGGCGACGTGCAGATGGCCCTCTCCCGCCTCCTCCCCCAGGCCGAGATGGTCGTGGTCACCACGCCGCAGCGGACCGCACAGAAGGTGGCGGTCCGCGTCGCGGACATGGCGCGTCGGTCCTTCATGCCCATCGCCGGCGTCGTCGAGAAC
>CP070681.1:436425-439964 GCA_020352575.1 Acidimicrobiia bacterium | reverse complement strand
GAGGATCGCCGCCATCGATCGCAAGGCGTTCACCGACTGGGCCCTCCTCACGGTGCCGATCGTCCCCGGGACGATCCTCAACCTCCTCGTCACCGGCGGCGGACTCGGTCTGATCGCATGGTCCTACGCCGACGGGGCACCCCTGCGATGGCTGTGGTTCCTCTTGGGGCTCGGCATCGTCTGGGTCACCACGCACGGCCTCGCCCACTTGGTGGTGGGCCGTATCCAGGGCATGCGGTTCACGCACTGGTTCATCGGCGAGATCACACTCCCCCAACCGGGCGTGAAGGTCGACTACGCCACCTACCTCACGGTGCCGGCCCACCGGCGGGCGTGGATGCACGCCTCCGGGGCGATCATGAGCAAGGTCGTGCCATTCGCACTCATCCCCGCCGCACTCGCCTCGAAGCAACCGACCTGGGTGATCTGGGCCGTCACGGCGTTCGGGGTCATCTCGGTCGTCACCGACATCGCATGGTCGACGAAGGTGAGCGACTGGAAGAAGTATCGACGCGAGATGGACCTCGCGTCGGACGGCTGAGCCCGTACGCTGCCGCCGTGAACGTCGTCGAACTCATCCAGCGAAAGCGAGACGGCGGCCGTCTCACCGCAGACGAGATCCGTGGGCTCATCCAGGCATACGCCGACGACCACGTCCCCCGCTACCAGATGGCCGCCATGGCAATGGCGATCTTCTTCACGGGCCTCTCCGCCGACGAATTGGGGGTCTGGACCGACGCGATGATGCGGTCCGGCGAGGTGCTCGACCTCTCGGACCACCCACTCCCCAGGGCCGACAAGCACTCCACTGGCGGCGTCGGCGACAAGATCTCGATTCCGCTCGCCCCGATGGTGGCCGCCTGCGGGGTGGCGATCCCGATGATGAGCGGCCGGGGACTCGGCCACACCGGTGGCACCCTCGACAAACTAGAGACGATCCCCGGGTTCACCACGACGCTGGACCCACCTGACTTCGTCCGCATCCTTGGCGAGACCAACCTCGTCCTCGCCGGCCAGTCCGAGACCCTCGTGCCGGCCGACCGCCGCCTGTATGCACTTCGGGACGTCACCGCCACCGTGGAGTCCGTCCCACTCATCAGCTCGTCGATCATGTCGAAGAAACTCGCCGAGGACCTCGACGCCCTCGTGCTCGACGTGAAGTTCGGGACCGGGGCGTTCATGCAGGAGTTCGAGGACGCCCAGTTGCTGGCCCGCACGATGCTCGGAATCGGCGACGCCCATGGCACGAAGGTCTCGGCGTTCCTCACCGACATGTCGCAACCACTGGGCCGCGAGGTCGGGAACGCCAACGAGATCCGCGAGTCCCTCGAGGTGCTGGCGGGAGGCGGACCGACCGACGTGGTGGACCTGACCTATGCCCTCGGCACCGAGATGCTCCTCCTTGCGGGCGCAGCCCGGGACGAAGAGGAGGCACGAGACCGACTCGCCACGGCCGTGGCCAACGGGGCTGCCATGGACGTGTTCCGGCGCGTCGTGGCGGCCCAAGGCGGCGACACCAAGGTCCTCGACGATCCCTCCCTCCTCCCCGTGGCGGCGAACAGCCACACCGTGACCGCCGCTTCCGACGGCGTCGTCGTCGAGGCCAACGCGCGAAGGATCGGGGTTGCCGGCATGCGCCTCGGCGCCGGCCGGGCCACGATCGAAGACGTCATCGACCCCGGTGTCGGGATCACGCTGCATGCCAAGCGAGGAGATCGCGTGCGCCAGGGCGACGCCGTTGCCGAGGTGGCGTGGAGTGACCCGGCCCGACTCGAGGACTGCCTTGCGCTCCTCGAGTCCGCGTGGGTCATCGGTCCCGAGGCGACGCCACCGCCCCTCATCCGGGAACGGCTCCGCAACGATCACGCCTCGCGTCAATAGGCTCGCCCCATGTTCGAGCAACTCACCGCCGCCGCCGACCACATCGCGGCCGCAACCGGCAGGGAGTCACACGACGTCGCCCTGGTCCTCGGTTCCGGCCTCTCGCCCTACGCAGCCTCCCTGCCCGGCGCAACCACGGTCGCCTACCGGGACATCCCCCACTTCCCCGTGCCGACCGTGACCGGCCACGCCGGGCACCTTGCCTCTGCCGAGTTTGCCGGGGTCCGGATCCTGGCCTTCGCCGGTCGCACGCACCTGTACGAGGACGTCCCCCTCGCCGACATCGTCTTCGCCGTGCGCACCGCAGTCGCGGCCGGGTGCCACACGGTCGTGCTCACGAACGCTGCCGGTGGGTGCGGTGACCACCTCGGAGCCGGGGACCTCGTCCTCATCTCGGATCACCTCAACCTCACGGGCCGCAATCCCCTCATGGGACCGAACGACGAACGGCTCGGTACCCGGTTCCCCGACATGAGCGAGGCGTACTCGAAGCGGCTCCGGGGTCTGGCCAGGGAGGCATCGGCGGAATCGGGGGTCCCCCTCGAAGAGGGCGTGTACGCCTGGTTCACCGGCCCCACCTACGAGACGCCGGCCGAGGTCCAGATGGCCAAGCGGATGGGCGCCGACCTCGTCGGCATGTCGACGGTCCCCGAGGTGATCGCCGCCCGCCACATGGGTGCCGAGGTGCTCGGGATCAGCCTGTGCACCAACCTGGCAGCGGGCATCTCGCCGGTACCTCTCAGCCACGACGAGGTGAAGGAAGTGGCCATGGAGGCGACGGACCGGTTCACCCGCCTCCTCGACTCCTTGCTCCCGCGACTCGGAGCCGAGGGCCGTTCTTGAGCGAACGCTCAACCTCCTAGAATCGGCCCCTGTCACCGATGAAGGAGGACCTGTGAAGGTCGCAGTCTGCGTCAAGCAGATCCCGGATCCGGCGGCCGACTACTCGCTCGACCCGGCCAGCCACACCCTCGTGCGGCCGAACGAGCAGGTGTTGGACGACACGGATCGCTACGGGGTGGAGGTCGCCCTCCAGATCGCCGAGGCGAACGAAGGTTCAGTCACGCTCGTGTCCATGGGCCCCTCGGGCAACCTGCAGGGCGTGCGCCAGGCGCTCGCCATGGGTGCCGACAAGGCCGTCCTTGTCGACGACGAGGCGCTCAAGGGCGCCGATTCGCTCACCACGGCCCGCATCCTCGCTGCTGCGATCGCTCGCGAGGGGTTCGACCTGGTGATCGCCGGCACCGAGTCCACCGATGGATACGCCGGGGTCGTGCCCCAGCAAGTCGCCGAACTGCTCGGTGTCCCCGCCCTCACCTACGCCATGGAGGTCGGCGTCGAGGGTGACATGGTGAAGATCAAGCGCCAGACCGCGGCCGGCTACGACGAGGTAGAGGCCTCGACCCCTGCACTCGTCTCGGTGACCGCCGGTGTCGTGGAGCCCCGCTACCCCACCTTCAAGGGGATCATGCAGGCCAAGTCGAAGCCGGTCGACGAACTGACCGCTGCCGACCTCGGTGTCGACGTCGCGGTCGGCCAGCAGGTCGTCGAGGTTGCGGACGCTCCGGCTCGTGCAGCCGGTGAGAAGGTCGAGGACGACGGCGAGGCGTTCGGTCGCATCATCGCCAAGCTCGAAGAAGTGAAGGTCATCTGATGCC
>CP070681.1:432775-436325 GCA_020352575.1 Acidimicrobiia bacterium | reverse complement strand
GGTCGAGGACGGCATCGGCGTCGATCCCGCTTGCTGCGCTCGGCAGGCCGAGCCGGCCGATCGTCTCCCGGTGCTCATCCACCGCATCGAAACCCGTCCGTCGCGCGCTCACTGCCGCCGCGGCGACCATGCCGATCGCCACGGCCTCACCGTGGCTGATCCCCGCGGCGAGTTCGATCCCGTGACCGAGGGTGTGGCCGTAGTTGAGGATCGCCCGCCGACCCTGCTCTGTGAAGTCCTCGGATACGACAGCGACCTTCACGGCCACCGCTCGTTCGACGACCTCCGTCGGATCGGCATCCGGACCGTCCTGTCGGAGCAGGTGGACAAGTTGCTGGTCGGCGAGGTACCCGGCCTTCAGCGCCTCAGCGAGGCCTTCGGCGTACACCGCCGGGGGGAGGCCCTCGAACCCTGCGGGGTCGACGAGGACCCGCGACGGATGGGCGAACGCGCCGACGAGGTTCTTCCCGACCACGTTGATGCCCGTCTTCCCGCCGATCGAGGCATCGACCGCGCCGAGCAGGGTGGTCGGGACGTACACCGCTTCCACACCGCGCAGCCATGTGGCGGCGATGAAGCCCACTGCATCCGTCAGCGCTCCCCCACCGACGCCCACGACGGTGTCCCCGCGGCCCATGCCGCAGGCGGCAAGCCACTCCCAGGCAGCGCCGATCACGTCGAGGCGCTTGGCCTCATCACGGTCCGGGAGCGTCCGGCTGTGGACCTCCAGTCCGCCGCCAGTGAGCCGTTCCATGACCAGCGCAGTCACATGTGCTGCTCCGGGCTGGCCGAACACGGCCACCGACCCCCGGCCCGCACGCTCGGGCAGCAGGTCGTCCGGCAGCGGCCCCACCACGACCTCGGTGGCCCCCGGAATCAAGAAGCGGGCCACGCTGCGACCACCTCCTCGAGCACCTCTTCCACGCCCCGGCCATCCGTGTCGATGACCACATCGGCAGCTGCTGCGTAGTCCGCTCGTCGTTGGTCGACGAGCGTCGCAAGTCGCTCGGCCGGCGCGCCGGCGAGGAGCGGACGGCCGTCGGCCTGCCCGACCCGGGCTGCCAACGTCTCCGCGGTGGCCCGCAGCCACACGACGACACCCGATGCCCGCATGTGCTGCTGGTTGGCCTCCCGCAACACAGCACCTCCGCCGGTTGCCACGACGGCCGCAGGCCCGGCTGACACGTCCTCGATGACTGCCGCCTCGACATCCCGGAACGACTGCTCACCGGCCTCGAACAATTCGGAAATCGATTGGCCCGTCCGCGTCTCCACGAGCGCGTCGGTGTCCACGAATGCGACTCCGAGGAGATCGGCGGCGAGGGGACCGATCGTGGACTTCCCGGATCCCATGAGGCCCACCAGCCAGAGCATCAGGAGCGGGCGATCCGCGCCCGGTAGCGGTCGACGCCCGCAACGACGTCATCGATGGCGTCCCCTCCGAACATGCGGAGGTACTCCCGCGCGAGGACGAAGGCCACCATCTGCTCGGCGACGATGCCGGCGGCCGGCACTGCGCAGACATCGGAGCGCTCCCGGATCGCCTTGGTGGCCTCACCGGTCTTCACATCCACGGTGTCGAGGGCCCGCATGAGCGTCGAGATGGGCTTCATCGCCGCCCGGACGCGCAGTGGCTGCCCGGTCGTCATGCCACCCTCGGTGCCACCGGCACGATCGGTGTGGCGGACGTACTCCCCATCCTCGAGGTAGATCTCGTCATGGGCCACGGAACCGCGCCGCCGGGCGGTACGGAGCCCGTCCCCGAGCTCGACCGCCTTGATCGCCTGGATCGACATGAGGGCTTCGGCGAGGGCGGCGTCGAGCTTCCGGTCCCAGTGGACGTGGGACCCGAGGCCCGGCACGAGGCCGTGGGCGACGACCTCGGCGACACCACCCAAGGTGTCCCGATCGGCCTTTGCAGCATCGATGGCCGCGACCATCGCTGCGGATGCCCATTTGTCGGCACAACGGACGGGGTCCTGATCGATCTCGGCCAACGCGCTCGGGTTCGGTGGTGGCGCGTCCGGGGCCTCCACGTCGCCGATCGCGACGACGTGGCTGATCACCTCCACGCCAACCGCCGAAAGGATGGACTTGGAGAGGTAGCCGACGATGGTGCGGGCAGCGGTCTCCCGGGCCGAGGCACGTTCGAGGATGTCTCGGGCGTCCTCCGTGTCGTACTTCTGCATACCCACCAGGTCGGCATGCCCGGGCCGGGGTGCGGTGAGGGTGCGCCTCGGGCTGCCGGGGTGCGGGGACATGTCCTCCTGCCACCGGGGCCACTCGGTGTTGCGGATGAGGACGGCCACCGGGGATCCAAGGGTGCGACCGTGCCGGACGCCGCCGATGATCTCGAGTTCGTCCTTCTCGATCTTCATCCGGTTGCCACGTCCGTGGCCGAGGCGTCGTCGGGCCAACTCCTGCCCGAGTTCTTCTGCGAGGAATGGCACGCCGGAAGGCGCGCCTTCGATCACTGCGACGAGCGCAGGGCCATGGGATTCACCGGCGGTGAGGAATCTCAACACGGACGGGAGGGTAGAGGCCGTCGCCGGGATGGGCGATGCGCTACTTGAGGATGGCTTGGCCGGCGGAGGCGACGAAGGTCGAGTCACCGTTCATCAACACCGCCTGCTGCCCGTCCACATCGAGATCGATCACCTTGTAGGTGCCGGCGAACTCATCTCCCTCACCCACGGTGTAGGTGATGCCATCGATGACGATGTTGGCCCGTGGAACGCCGTCGACATCGACGATCTCCTCCACCATGACCTGGGTCCGATCAGGGACCGTCTCGTCGGGCATGCCATCACCATCGGTGTCCTGCATCGGGGCGTCGTTGATGAGCGGCACGAATGGGTCTCGGGGCTGGGCGGTCTGCAGGCGGGTCGAGATGCGAGCGCCTTCGGCGAGCGGTGCATCCTGCGGGGCAACGATGGCGGCGGGTGCAAGGGGCGCACCCTCGAGGACGGTGCCGGTGTCCACGCCGAGCACGACCGGTGCCATGGCCCACCAGGCGGCGGCGAGGCCGAGGCCCATGAGCAGGATCGCGACGACCGCGGCGGAGCCGTTCCGGGGTTGTGCGTGGGCGGCCATCAGCTCCCCTCCTCCTCGACGACGGGGGCAGGCAAGCGCAGCTCGCCCGTCGTGTAGGCAGTAAGCGTCAGCGCAACGGACAGCTGGACGCGTCCGTCGTCGTCCATGGACGGCGCAAAGGCAGCCGCCTGCACCGTCAGGATTCGTTCGAGGTCCTGCACGGCGTACAGGTAGGAGAGCAACTCGAAGTACTGCCCTTCCACCTGGGCTGCGATGCCAACCGGACGAAGGGCGAGGTCGGCCTCCCCGGACGGCTCTCCGAAGCTCGCACCCAGCCAGGTCACGTTCGCCTCGTCGGCAAGGGCTTCGAGGTCGTTGATGAGGTCGCTCTGCTGGGGGGTGCTGGGAATCATCCGCTCGATGGCACCAACGGCATCGAGGTACTGCAGTTCGGCCTCCTGGATCCGCCGCAGGCGATTCCGTTCCTGGAGGAGGAGCGATTCCTCCTGCGCGGCCG
>CP070681.1:429117-432675 GCA_020352575.1 Acidimicrobiia bacterium | reverse complement strand
GGACATCGCTCCTGAGCTCGGTCGCCTCCTCGGCTCCGTTGACGGGTCGCTCCAGGAAGGCATGGGCCTCTCGGCCGACGCCTTCTACAACGTGATCAAGCAGGTCGGGAACTACGACGAGATCTTCTCTCGCAACCTGAACCCGCTGAACATCTTCCGGGATGGCACGTACAACGCCCAGTGGTACGACGGCGGCCTCATCTACGCCCCGCCGGCCCGCTAGCGACTCGCACGATTCTCGGGGAGCGCTTCGGCGCTCCCCGAGCGTCGTCGAAACGACCACCGGTTTCGACGACGACTACCTAGGTGGAGCGGAGGAGACAACCAATGGGTGAGGGAGCGCCATGACGACTGATGAGCGCAGCATCATCGTCCCCGAGAAGCCGCCGTTCTATCGCGACCTCCGGGTCCTGAAGTGGATCCTCCAGTTCCTGCTCCTCGGTGGGGTGTTCGGGATCCTCTACCTGCTCTGGTCGCAGTTGCAGGGCAACCTCGAGGCCCAAGGCAGTGCCATCTCGTTCGAGTTCCTCGGCAACCCGGTCGGCATCACCCTCTCCGACGGGTTCAACACCCTGCCGAACTCGAGCCTCGAGGCCCTCGCCGTCGGCATGGTGAACACCCTCAGGGTGTCCATCACCGGCATCCTCGCCGCCACCCTGTTGGGCACGCTCCTCGGCGTGAGCCGCCTGTCCTCGAACTGGATCGTCGACAAGGCGGCGACGTTCTACATCGAGACCGTCCGGAACATCCCGGTGCTCGTGCAGATCATCTTCTGGCAGGTGGTCGTCCGTGGACTCGGCGCCCTCGAGGCCGACTCCGGGATCTCGTTCTTCGGCATCGGTGAGCCGGTCTTCTACGCCTCGGCGAAGGGTTTCGCACTCCCCTGGTTCAACCCCACCGAGACCCGATGGCAGTGGGTGATCATCTTCCTCATCGGCGTGTGGGGCGTCATGCGGGTGTACCGCTGGCGCATCTCCGTCCAGGAGGCGGGCACGGGCGAGGCGAAGGCCGGCCTGTGGGTGCTCGGCTCACTCCTCGCAGCCATCGTCGTGGCCTGGTTCCTCCACCCCGTGGCCGGCTTCTTGGGCCCGGTGCTCGAGTTCATCGCCGGCATCTTCGAGAGCGTCCCGGTTCTCGTCTTCCAGGCGCTGTTCGCCGCCGTGGCGGTGTTCATCGCCTATCGGGTGATCACCAAGCGCCTCGCCAAGCTCCGCACCCCGGCGGGCTACGGCAAGTTCTCCGACGACGACTGGTACGTGCTCATCGTCTCGGGCCTCGTCGGCCTGCTCGTTGCGCTCTTCTTCTTCGTGGTCCCGGCAGTGACCGAGGCCGTCATCGGCCGATCAGAGATCGCCGGGACGTTCATCGGCATGCAGCAGTGGTTCGAGTGGTTTGCCACGTTCTTCGAGCCGATGCGCACGGGCGCCCCGTTCGACCCGAACCTCCCGATCCTCACCGAGGGCCGGTTCGTCAACTACGACCTCACCGTCGGCAAGGTCGTGACGATCCAGTACTCGGCGCTGTGGATCGGCCTCGTGGTCTACACCGCAGCCTTCATCGGTGAGGCGGTCCGAGCCGGCGTGCTCGCCGTGCCGAAGGGCCAGTCCGAGGCCGGCATGGCGGTCGGCCTCACCCGGGCGCAGCTCCTCCGGATGATCATCCTCCCGCAGGCATTCCGCATCGTGCTTCCGCCGATCGGCAACCAGTTCCTGAACCTCTTCAAGAACTCGTCACTGGCCATCGCCGTCGGCTTCTCCGACATCGTCCAGGTCGGTGGCACGGTCTACAACCAGACCGGCCAGTCGATGCCGGTGTTCCTGGTGTGGATGATCTTCTACTCCCTTGGGAGCCTCTCGCTGTCCTCGATCACGAACTACTACAACCGCAAGCTGGCACTGGTGGAGCGATAGACATGGACGACAAGCAGTACCCCGTGTCCATCGACCTCGGCATCCCCGAGTCGGCAGCACCGCCCGAACCGCCGCCGGCAGGTGCGATGGTGTGGCTCCGCAAGAACCTCTTCCGGTCGGTCGGAAGCGGCATCCTCTCCATCGGGATGATCCTGGCGATCCTCGGTGCCGGGTGGAGCATCATGAGCTTCGCCTTCGAGGAGACCCGCCAGTGGCGAGCGGTCGCCCAGAACTCCCGCCTCCTCATGGTGCAGGCGTACCCGCAGGACGACTTCCTCCGGGTGTGGATCGCGGCCGGCCTCATCCTCGTGATCGGCGCCCTCTCACTCGCCGTGTACGGCGAGTCGGGCAAGACCTCGTGGAAGCGCATCGGTCGATCGTTGACCGGCTTCGGCCTCATCATCGCGATCATGCTCGCCAGCCCACTCGTCGAGGGTCGGAGTGAGCGGTACCTCACGGTCGTCATTGCCCTCGTCATCGCTGCGATCGGCATCGGGATCCCCCGGATGCTCGGCGAGGAGCGGGCGAAGCAGGACTCGATCAGCACACCGGCGGTGATCGGGGTCCTCCTCGGCCTCGTGACCGTTGCCCTGTGGCTCATCGAGGCACCCATCCAGGGGACGAACGAGGCAGGCAACAACGTGGACGAGTGGGTGCCGATCGCCACGAGCACGAGGCTGCCGTGGACGATCATCCTGCTCCTGACGATCGGGGCGTACCCGCTCGGGCGCAGGCTCAAGGACGCCTACCCGGGGCTCCGACAGATCCTCACCGGATGGTGGATCCTCGCATCTCCCCTCCTCGTGCTGGTCGTGCTCCGCAAGCCGAACATCGACTGGGACCTCGTCGTTGCCTTCGACATCCCGGTGCTGATCGGCGGCGCCATCGTCGGATGGCTCGCGCTCCAATGGATGGGCGCCCCCGGACGCGGGGAGGAGGGACGCATCGTCGCAGGCCTCCTGACCGTCGGTTCGCTCATCCTCCTGTTCGTCCCGTTCCCGGAGGCGGTGAGCTCGCCTGCGACCGTCAAGTGGATCATCCTGCTCCTCGGTGCCTTTGCGCTGCTCTCGCCGACCTTCGGCGGTTCGCCTGCGGCGGTGCGGAGCTTCCAATGGGTGTGGGTCCTCACCGTCTTCGCGGTGGTCTTCTTCTTCCGGCTCGGCGGCTCGGAGACCCTGTTGCTGCGCCCCGGCTCCACGGTGCCGTTCGCCGGTGGTGAGTTCCTCGGTGGCCTCGCCCTGACAGCAGTACTGGCGATCTTCGCCATCGGGCTCTCGTTCCCGATCGGCGTCATGCTCGCCCTCGGTCGATCCTCGACACTTCCGATCTTCCGGACGGTCTCGACGGCCTACATCGAACTCATCCGCTCGGTGCCGCTCATCACCTGGCTGTTCGCAGCGATCAACTTTGGTGACTTCTTCCTCCCCGAGGGACTCCAGTCGATCGACAACGTGGTCCGTGCCATCGGTGCCATGACCTTCTTCTCGGCGGCCTACCTCGCGGAGAACGTGCGTGGTGGCCTCCAGTCGCTGAGCCGTGGCCAGTACGAGGCAGCCGATGCCCTCGGCATGTCGGTGGTCCAGAAGACGGCGCTGATCACGCTCCCGCAGGCGCTGCGGGCCGTGATCCCGGCGCTCGTCGGCCAGGT
>CP070681.1:425423-429017 GCA_020352575.1 Acidimicrobiia bacterium | reverse complement strand
CGAGGTGAGCCCAACCCCGCGGGCTGCGGCGATCGCCGCGGGCCTGGCCGTGGTGACACCCCTCGTGGGGCCCGCCCTCACGATCTCGCTCGCCGTGCTCCTCGCCGTCCTCGTCGGCATCGATGCGAGCCGAGTACGGGCTGCCCCCGCCGTGCTCCGCACCGTGCCCGATCGGCTTTCCCGGGGGGTCCCCGGCAAGGCGGAGGTGGTCGTGCGAACCCGTCGCCCGTTCCGCGTCCGGCAACCCCAACCAGCGGACGTGACGATCTCGCCCCAAGACCTCCGCGGACAGCTCCGTGGATCGATCACCGCGCATCGCCGGGGACGCCACGTGCTCTCGCCACCCGTGGTCCGGCTCTTCGGCCCACTCGGGCTCGGTGCGTGGACCCATCGGGTCGGCTCGCCGTCCGAGGTGCTCGTGTACCCCGACCTGCTCAACGCCCGCCGGATCGCCCACTCGGTGCGGACGGGGCGGTTCCGGGACGAGGGGCATCGGAGTCATGGCGACCTCGGATTGGGGACCGAGTTCGAATCGATCCGTGACTACCAGCCCGACGACGATGTCCGCCAGGTGAACTGGAAGGCAACCGCTCGCATGGGCCGCCCCATGAGCAACCAGTACCGGCTCGAACAGGACCGCGAGGTGCTCTGCCTCGTCGACACGGGAAGGCTCATGGCAGCCGAGGTGGGAGGGCGCACGCGGCTCGACGCCGCACTCGACGCAGTGGCCGCAGTCGCTTCCGTTGCAGACGTCGTGGGTGACCGCGTCGGCCTGCTGGCCTTCGACGAACGAATCCGCCGTGAGGTCCCGACAGGCCGGGCGAACGCCGACCGGGTGCTCCACGCTGCCTTCGACCTCGAGCCGGCACCAGTCGACACCGACTACCTCCTCGGCTTCCGCACCGCGGCCTCGTGGAAACGATCCCTCGTCCTGGTCTTCACCGACCTGTTCGAAGAGGCAGCCGTTCGGCCGCTCGTGGATGCTGCGCCGGTGCTCACCCGCCACCACGCCGTGGTGGTGGCGTCGGTCGACGACCATGACATCACAGAGATCCTCGCGACTCCTCCGGTCGACCCGACCGGAGCAGCACGGGTGCTCGTCGCCCACGACGTCCGCGAGGGGCGGCGTCGGGCAGCCGCCCGCATCGAGTCGGCCGGCGCAACGGTCGTCGAAGCGCCTGAGGACGACCTCGCCCGTCGATGTGTTGCGGCCTACCTGACCGCCAAGGCCCGGGCGAGGCTGTAGTCCGCCATGACCCGGGCGGCGACTCACCGACCCCGACCGGTCACGAGCCCCCAGTAGACCAACCCGGTCGCCACACCGACGACGAGGGTCGTGGTGGCATCGAGCCCCGTTCGCCCCACATAGCCCTCGACGAAGCCCGCAAGGGCCAACCACGGCGCCGTGCCGAGGGCGAGCAGTGCGGCGTCCTTTGCCTCGGCTGCCAGCGCCGCCCCCCGGGTCCTCGTGCCCGGCCGGAGGAGCGCACGTCCCATGGCGAGCCCCGCTCCCCCACCCACGAGGATGCAGGAGAACTCGAGGATGCCGTGCCCGCTCGTGGCAGCCACCAGGAGCTCGCCATTCCCCGCGCCGATCGCAAGGCCGGCCACGGCGCCGAGGATCGCTCCGTTGTAGGCGAGGATGAACCCCGTACCGACGCCGAACGTCACGCCGAGCGCAAATGCCGTCAGTGTCACCCTGATGTTGTTCACGAGCACGTAGGTGCTGAAGGCGGCAATGCCGAGCCCACCGAGGCCCTGGTCGGTCGATTCCTGGGGCTCGGTGACCCAGAGGAAACCTGCGGGCACGACTCCCTCGGCCGCGGTGGGATCGCCGAACGCCCACGCAGCCGTGAGGAGGCCCGGGCCGAACAGCACCGCCGCCGCGAGCCCGATCATTCCGAGCCGGGCATGGACCAACTCCCAGTACCGATTGGTCACGAAGCGTACGAACGAGTTCCTCCGCAAACCCCGGTCATAGACGACACCACGCGCCTCGACGGCGAGTCCTTCGAGCCGGCGGACGACGGGGTCGCCGGCGAAACGCCTCCTCGCCACGGCAAGGTCGGCGACCACTGATCGGTACAGGGCCCCCAAGCGCCGGATGCGGGAGCCACCGAGGTCCTCGGGACGACGCCCTGCGGCGGCCACGAGGGATTCGAGCTCCCTCCAAGTAGCCTCCCGCTCCGACACGAAGGTCGTCAGATCCATGCTCGAAGACCGCTACTCAATCGAAACCCCCGAGGGACTCCGACTCGACCTCGTCCTGGCCGGCGTCGGGACGCGGATCGTAGCCGCGGTCATCGATTCGCTGGTGATCGGAGTCGTGATGTTCGGGGTGCTCTTCGGGGCCATCGCGGCAGCACCGGCGCTCGACGCCATCATCGAGGAGGCGGGTTTCGCCCTCGGCATCCTCCTCATGGCCTTCGTCGCAGCCATCCCCCTCTTCTACTACGTGGTGTTCGAGACACTCGACGGCGGTCGATCGATCGGAAAGCGGGCCCTCCGGCTCAGGGTGGTGCGAACGAACGGGCTCCCCGTCGGCTTCGCCGCCTCCATGATCCGCAACCTGATCCGGATCGTGGACCTCCTCCCCGGCGCCTACCTCGTCGGCCTCATCGCGGTCGTGGCTTCGAGCGCAAACCAGCGGGTCGGCGACCTCGCCGCCGGCACCCTCGTGATCCGCGAGGTGCCACACGAGGAGGCCACGACCTGGTCACCGACAGCGGAACTCTCCGGGCCGAGGTGGGATGCCTCGGCCGTGACCGATGCGGAGGCCGACACCATCCGGTACTTCTTCGAGCGGGCACCGTCACTGGACCCCTCACAGCGGATGGCCTTCGCCCGGCGGCTCGCCGAGGACCTGCGGGACCGCGTCGCGACGTCCGGTGAGCTGCTCCCGGATGAGGGGTTCCTCGAAAAGGTGTGGCTCACCAAGGAACAGCACCGCCAGTGACACCCGCGGGCTCACAGCAGGCCGGCGGTAGGCTCGGCGCATGACCGAGGACGCCCTCACCCCCGACGAGATCTCTGAGCCGATCGCCACCGAGGAGGACGACACCCAACCTGCGGTGAGCGAACCGACCAAGCTCATCCGCATCGCCTCGATGACCCGGGCGATGCTCGAGGAGGTGCGACAGGCCCCCCTCGACATCGAGAGCCGACGCCGCCTCCTCGACGTCCATCGGGCGTCGATCTCCGAGCTGCGAGAGGTACTCAGCGACGAGTTGAAGGACGAGCTCGACGAGATCTTCCGACCCTTCGACGCCGAGCACACGCCGACCGAGGGAGAACTGCGGATCGCCCACGCCCAGCTCATCGGCTGGCTCGAAGGCCTCTTCCACGGGATCCAGGCGTCGATCATGACCCAACAGATGATGATGCAGACGCAACTCGCCGAGATGTCCCGACGGCAGCAGCTCGAGCCCGGCCAAGAGGACCCGAAGAAGTACCCGGGCGTCTACCTGTGAGCCTCGACCGCCTCTCGTTCCTCCTCGGCACCTGGCGAGGCGGGGGCAGGGGCGAGTACCCCACCATCGACGACTTCACCTACTCCGAGGAGGTCACCTTCGGTTCCGTGCCCGGCAAGCCGTT
>CP070681.1:421686-425323 GCA_020352575.1 Acidimicrobiia bacterium | reverse complement strand
CCAGGGGTCACTTCTCCGGCCCCGAGCTCCTCGCCGCCGCGACCACATCGGGCGCGGCGAGCCTTGGCTTCTCGGATGCCGGGATCACAGTGGGAGCGCCTGCCGACTTCTCTGTGGTCGACACGAGTGGGATTCGGCTGGCACCCTTCTCCGGGACCATCGATGAGATCGTGTTCGGTGCCACCGCCGCCGATGTGCACCATGTCGTCGTCGGTGGGCGCACCATCGTCGAAGGAGGACGACATGTCGGCTGATGTCGCCCTGGTGAACGCGACCGTGGCAACGATGGAGGGCCACGGGTACGGGCTCCTCGAGGGCGCGTCGATCGGGATCCTCGATGGGATCATCGACTCTGTCGGCCCGGGCCGCCCGCAGGCCGCGGACATCGTCGACCTCGGCGGGCGGCTCGTCACGCCGGGCCTCATCGATGCCCACACCCACCTCGTGTTCGGGGGCAACCGTGCCCGGGAGTTCGAGTTGCGACTCGGTGGCGCGACCTATGCGGAGCTCAACGAGTCGGGCGGCGGAATCCGATCCACCGTGCGGGCAACCCGGGCCGCCTCCACCGACGATCTCGTCGGTGATGCGACCCGCCGTCTCGGATGGCTTGTGGGGAACGGGGCCACGACCGTCGAGGTGAAGACGGGGTATGGCCTCGATGTCGCGACCGAGCTTCGCATGCTCGAGGCGATCGACCGCCTCCGTGGCGGGCCTGCTGATATCCACGCCACCCTGCTCGCAGCCCACACGGTGCCGCACGAGTACGCCGACGATCGCGCGGGGTACGTGCAGCTCGTCGTCGAGGAACTCATCCCGTCCTCGGTGGGCCTCGCCCAGAGTGTGGATGTCTTCGTCGAGACGATCGGGTTCACGGCCCAAGAGGCGGACCAGGTCCTGGCCGCTGGGGTCGCAGCCGGTCTTCGGGCATCGGTGCATGCCGACCAGCTCACGCTCGGCGACGGCTGCCACCTGGCGGCCCGATACGGAGCCCGATCGGCGGACCACCTCGAGCACGCCGACGCAGCCGCCGTGGAGGTCCTTGCCTCGTCGGGGACCGTGCCGGTCCTCATCCCTGGGGCATCGTCGTTCCTCGACGAGCCCGCCCGCCCCCCTGTCGATCTCCTTCGGGACCACGGGCTCCAGATCGCCGTCGCGACGGACCTCAACCCCGGGACGTCCCCGACGGCATCGCTGCCGCTCGCAATGCACCTGTCGTGCGTGCGGTTCGGCCTCACGCCGCTCGAAGCCCTCCACGGAACCACTACCGCTGCGGCGGCGGCGCTCGGACTCTCGGACCGCGGCAGGGTCCACGAGGGTCAGAGGGCCGACCTCGCCGTCTGGGACGTCACCCATCCTTCGGAACTGTCGTACTGGGTGGGTGCGCCGCTGTGTACCACCACCTTCGTCGCCGGAGCGATGACCAAGGAGCTCGCATGATCCGCCCCATCCCACAGGTCGGCGACCCGGTGCTCCGCGTCGCGGCAGCGACGATTCCGCCGGAGGAGGTCGGTTCGGTGGAGGTGCAGACCCTGATCGACGACCTCATCGACACGATGCGCAACGCCAACGGAGCAGGCATCGCGGCGAACCAGGTGGGCGTCCCGCTCAGGGTGTGCGTGATCGGGGTGGATCGGAATCCTCGGTACCCGTACAAGCCACACATCCCGCTCACGGTGCTCGTCAACCCAACGGTGACGGTGCTCGGCGACGATTCCTTCGCCTCCAACGAGGGATGCCTCTCGGTCCCGCTCAGGGGCGATCTGCGCCGTTGGGCCCACGTCGAGGTGGCTGCCCTCGACCGAACCGGTGCGCCACTCGTGGCGCGGTTCGACGGCCTTTCGGCGGGTACCGTGCAGCACGAGGTCGACCACCTCGAGGGCCGGCTCATCGTTGATCACGTGGAGGACCCGACGACGTTCAGCACCTGGGAGAACTTCGATCGGTTCCACAAGGAAGCGTTCATGGCACACATCAGCACCGTCGTCGATCGGTACCACCCATGAAGGCGATCACGGGAACGAGTCTGTCCGTGGAGGAGGTCGTCGAGATCGCCCGTCGTGGCGGCGAGGTCGTCCTCGACCCAGAGGCTCGCGCTCGCATGACAGAGAGCGCTGCCCTCGTCGAGAAGCTCGCCTCCTCGGACGAACCCGCCTACGGGATCTCCACCGGCTTCGGAGCCCTTGCGACGACCTTCATTCCGGAGGAGCGCCGTGTCGAACTCCAGCACTCCCTCGTGCGATCGCACGCTGCCGGCTCGGGCCCCGAGGTGGAACGAGAGGTGGTGCGGGCCATGATGCTCCTCCGAGCCCGCACCCTTGCGATGGGGTACTCAGGCGCCAGGCCCGAGGTCTCCGATCGCCTCCTCGCCTTCCTGACAGAGGACCTGACGCCTGTCGTCCATGAGTACGGCTCACTCGGGGCTTCGGGTGACTTGGCCCCGTTGGCCCATGTGGCCCTCGCGGTCATCGGTGAGGGGAGGGTGGAGTTCGGTGGGGAGGTGGTGGACGCCGCCTCGGCCCTGGCGTCACTGGGACTCGACCCACTGACGCTCCGTTCGAAGGAGGGGCTCGCACTCATCAATGGGACCGACGGCATCCTGGGCATGCTCTGCCTCGCCATCGTCGACATGGTCTCGCTCCTCGATCTCGCAGACATTGCCGCGGCGATGACGACCGAAGCCTTGCTCGGCACCGACCGCCCGTTCCGACCCGAGTTGCACGCCCTTCGCCCCCAGCCGGGCCAGGCCGTCTCGGCGGCCCGGATGCTCTCGATGCTCGAGGGAAGCCCTATCGTCGCTTCGCACCGTGACGACGATCCCCGTGTCCAGGACGCCTACTCGGTGCGCTGCACCCCACAGGTGAACGGTGCGGCCCGGGACACGCTGGGCCATGTGCGACGCACCGCCGAGGCGGAGCTCGTGTCCGCGATCGACAACCCGGTGATCCTGCCGGACGGGTCGGTGGAGTCGGTCGGGAACTTCCACGGCGCTCCGCTCGGCTTCGTCGCGGACTTCGCCGCGATCGCCCTCGCCGAGGTGGGGGCCATTTCGGAACGGAGGATGGATCGGATGCTCGACCCTGCCCGATCGCACGGCCTCCCGCCGTTCCTCACCCCTGAGCCGGGGGTGCGTTCGGGGTTCATGATCGCCCACTACGCCGCCGTCTCCATGGCCGCGGAGAACCGCAGGCTCGCCGCACCGGCCTCGGTGGATTCGATGCCGACGTCGGCGATGCAGGAGGACCACGTTTCGATGGCGTGGGGAGCCGCCCGGAAGCTCCGGACGGTCATCGCGAACACGCGACGGATCCTCGCAACCGAGGTGTTGATCGCCGCCCAGGCCCTCGACCTTCGCGGACCGCTCGCGCCGGCAGCGCGTACGGGTGCCGTCCGAGACGCGGTGCGCCGCAGTGTTCCCTTCCTCGACGAAGACCGGGTCTTGGCCGACGACATCCAGGCCGTCGAGCGGCTCGCCGGCGACGGAAGCCTGGTGGGAGCGAGCGGGCTGGCCTGATCGTCAGGCGAGGAGGTCTGACAACTCGAGCGGTGCGTCGACGATGTGGTCGGCCCCTGCTTGGGTGAGTTCCTCCCTGTCACCGAATCCCCAGCTGACCCCGATCGTCCCGAGTCCGTGCGTGCG
>CP070681.1:417935-421586 GCA_020352575.1 Acidimicrobiia bacterium | reverse complement strand
CCGCCCCCGGATGCCGTTGGCGACGCCGTCCTCACCGAGGTACGCGCCCCATTCCCAGGCAGCAACCATGGTGTGGACCTTGGCGCCGGCAGGGTTGAGACCGATGGAGCCGAGGCCGAGGAAGACGAGGGGGCGGATGTAGGCGGCGGGGAGGTCGTTCGCCCGCATGACCTCGAGCGCGATCTCGGAGAGATCGTCGGACGTGTGCTCGAGCGCGATCCCGTATGCCTTGCAGCCGCGTACGAGCCGGTCCATGTGCTCCCGGAGTCGGAAGACGGCCGGTCCGCTGTCCGTGGCGTAGGCACGGATGCCCTCGAAGACACCGGACCCGTAGTGGAGGGCGTGGCTCAGGACATGGACCTTCGCCTCCTCCCACGGGACCAGCTCTCCGTCGAGCCAGATCACGTTGGATGGTTGCATGGGCGGGGAGGATAGGGCAGACGGTGGGTCCTATCCTCGCCGGATGCTTCCTTCCGACCTCGACCGGTACTCGACGCCCTCTCGCCCCTCGATCTCGCCGGACGGAAGCCACATCGCCTTCACCGTGTCACGGATGGACCTCGAGGAAGACCGCTACGACAACGTGGTGTGGATGTGGGACCGCTCGCGCGGTGCGCGCCCCTTCACCTCCGGCCCGGGCGACGTCGCACCGACCTGGTCACCCGACGGCTCGCAGCTGGCGTTCCTCCGGTCGGACGACGGCCCCCCGCAGGTGGCGGTGATCGACCTGGATGGCGGCGAGGCCCGAATCGTGACGGATGCCCCGAAGGGTGTCCGCGGGGTCCAGTGGCATCCCGATGGCGAGCGGCTGGTGGTCCACTGGGTCGAGTGGGAGGAGTCGTGGGCCGGCCTCGACGACGAGGAACGAGCCCGTGTACCGAGGCGTGTCTCACACGTCCCCTATCGATTCGACACCCTCGGGTGGGTCCACACGGATCGCCACCGCATCGCCCTCGTCCCCACGGCCGGAGGTGACCCGGAGTTCCTCACCGACCCACTCCGGTCGATCATGAGCCCGAAGGTCACTCCGGCAGGAGACGCCGTGGTGTTCCTCTCCGACCTCCGGGAGGGCCTGTCCGACATGCGCCGGGCCGTGCATCGGGCCGAGGCCGACGGGTCGGGCACCTCCGAGATCGGACCGCTCGGCAGTTGGGGCTCCGTGACGGTGGCCCCCGATGGCACCGTGCTCGCGACCGGGTTCCCCGACCCGATCCCGTGGCCATCGAGCCAGACGCTGTGGCGCCTCGTCGACGGATCCTGGGAGGAGGTCTCCCCCGGCTTCGACCGCAGCCTCGTGCTCGTCTTCGGCATCCCCCTCGTCCCGCAGGCCACCTCGAACGGGGCCGTCTCGGTGATCGAGGACGCTGGGAAGGTCGGCCTCATCCGGATCGACGACGACGGTGGGGTCACCCACCTCGTGGACGGGGACCGCGCCGTCACCGGGTTCTCCGCGACCCCCGACGGATCGACCGTCGCCCTCACCATCTCCGACGACACCCACCCGGGCGACCTCTGGCTCCTCGGCGAGGCCGGCTTGGAGCAACTCACGACCCTCGACCCCGATCCCCTGCCGTTCGTCGGGGGCACCCACTTCACGGTCGACGGCCCGGGCGGGCCGATCGACGCGTGGATGTTCCTGCCCTCCGGGGACGAGCAGGTTCCCCTGCTGCTCAACATCCATGGCGGACCCGCCTCCCAGTACGGCTTCGGCTTCTTCGACGAGTTCCAGGTGTACGCCGCCGCCGGCTACGGGGTCGTCGCCTGCAACCCCCGGGGCTCATCCGGCCGCGGGACCGAATGGATGCGGTCCGTCGTCGGCGATGGGTGGGGCACCAATGACCTCGAGGACCTCCGACTCGTCGTCGACGCCGCCCTCGCTCGGGAGCCTCGCCTCGACGCCGAACGCATGGGGGTCATGGGTGGCTCGTACGGTGGGTTCATGACCGGGTGGATCCTCGGCCACGAGGACCGGTGGATGAGCGCAGTGGTCGAACGGGCGCTGCTCTCGTTCACCTCGTTCGCCGGTACGTCCGACATCGGGCACACCTTCGGGCGCTACTACCTCGGCGAGGAGATGCCCGACGGCTACGAGTTCCTCTGGGAGAAGAGCCCCCAGCGCTTGTCCGACAAGGTCGTCACCCCGACCCTCATCATCCACTCCGAGGGCGATTGGCGCTGTCCGATCGAGCAGGCCGAGCAGTTCCTCATGCAGCTCCTCCGCAACGGGACACCCGTCGAGATGCTGCGTTTCCCCGATGAGAGCCACGAGCTGAGCCGGTCCGGGAAGCCGAAGCACCGCAAGGAGCGATTCGAGGCGATCCTCGACTGGCACGGACGCCACCTCGCCTGAGGTTCAGGCGCCGAGGGCCCTCCGCACGTCGGCGGTCATGCCCTGCCACGACGACCCCGTCCAATACGGCCGGAAGCCCATGGCGATGTTGATGTTCAGCATCGCCTCGTTGGAGTCCGCGTTCCACGTGTCGATCCACTGCGCCTCGGGGTAGCGCTCGGCGATCTCGAGGAAGAGTGCCGCCTTGAGCCACCGGCCCAGGCCCTTGTTCCGATGGTCGGGGTCCACTGCGGTGTCCCACTGCTCGAGGCCCCAGGGCATCGACGATTCCCTGCCGATCGCCGTGTATCCCGCCCAGTGGCCGGTTGCGTCCTCGACGGCCACGAGGGCGTGAAAGTCGACGCCACGGATCTCGAAGCTCCGCTCCCACTCGGCCCAATCCTCCGGGGTCGTGAAGACGTCCTCCTCGACGGCGTCCTCCTTCGGGGCCGTGTGCATGAGGTTCGTGACCGTGCAGAACCGTTGGACGTACTCCTCCGGGATCGGGTTGTCGAGGCGCAGCAGTGAGTAGCCGGCCGCACGTTCGTGGGCCTGGGCCACCCATTCCTCGAGCAGCCCGCGATCGACCTCGGCCATGACCGCCCGACTGAGCCGCTCCGTATAGACCCGCTTCAGCCCAGCCCGTTCGGCCAGCGCCTCCTCGGGTCGATCCACGAGGATGAACGTGTCGACGCGAACCCGCCCGTCGGCTTCGAGGTGGTCGAACATCGGCGTCCACAGGTCCCGGGCCACGCCTCGACCGCGGGCCTCGGGATCGACCCAGACCCACAACTCCGCGTTCTCGAGGTTCTGGGTGGCATGGGCGTAGGAGCCGGCGGTTCCGAGTGCCGTGCCGCCATCCCATGCGACCCAATGGCGGAGGTCGGCATCGGCCCGCGGACGGCGCCACCCCGCAAGCCGGCGCTCCCACGGAACAGGGGGATCGTCGGGCTTCTCGTCGTGTTCGCGCTGCACGTGCAGTCGGTGGAGCTCCCTGAGGTGTTCCTCCGACGCCGTGCGCGTGTCGACCGCTTCGACGGTGAGTGGCATGTGGCGACTCTACGGTCGCCGTGTCATACGAGGAGGGTGAATACCCACCCTGCGGCCAGGGCCCACAGCCCGGCTACGACATCGTCGGCGGTGACCCCGACGGCGCCGGGCAGCCGCTCTGCGGCAGCAACCCCGGGAAACCGCTTGGACGCATCGGCGATGCGGAAGACGACCCAGGCGAGGAAGAGCGCCGCACCACCGAGGCCGACCGAGGCGACGAGGGTGCCGGCTGCCTCATCGACGACGATCCAGGCGGGGTCCTCCCCATCGGC
>CP070681.1:414181-417835 GCA_020352575.1 Acidimicrobiia bacterium | reverse complement strand
GCTGAGCCAGCCCGGTCGGAGGGATGCGTGGATCTCCGGGACCACGCGCGCTGCATCGTCGGTGAGCGGGGTGGGTTCGGGCGACCGGCGGGGTGCCGGAACGACAGCAGGGGTGTCGGCCTTGAGCAGTCCGAGTTGCTGTCGTGAGAGCGGTCCGGCGAGGTAGCTCATGGCCCACCGGGTGGTGAACCGCGTCGGGGCCGATCGTCGGGTCGAGTGGAGGATGAACTCCCGTTTGCCGAGGCCCGAGATGGCCCGGTCGAGCGAGGCGACGTCGACGTCACCCGACGCCGAGCGGAGGCCCTCCATCACCCTGGCCTTGTCGCGTTCGGTCTGGAGTCGGCCGATCATCCAGGTGCCGGCATTCGACATGGCCTTGTAGTCGAGGTCGACGGGGTTCTGGGTCGAGAGCACGAGGCCGACGCCGTACGCCCTCGCCTGTTTGAGGATCGTGAGGATGGGCTTCTTCGAGGGTGGCTCGGCGGTCGGCGGGGCGAAGCCGAAGACCTCGTCCATGTAGATGAGTGCTCGGAGTCCACCGGTGCCCTCCAGCGACCGCATCCAGGTGACCACCTTGCCGAGCAGGAGCGTCACGACGAACTGCCGCTCGGCATCCGAGAGATGGGCGATGGAGATGACGGCGGCGTTCGGGCGATGGTCGTCGTCGTAGAGGAGGGACTCGACGTCGAGGGCGGGCCCCTCGAGCCACGCGGCGAAGGACGGGGACGCGACGAGCCCGTTGAGGCGCATGGCCAGGCTGCGGCGTTCGTCCTTGGGGAAGAACGCGTCGAGCTCGAAGACGCCGAGTGTCCGCACAGGGGGGTCGAGCACCTCGCCGATGAGCGTGGCGAGGTCGAGGGGTGTCCCGGCACGCCAGTGGTGCTCGATGATCGTCGACAGGAGGATGTGCTCGCGACTCGTCACCGGATCGGCGTCGATGTCAGCGAGGACGAGGAGCGACGATACGAAGCCCTCGATCTCGTCGCGGATGACCTCTGCGTCATCCCAGGAGAGGTCGGGCGGATCGAGCGACCCGATCACGTTGAGGGGTGTGCCCGCGGTCGAGCCCGGGGTGTACACGGTGACGTCCGATCCGTCTCGCAGGGCCCGGACGTCGCTGCTGCCCAGTCCCCATCCCTGCAGGCCGTCCTCCCACCGCGAAGCGGCATCGGCAGCCTGCTGGATGGGGTTCTTGCCCTCGGCCGCTCCGGCCGACGCATCGATCCACGGGGCGAAATCCTCCGGGGCGAAGTCTGGGAAGGTGAGCGCGAGGTTGCCCATGTCGCCCTTGGGGTCGATCACCAGGACGGGGATCCCCGATCGGAGTGCCTCCTCGAGCACGATGACGCCGAGGCCCGTCTTGCCGGATCCGGTCATGCCGAGGATGACTCCGTGGGTGGTGAGGTGGGAGCCCTCGTAGAGGAGGTGGTCGTCGGAACGCTCGCCCGTCTTGGGGTCGAGGATCCCTCCGAGGAAGAAGTCGGCCATGGCCAGAGCCTAAGTGCAGGCGGCGTGGGTCGGTGTCGCGCAGTGGCTACCTTTGGGGCCACCACGGACACGGGGTTCCATGACCGACGAATTCGGCTCCAACGACTGGCTCGTCGACGAGATGCATCGTCGCTGGCTCGATTCGCCTGCGTCCGTCGGGCCGGCGTGGCGGGCCATGTTCGAGGGCAATGGAGTCGCAGCGACAACGCCCTCTGCCGCCGCCCCGGAAGCCCCCGTGGTGATCCCTGCGCCTCCTGCGCCTGCGGCCCGGCCCGTACCTTCCGCTGGGTCGCCTGTGTCCGGGGAGGTGCCTGAAGGCGCCTCCCCGATGCGGGGTGTCGCCGCCCGGATCGCCGAGCGCATGGAGGACAGCCTGGCGGTCCCGACGGCGACCTCCGTCCGGTCCGTGCCCTCGAAGCTCCTCGAGGTGAACCGCAAGATCCTCAACAACCACCTCGGCAGGTCGCCGGGAGGTGGCAAGGTCAGCTTCACCCACCTCATCGGATGGGCCGTGGTGCGTGCACTGGCCGATCGCCCCCAGATGAACGTGGCGTACACCACGGTCGACGGCGCCCCGCACCTCATCCAGCACGAGCAGGTGAACCTGGGCATTGCCGTCGACCTTGCCCGAAAGGACGGCTCGCGATCGCTCCTCGTGCCGAACATCAAGGGCGCGGATCGGATGGGTTTCGTCGAGTTCTGGCGGGCCTACGAGGACGTCATTCGCCGGGTGCGCGGCAACAAGATCACCCCGGAGGATTTCGCCGGCACCACGGTGAGCCTCACCAACCCGGGCACCCTCGGCACGCTCCAGTCCGTGCCCCGGCTCATGGACGACCACGGGATCATCGTGGGTGTGGGGGCCATCGCGCATCCGCCTGCCTTCGAGGCCGCGGATCCCGGCTTCCTTGCCCGCATGGGTATTGGTCGCGTCATCACGCTCACGTCCACCTATGACCACCGCGTCATACAGGGCGCCCAATCGGGCGAGCTCCTCGGGCAGATCCACGACTACCTGCTCGGCGAGGACGGGTTCTACGACGAGATCTTCACCTCCATGGAGGTCCCCTACACCCCCGCACGGTGGGCGAAGGATGACAACCCCAGCCCGGGTTCCCCGGCGTGGTCGGAGAAGCAGGCGAAGGTCCTGCGGATGATCGACTACTACCGGGAGCGCGGCCACCTCATCGCCGACCTCGATCCGCTGCGCCAAGAGCCGCCAACGATGCCGATGGAGCTCGATCCGCTCTCCTACGGGCTCACCATCTGGGACCTCGATCGCGAGTTCGGCACCGGTGGCCTGCTCGGCAGGCCGGTGATGCCGCTCGGCGAGATCCTCGGCGTGATGCGCAACGCCTATTGCCGGACGATGGCGATCGAATACATGCACATCCAGCAGCCCGAGCGCAAGGCGTGGTTGCAGGAGCGCCTCGAGGTCGCCGGCGGCGCCGAGCTGAACCGGGAGCGGAAGATCGAGATCCTCCGCGACCTCAACCAGGCCGACGCCTTCGAGCGGTTCCTCCACACCAAGTACCTGGGCCAGAAGCGGTTCTCACTCGAAGGCGGGGAGACGCTCATCCCCGCCCTCCGCGCCCTCCTCCACGCCGCCGCCGACGACAACATGGATGATGTCGTGATCGGGATGGCCCACCGGGGCCGCCTCAGCGTCCTCGCCAACGTGGTCGGCAAGAGCTACGCCGAGGTGTTCCGCGAGTTCATGGGCGACGACGACGAGCAAGAGGACGAGGAGCACCTCATCGGCTCCGGTGATGTGAAGTACCACCTCGGTGCCTCCGGGAGGCACCGGCGAGGTCACCGCGAGGTGGGGGTGCACGTGGTGGCGAACCCCTCCCATCTCGAAGCGGTCGACCCGGTCCTCGAGGGCATCGTCCGCGCCAAGCAGGATCGCCTTCCCCGTCGCGGTCAGTACCTGGTGCTGCCCGTCCTGCTCCACGGCGACGCTGCGTTCTCCGGCCAGGGGGTCGTCGTGGAGACGCTCCACCTCTCCCTCCTCCAGGGGTACCGGACCGGCGGCACGGTCCACATCGTGATCAACAACCAGGTCGGCTTCACGACATCGGCCCGGGAGGCCCGGTCCTCGTTGTATGCCACCGACGTGGCGAAGACGGTCAATGCGCCGATCTTCCACGTGAACGGCGACGACCC
>CP070681.1:410407-414081 GCA_020352575.1 Acidimicrobiia bacterium | reverse complement strand
CAGAATCCCCGCTCGGCAGCCCAGCGAATCACCGCTCGTCGGTTCGTGAGTTGGAGCTTCCGGAGGACCGCCGTGACGTGCGTCTCCACCGTCTTGAGCGAGATGCCGAGGTGCTCGCCGATCTCCGGGTTCGTGTATCCCTTGGCGATCTCGATGAGCACCTCCCGCTCACGGCCAGTGAGGGAGTCGACCGTCGGGTCGATCGCAGACGGGTCTGCCTGGTCGAACGCCTGGGCGACGAACCCGGCCAGGGCCGGGGAGAAGAAGGGGCTCCCGGCGGCGACCGCCCGAATGGCGAGGTCGAGGCGCTGGCGATCGGCGTCCGACTTGGTCACGTAGCCCTGCGCCCCCGCCCGGATCATGCCGACGACGTCCTCGGGGCGGGCGGACGCGGACACGGCAAGGAACGCAACATCGGCCGCTTCGGCGAGCACCCGTTCGAGGACGTGTCGCCCTCCCCCACCCGGCATCTGGACGTCGAGCAGCACGACGTCGGGGCGACGCTCGAGGATGAGTTCCACCGCCGCCATGGGGTCGTCGGCCTCACCCACGACGTCGAACCCTTCGAGGAGCGCCCGCAGGCCGGTCCGTGCGATCTCGTGGTCATCGACCAGGAACACCCGGATGCTCATGTGGGCCACCGCATCTCGACGTCCGTGCCGGCACCCGCCTCGCTCCTGAGATGGACCGATCCGCCCACGGACTCGAGCCGAGCACGGATCGAGGTGTCCACGCCCCGCCCCGACGGCGCATGGTCTGGATCGAACCCCTCCCCGCGATCTCGCACCAGGGCCGTCACGTCGTCGCCCACCTCGACATAGAGGTGGAGGGTGCGGGCGCCCGAGTGCTTTGCGGCGTTGGTGAGGGCCTCGCGAACCGCGCCGATCCCTTCCTCGGAGGCGCCGGGGTGGTCGCCGACGAACACCCGGTCAATGGCAACGGCGTGGAGGTCTTCGATGTCGTCGGCAATGGCCTCGAGCGCAGCCCGAAGCGTTGGCGCGGTCGCATCGGTGCCCTGGATCACCCGTCGGAGCTCGCGCTCCTGGCGCCTGGCCAGCACCCGCACCCGGTCGGGGTCGTCGGCCTGCTGGCGGAGTACGACGAGCGTCTGCACCGCGGAGTCATGGAGCGCAGTGGCAAGTCGACCCCGCTCCTCGAGGCGGATGGTCCGCTCCCGCTCCTCGACCAACGCAGCCTCGGATTCGGCTCGCGCTCGATCGGCGTCCCGCAGCAAGCGGAATCCCCAGCCGATCACCCCGACCGTCACGAGCATGGTGATGCCCGATCGGGTCAGGCCAGAGGCGTCGAGGAGTCCGGTACCAAGCGCCACCGCCACCTGCAGGACCACCACGCCGACCGCGGCCCCGAGTCCCCACCAGAGCGAGGTGGCGAATGCCACGAGGAGCATCCAGGCCATGGGATAGCCGCCGTAGAAGGCGCCGCCGGTTCCCGCAAGCCACGGCGACAACGCAACGCCCAGGGCAACGAGTCCATCGACGCCCAGGAACCACCGGTTCCGGAGGAGGCGAGGATCCCGTGAGACGGCGCGGATGGCGAAGGCGGTCGCGAGGCCGGCGAGCACGAACGAGAGGCCGGCCACCACCGGGTCCACGTCGGGCTCCGACGCGATCGCCACGGCCACGAGTGCCCCCATCCACGCAAGGGCGATGACGCGGAACGCGAGCAACGCCCTGAGGAGGGTGCGATCGAGTTCGGTGAAGTGCACCGGCGCCTCAGCCGAGCGGTCGAACGCTGTCGGCGCCGAACGGTGCCACCTGGTAGCCGAACGGTGCCAGCGAGGCCCGGAGGAGCTTCAGGTGGGCGACCGCAAACGGGATGCCGATGATCGTGATGGCGTGGAGCACGGCGGCGATGAGGTGGATGAGGGCGAGCCACCATCCGAACAGCACGAGCCACACGAGGTTGCCGAGCACGGCCACGAGGCCGGACAAGGGGTTCGTCGTGGCCGGTACGAGGCTCGTACCGAAGGGCCAGAGCGTGTAGATCCCGAGTTTGAAGGCCTGGACGCCGAAGGGGATCGTGACGATGAGCACGAAGCAGATCAGCCCGGCGATGAAGTAGGCGATGGCGGCCTGGAAGCCACCGAGGATGAGCCAGAGGACGTTGCCGATGAGTCGGAGCACACCGGCAGGCTATCGCCGGGTCAGCCGGCGAGCGAGCGTGCGCCCCGCTTGCGGGGGTTCGAGGGGTGGCGCAACTTCGCAAGTGCCTTCGCCTCGATCTGGCGAACCCGCTCCCTGGTCACCTCGAACTTCGCACCGACCTCGTCGAGCGTGCGGGGAATGCCGCCATCGAGCCCGAACCGCATGGTGAGCACGTCCCGCTCCCGGTCATTGAGGCGCTCGAGGATCTGGCCGAGTCGGTCCCGGTTGAGCGCCGAAGCAGCGGCCTCGAAGGGCGACACCGCACCCTCGTCCTCGATGAAGTCGCCGAGCACGGCGTTGTCCTCGCCAACGGGCTCGAAGATCGAGACCGGGTCGGGGGCCACGTCCAACAATTCCTTGACCTTGCGTTCCTCGACCCCTGAATGGAGCGCGATCTGCTCGGGGGTCGGGTTCTGCCCGGTGCGCTTGAAGAGCTCGGCCTCGGCGCTTCGGACCTGGGCGATCATGTCGACCACGTGGATCGGGATGCGGATGGTGCGGCCCTTGTCGGCGATCGCCCGGGTGATCGCCTGCCGGATCCACCAGGTGGCGTAGGTCGAGAACTTGAAACCCTTCCGCCAGTCGAACTTCTCGACGGCACGGATGAGGCCGAGGTTGCCCTCCTGGATGATGTCGAGGAGGTTCATGCCCGAGTTGGTGTACCGCTTGGCCACCGACACCACGAGGCGGAGGTTGGCGTTGATGAATGCCTGTCGGGCCGCCTGCCCCGCCGCGACCTGTGTATTGAGCGCCTGCTTGGTGGCGGCGTTCAGCTTCTTCCCCGACTCGAGGCGTTCGAGGGCCTCGAGGCCCTCGTCCATGGTCCGGGCCAGCCGGATCTCATCCTCGGCGGTGAGGAGGTCGTACTCCCCGATCGCGTCGAGGTAGTCGTTGAGCGCCTGCCGGCTGGAGAGGTCGAAACGCGGCACCGGGACCTGTTCCTTCATCTAGGGGGAAGTGATGCTGATCCTAGAACTACACAACTGTCATTCCGCGGCAATTCGCGCGCAACGCGCGGGAAATCTCGCTCGCGGTGCCCATCCCCGCCAAGACCCTCACCCCCAAAGTCGCCGACGCAACTCCCCAATCGGGGTAGCGTCCCACGAGGCACAGCAGAAGGTGCCACCAGCGACGGCGCAAGACTGTCCTGGACGACCGCAGATCGGATCCACATTGAGTACCAACATTTTCGTCGGCAACCTCTCGTTCTCGACCACCAACGACACCCTCCGCTCCGCCTTCGAATCGTTCGGCGAGGTGACATCGGCGAATGTCATCACCGACCGTGACACCGGGCGCTCCCGCGGATTCGGATTCGTCGAGATGGCGTCCGCCGAGGCAGCCAATACCGCCATCGAGGAGCTCGACGGCTCCGAGATCGATGGCCGTCGCGTGAACGTGAACGAGGCTCGCCAGCGCCGCTGACGTTCAGCCGACCAGGATCACGAGGATCGAGCCGGCCATCACGAGGCCGGTGCCCAGCACGAGCGGCAACGTGATGCGTTCGTG
>CP070681.1:406569-410307 GCA_020352575.1 Acidimicrobiia bacterium | reverse complement strand
GATGGCCTGACGCACGACCGCCGGTTCGCGGATGGCGTCGAGGGTCCCGCCCCGATCGCCACGATCGCCGCTCGCCGGGAAGTCGAACGACACCACGCCGAAGCCACTTGCGGCCCACTGGCGGGACGCACCGGTGATGTACCCCGAGGACCGCGATCCGTGCAGCCCGTGGCCGACCACCACCACCCCGCGCTCCCGGTCCGGCCGGGCGAGCCGCACCGGGACGTCGTCGCCATACGCCCCGGCGACGATCCACTCCTCGAAGGGGACGTCCACCGACACCTGCCTCGAGGCCATCGGGCCGACCGGCTCGGGGATCGTCAAGCGCATGGCAGGAAGGTTACGAGGAGTCTTGACATGTAAGTTTTGACTTACCTATTGTCCCTCGTATGGACGACGTGTTCCGTGCGCTCGATGATCCCCACCGACGCCGGCTCCTCGACGGGCTCTTCGAGGCCGACGGCAGGACGTTGGGCGAGTTGTGCGACTTGGTCCCCGGGATGACCCGGCAAGGGGTCATGAACCACCTCCGGGTGCTCGAGGAGGCGCACCTCGTCTCGACGGTGAGGGACGGGCGGAGGAAGCTCCACTACCTCAACCCCGTCCCGATCCGACTCGTACTCGATCGCTGGATCTCCAAGTACGCCGAACCCGCCGTCGAAGCACTCGCGGCGCTCACCACTTCCCTGGAAGGAGGGACCCCCATGCCCACCCCGAGCCATCGATACGAGACCTACATCCGCTGCACACCCGAGGCAGCGTGGAACGCCATCGTCGACGGCGACCTCACCGTGCAGTACTTCTACGGCAACCGGATCGACTCGACCTTCGAGGTCGGGGCCGAGGTGCCGTATTTCGCGCCCGATGGGTCGAAGGTGAGCAGCGGCGAGGTGTTGGTCTTCGACCCACCCCACCGGCTCGAGATGACCTTCCTCCCGATGTGGGATGCCGACCTCGAAGCCGAGGGCCCGGCGCACACCGCCTGGATCGTCGACGAGGTGAACGGCCTCACCCGGGTCGCCGTCGAGTACTACGACCTGCCCAGCGAGTCGAAGCGAGCGGCAGATTTCATGTCGGGGATCCCGTTCATCGTGGCGGGCATGAAGACGCTCCTCGAGACGGGCGAAGGGTTGCCCCAGTAGGCCAATCACGCCGCACACGTCACCCCCTCCCCCTAGCCTCGCGCCAATGCCTGCCCCCCTCGTGGCCGCCCGCGGCCTCACCAAGAAGTTCGGCGACTTCACCGCCGTCGATCACATCGACTTCGAGATCCAGCCAGGTGAGGTGTACGGGTTCCTCGGCCCCAACGGTGCGGGCAAGTCGTCGACCATGCGAATGATCGGCGCCACCTCCCCCATCGACGCCGGCGAGCTCACGGTGTTCGGACTCGACCCCCGGGAACAGGGCCGGCAGATCCGCGCCCGGCTCGGCGTCGTGCCCCAGGAGGACCAACTCGACGGAGAGTTGCCCGTCCACGACAACCTCTACATCTACGGGCGGTACTTCGACCTCAAACGATCCGAGATCCTCCCGCGCATCGACGAGCTCCTCGAGTTCGCGCAGTTGGAGGAGAAGCGGAAGGCCAAGGTCGAGATGCTGTCGGGAGGCATGAAGCGCCGACTCACCATCGCTCGCGCGCTCATCAACCAACCCGAGCTCGTGATCCTCGACGAACCGACCACGGGACTCGATCCCCAGGCCCGGCACATCCTCTGGGACCGCCTCTACCGGCTCAAACAGGAGGGGGTGACGCTCATCATCACCACGCACTACATGGACGAGGCCGAGCAGCTCTGCGATCGCCTCTGCGTGATGGACCGTGGGCGCATCGTCGCCGAGGGGACCCCCCGCCAACTCATCGAGGAGCACAGCCACCGCGAGGTCCTCGAGATGCGCTTCCCGGTCGGAGCGCAGGCCGACGTCCTCCCCCGGCTCGCCGGCGTTGCGCCCCGGCAGGAGGAACTCGCAGACCGCGTGCTCCTCTACGTCGACGACGCCGACGCCGCGATGGGCGAGGTCTCCCGACGGGGTCTCGTCCCCGAGGCGACCGTCGTGCGCCGCTCGACCCTCGAGGACGTCTTCCTTCGCCTCACGGGTCGAACCCTGGTCGACTGATGGCAACGCCCATCCCACTCAGGTTCATGGAGGCCCAGGCCCGCAACTATCGCCGGATCTGGCGAGCCTCGGCCTTCTCGAACTTCCTCAACCCGGTCCTCTACCTGACGGCGATGGGGATCGGCCTCGGAACGCTCGTGGACGCTGGTGGGAACACCGCGGCGTTCGGTGGACTCGCCTACCTCGAGTGGCTCGCCCCCGGCCTCCTCGCAGCCACCGGCTTCCTCTCGGGCGCCGGCGAGGGCGCGTTCCCGGTGATGGCCGGGACGAAATGGCTGAAGACGTGGCACTCGGTCCTCAACACACCCGTCGGCCCGTCCGACATCACTGCGGGCGTGCTCCTGTGGATCTCGGTCCGCCTCCTCATGGTCTGCGGCATCTACGGCGTCGTCCTGTTGCTGTTCGGGATCGGCACGCCGGGCGGCGTCGCACTCGCCGTGCTCCCCTCCGCATACGCCGGGCTCGCCGTCGCAGCACCGATGGCGGCGTTCGCAGCGAACCTCGAGGACGACACCGGGCTCTCGACGATGTTCCGCTTCGGGGTCGTCCCGATGTTCCTGTTCTCGGGCACGTTCTTCCCGATCAGCCAGTTCCCCGAGTGGATCCAGCCCGCGGCGTGGCTCACCCCGCTCTGGCACGGCGTCGAACTCGCCCGAGGGATGTCACTCGGGATGGAGACCGTCTTCCCGATGTGGTTGAGCTTCGGCTACCTCACCCTCTGGCTCGCCGTGGGCGCGTGGCTCGCCGATCTTGCGATCCGGGCGAGGCTGGTGACATGACGCTGCTCACTCGCATCGCCCCTCCGGTCGTCCGGCCGTCGTATCGAGCCGCCCGGCTCCTCGAGCGGAACTGGCTCGTCTACAAGTCGATCAAGTGGGCGATCTTCGCCGGGTTCTTCGAGCCGGTGTTCTACCTGCTCTCCCTGGGGATCGGCCTTGGCTCGCTCATCGGGGAGGTGCCGGGGCCCGACGGGCGACTCGTCTCGTACGCCGCCTTCGTCGCACCCGCGATGCTCGCCGCCTCCGCGATGAACGGCGCCATCTACGAGTCGACGTTCAACATCTTCTTCAAGCTGAAGTACGGGAACACGTACAAGGCGATCCTCGCCACCCCGCTCGGCCCGGGCGACGTGGCCACCGGGGAGATCGTCTGGTCGCTCATCCGCGGGGCGCTCTACTCCACCGGCTTCCTCGTCGTGATGACGGTGATGGGGCTCATGGAGTCGTGGTGGGGCCTCCTCGCGCTGCCGGCCACGATCCTCATCGGCTTCGCCTTCGGGGCGGTGGGCATGGCAGCCACGACCTTCATGCGGTCCTGGCAGGACTTCGACCTCGTCAACATGGTGACCCTGCCGCTGTTCTTGTTCTCGGCGACCTTCTACCCGCTCGAGGTGTACCCCGAGGCGCTGCAGCGCTTCACCCAGTTCTCACCGCTGTACCACGGGGTCGAGTTGATCCGCGGCCTCACGCTCGGCGCGATCGGCCCGGGGATGCTCACGAACCTGCTCGTGTGGCTGGCCATCGAGCAGCTCGGCAACCTCACGCAGCTGCAACTCAACCTGGTGAAGATCATCGCCACCGGGCTCATCCTGCTGCCGAAGTTCGCCGGCTACCGCGACTTCGT
>CP070681.1:402719-406469 GCA_020352575.1 Acidimicrobiia bacterium | reverse complement strand
ACCCGAGGGCTGCGGGGACGATGAATCCTCCGAGCGAAGCCCATGCGGCGGGTTTCGCCGCCTTGCCGAGGTCGCCTGGGTCGAGGTGGAGTCCGATGTAGAGCATGAGGAGGACGACGCCGAGCTTGCCGATGACCGAGATCGCGTCGTTCGTGGTGAGGAGCCCGAGGAGGGGAGGGCCGAGCACGATGCCGGCCATGATCTCACCGAGGATTGAGGGGTACCCGAGTCGGTTGGCGATCCAGCCGCCGCCGAGTGCCGCCGCGAGCACGAGGAGGAGTGCGAATACGTCGAGGGTCATGATGAGCCCTTTCCGGTTGAGAACACGTACCCGGAAACACGAAAAATATGTCGTACTATGGACGAACCCTACCGGGTGCCCGAGGCGTATGTCAACGGATTCCGGTCTTGTGAAGCACGAAACAAGACTACGTCCGTAGGGGTCCGAGTGCGGTGGCCGGTCGCCTAACCTGCTCCATCCCATGAAGATCGTCATCGTCGGGGCGGGCGCAGTCGGCTCCTACCTCGCCCAACGGTTCTCGCTCGAGGGCCAGGACGTGGTCGTGATCGAGTCCGATCCACGCCGAGCCGCACAGGTGCAAGCAGCCCTCGACGCCCTCGTCATCACTGGCAACGGTGCGTCGGCATCGACCCTCGAGCAGGCAGGCCTGGATGAGGCCGACCTCCTCGTGGCGGTGAGCTCGTCCGACGCCGTCAACGTTCTGGCGTGTACCGCAGCGGCCAAGTTGGGCATCCCCCGCAGGGTGGCACGGGTCGAGGATCCCGAACTCAAAGCAGAGGTGGAGGCGCTTGGCGTAGACCTCGTGATCGACCCAGGAGAGGCGGCCGCCCGTGACCTCTTGGTCCTTGCCAACACGGGGCACATCGCCGAGATGGTCGAGTTCGCCGACGGCGGCCTCGTCCTCGTGGGTGCGTACCTCGAGAACGACTCCGCGGCTGCGGGAGCGACCCTTGCCGACCTTCGCCGCGAGATGGAGGGCTGGCACTGGCTCATCGCCGCAGTGGTCCGCAAGGGTGAGACGCTCATCGGTCGAGGGGCGACGACACTCGAAGCGGGTGACCACGTGCTGCTGATCGCCGAGGCCGACCGCGTGAAGGCACCGTTCGAACTCCTCGGCCTCACCGAGCAGCCCGCCGATCAGGTGTTCGTCCTCGGCGGTACCCGGCTCGCAGGGATGACGGCCGAGATGCTGTCGGAGCGGGGGGTGCACACGACCCTCATCGATGGTGACCCCGAGCGGTGTCGGCGCTTCGCCGAGCAACTCCCGCATGTGATCGTGGTGTGTGGAGACCCCACCGACCCGGGCGTCATGAGGGAGGCCGGGGTGACCGAGGGTGACGCCGTGCTCGCCCTCACGGGGTGGGATGGCGAGAACCTGCTCTCCTGCCTCGTTGCCAAGGCGCTCGGCGCCGGCGAGGTGATCTGCCGCTTCAACGACACCGACCTCGTCGGGCTCCTCGGAGGGTCCGGCATCGACGCCACGGTGAGTTCCCGCCTGTCGGCGGCGAACGAGATCCTCCGCTTCATCCGGCGCGGTGTGATCCACTCTGCGGTGACGATCCCGGGTTCGGACGCCGAGGCGCTGGAGCTCGAGGTGGGGTCGACGAGCCCTGCAGTGGGCAAGATGCTCTCCGAGTTGAACCTCCCCAAGTCCGTGATCGTCGGCGGTGTGCAGCGTGGGGGGAAGGCGTTCGTTCCTCGTGGCAACACCACGATCGAGTCGGGGGACCACCTCATCGTGATCGCCCTGCCCGAGGGAATCCCGGCGGCCGAGGCCCTCTCGGGCTGACCCCTTGTCGTTCCGCCACCTCCTCCACGTCGTCGGAGCCGTCGTTGCGGCTTCGGGCCTCGCCATGTTCCTCCCGGTCCTGGTGGGAGCCATCTACGGCGAGTGGTCGGAGGCCATCGGTGTCGCTGCCTCTGCCACCCTGACGGTTGGTGTGGGTGCAGGCCTGTGGCGGGCGTTCCCGCGCCCGGGTGAGCTCACCTCTAGGGAGGGCTTCGCCGCCGTGGGCCTGTCCTGGATCTTGCTCGTGCTCTTCGGCGCCGTGCCCTACTTGCTGACCCAGTCGATCACCGACGTTTCGAGCGCCGTATTCGAGGCCGCTGCGGGGTTCACCACGACGGGTGCCTCGGTGTTGGGTGCCGAGGAGTTCGCCTCGTTCTCCCACACGATGTTCTTCTGGCGCTCCCTCACCCAGTGGATGGGCGGCATGGGGATCATCGTCCTCTCCATCGCCATCCTCCCGCTCCTCGGGTTGGGTGCCGTGCAGCTCGCCCGGGCCGAGAGCCCCGGTCCGACCCCGGACCGCCTCACCCCTCGGTTCCGCGAGACGGCGAAGCGGCTGTGGCTCGTCTACTTCGTGCTGACCTTCGTCGAGATGTTGTTGCTGTGGGCAGGCGACATGACGCTGTTCGAGGCGGCGAACCATGCGCTCACCACGATGTCGACCGGCGGCTTCTCGACGAACCCCGGTTCGCTGGGGGCGTACTCGGCCTACGCCCAATGGGTCGTGATCGCGTTCATGGTCCTTGCCGGTGCGTCCTTTGCCCTCCACTACAAGTGGCTCAAGGAGCCGCTCGTCCACTTCCGGTCCGCCGAGTTCCGCCTCTACCTCGGGATCACCCTCCTTGCGGCGACAGCCGTGACGATCGCCCAGTGGAACGGCGCCTTCGAGGAGTCGATTCGCACCGGCCTCTTCACGGCGGCCACGATCATCACGACGACTGGGTACGGCACCGCCGATTTCGCCCTCTGGGAACCGGCCCTGCAGGTGGGGATCGTCGGCATGATGTTCATCGGCGGCATGGCCGGTTCGACGTCCGGCTCCGTGAAGGTGTATCGCCTCGAGGTGCTGTCGGTGGCGTCCCGGATGGACGTCCGTCGGCTCATCTACCCGCGTGGGGTGTTCGTCACCCGGGTCGGGAAGAGCCCGGTCCCCGACGCGATCGTCGAAGCCATCCAGACGTTCTTCCTCCTCTACATGTTCGCCTTCATGACGGGGACGTTCCTGCTTTCGGTGGTGGAGTGGCTCTCCGGCGGCCACCTGACCCTCGTCGATACGGTGTCGGCGGTCGCGTCGTCCCTCGGCAACGTCGGTCCTGGCCTCGGCGAAGTCGGCCCGGCGGGCAACTACGCGGGTGTGTCCGCCATGGGGAAGTGGGTCCTGAGTGCCCTCATGATCGTGGGCCGCCTCGAGATCCTTCCCATCATCATCCTCTTCAATCGGGATCTCTGGCGACGCTGAACGGTCGTTCGGCGAGAGTCCGAGGGTGTGCGTAGTATGACCCAGTCGTGCGGTGGGTCTACACCGCACGAAGTGTCGAGGAGGGAAGCTCCCTCCGTATCCGACAGGAGGAAACATGACCAAACGATGGTGGAAGCTGCTTGCAGTCCTCACCGTCTTCGCGCTCGTCGTGGCAGCCTGCTCCGGCGATAGCGCAGATGACACCGACGCCCCGGCCGAGACCGAGGCTCCGGCGGCAACCGAGGCTCCGGCGGCAACCGAGGCTCCGGCCGATACTGAGGCTCCGGCCGACGACGAGCCGATGGACGATGAGCCCATGGACGACATGGTGGACCTCGCCGGCACGAGCGTGACCGTCGCAGGCCCCGAGTCCACGGACGCAGAAGCCGGCGGCTTCATCGCAGCGATGGAGGCCCTGTCCGCCGAGACCGGCATCGAGATCACTTACGCGGGTTCTCGTGACTTCTCGGACAACATCAA
>CP070681.1:398791-402619 GCA_020352575.1 Acidimicrobiia bacterium | reverse complement strand
GAGTCCCTAAGCCTCCGGGGCTTCGGCGTACGCTGCGCCCATGTCCCGCATGGTGTGTGCCTTCTGTTCCCAGCCTGAGGAGGCCGTCCACCACCTCGTGAGGGGACCTCGGGGTGTCGCCATCTGCGATGCCTGTGTCGACCTTGCCGTGGCGGCCACCAGCGAGGACCTCGACTTCGGCGGTGACGCCCTCCTCACCAACGTCGGCCTGCTGTGCACGAATGACCGGTACGTCGATGGCGTCCTCGGTGAGATCCCCGATGCGTCGGTGGCGATCAGAAACGGCATCGTGCGTTGGGCTGGCCCGGCACGCGGCATGCCCGGCAGGTACGACGACCTCCCCCACCTCGACTGCGGCGGCAGGGTCGTCCTCCCCGGTTTCACCGATGCCGCGACGGCAGCCAGCGACGACCTGCGGTGGACCCGGATGGCGAGGGAGGGCACCACCACCGCGGCCGTCCGATCCGACCCCGACCCAGAGTTGGCGGCCCGCCTGCGGGACGCTCCCCTGTCACTCGGCTCGCTCCTCCGATCCGCTCCCGGGGAGTGGCCGGTCCCCTGGCAGACCGTCGCCCGGGCGTACTCCGGCGTCGCCGACTGGATCGACCTGTGTGGGGTCGCGGACCCCGAAGAAGCCTTCGAGGACTCCGAGCCGCTCGACCCCCGTGGCTACCTCGTTGCCAACCTCGCCGGGGACCTGCCGAACGCCCTCATCACCACTCGCCGCTCGGTGATCTTCCAGCCCACCCACCGACGGGCCCGGGGGCCCGCGGACCGGATCTGGGCAGAGCTGCCACTCGCCCTCGCCACGGGAGGGGCAGCCGCCACCGATCACAACGACTCGATGCAGCTCGCCATCTGGCTCGCCGTACGCAACCACCGGCTCACCATCGAGGAGGCCGTGTGGTCGGCGACCCGGGGCGCAGCACTCGCCCTCGACTGGGGTGAGCGTGGCCTCGTGGTGCGCGGTGCGCCGGGCGACGTCGTCATTCTCGACACCGACCGCCTCGAAGACCTCGTCGCCGACCCAGCCCACACGCGGGTGTGGCGTGTCTTCAAGGACGGGGTGCTTGTTCACTGAGGCTTCGCCTCAGTGAACGTTGTCAGTTGTCAGTCCTCGGTCGTCGGAAGACTTCACACGCGAGTGCGGGGCCCGAAGGCCCCGCACCGACTGATAACTGACGACTGACTACTGCAGCCGCAGGCTGCTCACTCCTCTTCGTCGGACGAATCCGAACCGAGGCTGGCCAGCCAGGCGGCCGGGTCCACGGGGAGCGACTCGTCGGCCATCTCCGGGGCGTCCTCGCCGAACAGGCCGAGCGCAGTGAGGGCGTCCGCCACCGGGAAGTCCGGCACCACCTGCTGGTACTGCGGGTGGCCGGTACCGGCGGGGATGAGCTTGCCGATGATGACGTTCTCCTTGAGGCCGACCATGGAGTCCGACCGACCGGAGATCGCTGCCTCGGTGAGCACCCGGGTGGTCTCCTGGAAGGAGGCCGCCGAGAGCCACGACTCGGTGGCGAGCGACGCCTTCGTGATACCCATCAGCTCGGGACGACCCTCAGCGGGCACCTTGTCGGCGCCAAGGAGTTCCTTGTTGACGGCACGGAACTCCTGGTCGTCGATGAGCGAGTTCGGGAGGAACTCCGAGTCGTTCGGGCGAACGACGCGCACCCGGCGGAGCATCTGGCGCACGATCATCTCGATGTGCTTGTCGTGGATGTCCACGCCCTGCGAGCGGTACACCTCCTGGACCTGGTCCACGAGGTACTGCTGGGCAGCACGCACACCCTGGAGCTCGAGGACTTCCTTGGGGTCCAGCGGGCCCTCGGTGAGCGGGTCGCCCGGATCGACCTGGGCACCCTCTGCGACGCTGAGGCGGGCACGCTTCGTGACCGGGAACTCGACCTCACCCTCGGGTGAGTCGACCACGATCCGGCGGCCTTCCTCGTCGTCCATGACCGAGACGGTGCCACCCACGGTCGACATCGTCGCCTTGCCCTTCGGGGTACGGGCCTCGAAGAGCTCGACCACGCGGGGCAGGCCGTGCGTGATGTCGTCACCGGCCACACCACCGGTGTGGAACGTCCGCATCGTGAGCTGGGTACCCGGCTCACCGATGGACTGGGCGGCCATGATGCCGACGGCCTCACCGATCTCGACCTCGCGGCCCGTGGCCAGCGAGATGCCGTAACAGGTCTGGCACACGCCACGCACCGTGTCGCAGGTGAGCGGGGAGCGCACCCGGATCTGCTCGACCGCTTCGGCCTCCTGGAGGGCAAGGACTTCCTTGCGGCCGATGAGCGAGCCTTCCTTCAGCGTGTCGCCATCCGCGTTGCGCAGCAGCTTGCCGTCGACCTTGACATCGGCGGCGAGGTAGCGGCCGTACACGCGGTTGCGGAGGTTCCGGATGGCGGCGCCGTGCTCGCGGATGGTGACCATGAGGCCCCGGTCGGTCCCACAGTCCTCGAGGCGGATGATCGTCTCCTGCGAGACGTCCACCAGGCGACGGGTGAGGTAGCCGGAGTCGGCGGTACGAAGTGCCGTGTCGGCGAGGCCCTTGCGGGCACCGTGCGTCGAGATGAAGTACTCGAGCACGTCGAGGCCTTCACGGAAGTTCGACTTGATCGGGCGGGGGATGATGTCACCACGGGGGTTGGCCACCAGCCCACGCATGCCGGCGAGCTGGCGAACCTGCATCACGTTGCCGCGAGCACCCGACGTCACCATCATCTCGAGCGGGTTGAACTCCTGGGACTCGAGGGTCTCCTGCATGGCGTCCTTGACGACCTCGGTCGCCTCCTGCCAGATCTCGATGAGCTCCTGGTTCTTCTCGTCCTGGGTCATGATGCCCTTGGCGAAGAGGGAGTCGACCTTCTCGGCGCGCTCCTCGTACTCGGCGAGGATCTCGGCCTTCGAATCGGGCGTCTTCACGTCCTCGATGCCGATGGTGAGGCCCGAACGGGTGGCGTACCAGAAGCCGAGCGACTTCACCGCGTCGAGCATCTCCTGCGTCGCGTTGCGGTCATACCGCTCGATGGCCTCCTCGATCAGGGTGCCGACGTCCCTCTTGAGGATCTTCGCGTTGATGTACGGGAAGTCCGCGGGGAACGCCTGGTTGAGCAGTGCCCGGCCGAGGGTGGTCTCGAAGGGCTTCGCGCCGTCGACCGGCTCCTCGGTGATGAGGCCCTTGAGCACGTCCTTGAGGTCCTTGTGGGACTCCTCCGAGCCGACCGCTTCGGTCCCGAGGCGGATCTTCACCGGGGCGTGCAACGAGAGCTCGCCCATCTCGTAGGCGAGAAACGCCTCGTCGACGTTCGAGAACGTCTTGCCGGCACCCTTGCCGTGCTCGACGAGCTGGGACAGGTAGTAGACGCCGATGACCATGTCCTGGGAAGGAGTCACGATCGGCTTGCCCGACGCCGGCGAGAGCACGTTGTTCGTAGAGATCATGAGGATCCGGGCCTCCGCCTGCGCCTCGGCGCTGAGCGGGAGGTGGACGGCCATCTGGTCACCGTCGAAGTCGGCGTTGAACGCCGTGCAGACGAGCGGGTGGATCTGGATGGCCTTGCCCTCGACGAGGATCGGCTCGAACGCCTGGATGCCGAGGCGGTGGAGGGTGGGTGCACGGTTGAGGAGGACCGGGTGTTCCTGGATCACCTCACCGAGCACGTCCCACACGACCGGGCGACGACGCTCGACCATGCGCTTGGCCGACTTGATGTTCTGGGCCAGGTCGAGGTCCACGAGGCGCTTCATGACGAACGGCTTGAACAGCTCGAGCGCCATCTGCTTGGGCAGGCCGCACTGGTGCAGCTTCAGCTGCGG
>CP070681.1:394850-398691 GCA_020352575.1 Acidimicrobiia bacterium | reverse complement strand
GGTGACGGTCGCCGTCTTTCCGGTGCCGGCGCCGGCCGCGACCCGGAGTGGTGGGGTGGCGGCGATGATTGCTCGCTGCTCGGGGGTGGGGACGAACGTCATGGCAGGAAGGCGTCCTGGCCCTCGGGCCACTCGGGGCACATGGTGCGCACGGCGCATCCGTCGCAACCGGGGTTGAGTACCGGCGGGAACTCCTCCAGTCGGATGGCGGCGGCGATGGAGGCGAGCCGGTCCCGGACCTCGCCGAGCTTGCCCATGTCGAACGAACGGGTGGCGAAGTGGGCCTTCTGGTCCTTCGCCGGGTACCAGAGTTCGGCCCCGCCGATGGTCCCTCGGGCCACCACGTCGGGATCGGCGGACGCAGCCAGGACGTAGAACCCGAGTTGGAGTGACTCGGCGGCGTCGGCGACGGAGGCCGGGGAGCTGCCCGTCTTGTAATCGACCACCCGCAGCGCCCCGTCGGTGCCCCGGTCGATCCGATCGGCCCGGCCCCGCCAGGACTCGCCGTCGATGTCCACCTCGAGCCAGTGCTCGACGAACTCCACCGGGCCACCAGGTGGTGGGTTGCCGAGCAGCGTCTCGAGGATGCCCTCGATGCGGTCCCGCCACGCATCAGCCCACGGTCCGCCTCCGAACCAGGCGGGATCGAACGCTGCGTCGAGCGCCGTGGCCACATCCTCGGGTCCCGGCTCCCAATCCGGGTCGGCGAGCCGGTGGCGGTCGAGGGCCTCGGCCACTTCGTGCACCACCGAACCCGCGTACATGTACACCGAGCCCTCGGCGGCAGCGCCGAGGTACCGGTCGAGTACGTACCGTCGCGGGCAGGACTCGTACGACATCGCCTGCGAAGGCGAGAAGGACGCTGCGTCCGGGATCACACCCCGATCCGGCCCGGGCTCGCGCACGCCGACGATCGAGGAGGGGTCGCGCAGCGCGGGGTGTGCCTCGGAGGCGAGTACCGAGACGGCACCGAGGCGTCGGGCGGCCGGCGCCTCGGGGTTTGCAGCCGTGCGCCGGAGGAGGGCTTCGGCCTCCATCGGGGTGACCGGGAGGTCCGAGTGGTCCGGCGGTGAGGAAGGGTCCGGTGCGAGTTCGAGGAGGAACCGACTGGGGCGTTCGTCGCCCTCATCGATCCCAGCTGCCGTTGCGGACCAGACGACACGACGGGTGGCCCGGGTCATGGCGGTGTAGACGAGCCGCCGTTCCTCCTCGATGCGGAACCGCGCCGCGGATCGGGCATTGGCCTGCCGGGGGTCGAGTGTGTTCGTGCCGAGGATCGAGTACGAGCGCCGCAGGTCGGGCAGGGCGCCGTCCACCGCATCGGCGATGAAGGCGACGTCGAACTCGAGTCCTTTCGCCTGGTGGAGCGTCGTGAGCACGACAGCGTCCACGTCTGGTGCGTAGCCCAGGAGTGGGCTCGCCTCGAAGTCGTCCTCGGAGGCGAGGGAGAGGAAGGTGGCGAGGGGCAGGTCGGGGTCGCGGTCGGACAGGTGTCCCAGCACCTGGGCGAACGAGGCCAGCGCGGCCCGGCTGCCCGCGTGGGTCGGGTCGGTGGCGAGTTGGCGCCACTGTGGCAGGGCCTGCCAGAGGTGCCAGAAGCCATCCACGGCGGAACGGTCCGTTGCCCACGTTGCGTCGTCGATGAGGTCGGCGAGGATTCCGCCGTCGTCGAGTTCGGAGCGGAAGGCTTCGGCCCACGTCCCCCCGACCCGGTCGCGTGCCCGGGTGACGGCGCGTTCCTCTCCGAGCGTGCGACCCAGGAGGGGTCCGAGGAGCAACCGCCTGGCCGCCTGCCGACGGCCGGCGGTGCCGTCCGTGCCGGTGGCGAGCAGCACGAGGTCGGCGACGCTTCGCACGGCGGGATGGTCGATGAGCCGTGTGTCGGGCCGGTCGTGCGGGATGCGTCGCCGGTCGAGGGCCCGGGAGAGTTCGGGCAGCATGCGTCGCTTCGTCCTGAGGAGCACGGCGATCCGTCGGAGGGGTACCTCGTCGAGGCGGTGGAGCCGCTCGATCTCGGACGCGATCCACTCCGCTTCGTGGGAGCGCTGGTCGAACACGTGGACGTCGACCCGCCCACCCGGCCCGGTCGGATGGACGACCTCCGGTGCCCCGGGGAGGCCCGGTACCCCGATACGGGCAGCGGCCTCGAGGATGCGCTCGGGTACCCGGAACGACGTGTCGAGGAGGATCGTGTTCGAGGCACCGATGTCGGTGAAGTCGGTGTCGAAGCGTTGCACGTTGCCGAGGTCGGCACCTCGGAAGGAGTAGATCGACTGGCCCACGTCGGCGGTCACGGTGAGGTTGCCATGGCCCGCCACGAGTCGGCGGAGGAGCTCGACCTGTGCGGTCGTCGTGTCCTGGTACTCGTCAACGAGCACGTGGCCGATCTCAGCACCGACCTCGGCACGCACGCCGTCGTCGGCGAGGACCCGGAGGGCGGCTTCGAGGATGCCGGCGTAGTCGATGCGCCCCCGGTCGCTGAGTCGGGAGCGGTAGCGCTCCATGAATCCGGGAAGGGCTCGCCAGTCCTGCCGGTCGGTTGCCAACCCGGCGACGTCGGCGGGGGAGAGGCGGCGCTCCGAGGCACGGAGCATGAAGTCGGTGACCTCCTCGGCGAAACTCCGGGTGGCAAGCATCTCCCGGTAGCCGGTGGGCCAGTCGGCGGGGTCTTCCTCGGCGAGCATGCGGCGGACCACGCCGACCTGCTCGGGCCCGGTGAGGAGGGCCGGCATCTCCTGCCAGCCCAGCACGGTGGGGGCGTGGCGTTCGAGGAGGCGTACGGCGAAGGAGTGGAAGGTGGAGGCGATGGGGGGAGCGGGTCCCCCGAGGTCGATCACCCGGGAACGGAGATCGGCCGCTGCACGGCGGGAGAAGGTCAGCAGGAGGACCGAGGAGGCCGGGCGCCCGACCTCAGAGACGAGGTGATGGGCGCGGCGGGCGAGGAACTCGGTCTTGCCTGCGCCAGGGCCTGCAACGACGAGTTGGAGTCCACCGGTTGCTGCGAGGGCCTCCGACCAGGCGTCGGGGGCGATGGGCGTCGTGGGCGGACCTGGCATCCGGCGGCGAGGCTACCCGCTCAGGCAGCGGCTGCCTCGGAGCGGGGAGCGGGCGCCCGTTCGCCGAGCACGGTGAAGTCGAGCCCCGCTTCGCACAGAAGTCGCATGGCGGTCTCGATGGGGTCGGTCACGATGGTGAGGGTGGGGCTGGTCGTCTGCATGTGTGCATCGTCTCAGGTGGGTGTGACAGATTCCGGCCAGTAGCGTGCTCCCGATGGAGCACGCCGTCGACCTCGACCTCGCCGACGGCAGTCGACTCCGCATCCGGCCCATCACCCCGGCCGACCGCCCGCTCATCGTCAAGGGGATGGCCGACCTCAGCGACCGGAGTCGGTTCCTCCGATTCCACACCCTCGTGCGGGAACTCACCGACGAGCAGCTCGAGTACCTCACCGACCTCGACTACCGGGACCACTTCGCCTGGGGCGCCGGCACGATCGTGGATGGCGAGGAGGTGCCAGCCGGCATCGCCCGCTACGTGCGCGATCCCGACCGCCCCGAACGTGCCGAGGCCGCCGTCACCGTCGTCGACCACATGCAGGGCAAGGGCATCGGCTCGTTGCTCCTCGAGGCACTCGCGGACTCGGCGATCGTGAATGGCATCGAGGTCTTCACCGCCTACGTGCTGGCCGAGAACCGGGAGATGCTCGAACTCTTCGAGGCCCTGGGGGCGACCGTCACCCGGTTCGAGCACGAATGCCTGTTGGAGATCCCCCTTCCGCTGCCAGAGATCAGATACCGGGACTCACGCCTCCATGCCATGTTCCGGCGGGTCGCCGACCGCC
>CP070681.1:390886-394750 GCA_020352575.1 Acidimicrobiia bacterium | reverse complement strand
TCCCCGCGTTGATCGAGCGTCCTGACGGCCCCTGGACGACAGAGCGGTTCGACAACCGCCTCCGAGTGGCGCTCGATGCCGTCGAACAGGACGGTGAGGTGCTCATCGCCCAGCTCTCGGTCGAGAACAGGGCGACGGACGAAGAGGACGCCATCTACGTCGACGAGTTGATCCCCGGGTTCCTCTCGGCGCTCGGCGTCGCCGAGGCGCAGGCCGCACTCTCCCTGGACGACGTGGAGACGCTGTTCGACGAGGCCAGGACCGCCGAGGTCACGGCCAATGGCGTCACGGTCTACCTCGCCGTCAACCGGTGGGCACTCGTGCTTGGGGTGGGCGGGTGAGGGACGACCCGCGCCACGTCCTCCCGACCCACGAGCGCAAGCGCCTGCTGAGTGTCGTGACGGGTCACCCCCTTCCCGAGGTGTACGACGGGATGGAGCTCACCCAACGCCAGGCTCGGAGGTACCAGCAGCTCGGGGTGCGCCGGATGGAGGGGGAGCCGCTCCAGTACCTGGAGGGAACGGTGCAGTTCGGGCCGATCACCATCTCCATCGACAAGCGTGCGCTCATCCCTCGTCCCGAGACGGAGCGCATGTGGGAGCGGTGTGTGGAACTGCTCGACGAGCCGGAGTTCATCCTCGACCTCTGCACGGGGTCGGGGTGCCTGGCCCTGGCTCTCAAGCACGAGTTCCCCGGCGCGCATGTGGTGGGTACCGACGTGTCGCCCGAGGCGCTTGGCCTTGCGAATCAGAATGCCAAGACCCTGCGGGCCATCATCGAGTTCCGGGAGGGCGACCTCTATGAGGCCCTTCCCGAGGACCTTGCCGGCGCGTTCGACCTCATCGTGTCGAACCCTCCGTATGTCGAGGATGACGCCTACCTCCCGATGGAGGTCCGGGACCACGAACCGGCCCTGGCGCTTCGTGCCGGGGACGACGGACTCGCGGTGCTGCGGCCGCTCGTCGCCGAGGCCCGGCGGTGGTTGGCCCCCGGTGGCATGCTTGCCATGGAGATCGGCGAGACCCAGGGTGCCGATGTCCTGGCGCTGTGCGGCGCCGCCGGCCTCGATGCGAGGATCGAGCAGGACCTGGCAGGGCGGGACCGCTACGTCTTCGCCACTCGACGCTGAGGCCGCGCAGCGGCACGGCTGCCCCTATCGTCGCCGCATGGATGACTCCACCCGCAGATCACTCGTCGGCACGCTCGTCGCCACCCTCCTCGGCGCCCTGGTGGCTTGGGCGGCGAGCGACGGCAGCGTCACCGTGGGCTCCGTCCCCGTCTTCGCCATCGTCGGCGCCCTGGCGTTCGCCGTGAACTGGGTGGCGTTCATACCGGCGAACGCCGCCAAGACCGAGCACTTCTACGACCTCACCGGGAGCATCACCTACCTGTCGGTGACCATCGTTGCGCTCCTCCTGTCCGATGCTCCGGACCTGCGGGCGTGGATCGTGGCGGCCATGGTCGTGGTGTGGGCTGTGCGCCTCGGGTCGTTCCTCTTCCGCCGGGTGCGCAAGGACGGCGGCGACGGCCGTTTCGACCAGATCAAGCTCGATCCACTGCGCTTCTTCATGACGTGGACGATCCAGGGCCTGTGGGTCCTCTTCACGGCCGCTGCGGCCCTTGCGGTGATCACGAGCGGGGATCGCGCGGACCTCGGTTGGGTTGCGTTCGTCGGGATCGCTGTCTGGGTCGTCGGTTTCGTCGTCGAGGTGGTCGCCGATCGCCAGAAGTCTGCGTTCCGTGCCGACCCCGCCAACAAGGGGAAGTTCATCGCCACTGGGCTCTGGGCATGGTCCCGACACCCGAACTACTTCGGGGAGATCACCCTGTGGCTCGGCATCGCCATCATCGCCCTGCCCCTGCTCGACGGGTGGCGGTGGGTGGTGCTCATCTCGCCGGTATTCGTGTGGGCGCTCATCACCAGGGTGAGTGGTGTGCCGATGCTCGAGCGTCGCGCCGACGAGAAGTGGGGCGGCGACGAGGACTACGAGGCGTACAAGGCTTCGACCCCGGTCCTCATGCTGAAGCCGCCCACGAAGGGCTGATCAGCCGAGCCGGTAGTGGTACCGGCAGGTCGTCGTGAACCCGAGTACCCGGTAGAGCGCCGCTGCGCCGGGGTTCGAGGCCTCGACCTGGAGGTACGCCGTCGAGGCACCTCGTGCTGCCCCCCACGCCATGAGTGCCTCGGTGATGCGGGTTGCGTGGCCCCTCCGCCGGTGGCCCGCAGCGGTTGCCACGTTGAACACGCCCACCATGGGGCCCTCTGCCACGCCCAAACCCACAGCGACCGGGTTGGTACCCGCGCGATGGACGGCGCCCACCGCGTCGATGTCGCCGAGTCGTTCTGCGAGCGCGGTTCGATGCGCGTCCGAGACGTCCCTGATCCGAGCCCACGCCAACGACCATGTCTCGACCGACTCGGTGGCGGAGGCGTCCCCGCCGCCGACGATGGGGGCGGTCATGAGGTCGGTCGCTGCCTGCACCTCCCAGTCGGCGAGCGCAATGTCGACCGGGGAACCGGGCTCGGTGAGCACGATCGGTCGCCGGTCCCGATCACTGAACCAGGCGACGACCTCGTCGATCGCTTCGATCAGCGGGACTGCTGGCTCGCCGACCGCCCATGCGCAGTTCGCCCGACGGTTCGGCAGCTCGGGATCGGAGCGGAGGTGCCAACCGGCAACGACTGCCTCCTCGAACGAGGGGAAGGCCCGACGAGCGGCGCCGAGTAGGGCGGGATCGTGATGGACTTCGCTCATCCAATGAGCTCAATGCCGATCCATATCAGCGCAGCTCCCATGAGGGTGATGCCGACGGTTCGTGGGTACACCTGGAGCTTGCCGAACATCGATCCGAGGCCGAAGAGCGGAGCGCCGAACGCAAGGCCGTACCCCGCCAGCACGGGCAACACTCCGTCTCGGGCGACGCCGATGCCAAGGGACACGTACCCGGCGCTGTAGACGAGGCCAGCGGTGACGAAGAACGGCAGGAACGTGCGGCTCGTGTAGAGAGGGCCGTCGAAGTCGAGGAGCCGGGCGTCGTGTCGCACGACGATGGGCCACAGGATCGTGTCCCAGAGCATGGTTCCCACGAGCAGGATCGTTCCAGCGAGTGCAACGAGGAAGCCGGCGCTGACGAGACATGACGGGTCAGGGCCATGTGCCGCGTGGATTCCGCCCAGTCCGACAGCCCCGGCCACGGCGCCGACCACACCGGTTGCATTGATCCATGTCCAGTGGCGGTTCCGCACGAGGAGCGCCAATGTCGTCGAGAGGTCGCCGTACGGGAGGAAGACGGCATAGGAGAACCAGTACACGAGGAGGGTCGTCCCTGCGACGAGATTCAGGTAGCCGGATGCGGTGACGAGGAGATCCACGATGATGATTCTGCTTGATCCCGACTCAGAACGTGACCGTCTCCCCGGCGGCCATCCGTCGTTTTCCCTGGTCGATGAGCACGACGTGCTGGCGTCCCATTGCCGTCCATTCGCCGCCGACCTCCCCGACGAGGGCGGTGTCCTCCTCGACGCCGATGAGTTCGGCCGTATCGGGCATTGCGCTGTGCATCATGCGATGGAAGACCGGATGGAGGAATCGCGCCCGGTCGTAGTGGGGGATGACCGCCACGTGGTCGGCCGGCCCGAGTCCGGGTGCTGGTCCTCCGCCGCGGGGACTGAGTGCCACGGCGCTCAACGTGCACGCTCCTGCGCTGCACCCGGCGAGGGCGGTGCCGCTGCGCCACGCATCGGCGATGGCCTGCCACACGAGGGACCCTCGGAGCGTGTCGGCGCAGTAGCGGGGATCGCCACCGGACAGGTAGACGAGTCCGGCTCCGGGAATGCGCTCGGCGAGGTCGGGATCGTTCGCC
>CP070681.1:386834-390786 GCA_020352575.1 Acidimicrobiia bacterium | reverse complement strand
CGACGACGACCGTGGCGAGCAGGGCGAACCACACGGGCCGTGTGACCCACCACCCGGCCGTGAGCGGGGTGAGGGCGAGGATCCCACCGCCCATCGCGAAGAGGCCGAGCGCCCCGACGACCATCGCCGTCATGTGCCAAACGTAGAGCCCCATGATCGATCCGCCGAGCACGACCACCGCCGTCCAGCGCCTCGGGTGGGCGAGCCACCGTTCGAGGCGAGGTGTGAGGGCCGAAAGGAGCCCGGCTTGGAACGTGGCGAGTGCGAGGAGCGCGAGGGTCGGGGGCGTGGTGTTCGTCGTGGCCTCTCCAGGTACGCCCACCATCGAGATTGGGTAGGGGCCGAACGCCACGAGGGCGACGAGCACCGTCATTCCGACGCCTGCGACGGCTGCACCGATACGTGGCGTTGGCCGCTGGTCCCAGCTGTACCCGACCTGGTGGATGGTGAGCCAGACGAAGCCGAAGTTGGCCCATCCGATCCACTCCCATCCGAGGCCGAAGCGCAGCAGGTCCACCACGGTTGCGGCGGCCACGCCTGCCGCAACGGTCAACATGCCGAACCGCGTATGGAGGCGATGCGTCAGGGGCACGAGGAGGACCACGACGAGGTAGACGGCAAGGAACCACAGGGGAACCAGTGCCACCGTCGACGCGGCTCGGGCGATCGTCGGGTCAACGGTTCCGAACAGCGCGACGAGTGCCGTCCACAACAGGACGAGGGGAACCGTGGGGGTCATGAGGCGGCGGACCCGAGTGCCCACCCAGCCCCACGCCGAAGTGCCGTTGCGTCGGGCCGCGGCGAGCGATCGGGCATTCGAGAACCCGCCCGCCAGGAAGAAGAGCGCCATGACCTGGACTGCCCACGTGAGCCATTGCGTCCACGGCGCGTCTGCGAGGGCGTGGCCGAAGCGAGGCGTCTCGCCCTCGAGCCAGATGAGGGCCATGAGCCAGTGTCCGAACACGACGACCAGCATCGAGGCCGCCCGGACGAAGTCGATGGAACGAAGGCGGTCGGTCGGGGTCGCCGCTGCGGCGGCTCGGGCTCGGGAGAGGATCGTCATGGCATTCCTGTTCGTGGTCTGCCATCAGGATCCCGAACGGGTGCTGATCCCACCATCGGTGGGTACCCCGAGGAGGCCTCAGGGTGCGGTCGGGGTCAGACCGGGCCGCGAGACGGCTCGTTGAGCTGCCAGATGAAGAAGGCGCCGGCGCCGAACCACGTGACGAGTGCGAGGACGCCCACGAAGAGCCAGCCGGCCGGGGGTATGAACACCCACGCGGCGGCCGCCGCAAGGCCCACGGCCGCCCACTCGAGGCAGATCCAGGTGAATGCGGTCGAGAGCCGCCGTGCCCCGAAGAAGAGCGCAGGCGTGGCGCAGGCCATCGCCAACTGTGCAACCCACAGGCCGGCGGTGAGGCCCCATCCCCGCTCGTCGAGGATCCACCATCCGGCGACGCCGGACGCGGCGAGACGGAGGGCCCATGCCACCGCCAGCCCAGCGTGGCCGGGAACCCACTCCGGACTCTCGAGATCGCCGAACCACCCGCCCCTGTCCCGCCCGCCGAATCCGCCCAGCACGGCGGCGAGCAGGGTGGCGGCGGCGGCGGTCCACGGCATGGCCCGAGCCTAGGGAGCGCGACCTATCCTCCTCGCATGCCCACCGTTGGGGAGCTCGCCCAGGCGTTTCGTCCGATCACGTCGCTGGCGGCGTCATGGGACCCGGTCGGACTCCAGTTCGGTGACCGGGATGCCGACGTCGCATCCGTTGCCGTGTGCCACGAAGTCACCGACGCAGTGGTCGACCGCCTGGAGGCCGAACGCGCGGGCCTCCTCGTGGCCTACCACCCGCTCCTGTTCCGCCCCACGACGACGCTCGTCGCGGGGTCCTCTCCGGCTGGCCGCGCCTTCCGACTCATACGAGCCGGGGTCGCGCTCCTCGTCGTCCATACCGGATGGGACGTACACCCCGGTGGAACCGCCGATCGATTGGCAGCTGCTGCCGGGCTCTCCGAGGTGACCCCGTTCGGCATGCAGTCAGGGCCCGACGGGCACAAGGTGGTGACGTTCGTCCCGCACGAGCACGAGGCGGGCCTCATCGCCGCCATTGCCGCTGCCGGTGCCGGCATGATCGGCGACTACTCCGGCTGCTCCTTCTCGTCGGAGGGAACCGGGGCGTTCACGGCCCCGGACGATGCCCATCCATTCATCGGTACCGCCGGCGAGCGAACGCAGGTGGCGGAACACCGCGTCGAGATGGTCGTGCCACCGGGCCGCGCAGAGTCGGTGATCCGTGCGCTCCTCGCCGCCCACCCCTACGAGGAGCCGGCCTACGACCTGATCGCGATCGAGGGCCCGGCGCGCTTCATCGGGCGGGTCGGCAGGACCTCGACGTCGGTGGGAGCGCTCGCCGCCGACTTGGCCGAGGTGCTCGCCTTCGATGGCGTGCGGGTAGCGGGGAATCTCGCCCGAGAGGTGTCGACCGTGGCTGTGGTGCCCGGCTCGGGTGCCGACTTCATCGGCGCTGCCGGGGCGGTTGGCGCCGAAGTGCTGGTCACCGGTGACGTCGGCCATCACCGGGCGCAGGAAGCCCTCGCAGCGGGCCTGTCCGTCGTCGACGTGGGTCACATCCCGGGTGAGCGTCCGGGCCTTGCTGCCCTCGTAGAGGAGACGCGATCGCGGGTCGGGCTCTCCGTGCTTGACTGCTCCGACCTCGACCCGAACCCCTGGGAGGCCACGTGAACGAGTTCCGCTCCCTCGCCGACCTACTCGACCTCCAGGCGCTCGACAGCGCCATCGACCGGTTGTTGGAAGAGCGCTCCGGACTGCCCGAGCTCGAGCGCTTCAAGGCGGCGCACGAAGAGGCGGCAGCGATCGGCGCCGACCTCGCCCGTCTCGAGGGGGAACTCACCACGACCCGCCGTGCGCTCGACAAGGCGGAGGGCGAACTCGAGATCCTCGAGCAGAAGGCGACCGTGACCGAACAGCGCCTCTATGCCGGCGGTATGAACGCCCGTGAGACCGAGCACATGCAAGCGGACGTCGCCATGCTCAAGCACCAGGTCGGCGACCAAGAGGAGGCGGTCCTCGTCCTCATCGACCAGCGCGAGTCACTCGACGAACAGGTGTCCGGTCGCTCCTCCGACCACGAGCAGGCCCTGGCCGCAAAGGGTGAACTCGAGGCGGCGATCAAGGAGGCATGGAGTCGGATCGACGCCGAGATCGCACGCAAGGAGGCGCGGAAGTCCGACCTCGTCCCGTCGATCGACGACGACCTCGTCGCCCTCTACGAGAAGAGCAGGGAGGCCCACGCCGGGGTGGGCGTCGGAGCCCTCGAGAACGAGACCTGCGGGGCCTGCCACGTGGGGCTCAGCCCCCGAGAGGTGGCGGTGCTCAAGCGCGAGGAGTTCCCCCGCTGCGTGCACTGCAACCGCCTGCTCGTCATCTGAGATGCTCCTCTGGCACCTCGCCGGAACCCTCTGGCTGTTCCGCTGGGTCTTCCGTGATCCGCGAGTCGATGTCCGCTTCCTCGCCGCCGGTGCGGTGCTCCCGGACCTGATCGACCTCCCGGCTTCGCTGATCGCTGGGCTCGACGGCCGGGCGTGGGCGCATTCGCTCCTGTTCGCCTCCCTCCTCATGGTCGTCGTGCTCATCGCCCTGCGCCGGGGCGCGCGCCGGAAGCAGTGGATGGCGCTGGCCGTCGGCGTCTTCTTCCACTTGCTCCTCGATGGGATGTGGGTCGAGGGGGAGACCTTGTTCTACCCCTTCCTTGGGTTCGGCTTCGCGGAGGGCGGTGACTCATGGGGCGCGGGAGGTGCGAACCTCGCGTCGTGGTGGACGTGGGCCGGTGAGCTCTTCGGCGCCGGCTACCTGTGGTGGGTCTGGGTCCAGTCGGGCCTCGGGAATCGGGAGCGGCGGGGAGCGTTCCTCGACTCGGGGCGCCTCATCCCGC
>CP070681.1:382723-386734 GCA_020352575.1 Acidimicrobiia bacterium | reverse complement strand
ATCTGCGGCGGTGCTCTTGCATGGAGTTACCGGGCGACGCCCGAGCCGCACTCCGCTCGCGCCTGGGTGGGATTCAACGCCCTGACGGTACTGCTGCTCGTTGCTCTCGGCGCCGTCTCATTCGTGGTCCTCACCCCTCGGTACACGTTCGCCGAAGTGCTGGTGATGGAAGACCCACTCGGGGTGATGCTGCCCGTCGCCGTTCCTCTGATGGTCGCTGCTGGAATCGTGGGCACGGTGATCTTGTGGGTCGTATTCGGCCGTAGCCTGCGAGCGCTGCTTCCAATCTTCCTTGGTCACGGCCTTCTCGTGTTTTTGGTCGGTCACAACCTCGCACTCCTCGGTCTCCTCGAGTTCTCAAGCAATGCCGTGGTCGCGTACGCAGAGTTTGTGGGCCTCACGGTCTTCCTCGGGGCGTCATACCTGGCCTTTGCGTGGGTCGTCGACCAATCAGTCCGGCTCGTGAGATCAGACGGGTCGCAGGCAGCCCGGCACGCCTGACCTCACGCTCCCAAGGGCACTGGGATTGAACGCGGCACTCGACCCATGTCTCCTCATGGTCGTCGAGGTGATCGGTCGGTAGTTCGCCTACCCACCGCTTCGCCAGATCAGTACGTTGCAGGCCCCTAGAGGCCAAGGAACGGGCCCACAGAGGCCCAGTTGTAGATGAGGACAAACGCGAGGGAGTCCGTCAATGCGTGTGCCATCACAGCCGCCCACAGGTTCCGCTTCGAGTAGAGGAACACCAAACCGAAGACGATGCCCGTGACCGCCGTCATGACGATTCCGACCACCCCTTGGTAGGCATGGACAAGGCCGAACACGGCAGCGCTCGACACGAGTCCGATTGTCCACCCAGCTCTGCCTTCTCCGAAGACGCGAGCGATCTGGGTCATGAAGAAACCCCTCCAGATGATCTCTTCGCCGAGGCCCGCCGAGGTCCAAGCGATGACCAAGTACCCCAAGAGTGCCAGGGGGTTGCCCCTTATCTGCTCGAACGAACTGATGTCGGGGATGGGCCCTCCAAGCTTGATCTGGACCAGAGCAGCAAGCTGCAGGAGCACAGCGACGAGCGCACCAATGAAGACGGTGCGTGGCCAGCTCTTCGGCATCCGGAATCCCAAGTCGGACCACCGGTCGCCCTTGAGCCAGGAGATCAGCCAGATCAGGAGCAGAGCAAGCGGGATTCCCCAGATTGCCGCGTCCGTGAAAGCCGGGACGAAGAGGTTGAGGTTGTTGATGGAGACGACAGCCAGCACCGACGCCAGAATCGCGAGCTTGCTCTCGCGCAGTATCTCGCCTAGTCGGTCCCTTCGTCCCAACTCACCACCTTCACGGAGAGACTATTCCGCTGCGCCGGACCCGGGTGGCGAGGGGCATCCGCCGCCTAGTGAGTCAGGGCGTGCACGCGATACAGCGGACACCTGGCCATCGGTCTGAATGCCGCTACGGATCGAAAGCGTCACGTCGGATGAAGCCGTGTTCGCCGGGGAGAGGTAGACCCACCCTTCTGCGTCAAGCAGGCGGCAGCTGCTTCCTCAGCGTCAACGACTCGGGCATGCCCGGGTTGTCGGTCGTCTCCGTCTTGAAGTCCCGGAACCCTGCAGACCGGTAGAACGCACGGGTTCGGTCGTACGGCTCGTACTCGACCCCTTCACCCAACGTCTCGACGAACACCTCACTCACACCGGAAGCACGGAGCCCTTCTTCGGCAGCCGACAGCAACCTGTTCCCGAAGCCCCTGCGATGGTGTGCCGGATGCACCCCGATCCATGCGATCTCGCCTGCACCGTCAAGATCGAGGGTCTTCCACGTGACAAATGCAACGACGGTGCCCTCGACCTCGACAACTGCACCCACCTGCTGGGGAACCTCAGCGGTGATCTGGGCGATGCCTTCACGGTTGAACCACTCAGGCAGCGACTTGGCTACCTCGACGATCGCCCGGGAGTCATCGATCCTCTTCGGTCGGAGTCCCACTGCCTCGCTCACGCCTCGACTGTATCCAACGGTGTCACGACGTCGAGGAGGAGGTTTCAGTAGTCGGACCCACCCCGAGCCTGCGAGGATCCGGCCATGAGTCGCCGTGTGGTGTTCGATGTGTTCGGGGAGTTCATCGTCCACGCCGAGCAGAACGAAGATGGCGACTGGCGGTTCTACCGGCCCGGCACCGACGGGAAGCGCGCCCGACTCGACGACGTGGTGGTCGGCCCTGGCGCCCCGCTCGATGAGATCGAACGGCAACTCGAAGCGATCTACCACGAGGCAGGTCGACCGGACACCTCGATCAGGCGGATCGACAGCCCCTGAGTCAACCGGAGAGCAGCTTGGGTCCCCGAACTCGATGTGAGTAGGGGCCAAGACCCCCTCGAACCTCAGTCACAGAGAACCGCCGGCAGAGACGCTCCGAACCCAAAGCGTCACAGGGCCCTCGTTTGGCTTTGCCTTGCGGGATGCTGCATCTTGCAGTAGCGTCGTTACTGCAAGATGCAGTGTGAACAAGGACACGCAGCCGAGGAGGGCGTCATGCAAGGTCGAACATCCACCCGACGTGGGGCAGCAAGTCTGGGTGTGGTGCTCGCGCTCCTGCTCTCCGCATGTGCCAGCCAACAGCCAGCACCTCCGACCACGCAGGCCCCCGCTCCGACGGTTGGCAGCACCGCCGCCGCCACTCCCCCGCCCACGGCGGCGCCGACTACGACGACGACTCCCTCACCAACGACGACCACCTTCGAGTCGAAGATGGCGACCTGCATGGAGGGCCTCGAACCCGGGCACACTCCGCTGCCCTGCGGCGGGTTCGTCTACGACCTCGCCATCCCCGATGCGTGCTTCTCCGAGTCGTGCGGACTCATCGTCGACTTCCGCCCCAACGTCCTCACGGGCGACGAGACGGACGTCGAGACGAACATGCGGGCGCTCGGCAACGCCGCCGGGTTCGTCGTCGTCCAACCCAACAGCACGAGTGGGCGAGATGCGGCCTCCAGGGACCGCATCTTCTTCGACGCCCTCATCGTCGCCCTCGACATCGACACGAACCGGGTCCACGTAGGCGGCGGTTCGACGGGCGGCTTCCAGACCTGGCACTTCATCTGCGACCACGCCGACCTGATCGCATCCGCAGCGCCGCACGCCTCGGGACGCAGCAATGCTCCGAACGAATCGTGCGACTTCACCAAGGATCGCTCCCCCGCCGAGCAGGTCGACATCCTCATCTCTCACAGCCGGTACGACAACCGTGTCCGGTTCGAACGTGGCACCGACCAGCTCGACCTCGTCGCCCAGAGCTGGGATCTCGCCGTCGACCAAGTCCTCATCGAGGAGGACGACTACACGTGGACACGCTGGACGAACGACATCGGCACCGTCGTCGAGTTCCTCGAGTTCGACTGGACCAAGCCGAATGGCTACGGCCACTGCTACCCCGGTGGGGTCGGCCCGGCCGGATGCTCGCCCGACAACCCAGTCCACTACGGCGAAGCGGCCCTCGCCTTCTACCTCGCCCACCCGAAGAATGAGGCCATCGCTGCCGTGGAGACGGGCGAGGCCTCCGCCGAGATCATCATCAGCGGCTTCTCATTCGGTGAACCCATCACCGTGGCCGTTGGTGACACCGTCACCATCCGCAACGACGACAGCTCTGCCCACACCTGGACCTCCGACTCGGACTTGTTCGACTCGGGCTCCCTTGCCAAGGGAGAGGAGTTCACGTTCACGTTCGAAGAGCCTGGCGAGTACTCGTTCTACTGCGAGCCGCATCGCTCGATGGTGGGCACCATCACGGTCACCGGCTAGGCCCAGTCCGCAAGGGTGTGAGACATGAACTACTCACCAACGGCCTAGATGCCGCTCCTGACCCGAGGCGTCACAGGTTGCACCGCGCCATGGATTGAAAGCGTCACCGAGGAGACCCCAAAGGCGAGCCCGCTATGCCGTCACTCCGCCGGGATGGGTTCGGCGAGCGCCCAAGGATCAAATGGCCAGTCGGGAATCTCCTTGGCATACGTGCCG
>CP070681.1:378594-382623 GCA_020352575.1 Acidimicrobiia bacterium | reverse complement strand
CAGGTGCTTGCAGTCGTCCGCATCGCGGCGCTTCGCCAGAACTTCCTCCCGTTCACCGGGTCACCGAATGACGTCGACTCGGGGGCGGCACTCCTCCAGTCCGGGTATCGCACCCGGTCCGATGGCTCGATCCGACTGGATGGGCTCACTCGCCGTGGCCTCGAGTACAACCTCACGACCTCGGTGCCCGCCGTCGACGCCTTCGACCTTGCGAGCTCGCTCTCGGCCGCCGACGCCCCGGTACTCCGCGAGGCCGCCGCCCAGGGCCTCATCGCCCTCACCGGGACCACCTCGGGCCAGGCCCCCGACCTCGTCGGCCGGAGCCGTTTCCTCGGCCTCCCGGCCGAGGTCGACACCCGCATCTCGGGGCTCGCCGAGGTACTCACTGCCTCGGCCGGCACGCCGCTGGAGCAGGCGCTCCTGCTCGAGGGTTTCTTCCGCCAGGAGGGCCGCTTCAACTACTCGGTGGACATCGATCCGGGGCACGCTGCCTCTGATCTGGCGTCATGGCTGTTCGAGGAGAACTCGGCCAACTACCGAACCGGGTATTGCGAGCAGTTCGCCACTGCCATGGGCGTCATGGCCCGTTCGGTCGGCCTCCCATCTCGCCTCGTGCTCGGCTTCACCCCGGGCGACGTCGACGAGGACGGCCTCATCACGGTGCGGGAGAAGAATGCCCACGCATGGGTCGAGGTGTGGATCGATGGCGTCGGCTGGGTGTCGTTCGACCCGACGCCCCGCTCGGACGGGGTGAACCCGGCGACCGGCGCTGCGCTCGGCTTCGACATCGTGGCGATCGCCGACACGATCGAACTCCCCGAGGACCTCGAGGAGGATCGCTCTGGGCTCGTCGGTGAACTCGACAACCGGGACGAGTTCTTCGAGAACGAGCAGGCCACCCCCGATGCCTTCCCCGGGCAGGACCTGCTCGATGGTGTCGGGACCGACTTCCAGCTCCCCGACTGGGCCGGCCGGTTGCTCCTGCTCCTCGGCGCCATCGTCTTCATCCCAGTGGCGAAGCGCCTTCGCAGGTTCCTCCGCCTGCAACGGGCGCGCCGCGGTGACATCAGTGCCGTGTGGGCCGAGCTCACCGACCAGTTGCGGGACCTCGGCGAACCGATCACCCCCTCCATGACGCCACGGGAGATCGGCGAGCGGGTCGGTGCGGTGGCGACGCCGCTCAGGCGGGCACAGGAACGCAGCGAGTACGCACCGGAGGCGCCTTCACGAGCCCAACGGTTCGAGGCGATCGAGTCCCTGCGCAGGGCGGAGGCAGGGTTCAGGGACCGTCCGTTGCAGGACCGGTTGCTGGCGGCCTGGCGCCCCCGGTCGCTGCGAAGGACCCGCCGCTAGAACGAGGAGGCGACGTCCTCTTCGGACCGGTGGAGGATGTCGAGGAACCGGGCCTTGTCGAGCTCGAAGAGACTGACGTCCTCCTCGACTTCCTGCGTGATCTCGTCGATGGCGACGAACATCGCCATCTGGCCCTCCTTGAGGGCATCGAGCAACTGGTCCTGGCCTTCGACGACCTGGAAGATGGACACGCCGTCGGTGACGAGGGTGACGCCGGCGAGCGTCTCGTCGAGCTCGGCATTGCGCCGCAGGTAGTCGGCCGCACGTCGGACACGCTGGACCGACATGCCGTTGTCGAGGAGGCCCTTCACCACACGCAACCACACGAGATCCCGGAAGGAGTACAGGCGCCGGACCCCGGCCCGTCCACCGGTCCCCTGTACGGACGGTCGGACCAATGCGACCCGGTCCCAGTATCGAAGTTGGTGGTGCGTACACCCCGTCAGCGAAGATGCCTGCTGGGCGCTGAACGCCTCATCCACCACTGGAAAACCTCCGCCTCTTGGGCCCGCAGGCCGTACGCTCTTCCCCCGCCACTTGGCGCATCGGGAGCCCGTCGCCCTCCCCCTGATGGAGGGCCGGGCCGCTCACTCAGGACTGCTTGGAGTCCTCCGCGGCGTCGTCTTCCGATGACCCGGCGTCGGCTGATCTGGCTTCGATCCAGAGCGCTTTCGCCAAGGCGGACCCGGACCCTACCATCACAGCGAAGCCAGCGAGCCCGATGAGAGGCCCGATATTCGCGTCCCCGAGGACGAGGGCTCCGATGGTCGTCGCAAGGCCGAGTACGAGCAGCACCATCGCGACCGGCTTGGGCACCATGCGGGACAGGGGACCGACGCGGTTCACCGCCGACGCAAGCCGGGGATCCTCGGCATAGAACTGCCGCTCGATCTCCTGCAGGATGCGCTGCTCGTTTTCGTTCAGGCCCATATGTGGGTCCTCGTGCTCGGTTCTCGGTGGCGTCGGACCATAGCGGCTGGGCCGCCAGGTGCGCTCTCCCCCGAGCCTACCCCTCCTCCTTGCTTCCCGGCGAGGGTTGCTCCGGTCCGGGTCGGAGCCCGGCGGGGCCCACGGCGGAGGGACCGAAGCGGTCGCGGACCCGGTGCACCGCCGCTTCGAGGTGGTCGCGGGTGGCAGGCGCGCCGAAGGAGAGCTGGCGTTCGTCGGTGGCCACCAACCCCTGGAGGCCGACGCCGAGCAGGCGCACAGGGCGCCCCTCCCCCACGACTGCTGCCACAAGTGCACGTGCTTCGCCGAGGATCTCCGCCGACAGGTGGGTCGCATGGCCAAGGGTGTGGGACCGCTGCACCGTGGTGAAGTCGGGGAACCGGACCTTCACCTGGATCGTGCGACCGGCGAGTCCCGCCCGGTGGAGTCGGTACCCGAGCGTGTCGACGAGCCGGAGGAGCTCGGTGTCGAGGGCGGGCCCGCCGACGACGTCGGTCGCAAAGGTTTCCTCGACCGAGACCGACTTGGCCTCGGACTCCGGCTCGACTACCCGATCGTCGATACCCCGGGAGAGGAGGTGGAGGTGGCGGCCGAGGCTGGGTCCGAGCAGCCGGGTGAGGGTGCGCTCGGGGAGGGCGGCGATGTCGCCGATCGTCTCCACGCCGAGGCGATCCAGCTTCGCGAAGGTGGCCTCCCCCACACCCCACAACGCCCGTGCCGACCGGCTGTGCAGGAAGGCCAGTTGCTCGTCGACGGGGACATGGAGGACGCCGTCGGGCTTGGCGGCCTCCGACGCCATCTTGGCGAGGAGCTTCACGGACGCGATCCCGGCCGACGACGGCAGCCCGACCTCGTCCCGGATCCTGCCCCGGATCCGCTCTGCGATCTCGACCGGCGAGTCCGCGTGGTGCCGAAGCCCCCCGACGTCGAGGAAGGCCTCGTCGATGCTGATGCCTTCGACGAGCGGCGTCGTGTCCCGGAGGATGCCGAAGACCCGGGTGCTCACCTCCCGGTACCACGCATGGTCCCCCGGGACGATGGTGAGGTCGGCACACCGGCGTCGTGCCACCGACATCGGCATCGCCGACCGGATGCCGAAGGCGCGCGCCTCATAGGAGGCGGCCGCCACGACCGCTCGGTCGCCCCGGCCGCCCACGACGACGGGGATCCCCCGCAGGCCCGAGTCGCGGAGTCGCTCGGCCTCCACGAAGAAGGCATCCATGTCCACGTGGACGATCGGCTCGGAGAACGCCTCGGCCATGGGCGGAGCGTAGGACGCCGATGGCGTAGCCTCCCGCCCATGCCCGGCATCGTCCACCTCGTGCGCCACGGCGAGGTCCACAACCCCGACCACCTCGTCTACGCCGACCTCCCCGGTTTCGGGCTGTCGGCCCGCGGTCGGGCCCAAGCCCTGGCAGCCGCCACCACCCTCGAGCCCGGGCCGGTCGAGGGCGTCTGGTCATCGCCACTGCAGAGGGCCCTGCGAACCGCAGAGGTCATCGCCACCCCGCACCGCCTCCCGGTGCGGGTGCATCCCGGCCTCACCGAGTGGGGCCTCCTCGGCCGCTGGCGGGGCATTTCGTGGGAGGCCGTGCCGGACGCGTTCCCAGGCGAGCTCGAGGCCTACCTCGAGGACCCACGGGCGATCCCGAACACCCCCGAGACCCTCGCCGCACTCGCAGCACGGGCCGCTGCCGCAGTCGAAGAGATTCGTGCCACCTCCCCCAC
>CP070681.1:374442-378494 GCA_020352575.1 Acidimicrobiia bacterium | reverse complement strand
GATGGCGCCGGGAAGCGGGATTTGCGGCGGGCTACTTGTCGCCGAGTTCCTCGACGCCGCCGATGCCCGACGAGGTGATCTCGGTGGCGGGGGAGCCCCAGTAGCTCACCTTGCCGACACCGCTGGAGTCGATGGTGAGCTCGTCGGTCGCCCACACCTCGGCGTTGCCAGCCCCGCTCGATGAGAGGGTCGTCTCGGCCGTGGCAAGGCGGCCAGCGTCGTAGTTCCCGGCGCCCGAGATGCGGGCCTCGTGGAAGGTCGCTCGACCGGAGGCGAGCATCTGGCCGGCTCCGGTGAAGGAGACGTCGAGTTCGGTCACGTCGAGGCCGCGGAGCTCGATGCTGCCGGCGCCCGAGAAGTCCACGTCGAGTTCACTGCCGGAGAACCCATCCACGACCACGCGGCCGGCACCGATCACGTCGAGCTCACGGAGGTCGCGCACGGTCACGATGTACTCGAAGCCGTCGGAGGGGAACGGGATGATCCCGTCCTCGATCTCGATCACGAGGCGATCGCCCTCGGTGTACGTCTGGATGCGGTCGAGGAGGTTGTCGTCGCCGCGAACGGTGAGCCCGTCACGGTTCCCCTCCTCGATGATCATCGTGCCGAAGGACGCCACGGGCGTGGAGATCGAGAAGGAGATCGAGGTCTTCGGCTACCACGACCGTTCCGGCCATCCCCAAGTCGCCTTCCACGACGTGCGGGTGCCCGCCGGCAACCTGCTCGGCGACGAGGGGTCGGGCTTCGCCATCGCCCAGGCCCGACTCGGACCCGGCCGCATCCACCATTGCATGCGGGCCATCGGCATGGCCGAGCGGGCGTTCGACATGATGTGTTCCCGGGCACTCGCCCGAGAGACGTTCGGCAAGACCGTCGCAGACCACGACACGGTGCGAGAGGTCATCGCCGAGGCTCGCATGAAGATCGAACAGGCCCGCCTCCTCACCCTCAAGACGGCGTGGCTCATCGACACCCAGGGGGTGAAGGGCGCTCGCATCGAGATCAGCGCCATCAAGGTCGCAGTGCCCCGCATGGCCCAATGGGTGATCGACCAGGCGATCCAGCTCTTCGGTGGCGCCGGTTTCACCCAGGACTTCCCCCTTGCGGCCATGTACGCCCAGGCCCGGACGCTGCGGATGGCCGACGGGCCCGACGCCGTCCACCTGCGCACGCTCGCCCGACGGGAGATCCGTCGGTACGAGGCCGGCTTCATCCCCGAGCCTTGGCCGCACGAGGGCACCTGACCGGGGCCAAAGCGCGCATCCGAGCCGCTTGCCGACTCCGTACCGGACTGGAATACACCACTCACCGAGTACGTTCGGATGTGACGATGGAAATGCTTCGCGACGACGACCAGGCCTGGCGGCTCGAGGCGGCGTGCGCCGACCTCACCTCCGAGGAGTTCTTCCTCGCCGGCGACGACCTCGAGGGAATGCGTCGCGCCCAGGCGGTGTGTGCAGGGTGTCCCGTCAAGGCCGAGTGCCTCGAATTCGCGCTGGCGAGCAACCAGTCGCTGGGTATTTGGGGCGGAACCACCCCGAACGAGCGGCGCCGGCTCCGTCGCGAATGGCTCCGCAAGGCCTCGTAGTCCGCCACGGAGGAATCGCACCTCGTCGGTAGGGTTCCCCCGGGACCTCAACTCCCTCAGCCAGGGAGCCGATACCGTCCCGAGGAAGGTTCGGAACCGCGGTGATCGCCCGTCGGAGCATCTCGTTTGTCATCGCGGTGGCCCTGTTCCTGGTCGCCGGGACCATCGCGATCGCCGGCCCGGGCGAAGGCACCTTCGTCTCGAAGATCAATGCAGATCGGGCCGCCAACGGGTTGGACCCCCTCGCCGTACTCCCGGGACTCACCACCTATGCGCGAAGCCACTCCGAGGAGATGGCCGCCGACGGCCAGATCTACCACTCCACCTCCGACGAACTCCGCTCCATGGCGAACAGCGTCGCTCCGGGGTGGCAACGGCTCGGTGAGAACGTGGGAGTCGGTGGATCCGTGGATTCGCTCCACGCCGCGTTCATGAACTCGTCGGGGCACCGGGCGAACATCCTCGGCGACTACACACACGTCGGGATCGGCACGGTCGAGGGCAACGGCCGGCTGTACGTGACCGAGATCTTCGTGAAACTCCCGGCGAGCTCGACCACCACCACGACGAGCACCACGACCACCACCGTTCCCGAGACGACCACCACATCGTCCACCACCACGACCACCCAGACCACGACGACGACCACGGCGCCGCCGAGCACGACCGACGGGTCGACGGCGCCAGCGACCACCGAGCCACCTCCGACGACCGAGGCCACCACCACGACGGACACGCCCTCGACCACGGAGCCCCCAACCACCTCGTCGTCCACCCCTACCACGACCGACTCCGTTCCGGGCACGACCACGTCGTCGACCAGCACGGCGTCAACCGCGCCAGCGACCACCACAATCGCCCCCACCTCGAGCACCGGAGCACCGTCGGACTCGGTCTCCGGCAGCGGTTCGATCCCGACGAGCGGCCCGAACGCACCGGGCGCCGCGGCCACGGTCCGTCTCGTCGCCGGTCTCGTGCTCGGGGCCACCGCCCTGCTCTTCCTGCTCGCCGTGCGGCGTCGCGGCGGCATCCCGCTCGAGCGATGAAGCTCACCGCGGTCCGGTTCCCGCTCCCCATGGAACCGGTTGGCATCGTGCTCCCCGCCCGGTTCGATGAGACCGTCGCCGACCACGGCACCGCGGCCTGGGCATGGGAGGGCGGAGCGCCGGATCTGCCCATCGACGCCTTCGACGCGCCATCCGCACCCGCCGCATCGGCGTGGGGCCTCGACCATGTGGTCGTCACCACCCCCGACATGGAAGCCACCGTGCGCGCACTCGTCGAGGTCGGCTGCGACCTGCGCCGGCACGGCCCGACGGCCAAGGGCGCCACGGCGGCATTCCTCCTGGCCGGGACCCTCATCGAAGTGATCGACGTGCCTTCGTCAACGGCACCGAGGTTGGCGGGGATCGCACTCGAGACCGACCTGCCGCTCGACGACCTCGCCGCACGGTGGCGGGCCAGCGGTTTCGAGGTGGCCGATCCACATCCGGCCGTCCAACGGGGGCGGATGATCATGTCCGTCCGCGGACACCGCCTCGCAGTGATGACCCGCCGATAGGGCAGGAGAAAGCCCGAGGAACTCCGGCCCCGGAACGTCCCGCACTTCCCCGAACGAAACGACCCGGTGCCTCGGCCCCTCGGGCTTCTTGGGGATGAATGTATGTCAACCGGCGGACACGCTCAAGACGCATGGGTGTGGACAATCCGACTGGTTCGGGACCTCGCGACCGGGGTATGGCCGCCCTGATCACGCGTGTTTCGCGTCCTCGGGCCTCAGGGGTGGGAGTTATCCACAATGGGGTGTGGGCAAGGGCCCGACTACCCACAGATGGGTGTGGACAAGAATCTCCGTGCCTACTTTTCGCGGGCGCCGAATGCGAGCCGGGCGAGCGGTCCGAAGGCCACCTCCACCTGCTCCCACATCTCTGCGAGCACATACGACACGAACTCCGCATCGATTCGATCGGCCTCGGCTCGCGACCGGAGGATCACCGCCCCCTCACCATCGAGGGCGTAGTGGACCAACCACCCGGATGCACTCCTGACGAGGGCCTGGCGGAAGACCTCCTCGGCGCGTGACGGCGGGGCAGGGAGGAGATACGCCTCGAAGGTGACGGTCCGCTCCCCCGGCGTGCACCACACCGTCGTGGCATCGCGCGCCTGCTGGCGCATTCGCACCGCAACCCGGCCGTCCACCTCCTCCACGTGCACCACGTCGGCCTCGGGGTCATCGAGGAGCGGACGGAGCGAAGCGAGGACTCGCTCCAGGACCTCAGCTCGTGAGGCCGTCATACAACTCCAGCAGTCGATCGGTCGCCGCCTTCCACGTGAAGATGCGGGACCGCTCCCTGGCGCCCTCACTCAGCAACCGGGCGAGGCCACGCTCACCGAAGAAGCGCTCGATGGCCGCCGACCACATCGACGGCTCCCAGCCGGGGATGAGGAGGCCGGACTCCTCATC
>CP070681.1:370275-374342 GCA_020352575.1 Acidimicrobiia bacterium | reverse complement strand
TACTACGACTCCTGGGTCGCCGGCGACACGCCGTTCTCGGATCCGGCCATGCAGGACATCTGGACGACGATCCTCGACCTGTGGAACACCCCGGGTGCGGTCTTCGCAGCTGGTGGCACGATCGCCGCAACGGCGTTCGGCGCCAATGGTGACCCGCTCGTCAATGGCGACTGCCTCATGCACCGCCAGGCATCGTTCTTCTCGGCGTTCTTCCCCGAGGGCACCCCGGTGGCCGACGGTTCCGATGGCGCGGTCGACGTGTTCTACTTCCCGCCGGTCGGCGACGAGCGCCCCGTGCTCGGTGCCGGCACCGCAGCCGTCGCATTCCGCGACGCTCCTGAGGTGTGGGCCGTGATGGAGTACATGGCGACCCCCGAGTTCGCCAACCTGCGCCAGACCGCACAGGCCGAGATCCTCGGTGGCGGCGGCGTGAACTCCGGCTTCCTGAGCGCCGCTCAGGGCGTGGACCTCTCGCTGTGGAACGACTTCGAGCAGAACCTCATCTCGATCCTGCTCAACGCTGACGTGTTCCGCTTCGACGGTTCCGACCTCATGCCCGCAGCCGTGGGCGCCGGTTCGTTCTGGTCCGAGGGCACCTCGGCCGTGAACGGCGACAAGTCGGTGGAAGAGGCAACGGCGGCGATTGACGCCACCTGGCCGTAGGCCGACACGAACCGAAGCGGTTCTCTAGTGTGGAGGGGGGGATGCCCAGGCATCCCCCCCTCTGCTGTCTAGGGATTGGAGGAGTCCTTGGAGAAGGTGCTCAGCACCCTTTGGGGCGTCGTGATCGCCATCGTGGCGTCCGGTGTCTTGTTCATCGGTGCCAACAAGTGGTTCGACCTCGCCCGGAAGAACTGGTCATGGTTCTCGATGGTCACGGGGGCGCTCATCTCGGGCGCCGTGGCAGGTGTCCTGGCCGGGAACCGGAACTCGATCTGGCAGTTCACGTACGAGGAGGGTTCGTCGGGTACGACGGCCTGGCTCTACGTGCTCATCGCCATCGCTGCAGGCGCTGCCCTCGGGGCCGTGCTCTCGGGAACCGAGGGCATGACGATGCGTCTCGCTGTCGGCGGTGGGGGTGGACTGGTCCTCGGCGCGTTCCACGGGTTCTTCCTTGCCGAATCCTCCTACCCGGCGCTCCAGATCGTCCCGCTCCTTGCGTGGCCGGTCGGTGGTGCCGTGCTCGGCTACGGCTGGGGCATGCTTGCGGGCAAGCACCAAATGCGGCGGGCTGTCGACCTCGCCACCCTTGGTTGGTTGGTCGGCGCCTGGCTCGTGCCGTCCATCGGCGGCGGGACCCGGGTGGAGGCCATCGTGGCGCTGGGACTCCTCGGCCTCGGCCTCGGCACCCGGATCGCCGTGACCGGTGCGGCGGACTACTTCCGTCGTGAGGAGATCGCCCTCAAGTCGAGGGCGACGATCTTCCTGGCTCCAGCGATCCTCTTCATCTCGGTCTCGTTGATCATCCCGACGATACGGACGCTGTACCTCTCCCTGCTCGACGGCCGCAGCGTGGAGTTCGTGGGCTTCGAGAACTTCGTGACGATCTTCACCGACCCGGGCATCTTCAAGATCGACGAGTGGGCGTTCATGTTCACCGAGCAGCTCTTCATCATCGGGGCGTTGCTCGCTGCCGTCGGCACCGTGCTTGCGTGGCGTGCCGCAAAGGCCCGTGGCAACCCGCCAAACCCGATCTCGATGGTCCTCGCCTCGGCAGGAGCCGTCGCCCTCGTCATCGGGTATGCCCTCAACTACTTCGCCGACCCAGAGGTGGTGGAGGCAGCCGCAGGGGCCGACGGGTCGGCCTTCGACATGCTCGCCACGACGGTGGTGCTCATCGGGTTCCTGCTCACCGTGGCCGGGATCGTGACGTCATTCATCACGGCACGCAGCGGGGGACATCACCTCGACTGGTCGCCCTCGAATGCGGGAGCACTGGGTGTGGGTGTGTTCTTCCTGTTCTTCGGGGCGTTCGCTGCACTGCGCGGCACGATCTTCAACAACCTCTGGTGGGTGGTCGGCGTGGTCGGCCTCGCCACCTCATTGGGTCTGATGATCGCCGTGCTCGCCGACCGGTCGAGGAGCGAGACGATCGCCAAGTCGCTCATCTTCATGCCGATGGCCATCTCGTTCGTCGGCGCCGGCATCATCTGGCGGTTCATGTACATCGCCCGTCCGATCCAGAAGGACCAGACCGGCATCATCAACACCCCGTGGGTGTGGCTCGGCAAGATCAGTACCGAGGGTGGCACCGGGAGGGTGATCTTCACGATCGTCCTCGTCGTGTTCGCCGCCGCGCTGGCCTACCTCGCCTACCGGGGCCTCGCTGCCAACGAGAACGGGCTGGCGACCGGGAGCTTCCTCGCAATGGCGCCACCCGTGTGGCTCGCTTGGCGACTCTGGGAGGGTTCCGGCATCGGGGGCATCGTCGAGACCGAGAACGGGTTCTTCGCAGACCCGATCTTCTTCCTCCAGACGTCGCCGTTCAACAACTTCTGGTTGATGATGGTGCTGATCTGGATCCAGACAGGCTTCGCCATGGTCATCATGTCGGCGGCCATCAAGGCGGTGCCGGCCGAACTCATCGAGGCTTCGAAGGTGGATGGCGCGACCGAGGGCCAGACCTTCTGGGCCGTCACGATCCCCCAGATCATGTCGACGATCGGCGTCGTCGTGACCACGCTCATCGTGCTCGTCATGAAGGTGTTCGACATCGTGAAGGTCATGACGAACGGCAACTTCGACACCCAGGTGCTCGCCAATGAGATGTGGCAGAAGGCGTTCACCGAGTCCAACTTCGGTGTGGGCTCGGCCGTCGCCGTCGTGCTATTCGTCTCGGTGCTGCCCGTGATGTACGTGAACATCCGCCGGATGCAGGGGGAGAACGCCTGATGGCCCTTGTCAGTGAAACCGACACGGGCCTCGGGCCCCGGATCCACCGTGTCCTCGGGGCACTCCCTTCGTGGGTCCTCTGGATCATCGTGGTGCTGTGGAGCCTTCCGACGTTCTCGTTGTTCGTGAACTCGTTCCGGAACCAGGAAGCACAACGCACGACGGGTTTCTGGCAGACGCAGCTCGATGAGCTCACCATCGCGAACTACCGCGAGGTGCTCGAGCCGACGATCGCCGGTGGCCTGTGGGATGCGATCCTGAACTCGTTCGCCATCGCCATCCCGGCGACGGTGATCCCGATCGCCATCGCGGCGTTCGCGGCGTACGCGTTCGCATGGATCGACTTCAAGGGACGGCACTGGTTGTTCATCGCAACCGTGTCGCTCATGGCGATCCCACTGCAGACGGCGCTCATCCCGCTCCTCCAGATGTACTCCGGAGGCGCGCACTGGACGATCCCGTTCTTCGAGAAGACGATCACGCTGTTCCCGGACTTCAACCTTGCCGGGACGGTGACGGCGGTCTGGCTCACCCACTCAGGGTTCGGCCTCCCGTTCGCGATCTTCCTGCTCCACAACTACATCAGTGGGCTCCCGAAGGATGTGTTCGAGTCGGCGTTCATCGACGGTGCGGACCACTTCACGTCGTTCTGGCGCCTCGTGGTCCCGCTCTCGGTGCCCGTGTTGGCGGCCTTCGCCATCTTCCAGTTCCTTTGGACCTGGAACGACTACCTGATTGCGATCACGATGATCGGGGCCAACCCGGACGCCTTGCCGGCGACGATCAAGATCGCGGCATTGGCGGGCGAGTTCGGCATCCGCGAGCACCTGCTCGCCGCCGGCGCATTCGTCCAGGCGTTCGTGCCGATCGTGGTGTTCTTCGCACTCCAGCGGTTCTTCGTCCGAGGGATCCTGGCTGGGTCGGTGAAGGGTTAGAAGCGACGAGCGACAAGCGACACGAAGGGCCCCGGAGGGGAAGCTCCGGGGCCCTTCTACTTGTCTCTTGGCGCTTGACCCTTAGGCCAACACTTCTTCCATCGCCACCCAACGGCCTTCGTCGATGCTCTTGTGGGCAGCGACACCGATCGCCACCGACAGGAGGCCGTCCTCGATGGAGACCTTCGGGCCGTCGTCGAGCTCGCCGCGGCAGAGGGCGATGAAGTCCATGTGCTCGAG
>CP070681.1:366028-370175 GCA_020352575.1 Acidimicrobiia bacterium | reverse complement strand
GAGGGCCTGCGGGAGGTCCCAGTGGTACAACGTCGGATAGGGAGCGATCCCCGCGGCGAGCAACTCATCGACGAGGCGGTCGTAGAAGTCGAGGCCCGGCGCATTCACGCTGCCCATCCCGTCCGGGAAGACGCGTGGCCACGCGATGGAGAATCGATATGCGTCCATCCCGAGGTCGTGGATGAGCGCGACGTCCTCACGCCAGAGTCGATAGTGGTCGCAGGCGACGTCGCCGGTGGCGCCTTCTTTGATGGCGCCTGGCGTGTGGGAGAAGCGGTCCCAGATCGACTCGCCGCGGCCGTCGACATCGACGGATCCCTCGATCTGATACGACGCGGTCGCCACCCCGAACACGAAGTCCGGCCCGAGGCGTCCGAAGACGTCCGTCATGCGGAGGCGATGGCGGCCCGAATGCGTTCTGCGGCCTCCTCCGCCGTGATGTCGCGCTGGGGCTCGGCCATCAACTCGTAGCCGACCATGAACTTCCGCACCGTCGCTGACCGCAGCAGTGGCGGATAGAAGTGGGCGTGGAGCTGCCAGTGGCCGTGTGATCCGACCGGGGCCGGGGCCCCGTGCCAGCCCATCGAGTACGGGAACGGCACCCCGAAGATCCGGTCATAGCCACGGAGGAGGATCGTGAGCAGGTCGCCGAGGCGGTCCCGCTGAACGGGCGAGAGGTCTGGGAGCCACCGCACGTGCCGGCGGGGGATCACCAGCACTTCGAACGGCCACACCGCCCAGAATGGTACGAGGGCCACCCACTCGGAGTTCTCGGCCACGATGCGCTCGTCGCCCTCCTCCTGCGCGAGGTAGTCAAGGAGCAAGTGGCTCCCGCGCCGCTTCATGTAGTCACGCTGGCAGAGGTCCTCCTTCGCCGGTTCCACGGGGAGTTCGGATCCCGCCCAGATCTGGCCGTGGGGGTGGGGGTTCGAGGCTCCCATCGCAGCGCCGCGGTTCTCGAAGACCTGCACCCAGCGGTAGTCGAGCGACAACTCGGCCATCTGTTCGGCCCACAGGTCCACGACGCTGCGCACCTGATCGCTGGGCATCGAGGCGAGGTGGACGTCATGGCGGGGCGAGTAGCAGATCACCCGGCAGGTCCCGCCGACGGGCTCGGCCTTGATGAGCCCGTCATTGATCGGCGCGGCATTCGACTCGGGGACGAGCGCTGCGAAGTCATTCGTGAAGACGAACGTGTCGTCGTAGTCATCGTTCGTCTCCCCACTGGCACGGGTGTTCGTCGGGCAGAGGTAGCAGTCGGGGTCGTACTCCGGCGCCCGGACGCGAGCGGCGTCCTCGACCCTGCCCTGCCAGGGCCGGTTGGTCCGACCTGAGGACACGAGGACCCACTCCCCGGTGAGGGGATTGAACCTCCGATGGGAGGACGGATCCTGCGCCATCACTTCAGTCCCGAGGTCGCCACGTTCTCGACGAAGTAGCGCTGTGCGAGCACGAACACGGTGAACGGGATCGCCACCGAGAGCACGATGGCGGCGAAGATGAGGTTCGGTCCTTCGCCTGCCTGTCCGTTGAGTGTCTGTAGGGCGATGGTGAGGACGAAGTCCTCGGAGTTCGCCCCGTTGATGCTCACCAACGGCCAGATGAATGAGTTCCACGCGTAGAGGAACATGAAGGTGGCCAGGGTGGCGATCGCCGGCAATGAGAGCGGCACGAAGATGCCCCACAGGATCTTCCACCTGCCAGCGCCATCGAGGAGGGCGGCCTCCTCGAGGTCCGCGGGGATCGACACGAAGAACTGCCGCATGAGGAACGTGCCGTACGCGTTGAACACGAACGGCCACACCAGCGAACCGAGCGTGTTCACCCACCCGAGGCTCACCATGAGCCTGAACAGCGGGATGATGAGCACCACGAACGGGATCATGATCGACCCCACGTAGGCCACGAAGATGCCGTCTCGACCGGGGAACCGCAGCCGGGCGAAGGCATAGCCACCCATGATCGAGGTGAACAGCGTGCCGCCCACCACGAGGATCGTCACGAGGATCGTGTTCGTGAGCGCGCGGTCGAAGTCGCGCAACTCGATGATCTCGTTGAAGTTCTCCCAGCGTGCGTCGACACTCTCGGCCCGCTCGGCGGTCCGCACCACGGCGAAACTCACGGCCGTCGGGTCGTCGAGTTCGACGAACCGGCCAACGGCTGTTGACCGCAGGAGCACGTACTCGCTGAGCCCGTCGCCAACGTCCACCTCGACGATCGAGAGGGCCTCACCATCCACTGTGGCGGTGCGGCCGGTGTCGACGAGGTCGTCGGCTGGCCACACCACCGTGGCCTCGAGATCGCCCTCTGGGGCGAGGAGGCCGGCGGGCACGCCCTGCTCGGCGAGATAGGCGTCCTGCACCGTGCCGTCTGCGTCGGTCACGGCGTAGAGGTCCACCGTCTCCCCGTCCACCTCGGCGGTCGCCGCGGTCCTCGGGAGGACCTTCGGCGGGTAGCGGAAGGTGTCGTCGGGCGTCTTCAGTGCCGTGGCGGCCATGAAGACGAAGGGGAAGATCATTGCGGCTGCGAAGCCGATGAGGACGATGTAGGCGAGTGCTCGCCCGATGCGTGCGCGGGCCTTCATGAGGACAACACTCCGTCCTCGCCGCTCCGGCGGAAGTACAAGAGCGTGATCCCGAAGATGAGCAGGAACAACACCCAGGCCACGGCCGAGGCGTATCCGATCTGGAACTCCTGGAAGGCGTTCTGATAGAGGTAGACCACCGGGCTGAGGGTGGCGTTGTTCGGCCCGGCGGCCGGTGACGGAGCCTGCAGGATGAAGGGCTCGTTGAACAACTGCAGGGCGAGGATCGTCGTGGTCGCCACGACGAACACGGTGGTTGGCCGCAGCATTGGAATGGTGATGCTGAGGAGCCGTCGTGCCGGACCGGCACCATCGACTTCGGCCGCCTCGTAGAGCGACTGGCTGATGCCCTGCATGCCGGCGAGGAACAGCACGGTGTTGAACCCGATCTGCTGCCAGATGAAGACGATCATCACGGAGATGAGGGCGATGGACGAGTCGGAGATCCACTGCGGCTGGGGCGCCGTGATCCCGGTACCGAGCAGCGAGTTGAACCAGTCGGTCACGTTGAGGATCGCAAAGTTGAGGAAGCCGACCGTCGAGTTGAAGAGCTGCTTCCAGATGAGTGTCACGCCCACCACGCCGGCGATCGACGGCAGGAAGTACACGGCCCGGAAGAACCGCATCCCGGCGAGCTTCGAATTGAGCAGTGCAGCGAGCAGGAGTGCCGGGACGACTGCGCCCGGAACCGCGACTGCTCCGAACACGACGATGTTGCGCAGCGACCGCAGGAACAGGGTGTCGCTGAACAAGTCTTGGTAGTGGCCGAAGCCAATGAACACGGCGTCGGTGAGGCCATCCCACTCGGTGAAGCTGATGACCAGCGAGAAGGCGAGCGGACCGGCGAAGAAGACGAGGAACCCGATGATGTTGGGTGCAGCGAAGAGGAACCCGTCCATCGCTTCGAGTTGGGTGCGTGAGGTGGAGAAGTAGGGCGTGGCACGACCAGCGAATGCGGTCCGTGCGAACCATGCCGCTGCGGCTGCGGTGACGACCCATGGGAGGGCATCGAGGGAGATCGCCCGGCGGACGAATTCGAAGAGGCCCGGGATGAGGCCCATCGAGATGGTGAGTACCGCGAAGCCACCGAGCATGACCCAGCGCCCGATCTGTGCGACCTGGGATTGGCGGTCACCCGCCTTCTCCGAGAGCCCGGAGATCACCCAGCCGACGAAGATGACGACGAGCCAGCCGACCCGACCGTTGAACGCCTCGCCGGCGGTGTCGAGGGCCACGAACATGCCCATCACATTGAGGGCAAGGAAGCTCGCCGCCGAGGCGAGGACCACGTCGAGCATGAGTGATGACACCCTGCCGATGTGGCGGGCCTTGATCATGCCGAGGAGCGAGATCGCAGACCACAGGGCCGTGAGGCCCAGCGCGATCGTCAAGCCCCAGAGAGAGGTGTTGGTGAGGGAGGCCGCGTCGCCGAGGACACGGGCGAGCCCCACGAGGGAGGCGGCGACGACGGCCACCCGCCACGAGGCGAGAGCCTTGAGCCCCCCGGGGGATGTGGTGAGAAGAGCGCGCATGGTGAAGTGAGAGGGGCCGGGGCGATGCCCC
>CP070681.1:361743-365928 GCA_020352575.1 Acidimicrobiia bacterium | reverse complement strand
GACCCGGGACGACGCCCGACGCGTCCCCGAGGGCGACGACACCCACTGCGACTTCCTGCTTTACCGTCTCTGCGACGGCCTTCCCATCGAGGATCTCTGCCGGCATGCCCGGCAGGCTAGGAGAGCCATCGGCACCAATGGACCGGCGGGTACGCTCAGCACATGCGCTGCGCCTGGTGCCGGAACGAGATGGGCTACGTCCATGGGCACGCTGCGTGCCTCACCTCTGGGTGCCAGATGTTCGGCCTCAACCAGGCCGAGTGTTGCGACGGCGAGACCGCAGGCACCTGCCCCGTGCCCACTGCGGAACTCCAATGAGTCGTCGCCTCCTCGTGGTCCGACACGCGAAGTCGGACTGGTCCCGGTCGCTGGCCGACCACCAGCGTCCCATCAACGCCCGGGGCGAGCGTGCGGCCCGAGCCCTCGGGGCATTCATGGGTGACAAGGGGAAGGCCCCGCAGCGCATCGTCACGTCGACCGCAACCCGTGCCCGGACCACCGCCCGCCTCATCGCCCACGCCGCGGGGTGGGATGCCGAGGTCGTCGAGGATCGGCGACTCTACGAGGGGAACGTGGGGCGGACACTCGATGTGATCGCCGAGCTCGGTGAAGGGGTCGATGCACTCATGGTCGTCGGCCACCAGCCGACATGGGGCCAACTCGTGCAGCACCTGAGCGGCGGCGATGTGGCCATGAAGACGGCGACCGCCGTTGCGCTCGACACGGAGACGTCCTGGAGGAGCCTGCGGTCACAGTGCTGTTCGATCGCCTGGGTGATCCAGCCGAGGCTGCTCGTCGACTAGAGCACCTGCCACACGGCGACGAAGTGGAAGCTCGAGGCCGTCACCACCATCGTGTGCCACAACTCGTGGGCACTGAAGATGCGAGGCGCCAATCGTGGCCGTTGGGTGGCGTAGATCACCACGCCAAGGGTGTAGAGGGCGCCGCCCGCGAGCACCGGCCACACCCCGGTCCATCCGAAGCGGCCGAAGAGGGCAGGGAGCCACACGGCGGCCGACCACCCCATGAGGAGTTGGAGGGTCACCGAGAGCCAGGTGAGGCGGCGCTTGGCCACCAGCTTGATGACGATCCCCGCCGCCGCGATCCCCCACACCGCTGACAGCACGGCGATGCGGGCACCGCCTCCGAGCGCAGCGATGGCGATCGGTGTGGTCGTTCCGGCAACGAGCACGAAGATCATCGAGTGGTCGATGCGTTGCATCCAGTGCTTCGTCCGTTCCCTCCACGGGACGGAGTGGAAGAGGGCCGACACGGTGTACATGCCCAGCAGGCTGAAGCCGAAGATGAAGGCACCCGCCACGTGGGCGGCATTGCCCCAGGCGTGGATGACGAGGAAGGCGGTGCCCACGACCGACGCCACTGCGGCCGATCCGTGGAGGAATCCGCGCACGGGGTTCTGCATGCGTCCCAGCGTGATGCGTTCCATAGCCCGGCAGGCTAGGCACGAGCAGGGTATGCGGGGCTGCAAGACTCCGGCCGTGCACGACACGACGACCCGTACGGCCCTCCGCCTCCAGTACCTCACCATTGCGTGGAACGTCGGCGAGGCGTTCCTCACCATCGGGCTCGGTATCGCAGCGGCCTCGCTCGCCCTCATCGCATTCGGGACCGATTCGATCATCGAGTTGTTCGCCTCCGGGGTAGTCGTGTGGCACCTCCGGCGGGGCGACGACGGGATGACCGGCCGGGCACTACGACTGCTGGGGAGTTCGTTCGCCGTGCTCGCCCTCGTCCTCGGCTCCGCCGCCATCCGTGACCTCGCGACCGGCCGGGTCGCCGACGCCTCACCATGGGGTATCGCCTACCTCGGCGCCACCGCCCTCGTGATGACCGGGTTGGGCATCACCAAGCGGAAGGCAGGGAAGGAACTGGGGTCGCCTCCCCTCTCCCGGGAGGGCGACCTCACCCTCCTCGACGGGGCGCTGGCGTTCGGGACCCTCATCGGACTCTCCCTCAACGCCCTTGCCGGGTGGTGGTGGGCGGATCCCGCTGCTGCGCTCCTCGTTGCGGTTGTCGCCGTCAACGAGGCCCGGGAGGCCTTCGAGGAGGCGGGCGCACACACCGACACCGGGTAGCGTCCGGCTCGTGATCGACCGGAACCTCAAGCGGGCCCTCGGCCAGATGACGTACGGGGCCTACGTGGTGGCCGCGACCCACGAGGGCACCACGAGGGCATTCACCTCGACGTGGACCTTCCAGCTCTCGTTCGCGGAACCGGTCATCGGCGTATCGATCTCGCCGAAGCACGACACCACCCCCCTCATCGACGCCACGGATCGGTTCACCGTGTCGCTTCTCGCCGGAGACCAAGTGGAGCAAGGCCAGTACTTCTCCTACCCGGGACGCCGCTTCCGACATGTGGGCGACTACCTCACCGACGTCGAGGGCCACCCGGTCGTGGATGGGTGCGTGGCCTGGCTTGGCTGTCGGGTGCTGGGCAGGGTGCCCATCAGGGACCACGTCCTCTATGTCGCCGAGGTCGATGCGTACGGCGAGGGCCGGATCAAGCAGCCCGCACTCACCTACTCGTCCCGGAAGGGCTGGCGGATTGCCGACTCGCCAGCGCGCCAACCGGGCGAGTCGATCCGGGACAAGCTCCTCGCCATGCTGGAGGAGGAGTGACCGACGACCGCGCCCTCCCCGTCGGCGAGCGGCCGTTCATCGAGGAGGTCTTCTCGACCCACGAGCTGCCGGATACCCCCGTGCGCACCCACCGCATTCCTGCGTCGGGGTGGCGGGAGGCACCCGAGGTGCTGCTCCACCTCGGCGACGACCTGGGCGAGACCCCCGCCTACCTGCGTCGCATCCACGGGTGGTTGCTGTGGCGTGCCGGCCCGCCGGTCGGCGAGGCGCGATACCTGGCGATCTCGGACGATGGTTCGGAGCACTGGACGTTCGACCTCCATGGGAAGCGCGGCAAGGGCCTCGGACCCGACGGTGTCGTCCACGAGCGCTTCCGTACGTGGAAGGAAGCCCTGCGGGACTCACCTCCGGAGTAGCGAAGCAACCCCTGCAGCGTGAAGGGCGAGCTCGCCCTTGCCATCCCGCTACCGGAGCGCTGCCTCGATGGCCTTTCGGATCCGCTGCTCACTCACCTTGCCGCGGGTGCCAAGGGCCTGGGCGTGGAGGCTCACCCGGAACTCCTCGATCATCCACCGCACGTCCAGCAGGGCGGCCGAGCGGGGAGCGACCCTTCGGGCACGATCGAGTTCGTCCCGCAGTGCATCGACCACCGCCTCGGACCGGGCATCGCGGGCCTGGTCCTCCGGGTAGCGGTCGAGCCGGATCCCCATCGCCTCGACGTACCGCACGAGGTCTGAGACCCGCCGGTCGCCGAGTCCCCGTAGCCAGCCGTCGGACCCCACTTCGGTGAGATGGTCTCGCACGCCGGCGACCACCTCGAGGAAGGCCGGTGCGGTGAGCCGATCCAAGCGCCCACGGAGGTCGACGACCGCTTGCCCGAGCCTGATCGAGTCCCGGCCGATGCCATCGACGATCTCGGCGAGGGAGTCCTCGGCGATCCCGACGATGCGGTCGAACCCGGTGGCGTCGGTCGGCGGGCCACCGGCACGGTGGAGCAGGGTGTCGAGGGCGAGGCGGAGGCAGTCGTCCATCCAGTCACCCTCCTCGAGGCCGAGGCCCCGTCCAATCGCGAGCGTCGTCCTCGGATCGAGGAGGGGACGGAGGATCCGCTCGGGTCGGACCAGGAGCAGGGCGAGCAGTCGCCTCGTGCCCTCCCACATCCCCCGATCTCGTTCGTCGGTCGACGCCACGAGCCGGATGGAGACCGAGTCACCCTCGTCACCCAGCGTCGGGTAGGCCTTCGCCGCGGTGGGGCCCTCCCCCACCAACACATGGCCGGGGAGTTCACCGAAGCTCCACTCGGTGAGCCCGTGCTTCTCGATCGGGTGCGCCGCCGTGGTGACGGCGGCCCGGGCCTCGTCACGGAGCAACTCGACCAACTCGTCGAGGTCGGGCCCCTCGGCACGCAACTGCCCATCGGCATCGACGACCTCGAAGTACGGCCGGAGGTGCGATGGGAGTCCACCGAGGTCGAAGGCGTCGACGGGGAGCGGGACCTCACCTCGGCGGTTCAATGCGGCTCGGAGCGCGCCGATCAGGGTCCCCGACGATGGATCCAATGACGGGAGGATCTCGGCGACG
>CP070681.1:357422-361643 GCA_020352575.1 Acidimicrobiia bacterium | reverse complement strand
GCTCGTCGCCCTTGCGATCCCCCCCATGTTCACCAACGCCTACACCGGGGTGCGGGAGGTCGACACAGGGCTTCGGGAGGCGGCGCTCGGCATGGGTATGACCGACTCGGAGGTCCTGACGCGGGTGGAACTCCCACTCGCCTCACCGGTGATCATGACGGCGATCCGGGTGACGGCGGTGCAGGTCGTGGCGACGGCCACGCTCGGCGCCCTCGTGGCGTGGGGCGGGCTCGGGCGCTACATCATCGACGGGTTCAGCCAGCGGGACTTCGTCGAACTGGTGGTCGGGGCCATCCTCGTTGCGCTCCTCTCGATCCTCACCGACGCCGGGTTCGGGGTGCTGGAACGGGTGGTGGCACCCCGGGGCCTGCCACGCCCCACGTCGGTTGGCTGACCTTCCGGGAATCTCCTCACCACCTCTAGCGTTCTCCCCCCACACGCAAGGACAAGGAGCAACCCCATGCGGAGGACCTTCCGCACCCGCACCATCGTCGGAATGGTGCTCGCCATGGCCCTCATCGCCAGCGCCTGCTCGTCGAACACCGACGGGCCCACCATCGAGATCGCCTCGTTCGGATTCGGTGAGAGCGAGATCGTCGCAGAGATCTACAAGCAGGCCCTCGAGGCCGAGGGTTACTCGGTGAACCACCAGGTGCAGGTGGGGCCCCGTGAGGTCCTCAAGCCCGCCCTCGAGGCCGGTGACGTGGACATCATCCCCGAATACGTCGGTTCCGCCCTCGAGGCCGGCTTCGGGATCGAGCCGTCCGCCGACGGCGAGGCGACGCGTGAGCGGCTGATCGAGGCGTACGCCGATGCCGGGGTCACGGTGCTCGACCTCTCCGAGGCCGAGGACAAGAACACCTTCGTCATCACGAAGGAGCTCGCCGAGGCGAGCGGCATCACGTCCGTGTCCGACCTCGCCAAGCTCGGACCGATCGTCCTCGGCGGTCCGCCCGAGTGCCCGGAGCGCCCCCGTTGCCAGATCGGGCTCGAGGAGCTCTACGGCCTCGAGATCGCCGAGTTCAAGGCCCTCGATGCCGGAGGCTCGCTCACCGTGGCGGCCCTCGAGGGTGGAGAGGTGCAGGTGGGGCTCTTCTTCTCCACGTACCTCTTCATCGATGAGTTCCTCGCGCTCGACGACGACCTGGGCCTCCAGCCGGCCGAGAACATCGTGCCCGTGATTCGTCAGGCGATCCTCGACGAGTACGGCGACGACCTCGCCGACGTGCTGAACGCGGTGTCCGCCGAGCTCACCACCGAGGCGCTCATCGCCATGAACGAGCGGTTCTTCGCCCCGGAGGACGCTGACGTCATCGCCGGCGAGTGGCTCGTCGAAGTCGGCCTCATCGACGGCTGATCAGCCCTATCTCGTAGAAAGAGCCCCGCCGACGGCGGGGCTCTTCTCGTTGCTCGTCGCTTCCTCAGTGGCGGGCGGCGACGAGTGCCGCGGCGCGGCGGGGATCCACCGGGTTGGTGGTCACGCCGTCGACCTTGATGGAGGTGCCGACGATGACACCATCCACGACCTCGAACAGGTCGGCGAGCGTCTCGGGGGTGGCACCGGAGCCGACCACGAGGGGAAGGTGCGGTGCCGCCTTCTTGACCACGCGGGCGTCGTCGAGGCTGATGGCAGAGCCCGTTCCCGCCCCCGACACGATGAGCGCGTCGGCGCCCCCACGCCCGGAGAGGTCGTGGGTGGCCTGGACCAGGGTGAGGCCGGGTGGGGGAGTCGCGTGCTTCACGAAGACGTCGGCGAGGATCGCCACGTCGGGGCAGAGCTGTGCCCTGCTGCGGGAGACCTCGGCGGCCCGGCCCTCGATCGTCCCCTGGTCGGTGTACATGGTCCCAGACAGCACGTTGACGCGGATCATCGCCGCTCCCGTAGCGGCGGCGACGGCCAAGGCGCCGAGGGCGTCATTGCGGAGGACATTCACCCCGACCGGGATGTCGACTGCATCGACGACGGCGCCGATCGCCCTTGTCATCGACGCAATGGTTGCCTTCGGCACGTCGTCGGCGAAGAAGGGCGCGTCACCGAAGTTCTCCACCATGACGGCGTCGAAGCCGGCGTCGGCGAGGGTGACGGCATCCCGGACAGCGTGGGCGACGACCTCGTCCATCGGGGAAGGAGTGGGCGCGCCCGGGAGTGCTCCCAGGTGCACCATGCCGATGAGTTCGGGGATCATTCCGGCGTGATGTAGGCGGTGGCGAGCTTGAGGGCCTGCTCTGCGTCATCGCCCTCGGCGACGAGGCCCGGGCAGTCCTTGAGCGGGGAGCGCTGGACGATGTAGCGGCACCACTCCAAGGCGGGGCCCTTGATGCGAGGCGCGCCCTCGGGGCCGAAACTCCACTTGGAGTAGTTCGGTCCCATCACCTCGACGCGGATGTCCACCGGTTCCATGCCGGCCCGGCGGTACGCGACGGGGAGGAGCTTCCAGCCGAGGAAGGAGACATGGCGCAGGCGAGGGGAGGCCTCCACCTCGACGCCGTGCTGGTCGTAGACATCGAGCCCGTGCGCCCAGGTCTCCATGATGCGGAACGTCGCCATGAGCATGGCCGAGAGATCGCCGCCGAACCACGGCATGCGGTCGTCGGTCTCACAGAGCCAGAGGGCGTCCATCGTGGCTGCCCGGGAGAGTCGCCACCACTCGATGACGTCCTGCGGTCGCATGGAGTTGCCCTTGACGATGCCTTCCTTCACGAGGGCCTCGAAGTTCCCGGCGCGGGCGACCTCCTCCATGGGGTCGGCGCCGTCCTCCACGGCCGCGGTTGCCAGGTCCTCGAAATGGGCGAGGTGTGCCACGAGGTTCTGGACCGACCAGCCCTTGGCTTTGACGGGCTTCTTCCAGTCTCGAGGGGGGATCTTCTGGAGGTACTGGTCGAAGCTCTGCTGCTCTGCGACCAGGTCGGTCAGGATCTCACGCACGGCGGGAGATTGTAATGGCGGATGTCCCGCTACCGGTCGGCGCGGCACCGGCCGCACCCCCCATAGGATCGGTCCGATGGCACTCCCCGACGCATCCTTGGTCTTCGCGAACCGGACGCTCAACCTGCGTTCCATCGAGGCCATCGGATATGACCTCGACTACACGCTCATCCACTACCGCACGTCGGAGTGGGAGGGCGTCGCCTACGAGGTGGCGAAGGAGCGCCTCGCCGCCCGGGGTTGGCCCGTCCAAGACCTCCGCTTCGATCCGTCGAGCGTGATCCAGGGCCTCACCATCGACCTCGAGCACGGCAACTTGGTGAAGGCGACCCGGTTCGGGTACATCATCAAGGCCGCCCATGGGACCCGGATGCTCGAGTTCCACGAGATCCGCCGGCGGTACGCCGGGACCGCCGTGGACCTCGGCGACCCCCGGTGGCTCTTCCTCAACACGTTGTTCAGCCACTCCGAGGCCGCCCTCTACGCGCAGGTCGTCGACCTCCTCGACGCCGGCAAGATCCCCGAAACCCTTGGCTACGAGGACCTGTTCACCGCCGTGCACGACGCGGTCGATGCCGCCCATGCCGGCGGTGGCCTGAAGGAACGGATCCTCGCCGACCCCGACCGCTTCGTCGAACACGACCCTCGGGTGGTGCCGACGCTGTTGGACCAGCGGGCCGCGGGGAAGCGCCTCCTGCTCATCACGAACTCCGACTGGTCCTACGCCTCGGCCATCCTCGACCGGTACGTCACCCCCGACGTGCCGGACGGTGGGTGGCGTGACCTCTTCGACGTGGTCGTCGTCGACGCCAACAAGCCGAGTTTCTTCAGCAGCCACCAGCCATTCTTCGAGGTCGTCGACGAGCGTGAAGGGCTGCTGCGACGCCACCGTGGTGCACTCGAACCAAGTCGGGTCTACGCAGGAGGGTCTGCAGCCCAGGTCGAGGAGAGCCTCGGGTTGTCTGGCGACGAGGTGCTGTACGTGGGAGACCACCTGTTCGGTGACGTCCATGTGTCGAAGGCGATCCACCGCTGGCGGACCGCGCTCGTGATGCGTGAACTCGAGGACGAGTTGGCGGCGCTCGCAGCGTTCGCACCGACCGAGCAGCAACTCACCGACCTCATGGTGGAGAAGGGCGGACTCGAGGCCCGCCTCGCAGCCCGACGACTCGAACTCCTCCATGCCGGGGGCGAGGAGGGCGGTGACCAAGTGGCCGCTGAATTGTCGAGGCAGCTCTCGGCCCTCGACGAGGAGATCGCCCCGCTCGCCATTGCGTCCGGTGAACTCCACAACC
>CP070681.1:353075-357322 GCA_020352575.1 Acidimicrobiia bacterium | reverse complement strand
CACGGTGACATCGACGCCGTCGATGGTCGCCGTGACGTTCATCGTCCCACCAGCCCCAACTCGAGTGCGGACCGAACCGCCCACGAGGCGGTCCGCCCGAGCCCGCAGATGGATGCATCGTCCATGGCGAGGGCGAGGTCGCCCAGGAGCGGGACCTCGGTGGAGCGCCGAGCCGGGTCGGCGAGGAGGCGATCGAGTGCCTCCTCCTGCCGGACGGTCCCCACCCGGCACGGGACGCACTGGCCGCACGACTCCTCGCGGAAGAAACGGGCGATGCGGCGGACCACCCACCCGAAGTCGGTCTCATCGTCGAAGAAGATGACCGCCCCGGCCCCGAGGGTGAGGCCTGCTGCTCGGGTGTGCTCGAAGGTCAGGGGTACGTCGAGCGCGTCGTCGCCGGCGAAGACGCCCGCAGCCCCGCCGAGGAGGACGGCGCCGAGCGACCCTCCCTCGCGCATCCCGCCGGCCAGTGCGAGCAGGTCCCGGGCGCTTGTCCCGAAGGGGACCTCGTACACACCGGGCCGCTCGACATCGCCGGACACGCTGAACAGCTTCGGTCCGGTCGAACCCTCGGTACCGATGGCGGCGAACGCCGCACCGCCCATGCGGAGGGCCTCGAGGGCGGCAACGAGGGTCTCGATGTTGTTGATGCCGGTGGGTTGCCCGAACACCCCCGCCTCGTTCGGGAACGGCGGCTTCTGGCGCGGCTCCCCGCGGAGGCCTTCGATCGACGCGAAGAGGGCGGTCTCCTCGCCGCAGATGTACGCGCCCGCGCCGCGGCGCACCTCGATCGGGAGGTCGATGAGGCCGGCACTGGTGGCGGCATCCACAGCAGCTTCGAGCCGGTCGGCGGCGATCGGGTACTCGCCGCGCACGTAGATGAACCCTCGGTCGGCTTCCGTGGCGAACCCGAACACCGCAAGCGCCTCGACGATGGCGAACGGGTCGCCCTCCATCAGCATCCGATCCTTGAACGCCCCGGGCTCGGACTCGTCGCCGTTGGCGATCACATAGGTCGTGCCCTGTGCCCGGCGCACTCCGTCCCACTTGACGGCGACCGGGAACGCGGCGCCACCGCGGCCCCGCAGGCCTGCGGCGCGCAACTCGGCAATCACTCCCTCCGGCTCGGCTCGGCGGGCAGAGGCGAGTACCTCGAACCCGCCCGACGAAACGTACGCGTCGAGCGAGGACGGATCGACGACGCCGACACGCCGGAGGAGTCGGAGTTCCTCAGGCGACTGGTGGACGTCCCCGGGTCCCGGGTCCATGATGCCTGCGGCCTCCACCCGGTACCCGCTCCCCGGCTGGTGGTGGAGCACGGCGGGACGCCGGTCGCACTGACCGAGGCACGGGCTCCCGTGGTCCCGTGGTCCCGTGGCCCCGTCCGACGCTCCACACACGATGTCGTCGCAATGGTGGCTCGAGGGTCCGCCCCCACCGTCCACTTCGAGGAGCGAGTAGAACGACGCCACCCCGTACACGTCGGTCGGGGGGACGGTGAGTCGCTCCGACACGTATGCGACCCCGCCTCGGGTGATCGCGCCTACGGCGTCCTGGAGGGCGTGGAGCGCAGGGAGGAGGAGGGTGCGGCGCCTTCGGGCAGCGTGACCCCCTTCGACCGCCCTGCCGTCACCCTGGTCGGGAGGCCCCACGACGGCGTCGACGGCGGTCCGCTCGGCCTCGGAGGGTCGCTCGGTGAGGAGCCGGAGATCCATCAGGCCTCCACTCGGATCGCGGTCGCCTTGAACTCGGCAGTGCCGGCCTTGGGGTCCCATGCATCGATGGTCAGTTGGTTCACGTCCGTGTCGTCGGGGAAGTGGATCGCCATGAACGCAAGGCCGGGGCGGAGGGTGGGGTCGAGTCGAACGGGCGCTTCGAGCGAGCCTCGGCGGGACACGACCCGCACCATGTCGCCTTCCCGAACTCCGAGCGAGTCGACGTCGTGCGCCGAGAGGTCGATTGACGCATTGATGCGTCGGGGTGACGAGTACCGGTTGGACTGCACCCCGGTGTTGTAGGAGTCGAGGCGGCGGCCCGTGGTGAGACGGATCGGGTAGTCCTCGTCGAGTTCGTCGACCGGGGGCTGGTGCTCGACCGGGGTGAAGGGGGCCCGGCGTGTGGTCATCGGCCGGTCCCAGAGGCGGCCATGGAGGAAGGGCGTGCCGGGGTGGGTCTCGTCCGGACATGGCCACTGGAGGCCTCCCTCCGCCTCCAACCGGTGATACGCCATACCGGCGTGCATGGGGGAGAGCGCACGGAGTTCGTCCCAGTACGCCTCGACCGTCATAGCCGGCCACTCGTGACCGAGGGCACGGGCGAGGTCGACGAGGATGGCGATGTCGTCACGGGCCTGCCCCGGAGGCTCGACCGCTCTTCGCACCCGTTGCACCCGCCGTTCCGACGAGGTGACCGTGCCCTCCGACTCGCCCCACCCCGCAGCGGGCAGCACGACGTCGGCGAGCTCGGCGGTGCGGGTGAGGAAGATGTCCTGCACGACCATGAAGTCGAGTCCTTCGAGGCGAGCAGCCATGGCCGCACCGTCGGCTTCGGACTGCATCGGGTTCTCACCGAGCACGTAGAGGCACCGGAGCTCGCCCTCGTCCATCGCCTCGTTCATGAGGCTGATGTGCTTGCCGGCCCGAGGCGGGATCGAACTGCCCCACGTGGCCTCGAACTTGGAGCGGAGGCCCGGGTCCTCCACGTCCTGGAAGCCCGGCAGCTTGTTCGGGAGGGCCCCCATGTCGCCGCCTCCCTGGACGTTGTTCTGACCCCTGATCGGGACGAGTCCTGAACCCCATCGCCCCACGTGCCCGGTGAGGAGCGCGAGGTTGATGAGGGCGAGCACGTTCTCGGTCCCGTTGTGGTGCTCGGTGATCCCGAGCGTCCAGCACAGTTGGGCCGTCCCGGCGGTGGCGTACGCCTCTGCGAGGTCGGCGATCGCCGTAGAGGGGACTCCTGTCACCCGTTCTGCGTGCGCAAGGGTGTACGGCTCAACGCGCGCGGCGTACTCGTCGAATCCGGACGTGGCTGCAGCAATGAACTCGGTGTGGTGGAGGCCCTGTTCGATGATGTGGCGGCCGACTGCGTTGGCGAGGGCGATGTCAGATCCGACGTCGATGCCGAGCCACAGGTCGGCCCACGCCGCGGTGGACGTGCGACGCGGATCGACGGCGAAGAGGCGCGCGCCGTTGTGCACGCCCTTGAGGACATGGTGGAAGAAGATCGGATGGGCCTCACGCGCATTGGAGCCCCACATGACGACCACGTCGGTCGTCTCGATCTCCGCATAGGAACTGGTGCCGCCTCCGGCTCCGAGCACAGCCGCCAGACCGGCGACGGAAGGAGCGTGTCAGGTGCGGTTGCAGCTATCGATGTTGTTCGATCCCATCACCGACCGGGCCCACTTCTGGGCCACGTAGTTCACCTCGTTCGTCGCCTTCGAGCAGCTGAACATGCCGAATGAGTCGCCGCCATGCCGGGACAGCCCTTCGGCAGCGGTCGCGAGGGCCTCATCCCAGCCGGCTTCGACGAGTTCGCCGTTGCGTCGGACGAGCGGGGTCGTCAGCCGACCGTGCTTGCGTCGCATTCCTCCTCACCTCCTCCCGCAGGGTGTGCGCCGAAGTTACCAACGGACATCGGCCCGTTGCCTGATCCTGATCACCCCGCCGCAATCCGTCTGACGCCCTCCCGGGGCGCGCGTAGCCTTGACCGACGTCGAGGAAGACGAGGGCCATGACCACCACAGAAGGTGCGGCTCCTGCGGCCGCACATCCGTCCGGCGACGATCGCTTCGCGCTCGTGGACAAGCACCTCAAGCGGGTCCGGTACGAACAGGACCAGCTCATCGAGACGCTCCACGTCGCCCAGGACGTCTTCGGCTACCTCGACAACGACATCCTCGCCTACGTGGGCCGGGCCCTCCGCCTCCCGCCCAGCGCGGTGTACGGCGTCGCCACCTTCTATCAACTCTTCACCTTCGAGGCGCCCGGTGACCACACCTGCATGGTCTGTACCGGGACGGCGTGTTTCGTGAAGGGCGCCGATGCGATCGTCGATGCTGTCGGCGATGCGTTCGATGTGATGGCCGGCTCGACCCGGGACGATGGTTCGCTCACGCTCAGCACCGCTCGGTGTGTCGGCTCGTGTGGCTTGGCACCCGTGGTCGTGCTGGACGGTGCGGTGCTGGGGCAGTTGGCCCCGACCGAGGTCGTCGAACGGGTCAGCGTCGCGATGGAGGAGGAGAGCTG
>CP070681.1:348726-352975 GCA_020352575.1 Acidimicrobiia bacterium | reverse complement strand
GTCGCCGCGCCCATGGACATGGGCCCCCGGCTCCTCTACGAGACGGATGCGCAGGTGCTCGCTGGCCCCTACCACCGCAATGGCGAGGGGAACCTCATGGCATGGGAGACCATCGGCGCCCCGCTGACCGACGAGACGCTCTCCGATATCGACTGGGTCGTGGTCTGCGAGGGCCAGCCCGAACTCACGATCATCGAGGCCGAGTTCGGCCCGGGACTCCTTGCCGACCTCCTCGAGGGTGAGATCCCTGACTCACTCGAGCGAGTCGAGACCGAGGCCGAGGGCCTGTTGCTCTTCCGTGTCAGGGACTGACCAGGCCGCTCATCCACGCCGCCACGCCGGCGATCCAATCGCCCAGCGACGTGGCCGTATCGAAGACCGTCCGCCGCCACGGGGTGGGTTCCGAACTCAACTCGGGCATGTCGCCGTCGGCGAGTACGAGCGGGATCTCCACGATCGTCGAAGGGTCGTCGCCGACCGCTCCCGGCGGCGCCTCCGCTGGCTCGGTGAGCGGTGCGGCGGTCGTCGGGGTCATGGTCGTGGGTACAGATGTGGTCGTCGAGAGGTCATCGACCTCCACCCAGACGAACCCGGGCGTGGCCTGCTCACCGTCGAGGCGGTCCTCCCACGGGATGGTCGGGATCGGATTCCCCTCGTCCACCGGGACGGGCGGTGGCGGCACGTCCTCACCCTCGCCGGGCGCCTCCTCCTCGCGGTTGGTGACCGGGGCGGGGTCGTTCACGCCCGGATCCGATGGCGGCGCCACCTCGACCACCTCGACGGTGGTGGTGGGAGCGACCGTGGTCGTCGTCTCGGGGACGGTGGTGGTCGTAGAGGTCGTCGTAGACGTTGTCGTGGTCGACGCCTCGGTCGAGGTCGTGGTGGTCTCGGCGACGGTCGTCGTGGTCGGGGGCAGCGTCGTAGTGGTGGTGGTTGTCGACGTCGTGGTCGAGGTGGTGTACGGCGTAGTGCCGTCGGTCATCGGCAGGGTTCCCTGGTTCGGCGGTGGCGCAGTGCCGTCGGCGGACGTCGAGTAGTACTGGGATCGCAGCCCGAAGGTGATGCGGGTCCAGTTGCCGCTCACGTCGGTGGCCACCCCCGACCCGTTCTTGGTGCCGGAGAAGCGCACCGTCTTCGCTGACCCTGATGGGTATCGCTGGGTGACCGTGACGTCGGTGATCGTGTCGAAGCCAAGGGCATTGGCCACGGTCGAGTTGGCGACCGTCTTCGACCATGCGCTGTGCGGGTTGCCCGCTTCGGGGATGTGGGCGGCAGCGTCGCTCACGTTGACCAGGTATGGAAGCTGGGGTCCACCCCAGTAGTCGGCGTTGCGCTCGGTGACCCCACCCGAGGACGACGAGTACACGGCCTCGGCCACCCTGCCGGCGTCCTCGCCCACGCCCTGGATCACGATGGTGCCAGCGGTGTTCGCCGCTGCCGCCGCGAAGTTCGGGTTGCTGGCCGCGCCGCTCGCCCCCGTCCACACCTGGTCCCAGTTGGTGGCGAAGAGGTTGCAGTAGCAGGCGTCCTTGCGATCGTCGTTGAACTCCCACGCCGATCCACGCCACCCGGCTCGGGCCAGGGCGTAGGAGCGTGCGGCGATCGCCTGTGCCTCGAGGGCGGCAGGACTCCAGGAGTCCGGGATCTCGGTGATGCCGCGGACGTACGGCTCGATGGCGGTCTGCCAGATGGCGTGCACGCCTTCGATCGTGACGCCGGGGCGGAGTCGCAGGACGCCGTTGGCGTAGCGATTGCCCAGGTAGACGAGTTCGATCGATCCGGAGCCCGAGTTCGGCGTGACCGAGCCGCGGCAGGTGGAGGCCTTCTCGGTCTGGGCGACCCAACCCCCGCCGTCGTTGCGGGCGAACACGCATCCGGAGCCGTCCTCGAGCACCTCGAAACGCCACAGCTCGCCGGGCTGGGCAGCGGTGGGACACGTCTGGGTGCCCGACTCGAGGCACAGCGTGGCGGCATCGCCCTGCGGGCGGAACGTGACGGTGAGTTCGTCCTGCATGATCCCGACCCACAGCGGCATGGCCTCCTCGAGCAGGAACGGCTTCACCGAAGCCGCCGAGATCGTCCCGAGCGACGTCGTGGGGTAGTAGTGGTGCAGGATCTGCGAGGCAGTTGACCCCTGCAGCGCCATGCCGTAGGCGCCGTACTGGGTCATCCCGACGCCATGGCCCCACCCGGAGCCTGCGAACACGACGTCATCACCGGCGGCAGCGGGGGAGGGAACCAACGCGACGAGCGCGATCAGGATGTATGCGAGCGCGGCCTTGCGCACCTCGACCTCCAACTTGTGACCCCGCCCGGATCAATGATCGGCAACAGGATGCCAATGGTGGAGTCATATGTGGAGGATCCGTCAGGGCCTGCGGAACACGTCCACCGCATGGGCGAGGGCTGCGAGGGCGGCTGTGTGGCCCCTGGGGACGTTGCGGTCGGTGTGATGGAGCACGCGAAGGCCCCACGCGCGGAATGCGACGGCCTCCCAGCCCTCGTCGCCCAACGTGAAGTGCTCGAGGAGTGTGGTGAGGACGGTGCGCCATCGGTCGTTGTCCCAGACGCCGTCCGGTCGCAGGTGTGGGTGGGTGGCGACGACCTCGGAGGCGCTGTGGGGGAGTGCGGCAGCGAGCAGAGCCCTCGTCGCCTGGATGTCGAACACCACCGCCTCCTCGATCTCGGTGGTAACGGGTCCTTCGGCATCCATGATGAGGTGTCCGCTGCGCAGGAGTGCGAGCCGACCGAGTCGCTGGAGGGCGTCGAGGCACTCGAAGAGCATGCGGTCCAGGTCCGCCAGGCTGCCATATGCCCCGTGGGCCTTCCCCTCGGGCACGAACACCTCGTGGATCGTCAGCCCTGACTTGAGGAGCGCGAAAGTGATCGTCGTGTCGATGCCCCAGTCGGAGCGGCGTCGCACCTCGGGGTCCTCCCACAGCACCTCGGCCGCGCCACGCGTGAGGGCGAACTCGCCACCGAGGGGTTGGTGGACGTCGGGGTAGCGGGACTCGGGCCAGAGCAGGGCGGACCCGGCTTTCGTGATGTGCCAGGTGATCTGTGCGTCGGTTGAGGACCGGTGGAACCAGTGCTTGGCGACGTCGGCTCCATCATCGAGCGCGGCCTCTGCGAGGGTGATCCAGTCGTGGGAGAAGGTCCGGATGTCGGCGTCGTAGAAGTGAAGGCGGTCCTCATCGCCATCGAGGAACCGGTGCACGCCGCTCAGCATGGCGTCCCCCTTTCCGGGGCGGAGGGTGCCGATGCGATCTTGCTCGACGACCTCAACGGGTGCCGCTCCGCCCGCCGCTGCGATGGCTTCTGCCACCACTTCGGCCCGGGGTGGGAGGTCGCCGACGCACAGGACAGACGTGGTCGCTGGGTGGCTCGCCGCGATGGCGATCGACCTCCCGAACACGTCGAGGTCGTCATGGCGGAACGGGAAGACGACGAGTGACATCTCGGGGCCTGAGCGTAGGTCGCTCCCGTGGGGTCGACTGGGGAATCGAACACACGTTCGACTAGCCTCCGTGCATGGGCGCGATCCTGCACGCCGACCTCGATGCCTTCTACGCCTCGGTCGAGCAACTGCTCCATCCCGAGCTCAGGGGCAAGCCCATCGCAGTGGGCGGTGGCGTGGTGCTCGCGGCCTCCTACGAGGCAAAGGCGTTCGGTGTCCGGGGTGGGATGCCCGGCCGCAAGGCCCGCGAGCTCTGCCCCAACCTCCGGTTCGTGAAGGGCAGTTTCTCGGAGTACACGCGGCTCGCCGACGAGGTGATGTCCGTGATGGAGGACTTCACGCCCGTCATCGAACGAATCTCGATCGACGAGGCCTTCATGGATGTGAGCGGGTCGATCCATCTCTTCGGCACACCGGCCGAGATCGCCCGGTCGCTCAGGGCGCAGGTGCGTGAACGCACCGAACTGCCCATCTCGGTCGGCGTGGCCTCCACCAAACACCTTGCGAAGATCGCCTCACAGGTCGCCAAGCCCGATGGCCTCGTGGTAGTGGCCGACGGACTCGAGGAACAGTTCCTCGCGCCGCTCCCGGTCGGGCTCATCTGGGGGGTCGGCCCCGTCACCCGCCAGCGGCTCGCCGAGGCCGGCATCGAGACGATCGGGCAGCTCGCCGAGGTGCGCCCGAGGGCCCTGCGGGGCCTGGTCGGCGATGCGGCAGGCTCCAAGCTCCACGCGTTGTCCCGCAACATCGACCACCGGGAGGTGACGGGGGGCGCGCGTTCGAAGTCGGTTG
>CP070681.1:344370-348626 GCA_020352575.1 Acidimicrobiia bacterium | reverse complement strand
TACTGGTTGTTCTGGATGAAGAACACGACGGGTGCGCCGTAGACGGCGGCGAAGTTCACGGCTTCGTGGAAGTCGCCCTCCGACGTCCCACCCTCGCCCGTGAAGGTGATGACTGCGGTGAGTTCCCCGTTGAACTTTGCCGCGGTGGCGAACCCGGTGGCGTGGAGGAGCTGCGTGGAGATGGGGATCGAGTGGCTGGCCACCTGGTACTCGTAGGGGTCGTAGCACCCGTGCCAGACCCCCTTGTACTGCTTGAGGACCGACTCGAAGGGCACACCCCGGACCATCGTCACCCCGTGGTCGCGGTAGGCGGGGAAGACCCAGTCACCCTCCGAGAGTGCCGTGCCGCACCCCACCTGGGCACCCTCCTGCCCGCGGCAGGAGGCCCACACGCCGAGCTGGCCCTGGCGTTGCAGTGCCACCGACGTCATGTCGAGGGTGCGGAGCCGCACCATGTCGCGGTACATCCCGACGAGCTGCTCGTCGGAGATGCCGAGGTGGGGCGTGTCGGGCGAGAGCTCGCCGGAGGGGGAGAGGAAGGAGATCGGCTCGGCGGGCGGCAACAAGACGTTCGGGTCGACGTCCATCGGGTGTCTCCTCGCGGTGGGGGCTCGCACGTCCCATCGTACGGATGCCCCGGGGGGCGGTGATTGCGAATCCTGCGTCCATCCGTGCACTCGGTGCATGCAGATTGCGCAGATGTGGTCGGATGTGAAGGAATATTGCGAGTACGCTGATTCCATGCGTAGCGAACGTCGTCTCGACGCCATCGACCGGAGCATCCTCGGCATCCTCCAGGAGGAGGGCCGCATCCCCAACCAGGAGCTGGCCGACCGGGTCGGGCTCTCCCCGTCGCCATGCCTCCGGCGGGTGCGCCGGCTCGAGGACGATGGCTTCATCGATCGGTACGTGGCCCTCGTGGATCCCGATCGCGTCGAGCGGGGACTCGACGTCTTCGTGCAGGTGCGCCTCGAACGACAGAACCTCGATGCGGTCGAGCGGTTCGAGTCGGCGGTGGTCGAACTCCCGGAGGTCCAGTCCTGCTTCCGGATGGTGGGCGACATCGACTTCCTGCTCCACCTGGTGCTCACCGACCTCACCGGGTGGGACGAGTTCTACATGCGCCACCTCGGTGAGATCGAGGGCGTTGCCGGCCTCACCTCGATGATCGCGATGCGGCGCGTGAAGTACACCACCGCGGTGCCGGTCTGATCAGCTGTTCCTCGGACGAGCGATGTCCCGGACGCCCAATCCGACCAGGTAGAAGGCGGCAGAGAACAGGGTGATTGCTGCTGCGGCCGAGCCCAACGCCTCCCATGGGATGCCCGTCGAGTTCGATGGGGGGAGCGAGAGGGCGAAGAAGATGATCGTCCCCCAATTGAGGCGCGTGTCGGAGAAGCCGAGGAAGGAGACGAAGCCGTCGGCGACGATGGCGCCGCTCACCCCGAGGAGCATGTAGAGCGCAGCCACGGGGACGAGGTGGGGGAGGAGGTGGTGGAGGATGATCTCCTTCCAGCCGGCACCGGCGACCCGGGCGGCGTCGATGAAGGGCCGGGCGAGGATCGTGAGTGCCTGGCTCCGCAGCACGATGGCGGCTGCACCAGCTCCGGACACCACGCCGTAGAGGATGCCGAAGACGAGCGGGGTGATGTAGTCGCGGAGTGGCCCGGCCCCGAGGATCACCATGAGGAGCGGTGCGGGCAGCACGAGGAGGGCGTCCGACACCTGCGTGAGGACGGCATCGGTACCCCTCCGGAAGTAGGCACCGATCGTGGCGACGATCACTCCGACGATGGCAGTGGTGATGGCTGCAGAGAGCCCCACGACGAAGGAGGGCGCCGCTGCTGCGAGGACCATCGAAAGCACGTCCCGCCCCAGGTTGTCGACGCCGAGGGGGTGCTCGGGGGTGAACGGCTCGGGGAGGGTCACCCGGACCACGACATCTCCCGGCTGGGCGAAGGGGTCGTAGAGGCGGGCATTCATGACGTCGATCTCCGTGTCCGGGTCGGTGACGGCCTGGACCACCGTGAGCTCGGTCTCGGTCGAGTCGTGGCCGTAGATCGGGTGGTAGACGTCCCGCTCCCACACCGTCGCCATGAGGATGGGATGGCTGATGGCGCCGATGAGGAAGATCCCGATGAGGACGAGCCCGAACACGGCGAGCCGGTTGGCGAAGAACCGGCTGCGGGCCTCGGCGAGCCAACTGCGGCGACGGGGATCACTCACAGCGCCATCTCCGACTCGGTCTCGAGGCCGTACCGGATGCGGGGATCGAGCACGGCGTGGAGCACGTCGATGACGATGCGGGCAACGATCGAGATCATGCCGATGAACAGGAGGCCGCCCACCACGAGGGGGAAGTCGCGGGCCTCGAGTGCCCGGAAGAGGACGATCGAGAGGCCCGGGAAGTACAGCGTCGCGCCGTACTGCGTGGGCACGCTGAACGAGAACTCGACGATGACGAGGCCCGTGAGGACGAACGGGAGCGACACCACGAACTTCGAAAGGGCCGGGAGGAGCGCCACCCGGGCGGCGTGGTGGTCCCGGATGTCGACCTCGGAGAGGCCTTTGGCACGTGCCGCGAGGATGTATTCCTCGCCCCGTACGCCGTCCATCGCGGACTCGACGACCAGCGCGATCTCGCCGAACGCGAGGATCGCCACGGCGAGGAGGGGGAGCAGGAGCAGCCCGAGGATGTCCATCGCCCTCGGCAACTCACCCAGTGCCGACCAGAACCACGCGTTGCCACCGACCCAAATGGCGAGGGTCACGACGCCGGGGAGCCGACGTCGCGTGAGCCGACGGAACACCCATCCGACGGCGAGCGCAACAGCGCCGACGCCCATGAGTCCGGCGATCATCGCCCAGAGGATGCCTTCCTGTCCCTCGGGGATGGAGATCGCAGCCCGTCCGATCCGGAACCCCCCGGCATCGACGTCCTCCACCCGCTGGAGTGCGGCCCAAGCGAGGTCCGAGAAGCCGGCGACGAAGCCGATGGCGAGCAGGAAGGTGAGGATCGGAGGGAAGGCGGTGTGCGCGGTGACTGCGAAGAAGCGGATCACGCCCTTCACCGCCTTGTTCCGGCTCCATCCCACCATCCGACCGAGCCAGTGGCCGAAGAGGAAGGCCACCGTGACGGCGAAGGTGAAGATGAGCATTGTCCACGGGAGCAGGATGAGCATGATCTCGAGGATCGGCCGGCCCGAGTTCGAGACGCCGAACTCCCCCTGGACGAAGCTCGTCATGAAGCGCAGCCACTGGGCCCACAGCGGTCGGTCGAGGCCCAACTGCTCCCGCAGCACCTGGCGCTGCGCACCGAGTCCGGGCATGAAGTTGTTCGTGAAGTCGCCCGGCATGAGGGCGTTCGCGAGGAAGAACACGAGCGTTGCGAACAGCAACAGCGTGATGATCGAGGACAGGATTCGGCGAACGAGGAAGCGGCGCACGGCTCGGAGAGGTTAGGGAAGGCTCCGGCCCGCAGATGCGCGGTCCGGGCCGCCCATGTCGACCGCTACGGTGCGTCGCATGGGCGTCCTCGACGGCATCCGCGTCCTCGACTTCGGCCGGTTCATCGCCGGCCCCTTCTGTGCGACGCTCCTCGGCGACCTCGGTGCGGAGGTCATCCGCATCGAGAAGCGGGCGGGTGGCGAGGATCGTTTCCTGTCACCGGTTGCGGACGATGGCACCGGAGCGACACACCTCAACCTGGGACGGAACAAACGGGGGATCACCCTCAACCCCCGCACCCCCGGGGGCGGGATGATCCGGGATCGGTTGGTGGCCTCGGCCGACGTCGTGGTCGTCAACCTGCCGAGGAAGGGCCTGGAGGCGATGGGCCTCGACTACCCGTCGCTCACCGCCATCAAGCCCGACATCATCCTCACGAGCGTGGATGCCTACGGCGACGATGGGCCGTACGCGGACCGGGTCGGCTTCGATGGGGTGGGCCAGGCCATGGCTGCCAACACATGGCTCACCGGTCCCCTCGGCCACCCGACGCGTTCGTACACCCCGTACGTCGACTTCGGGACGGCCTCGCTCGCGGCGTATGCCACGATGGCTGCCCTCTGGCATCGGGAGCGGACGGGCGAGGGACAGCACGTCCGGGGTGCCCTGCTCCGTACGGCCATGCACTTCAACGCCTCGATCATGACCGAGGAAGCCGTCGTGGCGAAGGGACGCGTCTCGACGTGGAACCGCGGGCAGACGTCGGGTCCGACCGACGTCTTCGAGGCAACCGATGGGTGGCTCGTCCT
>CP070681.1:339995-344270 GCA_020352575.1 Acidimicrobiia bacterium | reverse complement strand
GTCGAGGGTATCGGCGACACGGTGGCCGAGCTCCTCGAACGGTCGACGCGGGACGGGATACTTCCGCAGGCCATGGCCATCCACATCGCGCAGGAGCGGGTCGCATCGGGGATCATCCCTGCGCCACGGTGATCCGCGACTACGTCCCCGGCGACGAGGACCCGGTCGTCGACGTGTGGCGGGCAGCGAGCGCCGTCGGCCATCCGTTCCTCGGCAGGGAATTCCTCGAGCAGGAGGCCCTGAGCCTTCGGAACATGTACCTGGTGCATGCCTCGACGCGGGTCGTCGAGGTCGATGACCGCGTCGTCGGCTTCATCTCCATGCTCGGCCACGAGATCGGAGGCCTGTTCGTGGACCCCGAGTTCCACCGCAGGGGCCTCGGGCGTTCCCTCGTGGACGACGTGCGCCACATCGGTGCACTCGAGGTCGAGGTCTTCGCCCGCAACGAGGTGGGACGGCGTTTCTACGAGCAGTGCGGCTTCATCGAGGTCGGCAGCTCGGTACATGAAGCCACAGGGGAGACGATCCTCCGACTGCGGATCGGTTGAGCGGCCGCCCGTTCGCCTCACCCACGGGCGAGTGCCGAGACCGCCGCAACGAGTGCCTCCTCCTCGTGTTCGATGCCCTCAGCGAGCCGGGCGGCGAGCACCGGAAGGCGCCACGGGGCGAGCCGCGCTCGTTCGAGGCCGGTGATCTCCTCGTAGGCCGCTTGGTAGCGGTGACGGGCCCGGTTGACGATGAATCCGATGCCGGGGCGTCGCATCTCGGGCGGCACTGCCGCGAGTGAGAGCAGCCAGAGCGTCCGTACGACATCGGGCTCGGGGGGGCCGGAGGCGGCGTCGACCCAGTCGATCGCCACAGTGCGCTCGCCGACCAGCACGTTGCCGGGGTGGAAGTCGCCATGGAGAACTCGGTCACCCCGGTCGAGGGCCCGCAGGCGGTGTTTCGCCGCTTCGCGCATCGAGTAGGCGAGCAACCCGCCGGTCTGGTCGATGCGGTCCGCGAGACGCTCCGCGATCGGGGTGAGTCCGGTGCCGGGCGAGGCGTGGATCTTGGCGTGAAGGCGTCCGAGGAGGTCGGCTTCTCTGTGGCTGCGCAGGGGGTGGGCAGTCATCCGGTCGACCATGACCTCCCCCTCGACGCGTTCGAGGAGGAGGCCGGGTCGGCCGTCGAACTCGATCCGCCCGAGGGGGGCGGGCGTGGGTACCCCGGCGCCGGCGACGACTTCTGCGATGTCTGCCTCGTGGCTCAGGGCGGCAGCATCGAACTCCGGCAAGAGGACCTTGGCGACTGCGTCTTCACCGTAGGCGAAGACCTCGGCGGTGCGACCTGTGGCGATGAGGGGGCCGAGGTGGCTCACGTTCGGGATGGTAGGGAGCGGCAACCGGAACCTCATGGGCGATACGATCGCGCCATGAGCACTCCCGATACCTCGGTCCACCGGCTCCCCAATCGGGGTCGGTATGACCGGGAGACGATCGACGCAATCCTCGACGAGGGCCTCGTGGCGCACGTGGGGCTCGTGGAGGACGGTCACCCGGTCGTGATTCCCGTGGCCTACGCCCGTGACGGTGACGCGGTCCTCATCCACGGTTCGCCGGCCTCCCGCATGCTGCGCACCTTCAAGAAGGGGGCACCGGCGTGCCTGACCGTGACGCTCCTCGATGGCCTCGTGCTCGCCAAGTCAGCGTTCAACCACTCGATGAACTACCGGTCGGCCGTGCTCTTCGGTGAGATGGAGGAGGTGTCCGACCTCGACGAGAAGTACGCCGCCCTGACCCTCCTCACCGAGGCCCTCACCCCCGGAAGGTCCTCGTCACTGCGGCCGATGACCGAGAAGGAGGTCAGGGGCACGACCGTCCTTCGCATGGCGATCGACGCGGCATCGGCCAAGGTGCGCGAGGGAGGTCCCGTCGATCCGGACGAGGACGCCGACTTCGAGGTCTGGACCGGCGTCATTCCCAGGGTCGACACCTGGGGTCCGGCGATCCCGACCAACGACGTCGACGTGCCCGACCACGTGACGGGCTACCGGCGGGCGTGAGCACCCGGGTCGTCATCACCGGGTCGGGTACGCCGATTCCATCCGCCGACCGGGCAGGCCCCGGGGTGCTCGTGGAGTCGGACGGCACGGCGATCCAGTTCGACGCTGGTCGCTCGACCGTGCAGCGCCTCGCCGGGGCGGGCCTGTGGCCCACCGACCTCGACGGGGTCTGCCTCACCCACCACCATTCCGACCACGTCACGGGACTCGCCGACGTCGTCCTCACCCGCTGGGTGATGGACCGCGACGAGGCCCTTTCTGCCATCCCGATCGCCTTCCCCGACGGCCCGCTGACCGGTTTCGTCGAAGGCCTCCTGGACCCGTGGGTCGACGACCTCGAGGTCCGCGCCGCCCACTCGGGACACCCCCCGCACCCGGGCGTCGACGCCCGGCCGTTTGCCGCAGGAGGCGGACCGGCGTTGGCGATCGGTGGGATTGAGGTGACCGGTTTCCCCGTGTGCCACGAGCCGGTGACGCCGGCGGTCGGGTACCGGGTGAGGACCCCCGATGGCGTTGTTGCGATCACGGGCGATACGAAGGTCTGCGACCTTCTCGACCCGCTGTGCGGCGGCGCGGACGTCGTCGTCGCCGAGGCCATGCGGTTCGGTCCGATCGAGGCCCTTCCCGAGCACCGCAGGTTCATCCTCGACTACCACATCGATACCCGGCTCCTCGGGGCCAAGGCCGTCGAGTGGGGCACGTCGACGCTGGTGCTCACCCACCTCATCCCCGCCCCCGAGGCCGACGATGACGTCGCCGCCTACGAGAGCGATATCCGGCGCGGTGGGTTCGAGGGCCAACTGGTCGTGGCCAACGACCTCGATGAGGTGGTGCTCGGCTGACCTAGCCGGGTTGGCCGAGGAACAGCGTCTGTGTTGCCCGCCCGATCGGGCCGTCGGCGTCGAACAGGTGACTCGTCGCCACCCCCCGCCCATCGGGGTTCCAGATCGACTCGCCGTCGAGTGCCACCCACTCACCAACGGGTGGGCGTGCGAGGTGCACGGACAGGTCGGAGTTCATGAAGACGACCTCCCACGCCTGGGCCAGGCGGGAGAGCCCGTTCGAGAAGTCCGAAGCGATGACGGCCCGTTGGGTCGGCGACATCGGCTCCCCTGCCACGAGCTCGGCGTCGAACGCCAGCCACACGGTGGCGGGTCCCGGTTCGGCGAACGTCCCCTCGACCTGTCGGATGCGCACGGCGTGGCGACCGAAGGACACCGGCCCGTCGGCGGGGAAGGGCATGAGCGACGTGAAGGGGATCTCGTCGACCGACTCCGGACCGAGGGGCTGGGCCAGGAACGCAGACGTTGACGCCGGGAAGTCGAGCTCGGCGACCCGGAGCCGTTGCACGAGCCCGCGGGCCACCTCGAGGTCGCCGTCGTACAGCCGCGCTTCGGTGGTCTGGATGCGTTTGCCCTCGCGCACCAGCTCCGTCACGACCTCGAGGCGGCTGACGGGCACGACGCGGAACAACTCACAGGTGACCCGCGCCACCTCCATCTGGGTGAGCGATGGACTCACCTCGACCGCCCGGGAGAGCAGCGCGGCGACCACCCCTCCGTGCTGGCCGTCGGGGTACCACTCCGCGGCAGAGAGCCGGGTCGCCTCGAACACCTCGCCGCCGTGCGAGCCCCGCTCGCCGGTGGGCAGGTAGCAGGCGGTGGGGATCACCCGAGTGGGTCCTCGTCGGTCGTCTGCTCCCACACGCGCTTCGTCTTGCCGAGCTCGTTGCGGGGGAGTGCTCCGGGTCCGAACACCTCGATGTTCACCCGCAGGCGGATCACCTCCATGAGTTTCGCCTGAAGGCGTTCTGCGATCGTGTCGGCGAGGGCAAGGTCCGCTTCCTCCCGCACCTCGACCCGGGCGTGGAGCTCGGGCAAGGTCCCCCGCTTGTCGACGATGAGGTAGAAGTGCCCGCCGAGGGCCGGGTCCTCGAGGATCACCGACTCGATCGTGGTCGGGTACACGTTGATGCCCCGGATGATGAGCATGTCGTCGGCCCGCCCGGCCAGACGGTCGATGCGACGCAGCGTGCGGCCACAGGCACAGGGCTCGGGATTGAACCGCGTGATGTCGCGGGTCCGGTACCGGATGACGGGCTGGGCTTCCTTGGACAGACTCGTGAGCACCAGCTCGCCCTGTTCGCCCTCGGGCACCGGGTCGCCGGTCTCGGGATCGACGATCTCGGGGTAGAAGTGGTCCTCGAAGACGTGGAGGCTGCCCTTGCCCTC
>CP070681.1:335582-339895 GCA_020352575.1 Acidimicrobiia bacterium | reverse complement strand
GACAACAGCCTCGCCGCGCTGCATCGCCTCGAGGTCCCCTCGGAGGTCACCGCCCCGACCAAGCGCCGCGAGATGGTCCCCGATCATGCCCCAGACTTCGTCCAGCGGGTCACCCGGATGATGATGGAGGGCAGGGGCGACCTCCTCCCCGTCTCGGCGCTCCCCGTCGATGGCACGTTCCCCACCGCCACCACGCAGTGGGAGAAGCGTTCCATCGCCCAGGAGATCCCGATCTGGGATGCATCGATCTGCATCGACTGCGGACGCTGCGCCCTGGTGTGCCCCCATGCGGCGATCCGCATGAAGGCATTCGACCCGGCCGCCCTCGACGGCGCACCCGACAGCTTCGTCTCGAAGGACGCCGTCGGCCGCGAGTTGGGGGGCAAGCAGCTCACCATCCAGGTGGCACCCGACGACTGCACCGGCTGTGGAGTCTGCGTGGACGTGTGCCCGGCCACCTCCAAGGAGGTCGCCAAGCACAAGGCCATCAACATGCTCGACAAGCTCGAGCACCTCGAGGCAGAGCGCAAGAACTACTCGTTCTTCCTCGAGATCCCCGAGATCGATCGCACGACGATCAAGCTCTCGACCGTCAAGGGCACCCAGCTCCTCCAACCGCTCTTCGAGTACTCGGGCGCCTGCAGCGGGTGCGGTGAGACGCCGTACGTCAAGCTCATGAGCCAGCTGTTCGGCGACCGGATCGTGATGGCGAACGCCACGGGCTGCTCCTCGATCTACGGCGGCAACCTGCCCACCACCCCGTACACCGTCACCGACGAAGGGCGTGGCCCGGCATGGTCCAATTCGCTCTTCGAGGACAACGCCGAGTTCGGCCTCGGGATGCGGATGGGCATCGACCACGCCTCCGACATGGCACGGGCGTTGCTCACCGACCTGGCGCCGACCCTCGGCAACCTCGCCACCGAGATCCTCGAGGCCGACCAATCCGACGAGGCGGGCCTCGCCGCCCAGCGGGAACGGGTGAAGGCGCTCGACACGACACTCGAGGGCATGGACTCCTCTGCGGCGAAGCTGTTGAAGCCGATCACCCAGTACCTCGCCGACACGAGCGTCTGGATCATGGGTGGTGATGGCTGGGCCTACGACATCGGCTTCGGCGGCCTCGACCACGTCCTCGCCTCCGGGCGGAACGTGAACATCCTCGTCCTCGACACCGAGGTGTACTCGAACACCGGTGGGCAGGCCTCCAAGGCCACGCCGAGGGCAGCCGTCGCGAAGTTCGCCGCGGGCGGCAAGCCGACCGGCAAGAAGGACCTCGGGCAGATCGCCATGTCGTACGGCAACGTGTACGTCGCCCAGGTGTCGATGGGGGCGAACCCCACCCAGACCGTGCGGGCGTTCGAGGAAGCCGAGAAGCACAAGGGCGTGTCACTCATCCTGGCCTACAGCCCCTGCATCGCACACGGCATCGAGATGCGGACGCAGATGACCCACCAGAAGGAGGCGACCGACAGTGGGTACTGGCCGCTGTTCCGGTACGACCCGCTGCTCGAGGAGGACGGCAAGCCCGGACTCCGCCTCGACTCCAGGGCACCGACGATGTCGTTCAAGGAGTTCGCGTCCAAGGAGAACCGGTTTGCCATGCTGCAGCGGGTGAACCCCGAGCATGCGAACACCCTCCTCGCCCAGGCACAGCAAGACATCGACAACCGGTGGCAGCTCTACGAGCAGATGGTGGAGATCCACCGAACCGCCGTGTACGAGGAGGTGACGGAATGATCGACACGACCACGAAGTACCTCGGGCTCGAACTCCCGAGCCCGGTCATCGCCACCGCCTCGCCGGTCACGAGCCGGATCGAGGGCCTGCAGGCGCTCGCCGAGGCCGGTGCCGGCGCCGCCGTGTTGCCATCGCTCTTCGAGGAGCAGATCGAGCACGACACGATGGCGGTCCACTACGGCCTCGAGTTGGGCTCGGGCATCTTCGCCGAGGCGGCCGAGGGCTACTTCCCCGAGATGGACGACTACAACACGGGGCCGGACGACTACGTGCGGAGCGTTACCGAGGCCAAGCGGTCCACCAACATGGCGATCATCCCGTCGATCAACGGATACAGCCGAGGAGGGTGGGTGCGATACGCCCACCAGCTCGAGGACGCCGGGGCCGACGCCATCGAGTTGAACATCTACTTCGTGGCAGCAGACCCAACGACCACGGCACGCGAACTCGAGGATCGCTACGTGCGGCTCGTCGAGGAGGTCCGCATGGAGATCACCGTTCCGCTCGCCGTGAAGATCGGCCCGGCGTTCTCGTCGGTGCCCGAGATGGCCCGGCGCCTCTTCTCGGCGGGTGCCAACGGCCTCGTGCTGTTCAACCGCTTCTACCAACCCGACATCGACCTCGACTCGATGCGGGTGGAGCCCAACCTCGTCCTCTCGGACTCCGCGGAGATGCGCCAGGTGTTGCGGTGGACGGCGATCCTGCACGGTCGGGTCGAGGGGTCCCTGTGTGCCACCACGGGCGTCCACACTGCCGACGACGCCGTGAAGCTGCTGCTCGCGGGTGCAGATGTGATCGGGATGGCCTCGGCACTCCTCAAGCATGGCCCGGGCCACGTTCGCACCGTGCTCGACGGGATGAATGCCTGGCTCGAGGAGCGTGAGTACGTGTCCGTCGACCAGGCCCGGGGCAGCCTCTCGCAGCAGAACTCCCCCGAGCCGGCGGCGTACGAGCGGGCGAATTACATCAAGACCCTCGCCAGCTGGTCCTGAGTCGACGCAGCGACGGCGCGGATAGGCTCCGCGCCATGGCTGCGTCGCGACGGTCCCAGATCGATCCCTTCCACGTGATGGAGGTGATGCGCGCCGCCGAGGAGCGCGTGATGGCCGGCGGGGAGGTCCTCCACCTCGAGGTCGGGCAGCCCTCGACACCGGCCCCGGCGGCCGCCATCGAAGCCGCCAAACAGGCGCTCGACGCGGAGCGGCTCGGCTACACCCCGGCCAAGGGGATCCCCCGACTCCGGGAGCGGATCGCCCGCCGGTACGCCGATCGGCACGGGGTCGAGGTGTCGCCCGACCACGTCATCGTCACCGTCGGCGCGTCCGGGGGCTTCAGCCTGGCGTTCCTGTCGGCGTTCGACGTGGGTGACCGGGTCGCCGTCTCGGCGCCCGGGTACCCGTGCTACCGGAACGTGCTCGAGGCGTTCGGCATCGAAGCCGTGGTGATCCCGGTCGATGCATCGACCCGGTTCAACCTCACCCCCGCGCTCCTGGCAGAGCACGGGCCCCTGGACGGCGTCCTCGTGGCCTCCCCGGCCAATCCGACCGGGACGATCCTCACCCCGCGGGAGTTGGAGGCCCTCGTCGGCCACTGCTCCGCGCACGGCATCCGTGTGATCGCCGACGAGATCTACCACGGCATCACGTTCACCGACCAGCCGGTGCAAAGCCTCTTGGAACACGACCGAAGCGGAATCGTGCTCCAGTCGTTCTCGAAGTACTGGTCGATGACCGGCTGGCGGGTCGGCTGGGTGGTCGCCCCCGACGACCTCGTGCAGCCCATGGAGCGGCTGAAGCAGAACCTCTTCATCTCGGCACCCACGATCGGCCAGGTTGCCGCCCTCGCGGCCCTCGACGCCGACGAGGAACTCGAGGCCAACGTGGCCCGATATGCCGCCAACCGGCCCGTCGTGCTCGGGGGTCTCGCCGCCATGGGGTGCACGACCGTGGCACCGGCCGACGGCGCCTTCTACGCGTATGCGGACATCAGCCACCTGGGCCGCACTGCGTCCTCGCTGTGCGAGACCTGGCTCGACGACCTCGGCGTGGCGGTGACACCGGGCATCGACTTCGATCCCCTCCACGGCGAGGACTTCATCCGGATCTCGTTCTCGGAGTCGACCGAGGACGTCACAGAGGCGATGCGCCGACTCGTTGGCTGGGTGGGCGATCGCTAGTCGATCCGCCCGGGCGAAGGCCAGAGACGGGCAACCACCACGCCTCGTATCGAGGCCACGGCCACCGGGCCGAACGACCGACTGTCGGCCATCGTCCGATCGGGGGCATCGCTGAGCACGAACCAGTGGTCGTCCGGGACCGACCAGTGGCCAACCCCCGGCACGTCCAGCACGCCGGGCCACGGCGCACCATCGATCACGAGTTCCCCGTCGCCGAGGTCCACCTCACTGCCGGGCCCGGCAACGGCCCGCTTCAGGAGGACCATGCCATCGGGGCTGTCCACGACGACCACGGCGCCCGGGCCGGGCCGACGGAGATGGGAGGCCAACAGGAGGTCGCCCGGTGTGAGGGTCGGGGCCATCGAACGTCCGACCACCCGGTACGTACCCCATGGAT
>CP070681.1:331163-335482 GCA_020352575.1 Acidimicrobiia bacterium | reverse complement strand
GTGGGACCACGTACACCTGGTCGAGCGAGTTCACGATGACGAGTTACCTCGTGCCACTTGCCGTCGGCGACTTCGATCGGGTCGAACGGGGGCTCGTCGAGGGGATCCTCGTGCGCGACTACATCGACCCCGATATCGACCCACCACTCCTCGAGGACCTCGATCGGGTCCCAGAGGCGCTCGAATGGATGATCTCGGTGTTCGGGACCTACCCGTTCGAGGCGTACGGCACGCTCGCCCTCGACACCGACTTCGGCGGTGCGCTGGAGACACAGACCATGTCGACGCACGGACCGTCGGCGCTGGGGATGCCGGTCCTGGTCCACGAGCTCGCCCACCAGTGGTTCGGGAACAGCGTCTCGGTGGGGGATTGGTCCGACATCTGGCTGAACGAGGGGTTTGCGACCTACGCCGAATGGCTGTGGATCGAGCACGACCGTGGCCGCGCGCTCTACGACGCTGTGACGGCGTCGATGTTCGAGGCGTACCGCCAACTCCCGGCGCCCGGCAGCCCGCGTCCGGACGACCTCTTCAATGGAGGCGTCTACGTCGGTGGGGCCTCGGTGCTCCATGCGCTCCGTGTGGAGGTCGGGGACGGCGCCTTCTTCGAGATCCTGCGGTCATGGGCGGCCGAGCAGGCCTACGCCAACGGAACGACCGATGAGTTCGTGGAACTGGTCAACCGGGTCGTTGGGCGCGACCTCTCGGTGTTCCTCGACCTCTGGTTGGCGGGTGACGGTCCGGCCTACGTACCGCTGCCGTGACAGGAGCAGGCGGAGCGCGTAGCGTTCTCCTATGACCATCGATTGGTGGACGGCGGTTCGGTTCCTCCACATCATCGGCGCGATCCTCTGGATCGGGGGGCAACTCACCTTCGCCTTCGTCGTCACGCCGGGCCTCCGCTCGGTCGAAGCCGACCCCGAACGAGTGCGGGCAAGTCAGGTGGCGGTTGCCAGGCGATTCGGGAATGTGATCTCGTATGTGGGGATCCCGCTGCAACTCGGTACCGGCCTCGCCCTCTCGTGGAGGGTGTACGACCTGGGCAAGGACACGATCCCCGACTACGGCTTCTGGCTCGGCCTGAAGATCGTGCTGTTCCTAGGGGCGATCGTCCTCGCAGCGGTGCATGGGATCATGGCGTCCAGGGGAGCGAGTGCCCGTAGTCGTCGCGTGGCCGACTCGGGCTTGGTCATCTCCCTCGGCATCCTCCTCATCGCGGTGACGCTCGGGGGCGGATAGGCGTTTCGCATAGAATTGCGATAGTTCGTATAGTCATGCACGCATGAAGACGGCCATCCTCGGCGCGTCGGGATATGCAGGTGGCGAACTCGTCCGGTTCATCGACGACCACGACGAGTTCCACCTCGTGCACCTCGGCGCCCACACGCAATCCGGTATGCCGCTCGGCTCGGTGCACCCGCACCTGGCCGGGGGCAGTCGCGTGCTGGGATCGAACGACCCCAACGCCCTCCCCGAGGTCGACCTGGTCTTCCTGGCCCTCCCGCACGGCGCCTCGGCGGAGATCGGCAAGGCCCTCGCCGACGACGGGAGCCGGGTCGTCGACCTCGGGGCGGACTACCGCCTCGACTCCGACGATCGCTACCGGGCTGCCTACGGGCAACCGCACCCCCATCCCGAAGACCTCGGTGAATGGGTGTATGGCCTCCCAGAGCTCTTCGACTGCACCGACACCGGTCGGATCGCGTCGCCTGGCTGCTATCCCACCACCACGATCCTCGGACTCGCTCCACTGGTGGTCGCAGGACTCATCGACCCCGGCACGATCGTCGTGAATGCCGTATCCGGTGTCAGTGGAGCGGGCCGGAAACTGGCCGAGCAGTTCCTCTTCGGCTCCATCGATGAGGGTGTGGTGGCGTATGGCGTCGGCGTGCATCGCCACCGCCCGGAGATGGAGATGGCCCTCGAACTGCTCTCCGGTACCCGGGCGTCGGTCACCTTCACCCCGCACCTGGTGCCCATGCAACGGGGGATCGTCGCCACCTCGACGGCCACGCTCGTGGACCCCTCCACCTCACGGGCCGTCCTGCTGGACGCCCTTCGGTCGGCCTACGAGGGTCGTCCGTTCGTGGAGGTCATCGACGTGCCTCCCCAGTCACGGTGGACCGTCAACTCGAACCGGGCGTTGCTCTCGACCTTCGTCGATATCCCGACTGGCCGGGTGGTCGTCACGGCAGCGCTGGACAACCTCGTCAAGGGTGCTGCGGGTCAGGCCGTCCAGGCCGCCAACCTCATGCTCGACCTTCCCGAGGACACGGGACTGCCGAGCCACGGGTGGATGCCATGAGGAGCCCATCGTGTCCGTGACCGCGCCGAAGGGCTTCGTCGCGGGAGGCATGCACGCTGGTGTGAAGGCTCCCGGCGTCCCAGACCTCGCCATCATCTCCGCCGGCCACCCGGTCGTCGCCGCCGCAGTGTTCACGTCGAACCGCGCCGCTGCCGCGCCGGTCACCCTCAGCCGCACGCACGTGGCGAACGGGTACGCGGAGGCCGTGGTCATCAACTCCGGCAACGCCAACGCAGGCACTGGCACCACCGGTCAGGCCGACGCGATCCGTCTCGGCATCGCCCGGGCCCTCGTCGAGGTCGATCCCGATCTTCGCCCCACGCTGAAGGCAGCCGGCTTCCTGACCCGCGACCCCCGCAAGGTGGAGCGGAAGAAGTACGGCCTCCGCAAGGCCCGCCGGGCCCCGCAGTACACGAAGCGGTAGGCGTCCGGGTGCCGTTGTTCGGCACGGACGGCGTGCGGGGGGTCGCCAACCGTGACCTCACCCCCGAGCTCGCACTCGCCATCGGTCGCGCCGCCGGAGAGTCCGTTGGCATCGGCCCGATCCTCGTCGGCCGGGACACCCGTCGCTCTGGCGACATGCTGTCCGCAGCGTTCCAGGCCGGCGCGCACTCGGTCGGTATCGACACCGTCGACGTCGGCATCCTCCCTTCGGGTGGCATCGCCCGGCTCGTCGCCGTGAGCGACGCCACGCTGGGCGCTGTCATCACGGCGTCCCACAACCCGGCGCCGGACAACGGCATCAAGCTCCTGAGTCGCTCCGGCCGCAAGCTGAGCGATGAGCGCGAGGCGGCGATCGAGGAGCGGATCGACCGCGGTGCGCCGTGGACGGCGCCGACCGGCGACGCAGTGGGCATGGCGTTCCCCATGCCCGATGCCGAAGAGCGCTACCTTTCGCTCCTCCGTGAGGGGTTCGGGTTCTCGCTCCGCAACTTCTCCCTCGTGGTGGACGGCGCGCACGGTGCTGCGTTCAAGGCCGGGCCAGACCTGTTCACCCAACTCGGTGCCAACGTCGAGACCATCGGGACGGCTCCCAATGGCACGAACATCAACGAGGGCTGCGGGGCCACCGACACGGCGGCACTCAGCAAGGCCGTGAACGGTCGCCTGGGCCTCGCATTCGACGGCGACGCAGACCGCCTCATCGCGGTGGACGAAGCCGGCCGGGTCGCCAACGGTGACGTCGTGATGGCCGTGATCGCCCGACACCTCCACGACAAGGGTGCCCTGCCGAACGACACCGTGGTCGCCACGGTGATGTCGAACCTCGGATTCCACAAGGCGATGGATGAGGCGGGCATCCGGGTCATCACCACCAAGGTGGGTGACCGGTACGTCGTGGAAGCGCTCCACGAACACGGCGCCGGCCTCGGAGGCGAACAGTCCGGCCATGTCGTCTTCCCCGACCGGGCCCCGGTTGGGGACGGGCTGCTCACCGCCCTCGCCCTCCTCGAGGTGATGGCTGCGACCGGCAAACCCCTCACCGAGCTCCGTTCCGTCATGACCGAGTACCCGCAGGTCCTGCGCAACGTGCGGGTGGGTGAGTCGGCCACGCTCGCCGACAGCGTCCGGGTGTGGGACGAGGTCGCGGCGGTCGAGCAGCGGCTCGCCGGCGAGGGTCGTGTCCTCGTGCGTGCGTCGGGAACCGAGCCCCTCATCCGGGTGATGGTCGAGGCAGCGTCCCGGGACGAGGCCAACGAGCTCGCCCTCCACCTGTGCGATGTCGTCCGCGAGGAGCTCGCCTAGCCGTCGTTGATGTGCTCCGGCGGTACGCTGGTTTTCGACAACCGAGCACGAACCACCTTGTAGCGCCTGGCCTCCTGCAAAGGAGGTGACGAGGAAGAGGGAGTATCGAACCATTCGGCGGGTGCCCTCTCGGCCCACCGGGGTCGTCACGGAGTGGGGCAAAACCCGGGAGTGATCCCGGCACAGAGCCCACCCGACCCGGTCGGATCACTGATCCGCGACATCCGTGTGCTCGCTGGAACGAAGGAGCACGACATGTGCGGCATCG
>CP070681.1:326734-331063 GCA_020352575.1 Acidimicrobiia bacterium | reverse complement strand
TCGCCTCGGCGAGGCGGCCCTGGATCTTCTCCTCGACCTTGTCGAGGCTGGGGGCGTCCATGTCGAGCGCCGTGGTCATCGACTCGACGGCCGAGTTGACCTGCTCCTGCATCTTCGCCTGCTCGAGCTTGCCGAGGAGGTCCATGCGGCGGGCGAGCAGCTCCTGGACCCGGGAGGCGTTCTGCTGGACGGCCCGCTTGGCCTCCTCCGCCTGGCCCTGGGCGAATTCGTACTGCTCGCGGAGGCTGTTGAGGTTGTTCTCGGCGGCCTGCATCTTGAGCGCCTGCGCCTGGGCGGCACGGCTCCACTTGTCGAAGGCCTCCATGTCGCCCTCTGCCTTCGCCTTGTCGGCGCGGAGCAGTGCCTGCTTGGCGATCTCGCGTGCCTCGCCGAGCGTGTCGGCGGCGCTTTCGAGCTTCTGCTCGAGCTGGGTGCGGTGGGCGATGACCTTGGCGGCCTGGTTGCGCAGGGCCTGGTCCTGCTTCTTCGCCTCGGTGATCGCCATCTCGACCTCGATGGCGGGATCCATCGCCCCTTCGGCGGTGGAGCGGAAGAGTTGGCGGAGATACGCAATGATGCGCTTGAACACGGCGGCTTCCCTCTCTGAGTCGGTACCTGGGTGAGGCTACCCGTCCCCGGAGTGCAACGACTCAGCGCCTCCGACGGCGGCTCGCCCGGCCACCGCCACGGGAGCGGCTCGAAGACCGCGACGACGACCGCGAGGTGGAGCGGGACGACGAGCGGCGCGGGGTGGGTCGGGAAGGCCGCCGCGCCGGGCCCCCGAACCCACCGACCCTCGGACCACGCCAGTCGTACGAGGTGCGTCGTCCACCTGCGAGGACGTCGAAGACATCGATGTCCATGCCGCCCCCTCCGAACGAGCGAGGCGCCCTCCCCGCCGGGATGCGGGTCCCACCGACGGCCACGGTCCGGGGCTCGGGCCGTTGGCCCGACTGCAGCCGGGCAGCGCAGCCGCGACAGACGCTCACCTGCTTCTTCCCGGCAGGGGTCTCGATCTCCGCAGCCTCCACGCCGGCCTTGTGCTGGTGGAAGAAGCACTCGATGGGCCGATCGGTCGGCTCCTCCGGGATCGGTCGGCCCTCGAGGATCGCCTCCACTGCCTCGAGGTGCCACTCGGCCTTCGTGAGGTCGGTCGAGCAGGACTCGAACTCCATCTCGTTCGTGGCCGCAGGGAGGCGACCCTGCACGTCGGTGAAGAGGCCGTTCGCCTTCCGGTAGTGATCGGTGGCCACCTCGTCGTCCGCAACTTGTACCCGATCTGAGAGGGCGAGGATGTCGTTGGCGACATCGTCGACCTGCTCACCGATGGCGGTGCGGCGTTCGGCCATGCGCTTCGCCGCAGCCCGCTCCTGCGAACGGCGTCCCCGCCACATCGCCCAACCGGCAACGCCGACCACCCCCACCAGGAGCACGGTCCCGATCGGGAGACCACCCTCCCCCGTGATCGCCCGCTCGAATGCCTCGACACCGGCAGCATCCGACTCGCCGAACGCGTCCCACGCTGCGTCGAGCGCCGACTCGACCTCGGCGTCGTCGTAGTCGACCGAGTAGACACCGATGACGTCCGGAGTGAGCACGAAGAACGTGCCACTCCCGAAGCCAGATGAGAGCCGCTCCGCAGTGAGGCTCGGGTCTTCGCCCGTGTCCTCGGCGAAGACGGCGACATAGATCGGGATGCCGGCGCCGTCGACCACCGACTGGAGATCGGAATCGATCGACGCGCCGGGGCCTGCCCACGTGCCTTCGGCTCGCAGGCCCGCCGCGACGGCGTCGACATCCACCTGTGCCGCCACGGGAGGGGCGACGAGGAGCAGGAGGAAGGCGAGGATCGGGAGTCGACGCATGGGGCGACGCTACTCAGGCGTCGTCGAGGCCGAGCTCGCGGGCGATGCGTGCGGCGTGGCCCTTGGCCCGGACGTTCCGGAAGGCATGGGTGATGACCCCATCGTCATCCGTGATGAGCGTGGAGCGGATCACACCCTCGTACTCCCGCCCGTAGTTCTTCTTCATGCCCCAGGCACCCAGCTCCTCGAGCACGGCGTGGTCGGGGTCGGAGAGCAGCCGGTACGGCAGGTCGTGGGCCTCGCGGAACGCCGCGTTCTTCTCCGGCGCATCGGGGCTGAGGCCGACCACGTCGTACCCCGCGCCCTGGAGCCGCTCGTACCGGTCGCGGAAGTCGCAGGCCTCGGTCGTGCACCCGGGCGTCATCGCAGCCGGGTAGGCGAACAGGACGGAGGCGCCGAGGTCGGCGAGGTTGACCTCCGAGCCGGTTTCGTCGAGGAGGGTGCGGGCAGGGAGGGTGTCACCGATGTCGAACATGGGACGAGGCTAGGAACCACCCTGTGGCAAGCGAGGGGCGACGGGACCGGAAGCTCCGCTAGCGTCGCGGGCATGGCTGCCCGACCCTTCGTCCTCGGAATCGCCGGCGGTTCGGGGTCGGGGAAGACCACGATCACCGCCTCCGTCGCCGAACGCATCGGCGGCGACCTCGACGTCCTCCAGCACGACGCCTACTACCGCCACCGCGAGGACCTCACGTATGAGGAGCGGACCAAGGTCAACTACGACCACCCCGACAGCCTCGAGACCAGCCTGCTCGTGGAGCACCTCGACGGCTTGCTCGCCGGGGAGACGATCGAGGTACCGCAATACGACTTCTCGGTCCACCTGCGACGCGAGGAGACCCGCACCGTCGAGCCGGCACCGATCATCGTGGTCGAGGGGATCCTCGTGCTGTCGGAGCCGGAGCTGCGGGAACGGATGGACCTCATGGTGTTCGTCGACACCGACGCCGACGTACGGCTCTCCCGCCGCCTGCAGCGGGACGTGACCGAGCGCGGTCGCACCGTCGAGAGCGTCCTCCGCCAGTGGGAGAAGACCGTCCGCCCCATGTACGTGGCGTTCGTGGACCCATCGAAGCGGCACGCCGACCTCATCATCCAGGAGGGGTACTCGGAGGAGGCCGTCAGCGCCCTCGAGTCGGTCTTGCTCCAGCGCATCCTCACCCAACGCTCGACCGAGGTGCCGGCATGAGCATCGCGGTCATCGGCGTCGGCGCCATGGGCACCGCGATCGTGCAAGGCCTCATGGAGGCCGGATGGGAGCGGCTCGACCTCCGCCTCGCCGACGCGTCGGTCGAACGCGTCGAGGCCCTCTTGGCCGAGGGACACATCGCCTACACCGACCCCACCATCGCAGCAGAGTCCGCCGAGGTCGTCCTCCTCGCGGTGAAGCCGCAGGTGATGGACGGCGTGCTGGCCGAGCTCGCACCCGTGATCACCGACCGCCACCTCGTCGTATCCATCGCGGCCGGCATCACCACCGCCGCCATCGAGGCGGCACTGGGCGACATCCCCGTGGTGCGCTGCATGCCGAACACACCAGCGCTCGTGGGCAAGGGCATGACCGGGCTCGCGCCGGGCACCCATGCCACGGAGGCGCACCTCGCCCGCGCGGAGGAACTCCTCGCCGCCGTCGGCCAGACGGTCGTGGTCGAAGAGGCCCAACTCGACGCGGTCACGGGCGTCTCCGGATCCGGTCCCGCCTATGTGTTCCTCCTCGCCGAGGCGCTCGAGGAGGCAGCCATCGCAGAAGGACTCGCCCCGGAACACGCCCGGCTCCTCGCCGAGCAGACCGTGGCAGGGGCGGGGGCGCTCCTCGATTCCTCTCCCATGACCGCCGAGGAACTCCGCCGCCAGGTCACGTCGCCGAACGGGACCACGGAGGCAGCGCTCCGCGCACTCGAGAACGACGGGTTCCGCAGGGTGATGCGCGGTGCGGTGCGGGCCGCGACCGAACGCAGCCGCGAACTGGGCGCCTAGGGGCGCTCGCCCACGTCCGGACGTCCCCGCACGATCCGCTTCAGTTCCTGGAACCCGGGATGCGACGCGAGCCATGCCACGTGGTCGAACAGGCGGAGGGCGTCCTCACCGGTCGGAGCCGGGGACACCACCGGGCCGAAGAACCCGTGCGACCTGTCGAAGACGATGAGCGGGACACCGACGTCGTACCCCACGACCTCCATGGCCTCCTCCATCGCCTCTCGGATCGGAACGTCCCACGCCTCGTCCTCGGCGGCATCGAGGAACGCCGGGGCGAGCCCGACCTCGCCGACCCAATCCCCGAGTTCGACCGGTCGCTCCCGATCGTGGTGGAACCGGCGGCCGTATTCGAGGTAGAGCTCGTCGACGACCTCCTCGCCGAGTTCGGCGCGGGCCGCCTCGATCACCCGGAGCGCCTGGTGGTGGTGGAACGATGCCGTTCGCCACTCCTCGTTGCGGTGGCCACCCTCCATCACGTAGTTCTTGA
>CP070681.1:322237-326634 GCA_020352575.1 Acidimicrobiia bacterium | reverse complement strand
CGGCCCTGGCGGCCGTTCCTTCGTTCGATGCGCTCCTCGCACTCCGGACAACGCTCGACGAACGCCTCGGGGGTGAGATCTCGGCGTTCGAGGTGATGTGGGAGTCGTTCTATCGGACCATTGCGATCGAGTCGGGGAACCACACCCCACCCCTCCCGGACGGCTCGCCCCTCTACGCCCTCATCGAATCACGTGGACACGAGCCGGTGCACGACGAGCACCGCTTTCAGGCGGCCCTGTCGGCTGCCGCCGACCACGGCCTCCTCACCGACGCGGTCGCCGCCATGAGTGGCACCGACCGGGATCGGCTGTGGGCGATCCGGGACGACATTCCCGCCCTCGTCCGCGCCATGGGCACCCGATTGGCCTACGACGTGAGCCTGCCGGTGACGGCGATTCCGGCCTACCTGGAGGCAGTCGGACGCCAACTGGGGGCGCCCCTCGCCGACCAACTCGTCGTGTTCGGCCACCTCGGCGACGGCAACCTCCACCTCACCCTTCCCTTTGACCCGGTGACGAAGGCCATCGCCGACCAGGCCGTCTACGACGCGCTCGTCCCGTTCGCAGGGAGCGTGAGCGCCGAGCATGGCATCGGGTTGGAGAAGCGGGCGTGGCTGGGGCACACCCGTTCGGAGGGCGAGATCCAAGCGATGCGTCGCATCAAGCGCGCCCTGGACCCGAACGGGATCATGAACCCCGGGAAGCTGCTCGGGTTGACAGACTGACATCACTCTGACATCATCTTGACATCAGCGCGATGTTGAGGAGCGTCCACATGAACCAACGAGCGAAGACCCGCACCTTCTTCACCGTGTGGGCAGGGCAGCTCGTCTCCCAGGTCGGCTCGGCCATGACCGGCTTCGCCCTCACCATCTTCGTGTACCAGGAGACCGGTTCGGTCACCCGCCTCGCCATGGTCCTGCTGTCCGTGACGCTGCCGGGCCTCCTCCTCGGCCCCGCCGCCGGGGTGTGGACCGACCGGGTGAATCGACGCCTCGTGATGATCCTCGGCGACGGCGTCGCAGGCATGGCCACCATGGCGCTGGCGGCCCTCTTCCTCACCGACACACTGCAGTACTGGCACATCGTCGCGCTCGGCGCGGTCATGAGCGCTGCACAGGCGTTCCAGGAACCCGCCTACCGGGCCGCCCTCCCCACGCTCGTCCAGAAGGAGCAGCTCGGCCGAGCCAATGGCCTCGTCGAGCTCGGGCCCGCCATCGGCACCCTCCTCGCCCCGGCCATCGCAGGCGGCCTCATGCTCGCCTTCGGCATCGGCGTGGTCTTCGCCTTCGACGTGATCACCTTCCTCTTCGCCGTCGGCACCCTGTTCTTCGTCCGCTTCCCCGACGTCGTCTCGGCCACCAAGGAGCGGACCGGCGTGTGGGCGGAGTTCCTGCAGGGCTGGAACTGGCTCCGTGCCCGTCGGGGCTTGTTCGGCCTCCTCTGGATCTTCGCCGGCATCAACCTCGTGCTCACGCTCTCCAACGTCCTCTGGGTCCCCGTGTTCCTCACCTTCACCGACGAAGCGACCCTGGGCCGTGTCATGTCCGGCGTCGGGATCTCGATGATCGCCGGGTCCGTGCTCATGGGTGCCTGGGGCGGCCCCAAGCGCCGCATCGCCGGCATCCTCTCGTTCATGGCCATCGGCGGCGTCGGCCTCGCGGTGGCCGGCCTGCAACCGAACCTCGCGCTTGCGTCGGCCGGTGCGTTCCTCCTCATGTTCATGGTCCCAATCGTGAACGGGACGGGGCAGGCACTGTGGCAGTCGAAGGTCGAACTCGACCTCCAGGGACGGGTGTTCTCCGCCCGGCGGATGATCGCCACGATCGCCACACCGATCGCCTTCGTCTCGGCCGGCCCACTTGCCGACCGGGTGTTCGAGCCCCTCCTCATGGAGGGCGGCGCCTGGGCGTCCACGGTGGGAGCCGTCTTTGAGACCGGGCCGGGCAGGGGCAGTGCCCTCCTCGTGACGGCAACCGGCCTCGTGCTCATCCTCCTGGCCGGACTCGCCTGGACGATCCCGGCGATCCGCAACATCGAGCGCGACGTCCCCGACGTCGCACAGGTCGACGAGATCACCCCCGAGGAGCCGTCCACCACCATGACGCCGGCGCCCGCACCGGCCGCCGGGGACTAGTCGCAGTCGACCTCGTACAGCGCGATCGGCTCTGGGAAGCCCTTCATCGCCACGCTCCCCCGCGGGGTGAACGGCAGGCCCTTGCCCATGGCGAGGTCCTTCACCGCCGACGAGACGAGCACCTCGCCGCCCTCGGCGTGGGCGCAGATGCGTGCAGCGAGGTTGACCGCGGCGCCGTAGAGGTCTTCGGCATCCTCGACCGGCTCACCTGCCGTGATCCCGACCTTGATCGACACGTCCTCGTGATGGGCGCACGCTCGCTGCATGTCGATACCCGCCTGCACCGCACCGGTCACGGAGGCAAAGGAGACGAGCATCCCGTCACCGGTGTGCTTGATCTCCCTGCCCTTGGCCGGAGCGATCGCCTCCCGCACGATGTGGTCGTGGGCCCGCACGAGGGCAACTGCCGCATCGTCGCCCCGCGAAGTGGAGAAGTCGGTGGAGCCGGCGAGGTCGGTGAACATGATTGCCCGCAGTCCCGAATCGGGCTCGTCATCGATGTACGCCCGGTCCCCTGCACCCGGGGAGCTGTCCCCCATGAAGCCGTTGAGGGCGCCCGAGTTCACCTCGATCACCTGGTGGGGGATCAAGCCGTGGGCCGCCTTGTGGCACCTCCGCAGTGATTCCTCGTCGGGTGCCTCCACCAGGCAGAACGCCTTGTCGGGCGACTCCGAGATCCAGTAGCTCACGAAGCGGACGCCGTACTCGTCCTGCATCTCGAGGTCCTTGCGATGGGCTTCGGCGACATCTTCTGGGGTGGCGTCGCCGAGGCCGGGGTGCACGTCCATGTAGAGGGGCATCGGGCGACTGTAGGACCCGGACGGCGCGCCGTCGAAGGATCCGAGGACGTCCCTCCGGGACGGAGGTACCCTCGTGTCCGATGAGCGACACCGTCGAACACGCCTACCCCGAGGCACCCGCCGACATGGTGAAGGCCCAGCGGGCCTTCAACTGGTCGATCGTGATCTCCGGCATCCGTTGCACGTTCGCGTACGTGGTGTTTCCATTCGTGGCACCGCTCTTCGGCTTCGTCCCGGGGATCGGGCCCGTCCTGGGACTCACGATCGGAACCGTTGCGATCGCCTCCAACGTGTGGAGCCTGCGCCGGTTCCATCGATCCAACCATCGTTGGAGGACTCGCATGACCGTCGTCCACATCGCCGTCATCGGACTCCTGCTCGTCCTGATGGCCTTCGACGTGCGGGAGCTCCTCCTCGGCTGATCAGTCGGGGGCTCGGAGGAGCGCCCACTGGTAGTGCCAGGCAAACTCCTCCTCGGGGCGGGTCGCCTCGAACGAGACCACCTCGAACACGGCCCGGTAGAACGCCTCCATCTCGGCGTCGGACCGCACCGAGTAGAAACGGGGCGGGTCGTTGCGATCCTCTGCCCATATCCCCTCGGCTGACTCCTCGACGCCCCACGTGCCGGCCCAGAACCACCCTCCGGGCACGAGGACCCGTCGAATCCCCTCCAGCGTCGCAGGAAGGTCCGCGTTCGGGATGTGCATGAGGCAACTCGCCGCCCACACCCCGTCGAACGAGGCATCGTCGAAGGGAAGTGCCGAGAGGTCGACCACCTCCGCAGGCACGCCCTTCTCGCGGATCTTGGCGACGTTGCCGGGTGAGAGGTCCGATGCCGTCACGTCCAGGCCACGGTCGGTGAACCAGCGAGCGGCATATCCCACGCCCGAGCCCACCTCGAGGAGGCGGGCGCCGAGGCCCAGGCGGTCGACGAAGCGTTCCTGGGCGGGCAGGCGCCACTCGGGCTCCCCCCGGTCCTCGCGCTCGTCGACCATGGCGTCGTAGATCGCGGCAAGGGAGGGACGGGGATCCATCGCGGGCACGGTACCCGCAGCCGATGGGTGGCGTAGGCCCCCGGACCTGATACCTTGTCGGTCGGCCGCAGCCGGGTGGAGGCCAGCGCACTGTCGCTTCCCCGTCTGCACGACACGGCCCGTCTTGTATCTCATCCGGTAGGACCGCCTCTCCTCCGACCCTCGCATCCCTGGCAGATCCCCTGCTGCGCGTCCGAGTCGAGATCGGTATCCGAACCCCAATCAGGAAGTCACCATGACCACCTTTACCTCGCTCGGCCTGCCCGAGCCCATCATCGGCGCGCTCGACCGCGCCGGCATCACCGAACCGTTCCCCATCCAGGAGGCCGCCATCCCGGACGTGCTCGCCGGGAAGGACGTCTGCGGCAAGGCCCCTACGGGGTCCGGCAAGACGCTCGGGTTCGGCCTTCCCCTCATTGCGTCGGT
>CP070681.1:317716-322137 GCA_020352575.1 Acidimicrobiia bacterium | reverse complement strand
ACAAGATCAGCGGCGTCCCGGTCGTGAAGGACGACGGCACCCTCGTCGGCATCCTCACCAACCGCGACATCCGGTTCGAGACGGACTTCACCCAGCCCATCGAGTCGCGCATGACCTCGCAGAACCTCGTGACGGTCCCCGTGGGCACCACGCTCGAGGAGGCCAAGGAGCTCCTCCGGGAACACCGCGTCGAGAAGCTCCTCGTGGTGGACGATGCGTTCCGCCTGAGCGGCCTCATCACCATCAAGGACCTCCAGAAGCGCCTCGACTACCCCGACGCCGCCAAGGACGAGCTCGGTCGCCTCCGGGTGGCGGCGGCCGTCGGTGCCGGCCCGGACCTCATGGATCGGGCCGGTGCGCTCGTCGACGTGGGCGTCGATGCCCTCGTCGTCGACTCCGCCCACGGGCACAGCGAGGGCATCCTCGACGCGGTGGCCCTGGTGAAGGAGGCCTTCGACGTCGACGTGGTGGGCGGCAACGTGGCGACCAGGGGTGGTGCCCTCGACCTCATCGAGCGTGGCGCCGACGCCGTCAAGATCGGCATCGGCCCGGGGTCGATCTGCACCACCAGGGTCGTGACAGGCGTCGGCATGCCTCAGCTCACGGCGATCATGGACGCCGCCGAAGCAGCCATGGAGCACGACGTACCTGCCATCGGCGACGGTGGGATCAAGCAGACCGGCGATGTGCCGAAGGCACTCGCGGCCGGTGCGTCGACCGTGATGGTGGGTTCCATGCTCGCCGGTACGACCGAGTCGCCCGGCGAGGAGATCCTGCGCGACGGCCGTCGGTACAAGACATACCGCGGGATGGGCAGCCTCGGCGCCATGGCGGGGGGTTCGGCCGATCGCTACTTCCAGGAGGACGCCAAGAAGCTCGTGCCCGAGGGCATCGAGGGCATGGTCCCCTACAAGGGGGCTGCCGGCGATGTCGTGTTCCAGATGGTGGGTGGCCTCCGTTCGGCGATGGGCTACTGCGGTGCCCCGGACATCGCGACACTCCGGCGTGAGGTGCAGTTCCGGCGGATCACGCAGGCGAGCCTCATCGAGTCGCATCCGCACGACGTGCAGATCACGAAGGAAGCGCCGAACTACCGGACGCGATGAACGGCTCCCTCGTCGCCAGGGCCGTGAAGCCGCTCGTGCGTGCTCGCATGGAGCGGCGGCCCCGCGACGGCGACGACGAGGCAGCCCTCCTTGCGGCCCGGGCCGCGCTCGACGAGATCTGCGGGCGGATGGTCCCCCCGCCGGGGGTGCGGTTCATCGACGAGCCGACCGCCGGGGTGCCCTGCGAGCGGATCATCCCGACGACTGCCGACTCGAGTCGCTGCATCCTCTACCTGCACGGCGGGGCGTACATGCTCGGTTCACGGGTTTCGCACCGGGGGCTCGCCGCCCACCTCGCCCATGCGGTCGGGGTCGAGGCCCTCCTCGCCGAGTACCGCCTCGCCCCTGAACACGCCTTCCCGGCGGCCATCGACGATGCACTCGCCGTGTACGAGTCACTGCTGGAACGGCACGATCCCGGCTCGCTCCTCGTCGCGGGTGATTCCGCCGGAGGCGGGCTCGCGATCGCACTCGGCGTGCGACTGCGCGACGAGGGGCTTCCCCTCCCGGCTGGCATCGCAGGCATCTCGCCATGGACCGACCTGGCGGGCACGGGGCCCTCGCTCGATGGCAACCGGGCGACGGAGTTGATGCTCGATCCGGATCGCATCCCGGAGATCGCCGACTACTACCACCCCGACCATCCCGCCGAGCACCCATGGGTCTCGCCCCTGTACGCCGACCTGGCGGGACTCCCGCCGCTCCTCCTCCAGGTGGGCGATGAGGAGATCCTCCTCGATGACTCGACCCGACTGGCTTCCAACGCCGAGGCACTGGGCCTCGACGTCTCCCTCCGGGTCTGGCCCGCGATGTTCCACGTCTGGCACATGCTGGCGCCGGTCATGCCGGAGTCCCGACGCGCGATCAACGAGTTCGCCCGGTGGGGGATGCGGGTCCTCGGCGAGGCCTGAATCAGGCTCAGATTGCGCGGAGTAGCCTCGCGCCCCATGACCCGCATCGCATTCACCAATGCCACGCTCTTCGATTCCACCACGGGTGCGTTCGAGGAAGCGGACCTCGTCATCGCCAACAACCGCATCGTCGAGGTCGGGAAGGACCTCGATGCGGATGAGGTCATCGACTGCACCGACCGCTACATCCTCCCCGGGATGATCGACGCCCACGTGCACGTGATGTTCAGCCACCTGGACTTCATGAAGCAGATGCACACCCCCTTCTCATACCGCTTCTACGCCGCCATGGACAACATGCGCAGGACGCTCGAGACGGGCATCACCACGGTCCGCGACGCAGGTGGTGCCGACGCCGGCGTCCGCCAGGCAGTCAGCGATGGGGTGATCCGGGGCCCGCGCCTCCAAATTGCCATTGCGATGCTCTCGCAGACCGGCGGTCACGGTGACGGCTGGATGCCGTCGGGTGGCCACTTCCGCCTCTTCACGTCCTACCCCGGAGTCCCCGACAACATCGTCGACGGCCCCGAGGCGATGCGTCTCAAGGTGCGCGAGATGCTGCGCGCCGGCGCTGACGTCATCAAGGTCGCGACCTCCGGTGGGGTGCTGTCACCGAACGACGACCCGAAGCACGCACACTTCGACGACGACGAACTGGCGATGCTGGTCAAGGAGGCGGCCAACCAGGGCAAGCCGGTGATGGCCCATGCCCAGGCGACCGACGGCATCAAGAACGCAATCCGAGCCGGCATCCACTCGATCGAGCACGGGATCTACCTCGACGACGAGGCCATCGAGATGATGTTGGAGAGGGGCACCTACCTCGTGCCGACCCTCATCGCCCCCACCGGCGTGCGCAAGGCTGCCGCCCGAGGCGTGCAGATCGCCGAGTCGTCGCTGCGCAAGGCGGAGGAGGTCGAGGAGGCGCACCGGGCCTCGTTCCGCAAGGCGGTGCAGGCCGGGGTGAAGATCGCCATGGGCACCGACTCGGGCGTGACGCCGCACGGAGACAACCTCGAGGAGCTCGAGGTGATGGCCGAGCTCGGGATGGCGAAGACGGATGTGCTCCAGTCGACGACCCGCGTCGCCGCGGAGCTCATGGGGATCGACCACGAGCTCGGGAGCCTCGAGCCGGGGAAGCTCGCCGACTTCGTGATCGTGAACGGCGACCCGCTCGACTTCGGTGGCCTCAAGGACCACATCGAGCACGTGTGGAAGAACGGGAGGCTTGCGATCTGAGGATCGCGGTGGCGTAGGTGCCCTGCGGGCACCGTTGTCAGCCATCAGTCGTGAGCGGGCGAGCCTGTGAGCCCGCCCACAAGTTCATCTCTCGTTCACTTCGGCGTTCCGGACGGGTCAGACGCGATTCCTACGTTTCCACGCAGCATGAGTCGACCCTGATCTGCTCGTGCTGACGCACTCCAGGATCGAGGAGATCATGAGACGCTATCTGCACCCCTTGGCGCTGCTCTCGGCACTGCTCATCGTGCTGACGGCCTGTTCGTCCGCCACCGACGACACCGAGGGCCCCGCCGCGACCGCCGCTCCTGATGGAGCCAGCTCCGCCGAGTTGATGGAGGGCGTCGGCGGCCTTCCCCTCGTCGATCCCCTCGAGATCACCGGTGACATCGTCGCCGCTGGTTCCTCGACGGTCTTCCCACTGGCCGAGGCGATGCTCGCTCGGTTCGAGGACGAGGGGTACGGGGGCAACATGACGATTGACTCCATCGGGTCCGGGGGAGGCTTCGAGCGCTTCTGCGAAGCCGGCGAGACCGACATCTCCAACGCCTCCCGTCCCATCAAGGAGTCCGAGGTCGAGGCCTGCGAGTCGATCGGTCGCACGCCGATCGAGATCCGCATCGGTACCGACGCCCTGGCCGTGACGGTGTCCCCAACGAACTACTTCGTTGAGAGCCTGACCCTCGAGGAACTGGCACTGGCGTTCTCCTCAGCCGAAACCTGGGCCGACGTGAACCCCGACTTCCCGGCGCACCCGATCGCCCGCTTCAGCCCGGGCACCGACTCCGGTACCTTCGACTACTTCGTCGAGGAGGTGTTCGACGAGGACGAGGCGCCGATCCTCGCAGCCGACAACCTCCAGCTCTCCGAGGACGACAACGTCTTGGTCCAGGGGGTGGGTGGTGACGGCTGCACCGAGGGCGACACGTCCACGGCATGTGCCATCGGTTACTTCGGCTTCGCCTACTACGTCGAGAACAGCGATGCCCTCACCGTGCTCGACATCGAGGGTGTCGAGGCCAACGCGGCTGCGGTCGATGCTGGCGAGTACCCACTCGCTCGCCCCCTCTACATGTACACGACAGCCTCGATCATGCAGGAGAAGCCGCAGGTGGCTGCCTTCGTCAACTTCGTCCTCTCGTACGTGAACGAGGAGATCGGTGAG
>CP070681.1:313170-317616 GCA_020352575.1 Acidimicrobiia bacterium | reverse complement strand
GATGCCGTCGACTGCGTCGGTGGTGGCGGGCTCGAGATCCACACGACCATCGACCTCGACCTGCAGGACCACGCCACCACCCTGCTCCAGGAGTGGATGCCCACCAGCGACGACCCCGAGAACCCCGCACCGACCGGCGCGATCGCCATGGTGGAGAACGCCAACGGCGCCGTCCGTGTCATTGCCTCGGGCCTCCCATTCGAGGACGAGCAGTTCGACCTCGCCGTGCAGGGCCGACGCAACCCGGGTTCCGCGTTCAAGCCGATCACCCTCGTGTCGGCGCTCGAGCAGGGCATCTCACTCAACACCTACTGGGATGCGACGAGCCCCAAGGAGATCGAGTGCCCCGGTGTCTGCTTCCCCGACGGGCTGTGGACCGTGCGGGGCTCCGGTGGCGACGGCCTCATGTCACTTGCCAGGGCCACCTACTCGTCACAGAACGTCGTGTACGCCCAGGTGGCGCTTGCCGCTGGCGCCGAGCAGATCGTCGAGACCGCACAGCGCATGGGCGTCCGGAACTCCGAGCTGACGGCGACCCCCTCGATCACGCTCGGGACCTCTGCCGTGAGCCCACTCGAGATGGCATCGGCCTATTCGAACTTCGCCACGAACGGCACGTGGGCCGAGCCCTTCCTGATCGAGCGCATCACTTCGCGGGACGGCCAGGTGAACTGGACGCACCAGGTCGTGTACGAGCAGAACTTCGATCCCGCACTGCTCGCTGCCGCCCGCCAGCCCCTCGAAATCGTGCCGGTGAGCGGCACCGCTCCACGGGCCAACATCGGTCGTCCGCAGGGCGGGAAGACAGGAACGCACCAGTCGTACCGCGAAGCCTGGTTCGTCGGGTTCGTCCCCCAGTTCTCCACTGCGGTCTGGGTGGGGTTCCCGAACGAGCAGATCCCACTCGAGAACGTCGTGATCAACGGCGATCTCATCCCTCGTGTCTTCGGTGGCACGGTGCCTGCCCCGCTGTGGGCGGAGTTCATGGAATACGCCCTCCGGGACGTGCCGGTGATGGACTTCCCGCCAGATCCGCCGGGCGTGGCGAACTACCTCCGGGAAGCGACCACGTTCGTGCCGGCCGTGACCGGACTCCTCGCCGAGGAGGCGGCCGAGTTGGTGCTCGACTCCCATCTCGACCCCATCATCGAACCGGTCAACTCCGACGAGCCAGAGGGAACGGTGCTCAGCCAGGACCTCGACCCCGCGCAACGGGTGCCCCACGCCACGCCGCTCATCCTCGAGGTCTCGACTGGGATTCCACCCGAGGCCCCGCTCCCCTCGCTCGCGGCACTCGACTTCGCCGGCCTCGACGCCGCCCTCGCCACCTTCGCCGAGGAGACCGGCGTCGAGCTCAACTACCTGGTGCAGTACCAGGACACGCTCTTCCCCGAGCAGGACGGACTCGTGATCGGTTCCTTCCCCACTGCGGGAACGGTGGTCACGAACGGCGACACCATCACCGTGGTGGTCGCCCGCTTCCCGTAGGGGACTAGAGCAGCAGGAGCGCGATCGCGACGAACGCGCCCAGGATGAGCACGGGCATCACCACGAGCGCAATGCGTTCGGCGGGTGTCGCCGATGAGGCGTGGGCGTCCTTCGAGACGTCGATGCGCTCCGCGGCGAACTTCGGCTTCGACCACGCGGACAGGTCGGGCGCCGGCGCAGTCGCCTTCACCCCCGCCAACTCCTCGAGCTCGGGTACCTCAGTGTCGAGTCCCTCCAGGACCGCCGACGCGTCGCCGACGATGGCGTCGACATCGGCGAGGTCGCCGAGCACCTCCTCGGGCGCTGCATCGAGGACCGCAGCGAGGTCGGGATCGAGGTCCACCGGGTCGAGGTCGGGGGCGTCGGGGGTCTCTTCGTTCGGTACGTCGGCCATGGCCCCAATGCTGGTCGTTCCGCAGGCGTGTGCGCGCGATATCTCTCGGTTGACAACATCTTCTGAATAACGTAAAACAACGTTATGTCAGGCCTCGCACCCGGGAGCACCGGAAGAGAAACCCATCCTCCCGCCATCCACACCCCGCTCCCGGGTGCGGTGGCCCGGCCCACCGTCCGGGTACGCCCATGGATCACCCCGAAGCAGGTGACGGCCACCGGTCCCGGGTTCGCACCCCATTCGCCCTACGTGCGCCGGTTCTGGACGGCAGTCGCCGGCCCCTCCGCCGTCGCGGACCTCCTCCGGCTCATCGCAGCAGCCGGCACGGCGACCTCGATCCCGCTCCCCCGACGTACGCCGCTCCTCCTCACCGCCGGGCTCATTGCGCGTGACCACGCCGATGCACTCCTCGTCCCTGACTGGATCCCGGTGCTTCCCGAGCACCTCGTACGGCGGCTTCCACCCAGGCTCAAACGGGTCCACCCCCTGTGGGCCCGGGCCGCCTCACTTCGGGAAGCCGCCACGTGAGCGATAGCCTTCCCGGGTGCTCACCACGCTGACCACCTCGGACGGACTCACCCTTGAGGCCCTCTGGAACGAGCCACCTGCACCACGGGCGGCGGTCCTCCTCTGCCACCCCCATCCCCTGCATGGCGGCACCATGCGCGCCCCCCTCATGGAGGGCATCACCACGCGGCTCATCCACCAGGACATCGCGGTGCTCCGGTTCAACTTCCGGGGCGTCGGCGCATCCGACGGCGAGCACGAGCGAGGTGTCGGGGAGCTGCTCGATGTCGATGCGGCCATGGCCGAGGTCCGCCGAGCCCAGCCGGATGTCCAGCACGGCATCGCCGGGTGGAGTTTCGGCGGTGCGACCTCACTGCTCTGGACCGCGGAGCGGAACGAGAAACTGCCGTGGGTCGGCGTGGCACCGCCGGTGACCTCGGAACGGACCCCCGCCCTCCCTGATCCTGCCCGACTCCCCACCGGACGACGCTCTTTCATCCTCGGGGATCGGGACCAGTTCGTCTCGATCGAGGAGGTGTGCGGCTATGCGGCGGAGGCGCTTGCCGAAGTCCACATCCTCCCCGGCTCCGACCACTTCTTCTACTTCCGCGAGGACCGGGTCGGCGACCTCGTCGCGGACGGAGTGCTCCGCTAGGCGCCCAAACCCAACAATCGCTCTGCGTTGCGGACCAGGATCTGTTCGGTGACGGCGTCGGGGATGAGCAGCGTCTCCCAGTCACGCAGCCACTTCTCCGGGGTGAGGAACGGGAAGTCGGTGCCGAACAACGTCCGATCGGCGAGCGGGCCACGCACGGCGGCGACGAGGCTCGGAGCGAACCGCTTCGGGGACCAGCCGCTCAACTCGAGCCACACGTTGGTCTTGTGTTGGGCGACGGCGATCGCCTCGTCCTGCCAGGGCCACGAAGGATGCGCCATGACGATGTCGAGGCCGGGGAACGCCGCAGCCACCCGGTCGAGGTGCATCGGGTTTGCGAACTCATGGCGGATGCCGTGGCCTCCCCGCACCCCGCCGCCGAGACCGGTGTAGCCGGTGTGGAAGAGGCAGACGAGGCCCTCGGCCTCGGCCGCCTCGTAGATCGGGAAGTACCTCCGGTCGCGCGGATCGAACCCCTGCGCCGACGGATGGAACTTGAGCCCGCGCATCCCGAGGCGGCCCGCCTCGAAGACACCGGAGACAGCGGCAGCACCGTCGTGCGGGTCGACGCTCCCGAACCCGATGAAGACGTCCGGGTGGGCCCTCACCAGACCGGCGATCCGTTCCGTGCCATACGGAGCCTGCCCGGTCGCCGTGCTCGCGTCCCATGCGAGCAGCACGGCCCGCCCATCGAGCGACACATAGCGATCGGCGATCTCGTCGATCGTCATCGGCTCGAACGTGCGGCCGAACATCGCCTCCAAGCCCTCCATGTAGGGGCCGAACGGTCCCCGCAGGTAGTCCTCCACCGGCGGGTGGACGTGGAAGTCGATGAAGCGGGCCATGGACGAACGCTACGCGCCCGTCCCCTCGGAACGCCGGCTCAGGCGGGTCGGAAGCCTCGGTTGCGAGCTTCCTCGAGGCTGTCCGGGCCGAACGTTGACACGAGGGCGCGGTCGATGAGGTCGTAAGCCTCGATGCGCGCCAACAACGATTCTGCCTGGGCTTGGTCGTCCGTGTCGTAGACCCGCATGGTGTCCCTGGTCCCGATGAACCGGTGGTGCTCGAGTCGACGATGCCGCATGGCCGAAGCGTACCGACCTAGAACTCGACCTCGTCGGTGGCCTCGCCCACCGCGCCGATGTGGACGAGGTACGCCCCCTGTTCCTCGAGCACGGCGGTCACCTGCTCGGCGGAGAACGAGTGCCCGTGCTCGGCGAGCTGCTCGACGATATAGCCGACCGTTCCCTCGGTGATCCCCATGACGATGGGAATCTCCTTGTCGTCCTTGGCGAGGCGCTGGAGGAAGTAGACCTGCCACTCGAGGATGCGTCGGACACCGCCGATCCCCAACGCGGTTCGCACGTCGGAGGCGAGCCGGCCATGCACGAAGCGAACGGCG
>CP070681.1:308619-313070 GCA_020352575.1 Acidimicrobiia bacterium | reverse complement strand
CGTACAGGAGGATCCTGCGGGCCCGCCATGTGGCGGCAGCCATGGCCAGCAGGAAGGCGGCGAGCGCGCCACCGATGAGCCAGCGCACCTCGCCGATGAGGGGGTCGTTGGGATGGAGGACCGCCTCCTCGACACCCGAGGCGTACAGGACGATGCCGGCGATGATCGGGTAGTGGAGGATCGAGTACACGTCCCTCGCGAACGTGCCCTTCTCCTTCGGTCCGGCCGCGGCGAATGCGTGCTCCCACACCTCCTGCAACCGGTCGAAGTACGCCCAGTACATCGTTGCGGCACCGAGGAGGCCGGCAGCGAGGAGGTTGGCGAGGCCGACGCTCGGGGTCTCGTCGACCACTGCGGCGCCCACGGCGATGATCGCCTCGCCGAGGGCGATGATGATGATGAGCCCGTGGCGCTCGGCGAAGTGGCCCGGGGCCAGGTGCCATTCGGCCTGCCCTGCGACGCCGGAGGCGGCGAGTTCGGCGAGGAAGCCCGCGAGCCACCACCACTGCATGCCGTCGCCCATGAAGGTGCCGACGATGATGAGCAGGGGTCCGACAACCCCGGCACTCGCGTACAGGCGGATGCCCCGGGCCTGTTCCTCGTCGTCCCGGGCCCCCAACCACGAAAGCCAAAGGGCGATGGCCCGGACGATCACGTACCCGACGGCGACCCAGAGTCCCTTGCCCTCGAAGGCGAACGGCACGGCCTGGGACATCACGAAGACCGGCGCCATTGCGACGAGCACACCGACCCGCACCCAGCGAGGGGAGAGGTCGACCGAGTTCGTGGCCCACGTGAAGTTCCCCCAGCCCCACCACAGCAGTGCGAGGACGAGGAGCCCGTGGAAGACGCCCGAGGGGGTGAGGTCGTGGATGATCAGCTTGACGACCTGCGTGATCGCGAAGACGAACACCAGGTCGAAGAAGAGTTCGAGGGTGTCGGCGGATTTGTCGATGATCGGGCGGCGCTCGGACATGGCCTCGCAGCCTAGGTCTGGGTGCCCTCGATCGGCCGGAGTCGTCCCGTCACGAGGACGGCTGCGACGACGAGTGCCATCCCGGTGGCCTGCAACGGGTGGAGCGCCTGTGACAGGAATGCCCAGGCGGTCACGGCAGCGGCGAACGGTTCGAGTGTGAGGACGATGCCCACCTTCTCACTCGGGGCCGTTCGCAGTGCGGTGACCTCGATGAGCATCGGGATCACGAGGCCGAATGACCCGAGCCAGAGCACGAGCCACCACGACTCCACAGGAACCCGTTCGACGAGGTCGGTGGGGAAGAGGGCGACGCCGAGCAGGGCGCTCGCGACCACGGCCGACGACGTGACGCCCAGCGCCGACCTCCTCGTGTTGAGATCCTCGGCAATGACGAGGTAGGTGGCGAGCCCGGCACCGGAGAGGAGTGCGAGGGCGATACCCAGGGGATCGAAGGACTCGATGATCCAGGCCTTTCCGAGCAGGCCCGCCCCGAGCAGGCCGACGGCGACAGCGCCCCACATGACCCTGGGGTATCGGAGTCCGCCGAAGATCCGCTTCCACGCAACGATGAGGGCCGGCCCCAGGAACTGGAGGCCTGCCGCCGGCCCGACCCCGATGCGGGGGATGGCCATGTAGATGGCGAGGTTGACCCCCACCATGAGCGCTCCGACGCCGATGACCCGCGGCCAGTCCGATCCCATGGGCTCCCGCCTGATGAGCACCACAGGGAGGACGAGGACGCCGGCCATCACCATGCGGACGCCGATGACCTCGAACGGTTCGAGGAACTCGAAGACGGCGCCTGCGACTGTGAGTGAGGCACCGAACAAGACCGACGAGAGCGCGGCCCAGAGGAGGCCGGCGAGTTGGGTGCGGTTCACCCGAAGGCGGCGTGACCGGTGATCGCCTGCCCGAGGATGAGCTGGTGGATCTCGTTCGTGCCCTCGTACGTGTAGACGCTCTCGAGGTTGAGCATGTGGCGGATCGGCACGTATTCGAGCGTGATGCCGTTGCCGCCCATGAGGGACCGTGCCTCCCTGGCGACCCACATGGCCTCCCGCACGTTGTCCATCTTGCCGAACGACACCTGCGCCGGGGCGAGGCGTCCCTCGTCCTTGAGGCGGCCGAGGTGGAGTGCCAGCAGGGCACCCTTGTTCACCTTCACCAACATCTCTACGAGCCGTTGCTGGGTGAGTTGGAACCGGGCGATCGGACCACCGAAGGCCTCCCGCTCCTGGGCGTACTGGAGGGCGGCTTCGTAGCAGGCCCGTGCGGCGCCGATGGCACCGAAGGCGATGCCGAACCGTGCCTCGGAGAGGCAGGAGAGCGGGCCTCGCATGCTGGCGACACCCGGGAGGACGGCATCTGCGGGGAGGCGGACGTCGTCGAAGGCGAGTTCGGCCGTGTGCGATGCCCGTAGCGACATCTTGTGGGTGATCTTGTTGGCCTGGAAGCCGGGGGTATCGGTGGGGACGATGAAGCCACGGATCGTCCCGTCATCTGCCCGGGCCCACACGACGGCGACGTCGGCGATCGTGCCGTTCGTGATCCACATCTTCGCCCCGTTGAGCACCCAGTCGCCGTTCGGCTGCTGCTTGGCGGTGGTTCGCATGTTGGCGGCATCGGACCCGGAGTCCGGCTCGGTGAGGCCGAAGCATCCGACGAGGTCGCCCGCGGCCAAGCCGGGCAGCCACTGCTGCTTCTGCTCCTCGGACCCGTACTTCCAGATCGGGAACATGGCGAGCGAGCCCTGGACGCTCATGTAGGAGCGCACCCCGGAGTCGCCGGCCTCGAGTTCCATGGCAGCCAGTCCGTATTCGACTGCGGAGGTGCCGGCACACCCATACCCCTCGAGGTGCATCCCGAGGAGGCCGAGGTCGCCCATCTGCTTCCCGAGCTCGCGAGGGAGGGTTGCCGACTCGAACCACTCACCGACGTGCGGCGTGACCTCGTTCGCCACCCACTCCCGGACGGTGTCCCGGATCAGGCGTTCCTGGTCGTCGAGCAACGAGTCGAGGGCAAGGAAGTCGTGGGGGTCGAGGGGGAGGCGGTGGGTGTCGGCGTGGGACATGGCCCAATCCTATGAACCCTGGAGCGGTCGCACGGCAAGTGGGCCCTTCGTGTTCGGTCCGACGGGCCGGCCCCCTTGCCACAACTCGACCCTGCCGTCCGCGGCGAGGCGCCGTGCGGCGCGCCGCGCGCGTTCACGCAGTGGCTCCCATTCGGCGTCGCCGACTGCGGCGGCAGCCTCGTCGGTGGAGACCTCGGAGCGAGTGCACAGGGCGGTGAGGAGCGCCTCCTCGAGCGCTCGATCAGTCCTGTTCGGTTTGCTGGATCGGCAGCCCTTCGAGCAGTAGCGGACCGCATCCCAATCCTCGGCCCACGCCTTCCGCCACGAAAAGGGCCGCCCGCAGGTGGCGCAGGTCTTCGGAGGGGGTGTCACGCCGTGGATACGGAACCGCCCGGTCCTCCGTACCCTCGACGCATGGTCTCGTCGGTCCTCATCGTCGGCGCCGGGATGTCCGGCATCACCGCAGCCCGCCTCCTCGACGAGGCGGGGGTTGCGGTGACCCTGTTCGACAAATCGAGGGCGGTCGGTGGACGGATGGCGACCCGCCGGCTCGACGGTGGTGCAGGAGACCATGGGGCGCAGCACGTGAGCGCCCGCTCTGCGGAGTTCGCTGCCGAGATGGCCCGAATGGTGGAGGACGGCGTGGCCACGGAGTGGCTCCGGACGCCGAGCAGGACCCACCCCGCGCGCGGAGTTGAGCCCAGGTTCGCCGGCGTCGGCGGCATGCGGCGGATCCCCGAGTGGATGGCGAAGGGCTTGGATGTCCGGACGGCGACCCGTGTGGGGCGACTCGAGTTCGGTGCCGGTGGGGTGACTGCCGTCGATGTCGAGGGTGAGGAGGTCGGCAGGGCTGACGCAGTCCTCCTCACGCCGCCGCTCCCACAGACCCTCGAGCTGCTCGGCGACAGTGGGCTGGATCGGCCCAGCGACCTCGAGGCCGTCCAGTACCACGCAAGCCTCGCCGTGATCGCCATCCTCGATGCCCCAGCCGGCATCCCCGGCGGCCATGTCGCGCCCGACGACCCGATCGTGGGATGGGTGGCCGACAACGAGCACAAGGGTGCCTCCGCCCGTCCATCGATCACCGTCCAGTCGACACCGGACTTCGCGGCGGCCCACATCGACGAGGACCGCGATGGGTGGACGCAACAGCTCCTCGAGGCAGCCCGACCCTTCCATCGGGGAACACCGGTTGCCGTCCATCCGCACGGCTGGCGATTCGCCGAACCGGTGACGACCCTCGGTGAGGGCGCAAGGCGCATCGCTGCCCCGGCACCAGTGGTGCTCGCCGGCGAGGTCTTCAGCGGAGCGCGGGTGGAGGGTGCCTACCTGTCGGGGCGGGCGGCTGCCGAGCTCCTCCTCGAGCAGGGCTAGGCCCCGGGCGCTCCCTACGCTTCCTCGGTG
>CP070681.1:304002-308519 GCA_020352575.1 Acidimicrobiia bacterium | reverse complement strand
GGCGAGACCGGGTCGGGCAAGACGACGTTCGCCAAGCTCATCGCCCGCCTCATGGAACCCCAGCAGGGGGGCATCCTCCTCGGTGGGGTGCCCGTGCAGGACGTGCCGTTCGAGTCGCTGCGACGCCGGGTGGGCTACGTACCCCAGGAGGGGTTCCTCCACGACGCCACTGTTGAGGAGAACGTGCGGTACGGGCTCCTCGAAGCGAGCCTCGAGGACATCCGTCAGGCCTTCGTCGACCTCGAACTCCTCGACTGGGTGCGATCGCTCCCCGACGGATCGGCGACCGAGGTGGGGGAGCGCGGGAGTCGTCTGTCGGCGGGTGAGCGCCAGCTCGTGGCCCTCGTCCGTGCGTGGATCCGTGACGTCGACTTGTTGCTCCTCGATGAGGCCACGTCGGCGGTGGACCCCGCCCTCGAAGTGTCGCTCCGCAACGCCCTCAACCACCTACTCGAGGGTCGGACGTCGCTGACCGTCGCGCACCGCCTCTCCACGGCGGAGGCATCCGATCGGGTGCTGGTCTTCGACAAGGGCAACCTCGTGGAGGTCGGGAACCACCACGAGCTGCTCGCCATGGACGGCGTGTACGCCCGGATGCATGCCGACTGGGTGGCCGGTACCGCGACCGTCTAGTCGAGGAGCTCCCGCAGGACGTCGTCCAGTTCGGGCCCCGGGTAGGCGTCCTTGAACCCGGACAGGTGCTCGTAGAGGTCCGCGGCGGCGAGGTGGAAGCCGTCGGGAAGGCCTTCGGATGCGAGCGAGGCGGCGATCTCTCGCATCTCCCCGGCGAACCGCCACGCCTTCGGCCCCACCCCACGGGACGTGCGCTCGACCCGGTCGGTGAGGCCAGGGATCGATTCGTGCCACTCGGCGGCGAGGGCGTCCCGCACCCCAGCCGCCTCGGCATACCCGGCGATGGCGAGGAGGAGGGCGGCCGAACCCTTCGTCCATCCGGCGTACGCCATCTTGAGTGCCGACGCAGCACCGACCGGTGCCTCGATGGCTCGCACCTCGAGAGGGCCGCCGTTGAGTGCCTCGGCGAGGTCAGGGGCGCCCTCACCGCTGAGGTACATCCGCGTCGTGCCCGGCTCCCTGGCCGGAGGCCCGATGATCGATCCGTCGACCAGGTCGCCCACCACTGTGCCGACGGCGGCGACGGTGGCGGGTGCAACCGCGTTCGCATCGAGGTAGGTCCCGTCGAATCCGGTGGCGGCCACTGCCCGAGCCACGGCGACGGCGGCGTGCGGTGGGCACACCGAGACCACAAGCCGAGAAGAGTCGCAGAGCGCCGAGAGCGATCCGGAATCGATCAGCCCAGCCGCGCGGGCGACAGTTGCGTCGCTCCTGTCCTCGGATGCCCACGCGACCTCGTGGCCCGCCGCGGCGAACGAGGCGGCAACGGTCGATCCCATCTTCCCGGGGTGGAGCACACCGATTCGCATCGGGGGAGTCTCGCATGGCCGTAAGCACCTCGTAAGAGCCTTACGCGACGGTGTGGGCGTGTTGACTGCGCAGGATCCCGCGGGCGGGCGTCGGCTGAGGGGTATCGTCACCCGGGTGGATGTCCGCCTGCTGGGTCCCCTGCAGATCCTCGACACGAACGGCGCCGAACTCGAGCTGCCGGGTGCCCGCCTGAAGGCGCTCGTCGCGCTGCTCGCCCTGGAAGCCCCCCAACTCCTCACCGCCGACGTCCTCCTCACGTCGTTGTGGCCCGAGTCCGAGACTCCGTCCAAGTCGGCGCTCCACGCGGCGATCTCACGGGTGCGTTCTGTGCTCGGCGACGAGTCCATCGAGACCACTCCCGCCGGCTACCGCCTCGGCGTCCCTGCATCCAACACCGACATTGATCGCTTCCGCCGCCATACGCGCCGCGGCCGCCAGCTGGCAACGCTCGGGAACCATGCCGCTGCCGGGGAGGCGTTCCGGTATGCGCTCTCGCAGTGGCGAGGGGAACTCCTCGCCGACCTCTTCGGCTACGACTTCGTCGATCGGGCGCACACCCGCCTCGACGAGGAGCGTCTGCAAGTCGTCGAGTGGCTCATGGATGCCGAACTGGCCGCCGGCAACCATGACCTCATCGTCGGTGAACTCAGTGGCCTCGTCGAGGCGTTCCCCCTCCGGGAGCGCCTGTGGGGGAGCCTCATGCTCGCCCTCTATCGGGGCGGCCGCCAGGCCGAGGCCCTCCGCACCTACCAACGCTTCGCCACGCTCATCGGCGAGGAGGCGGGTCTCGAACCGTCACCGGACCTCGTCGACCTCGAGCAACGCATCCTCCTCCACGACCCGGCCCTCGCCGACATCCGCGACGGCACCGAGTTCGGCTCCCCGGCGGGGACGCCCGAGCTGCTGTCGTTCGAGGCCGGGGAGATGATCGTGGACGAGGGCCAGGGCTCGGGCACCGTGTACTGGATCGAGGAGGGCACGGTTGCGGTCGTGAAGTCGACGTCGGAGGGGGACGAACTCACGCTCGCCGAACTCGGCGCAGGCAGGTACTTCGGTGAACTCGCCTCGCTGCTCGGCACGGGCCGCACCGCAGCGGTCCGGGCAGTCACGCCCGTCACGGTCTCACTCCATTCGGTCGAAGGGTTCCGGGCCCGCCTGGGTGCGGAGCGGGCGAAGGACGCCCTCCCGCGTGTGCCCACCGAGGAGATCCGGGCGCTGGAATCCGAGGGCAACTACCTCGCCGCGTTCGACGCCGCCATGTCGAACATCAACCGGGGCGGTAGCGACCCCGAGCTGCGGTACCTCGCCGTGCGAGCCCTCAGCAACTCCGGTGCGATCGTCCAGGCCCGGCGCAGGTACGAGACGCTGGGTCTCCACAAGATCGACCCGGGGGCCGTGAGCGACCGCCTCGCCGACGACATCGCTGCGCTCGCTGCCCGCCTCGACAAGGAGATGGCGTTGCGTCGATCAGGCGAGGAGCGCCAGGAGTGGGCGCGGCGCTCCGCCGATGGGTATCGCAGGGCGTTCGAACGACAGGGCTCGCCGTACACGGCGTCGAACGCCGCCACGATGTACCTGCTCGCCGGCGACACCGACCTTGCCGAGCGGCTCGCCCAGGAGGCCCTCGACGGCCTCCGGGACCCCACCACGCTCCACGGCGAGGATCGCTACTGGGAGGCCGCAACGGAGGCCGAGGCGGCGCTCACCCTCGGCGACGAGGCCCGAGCGATCGAAGCACTCGCCCACGCAGCCGGGGTGAGCGTCGGAAACCACTCGGTTCGTGCCCGGACCCGGGGGCAGCTCCGCTACGTCTGCGAGGCAAAACGGGTGGATCCTTCGATCCTCGACGCCATCGCCAACCCGACCGTGGTGCACTATTGCGGCCACCGGATCCTCCCACCAGGGGTGGACGGCCGATTCCCGGCCGCCGAGGAGGAGCGCGTCGCCGAGGAGTTCCGCCAGGTGTTCGAGCGCCTCGGTGTCGGGTTCGGGTACGGTTCGCTCGCCGCCGGCGCCGACATCCTTGCCGCTGAGGCCCTCCTCGAACGGGGGGCACGCCTCAGTGTGCAGTTGCCGTTCGAGCGGGATGAGTTCGTGCGGGCCTCGGTGGCCACGGCCGGGAAGGACTGGGTGAAGCGCTTCGAGCGCTGCATCGCCGAGGCCGACACCGTCGAGACCGTCACCCGCACCGAGTACCTCGACGATCCGATCCTGTTCGACTTCTGCGCCCGCATCGCCATGGGCAAGGCGCTCATACGGGCGAGCTACCTCGAAGCGCCCGTCCACCAGGTCGCCGTGTGGGACGGCCGGCGCACCGGCGCAGCCGCCGGCACCTCAGTCGACGTCGAGACGTGGCGGATGGCCGGTCTCGATGGCACCGTCATCGACGTTGAGGCCGACGAGGGCAAGGCCATGGGCAAGGAAGAGGGCCTCCGGGCCATCCGCGGCATCCTCTTCGCCGACTTCGCCGCCTTCTCGACGTTGGACGACGCCCAGGTCCTCCGCTTCCAGGAACGGGTGATGACCGAGGTCGCCCACGCCCTCGAGCCATTCCGGACGTCGATCCTCTTGAGCCGCACGTGGGGCGATGGCATCCACCTCATCTTCACCGATGTCACCTCGGCGGCGACCTGTGCACTCGAGCTACAAGAGGCGGTCGCCCGCATCGACTTCGACGCGCTCGGTCTCGGAACCCTGCGGGGCCTGCGCATCGCCGCGCATGCCTCACCGGTCTTCGACGGCTGGGACCCGGTGGCGGGGGACCGCCTCTACTTCGGATCGGGGCTCACCACCGCCGCCCGAATCGAGCCGGGCACCCCCGAGGGTGAGGTGTACACGACCCGAGCATTCGCCGCCCTTGCCATGCTGACCCCCGACCGCACGTTCGAGACCCAGTACGTGGGCACCCAGCCGACTGCGAAGAACTACGGTGAGATGCCGCTCTTCGCGCTCCGGCGCACCGTGTAGGTGTGGTGGATGTCCGAGGCGGTCTCGTCGACCAGACTGCCCCGCTGAAGTGGTGACGAGAATGTCCCGTGCATGAGTGACCTCACCCTCACGCTGCTCGTCCTCGG
>CP070681.1:299252-303902 GCA_020352575.1 Acidimicrobiia bacterium | reverse complement strand
CGAGCACCTGGTCGGGGGAGGTGTCGAGGAACGCCGGGTCGGCGAGCGCCGCGTCGAGATCTTGGAAGAGGACGAGCGAGATGACCAGTGAGAGGACGCCGAGCGGGACCATGACGATCGCTGAGATCGTGAGCAGGGTTCGCCAGTGGGCCGTGTACAGCTTGAACGCCTGGTCGAAGATGCCGCCGAAGTCGAGCGGTCGGAGTACGGGTCGCGAGGACATTCGGTCACCCTACCGATGGGTACGCTCGCCGCATGGAACGGGTGCTCGTGGGCGGTGTCGAGGTGGAGTACCGCCTCATCGGCCCCGGTTCGACCGACATCCCGACGATCGTCTTCCTGCACGAGGGACTCGGCAGTGCCTCGCTCTGGCGGGACTTCCCCGACCGGGTGTGCCAGGCGACCGGATGGGGTGGGCTGGTCTGGTCGCGATGGGGATACGGAGGGTCCGATCCCCGTCCCCTTCCGTGGCCCCACGACTACCTCGAACACATGGGACGCGAGCGGGTGCCGGCACTCCTCGAGGTGCTGGGCATCGGGGACCACCTGCTCTGGGGGCATTCGGATGGTGCGTCGATCGCCCTCGTGAACGCCGGGGTGGCCCCTGCGGCCGGCCTCCGGGGGGTGATGAGCGTGGCCTGCCACGTCTACGCAGGGGTTGCCAAGACGGCCGGACCGATGCGGGAGGTGGGGGCGCGCTTCGCATCAGGTGAACTCCGGGCTCGGCTCGCCCGCCACCACGCCGACGTCGTCGGCGCCTTCCATGGTTGGTTCGACACCTGGACCGATCCGGCGTTCGCCTCGTGGTCGATCGAGCACCTGCTCCGTCGGATCGAGGTGCCCGTGGTGGTGGCCCAGGGTGACGCAGACGAGTACGACACCCTCGAGCAGGTGGAACGGACCGTGGCTGCGATCCGACCCGGCCTGGCAACGCCGCTGGTCATCCCGGAGTGTGGTCACCAGCCCCATCTCGAGCGCCCCGAGGTCATGATCGAGGCCACGAAGACGTTCCTTGACCGCATCGCGGAATAGCGCGAGCACGGTCGGCGTTCGTCCACATGTACGGCTTTCTCCGTATCAAGTGAAACAACGCACAATCCGATGGCCCCGAGCACCGGTGGCCCGAAGGAGTTCCACCATGGCCTTCTCTGACTACGCCCGACTCGTCCGTTCCACGCGCCGTCGCACCTCGATGCGTCCTGCGCCCCATGACCTCGTCGACGAGAACTTCATCTTCACGCACGGGGTCACCCCGTCCCAGCTGTTTGCCCGATTCGGCGCCTGACCACTTCGTCCCACGATGACAAGGGCCCGGCCAAACGGCCGGGCCCTCGTCGTTGTCGGCCCTTTCGCCCGGCCGGGACCGTCGGTACATTGCCCGGATGCGATCCATCTGGAAGGGGGCCATCTCCTTCGGCCTCGTGACGATCCCGGTCGGGCTGTTCAGCGCAACGGAGAACCGCACGCCGAAGTTCAAGCAGCTTCGCGAGTCCGACGGCAGCCCCATCAAGTACAAGCGGGTCGCAGAGCACGACGGCGAAGAGGTTGTGTGGGACGACATCGTGAAGGGCTACGAGGTCGAGAAGGGGCGCTACGTGGTCTTCACCGACGATGAGCTCGAAGCTGCGGCATCGGGAACGGGCTCGAAGTTGGTGGACGTCGTCCAGTTCGTGCCGGAGTCCGAGATCGACCCGATCCTCTACAAGTCCTCGTACTACCTCGCCCCCGAGAAGACCGGCCTCAAGGCCTACCGGATCCTCCTCGGTGCCCTCTCGGAGGGCGACCTGGTCGGGCTCTGCAAGGTGTCGATCCGGGCCAAGGAGCAGATGGCCACGCTGCGCAACAAGGACGGCGTCCTCGTCATGGAGACGATGTATTGGCCCGACGAGGTCCGCGAAGCGGCCTTTGAGTCCCTGGAGGAGGAGGTCGAGGTCCGGGACGATGAGATCGCCATGGCGTCGATGCTCATCGAGAACATGACCCGGGAGTTCGACCCTTCCGAGTGGTCGGACCAGACCCGCGATCGCATCGAGGAGATGGCACGCAAGAAGGTGGACGGGGAGGAGATCGTTGCCCCGGCCGCGCCGGAGCCCACGAAGGTGGTCGACCTCCTCGAGGCCTTGAAGGCGAGCGTCGAGGCGACGAAGGCAGCCCGAGAAGCGAGCTGACCTCAGGCGACGTCGGGGTTCCGCCACACGATGAGGGCGGCGTAGTCGTCGGTCGACGGGTCGGTGAGGTACCCCTCGAGGATGCCGGCGATCTCGAACCCCTGGTGCATCTGGAACGAGAGGGTCGCGTCGTAGAGCGTGCCGTCGGCGACGGCTGCGATGTACTCGGGAACGGTCATCACCCCCCGGTACCGCTCATAGCCGTCGGGATGCCCCCCGGCGATGATGCCGCGGAGCCCGAGCCGGCGGACGGTCTCCTTGCGGAGGTCGTAGAGGCGCCGGCCGATGCCGCGCCGACGGTACGCGGGGTCGACGGCGATGTCGGTGCCGTAGTACCAGTCGGCGTCCGGATCGTGGTTCCCGCAGAAGTGGGTACCGGTGACCTCGGCGATCGTGTGCTGCGGATGGTCGAAGTCGAAGTCGACGATGATGCCTGCACCCTGGCCCACGACGAGGTCGTCGTCCAGGCACACGAAGAAACCCTCGGGGAAGGTGGAGGCGTACGCAAGGACGTCGTCCTCGCCAAGCAGGTCAGCCGGCTCGGCCGTGGGGAACGCCCTCCGTTCGAGGTCGGCGCACGCCGACGCGTGCTCCGGCAGGAGGGTCGTGTAGCGGAGCTCACCCATGGGCCATCGAAAGGGCGTGGAAGTCGTTCTCGGACGGGACCCCCCAGCAGGCCCAGAAGTCCAGGGATGCGGGTCGCATGATCACGGCTCCGGAGCTCTCGTAGTCGAACGGGGGTTCCGGGTGCCTGCAGATCGACGACTCGTCCCTCAGGAGGGCCATGAGGGTCTCGGGGGTGTGCCGACTCGCCTCGGTGAGGAGGCGTCCGGCGTCGAGCAGTCGCCGCTCCGAGTTGTCCTGCAATGCGCGGGGACGTGCGCCCTCGACCGATCGCCCGCCGGGGTTGAGGCAATGGTTCGTGTGGACGAGGGGGACATCCTCGAGCGTGTCGATGTGCGTGGTCGTCGGCGTGGCCTCGATCGAGGCCGCGTGGCCCTCTGCGTCCATGAGGAGGAAGTTGTGGCCTCCTGCAAGGGGCGCCTGCACGATGGCGTCGAGTGCGTCGTCGAACGACTCCTGGGCCAGGGCCTTCCGGACCACGAAGGGCCACGTCACCCCCGGGCGCCCGTCGTCCACGGTGAGGTTGTTGATCCCGATCGCAATGCCCGCCTCGTTCATACCGATCTGCCCGACCGTGCCGTGGGTGGTGAAGATGAGGGCCCGAGGTCGATCCTCGACGCGGACATCGAGGAGGAACACGTGGGGTGTCGCACTCGCATGCATGTCCCAGGTCTGGGCGAGGAACCCGCCGCCCTCGGAGGCCATCGGCGGGGTGAGGACCGCCGTGCATTGGTCCTCGACCATGGTGCCGTGGGCGACGGCGCGGACGGTGTCGATGAAGTCGGTGTAGCCGCCCACGATGATCGCTTCTGCCGGTGAGATCCCTGCTGCCTCCGCCATGGCCACCATCTCTTCGAAGACGAGCGGGTCGTAGGCGCGGTGGTGGTCCACCATGCCCTCGGCGATCGCAGTGATCCCGGCGTCGTCGAGGTCGGTACCGATCGCCGACAGGGCGCGGCGTTTCGCGAGGTACTCCCTGATGTCAGCGCCGAACCGTTCCCCGTGTGCGGCTCCCACGGAGTAGGCCGATCCGGCGACCCGCAGGATGCTCAGCTCGCGCATGGGCGGCACGCAGGGACTCGACAAGCCATGGTGTGAGCGTATCAGTTGCATGTGGGATTTGCGCAGGTAATACTGCTGTCGGTGGAGGAGCGCGCAATAGATTCGATTGACTCGTCGGCGAGGAGGCAACCTCTCCGGTCGTCGAGGTGTCCGGCGCCGAACGATCCGCGGCATGGGAGCGCCTCCCGTGGCTGAGGCGGTCTCACTGAGCGGGGTATCGAAGCACTTCGGTGACCTCGTCGCCGTCGATGACCTCGACCTCGCGGTGGGGGACGGGGAGTTCTTCTCCCTGCTCGGCCCCTCCGGATGCGGGAAGACCACCACTCTGCGCATGATCGCCGGGTTCGAGTTCCCCACGAAGGGGTCGCTGAAGATCCACGGCCACGAGATGGGCCTCCTCCCACCCAACAGGCGGCCGGTCAACACCGTGTTCCAGTCCTACGCCCTCTTCCCCCACATGACGATCGAGGAGAACGTCGGGTTCGGCCTGAAGATGAAGAAGGCCGGCTCCTCCGAGATCGTCGACCGTGTGGGTCGTGCGCTCGACATGGTCCAGCTGCGCCATCGGGCGAGTGCCTCCCCGGACCAGCTCTCGGGTGGCCAGCGCCAGCGGGTCGCCCTCGCCCGAGCCCTCGTGAACGAGCCGGAGGTGCTCCTCCTCGACGAGCCCCTCGGTGCCCTCGACCTCAAGCTCCGCCAGTCGATGCAGCTCGAGCTCAAGGAGCTCCAGCACCGTGTCGGGATCACGTTCGTCTACGTGACCCACGACCAGGAAGAGGCGCTCACGATGAGCGAT
>CP070681.1:294501-299152 GCA_020352575.1 Acidimicrobiia bacterium | reverse complement strand
GGACGAGCGGCGTGGCATCGAGTCGGTCTCCCTCGACGTGGCCCCCGGCAAGACAATCGCGATGGTCGGGCCCACCGGCTCCGGCAAGTCGACGATCGCCCAACTCATGGTGCGGCTATTCGACCCGGACTCGGGCTGCATCACGCTCGACGGCCACGGACTGGCCTCGCTCGAACGCGACACCCTCGCCGACAACGCAGCGATCGTGTTCCAGGAGGCATTCCTCTTCGATGACACGGTCGCGAACAACATCACGCTCGGCGGCAACCACACGATCGAGGAGATCGTGGCCGCGGGGACGCTCGCCCAGGCAGACGGCTTCATCAACGAGCTGCCGGAGGGCTACGAGACCCTGGTCGGCGAGCGGGGCACCTCGCTGTCGGGTGGCCAGCGGCAGCGGATCGCCCTCGCCCGGGCGCTCATCCGGCGGCCGCGCCTACTCATCCTCGACGACGCCACTTCTGCGGTCGACCCCTCCGTGGAAGGGGCCATCCTCGATGGCCTCGCCCAACTCGACACCACCGTCGTGATCGTCGCCTACCGCCGGTCGTCGATCGTGCTCGCCGACGAGGTGATCTTCGTGGAGGACGGACGGGTGTCCGACCGAGGTTCGCACGATGAGCTCTACCGCCGCCTCCCGGCGTACCGGGCCCTCATCGATGCCTACGAGGGGGACGACTGATGGCCAAGGCGCGCTCCATGGCCGGCGCCCTCGAGACGGTGCGTCGCGGCCTCGCACTCTCGCCCGAGTTGCGCCGCGGGCTCGGCGGCACCCTCGCCCTCGCCATCGTCGCCACCGCGGGCCGCATGATCAGCCCGATCGCGGTCCAGCAGGTCATCGACTCCGGACTCATCGGAGGCGCGGTCGACATGGCCCGCGTCCTCACCTTCGTCGGCCTCGCACTCATCGCAGTGCTGATCACCTCCACCAGCACCGGATTCATGCACCTTCGCCTCGCAAAGGTGACCGAGACGGCGCTGTCCGGCCTTCGCATCCGGGCCTTCCGCCACATCCACGACCTGTCCATGCTCCACCAGGCGTCGGAGAACCGAGGCGTCCTCGTGTCCCGTGTGACCTCGGACGTCGACCAGGTGAGCCGGTTCGTCCAGTGGGGCGGGATCATGCTCATCGTCTTCGGCGGCCAGGCCCTCCTCGCCCTCATCGTGATGTTCGCCTACTCCATCCCACTCGCCACGGTCGTGGTGCTCTGCCTCCCGATGATCGTGGGCACCATGCGGTGGTTCCAGCGTCGCCTGCAGGCCGCCTACCTCATCGTGCGGGAGAAGGTCGGTCGCATGCTCGCCGTCCTCGCCGAGGTCGTCGTTGGCGCGCCGGTCATCCGGGCGTACGGCATCGAGCAACGCACCCGAGGGCGGCTCGGGGATGCGATCGAGGACAACCGCTACCACTCGGTGAAGGCGGGTCGCCTGTCGGCGTGGTTCTCGGCAGCCGGTGAGCAGATGTCGTCCGTCGTCATCGCAGCAGTGCTGGTGGTCGGCACGATCCTCGCCGTGCGGGGCGTCGAGTCACCGGGCACGGTCGTGGCGTTCCTCTTCCTGGTGCAGCTCTTCATCCAGCCCGTGCAGATGCTCGGCGAGGTGATCAACGAGGCGCAGACCGCAGTCGCCGGGTGGCGGCGGGTGCTGGACATCCTCGACATCCCGCCGGACGTCGCAGACCCGGGTGAGGACGGGATCGACCTCCGCCACGAGCCCCTCGAGGTGCGCTTCGTCGACACGGAGTTCCGCTACCCGAAGTCCGGTGAGGCCGCGGCAGAGGCCACCGGCCACCTGGCCCTCAACCACGTGAACGTGACGCTCGAACCCGAGAGCCGGATCGCCATCGTTGGTGAGACCGGGTCCGGGAAGACCACATTTGCGAAGCTGCTCACCCGGCTCATGGATCCCACGGAGGGTCTCGTGCTGCTGGGCGGCATCGACGCCCGGAAGATCCGGTTCCGTTCGCTGCGCGACCGCGTCGTGATGGTTCCCCAGGAAGGCATGCTCTTCCGGGGGACCATCCTCGACAACGTGCGGATGGGCCGTATCGACGCGTCGGAGGACGATGTCCGGTCGGCGTTCGCCGACATGGGCCTGTCGGACTGGCTCAACGACCTCCCGCTCGGGCTCAAGACCCCCGTCGGCGAGCGGGGCAACGCCCTGTCGGTGGGTGAGCGGCAACTCGTCACCCTGGTCCGGGCGGCCATGGCCGATCCCGACCTCCTCGTCCTCGACGAGGCCACGTCGGCGATCGACCCCACGACGGAGGTGGCCATCAGCAAGGCGCTGACCACCCTCACCAAGGGCCGAACGGTCGTCACGATCGCCCACCGCCTCTCCACGGCCGAGGCAGCCGATCGGGTCCTCGTGTTCGACAACGCCCGCCTCGTGCAGGACGGCCCCCACGGCCAACTCGTCCTCGAGGGCGGCGTGTACGGGCGCCTCTACGAGAGCTGGCAGCGCGGCACCCGCGAGTCGACACCCGCCTAGCGGAGCGACAAGCGACAAGCGACAAGCGACAAGAGGACAGCCGCCGCTCGACGCACGACGCTCGGAGCTCGTCGCTTGTCGCTTGACCCTTACCTTTGAGGTAATTGCCGCCACTACGTGACGGCGCCACCATGGGGGAAACGAAAGGCCCCCATGCTCCCCCTCCGCACCGTCCTCCGCGCCAACTCGGCGTTCTCGCTCACCTCCGGAGCCGCCCTCGTGTTCGGCGCGTTCGTCCTCGACGACCTCCTCGGGCTCCCGGCCGGGTGGCTCGCCGCACTCGGCGCCGGCGTCGCGGCCTTCGGCCTCCTCGTCCGCCGGCTCTCCGATCCCGATCCGGTACCGACGGGCGCGGCGCTGTTCGTCATCGCGGCGGACCTCTCGTGGGTGATCGGCACCGCCGTCGTCCTCCTTGCCTTCCCCGACCTCCTGAGCGCCACCGGGATGTGGGTGTTCGGCATCATCGGGCTGTTCGTCCTGGACTTCGCGCTGCTGCAGGCCCTCGGACTGCGGAGCAGCAGATGACATTCGGCACAGCGCTGAAGGAGCACCGGGCGGCCCGCCGCCTCTCCCAGCTCGCCCTCGCCACCTCGGCTGAGGTGTCACAGCGCCACCTCAGCTTCCTCGAGACGGGTCGGGCCAAACCGTCCCCGGAGATGGTGATCCACCTCGGTATCGCCATGGGACTCGGCCTTCGGGAACAGAACGAACTCCTCCACGAAGCGGGCTTCGCACCCGCCTACCCGGAGACGGGCCTCGACGAACCCGCCATGGACGAGGTCCGCCATGTCCTCGAACTCCTCCTCGAGGCACACGATCCGTTCCCGGCGTTTGCGATCGACCGCCAATGGAACGCCGTGATGATGAATCGGTCGGGCACCCTCCTCGCCTCGATGCTGGGAATCGAGGAGGGCGACGCGCCGAACCTGCTCAAGGTCGCCATGCGCCCCGACGGCATGCAACGGTTCTGCGTGAACTGGGATGAGGTCGCCGTCGTCCTCGTCCAGCGACTCCACCGAGAGGTGCTCTCCCGACCGGGGGACGAAGCACTGCGGGAGGTGTACGAGGAGGTCATGTCGTACCCGGGACTCCCATCACCCAACGACGCCCTCCTCCCGTCCGGGAGCGACCTCCTCATCCCGATCCACTATCGCTTCGGCGACATCGATGTGCGCCTCATCTCGACCATCACGACACTCGGTGCGGCCTATGACGTCACCCTCGAGGAACTGCGCCTCGAGGTCTCCTATCCGGCCGACGCCGCAAGTGAGGCCGTGCTGCGGGGGTTGGCCGGCGCGTAGCGTTCGGACATGGACGACCGGTCCCACGAGCGGGAGCGGATGGTCGAGCGCCAGCTGGTCCGCAGGGGAATCCGGGACGAACGCGTCCTCGCCGCGATGGGCGAGGTGCCGCGGGAGCAGTTCGTCCCGTCGGGCCTCACCCACGAGGCATACAGCGATCGTCCCCTTCCGATCGGCGAACGGCAGACGATCTCCCAGCCCTACATCGTCGCCCGGACCGCCGAGCTCCTTGCCCCACAGCCGGCCGATCGCGTCCTCGACATCGGCACCGGCAGCGGATACGCGGCAGCGGTCCTGAGCCGGATCGTTGCCGAGGTGTGGTCGGTGGAACGGATCCCTGACCTCGCCGAGGCCGCTCGAGCGCGCTTTGCGTCGCTCGACTACCGGAACGTCGGTGTCCTCACTGGCGACGGCCGGCTGGGGTGGCAGGAGCACGCCCCATTCGACGGCATCCAGGTGGCAGCCGCGTCCGACGAGGTCCCACGTGCGCTCGAGGAGCAGCTGACCATCGAGGGCCGGATGGTGATCCCACTCGGGGATCGCTTCTCCCAGCGGTTGACGCTCATCCATCGAGTGGGCGATCGACGGTGGCGTCGCGAGCCCGGGGAGCTCGTGCGGTTCGTCCCGCTGGTGAGGCGGTGAGCCACCGATGTCGAATCCCTGGCACGGTCGGCGTCGGGTGCGCCGGGTCGAACTCGATGACACCATCGCCGAGGCCCGACAACCAGTCGGCTCCCAACCCTCCCTCGCCGAGGCCCTGCTCGACGAGGCCGAGGATGAAGTGGACGCAGACAGCAACGCCGAGCTCATCGGTCAACTCGATGGCCTCCGCATCCAGTTGAGGACGCGAGCGCGGGATG
>CP070681.1:289747-294401 GCA_020352575.1 Acidimicrobiia bacterium | reverse complement strand
CTCGGCGCCGATGACTACGTCACGAAGCCGTTCAGCCCCAGGGAGGTTGCCGCCCGGGTCCGATCGGTGCTGCGGCGGGCGACCCAGTCGCCCGAGCCGCTCGAGGCCCTCGAGATCGGCGACCTGCGGATCGATCCCGCAGCGCGGGAGGTTGCGGTCGAGGGATCGGCCGTCGACCTCACCGCCAAGGAGTTCGAGCTCCTCCACTTCCTCGCCGCCTCCCCCCGCCAGGTGTTCAGCCGCCAGCAGTTGCTCGAGCAGGTGTGGGACTCCTCGGCCGATTGGCAGGACCCGGCAACGGTCACCGTGCACATCGGGCGTATCCGGAACAAGATCGAGCCCGACCCCTCCGACCCCAAGCACATCCAGACCGTGTGGGGCGTCGGCTACAAGTTCGAGCCATGGCCCGCCTGACCGCCCTCCTCGTCGCCGCCCTCATCGTGGGCCTCCTCTTCGTGGAGCTCACGATGCGGCCCACCGCAGGCGAACGAATGGTGTTCGCCACCATCTTCGGCTCGCTGGCCGCGGTCGCCCTCCTCACCACTCCCCTGCTGCTGCGGTTCGCTCGGTCGTCCCGCCGATTCCGGGATGCGCTCACGGTTGCCGCGTCGACGGCGGTGTTCGTCGGCGTCGCAGTCGTCGGCGTCGCCGCCGCCGGCATGTTCCTCAGCGAGCACGACCTCCGCCTGACGCTCGTCTCCCTCGCCACCGGCACGCTCGTGGCCATCGCCCAGCTTTGGGCGTTGTCGTCGGCCCTGTCGGCCGACCTCAGCCAGGTCGGTGACACGGTGAATCGCCTCATGGACGGTGACCTGGGCGCCCGCGCCGAGCTCAACCGGACCGACGAACTCGGTCGGCTCGCGAGTTCGATCGACGCCCTCGGAGCACGCCTGGAGGCACTCGAGGCCGAACGCCTCGCCAACGAGCACGCCCGCAACGAACTGCTGGCCAACGTCGGGCACGACCTCCGCACCCCACTCACCTCGATGCGGGCCGCGGTCGAAGCGCTCCAGGACGGGGTCGCGCCCGACAAGGACGCCTACCTGGCGTCGATCGCCACCGACATCCGCCACCTCACACAACTCGTCGAAGACGTCTTCCTGCTTGCACGGCTCGAGGTCGGGGACATCGAGTTCGACCGCACACCGATCGACCTCGCCGACCTGGCCGACGAGTCGGTGCAGGCCCTCGCCCCGGTGGCGGATCGCAGCGGGATCGCCCTCGAGCTGGACGTGGGTGGCGCCGCGATGGCCAACGGCGATGTGGCCCAGTTGGGAAGGGCGCTTCGCAACCTGATCGACAACGCCATCCGCCATGCCGACGGAGAGGTGAGGGTCCACGTGCGCGGAGAGGGCGAGGCCTCGGTCGTCGTCCGCGACGACGGGCCCGGCTTCCCACCCGAGATGGCAAACGTGGCATTCGATCGGTTCTCACGAGGCGACGAGGCCCGCGCCCGCGACGGTGCCGGCGCCGGCCTCGGGCTCGCCATCGCCCACCACATCGCCACCGGCCATGACGGCGACCTCACCCTCCTCGAAGGGCCGGGGGGCGCCCTCCGACTTCGTCTGCCGTCGGCATAACTACGGTGCCGCCATGGACTTGGCGGCCCTCAGAGTCGAAGCCGAGGGGTGTACCTCGTGTCGCCTCGCCGAGACCCGCACCCACGTGGTGTTCGGGACGGGGAGCCCCACCGCCCGCGTGATGTTCGTTGGAGAGGCACCCGGCAAGCACGAGGACGAACAGGGCGTCCCGTTCGTGGGGCGTGCAGGACAGCTCCTCACCCAACTCCTCGAGGAGATCGGCCTCCAACGGGACGACGCCTACATCGCGAACGTCCTGAAGTGCCGGCCACCCAACAACCGGGACCCCCAGCGCGACGAGATCGACGCCTGCAAGGGGTACCTGCGCAACCAGATCGAACTCGTCGACCCCGAAGTCGTGATGACGCTCGGCAACTTCGCCACGAAGCTGCTGCTCAGCACCGATACCGGCATCACCCGGATGCGCGGGCGGGTCTACCCGTGGTGGCGCGGGATGCTCATCCCCACGTTCCACCCCGCCGCAGTGCTGCGTGACCCCCGACGCATGGAGGAGGTCAGAGCGGACTTCGACCTGGCCAGGCGCGTGCTCATCGGCGAGCTCACCCGGGACCAGGCAGACGGCTGACCACCGATAGGCTCTCGCTCCCAGTCGAGGAGGAGCCAGACGTGGAACGAGTCGGGATCATCGGTGGCGGGCAAATGGGCGCCGGCATCGCAGAGGTGTGCGCCAAGGCGGGTGTCGACGTGGTGGTCCGCGAGGTCACCCAGGAGCTCGCGGCCGCCGGGGAAGCTCGCATCCAGAAGTCGCTCGAGCGCGCCGTGTCTCGCGGCAAGCTCCAACAGGCTGATGCCGAGGCTGCAATGGGACGCATCCGCTTCACGACCGACCTCCGCCTCATGGCCGATCGCGAACTGGTCATCGAGGCCATCGTGGAGCACGAGGGCCTGAAGGTTGCCACGTTCGAGGAGCTCGACGGCATCGTCGCCGACGACACGATCGTCGCCTCGAACACCTCCTCGCTCCCCATCACCCGGCTGTCGGCGGCGATGTCGAATCCGTCCCGGTTCCTCGGACTGCACTTCTTCAACCCGGTGCCGGTGATGGCACTCGTCGAGGTGGTCGAAACGCTCATCCTCGACCCAGAAGTGGCAGCCAGGGCAGAGGCCTTCGTCACGGAGGTGCTCGGCAAGACGGTGATCCGCTCGAAGGACCGGGCTGGGTTCATCGTCAACATGCTCCTCGTGCCCTACCTCACAGAGGCGATCCGCATGTTCGAGCAGGGGTTCGCCTCCAAGGAGGACATCGACACCGGGATGCGCCTCGGGGCGAACCACCCGATGGGTCCGCTGCAGCTCTGTGACTACATCGGCCTGGACACCATGAAGCTCGTGGCCGACGTGCTCTTCGAGGAGTTCAAGAGCCCCCAGTACGCGCCCCCGCCACTGCTCTCACGAATGGTGGAAGCAGGCCTCCTCGGCCGGAAGTCGGGCCGGGGCTTCTACGACTACTCGTAGGACCTAGGCGCGTCGGTACAACGTGGGGGTACGTCCACGCCCGTCCCAGTTCTGGTCCGGACCAAGGTCGACGAGTTGGCCCTGCTCGAGCAGGGTGCGCACTGCCTTGCGGACGGTCTGGAGGGACGCCCCGGTGGCTTCCATCACGTCGCGGATTCGGAAGGCTTCACCCGGGATCGCCTCGACGACCCGCTCGACCGGCACACCCTGGGAACGGGTCCGACGGGATGGCGTCGAGGGCTTCGCAGAACGGCGCCGCAGAAGGCCCGCCGCGGCGAGCACGTCGGTGGGGACACCGAGGGCCTTGAATGCCTCGGCGGTGACCCGCTCCCGTTCGGCCCATTCCTTGGCGTGGGCGACGAACCCGGCCTCGTAGGTCGACCCGTCGACCTCGTCGGCACGCTGGGCGGCGGAGAGCAACTTGAGCTTCTCGAGTGGGTCGGTGGCTGCCTCGGCTTCGGCCTTGAGCCGGTTCACCTCGTCGACATCACGCAATGCCGATGGGTCCTGCAAATAGGTGAGGTAGGCGCGTACGGCGTCCTCGGCCATCATGAAAGTGCTCCTCGCGTCGTTAATGACATCCTATAGGGATATCACAATACGGGAACCCATATATCAGTAATTAGCCGAGTGCGCTGAACAGGCCGAAGGCAATGAGGAGTCCGGCGATCGCCGGGGCGAGCATCCACCACCAGGGACGGCCGGTCAGGCGACGAACGACGATCTTCTCCCACGCCTCGTCCTCACAGGTGAGCACCAGCTCCTCGCCGTCCACCTCGAGCACTGCACCATCCTCACCGGACGCAGCCGATAACTCCTCGAGCGGCCAGGCACCCAACTCACCGACGGACTCACCAGCGATGTGGAGGACCCCGCCTTCGAGGCGGAGGGTCACCGGCACGCCAGGAGGCGGGTCGCCCAGGGGACGAAGCCATCCGTCGATCGTCGACCCGCGTCGGGGTCTTCGCGTCCGCTCGGCCTCCACCATGGCTGCAGTATCGACGAGACGCCCCCCCAGTTGACGGATTCACCCGATGGAGCCGCTCCCAGACGCGTGTCGTGGACAACGGCCCATGCGCTGGGTGAGGGCTCGTAGTTGGCCTCCAGCCGCCTGTCGCCGACCCTGCGGCGTGGGTTGCCCCATGATCTTCGAAGGGCGGGCCGTTTCCGGAGTGGAGACGGGTGGACCCAGATGTCGATCACTCGGGTGTTTGGATCTTCCACGGCGGGTCGAGGCGATTACCGGCCGAGTGGAACAGGCGAAGATCGTGACCGTCCGGGTCGAGGAGTCGCGCCTCGCGCCATCGGTAATCCATGTCCGTGGGCGGCTGGGTGAACACGACCCCACCCGCCTCGAGACGCGCAACCCGATCGTCGAGGTCGTCACACTCGAAGTAGAGCTGGGCACGAGGCGGCGCTGCCTCTTCGCCCGTCACCTCAATCGAGAGTGTGGCGTCACCACCCGGGCATTGGAACCGCGCATACCGCGGTGGAGCGTGCACGATCTGCACAAACCCGAGTCGCTGGTAGAAGGCGAGGGACCGCTCGAAGTCGCTGACGATCAGCGTCACATGGCTGAGATTCAACGCTGGCCTCCC
>CP070681.1:284992-289647 GCA_020352575.1 Acidimicrobiia bacterium | reverse complement strand
GCATGGGGAAAGCATATGCAATGGCGCGCACCCCTCCGACCACCGAGGGCGCATATCCTCGGGCGGATGCGAACCGACACCGGGCTGCAGGCCGCCCTGGGCGCCACCATCAGCGAAGACGGGGTGGCGTTCGCGGTTCGCTCGCAGATCGCAGAGCAGGTAGAGGTGTGCATCTTCGACGGCGGGGAGCGGAGGTTCGCCCTGACAGCCGACATGTCGGGCACCCACCACGGGTTCGTACCCGGCATCGGCGCCGGCACCCGCTACGGATACCGGGTCCACGGCCCCTGGGACCCCGAAGCCCGTGCATTCTGCGACCCGACCAAGCTGCTCATCGATCCATGGGCACTCGGCATCGATCCTCCCTCCAGCTGGCACGCAGGGTCGTGCACCGGGGAGGAGGGCGACAGCGCTCCGAACGGCCTCCGCTCAGTGGTCCTCCCCCACCCGGGGCGACGCAAGAGTCGGTCACGGGTTCCGGCCGACGAGGCAGTGATCTATGAGGCCCATGTGAGAGGCCTTACCCGCCGCCACCCGGGTGTCCCGGACCACCTGCGCGGCACCTTCCTGGGACTGGCATCCGACGCGGTGCTCGAGCACCTCACCACGCTCGGCGTGACCACGGTGGAACTCATGCCGGTCGCTGCGTTCGGATCCGAACCGTTCGTCCTCCGGCGAGGGCTCCAGCAGTACTGGGGATACAACTCGATCTCGTTCTTCGCCCCCCACGCCCCCTACGCCTCCGACCAGACGCCCGAATCGGCGCTCCCGGAGTTCGTCGAGATGGTCGACCGCCTCCACGAACACGGCCTCGAGGTGGTCCTCGACGTCGTGGTCAACCACACCGTCGAGGGCGAGGAGCACGGCCCCCACTGCAGCCTCCGGGGCCTCGACGACGCTGCGTACTACCGCATCGGCGCCGACGGCCGATACGACAACATCACCGGGACGGGGAATGCCCTCGACCCCACCAAACCCGACGCCCTCGAGCTCATCCTGGGCTCGCTCCGCCACTGGGCCTCCCTCGGTGTCGACGGGTTCCGGTTCGACCTGGCCTCCGCGCTGGGCCGCGGCGATTCGGGCGGATTCGACCCCGATGGGCCGTTCCTCGAGGCCGTGGCGAACGATCCCGACCTCGCCGACCTCCGCCTCATCGCAGAGCCGTGGGACATCGGCGCCGGCGGCTACCAACTCGGCAACTACCCGGACCGCTGGGCCGAGTGGAACGACCGGTTCCGGGACGATGCGCGACGGTTCTGGCGATCCGAATGGCACGCCCTCGACGGCTTCGCACGTCGCGTCTCGGGATCGGCCGACATCTTCGGTGACCGCAGCCCATGGGCATCGATCAACTTCGTCACCGCCCACGACGGATACACGTTGCGCGACCTCGTGTCATACGAGCGGCGGCACAACTGGGCGAACGGCGAGGACAACCGGGACGGTCATTCCGACAACCTCTCCTGGAACACCGGCCACGAAGGGGACACCGGCGAGCCCGGTATCCGTCGCCTCCGTGACCGGAGGACCCGCTCCTTCCTCGCCAGCCTCTTCCTCTCGAGGGGGACACCGATGCTGCTCGCAGGCGACGAACTCCGGCGCACGCAATGGGGAAACAACAACGCCTACGCGCAGGACTCCGAGCTCTCATGGGTGGACTGGAGCCAGCGCACCATCGCCCTCACGCAGTTCGTCCGGTTCCTCATCGACCTCCGCCACCGGATCCCACTCGCGGAACCGCCCGCCTGGTACGGAGCCGACGGGAAGCCGAGCCACCTTCGTGGCGGCGGACACAGCTTCACGACGGTCCACGGCGCCGGTGACGAAGCCGTGCTCGCCATCTGGAACGGTGGCCACGAGGACCTCCTCATCCACACCCCCAAGCCGACCGGCGTTTCCCGCTGGCATCGGCTCCTCGACACCACCTACGAGGTCTCGCACCCCATGGAGGTCAAGGCGGGCGGCGTCGTGCGGTCACACGGCTTCTCCGTCCAGGTGCTCGGGGCCCAGCCGTAGGAGCGACCAGGGACGAGGGGGTGACCGACGCTCGGCGCTCGACGCTTTGTACCCTTCCCCTCCATGCGCGTACTGCTCGCCTCCGCCGAACTTTCGCCCCTCGTGAAGGCGGGTGGGCTCGGCGATGCGGTCGCCGGACTGCGTGGCGCCCTCATCCGGGCCGGGCTCGACGTCGAGACGGTCATCCCCGACTACCGCGGCTGGCGCCTCGACAAGTCCGAGCCACAGCCACTCGACGTACCCGAGTGGGCCGCCCCCGCCTCGGCGCACCGGGGCCGGATGGCCGACGGATCGAGACTCACGCTCATCGATGTCCCGGAGATCCGTCGTCCCCACCCCTATGACGACACCGAGGGGCACGCCTTCCCCGACAACGACCAGCGCTTCATGGCGTTCGCCGCCGCCGTCGCAGCCCTCGCCGAGATGGATCCACCGGACATCCTCCACCTCAACGACTGGCACACGGGCCCGATCCTCGGATTCCTCGACGAGCCACCTCCCTCGATCCTCACGATCCACAACCTCGCGTACCAGGGCCGCATCAACGGCGGCTGGCTCGACGACCTCCCCCACAGGGCCGACGCATACGAGTGGTTCGGCGACCTCAACCCCCTGTCCGGGGCCATTGCCCTGGCCGACCGGGTCACCACCGTCTCGCCCACCTTCGCCTCCGAGATCGTCGTGGATGGCAACGGCTTCGGCCTGGAGGAACCACTCCGCAATCGCGGGTCGGCGCTGGTCGGGATCCTCAACGGCCTCGACACCGAGGTGTGGAATCCCGCCAACGACCGCCTCCTCGACCACTCCTTCGGGCTCGGCCAGCTCGACGGCAAGGCACACCTCCGGGCAGAGCTCGTCGACCGCCTCGGTTGGCACCTCGATGGCCCGCTCATCTCCATGGTCACCCGGATCACCGACCAGAAGGGAATCGACATCGCCCTGTCCGTCGTGCCGTACCTCGACGGCATCGGCGCGCGATTCGCCCTGCTCGGGTCCGGCGACGCCGCACTCGCCGCCGAGGCGCGAGCCCTCGCCACCGCACACGCGGACCGTTTCACCTTCCTCGAGGGATACGACGAGCAAATGGCCCATCTCCTCTTCGCCGGGGCGGACCTCTACCTCATGCCAAGCCGGTTCGAGCCGTGTGGGCTCACACAGATGCAGGCAATGCGGTACGGCACGATCCCGGTCACCTCGGCGGTTGGTGGGCTCGTCGACACGGTCGTCGACGACGATCTCTCACGGGGACACGGCACCGGCTTCCTCGCCCACGATGTGTCCCCGACCGGGCTCGTGGATGCCCTCCATCGGGCGGTGCGGGCGTGGCGATCACCCAGGCGTCGCTCCGGCATCCAACGCCGGGGCATGACGATCGACTGGTCGTGGGACGTCGCCGCCCGGGAGTACCTCGCGCTCTACGAGTCGCTCACGCAGTGACGCGGGTGCCCTTGGCCACCACGACGATCCCATCCTCCGACACGGTGAAGCGTTCGGCATCGGCAATGGGGTCGACGCCGACCTCGGCGCCGGGATCGATGACCACGTTCTTGTCGAGGATGGCGTTGCGGACGATGGCGCCGGCACCGATCTCGGCTCGGTCCAACAGGACGGAGTTCGCCACCTCCGCCCCGTCACCGACGATCACGCGCGGCGAGATCACCGTCCGGGAGATGTTCGCGCCCGTGATGATCACGCCGTTGGAGAGGATCGAGTTGCTGACCTGGCCGGCGCCCGACGCCGACGGCACCAGCTTCGTCGGCGGGTAGGGGCGCACGTCGGTGAGGATCGGCCAGTCCGAGTTGTAGAGGCTGAAGACAGGCTCGGTCTCCACGAGGTCCATCTGGGCGGCGTGGTACGAGTCAATCGTCCCCACGTCCCGCCAGTAGCCCTGCGAACCCGGGGTCTCACCGGGCACCCGGTTCTCGTGGAAGTCGTACACGTGGGCAATCCCCGCATCGACGGCCCGCGGGATGATGTCGCCACCGATGTCGCGGCGGGACTCCTCGGCGTGGGCGTCGGCCTCGAGGAGGTCCTCGAGCACCGAGGCGTTGAAGAGGTAGTTGCCCATGGAGGCGAAGGCCTGGCTCGGCCGGCCCGGGATGGGATCCGGTTCCGACGGCTTCTCCTTGAAGGACACGATGCGGGTGGTCGGACCCCGCTCGATGATCCCGAACTGGTGGGCCTCCTCGATCGGCACCGGAATGCCGGCCACGGTCACACCGGCACCCGTCTGCACGTGCTGGGCGAGCATCGCGGCGGGGTCCATCCGGTAGATGTGGTCGGCGCCGAAGACGAATACGAAGTCCGGGTGCTCGTCCCGGAGCAGGTTGAGGTTCTGGTGGAGGGCGTCGGCCGAGCCGGTGAACCACTGCTTGCCGAGGCGCATCTGGGCCGGGATCGACGTCACGTAGTTGCCGGTGAGCGTCGACATGCGCCACGTGCGGCTGAGGTGGACGTCGAGCGAGTGCGACTTGTACTGCGTGAGGACTGCGATGCGACGGAAGCCGCCGTTGACCAGGTTCGAGAGCGCGAAGTCGATGAGCCGGTAGTGGCCACCGAACGGCACGGCGGGCTTGGCCCGGTCACGGGTGAGCGGGGCCAGTCGGCTCCCCTCCCCACCGGCGAGCACCATCGACATG
>CP070681.1:280188-284892 GCA_020352575.1 Acidimicrobiia bacterium | reverse complement strand
GGCGATGAAGAAGGCGCCGGCCTTGAAACGCTGGAGTTCGCCGGTGCGGGTGCGGGTGCCCTCTGGATAGACCATGATCGATTGGGCCCGGTCGGCAACGGTCGCCGCCTGCTCGTTGATCCACTCGTGGAGGGAGATGGCCTTGCTCCGGTCGATCTCGACGATGCCGATGGCCCGCATGGCCGGGGCGAGGAGCGGGATCTTGAACAGCTCCTTCTTCGCCAGGAATCGGAGCGGGACCGGGGTGGCGATGAAGTTGACCATGATGTCGAGCCACGACGCGTGGTTGGAGACCACCACGTAGGACCGCTCCGGATCGAAGGATCCCCGCACCTCGAGCGAGGTGCCCGTGATCCACAGCCATGACCAGGACCACCAGCGGATGACCCGGTCGATGAGGGGTGACGTCTTGCTCACGGACGCGACGACGAGCACCGTCGACGCGACAATGGCCGTCGCGACCATCATGAGGGCGAAGGTGACGAACGTGCGTGCGAAGTCGATGATGAGTCGGAGCACCGATGGATGAGGCTAGCGAGGGGCTCCGGACTGCCAAGCAGCGGATCCGTGCGGAGGTCGCCGGGTCGATGCCCGACGACCCGGCCGAAGCGTCTGCGCTGCTCGTGGCGAGGCTCGAAGCGGTGGTGGGTCGCACCGACCGGGTCATCACGTTCTCCCACCTTCCCGACGAACCCGATCTCTCTTCGTTCGTCCGTCCCCGCATGCTCCTCACCCGCACTCCCGAGGAGGGATGGCTCACCATCCATGCGGCTGACGCCCAGTTGGAGCGGCATCGATGGGGGTTCCTGCAGCCGGTAGCCGGATGCGAGGAGGTCGACCCCGAGGAGGTCCACGTCGTCCTGGTGCCTGGCGTCGCATTCGGGGAGGACGGGAGTCGACTCGGCCACGGCAAGGGGTACTACGACGAGCTCCTTTCTCGGCTCCCCCTCGCCGTCCGCGTCGGCACCGAAGCCCGTCACATTGCCCAGGCGCTCGACGAAGGGGGACCAGGAGACCACGCCTCCAGTGGCCGTCCATGACCGGAGCCAGCCGCCGCAGTAGTCGCTGAACAGATAGGCACCCTGCCACTCCGGGAAGTCGGAGCCCCGGTAGACGATCCCGCCGGTGATCGAACACGCGCCCTCATCACCGTGCGAGACCTCGAAGACCGGGAGCACCTGCCCGGCGTCGTCGCATCCACTGCTCGGGGAGAAGCAGTGCAGCCCTTCGGTGACCGGCCAGCCGTAGTTCACGCCCGCCCGATCCCAGGCGGTCACACTCACCTCCTCGTACCGGCTCTGTCCGACGTCGGCGATGTAGACCAGTCCGTTGTCGTACGTCACCTGCCAGGGGTTGCGGAGCCCGTACGCCCACACCTCGGGAACGGCGAACCCCGGGTTGCCGTTCGCTGCCGCCGCAACGCCCGGAGTGGAGACGTCGAAGCGCAGCAGTGCGGCCAGCGGGGTGTCGGTGCGCTGCCCCTGGGCGAATTGATCGTTCGCCCCGCCGCCGTCGCCGAGCGCCAACACGAGGGTCCCGTCGGGGAGGAAGAGGAGGGGGCCGCCGTTGTGGTTCGCTGCCGGCTGGCCGACCTGGAACAGCACCTGTTCGGACGCAGGATCGGGCACGCCACCAGGGGCAGCGAACTCGCTCAGGGCCGTGGAGCCATCCGAGGCCGTGTAGTGCACGAACAACCGGCCGGTCGAGGGCCAATCGGGATGGAACGCAACATCGAGGAGGCCCTGCTCCCCGCCCGACCTGACCCGGTCGCGGATGTCGAACCACGCATCTCCCTGCATGTCGACCAGACGGCCGTCCCGCACGACGGCGAGGACCGTCCCCGTACCTGGCTCGGTGACGACGCCCACCGGTGTTGCCAAACCCGAGGCCAGCACTTCCACGGCCACTGCGACGAGACCGGGCGGGGACGCCTCGGTCGTCGTCGTTTGGCGGGAGGTCGTGGTGGTCGTCGATGGCTCCGTCGACGTCGAAGGGGGTTGGGAGGTCGACGTGGTCGGATTGGTGGTGGCCTCCGGCAACGAAGTGGGCGTCGCCGCAGTCGTGGGTGGAGTGGGCGCCCCATCGGTCGGCGGCGGTGTGAGCGTGGCCGTCGCACCCGGCTCCAACCCGGGCTCGGAACCAGCCGTGGAACAGGCAGCGAGGAAGAGGATGAGGGTCACGAGCAATCGGCGCACCGACCTACGCTATCGGCCGGATGCTCAAACTCCGACGCCCCTCCGATGCCGCCCGGACAGCCGCACTCGCCGCCGCCGTCGTGGCCGCGCCACACGCACCAGTGACCACTGGGCCCGTCGTGCACGAGGAGACGATCGGATGGGGGCTCAAACGCTTCGAGCGGGCCAGGCTCGCCCTGCGGCGCCTCGAGCCGTTCGCAGTCCCCGGCACCGAGCTCGTATGGGACCGGTCGCTCGAGGAGGGCACCCGCCTCGTGATCCTCGGTCGTCGCCTCGGCCTCTGGACGGCTGGGCCCGTCGAGGTCACCAGGGTCGACGAGGGCGACCGGCACCTCATCATCGAGCTCCGCACCCTCGAGGGACATCCGCTTCGGGGTGAGGAGCGGTTCACCGTCGAACGACACCTCAACGGCATCGTCCGGTTCCGCATCGAGGCGGTGTCGCGCCCCGCCACGTGGTGGGCGATCCTCATCACGCCCGCACTGCGGTTCTTCCAGCGGCGGTTCCGCCACCGCGCCATCGGGCACCTGCGCGACGTGACCGGCGCCGGCCGAGCAACCGTCGCGCGCTGATCCGACACCTCTAGGCTCCCGGCCGGAGCAATCGGAGGGAACCCGTGAGCACGATCAAGAACGATCGTCGGACCATCTTCGGATGGGCAATGTACGACTGGGCCAACTCGGCCTACTCAACCGTCATCGCCGGGGCGATCCTCCCGGCGTTCTTCGTCGGCGAGGTCGTCGGCGACGATGGGTGGAACGGTCGCACAGGCGACAACCTCTGGGCACTCGGGCTGGCCCTCGGCACGCTGCTCCTCTTCGTTGCGATGCCCGTCCTCGGAGCAGTCGCCGACTACTCCGCTTCCAAGAAGCGCTTCCTCCGGGCATTCGCCTACGGAGGTTCCCTCTTCGTGACGGTCCTCGTGTTCGCCGCATCGGGCAACGTGCTCTTCACCCTCGGGTTCTTCCTGCTCGCGCAGCTCGGGTTCGTCGGCGCCAACGTCTTCTACGACGGCTTCCTCCCCGACATCACGACCGACGACACGATCGACAAGGTGAGCTCGCGCGGGTTCGCCCTCGGCTACGTGGGCGGCGGTGTGTGGCTCGCGGTGGTCCTGGCCGGCATCTTCTTGGCGCCCGAGGACTCGACCATCCTCATCACACGGGTGGGGATCGGTGCCACCGGTATCTGGTGGGCGGGGTTCACCTGGTTCGCACTGAACCGCCTCCCCGAGACCGGCGACGCCCAGGACCTGCCGGACGTCGTCAACTTCCCCGTCAACTGGCTCCGTGGCGTCTGGACACTCGTCACGGTCATCGTCGTCGGCGTCGTCACACTGGTGGCAGCCCTCATCGGTGAGGCGGATGAGGCCTGGTTCAACACGGGCCTCGCCCTTTGGATGATCGGGCTTGCGGTCCTCGTGTACCGGGTCGCGTCGTCGGACGCATCGGCGCAGACCTCACCGCTGCGCTCCACCTTCGGGCGGATGGCCGGCATCGGGTTCGGCCGGATGTTCAGGACCGCCGCCCAGCTCCGCAACTTCCCCCACCTGCTCCTATTCGTCCTCGCCTACATGTTCTACAACGACGGCGTCCAGACGACCATCAACATCTCCTCGGCCTACGCCTCCGGCACACTCGACCTCGACGTCACGGCGATCGCGCTCACCTTCCTCGTCGTGCAATTCGTGGCCTTCGGCGGCGCCCTGTTGTTCGGCTGGGTGTCGAGCAAGGTGGGCATTCGCCGCTCGATCCAGGTCAACCTCGTCGTGTGGGTCGGGATCGCCATCTACGCCTACTACCTCCCGGTCGGCGAGATGGTCCCGTTCCTCATTGCCGGCGTCGCCATCGGCCTCGTCCTCGGTGGGATCCAGGCCCTGAGCCGCAGCCTCTACGGATCGATGATCCCCGAGGAGGCCTCGGCCGAGTTCTACGGCTTCTACTCGGTGTTCTCGAAGTTCTCGGCCATCTGGGGTCCGCTCGTCTTCGCCATCGTCACGAGCGGCGGGAACGGGCGGTTGGGGATCCTCTCCGTCATCATCTTCTTCGTGATCGGACTCATCCTCTTCTCCCGGGTCGACATCGACAAGGCACGTGCCTCTCGGGAGCAGTGGGCAATCGAAGGGACCGGCACATGACCGCACTTCCGCCCGACGGCGCAGACCTCCCCACCGAGGAGGAGGCGCCGAAGCCGAAGAAGTCGCGAGGCCCGATCCGGTGGGGGCTCATCGGCGCCCTCTTCCTCCTCGCTGCGATCTTCATCCTCTCGGTGCAGAACACCCAGGCGGTCGAGGTCCACTTCCTCGGCTGGTCGTCCGAGGAGATCCCACTCTCGCTCGTCATCCTCGGAACCGCCCTCGGGGCGGTGGTGCTCGACGAGCTCTTCGGCTTCGCGTGGCGGGTCCGGCGTCGACGCCGGCGTGTTGCGGAGGCGAAGGCCAAGGGGTGACCGAACGGCTCCTCGTCATCGGCGGCGACGCCGCCGGGATGTCGGCGGCGAGCCAGGCACG
>CP070681.1:275378-280088 GCA_020352575.1 Acidimicrobiia bacterium | reverse complement strand
GCGGCTCCGAGCGATCGGCCGCCTGGACCTCCTCCCCGGCCACCTCGCCCTGGCGGCGAAGGGGCTCTCGGAGGCGCGTCCCGAGGGGTGGGCGACGCTCAACATCGCCCTCTCGTACGGGGGTCGAGAGGAGATCGCAGATGCTGCTCGCTCGCTCGTGCAGGACCTCGTGGACAGCGGCGTCCCGGCGCAGGACCTCGCCGAGCACATCACCGTGTCGAGCCTCGCCGGGCACATGTACTCGGCGGACATCCCGGATGCGGACCTCCTCATCCGCACGTCGGGGGAGTCGCGGCTGAGTGGGTTCTTGCTGTGGCAGTCCGCGTATGCCGAGTTCGCCTTCGTCGACGTGTACTGGCCCGCGTTCCGGAGGGTCGACTACCTCCGGACGCTGCGCGACTTCAGCCTCCGCAGGCGCCGGTTCGGCAAGTAGTCAGCCCTTCCAGGCCCTGGTCAGTTCGTCCGCCCGTTCATTCCACCGATGCCCGGCGTGGGCCTTGATCCACTCGAGGGTGAGTTCGGGCCGTGACTCGAAGAGTTCGTAGAGCTCCTGCACGAGGTCGAGGTTCTGGACGGGACCGGTCTTGCGCTTCCAACCCCTTGCCTTCCAGCCCTGTGCCCACTCGTTGATGGTCTGCACGGCCAGGTTCGAGTCCGAGAAGATGGTGGCCGGGGTGCCCTCGGGGAGCATCTTCACCGCCTCGATGAGCGCGAGGAGCTCCATCCGGTTGTTCGTGGTGTCGGGGTCGTGTCCAGAGCGCTCTTCGACGACCTGCTCGTCGCGTACCCACACGGCCGCCCAGCCCCCCGGTCCCGGGTTCGGCTCGCAGCCCCCGTCCGTGTAGACGGCGTTGCCGTCGGGCTCTGTGTGCGATGCCTTCGACGGAGACTTCGATCGACTCCCCTCCTTGCCCCTGCAGTCGCGGCATTTGGACGGCGTCCACCCCGGGTAGCGGTCGAGGACGTGTTGGGGGAGGTCGAATGCCGAGCCGCACTCGGCGCAGGTGAACGATGGCACCTATTCGTCCTCGTCGAGGAGCTGTCCGAGTGCGCGATCCAGCTCGGCATCGACTTCGCTGTCGGACTCGGTGGAGGGCACCTCCGGTGCCGTCACGGGCTCGTCGGGTTGGTGCTCCGGCTCGATCGGGGGAGCGGTGTCGGCGGCGACGAATCGATCCGACCCTGCTGCGTCCTCGGCGCCCGCTCCGATCTGCACTCCTGCGGCATGGGCTTCGTCGATGGCCGCGAGCAGTTGCTCGTCGGCGACCGCGGCGGGGACGAGGAGTGGTCGGAATCCGAGCGCCTGGATGCGCCCGATCGCTGATTCGGGTGTGCGGTCCCACCAGGCGCTCGGGATGCGGAGTACCCGCTCCTCGACCCACCGCGCTCCCCAGGGGTCCTCAGGGAGGTCGCCGCGGGATTGCACCTCGATGAGGAGGGCGTCGTCCTCTGCCCGGAGCTCCTTCACCTGGTACCAGGAGATGCCGTGGGGGCGCCGGAGGGGCCCGCGGAGGGGCACGTGGATCCCGTCGTCGTCGGCGGCGAGCAGGCGGCGGGGGGCAACGACTTCCTTGATGGTGAAGCCGGTGCAGGCGATGCCGAGGGAGCCGAGGATGGCGACGAGGACGTCGTCACGGGGTTCGAAGGCCTCGACCTCCTTCGACCCGTAGGACCACGAACCGAAGAGGTCGAGGAAGCCGAACGTGCCCCACACGTAGTCGACCGCGATGAAGATGAGGGGCAGGCCGAGGACGCCGAGGAGCCAGACCTTGAAGATGGACCGCCGCACGATGAGGCGGAGTGCCCTCACAGCGAGACCCCGAGGTCGGCGGGAACGACGAGTGCCTCGTAGGGCACCCCGGCCTCGGCCATGCGGTCCGTGACGATGGGTCCGGATCGGTCGAAGAGGCAGATGGCCTGTACCACCTCGAGCCCGGAGTCCCTTGCGGCGTCGTAGGCCTCGAAGAAGGCGCCACCGGTCGTGGTGGTGTCCTCGAGGAGGCAGACGGCGTCGCCGGCCCGCGCTGGGCCCACGAGGCGGCCGCCGGTGCCATGGTCCTTGGCTTCCTTCCGAATGGAGAACGCCTTCACGCGACGTCCCGCCCGGCTCGCAGCGATGGCGGTGGCGATGGCGATGGGATCAGCGCCCATGGTGAGGCCGCCGACGGCGACGACCCGGGAGTCGAGCGCCTCGACGACGGCCTCGCCGACGAGCTGTGCTCCTGCCCCGTCGAACGTGGTCTGACGGGCGTCCATGTACCAGTCGGCGACGGCTCCGGACCGGAGGGTGAAGGGCCCATCGGTGCGGAGGGCGTGCTCGGAGAGGTGGGCGACGAGTGCCGCGTGGGGGTCGGGCATCGATGGGAGGGTAAACGGGGACGGAGGTTTCGCCGATCCGCCCCGAGCAGGGTTCGCGAAAACCGAATCAACGCGACTGTGGCGAACTAACCACTCTCTGTGGGAAGATGGCCACCTGCCTCCCGGAGACGTAGGCGCGAGCCGGAGCACGACGGAGCAGCGCATGAGCCGGTACCGAGGCCGGTGGAGCCCCGACAGGCGGCAGCGTCTCTCGGGGCTCCTGCGCGTCAGCGGGTGAGCATCGCGTCGCCGAGGTGGGCGACATCGCTGAACGCACGGAGGCTGAACGCCCTCCCCCGACCCACCTGCGCCGTGGCGACCAGCGAGACGGATGCGTGGGCGCAGGCGAATCGCTCCCACTCCCAGGGGACGACCTCGAGGTCGAGCAGGAGTCCGAGGAGAAGGGCGTTCGTGCCCTGATGGGCCACGATGCAGAGCGTTCGGTCCGGGAGTTCCTCTTCCCACAACTCGGGGTGCAGCGACGAGCGATGCACGCCGATCGACGCGAGCGCATCCTCGAAGCCGTCGTGGACGCGACGGTGGAAGTCCCTGAACGATTCGCCGCCCGGGAACCCGTCCCACCAACTCTCGAGCGGCCGATCGATGAGATCACGGAACACCTGGTCCACGTACTCCTGGGGCTTCCCCTCCCACTCGGGGGGCCCGAGGATCTCGGCGAGGAAGTCGTGGGTCTGTGGCGCCGCGTCGACCGCAGCCACGATCGGCTCGGCCGTCTGCTGTGCCCGGGGCATGGGGGAGACCCACAGGTCGGTGATGCGTTCGCCGACGAGTGGGTGCTCGGGAAGGAGTGCGGCTTGTCGTCGACCCAGGTCGGAGAGGTCCGGGAAATGGGTGGCAAGGCCGCCCGGTGCCCATTCGGGTTGGGCGTGTCGGATGAGGACGATGCGCATCAGCCGGCCACGATCGTGTTGCCGCCGCGATCCCTCGCCTCGGCGAGCGCGTGCTCGAACCGAGCGATCGTCTCGGCGACCGTGCGGTCGTCGCCGGGTTCCACGAGCCCGATGCTCGCCGTGAAGTGGTGGTGGCTCCCGTCGACCTCGATGGGCGCCCGCTCGACCGCCTCGCGAATCCGCTCCGCGAGCAGGCCGCCGTCCTCTCCTGTCGTTTCGGGAAGGAGGATGGCGAAGTCGTCGTGCCCGAAGCGGCCGATCACGTCCTGTTCGCGCGCGATCGGTGCGATCCGCTCCGCGAGTCCTTGGATCACCCGGGTGGTCGCACCGATATCGTGTTCCGCTCGGAAGTCGGAGATGCCGTCGAGGTCCACGAGCACGGCGGTCCAGGGACGGTCGTAGCGGCGCCGGAGGGCGAACGCCTGCTCCACCTCGGCGAGCCAGGCCTTGCGCGAGAGCACTCCTGTGATGGGATCGGTGGACGCAAGGCGCTTCGCTGCCGCCTTGAGTTCGACCTGATCGGTGATGTCCCGCTCCACGGCCACGAAGTAGCAGTCGTTGCCCTCCGTATCGAGCGACGTGACGGTGATCTCGACCCAGTAGCGGGTGCCGTCGGCGTGGGTGTTCTCGAGCGTGGTCTTGTAGGACGTACCCCGTATGAACGCATCCCTGATGCGTTGGCGCATCTCCGCATCGGACCAGAGCCCGTGGGCGATGTCGGGAACGGATCCCACGATGTCTGCTGCCGTGTAGCCGGTGAGTGCCTCCCACGCCGGGTTGACGTAGACCACCTCGGGCCCGGGCTCGTGGAGCGGCGCGGCCCGGGCGATGATCACTGCCTCGGGGACGAGGTCCACCACCTGGCCGAACGGAAGCTCCATGGGCGCGAGGCTACGCAGTCTCAGCGGCCCGGGAGCCCGATCCGGTCGCCGACCGCGAGGTCGAAGGCGCCGGGAAGGGTCTCGAGTGAGTAGCGGAACTCCACCGACGCAGGGAACGAGCACGCAGCACCGGTGCATGGCTCCATCGAGATGATCTCGAGGACGGTGCCATCGGCGTCGAGGTGGTGGAGGTCGAGGGCGATGAGGGTGTCGCGCATCGTGAACGAGGCGGTGCTCGGTGCATCGAATACGAAGAGCATGCCTGCGAGGTCGCCGAGGTCGGTCACCTCGCGGAGGCCGCGTACGCGGAGTGGCCGCGAGTCGGCGACCGCAACCGGCACGAACACGCCGCCGATCTCGATCGTCGCGATGGGGAATCGGATGAGCTCGTCGGGGATCTCGAGGCTGGCCGCTGACGTCGTCGCTGCGGTCGATGGTGGTGTGGCGGTGGGCGCTGCCGCAGTCGTGCAACCGGCCAACACCACGGCGAATGCAAGGATGAAGGCCTTCACAGCAACACCCCGATCCAATACCCGGCCGCCCCACCGGCGAGCATCCAC
>CP070681.1:270538-275278 GCA_020352575.1 Acidimicrobiia bacterium | reverse complement strand
GATCATCCCCGACGACGGCGACATGACCCTCGAGGACCTCATCGCCGACGACGACCTCATCGTCACGGTTTCCACGAACGGCTACATCAAGTCCGTGAAGGCCAACGTGTACCGATCCCAGGGCCGCGGCGGTCGTGGGGTGAAGGCTGCGGAACTCCGCGAGGACGACATCGTCGACACGATGATCCACACGTCGTCGCACCGGAACCTCTTGTTCTTCACGAATACCGGGCAGGTACACCGGATCAAGGCGCACCAGATCCCGGTGCAGACCCGGACCGGCAAGGGTGTGGTGGCCCAGGCGGTCCTGCCGTTGCAGCCCGACGAGCGGATCCAGGCAGTGGTCGACACGAAGGACTTCTCAGAGGCGAAGTTCCTCACCGTGTTCACGAAGAAGGGCGTGGTGAAGAAGACCGCGTTCGAGGAGTACGACTCCCGTCAGGCCTCGATCATCGCGATCAAGCTCCAGGACGACGACGAGGTCGTCGTGGTGCGGACCACGAGTGGTGAGCGGGAGCTCCTCATGTTCACCCGCGACGGCATGGCGATCCGCTTCCCCGAGTCGGACCTCCGGCCGATGGGACGCAGCACCCAGGGTGTCCGTGGCATCCGGCTCCGGGAGGGTGACGAGGTCGTCGGTGCGGCGACCACCGACGACGGTGAGGAGATCCTCCTCCTGTCGTCCGGTGGGTACGGCAAGCGGACCGCCCTCGAGCACTTCCGGGCCCAGAAACGGGGCGGCATCGGCGTGAAGGCCATGAAGCTCACCCGGGTGCGTGGCACGCTCGTCGGGGCGAGGGCCGTGTCGCCGGAGGACGAGATCTTCGTGATCAACACGAGTGGTGTCGGTATCCGCACGGACGTCAAGCAGATCTCCCGCCAGAAGCGCGAGGCAACGGGTGTCCGGGTGATGAACATGGAGGGCGACGACCAGATCGCCGCCTTTGCCCTCGTGCCCCAGGACGAGGAGGAGTAAGGGGTCGGATGCCCCGGGCCGATACCGACCCCGTCGGTACACTGCGCCCACTCCCTCGAGGCAGCACCATGAAGCAGGTACGGCGGGTTCGCCGCATCATCCGCAAGTTCGATCCGTGGACCGTGTTGAAGGTCTCGTTCGTCCTCTACTCGATCACGGCGCTGGCGATCCTGCTGGGGTTGGTGATCTTCTGGACGCTCGTCCGCACGGCGGGGATCCCGCAGATGATCGAGACGACGATCTCCTCGATCGGCTTGCTCAGCGACGTGAACATCATCCCGCCGGAGGAGCAGCTGTTCCGTGCAGCAGTGTTCCTCGGAGTCGCCTGGACCGTCCTCATGACCGGGTTCACGACCCTCGGTGCGGTGCTCTACAACCTCATCTCCGATGTGGTGGGGGGAGTAGAGGTGATCGTGCTCGAGGAGACGGGGAACGTCCCGTACGTGGCCGCCCAGACGCCGCAACCGACGCAACTCACACCGGTGGTGGTGCCCGAGTCGGACGACGCGGACATCTCCATCGCGGACGTCCCGACCGAGGCCCTCTGGGACCAGGAGCAGGGCTAGGCCCGCTCGGCGATCCCGAGCCCGCAGCGCCGCGCTGCGTCCAACTCCCCAGTCCGCATTGCCATGGCCACGACTGGTGCCGCTGTCACGATGGCTTCGACGAACGACAACTCGTCTACGACCGCGTAGGCACCCGACCCGTTCGAGGCCATGGCCCCGCAGTGCAGTCCCTCGGTGGGGGCAAGGAGCGCGTCGCCCACGGGTTCGGCCCAGAGGGTGCCCACGGGCGCAGGGAAGGAGACAGCGGTCCCGCCACTGAGGGCGGTGTCGGCCAAGGTGCGAGCCTTTCGTTCGGCGGGTGACCCGGTCTTCGACTCGAGGGCATCCCCGAGGAGGTCGAGGAGATGTGCGAGCGGCTCGCCCGGCAGGGGGATGTCGCCGTCTCCGATCGCTGCCGTGGTTCCGCCTTCGGACGTGATGGCGATGTCCGGGAAGGCGGCGAGGATCCTCAGCACCCGGCGGCGCAACGCCCCATCGGGCAACTCGAGGGTGAGGTTCACGTCGCGGTGTCGACCGGCTCGGCGGGTTTCCAGATGGCGTCGTCGGAAGGTGGCAGTGCACGCTGCTGCTCGACGACCTTCCAGACACCGAACGCCGCAGCGGCGAAGAGGAGGAGCTTGATGAGGTTCTTCATGCGGTGAATGCTACGTGCGCCCCCGCCATGCGGGTCAGTAGTCGATGCCCTTCTTCACGGCTATCCGTTGGTCGAAGGCGTGCTTCACCGGGCGCATGTCGGTGACCGTGTCCGCAACCTCGACGAGGCGGGGGTGCGCGTCGCGGCCGGTGAGCACGATGCTCACGTGCGAAGGGCGTTCCTCGATCGCCCTGACCACATCCTCGACGTCGATCCACTCCCAACTGATCGGGTAGGTCACCTCGTCGAGCACGACTACCTCGTGGTCACCGGAGGCGATCACCTCTGCGGCGCGTTCCCAAGCGGCGCGGGCGAGGGCGATCGTGTGTGACATGTCCTCCGAGTCCCACGTGAACCCATCTCCGAGGGACTCGAACGGGACGCCGAGGTCGCCGAGGACCTTCGCCTCGCCGTACTTCCACTCGCCCGACTTCAGGAACTGGAGCACGATCGGCGACCATCCCCGCGCCACGGCGCGGACGACGACGCCCATCGCAGCGGTCGTCTTCCCCTTGCCGTCGCCGGTGTTGATGAGGACGAGGGAGGGCACGTGGCGCAGGTTGGATGTGTCGGGTCCTTCGAGGGGGACTTCGCTCATGGCGATCTCCTGGGGGAGCGTCGGGGGGCAACGATGATGCCACCGGTCGGGTCGGTGAGGACCTGGACGTCGGCACCGTAATGCGTTGCGATGATCTCGGCGGTGAGCACCTCGGAGGGCGGACCCGCCTCGACGATACGGCCTCGGGCCACCAGGTGGACGACATCGACGAATCGGGCGGCGAGCGTGAGGTCGTGCGTGGACGACAGGACCCCGATGCCGTGGTCCTTCCGCACTTGATCGATCGTCTCCATGACGTCGAGTTGCGCCGCGAGGTCGAGGGCCGAGGTGGGCTCGTCCATGACGAGCAGGCGCGGCTGCTGGGCGAGTGCGCGGGCGATCACGGCCCGTTGGGCCTCACCGCCCGACAGCGTGGCGATGTCGCGGTCTGCGAACTCCTCGATGGCCAACGCAGAGATGACCTCGTCGACGATGGCGAGGTCGGCCGAGGATTCCCGGGCGAGTGGTCCGAGGTGCGGTGTCCTACCGAGCAGCACGTAGGCGCGGACGCTCATACCGGGCGGCCGGGTGGGGTCCTGCGGTACATAGGCGATGTGACGGGCGCGCGCCCGAGCCGGGAGGTTGGCGAGGGAGGTCCCATCCCACTCGAGGCTCCCCTCGGCAGCAACGAGGCCCAGGACCGAGCGGAGGATCGTCGTCTTTCCGGCACCGTTGGGACCGATGACCGTGGTCCATTCCCCGGCGGCGACGGCGAGTGCGATGCCCGAGATGATCTCGTGGTCGTCGATCGTGACCCCGACGTCGCGCAGTGAGAGGCTCACGCTCGGGCCGTCCCCGCGCTGCGAAGGATGAGGGCGAAGAACGGTGCCCCGAAGAAGGCGGTGACGACGCCGATGGGGAGCTCGGACGGTGCAACGAGCGTTCGGGCGAGGAGGTCGGCGAATACGAGGAACGCCCCGCCGAATGCCAGGGACATCGGAAGGATCACGCGGTACGACGACCCGGCGAGCATCCGGACGGCATGGGGGACGACGAGGCCGACGAAGGCGATCAGCCCACTCGCTGCAACGGCTGCAGCGGTCCCGAGCGATGCGAGCACGAGGATGGCCACCCTGACCCGTGTCACCGGTACGCCGAGGGCCACAGCCTCGTCATCGCCAACCCCGAGCACGTCGAGGAGGCGTCGCATCACCAGGAGTCCCACTGACGACACGGCCGCATAGGGCAGGAGGGTGAGGACCTCGTCCCAGCCGACGGTGGTGAGTCGACCGAGGATCCACGAATACACCTCCCGGAGGGTCTCGGCGTTGCGTTGCTGCACGAAGGTCTGTGCCGCGGTCAGGAACGAGGCAACGGCGACCCCGGCGAGGATGAGCACGGTCGTCGAGTGCCCTCGTCCTACCGAAGCCCCGAGCGCGTAGGTGAGGGCCACCCCGCCGAGCGCGCCGAGGAACGCCCAGAGCGGCAGGGTGTTCGTCGTTGCGAGGCCGGTGGTGATGCCGAGGGTGGCTGCCAGGCCGGCGCCCGCCGCCACCCCGAGCAGGTACGGGTCGGCGAGCGGGTTGCGGAATACGCCCTGGTAGGCCCCCCCTGCGATGGCGAGGAGGCCGCCGACGAGCATGCCGAGGACGGTACGGGGGAGGCGGAGCTCCCAGAGGATCGCCTCCTGTGCTTCCGTCAGGCCCGACTCCATGGCCACGAAGGGGAGTCGATCGAGCATGGAGGTGGTGGCGCTCCAGAGCGGCACGGTGGTGGGGCCGAGCCCGACGCCGAGACCGAGGGCGAGCGCGACTGCGGCCCCAGCGAGGAGGACGCCCGTGAGGGGCCGCGTGCGCAGGCTCGGACTCATCCCGTGGCCGTCGACTCCCCGATGGCGTCGGCGATGACTTCGGCGAAGTCAGCGATGCGAGGGCCCCACCGCGATGCGAGGTCATCGGAGACCACGTGGATGGCACCGTTCGCAACAGCGGGGATGGTGTCCCACCCCGGTCGCTCCCCGAAGGAC
>CP070681.1:265638-270438 GCA_020352575.1 Acidimicrobiia bacterium | reverse complement strand
CAGGTCCGAGCCGAATACAACTGGGAACCGACCCGATGCGACGTGCTCCCTGAGAGCGGTGAGATGGACGTCCAACCCAGGCCGGGGACGCTCGGCGCTTCGATCGATGTCGGACTCGGAATCCGGGGTCTCCTCGGCGGCGCCAATCTCGAGTTCGCCGGAGGCGGAGGGGGCACGATCGAACAGGACGGCGTGGTCACCAAGGAGTCCACCGTGGCAGAGCTCATCAGCCTCGAGCACGACGGCTTCACGGCTCTCATCGAGAGGCTCGAGGGAGAGGCGAACGAGGACGGTGAGTTCGTCGACCCAGATACGGCTACCTGCCTGGAGGGCGGAAGGCTCACCTTCCGACTCGATGAGAGCCACTGGTCGCAGTGGGTGTCGATGCCCAGGCTCGATGAGTCCCTGCTCGAGGTTGGCAAGGAACCGACCTGTCTCGCCGAGCCCGATGGTGATTCGATCCGGGTCTTCTTCGGGACCTCGCTCGCTGGCCCGGCCGTAGCCCCCAAGATCGGAAGTGGCATCGCGGAGGTCAGGTACTTCAACTGGTTCAACGTTCCGCTCGTCGTCACCGACGCCTCAATGGACTCCCCTCAGTCGTTCCAACTCTCCTCTGAAGGCGAAACGGTGACGGCCCCCGAAGACCTGGTCGAGATGTACCGGAACGGTGGCATCGTGGGTGGCCTTCGGTTCACCCCCGAACAGGGTGTCGACACTGCTGAACCGGTGGACTTCGCACTCCAGTTCCGGTACGGGATCTTCAGCGCCTTCACCTGGTCGGTGATCTGCGACTGGACCGGCTGAGCAGACTCGCCGACCGGATGCGGAGCGATCTGGCGGTCATGGTGTCAGCCGGCGTCCAAATGCCCGGGCCACGGCGCTCACCACGGGCGTCAGGACACTGAGCGCACCAGTTCCCCGGTACACGTCGCGGTAGTGCCACGCCGTTGCTGCGCGATCGAGGACGGACGCGGAACTGCCGAGCGCCGCCATTGCCGAGAAGAACTCACCGGTGCGGAGGGCAGGAGTTGTCTCCCACCGCACGACGGCCGCGTCCGTCTGCGAAGCGTTGCGGGCCATATGGCGCGTTCCCGCCGGGATGCTGATGCTCCCGCCGGCCTCGACGACCCGCTCCTCCCCGCCGACAACGAACACCATGCTTCCGGACTCGATCTCGAAGTACTCGTCCTGGGCGGGGTGATAGTGCGCTGGCGGGAAAGGCGATCCCGGGCTGTATTCGACGCGCTGTTCGTGGAGGCGACCTCCGGTGTCCTCTGCGGTTCGGAGGTACCAGACCCTGGCGATCGGCGTCTCGTGCGTGGGCGTGTTCATGTCGGTCGGCCGAGGACCTCTCGGGCAGCGACGAGGTCGGGAGCGTCGAACCCCTCGGTGAAGCCGTCATGGATGGAGGAAAGTCGCTGAAGCGCCACTGCCTCCCGGTCAGTGCCGATCGCCATCCGTGCGATTCGGGTCGCGGCCTTCAGTGCAGCCGGGCGGAACCCGGCCTCTTGTGCGATCGCGAGCGCGGTCTCCCACCCCTCGAGCGCCTCATCGGCGGCCTCGACGCCGTGTATGCCGAGGAGGAGATCCCCTCGCATCACCAGCGCTTCAGTGGCGTTGGGTGTGCCCGCGGTGAGTTCCAGCGAGTCGTCGACCCTGGCCAACGCCACGTCAGGTCGACCGGCCATCGCATTGCCGGCCGCGAGGAGGACGAGCATCATCGGCCAGAAGACCGGAGGGGCCGATTCGCCCTGGTACAGGGTCATCCCCTCCTCAAGGCGCGAAAGGCCACCGGCGTCCCCTGCGGCAAGGGCCGCAAGTCCCTGCCACACCATGGCCACTGCACGCCAGATGGGGTAGTCGTGGTCGATCGCAACGGTGAGCAGCTCGTTGCCGAGGTCGCCGATCAGGTCGAACCTCCCTAGTCCCGAGTACACGAACGCCACGTGGTGGAGTGCGTAGGCGCGAGTTGCTGGGTGGTTCAGAGCGGCGCTTTCCTCCTCGGCGCGCCTGGCGCGCAGCAGGGCGCGATCGTTGTGGCCGAGCATCGCAAGCACCAGTGCCGACGAGGTGAGGGACTGGATGCCCGGGTTGGGTCCGAGCCGGAAACGCTCATGGCGGCGCTCGGTTGGGTCGTACAGTTCGACCGCTCGTTCCAGGCGTGCGAGTCCCTGCTCGGGCGCTCCTGAGTTCGCCTCGTGGACACCGACGACCATGCTCGCCTCCATCTCCATGGCGGGATCGTCGTGAGCAAGTGCGAGTTTCAACATCTCTCGGGACGTGTGCGCAGCGTTGCGCATGTCGCCCGACAGCGTGTAGAGACTCGTCAGGCTGCGAAGTACCGGGAATCGCTCCGGGATGTGTCCGGTTTCGTCGGAGAGCGCAAGGGCTTCCTTGAAGGCTGCCTCGACCTCAGCCCCATATCCGCTGATCGTCATGAGGGCTCGCGCAACGCTCGTTTGGAGGGCGACCTTTTCGCGGACGAGTTCGGGTGTCTCGGGGAGAGTGCCGAGCAGTCCAAGGAGGTCGCGGGCCAGGTCGATCACCCCGGCGTACCACCCCTTGGCGTCGTGCAGCGCCCACAGCGGGTCGAGGAATTCGTACAGGGACTCGAGCGATCCGTCCTCGAGAAGGTGACGCCAGGCGAGCAAGAGGTTGTCGATGTTGCGGGTGAGTTGGATGAGCGCACTCTCGCGGTCGCTACCGGTCAGGAGGGGCCGGAGGTTCCGCGCCATCGTGCAGTAGTGGTCGGCGTGGGCGCGTCGCACGGCTGCGGCCAGGTCTGGGTCGGTGGAGAGTTGCTCCTGGGCGTAGTCACGGATCGTGCCGAGCATCGCAAACCAGGGGCTGTCATCGTCGATCCTTCGGACGAGGCTCTTGTCGACGAGCGACTGGAGTCCGTCGATCACGTCGGTGTGGGCGAAGGCGTCGATCCCGAGCGCCACGGCCTCGACATCCTCGAACCGGGCTCCTGCGAACGCTGACACGAGCAGACAGAGCATTCGATCGTGGTCGTCGAGGAGTTCGAAGCTCCACTGGATTGCCGCACGGATCGTCTGCTGGCGACCCGGAAGGTCTCGGGCACCTCCCTTGAGCAGGTCGAGGCGACGCTCGAGTCGGCTGAGGAGGTCGGTCGGTGAGAAGATCCGCAGCCGTGCGGTCGCCAACTCGATGGCGAGCGGTAGCCCGTCGAGTCGAGTGCAGATCTCGGCGATCGTCGCTGCGTTGACGTCGGTGATCGTGAACGACGGCTGCACCTCGACGGCTCGTTCCACGAAGAGTCGGACTGCCTCGGACGCCATGACGTCTTCGAGCGTCGCCGAGCGGGCAGGAATGGACAGGGGGGCAACGGGGAAGAGTCGTTCTCCGCGGACCCGGAGAGCTTCTCGACTGGTGACGAGCGCCGTGAGGTGCGGGCAGGAAGAGAGCAGGTCGACGACGTCAGCGGCGCCGTCGGTGATCTGCTCGAAGTTGTCGAGCAGCAGGAGGACGCGCCGGTTCGCGAGGGCGGTACGGAGCCCGTCGATGCGGGAGCCCTCAGGTGGCAGGTCGATGTTGAGCTCCCGGCCTATCGCGGTGAACACATCGTCGGACGTGCGGGCCTCCGCGAGGGGGACGAAGAAGAGGCCATCCTCGTAACGGTCGAGGTCACGGACCGCTGCTTCGAGAGCGAGTCGGGTCTTGCCGGTGCCTCCCGGTCCGACGAGTGTGATGAGTCGGACGTCGGGGGTGTGGAGCAGCGTGCGGAGTGACGACAGTTCCTCCTCGCGGCCGAGGAATACAGACGTTTGTGTGGGGAGGTTGTTGGGTCGCAACTCGAGCGTCGAGGGAGGTGGGAACGACGAGGGAAGGTCGGCGATGAGTAGTTGGTGGAGTCGTTCGCTGCCCGTGAGGTCCTTGAGTCGGTGCATGCCGAGGTCTTCGAGTCCGAGGCGTGCGGGGAGGTTGTCTCGGCAGGCGCTTGCGACTGCGTCGGAGACGAGGACCTGTCCGCCGTGGGCTGCTGACATGATGCGCGCTGCGCGGTTGACGGGTGTGCCGTAGTAGTCACCGGCCCTTGGCTGGGACTGTCCGAGGTGGATACCCATGCGGACGCGTAGTGGGCCGGTCTCGGTCCACGTCTCGGTGTGGAGGGCGTCCTGGGCGGCGACGGCGGCGCCGATGGCGCCGAGCGGGGTGTCGAAGACTGCCATGAGGCCGTCCCCCGTGCTCTTTACCACCCTGCCGCCGCTCTCGACCACGGCTTCGTTGAGGATCTCGTCGTGACGTGCGAGGGCATGCTGCATTCCGATCGGATGCTCCTCCCAGAGGCGGGTGCTCCCCTCTAGGTCTGAGAACCAATAGGTGAGGGTTTCGCCGCTCACGGTCGGGCCGCTCGATCGGACAGGCCGGTGTCGTTGTGGCGGGGTGTGAACTGAGGAAGGATGGTTGGCTCCTCGGGCTCAGGAGCGTACCCGCCGGGGCACTTGGTCGCAGGCAGTCCAGAACCGGGCCTCGATCTCGGTGGGGCCACCCACTTGGCAGCCCGGGGGTACGCTGGCTGTCGGGAAGGAGTAGGCGTGCGCAAGGGTCTTGACATGACGCAGACGGTCGGAAACACCCCGATCGTCCGGTTGGGAAGTGTGGTGCCCGAAGGTGCCGCAGACGTGTGGGTGAAGCTCGAGTGGTTCAACCCAACCGGCTAGGGGGACCTCTTCGATTGAGTGTGTGCTTGTCGCTCCAGGGAGCCTTGACCGGATTCTCCTTCGACCGATGGTTGTCAGGGCCATGAGGTTCCGGACCCCGTCGGTGATCGCCGGC
>CP070681.1:260724-265538 GCA_020352575.1 Acidimicrobiia bacterium | reverse complement strand
ACATCCTCCTGAGGGGTCGTGCGAGCGAACTCGTCCGCCAGTGGTCCGAAGAGGTCGCAGAGGACGTCGCAAGGACCGCGACGGTGGACAGCCTCGACGAGGAGGCGATCCAGGAGTTCTCACGGGAGTTCCAGATGCTCTTCGACGTGGAGCTCACCTCGGACTCCGACTCCACAGAGGACCTCGTAGACGAGGCGGTAGAGGCCGCGGCGAAGGCTTACGAAGGACGCCGTGAGGAGCTGGGCGAGGAGATCCTCGCAGCCATTGAGCGCCGATCGGTGCTCATGGTGATCGACAACAAGTGGCGTGAGCACCTGGCGGAGATGGACTACCTCCGCGCTGGCATCAACCTGCGAGCGATGGGCAACCGCGACCCGCTGGTCGAGTACCAGAACGAGGCGTACGACTACTTCGCCGAGCTCATGGACTCCGTCGCCAGGGACTCGGTGCGCTACGTGTACCACGCCCGCGTGGTGCAGCCCGCCCAGGCCCAGGAGCCGGCCCAGCGCCAGCTCGTGGCGGCTGCGGCGGGTGAGGTCGGTCCCCGTCGTGCCCAGCCCGTGCGAACCGGGGAGAAGATCGGCCGCAACGATCCCTGCTACTGCGGATCGGGCAAGAAGTTCAAGAAGTGCCACGGGGCGAACTGACCGGCACCGTTGACCGCTGATCGTGGTCACTGAAGAATGTTTCGACTGCATTGAGTGACATGTCGCAAGGCGTAGGCTCCGGGCGCATGAGTGCCCATCACCTCGAGCCGGCTGAGGCTGCACGCCTGTTGGGCGCGGCCTGGGTGGGTGCGGGTCTCTACCCAGAGCCCGCACGGCAGGAGGCGTTCCGGCGGGTGGCCGAGGAACTCGCAGCGACCGACCACCCGATCGACTTCGAGCCGCTGCCCGGTGCCCTCAATTGCGACGGCCAGCCCGTCCCGAGGGTCGGCGCCGCGCTCCACCGGTTCTCCGATGCAGCGTTTTCCCATGGGGTCGCCGTGGTGCGAGTGCATCCCGGGTTCACACCGGAGGACCTCGGCGCGTTCCTGCAGCTCCTGCTCTCGCCCGCCGAAGAACTCGCAGCCCTCGGTGGCCTACCCGCCGCGGTGCGGGCAAAGGGCCTCCGACTGATCGACGCGGTCCCGCACTCGCAACTGGTGATCCATGCCGGAGGTGCTGCATCCGACGAGACGGACGTCACCGAGGTCACCGATCGGCATTCGGCCGGGGCCGTCGCGGGCGACCCGAACGGGTTCGTGGACGACCTCGTCGAGTCGATCAAGGTGCGGCCATCCTCCGCCGTTGCGTTCCTCGAGGCATTCACGCGGTTGGAGCCCGATTCCCAGTCGGCGGTCATCCTCCGCCTCCGGCAGGTGGGTGGGGAGCAGGTCCTCGACCTCCTGCTCCAACAATTGGCGTCGCCGGAGGTGGCCCGACTCTCGATGTCCATCACCGGCGAGGCGATCCAGGTGCTGTTCGGCCGCTTGTCAGGGAGAGCCGACGCTCGAGCGGCCGATCTTCGGCGGGTCCTCGACGACCCGAACTCCATGCTCGACTTCACCGGCCGCGTGGCCCCGGAGATCGCCGCGCGGCTCGTCGACATCGAGGGCGGATCCCTCGAACGGCTAGAGATGCCATCCCTCGACGAGATCGCGGTGCCGGCGCAGTCCACCCTGCGAGCCCTCTTCCACCTGGCCCCCGGGCGCGAGGACCTCGTCGACCCGGCCCTCATCTGGCGGCGAATGGTCCTGTCGGCGGTGCAGCGACGGCGCATGGCGGAGGCTGCGGGTTGGCTCCGCGAGGGTGCCGCGCTCGCCGCTCGTGATGCCGGTCTCTGGGAGTCCGAGATCGCTGAGATCGCCGGTTCGGTCATCGGTGACGTCGCCGCCGTCGCAGGCACGGGTGATGAGTTGGCCCTGTCGATGCTCGAGGAACTCGGCCCTGCCAACCCCGCTGCACTCGTCCGCGCCATCGATGCTGAGCCCGACCAGCAGCAGCGGACGGTGCTGGCCGAGCGGTTGGCCGGGTGGCTCGAGGGAGACCCTGAGCCGATTCTCTCCGCCTTGCCCGTCCTCAACCGAGGGTTGCCGCAGGTGCTCACGGTGCTCCGCAGATCGGGAGCAGAGGTGGGTCGCGATCCCCGGCTCCTCCCGATGTTGGAGGACTCTCGATCGACCGTGCGACAGCGGGCCCTCGAATTGGTCGGACCCCACCTGTCGGTCGAGCAGCTCGGCGAGTTCCTCACCGACCCGGCGCCGCAGATCCGCCGCATTGCGCTCACCCACCTCAGCGAGCGGGGTTCGCCCGACAGTGTGGCGCGGCTCGGCCGAATGTTGGAGTCGGCTTCGACCGAGGAACAGGCCGTCGTGGTGGCCGCCCTCGGCCGCTCTGAGGCGGGCAAGCAGTACCTCAAGGAACTCACCGTGGACTGGAAGGCGTTCCTCACCTCGGAAGGCCGGACCCTCCGTCGCCTCATCGAACGAGCGACCTCGCAATGAGTGTTCGCCCACTGCTCCTTTCCCTGCGCAATGCCGTGAGCCTCGTGCGCCTGTACGAGGCTGACCATGCGCTGGTCGACAAGGCGGTGGATCGCCTCGAACAGGCAGCCGAGGCACTCACCCTGTCCGCGCGTGGTGACGCGGCGCTCTCACTGTTCGATGGTCGGGTGTACGTGGACCGCGCGCTCCAATCGCACGAGTCGCTCGAGTTCGTCGACTTCATCCGCTCCCTCCAGGTGAAGGAGATCGACTCGATCGGCATCACCCGCCCGGTGCGCCGCGAAGACCTCCTCGCCCTTGCCCAGTTCTTGGCCGAGGCGGGCCCGCCGCCCTCGGGCTCGGTCCGGTTGAACGAGTCGCCGTACGAACCGGGGGAAGAAGACGAGGCCCCGTCTGCGACCTACCGGGCGAGGTACGGCAGCGCGGTCGATGCGATCCGCTCCGCCTTGGCAGCGGTGCAGGCAGACGCCCTCATCGACCTCACGTCGGCGGAATGGGCGACACAGGGGCTCATGGATGTCGCGTCGGTCGACCCTGCCGCAGCCTTCCTGCTCTCGACGCTCAAGAGCCACGACCGGTACACCTTCTACCACTCGGTGAACGTCTCCCTGCTCTCGACCGCCCTTGCGCGGGAAGGCAAGATCGAGGAGCCGATGATCGATCGCATCGCCCTCGGAGCGCTCCTCCACGACATCGGGAAGGCGAAGGTCCAGGAGTCGATCCTCTCCTCGCCGGGCGGACTAGACCCCGATGGGGAACGGGTCGTGCACGCCCATCCGGCCGAGGGTGCGCGGGCGATCCTTCGGGCAGGAGGGCCCGATCACTACCTCGCTGCGGCCATTGCGTTCGAGCACCACATAGGCGTGGCGGGATCGGGCTACCCGGTGATCCCCGGCGGTCCGGCGCCGCACCCGGCGTCCCGGCTCGTCGCCGTTGCCGACGCGTACGACGCGCTCACGACGCGACGCCCGTACCGGCGGGCGGAGACCCCCGCGCGGGCACAGGTGCTCCTCCGGAGGAGCTCGGGTGCCCACTTCGACCCCGTCATGGTCGACCTCCTCCACCAAGTCCTGGGCGTCCACCCCGTCGGCTCGGTGCTGCGCCTCGACGACGGGTCGCTGGCCGTCGTGCACGCGAGTTCACCGGACCGATCGGGCCCGGTGCACTGCCTGCTCGTGCGGGGTCCGGACGGGGTCGAGGTGGCAGAGCCGGACCGGGTGGAGGTCGACCAGCGGCGCATCGTCGACCAACTCCCGGGCGAGACGGTGGACATCCAGCCGTCGGCATACCTCGACCTGCTCGACTGACGGCCGTCGCTACGCTTCCCGCCCCATGAGCGAGTTCGCCCCTACCGAGAAGATTGCCGACTTGCGCGGTCGCCTCGACGAGGCCAGGGGGTTCCTTTGACCTCGCCGGCAAGGAGACCGAGCTCGCCGAACTGAGGGAGCGCGCCGCCGACCCCGACCTGTGGAACGACCAGGACGAGGCGCGGCGGGTGACGAGCACCCTCGCCCGATACGAGCGACTCATCGAACTCATCGACGGCCTCGAGCGGGGCATCGAGGATGCCGAGACGCTCCTCGAGCTCGTGTCCGAGGACGACGGTGACGTGGAAGGGTCGGGGATCCTCGAGGAACTCGCGGCCGTGGATCGTCGCCTCCAGACCCTCGAACTGGAATCGCTCTTCTACGACGAGTACGACGACCACCCCGCGATCGTCACGATCCATGCCGGGGCCGGGGGCGTCGATGCCCAGGACTGGGTCGAGATCCTCCTGCGTGCCTACACCCGGTTCGCCGACCAACAGGGGTTCCAGGTGCGGATCGAAGAGGTGACGGAGGGCGACCAGGCCGGCCTCAAGTCGGCGTCGTTCACCGTGCGGGGCGACAACGCCTTCGGGACGATGCTCAGCGAGAAGGGCGTCCATCGCCTCGTGCGCATCAGCCCCTTCGATGCCCAGAGCAGGAGGCATACGTCGTTTGCCGGTGTCGAGGTGATCCCGGAGGTGGAGGTCGACGAGACGATCGAGATCTCACCCGACGAGCTGCGCATCGACACGTTCCGGGCCCAAGGCGCCGGTGGCCAGCACGTGAACACGACCGACTCTGCCGTGCGCATCACCCACGTCCCGACCGGTGTGGTGGTGTCCTGCCAGGCTGAGCGCTCACAGATCCAGAATCGGGCCCGGGCCATGGTGATGCTGCATGCCAAGCTCGCCGAGCTCCGTCGCCAGGAGCAGGAGGAGCAGCTGGCGGCCCTGAAGGGTGAGCAGCACGAGGCGGCGTGGGGCCGTCAGATTCGCTCGTACACGATGCAGCCGTTCCAGTTG
>CP070681.1:255783-260624 GCA_020352575.1 Acidimicrobiia bacterium | reverse complement strand
TGGAGCGTCACGTACGCAATGCCCTGGCGGTCGCTGAGTCCCTCGAGGAGGCCGATGGCGTTGCCTGGGTCTCCCACCCGGGCCTGCCCTCGCACCCGGACCACGAGGTGGCCTCCCGCCTGCTCCCGGACGGCGCAGGCGCCGTGTTTGCGTTCGGCGTCGAGGGTGGCCGCGACGCAGGTCGGACGCTCATCGAGTCGGTGCGGCTGTGGTCCCACCTCGCCAACGTCGGCGACGCCAAGAGTCTCCTCATCCACCCAGCCTCGACAACCCACCAGCAGATGTCGGCAGAGGAACTCGACGTTGCTGGGATCGGAGAGGAACTCATCCGCGTCTCGGTCGGGATCGAAGACGTGGATGACCTGATCGACGACCTGCGTCGAGCGATCCGGGCTTCCCAACGGTGAAGTCGTGGAACTGATCGTCGGCGGCGAGGCGGCCTACGTCCACACAGGTGGGCGCCCATTCGATCCCGGCACGAGGACGATGCTCCTCCTCCACGGTGCGGGCTTCGACCACACCGCCTGGCGGCATCAGAGCCGCTACCTCGCCCATAGGGGGTGGTCGGTGGCCGCTCCTGACTTCCCCGGGCATGGCCGTTCGGCTGGTGGCCCCCGTGCCTCGATCGCCGAGCTGGCCGAGTGGACCTGCGAGCTGCTCGACGCGCTCGATTCACCCGACGTGATCCTCGTGGGGCACTCCATGGGCGCGCTCGTCGGCCTCGAGGTCGACGACGACCGCGTGCGCGGCCGGGTCCTCCTGGCCGCCTCAACCGAGATCCGGGTCCATCCCGATCTCCTCGCCCACGCCGCGGAGGAACGGGACGATGTGCTGGCCCTCCTCCGGGCCTGGGAGCACGCCTCCCACCCCGGTGGGAGCCCGACGCCCGGCAACTGGATGATGGGGGAGGGGTGGCGGCTCCGCGAAGGTGTTGGCCTCGGTGTCCTCCATGCCGACCTGCTCGCGTGCAATGGGTACGACGATGGGGAGCCGTCGGCGATGGGGATATCGACCCCTGTGCTCCTGGTGGGTGGTGCAGTGGACCGCATGGTCGCCCCGAGGGCAACCGAGGTCCTGGCAGGGGTCCTCCCCGACGTGAGGCAGGTGACGTTGGAGGGCGCAGGGCACGCCCTCCTCCTCGAGCAGCCCCGTCGCGTGGCCCGGGCCATCGAGGGATTCGGGAGCGAGATCCTTCCTGCATAACGCGCCTGCATGAATGCGTAGCATTCGGGGCAGGAGGTGCTCCATGCCCGATCGACGCCGCGTCCTCATCCTCGGGGCAGCCGGCCGTGACTTCCACGTGTTCAACACCGTCTATCGGGACGATCCGGGCTCGGAGGTCGTGGGGTTCACCGCCACCCAGATCCCGGAGATCAGTGATCGGCGCTACCCCGTCGAGCTGTCGGGGACCCACCATCCGGACGGCATCCCGATCTTCGATGAGTCCCGCCTCGAAGACCTCGTGGCGGCGCACGGCGTGGACGAGGTCGCCTTCGCCTATTCGGATGTCACCCATGACCACGTGATGCACCTGGCTTCCCGGGCGCTTGCGGCAGGCGCGGACTTCGTGCTGCATGGCCCCCGGAGCACGCAACTCCCGTCGTCGAAGCCGGTCATCGCCATCACGGCGGTTCGCACCGGGTGTGGGAAGTCCCAGGTGGCCCGTTGGATGTCCCGCTACCTGCGGGAGAAGGGCATCCAGGCGGCGGCACTCCGGCACCCCATGCCGTACGGCGACCTGCGACTCGAACGGGTACAGCGATTCGGCTCACTCCGGGACATCATCGACGCCGGCTGCACCGCAGAAGAACGCGAGGAGTACGAGCCGCACGTGGCGTTCGGCAACGTCGTCTTCGCCGGCGTCGACTACGCCGCCATCCTCGAGGCGGCCGAGCGGGAGTCCGACCTCATCGTCTGGGACGGCGGGAACAACGATTTCCCCTTCATCCGTCCCGACTTGTCCGTCGTCGTCGTCGATGCCCTTCGGCCCGACCACCTCACCACCCACCACCCCGGCGAGATGGTGCTGCGGTCCGCTGACGTCGTGATCGTGAACAAGGTCGATGCTGCCTCACCCGACCAGGTGGCGACGGCGTTGGCAGGCATCGCAGCCATCGCCCCCCATGCGACGGTCGTGCAGGCTGCATCGCCGGTCACCCTCGACGAGGAGGCAGTTGCAGGCAAGCGGGTCCTCGTCGTGGAGGATGGACCGACGACCACCCACGGGGGGATGTCCTCGGGTGCCGGTCTCACCGCCGCCCTGGCCGCAGGTGCCACGATCGTGGATCCGCGGGCCTCTGCCGCGCCGCTCATCGCCGAGACGTATGACGCCTACCCCCATCTCGGTCCGGTGCTCCCGGCGGTCGGGTACTTCCCCGAGCAGATCGCGGCCCTCGAACAGACCATCAACGAGAGTGGCGCCGACGTCGTGGTGGCCGGAACACCCATCGACCTCAACGCCCTCATCGATGTGGCCATGCCGGTGGTGCGGGCACGCTACGAGTTCGCCGACGCGGGTGAGCCCTTGTTGTCGTCGCTCGTCGACGGGTTCCTCGAACGCTTGTGAGGATCGTCGCCGCGATCGGAGGCAACGCCCTCATCCCTCGGGGGAGTGAGCCGAGCGCCGAGGTGCAGCTCCGGAACGTCGAGGAGGCAGCGTCGGCACTCGCTGCGCTGGCGCCGGGCAACCAGCTCGTGGTCACCCACGGGAACGGCCCACAGGTGGGCCTGCTCGCCCACCAGTCCGCAGCCGTCGAGGGCGTCGACCCGTACCCACTCGACATCCTGGGGGCGGAGAGCGACGGCATGATCGGCTACCTCGTGGCGCGTGAGCTGCGCGAACGGCTCGGGGACAGGGAGGTGGCAGCGCTCCTCACCATGGTGGAAGTGGATGCCGACGATCCGGCGTTCCAGGACCCGACGAAGCCGATCGGCGTGGCGCATCCCGCCGAACGGCTCACCGACCTCGTCGAGCGATTCGGATGGACGATGATCGGAGTCGAGGGCGGTGTCCGCAGGGTCGTCCCCTCGCCGAAGCCCAAGGCGATCCCCGAACTCCCGACCATCCGGCTCCTGCTCGAGGCGGGAGCGGTCGTGGTGTGTGGAGGTGGGGGTGGCATCCCGGTGGTGCGGACGGCAGCAGGGTGGGCGGGCGTCGAGGCAGTCGTGGACAAGGACCTCCTCTCGGCGCTCCTCGCCGCCCAGCTGGGTGCCGACCACCTCTTGCTGCTCACCGACGTGTCGGCGGTCTTCGCGCACTTCGGTACGCCTGCAGCACACCGGCTCGAAGTGCTGCACCTCGATGAGGTCGAGGGTTCGGCCTTCGCAGCCGGCTCGATGGGCCCCAAGGTGGAGGCGGGGGCCTGGTTCACCCGGACCACGGGGAAGCCCTCCTCGATCGGGGCGACGACGGATGCCGCCGCGGTGTTGGCGGGGGAGGCGGGCACGCGCATCGCGAAGTGAGCGCTCCGTCCCGCGCCGGGCTCGGCATTGGTGGAACGGCAACGCGTCGGTGTGGAGATAGGGTGGCAACGTGATCGGCGACATCGATTCCCTTGCGGCCGAGCTCGCGCGCGTGCGTCGCGAGGGAGACCTGCTCGAGTCCCTCATGCGCCTCGCGAACCTTCGAGGCGTCGAAGACGAGGACCTCCGCGCCGAAGCACTCGACCTCATCGCGCAGCTCACGGGGAGCCGGGCCGCCTTCCTCTTCCCGCTCGACCTCGACGGCACCCGCCTCGGACCCCCCTCGTGGTCGCTGCACGGGGACCTCGACCAGGGGACCCTCCCCGTGGCCGAGGCTGGTGATTGGGCTCGCTCAGCCATCGATGAGGAGTCGGTCGTGGCGGCGGAGGGCCCTCTGACCGCGAACATGGTGAAGGGCCTCGAACCGCTCGGAGTCATCACCCGCCTGGTTGCCACACCCCTGCTCGGGCAGGGAAGCGTCGTCGGGGTGGCGGGCGTGGTGGACAAGGAGGAGCCGTACACGGAGTCGGACCGGCGACGACTCCCCATCTTGTTCCACAGCCTGTGGACGATCCTCCACCACTCCCGGATGGAGCGCGTGCTGGAGGGCCTCCGCTCGGAGGATCCCGTCACAGGTCTGCCCAATCGGGACCGGTTCGAGCAGCTCACGCGGATCGAGATGCGGAGGGCGGACCGAGCTGGTTCGCCGCTCGCCATCGTGATCTGTGACCTGGACGGCTTCAGCGCCTACCACGCGGTCGAGGGCCTGGCGGCAGGCGATCGGGTCCTGCGCATGGTCGGCGACGTGATGGGCGATGCCTTCCAGCGAGCGGGCGACCTCATTGCCCGCCTCGACGACGACGCCTTCGGGCTGCTCCTCCCGGCGACCGAGGAGGACGCATTTCCGAAGATCGGTGAGCGGGCACGAGATGCGGTCGACGGCCTCCGGCTCCCGCATCCCTCGAGCGACGTGGCCGACCACGTCACAGTGTCCGTTGGTTCCGCACTCCACCTGCCGCGATCGGGCTCGACGGCCACCGCGCTCTTCGCGGAGGCGTGGGATGGCGTCGAAGTGGCCCGTTCGGCGGGAGGCAACCTCGCCGGGCACGCGTTGCCGGAGGCCTGATTCCCGCGCCGACGGGGTACCGTCGCCACATGGAACTCGGTGTGCAGGTCGTCGGCGACTACGACCATCTCCTGACCATTGCCCGGATCTCTGAGGCGGGGGGCGTGGCAGCCCTCGCCCTCGCGGACCACTACCTCTACGGGCAGTCCCACGACGACTACGGCGCCCCGGCGTACGACTCCCTCGTGCAAGCAGCTGCGTTGGCGCGCGACACCGAGTCGATGGAGCTCGTGATGCTCGTGAGCCCGGTGAC
>CP070681.1:250798-255683 GCA_020352575.1 Acidimicrobiia bacterium | reverse complement strand
CGACGTGCTCGTCGTCGATGCGGGCGAGGGGCACGATCTTGCCGGCGTGCACGATGGCGCTGTCGAGGCCTGCGTGGACGGCCTCCTCGAGGAAGACGCTGTTGAGGACGTGGCGTGCCGCAGGCTTGAGGCCGAACGAGCAGTTCGAGACCCCGAGCACGGTGTACACGCCCGGCAGCTCGTCCTTGATGCGACGGATGGCTTCGAGGGTGGCGATGCCGTCGCGACGAAGGTCCTCGCCGCCCGTCGTGAGGGGGAAGGTCAGCGGATCGAAGATGAGTGACTCAGGCTTGAGCCCGTGGTGGTTGACCGCGAGGTCGTGGATGCGGTGCGCCACCCGCATCTTCCACTCCACGTCACGGGCCTGGCCCTCCTCGTCGATGAGGAGGCAGATGACCGCCGATCCGTGCTCCTTGGCGAGGCGCATGACCGAGTCGAACCGCGATCCCTCGCCCTCACCGTCCTCGAGGTTGGCGGAGTTCAGGATCGAGCGGCCGCCGAGCCACTCCAGCCCCGCCTCCATCACAGGAGGTTCCGTCGAGTCGAGCACGACGGGGGCGGTGACGCGGGTGGCGAACCGCTGGGCGAGCTCGTCCATGTCCCTGGTGCCGTCGCGTCCGACGTAGTCGACGCACAGGTCGACCACGTGGGCTGATTCCGCGACCTGGCCGACGCCGATGGCCACGCACCCATCCCAGTCCTCGGCGAGCAACGCCTCCCGGAACTTCTTGGAGCCGTTGGCGTTGGCACGCTCACCGATGATGAGGAACGACGTGTCCTGGTCGAACGGCACGAATGAGTAGATCGACGAAGCACCGGCCTGGTGTCCTTCAGAGCGTGTCCCCGGCACCAGGTCTCGGCACCGATGGATGACCGCGGCGAGGTGTTCGGGGGTCGTCCCACAGCAACCGCCGATCACGGATACGCCGAGGTCGGTGACGAATCCGGCGAGGTGCTCGGCGAGCTCCTCGGGCGGGAGGTCGTAGTGCATCTGGCCGTCCACGACGCTCGGGAGGCCGGCGTTGGGGATCACGGAGATCGGGAGATCGGTCTCGGCGGTGAGGTACCGCACGTGCTCGTACATCTCCCGGGGTCCGGTGGCGCAGTTGACTCCCAACACCTCCACGCCCAGCGGTTCGAGCGCTGCGAGGGCAGCCCCGATCTCGGTGCCGGGAAGCATCCGTCCGTTCGTCTCGATGGTGACCTGGACCTGGAGCGGGAGGTGGCGGTCGAGTCGTTCCATCGCCCGGCGGCACCCGTTCACGGCTGCCTTGGCGCCGAGCAGGTCGAACTGCGTCTCGATGAGGATGAGGTCGGCGCCGCCTTCGATGAGGCCGAGCGCCGCCTCCTCGTAGTGGTCCCGCAGATCCCGGTACCGGATCTGGCCCATCGTGGCGAACTTCGTGCCGGGGCCGAGCGAGCCGGCGACCCAGCGGGGGTGCGCGTCGGTCGAGTACTCGGCCGTGACCCGTGCGGCGACCTCGGCGCCGGCCCGGGCGAGTTCCCTGGCGCGGCCCGCGATGTCGTACTCGGCGAGCGGCACGCCGAACGCACCGAAGGTGTTGGTCTCGACGACATCACACCCGACCTCCAGGAACGACCGATGGAAGTCCTCCACGACGTCGGGTCGGGTGACGTTGAGCAGTTCGTGGCAGCCCTCGAGGTCGGGTCCCCCGTAGTCCTCGGCGGTGAGCCCGGCGCGCTGGAACGAGGTGCCGGCGCCGCCGTCGTAGATGACGACGCCCTCGGCCACGGCGTCCACGTAGCGCTGCGAATGGGCGGGGAACATCGGGTGGAGAGTACGAGCGACGGGTCGCGTACGAAAGCTGGACCTCACCCACGACCTGCGTCCTACCCTCGCGGCAATGGAACGCCTCACCAACCTCACCGCAGGGATGCCCATCGTCTACGACGGGGACAAGGTGACGCACGTCCCGGCCGAGATCGCCGAGTCCTTCGTCGCGGGCGATCGGTTGGTGGTCGTGCAGGCGACTGGGGACCTCCTCCATGTGCCGGCCGAGGTGGCCCGCATCGCCGACGATGCCGTTGCCCGTGCCCACGCAGCGTTCCTCAAGCTCGGTGGGGTGGGCGACGACGCCGTCGATGCGTTCTATGAGGCGTTCGCACGGCGACTCGAGGACGATGTGTCGTTCGCACCGATCGCCGCGGCCAATGCCGCCGACGTCGAGTCGGCCCGTTCCCGTGGGCGCTCGGTCACCCGTCTGATCCTCGACGAGAAGATGCGACGCGGCATGATCGATGGGCTGCGTGGATGGGCCACCGCTCCGTCCATCCGCGGATCCGTCCAGGAGTCAGTCGGTCACGACGGCTGGCGGGTCGACCAGGTCGTGGCCGGCCTCGGTGTGGTCGGGTTCGTCTTCGAAGGTCGTCCGAACGTGTTCGCCGATGCGACCGGGGTGTTGCGGGGTGGCAACGCCGTCGTCTTCCGCATCGGTTCCGACGCCCTCGGAACGGCCGAAGCCATCGTGGAGCACGCGCTCGACCCCGCGCTGGCAGAGGCAGGCCTCCCGGCTGGTGCTGCAAGCCTCGTGGCGAGCGCCTCCCGTGCGGCTGGGTGGGCGATGTTCTCGAACCGGTCCCTGGCGCTGGCGGTCGCCCGAGGGTCGGGCGCGGCTGTTGCGCAGTTGGGTTCGGTTGCCCAGCAGGCCGGCATCCCGGTCAGCCTCCATGGCACCGGTGGCACCTGGATCGTTGCCGGCGAGGATGCGACGGCCGATGACCTCGGCCTGGCGGTGTACCACTCGCTCGATCGCAAGGTGTGCAACACCCTGAACACATGTGCCATCCCTGCTGCACGCGTCGACCTGATCCCGGCAGTGCTCGACGCGCTGCAACGTGCGGGGGAGCGGCGTGGGACGAACGGCAAGCTGCACGTGGCAGAAGGGTCCGAGGGTGCCGTCCCGGCCGAATGGTTCGAGCGGGTCGTGCCGATCGCCCGTGCCGAAGGGCTGGTCGAGGAACCCCACGCGGAGCCGATCTCCCGATCCGATCTCGGTGTTGAGTGGGAGTGGGAGGACTCCCCGGAGATCACCCTCGTGGTCGTCGACTCGGTGGACGAGGCGGTGACGTTGTTCAACGAGCAGAGCCCCCACTTCGCCGCATCGCTCATCAGCGCCGATGCAGGGGCCCAGCAGGCGTTCTTCGATGCCATCGATGCCCCGTTCGTCGGGAACGGGTTCACGCGATGGGTCGATGGGCAGTACGCCCTCGATCGTCCGGAGTTGGGCCTGTCCAACTGGCAGATGGGCAGGCTGTTCGCCCGAGGCGGGGTCCTGTCGGGCGACTCCGTGTTCACCATTCGGTCCCGGGTGACCCAGGACCACATGGACATCGGTCGCTGAGGGCTACCCGCCCTCGACCGTGATCGGTGCGGTCACGGTGATCTCACAGTCAGCGTCTGTGCTGAGCACGAACTCGGCGTCGAGGCCGTCCTCGAGTCCGTCGGCGAGGCCCATCGCCATGACGTGGAGGCCGCCCTGGCGGAACTCGACGGATTCGCCGGCAGGAATCTCGATGCGTTGGCCCTCGATGGCCTGCATCTGCATCATCCCGTCGTTGTTGAGCACCTCGTGGAGCTCGAGCATGTTGGCGACCTCCGAGGAGACCCCGGTGATGGCAATGGGATCGTCCCCGCTGTTCGTGGCCGTGAAGTAGAGCGCGCCGTTGGGAGCCGGAGGCACGCGGAACCACGCGCCTTCGATGTCTACGTCGTCACACGCCGTTCCGGCGTTCGTGCAGGAGGCGAGGGCGATGAGCCCTCCGAGGACCAGGGTGAGGAGGCGCACGGGCAAGGTCTGCATAGGCGGATTGTCGCAGCACTCAAGGGAGGGCTCGTCGCCCCGACGCCCAGTGGCGTAGCCTGCCCGCATGCTCCCTCGCTCGTATCTGTTCGTCCCCGCAGACCGCCCCGACCGCTTCGACGCCGCAGCCGAGTCCGGCGCTGACGCCATCATCCTCGACCTCGAGGACGGCACGGCGTGGACCGAGAAGGACCGCGCCCGCGACGCCGTGCACGAGTGGCTCCTCAAAGGCCACCCCGAGGGCATCGAGGTCTGGGTGCGGGTGAATGGTGGAGACCTCCTGCGCGACGACCTCGACGCGTCCTTCGGTGCCGATGGGGTCTTCCTCCCGAAGATCCAGGGCCCCGGGACGATCGAGGACGTCGCCGCCTACGTGGACGGGAACCTCAAGATCATCGGGATGATCGAGACGGCCCGGGCGCTCCTCCGCTGTGAACAGATCGGCGGCCACGATGCGGTCACCGGTCTGATGATCGGTGAGTTCGACCTCGCGGCCGATCTGGGCATGCGGTATGACACGATGGGCAGGGAGCTCGATGCGGCTCGCCTGAAGGTCGTGACGGTGAGTGCGGCGTATGGACTGCGTCCGGCGATCGCTGGGATCGAGCCATCGGTGACCGACCTGGACCGGATCCGCAGGGGAACCGAGCACATGGCGACGATCGGGTTCGGTGCCCGTGGGTGCGTCCACCAGGTGCAGGTGGACATCGTCAACGAGGTGTTCCAACCCGATGAGGAGTCGGTCGTCGAGGCGAAGGACCTCGTCGCCCGGTACGAGCGTGCCAAGGCGATCGGATCCGGTGTGTTCCTCAACGTGCATGGACGGGTGATGGACGAGTCCAATGTCCGTCATGCCCGCCAGGTGCTGGAACTCGCAGATCATCCTCTCGACGAGGAGTGATGAGGCTCTCTCCCGACGCTGAGGCGCGGGTCAAGGCGCTGCTGCCCGGTTTCGACCTCTCCGGAGCGACGTACCGAGGCGAGGGACTCGTCAACCAAGTGCTCATCGGCAACGGGAGAGTTGTTCGCATCGCCCGGCACGCGTGGGGTCCTGATGACCTCGA
>CP070681.1:245781-250698 GCA_020352575.1 Acidimicrobiia bacterium | reverse complement strand
CAAAATTCCCGACTGCTGCCTCCCGTAGGAGTCTGGACCGTGTCTCAGTTCCAGTGTGGCTGATCATCCTCTCAGACCAGCTACCCGTCGTTGCCTTGGTGAGCCGTTACCTCACCAACTAGCTGATAGGCCGCGAGCCCATCCCACAGCACAAAAGTCTTTCCTCACCAGGCCATGCGGTCCGGTGAGGGTATCCGGTATTAATCCGAGTTTCCTCGGGCTATCCCGGTCTGTGGGGCAGGTTGCTCACGTGTTACGCACCCGTTCGCCGCTCCGTCATACCAGTGGGTTACCCCTCCGATATGCGTCGCTCGACTTGCATGTATTAGGCACACCGCCAGCGTTCGTCCTGAGCCAGGATCAAACTCTCCGTCGAACACTCTCGTCCGGCCCCCGAGGGGACCGTCCTGAAGCATCTAAGAGTTTGGGGAGTGATCTCATTGACGAGATTCACTTACCTGAATTGGTTTCGCCGTGCGACCGGCGATGGCGTTACACCCCGAGGGGCCGACTGTCCATCGTCGCTCGTCCGGCGATCTGGCTATTGGCACACTGTTCAGTTGTCAAGGAGCCTGCTGGCCCACGAGGGCGGAACCGTAGTTCACCTCGTGCCCTAGACAAAGTTCCGGGGTCCGTTCGAGGGAGAAGCCCTCAGGACACTCGAAATCACCCGTCCCGTGGGCGGGTGGAGAGCGAACTATACACCACGGGGAAGTCTGTGCAAGTCAATCCGTGAACCGGATGAACCTCCGCTTGCCGACCTGGACGACCTGGCCCGCCAGCGCCGCTCGCGGGAGCTCGAGATCGGCGACCTTCTCCCCCGCCACCTTCACCGCGCCCTGCTGCAGCATGCGGCGACCCTCGCCGTTGCTCGCCACGAGTCCGGCGGCCGACAGTGCGGCCGGGACGAAGACCGGATCGCCCTCGGGTAGGACTGCCTCGTCGATGTCGTCGGGCACGTCGTGGGAGCGGAACACCCGGTCGAAGGCCGCCTCTGCCCCCGTCCCGGCGCCCTGGCCGTGGTACAGGTCGACGATGGTGCGGGCGAGGCGACGCTTCGCCTCGCCCGGGTGGAGCGAACCGTCGTCGAGGCCGGCAACGATCCGTGCGGTCTCCTCTGGCCCGACATCGGCAGCCAACTCGAACCACTGCGGCATGAGGTGGTCTGGGATGCTCATCACCTTGCCGAACATGTCGTCGGCGACATCGGTGATCCCGATGTAGTTGTTGAGCGACTGCGACATCTTCGCCTCGCCGTCGGTGCCGATGAGCAGGGGCATCGTGAGGGCAAGCTGCGGACGCTTGCCGTGTCGCTGCTGCAGCACGCGACCCATCATGAGGTTGAAGAGCTGGTCCGTACCGCCCAGTTCGATGTCGGCATCGATGGCGACGGAGTCCATGCCCTGCAGCAGCGGGTAGAGGAACTCCATGAGCGAGATCGGCGTGTTTGCTGCGAATCGCTTCGCGAAGTCGTCCCGTTCCAGCATCTGGGCGACGGTGACGTGGCTCGTCATCTCGAGCACCTCGGTCATGTCCATGCCGCCCAACCACTCGCTGTTGTACCGGATCTCGAGCGGCTCGGGCAGGAGCACCTTCGAGAACTCCTCCAGGATCGTCTCTGCGTAGCCGCGCACCTCGGCTTCCGACAGCCGACGCCGGGTCTCCGACTTCCCCGACGGATCACCCACCTGTGCGGTGAAGTCGCCGACGATGAGCACGGCCGTATGGCCGAGTTCCTGGAAATGTCGCAGCTTGCGGAGCACGACCGCCCACCCGAGCGTCACCGCCGGGGCGGTCGGATCGAGCCCGAGTTTCACCCTGAGGGGGCGCCCCTCGTCGAGTCGCTCCGCGAGCGCACCCTCTGGCAACAGGGTGTCCACTCCATGGAGGAGGTAGGCGAGATCGTCCGAGGAAGGCATGGAAGTCCGGGTGGGGGACGCCGGAGAATAGCCGCGAGGTCCGGGCCCTCCCTGCCGATACTGTGGGCACTGTGCACCGCACACCGAGTTCCCTCGCTGCGATCCTCGCCCTGTCGCTCGTCCTTGCGGCGTGCAACGCCGAGATAGCACCCCTCGCCGACCCCGGGTTGGGCGACCTGGGGCTCACCACCATCGTCTACGCCGCCGATGGGTCCGTCCTCGCGGAGTGGCACGAAGAGGAGAACCGGGTCGTCGTCGCCTACGACGAGCTCCCCACGGACCTCGTGAACGCGATCGTCGGTATCGAAGACGAGCGCTACTGGCTGCACCCGGGCGTCGACCTGCGGGCCATCGCGCGGGCGCTCGTGACGAACGTCGAGGCCGGTGGCGTCGCCCAGGGCGGCTCCACCATCACCCAGCAGTACATCAAGAACGTGGTCCTCACGCCTGAGGTGTCGCTGGAGCGGAAGATCGAGGAGGCAACACTCGCCCTGCGCCTGGAGGAGACGCTCACCAAGGAGCAGGTCCTCGAGCGCTACGTGAACACGGTGTACTTCGGCAACGGCGCGTACGGAGTCGGCTCGGCGGCAGCGACCTACTTCGCCAAGTCCGTCGGCGACCTCACCCTGGCCGAGTCTGCCTTCCTCGCCGGCATGATCCGCAATCCGAGTCGCACCGACCCCTACCGCGATCCCGACGCCGCGCTCGAGCGGAGGCGTGTCGTCCTCGAGAAGCTCGTGTCGATCGGCTGGGTCGACGCCGACGAGGCGGCCGCTGCGGATGCCGAGCCGCTCTCCCTCGCCCTCCGACTCCCTCCCGACCGCTCGCGGTACCCCTACTTCACGGAGGAGTTGAAGCAACGGTTGCTCGACGACCCGACCATGGGGACCACGGCCACGGATCGCTACAACACCCTGTTCCGAGGTGGCCTACGCATCCACACGACCCTCGACCCCTTCGTGCAGGAGGCCGCCGAGGCGGCCCTCGCATCGGTCCTCCCGGAGTCCGGGCCCAACGGCGCGCTCGTTGCGATCGACCCCACGACCGGTCACGTCCGGGCGATCGTCGGCGGACGGGGCTTCTACGACACCGACGACCCCGTGGCGAGGTTCAACCTCGCCACCCAGGGCCATCGCCAAGCGGGCAGTGCATTCAAGCCGTTCGTCCTCGCTGCGGCGATCGAGCAGGGACACACCCTCGACGAGGTGTTCACCCGTGGGAGCACGGCGGTCGTCGAGACCGACTCGGGCCCGTGGATCGTCGAGAACTACGCCGGGCAGACCTTCCCGGACATGACCCTGCTCGACGGCACCCGCTTCTCGGTGAACAAGGTGTACGCCGAGTTGGTCGACCAGGTGGGACCTGGCAACGTCGCCGAGCTCGCCGCAGCAATGGGCATCGAGTCGGAACTGGAGCCCATCCATGCCATCGCCCTCGGCGCCGAGGAGGTGACCGTCTTCGAGATGGCATCGGCGTACGGGACCTTGGCCTTCGACGGCATCCACCTCTCCCCCACTCTTGTCACCTCGATCGAGACCTCCGAGGGTGTCAACCTCCGATCGGGCGTGCCCGTCGTGACCGAGGTGCTCGACCCCGAAGTGGCACACACCGTCACGGTCGCCCTCTCCGAGGTCGTGCGGGCCGGGACTGGCGTACGAGCTGCGATCGGCCGGCCGGTCGCCGGCAAGACGGGTACCACCCAGAACCACTGGGACGCGTGGTTCGTCGGTTACACCCAGGAACTGGTCGCCGCCGTCTGGGTGGGGTACCCCGAGGGCCTCATCCCGATGGAGCCGCCGCGCACGCCCATCCCCGTCACCGGTGGGAGTTGGCCCGCCGAGGTCTGGGGCACGTTCGCGGCCACGGTGCTCGCCGACACGCCATTCGGCCAACTCGACCAACTGGAGGACGGCAGCACGGTCCGGGTCGCCGTCGATACCTCGACCGGATACCTGGCCGGTCCCCTCTGTCCCGGCGAGCACGTCCTCGCGCTCGACCTGGCGATCGAAGCCGCGCCGACAGTGGTGTGTCCGATCCACAACCCGGACTCCATCGTCCAAGCAGGCGCAGTCGACGTCCCCAACGTCCTCGGGTTCGGACTCGCCGACGCCGTCAGGGCGCTGCAGGACTCCGGGTTCACCGTCGTGACCCGCTATTCCGTCAGGGACTCCCTCCCCCTCCACCAGGTGTGGGACCAGATGCCCCAGCCCGGTCAGCCCGCCCAACTGGGGGCACCGATCACCATCACGGTGTCGGGATTCGAGCCGGGTACCGTCACCCCGCTCGTGCTCGGGTTCCCCGGCGCCGACGCCGTAGCGATCATCGAAGGTGCCGGCCTCACCGCCAACGTCATCACGCAGGCGGAGTCGGACGCCGAGGCGGCAGCCGCCAACGGTGGCCTGGTATGGGCGCAGTCTCCGGCTCCGAACGCACCGCTCACGGGTGAGGTGACCGTCTGGGTCAACCCCTGACGCCGGCCATCCCCGCACGAATCTCGGCGGGAGAAGCCAGGAACCGCCACGGGTAGTCGACAGCACGGGTGAGGCCGATGCGGGTGGTCACGCGGTGGTCGGTGGGTGGCGTACCGGGCTCGAGGCGGATCTCGGACGAAGGATCGAGGAGGTCGAGCCCGTCGTGCTCAGGACCGATCCCCATGGCCCTACCAAGCTTGCCCGGCCCGTCGGTGAGGTGATCCCCCCTCCCCCGCCGGGCTTCCATCATCGCCACTCCCTCGACCGGGAGGCCACCCCGGAGGAGCACGGCCTGCCCTTCGCCTTCGCGACCCGTGACCACGTTGGCGAGCCAATGCACCCCGTACGAGAGGTAGACGTAGAGCGTCCCGGGACGGTCGAACATCGTCTGGCATCGCTTCGTCGGTCCGTTGGCTGCGTGTGACGCCGGGTCCTCCTGTCCCCCATACGCCTCGACCTCCCGGAGGCGGACCTCGGTGCGGACACCTCCGACGTCGGAGACGAGCCGGGCGCCGAGGAGGAGCGGG
>CP070681.1:240742-245681 GCA_020352575.1 Acidimicrobiia bacterium | reverse complement strand
GAGCCCGACGACGACATCAACTACACCCTCCTGGCACTGCTCCTCCTCGAAGAGCGAGGACTCGACCTCGCAACCGTGGACGTTGCGCGGGGCTGGCTTCGCCTCCTCCCCGGCGGAACGATCTGGACCGCGGAGCGGGCGGCGTATCGCACGCTCATGAACCTCATGGACGATGAGTTCGTGAACGGCGCCGACCCCGGGTTCGACCTCTCCCTTTGCTCGGACAACGGGTACAACGAGTGGATCGGCGCCCAGATCCGCGCAGACCTGTACGGGTGGGTGTGTCCCGGTCGCCCTGCCCTCGCCGCCGATCTCGCACGCCGGGATGCGTCGCTCTCCCATCGAGGTGATGGAGTCCATGGCGCTGCGTTCGTCGCCGCCCTTGGGGCTGGGATCCCCTCGACCGACGGCCTCGACGCTGCGATCGAAGGCGCCCTCCGCGAGGTGCCGCCGGACAGCGGTGTTGCGGCCGCCGTCCGGTTCGGGAGGGAAGTCGCCGGGACAACCGACGCTGTCGAAAGGCTCCAACGGGAGTTCAAGGATCTGTCTCCCGTGCACACCCTCAACAACCTTGCCGTGGTGGTGTGGGCCCTGACCGCGTTCGGGGACGACTTCAGTGCGGCGATCGGTGAGGCCGTTGCGGCCGGGTGGGACACCGATTGCAACGGCGCGACCGTGGGCGGCCTCGTCGGGTTGGCCGGCGTCGAGATCCCGGATCACTGGACCCGACCGTGGGCGGGACGCATCGGTGTCTCGTTGGCGGGGTTCGACGAGGTGACCCTCGACGAGGTCGTGGTGCGGACGGTGGCGGTGGCGGACCGCCTCGGTTCGTCGGTCTAGAGCTCGACGGCGTCGTCGAGCTCGGCGATCCGCTCCGCGAGGCCTTCCTTCGTCGGATCGAGTACGACGTGCTCCGGCGTGTTGGGCGCCACGTCGGTCGCCGATACCCAGATCGCGCGGCGCACCCCTGCCTCGCTCATGGCGTTGCGCCACCCCTCGATGACCCGTTCGGGGGTCGTGGCGAAACTGCGCTCGCGGTCGTCGGACGCGGCAGTAGTGAGGAGCACCGCCGAGAAGCAGCGGGTGGCTGCTGCACCCACATGAGAGTCGTCGGACACGTCCCCGGTGGCCACCTTCACTCCGAGTGGCTTGAGGCGATCGGCGACCGATCGGTCGGTCACGAAGGCCCTGACCTGGCCCTCGCGGGCGAGGAGGCGGGTGACGATCTCTTCCCCGCCGGGGGTGTCGGCGCCGATGACGATGACTGGCATGGGCGGCAGGCTAGGCCGGGCTCCGAACCTCGCCGAGTGGCTGTCCCCCGGCCGCCGGTATAGTCGTGAGCCCCTTCACGAGCCCTCTCCGGCGAGGACCCGCTGCATGGACACCCAACAGACTGCATATCCACTCGTCAACCCGGCGCACGACCGGGATGCCTGTGGTGTCGGCATGATCGCCTCGCGCAAGCGAGAGGCGAGCCATGCGCTCGTCCGCGACGCCGTCGAGTGCCTCGTCCGCCTCGACCACCGTGGTGCCAAGGCCGCCGACGGAACCGGCGACGGTGCGGGGCTCCTCACCGAGATCCCGTATCGGATCCTCGAGCGTGACCTCCAGCGCGCCGGGATCGACGTCCCGGGTCGCGAACGCCTCGGCCTCCTCATGGTCTTCCTCCCCAAGCGAGACCCGCAGTACGCAAAGGGCGTCATCGAGGCCGCCATCGCCGCCGAGGGCCTTCAGGGCCTCCTCTGGCGCAGTGTTCCGACCGATCCGAAGTACCTCGGTGACCGTGCGCGCGAGCTCATGCCCCACATCGAGCAGTACGTCGTGGCTGCGCCGGAGGGCGTGGACGCCGAGGCACTCGAACGGTCGCTGTACCTCGTGCGTCGCAAGATCGAACGGGTGGGTGAGGCCGAAGGCCTCGACGAGCTCTCGATCCCGTCGGCGTCCGGCCGCACCGTGGTCTACAAGGGCCTCTTCACCGCAGCCCACGTGGCCAACTTCTACTGGGACCTCCGCGATACCTCGTACGAGTCCTCGTTCGCCATCTTCCACCAGCGCTACTCCACGAACACCTTCCCTGCGTGGTCGATCGCCCAGCCGTTCCACACACTCGCCCACAACGGTGAGATCAACACGATTCGCTCCAACCGGGCTTGGATGCGCACGCGCGAGGTGAACCCCGCTTCACCGGTCTGGGGCGACCGCTCCGAGGAGCTCGTGCCCTTCCTCCAGAGTGAGCAATCGGACTCGGGGTCGCTCGACAACGCCTTCGAACTCCTCGTTCGATCCGGCCGTTCGATCGAGCACGTGAAGGAGATGCTCCTCCCCGCCGCCTGGGAGAACGTCGCGGACCTCGATCCCGATCTCCGCTCGTTCTACGAGTACCACGCCTTCCTCACCGAGCCCTGGGACGGCCCGGCTGCGATCTGTGCAACCGATGGTGTCTCGCTGCTCGCCGGCCTCGATCGCAACGGCCTTCGGCCCGCTCGATGGACCATCACCCCTGACGTCCTCCTCGTTGCCTCTGAGGCCGGGGTGAGCCCCGCTGTGGAGTCCGAGGCCACCAGCACCGGGCAGCTCCCTCCGGGTGGCACGCTCCTGTTCGACGGTGCCACCGGCGAGATCACCTTCGAGGGCGACGTGAACGCCCGCCTCGCCGCCCAGCAGCCCTACGGCGAGTGGATCCGCAAGGACACGGCCTACATCCAGGACCCGTTCGACAACGAGACCGACGATCGTTTCGACGCCGAGCGGCTGGGGCGGGTCTTCAACTACACGCCGGAGGAGCGGCGGCTCATCCTGCAGGAGATGGCCGAGGGCCGCGATCCGATCGGGTCGATGGGCACCGACACGCCGTTGGCGGCGCTCTCACGGCGCCACCGTCGCCTTCCGCACTACTTCCAACAGCTCTTCGCCCAGGTGACGAACCCGCCGATGGACCCCATCCGCGAGAAGCTCGTCATGTCGCTCCGCACCTTCCTCGGTGCCAACGGTTCGATCCTCGAAGAGACCGAGCAGCAGGCCGACAAGATCGAGATCTCCTCGCCGATCCTCTCCCTCGCCGAGCTCGAACGCATCGAGCACATGGACGACGAACGCTTCATCAGCGGACGATTGGACGCCACCTTCCCGGCCGCCGACGGCCCCGCCGGCATGCGCCGGCGCCTTTCCGAACTCGCCGAGGAGGCTGAGGCCCAGGTCCGGGGGCGTGGCGTGAGCATCCTTGTCGTCTCGGACGAAGGGGTGTCCGTGGATCGTGCTCCGGTGCCGATCCTGCTCGCCCTCGGCGCCGTGAACCAGCACCTCATCGAGCAGGGCCTCCGGAACGACTCCTCCGTGGTGGTGGTCTCCGGTGAGCCCCGTGACGCCCATGACCTCGCCTGCCTCATCGGGTTCGGCGCCTCGGCCGTGAATCCGTACCTCGCAATCGAGGAGGTGCGCCGGATGGCCGAGGACGGCACCGTCTCCGTCTCTCCCGTGGTCGCCCAGGAGAACTACCGGATGGCCCTCCAGGCCGGCCTCCTCAAGATCATGTCGAAGATGGGCATCTGCACGCTCAAGTCCTATCGCGGCTCGAGCCTGTTCGAGGTGATCGGACTGGACGACGAGGTCACCGACCTCGCCTTCGCCTTCGCAGAGAAGCGGATCGGTGGCGTCGGCCTGGACCACCTCGCGAGCCACGTCCTCGCCCTGCACGCCAAGTTCGTCGAGGGTGAAGAGGACCCGGGTGGCTTCTACAAGTACCGCCGCGGCGGTGAGGAGCACATCACGAGCCCGAAAGTCGTCCTCAAGCTCCAGAAGGCGGTGCGCTCGGGCGAGTGGGAGGACTGGGAGGCGTACATCTCGGAGATCGAGACCCGCGACCCCTCGCAGATCCGGGACCTCCTCACGTTCGTCGACGCCAAGCCGATCCCGCTCGAAGAGGTCGAACCCGCCGAGGCGATCATGCGCCGGTTCGTCACTGCTGCCATGTCGATGGGAGCCCTCTCCCCCGAAGCACATGAGGCGCTCGCCGAGGCGATGAACATGATCGGTGGCCTCTCCAACTCCGGTGAGGGTGGCGAGGACGAGTCCCGCTTCAACAGTGCCCGCAACTCGGCGATCAAGCAGGTCGCCTCGGGCCGCTTCGGCGTGACGCCCGGCTACCTCGCCTCCGCCGAGGAGTTCCAGATCAAGATGGCGCAAGGCTCGAAGCCCGGTGAGGGTGGGCAGTTGCCGGGCCACAAGGTCTCCGAGCTCATCGCCCGCCTTCGGCACACGGTGCCCGGTACGCCGCTCATCTCGCCCCCGCCCCACCACGACATCTACTCCATCGAGGACCTCGCCCAGCTCATCTACGACCTGAAGGCGTTCAAGCGGACGGCCCGGGTCTCCGTGAAGCTTGTGAGCGAGCCCGGCGTCGGCACGGTCGCCGTCGGCGTGGCGAAGGCACAGGCCGATGCCATCACGATCTCCGGGATGGACGGTGGCACGGGCGCCTCGCCACTCGTCTCGATCAAGCACGCCGGTTCCCCATGGGAGCTCGGGCTCGCCGAGGCGCACCAGGTGCTGCTCGCCAACGGCCTGCGGAGCCGCGTCGCCCTCGAGACCGACGGCGGCATGCGCACCGGACGCGACGTGGTCGTGGCCGCCATGCTCGGTGCCGAACGGTTCGGTTTCGGCACGCTGCCGCTGCTCGCCATCGGCTGCAAGATGGTGCGCCAGTGCCACGAGAACACGTGCCCGGTTGGTATCGCCACCCAGCGGGAGGACCTCCGGGCCAAATTCACCGGTACTGCCGACCAGGTGGTGCAGCTCTTCCGCCTCGTCTCCGAGGAGATCCGTCGCCACCTCGCGTCACTCGGTGTGCGCTCCCTCGACCAACTCATCGGCCGAGCAGACATGCTCACCCCGATCGACCCGACGCACCCCTTGGCGTCCCAGCTCTCGTCGATCCTCGTTC
>CP070681.1:235696-240642 GCA_020352575.1 Acidimicrobiia bacterium | reverse complement strand
CGCGTGCGGGACTCCTGCCACACCATCACCGCGACGATGAGCAACAACACCCCGACGAGGCCGGCGCCGAGGATGACGGCACTCGTGCCGCTCATCGCGCGCCGCTAGAGGCCGATGCGATCGGCGAGGAGCGCCCGGTGCTGGGACGGCGCACCGATGAGGAGCTCGTTGCTCTTCGCCCGTTTGAAGAAGAGATGAGCGTCATGCTCCCAGGTGAAGCCGATACCACCGTGGATCTGGATGTTCTCCTGCGCACAGTGGAAGTAGGCCTCGGTGCAGCTGGCCTTGGCGAGTGGGGCAACCCGCTCCAGCTCGTCGTTCCCCTCCGAGAGGGCCCACGCGGCGTAGTAGGCCGCTGCTCGGGCACCGTTCACCGCCAGGAGCATGTCTGCGCACTTGTGCTTCACGGCTTGGAACGAGCCGATCGGCCGACCGAACTGGATTCGGTCCTTGGCGTACGCCACGGCCATGTCGAGCGTGCGCTGGGCGCCACCGACACTCTCGAGGGCGATGGCAACGGACGCGATGCGCAGCAGCGACTCGATGTACTCGGACGCGTCACCTTCACCGAGTCGGATCGCCGGCGTCCCCTCGAAGGTGACATCGGCGAGCTTGCGGGTCGTGTCCATGGTGGGGAGGAGCTCGGCGGTCATCCCGACGGCACCCGCCTCGACCCCGAAGAGCGCCACCTCCGCACCGGTCGATGCAGCGACGATGAGGTGGTCGGCGGTGTGGCCGTCGATGACGAACCGCTTCGTCCCGTTGAGCGACCAGGCGTCGCCCGAGGGCGTGGCCGTGGTGGCGACGCGATCAGCGGACCATGGTCCCTCGTCCTCGCCAATGGCGACCGCAAGTCGGGTCTCGCCCATGGCCACGCCGGGCAGGATGGCGGCCCGCTGCTCCTCGGATCCAGCGAGGAGCATGGCGTTCGCGCCGAGGGCCACGGTCGAGAGGAACGGGGCGGGCAGGAGCCCGGCGCCCATCTCCTCGAGGAGCACTGCGAGCTCGAGGAACCCGTAGCCGGCGCCCCCGTACTCCTCGGGGATCGCCATGGCGTGCCACCCGAGGCCAGCGAGCTCGGCCCAGTGGTCGGCGTCGAACCCGGCATCAGTCTCCATGACCGTCCGCACGGTGGCGAGGGGTGACTCCTTGGCCATCCACTCCTGGGCGGTCTGGCGAAGGAACTCCTGCTCCTCGGAGAAGGCGAAATGCATGGTCGGGGCTCCGGTCCGTCGGTCACCGGCGATCCTATTCCGGGGGACGGTGGACAGGGAACGCGGGAAGTGGCGCTTGGTACTTGTCGCTGGTCGCTCCCTACCCTCGCCGGAATGGAACTCGCGCTCATGACCGAACCCCAGTTGGGGGGCACCCACGACGACCTCCTCGCCGCAGCCCTGTGGGCCGAGTCGAACGGATTCGTGTCCTTCGCCCGTTCGGACCACTACGACTGGGGTCGGGACGGCGAGCCGAATGCCACTGACGCGTTCGTGTCGCTCGGCGGGCTTGCGCGAGAGACCTCCACGATCCGACTGGCGATCCTCGTGAGCCCACTCACCTTCCGGCACCCCGGCGTGATCGCCAAGTCCGCGGCCACGCTCGATGAGATGTCCGGGGGGCGGTTCGACCTCGGCGTCGGAACCGGCTGGCACGAGGAGGAGCATTCGTTGCTCGGGCTCGACTTCCCCGACTGGGCGGAACGGTTCGCCCGACTCGAGGAGGCCCTCCCCTACCTCCACCAGGCCCTCCGGGCCGAACACGCCTCCTTCCAGGGCGAGTACTACTCCATCGACGGCGTGGTCCGCCCACTGGCACCCGGCGTCGAGTTCATCGTCGGGGGGTCGGGCCCCAAGCGGACGCCACGCCTCGCCGCCACCTGGGCCGAGGAGTACAACACCTTCTTCCGATCGGCCGACGAGCTCGCTGCTCGGATCGCCGTCGTGCGGGAGGAGTCGGACCGCCTGGGCCGCGATGCGATCCGCTGCTCGGTGATGGGTCCGGGCCTCGTCGGGACGGACGAGGCCGACTACCGGGAACGGCTCGGCCGTCGGGCGTCGGAACGGGACATGGAGCCCGCCGAGCTCGAGGGACGGCTCATGGGCAATGGCCTCCCGGTGGGCCCGATCGACCGTGTCGCCGAGCTCCTCGCCGGCCTCGAAGCGGTCGGCGTGGACCGCTGGTACGTCCAAGTGATCCCACACGACGGGGACACCGTCGCGGACACCGCCGGACCCCTCCTCGGCCTCTCCTGAGCACCCGAGGTAGCGACCGCTCGGAATTACCATCACCGCCGTAGTCGAAATACCCCTGCTGAGGCCATGACCGCTCCACTCCTCCAGATCCGCAACCTCCACGTGTCCGTCGAGGACACCCAGATCCTCAAGGGCGTCGACCTCACGGTCGACCGCGGCGAGGTGCACGCCCTCATGGGCCCGAACGGCTCCGGCAAGTCGACGCTGGCGAGCGTCCTCATGGGCCATCCCGACTACGAGGTGACCGAGGGCCAGATCCTCCTCAACGGCGAGGACATCGCCGACCTCGACCCGACCGCTCGTGCCGTCGCCGGCATGTTCCTCGCCTTCCAGTACCCCGAGGAGATCCCCGGGGTGAGCGTGGTCCAGTTCCTCCGCCAGGCCCTGTCGAACAAGACCGGCACGAACTACACGGTGCTCGAATTGCGCCTGAAGGTCATGGACGCGATGAAGGCACTCGGGATGGATGCCTCCTTCGCCGACCGCTACCTCAACGAGGGCTTCTCCGGCGGCGAGCGGAAGCGCAACGAAGTGCTCCAGATGGCGGTCCTCCAGCCGGACCTGGCGATCATGGACGAGACCGATTCAGGCCTCGACATCGACGCCCTCAAGACGGTCGCCGGCGGTGTGAACACCTTGCTCTCCCCCGAGCGCGGCTTCCTCATCATCACCCACTACCAACGACTCCTCGACTACGTCACCCCGGATGTCGTCCACGTCTTCATGGACGGCCGGGTGCTCACCTCCGGCGGGCCCGAGCTGGCAGCGCGACTCGAGTCCGAGGGGTACGACAGCTTCCGCGCCACCGTCTGATGGGCTCCATCCGGGACGACTTCCCGCTCCTCGCCGCCCGACCCGACCTCGCCTTCCTCGACTCGGCGGCGAGCTCGCAGAAGCCGCGGGCGGTGCTCGAGGCAATGGAGTCGTTCCAGGAGACCCAGTACGCCAACGTCCACCGGGGCGCCTACCGCCTGTCACAGGTGGCGACCATGGCCTACGAGGGCGCACGCAAGAAGGTCGCGGACTTCATCGGTGCACGCGATGCCAACGAGCTCTGCTTCGTCCGGGGTACGACAACCGGCCTCAACGTCCTCGCCCATGGGCTCGCCCCCCGCTACGCCGACAAGACGGTGCTCCTGACCGAGATCGAGCACCACGCCAACTTCATCCCCTGGCAGCAATGGGCGAAGCGGGTCGGGGCAACCGTCCGCTACGTCCCGTTCACACAAGGGCATCGCATGGACATGGCGGCGTTCGACGAGATGCTCGATGACGACGTCGCCGTCGTCTCACTCACCGGGATGTCGAACGTGCTCGGCACCATCCCTCCCGTCGCCGAAGTGGCGGCGAAGGCCAAGTCGGTCGGTGCGCTCACCGTCGTCGACGGCGCGCAGATGGTTCCACACATGCCGGTCGACGTCGAAGCACTCGGCATCGACGCAATCGCCTTCGGCGCCCACAAGATGCTCGGACCAACCGGCATCGGCGCCATGTGGGCCCGCGCCGAGCTCCTCGACGAAATGGAGCCCTTCGAGACCGGCGGCGAGATGATCGTCGACGTGACATTCGAGGGTGCGACATGGTCGGCCGCCCCCGCCAAGTTCGAGGCCGGCACCCCACCGATCGTCGAGGCCGTCGGGTTCGGGGCCGCCGTCGACTACCTCCAGGGCCTCGGCATGGAGTGGGTAGCCGAGCACGACCGCGAACTCACCGCCCATGCGCTCGACCGACTCCTCGACGAGGTGCCCGGGATCACCATCCAGGGCCCACTCGACATGGCTGACCGGGGCGGCGTCATCTCGTTCACGCTCGACGGCATCCACGCCCACGACCTCGCCACCATCCTCGACGAGCACGGAGTGGCCGTGCGCGCTGGCCACCACTGCGCCAAGCCACTCATGAGCTGCCTCGGCGTCGCGGCCACCGCGCGTGCATCGTTCTACGTGTACAACACTGAGGCCGACATCGACCCCCTCGTCAAGGGCCTCCTGTCCGCCATCGACCTCTTCGGATAATCCAATGTCGCTCACCGACCTCTACCGCGAAGTCATCCTCGACCACTTCCGCACACCCCGGAACAAGGGCCACCTGGACACGCCCGATCGCCACGCCGAGGGGACGAACCCGCTCTGCGGCGACGAGATCCAGATCGACCTCGCCGTGTCCGACGGGGTGGTCAGCGACGTGCGGATCGATGGGCAGGGGTGTTCGATCTCGCAGGCGTCGGCCTCGATGATGACCGAGGCGATCAAGGGCAAGTCGATCGAGGAGATCCAGTCCCTGGCGGACACCTTCAACCAACTCATGACGTCGGACGACACCGACATCCTCGACCCGGACCGTCCCGGCGCCGTCCTCGGTGACCTCGAGGCATTGCAGGGCGTGCGGGAGTTCCCCGTCCGCATCAAGTGCGCCACGTTGTCGTGGCACACGATGCTCGACGCCCTCTCCGACTGAGGAGCGGGCACCCGAATCGGGTACCCGCTCCCCCCGGGGTGCTAGAGCTTTCCGACCACGTGGCCGAGCACCTCGGACATCTGGTCGTGCGGGCTGAACTCCACCATCCGCACGTCCTCCTCGACCACGATCGTGTGGCCCGACGGCCAGTAGTACTGCTGCCCCGCCTCGACGATCTCCTCTGAACCGTCCTGGTAGCCGACCCTGATCCGGCCCTCGATGACGTATCCCCAGTGGGGG
>CP070681.1:230640-235596 GCA_020352575.1 Acidimicrobiia bacterium | reverse complement strand
ACGGATGTCTTGCCGCAACCGGACTCCCCCACCAGGCCGAGCGCCTCTCCGTTCGCCAACTGGAACGTCACATTGTCGACGGCCATCACGTCACCCTCCTTGGTGGAGTAGTGCATGACGATGTCATCGACGTTGAGGAGCGTCGTGCCGGCGCGACCGCCGCGTGACTCGATGTCGAGTGTGTGGGTCAATTCAGGTCCTCTCGATCAGCGCTGTCGCAGGCGGGGGTTGACGACCTCGTCCATCGCCCGGGCGACCATGAAGAAGCCGGCGGAGAACACGGTGATGGCGAGGCCGGCTGGGGCCATGAGCCACCAGACCTTCAGCCCCTGCAGCGTGTACCCCTGCGTATGGGCGATGTTGATCATGATCCCCCACGACGCATCGATGCTGAGCAGGCCGAGGAAGGACAGCGTCGCTTCGATGAAGATGGCGCCGGTGACGCCGAACATCATGTAGAGGAAGCTGAGCGGCAGCACATTCGGGATGATGTGCCGGGTGATGATCCGCCAGTCGGAGCCACCTGCCACCCGCGCGGCGTCGATGAAGGGCTTCACCTTCACGCTGAGGGCCTGTGACTTCAGGATGATCGCCGTGCCCCCGAGTCCACCCAGCACGCCGATGAGGATGCCGAGGCCGGCGAGGCCGATCTCCCAGAAGCCCGACATGACGATGAGCAGCGGGAGGAGTGGGATGAGGATCACGAGGTCGGCGAGCCGCATGAGCAGCGTGTCGATCGTGCCCCCGTAGAACGCGGCAACCGTGCCCACGATGGTGGCCAGGAACACCGAGCTCAGCGCGGCGATGGCACCGAGGAGGAACGCTGCCCGGGCGCCGAAGAGCAATTGACTGAAGATGTCAGCCCCGAACGGGTCGGTACCGAGGATGTGCGGGTGGGGCACCCCCGACCACACCGGCGGTGCTGGGTTGGCGAGCGGTGCGGTGATCACGGAGCCGATCTCCGGGATGTTCACCCCTGAGCCGAGCAGGGTCGCCTCGATCTGGCTGATCTCCGTCTCGCGGTTCGTGACCTCCATGACCACCGTCTTCTCGACGATGATCGAGTCGGCGCCCGCCCTGACGTCGTAGACGTTCTTGCCACCCTCCTCGTGGCCTTCCCACGCCGTGGCCATGAGGATCGGATGCGAGATCGCCATGATCCCGAAGATCGCAATGATGATGAGGCCGAGGACCCCAGCCTTGTTCTCGGAGAACAGCGCCCAGTTCTTGCGGAACGATCGCCACGCCACACGCAGGCGGATGCGCCAGAGGGGGACGTGGACGATGTCCTCGATGGACGCTTCGATCCCTGGTTCCTTCATGAGGTCGGTCATTGGAGTCCTCCTCTATCCCTGGAACCGGATGCGGGGATCCAGGAAGGCGTACAGCACATCGGCGATCAAGTGGGCGAGCAGCGACAGGATGCCGATCAGGGCGAGCGCACCCATGGCCACCGGGATGTCCTCCACGGTGATCGCCGTGAGGAGCGCCCGGCCGAGGCCCGGCCACGAGAAGATCTGCTCGGTGATCACACCGCCGGCGATGACCGTGGCCAGGGCGAGCACCAGGGAGGTGGTCACCGGGAGGAGGGCGTTGCGGGCCGCGTGCTTGTCGCGGACGACCTTGTCCGGCACACCCTTCGCTCGTGCGGTGAGGATGTAGTCCTCACGAAGCGTCTCCAGCATCGACGACCTCGTGAGCAGGGTCGTACCGGCGTAGTTCACCATCGTGAGGGTGAGGACCGGGACGACCGTGTGCCACACGATGTCGAATGCGTACACCGAGTTGTTGTGGAGGATCCAGTAGGCGCTGAGGCCCACGAAGGTGACGCCGAGTGCGGCGCGGTGCCACATGCGGCGGGTTCGCTCGTCCTCCACCCGCTTGTCGGCGGCGTAGCGGATGAGGCCGTACACGGCGCTCGCCACGATGATCGACAAGAGCATCCCGTTGAACATCTGGTTGGCGTTCACATCCGAGCCCACCCATCCGGTGGCCGTGGTGTTCCCCGACACGCGGCCGAGGACATCCGAGAACCCGTTCACCCATTCGGGGCGGCTCTCGAAGTTGAGGGTGATGAACTTGCCGATCGGGAACCAGCCGATCTGGAACGCGAAGAGCCACAGCATGAGGAGGGCGAACCAGGGGTAGAACACCGTCCAGAAGAAGATGGAAGTGGCCATGACGCCCTTCTCGAGGACGCTGCCGCGCTTCCAGGCCACCACCTTGCCGGTGTAGAAGCCGAGCCAGAACGAGAGCAGCGTCGCCGACAGGAAGAGGAAGATGGTCCTGGGGAGCGCCTCGAAGAGGATGTCGGAGACCTCACGCGGGAACGAGTCCCAACTCTGGCCCATGTTGAAGGTCGTGTAGTTCTTGATGTGGTTCCAGAGCTGGATGTGCTTCGGCTGGTCGAGGCCCAGGTTCTGGATGAGGATCTGCTTCGCCTCCGGCGGAATGTCGGGGTTGCCCACGAACTGGGCGGAGATGTCACCCGGTTGGAGGTCGAGGATGAGGAACAGCAGGGCCAAGAAGACGTAGAAGAGCACGATCATCTGGCCCACTCGCTTCGCGATGAACTTCCACATGGTCGGCTAAGGGCTCCTTGGTCGAAGGTGCGGGCACCCTAGCGCGCGAAACGCCAGCGAGACCGCGGGGGAAAGGTTGTGGAGGGGGCGCCGGAGCGCCCCCTCCACGTTCATGCTCGAAAGCAGGTGGTCGTTACTTGGTCGCCAGGCTCGTGAAGCCGGACCCGAACTGCAGACCAGAGATGGTCGACGTGAACGGGAAGTTCAGCGAGCTGTTGTAGAACTCCGTGATCGGCGTGTCGAAGAGCACGACGTACGGGAGCTCGTCGGCGAGGATCGCCTCGGCAGCCCACATGTTGGCGTACGCCTCTTCCTCGGTCTGCGCAGCGATGATCGCATCGGCAGCAGCGTCGAAATCGGCGTTCTGGAAGCCAGTGGAGTTGTTGCCGTCGTTGACCTCGGCGAGGTACCGGCTGTGCCAGAAGGCCTCGTGGAAGGTCGGGAAGGCAGCGTTACCAAGGCTCCAACCGAGCAGGTAGATGTCGAAGGTGATCTCCTCACCAACGCCAGGCCAGATGGCGGCGACGATGGTGTTGAAGTCGGTCGGGTTCGCCACGGCGTTCACGCCGAGGTTCTCGAGCCAGCCTTCGATCCAGAGTGCAGCGGTGGCACGGAGCGGGTCGTACGACGCCGGCGGGGCGAGCACTTCCTGCTCGGCGACCGGGGTGCCGGTCGGGTCGATGAGACCCTCCGGGTAGCTCACGATGGAGCCTTCCTCGATCACGGCCGGGGTCTCCCAGGAGAAGCCGTCGGCCTCGAGCACCTCGATGGCAGCGGCAAGACGCTCGGCCTCGGAGAGACCGGAGTACTTGGCCTTCTGCTCATCGGCGAACTCGCCGTTGAACCACTTCTGGTTGCCCTCGGGCACCATCACGTACATCGGGAACGCAACGCCCTGGAGCACGTTCTGCGTCAGGAACTCCTTGTCGACCATGTAGGCGACGGCCTGGCGGTAGCCCTTGTAGGAGCCAGGGGACTTCCTGAGGTTGAACGCCATGTAGCGCATACCGTTCGTCGGGTTCACGGCGATCGAGAGGTTCTCGGCCGTGAGGCCCTGGTCACGGAGACCCGGGGAGACGCCGAGCGGGTTGATCCAGTAGTCGATCTCACCGTTCACGAGGGCGAGCATGGCCGCCGACTGGTCGGAGTAGATCGAGTAGGTCACCTGATCGGCGTAGGGGCCATCGGTGTACTCGGTGATGACGTTGCCGCCACCATCGCCGTACAGCCATTCACCGTTGAGGCCGAAGGAGCCATTGTCGGTGATGACGACCTCGTCGCCCTGCCCGAAGTAGTTCTCCGAGGCGTTGCGGACGACGAATGCGCCCTCTTCCCAGGTGTCGAGGGTGTGGCCACCGGCACCAACGGTGCCCTGGCCATCCTCGGCCTGGAGCGTGGCAACCGGGTCCTCGGAACCGAGGGCGGCGGCCACGGCGTCTGCCCAGACGTGCTCGGGGAGCACCGGGGCGATACCGACGGAGTGCGGCCACACGCCGAGGCCAGGCTGGCCGTTGAACGTGTAGACGACCGTGGTGTCGTCGGCTGCCTCGACGCTGAGCAGGGCGACCTCGAAGGCCTCCTCGTCGTAGATGTAGGCAGAGAGCCATCCACCACCGAGGCCGACGTCCTTCGCCGTGCTGTACGTGAAGGCGATGTCACCGGCGGTGACGGGGGTGCCATCGGACCAGGTCGCGTCACCGCGGATCTCCTGGGTGATGACCCAGTTGTCACCGTCCTGGACGGCCTCGGCCGGCAGGCCCACGCCGAGCGACGGCACGACGGCGAGCGACGGAAGGTCGATGCCGAAGACCGCAGCGGACTGGCCACCGAGCACGTAGCTGTTGTAGACCGTGCTGTCGGCGTTGTAGTACGCCCAGTAGTTGGTCGTGGTGATGTCCGACGTCATACCCATTGCATAGGTGAACGCGGCCGGGGCCGGCTCATCGTCTGCGGGCTCTTCGTCATCCATCGGCTCGTCGGCGGGCTCGTCGTCCGCCGGCGCCTCGGTGGCGGCCGGTGCGTCGGTCGCTGCCGGCGCATCGGTGTCGTCCGAGGTGTCACCATCGGCGCATGCAGCGACGACCAGCGCGAAGACCGCGAGGATCGCCATGAGGCGCCAGAGGGTGCTCTTCGATGAGGTACTCACCGTATTTCTCCTCCAGTGTTGACTGAATGCGCTGCGTCGAGAGGTTTCCGCCGCGCGGGCGGACTGCTCCGACGAGCACCGGCGGAACAATAGACCGCCCGCCGAGACTGCGGCAAGGTTCGTCGGGCGCGAGGACGGGCCCCGCTCACGCGAGGCCCGTCGGTCGGGCTGGCCGGATTTGAACCGGCGACCCCCAGTCCCCCAGACTGGTGCGCTGCCAGACTGCGC
>CP070681.1:225524-230540 GCA_020352575.1 Acidimicrobiia bacterium | reverse complement strand
GATGGACTCCTCCATCGCACCTGGGCGAAGGGCTCGGTGGGGCCGCTCGGGGTCCTCGAGGACCACGCTGGATTCGCCGTTGGACTGTGCGCCCTCCACCAGGCGACCGGCGAAGCCGAGTGGCTCACCTGGGCCCGAGAACTCGTCGCGCTCATCCCCGAGCACTTCGAAGCCGACGGGCGACTCCATGCGACCGCCGGCGTCGTGCAAGACCTCCCGGTCCGGCCCCAGGACCTTTCCGACAACCCCCACCCGTCGGGCTCCTCGCTCGCCCTCGAGGCGTTCCTCACCGTCGGGCACCTGACGAACGATCCCGAGCTCCTCGAGCGTGCCGAGGTCGTCGCCACCGGGTCGATGGAACTCGTGAGACGTGCACCGCTCGGTGTCGGGTCCCTGCTGGCCACGAGCACGGCGTTCCTCGCACCGAGGGAGGTGGCGATCGTCGGCCCCGACCCCGAACCACTGCTCGCCGTGTTCCGGGAGGGCTACCGAAGGGGGACCGTGGTGGGGTTCGCCCCGTCACCGAGCCCGGAGATCCCGCTCACCGAGGGACGCCCCGGCGACGGGACGAGGGCGTACGTGTGCCGGGGCTTCGTATGCGACGCGCCGGTTGCCGCGCCAGACGCCCTGCGTGGGGCCCTCGAGCCCGAGTGACCTAGCCGACGTTCCTTCGGCGGATGGTCACGCTGTCCACGGCGTCGGCGTCCACCTCCACGCCGATACCCGGCCGTTCCGGAGGCAGGATCATGCCGTTCTCCAACCTCCACCCGGGTCGGATGACGTCGCGGGTGAAGTACCAGGTCGAGGTGCAGAGGTCGTGGAAGGTGCAACCCGGCAGCGTCCCAACGGCCACGGTGTGCGCCCGACCGACCCCCGACTCGAGGAGTCCGGTGGCCTTGACCGCCACGCCACGATCCGCCGCGAGGTCGTGGACGTCGACCGACGCCGTCACGCCGATGCGCCCCGGCTTCACGCAGATGATGTCGGCGGCACCTGCATCCAACGCTCGCTCGGCATCGTCGACCGATCCGATCGACTCGTCGAGGCAGAGGGCGAAGTCGTAGTCGCTCCGCAGGACGGCGAGGTCAGCGAGTCGATCGGCCGCCAGGGGTTGCTCCACATACGATGCACCAAGTTCGGCGAACATCGCAAAGGCCGGATCGTCGACGTCGTCGTACGACTCGTTGGCGTCGACACCGGCATCGAGCATCGGGAAGACGTCGCGCACGAACCGGAGCGGCTCCTCATCCCACCCCGGCCGCACCTTCAACGTCACCCGCCGGTAGCCGGCGGCCACCACCTCGCCCAGCACCTCTCCGAACGAGTCGAGCGAATCGGGAATGCCCACGGCCACCGACGCCGGGATGGGCTCCGCCTTCCCGCCGATCGTCTCGAAGAGGGGGACGCCCTCCTCTCGGGCCTCGAGGTCCCGCCAGGCCTGGCCGAGCGCCGCACCCGCCGTGATGGGAGCCCGGGGTGGCTGCCACCCACCCACGAGTTCCTCGGAGGTGGTGACGAGCGCCGTCCACGCGGAGCGGATGTCGTCCCCCGTGTGCCCGGGGAAGGGCGCTGCCTCCCCCCAACCGGTCACACCGTTGCGGGTGAGTCCGACGAGGATCAGCACCCGCTCCTCCACGGTCGCCTTCGCCATCGAGAAGGGGCGTCGGAACGGGAGCGCCACTTCGACGAGCGTCACCCGATCGATCGGCCCCGTCACCATCCGGACCCCCCGGAGAAGCCACCACCGCCTCCGAAGCCGCCACCGCCTCCGAAGCCGCCGAAGCCACCACCGCTCCCCCACGACGAGCCCCACGACGAGCCGCCACTCCAGCCCCCGGAAGAGCCGAAGCCACCGCCGCCCCCGAACCAGGAGTCATGGTCTCCCGCCCAGGAGTGGTCGCGGTAAATGGGCGCCCAACCGTTGCCGTACCCGGTGCCACCGGTGATGACCCAGTGGAAGTAGAGGAACGTGAACGGGTCGTAAGAGCCCAACCCATCGGGGATCCGTTGCCCCGTCCAGGTGTCGGTGCGGTGCGACGTACCGCCGTGGGCGAGTTCGGGGGCGAAGCGGTCGGCGTCCTCGACACCCGACCGTGCAAGGGCTTGGCGCTGTGCGGCGTACGAGAGCGCAAACGCGCGCGGCCCGCGGGGATCGGACGCACCGAATGCTGCGGCCACGTCGGCATACGCCCCCTGCAGGCCGAGGAGGGCCAGTTGGTGCCGGGCTTCGAGCCACCGCTCGGCGGCCACCGCCGGTTCCAGCGAGAGGGCCAAGAGCGCAGCGATCGTCCGGCGATCGTCGCCGGTGACCCCATGGCTGACCAGTCGTTCCTCGAGTTGGCGGAAGGTGTCCACGGCACGACCGCCCTTCCGGGTGAGCGCCACGGCGATCGCCACGGGGAGGCCGAGGTCATCGGCGGTGGCCCTCGCCTCCCTGATCTCGGCACGGCCCTGCACCCCGGCAAGCGCATACTCGACGCTGGTCCCGGCCGAGTAGTCCTGCCGTGCCGAGCGATACGCGGAGAGGAAGTCCCCGACAGCCGTCTCGTCGTTGTTCATGAGGAGGAACGCTGCGAGTGCTGGGACCGAGATGCCGTCCTTCGCCGGCTGGGAGTCCTCGAGGCGTTCGAGCAGGCGCTCGTACGCGCCGAGGGTGCCGACGACGTCCGAGTCGATGTCGGCGAGTGCCACCGACACCGCCCCTGCCGACGTGGCGTCTTGGAGCCCCGCCCGGATCCGGGACACCCGATCGGTCTTCTCGACAGCAAGGGCGTAGGCCGCCGAGACCTCTTCCACCGACGCCGAGAGGAGGGCCTTCGGCTGGAGCACCGGCGCCGACTGCTGGAACCGCTCACCCAGGTCGGTGAGCACCAGCGGCCCGATCGGGCTGTCGACCGCCTTCATGGCAAGTTCCCGGGTCCTGCGGGTGCTCGCCTCTGCGAGACGGAACGGCTTCAACGCGGCGACGAGGCGGTCCAACTCGGCCAACTGCGTATCGAGCGCCGGACCCACTTCGGCCTGCCGGGCGTCAGCCGCGGCCTCCTGCACTGCGTCCTCGAGCAGCTGCTGCTCATTCGTCACGACGAGTTCCAGCGGCATCGTCCGGTAGCGCTCGATCAGTTCGGCGTCGAGCACGTCGACCACGTCGAGGGCGAACAGCGCACGGAGCGCCGGCCCGTCCTCGACCGGTTCGTCGGCCACGACGGCACGGAGCACCCGGACGCCCGCATCGGTCGGGACGTCCTGGTCCAGTTCGGGTTGGGGCACGAGGAAGTCCGTGCCGAGCACGATCTCGTGGCCGGCGGGCTCGAGTCGGGCAAGCCGGAGGTCGACGAGTTCCTTCCGAGGGTCCGTCTCGGCCTTGCGGGCCGCCATGGCCTTGCGCGTTGCCCGGATCCCGGTGACGGCGCTCCCCACGGAGAGGAGGAGGACGAGTCCGATGATGAGGAAGAACACGCCACTGAACGTCGGGCTGGGCGATGCACCACCATCACCCGACGGCACCTCGCCCGGTCCGTCGACGAGGGTGCTCTCGATGCCTCCGAGGATGGCCAAGATCCCTGCGTCGAAGTCGCCGGCCCCGAAGAAACTGTCCCCGAGTCCGGCGAGGAACGACGTGTTCGGAAGGGAGGCTCCCGGCCCGGTCCGGATCTCGGTGCGACGGGCGTCGATGTCGACGACCACCACGATCCCGTCGTCTCGATTGGCGTCGCCGACACCCCAGCCATTGCCGACGTCGATGGCGAAGTCGGCGGGGTCGCCACCCGGGGCACCGTCCACGACCACCACGGCGATTTCGTTGCCGGTGGCATCGACGATGCGCGCCGCCGCCTCCTCAAGTCGGGCGTCGTCGCTCACCACCCCAGCGACATCGGTGATGTACCCATCGCACGTGATGCCGCCTACCGGCGGGCATTCCTGCTGCGCGGCGGCGGGCAGGCCGACGACGAGGACCAGGGAGATGAGGAGCAGGGGGACGCGACGCATCCCCCGAATCTACGCCGCCGCTCAGGGCGCGTCGGTGGGGCCCCCGTCATCCCCGGTCCGCCCGAGATAGTCGCGGAATGAATCGATGCGCGGATACTGACGATCGAAGTCGAGGGCTCGAGCCCGGCGGAGAAGAGTCACCCCGATCTCGAAGAAGCCGAGACCCACGCCAGCGAGAAGGGCGTTGGGAACCAGATCACCTCCATCAAGGAACCCACGCACGGCGATGATGGTCGATGCGGCACCCACCAAGAGAGCAAGTGCGGCGAGCGGTCGCATATCGGGGACTCCTGCAATGGACTCACCCCGGCGAAACCACCGTACACGCGGGGGACGTGCCGGTGGTGGCGAGACGTGAACGGGGCTAGACCTCGACCGAATCCCTCGAGTCGGCGTCCTGCATGAGCTCGGTGGCGAACAACACCCACGCCACGAGCAACAGGTCGGCGAGGAGGAGGTGTATCACCTGTGCGGCGAGTGGGGTGAGGGTTACGACGTTCAGGAACCCGACACCCCATTGCACCGCAACGAGGCCGGTGATCGAGGTGGCGAGACGCGGCGCAACGTCCTTCCTCCGCTGCGCCTGGGTCATGAGGTACACACCGCTGAGGATCGCCACGATCGGGTGCAAGATCCTGAGCCGAGTGAGGAAGTGGGAGGTCGCGTCGAAGTCCCGGGCGAAACCCTCGGCGAAGGACTCGGACGGGAACAGGGTGCCGGCGAGTGCGGTCACTGCGCCGGAGGCGCCGATGAGCACGAGGCCGAGGACGCCGAGCGAGATCATCCGACGGTCGGGGCCCTGCCACCGGAAGGTGCGATCACCGGACAGCAGCCAGGCCGTCACGGTGAGGGCGCCGAGCAGGAAGAACGTGTTCACGAGGTGCACCGGCACCGAGATGGCTCGCATCACCGAAGCGTCGTCCGCAACGAGTTCGGCGAGCACGAGCCAGGCGCCGAGGAGCGCTTCGATGATGATCGCCACGCCCGTCGTGAGTGCCGCCATGCGTCGCTGGGAGCCCTTCACCTCGG
>CP070681.1:220407-225424 GCA_020352575.1 Acidimicrobiia bacterium | reverse complement strand
TCATGGTGTTCGCCGCACAGACGATGTTCGAGCGCGCCACCGGCCCCGAAGAGGTCACCTTCGACCAATTCACGGCTGCCGTGGAGGAGGGACGCCTCGAGGCCATTGCGATGAACACCGCCACCGAGACGGTGGCCGGGTATTTCGAGTACGACGAGTCCACGCCGCTCGACGAGCAGGTGGCGGACATCTCGTCGACCTATCCGACCGGTCTCGAGGAGCAGATCACCGCCGCGGCCCGCAGCCAGGGGATTCCACTCTCGGTGTCGGCGGAGGACCAGGTGGGCTTCTGGACCGTCGTCCTCAGCTTCCTGCCGTATCTGCTCCTGTTCGGCTTCATGATCTTCATCTTCACCCAGATGCAGGGTGGCGGGAACCGCGTCATGCAGTTCGGCAAGGCGAAGGCCAAGCAGATCGGCAAGGACCACCCGAAGGTGACGTTCGATGACGTGGCCGGCCTGAGCGAGGCCATCGAGGAGCTCGATGAGATCCGTGAGTTCCTCGAGAGCCCTGCCAAGTTCCGGGCCATCGGAGCCAAGATCCCGAAGGGCGTGCTGCTCTTCGGCCCTCCCGGCACCGGCAAGACGCTCCTCGCACGAGCAGTCGCCGGCGAGGCGGGCGTACCGTTCTTCACGATCTCCGGTTCGGACTTCGTCGAGATGTTCGTCGGCGTCGGCGCCAGCCGTGTTCGTGACCTCTTCGAACAGGCGAAGGAAGCCGCCCCGGCCATCGTGTTCATCGACGAGATCGACGCCGTCGGTCGCCATCGTGGTGCCGGCCTGGGCGGTGGCCACGACGAACGCGAGCAGACACTCAACCAGTTGCTCGTCGAACTCGATGGTTTCGAGGCCAACTCGGGTGTGATTGTCATCGCTGCTACGAACCGCCCCGACATCCTTGACCCCGCACTGTTGCGCCCGGGTCGGTTCGACCGACAGATCACCGTCGACCGGCCCGACCTCGTCGGCCGCGAGAAGATCCTCGCCGTCCACGCCAAGGGCAAGCCGATGGAGGACATCGACCTCGCTGTCCTCGCCCGCCAGACGCCGGGCTTCACCGGCGCCGACCTCGCCAACCTCATCAACGAAGCAGCTCTCCTGACAGCCCGCCGGGACCGCCAGACCATCTCCATGGAGGAGCTCGAGGAGTCGATCGACCGCGTGCTCGCCGGTCCCGAGCGCAAGAGCCGCGTGATGAGCGAGGACGAGCGCAGGCTCACCGCCTACCACGAGGGTGGCCACGCCCTGGTTGGGTACGTGCTCCCGAATGCCGACCCCATCCACAAGGTCACGATCATCCCGCGAGGGCGAGCCGGTGGCTACACGCTCGCCCTCCCGCAGGAGGACCGGAACTACTCGCGCCGGTCGGAGCTCGTAGACCGCCTCGCCATGCTGTTGGGCGGCCGGACTGCCGAGGAGATCATCTTCGGTGACCCGACCACCGGTGCCGGCAACGACATCGACAAGGCCACCGACCTTGCCCGCAAGATGGTGATGGAGTACGGCATGTCCGATCGCCTCGGCCCGATGAAGTACGGGCAGGCGAACGGCGAGGTGTTCCTCGGTCGTGATTACGCCAGGCACCAGGACTACTCCGACGAGGTCGCCTCGCACATCGACGAAGAGGTGCGGCGCATGATCGGTCGGGCCCATGAAGAGGCCCGCCAGATCCTCAATACCCACATCGACGCCCTCCATGCGATCGCCGATGCGCTCCTCGAGAAGGAGACCCTCGGCTCCGAGGAGGTCGCCGGCGTGTTCGCCGACGTGCCGAAGTGGCTCCACGCGGAGAACGGTTCCGGACGGATCGTGCATCCCCCGCAGTCGACCGAGCCGACGGTCGCCGCCGCCTCCACGAACGAGTGATCCGAGTCGGGTTTCGCGGGCTCCGGGCCCCGGAATCGGCCAACCTCTCACTACCCACGGCCACGGCTAACGTGCCACCGTCCGTCGCTCCCTGAGAGGCATTTCCGCAATGGCTACCGGCCTCATGCCACGCGAATTCACCTGGGTCATCAAAGGTCGCCTCGCGGTCTCGGAGCGGGTGGGTGGCTACGGCGACCACCACCGCCGCATCCGGCGTGAAGAGGAGCTCACCTGGCTCGAGGAGCAGGGGTTCACGGCAGTGCTGTCGCTGTGCCCGGCCCCGGACGGCCTCGTCCACTACCGCGATGCGGGATTCGAGCCGATCCACATGCCCGTGACCCCCGGCGCCGAGGCCGAGTTCGCCCCGGCGTTCTTCGAGCGCCTCGAACAGGCCCTCGACGGCGACCGGGCGACGGTCCTCGTGCACCGTGACTTCATCGACGACACGATCGTCGGCCTGCTGGGCGGCTACCTCGTCGCATCTGGGATGCTCGAGAGCCCGGTCCAGGCAACGGCGATCATCCAAGAGATCTCCGGTCGCCCCCTCGGCCCGCTGGGTCGCTCGCTCATCCCCGGCTAGGCCGTCCGACTCCTCCTGATCCGTACCGCCACGTCGGCGAACTCCTGGGAGATCGGCGCGTCGGGTTTGTGCACGGTGACCTCGACCGCGTCAACCTGTGGCCAATCTTCGAGCACCCGGGCGGCGATCGCCTCTGCGACCGCCTCGATGAGGGCGAAGGGCGGACCGGCGAGCACCTCGACCACCGCATCGGCGATCGCCCCGTAGTCCACTGTTTCATCCAGGTCATCGGTCCTGCCGGCGGCGGAGAGATTGATCTCAAGGGTGAGGTCGGCGAGGAAGCGTTGGCCCGTTGCGCGCTCGTGGTCGAACACGCCGTGGCGGCCAGCGGCAGCGATGCCGGTGAGGACGATGGCGTCGGACATGCGTCCATCGTACGAACTTCCTTCCGAAGAGCCTCGGGCGGGTCGGGGAGTGCTACGTTTGCGCCCGTGGAAGGGAAGGAGTCGGGAGCGACACCGGATCTCGTCGCGGCGGGAGTCCGTGAGTTCGTCCGGAGCATGTCGGGCGGAGTCGATGGGCCGACGGTGGACGCCGCAACCGGGCTCGTCGAGACCGTCCGGGTGCCGGCCGGCGAAGCCCTCGTCAGGATCGGGGAACCGTCGGATGCCGTCTACTTCGTCGTGACGGGCCGTCTGGTCATCGAGGATCCGAACGGAGGTCCGCCCCGCCAGCGCCTCGGGCGTGGCGACATCGTCGGGGAGATGGGCATCCTCGCCGGGGCGCCGCGGAACGCCACGGTGCGGGCCGATCGCGACTCCCTGCTCGCCAAGCTCTCGAAGGACTCGTTCGAACGACTGGCCATCGAGCACCCCGGCTTCGGACTGGGTGTTGCCCGAACCGTTGCCGTCCGCCTGTCACCAGCCAAGCCACCGGACCAAACCGTCCACACCGTGGCGTTCGCCGTTGCGCATCCCGGTGTGCCGGCCAGGGCGTTCTCCTCACGGTTGCTCTCGACGATGGAGGGGCTCGGAACGACCTCGCACCTCACCCAGGCGAAGATGGACCTCCTCCTCGGTGGCGAGGGTGCCTCGCAGGCGACTCCTGGTTCGCCGGAGTGGACGGAGCTGGCTGACATGCTCGACGTGGTCGAGACCACGAACGAATGGGTCTTGCTGGAGGCCGGTGATCGGCCGGGCCCCTGGGCGACGGCGGCGCTCCGGCATGCCGATCGGGCGTTGGTGGTCATGTCCAGCGACCCCGACCAGTCCGAGTCCGACCGGGTGGCTGCGTTCCTCGATGCCGCAGGGCCGACGTTCCGCCGCGGCAAGTGGCTCGTGGTGGTGTGGCCGGCCGATACCGAACTGCCGCATGGGACCCCCGGGTTGCTGGAGCGGTTCGGGGCAACTCGGGCGCTCCATGTACGGGAGGGCTCTGACTCCGACCTCGCCCGCATCGCCCGACTCGCCACCGGCACCGGCATCGGTCTCGTGCTCGGAGGTGGGGGTGCTCGTGGCTACGCCTCGCTCGGTGTGTTCCGCGCCATGCGCGAACTCGGGATGCCAGTCGATGCGGTTGCCGGCGCCTCGATCGGCGGGGCCCTCTCCGGCGCCATCGCCCTTGGCCTCGATCCCGACACGCTCGACCGGCGAGTAACGGAGAGTTTCCACAACGTCCTGGACTACACGCTGCCAGTCGTGTCGCTCGTCGGGGGCCGACGCATTGCCCGGGAGATCAGGAGGAGTTTCGGGGATGCCGACATCACCGACCTCTTCCTTCCATTCCTCTGCACCTCGACGAACATCACCACCTCGGAACGCGTGGTGCACGATCGGGGTCCGGCAACCAAGGCGATCCGTGCGGGCCTCGCCATCCCCGGTGTCATCCCACCGGTGCCCCACGACGGTGACCTGCTCGTCGACGGAGGCGTCCGCGACAACCTCCCCATCGGCCCGCTCCGCGACACCGGGCTGGTGAACACCCTCATCGCCGTCGACGTGGCGCCTCCGGCCGGACCCAAGGCCCGCCACGACTATGGCCTGAGCGTCACCGGTGGGCAGGCACTCCGGGGCAAGATGCGGAGACGCCGGTACCCCGGGATCAGCGCCCTGCTCCTCAGGTCCATGCTCGTCGGCTCCATGGCAGAGCGAGACCGACTCGTCGCGGAGGGGTACGCCGATCTGTACCTCGACCTCGACCTGCGCGGGATCTCGTTGCTCGCCTTCAACGAGGTGGCCTCGGTCGCCGACGCCGGGTACGAGTTGGCGAAGCCTCGCATCGAGGCGTTCCTCGCCGACCGGAATGGCTCCTGATGCTGCTCCTCACCCGACGCGACCTCCAGTTCCGAGCGGTCCGGTTCGGCGTCGTCACGCTGGGCGTGGCCGTGGTGATGACGCTTCTCTTCCTCATGACCGGCCTCATCGAGCAGTTCAACGCCGAGCCCTACCTCACGGTTGACGCGATCGACGCAGACCAGTGGGTGCTCCCCGAGGGCGTGTCCGGTGCATTCACCGCCTCGTCGACGCTCTCTCCGGACACCGCCGCCGCTGTCGAGGGGCCGGACGCTGCAGAGGCGGTCGTGGCACGGGGCAGCCTCAACGCCGAGGGTCGGGAGTCCGACGAGGTCCTCGTG
>CP070681.1:215229-220307 GCA_020352575.1 Acidimicrobiia bacterium | reverse complement strand
GACGCGCCACCCGTCACCGTCCTCCTCGATCGCTGCCCCGAGGGTCCGGAGCCCGGCCCGCATCACCCTCGTGTCGTCGCTGTCGAGCCCACCAATGATCCTGGACGTGCCGCGGGCAAGGGCTGCGCAGACGAGGGCTCGATTCGTTATGGACTTGGAGCCGGGCACGACCACTTCCGCGTCCACGACACGCGGATGTGGGATGGGATACGGGTCGTCCATGGGCGGATCGTATCCGGCGCCTAGCCCGATCCGGCCGCGTCGAAGAGGGCTCGCACCTCATCGAGCGTGAGCGGCCGCCACTCCCCTTCCCCCAGCGATGCGTCCGCGATGGGCCCGATCTTGGTGCGGAAGAGGGTGTCGACCTCGTGGCCGATCGCCGCACACATCCGACGGACCTCGCGGTTCCGTCCCTCGCCCATCGTCACCTCCAGGAGAGAGGCGTCGTCGCGCCGATCCAGTACCCGGGCCCGAAGTGCCCGAGCAGGCCCGTCCTCGAGTTCGACGCCCCGCTCGAGTCGACGGACGGCCCCATCGGTCACTCGTCCGCGAACGCGCACGGCGTACACCTTCTCGACACCGTGGCGGGGGTGTGTGAGGCGCAGGGTGAGGTCCCCGTCGTTCGTGAGGATGAGGAGGCCCCCTGAGTCGAGGTCGAGGCGGCCGACCGGGTGGACCGGCGGGTCGGCGGGCACGAGGTCGACCACCGTTCGACGCCCGTGGGTATCAGCCGCGGTGCTCACGACACCGACCGGTTTGTTCACCAGGTAGTGCACGAGGCCAGGGGCGACGGGAAGCGGCACACCTCGCACCTCCACCCGATCCGAGGAGACGTCGACCTTGTCGCCGAGTGTCGCGACGACGCCGTTCACCGTGACCTTGCCGCGGGCGATGAGGTCCTCGGCCGCTCGGCGCGAGCACAGCCCCGACCGGGCGATCGCCTTCTGGAGTCGCTCACTCGCCATCGACGCGGAACGTCGACTCGAGGCGCTCCATGAGCGATGCTGGGGGCACGTGATCGGCCAATGGGGGCAGGTCGTCGAGTCGCTGCACGTCGACCTTCTCGAGGAACAACTCGGTCGTCCCATAGACGGCGGGGCTGCCCGGGATGGGGAGGCGGCGGACCTCCTCGATCAACGCACGGCGCTCGAGCGTCCGCATCGCCGACTCCGAGTCCACGCCCCTGATCTCCGAAACCTGGTTCCTCGTGACCGGCTGCCGATACGCAACCACCGCAAGGCACTCGAGGGCAGCCTGGCTGAGGCGGGCCGCCGAGGGCGACGTCGAGAACTGCTCCACCCACGGGTACGTCGCCGGTCGCGTGGCAAGTCGCCAACCACCGGCAACCCTCCGCACGCCGATGCCGTGGCCCTCTGCGTCGAGTTGCGCTCCGAGTTCCTCGACGAGCGCCGTTGCCTCCTCCAACGGGACCTCCAGCACCTCGGCGAGGAGTTCATCGGGGACCGGCTGCTCCGCCACGAACAGGATCGCCTCCACGGCGGCACGAAGATCACTCACGGAGCCACCCTTGTGATATGGATGTCGGACATCCAGTCCTCCTGGGAGACCTCCACGACACCCCACTTCGCCAGTTCGAGGAGGGCAAGGAAATACGCAACCACTTCCACCCGCCTCCCAAGCGTCTCGGCCACGGCGTCGAAGGTGGTGGTGACATCGGCAGTGATCCTCCGACGGAGGTCCTCGATCGCCACCTCGACGGAGGGGAGGTCGAGGTCGAGGTGGTCGAGGTCCGGCTCGGTCGACCGTGTGAGCACCGCATCGGCGAGGTCGCGGAGGCCGGCCGCATCCACCGGGACCCGCACGTCCACGACGCGGGGTCCGACCTCGTCGGTGATGCCGAGCGTCCGAGGGAGGTGGCGGGCGCCGTCCCTGAGTCGCATGCCGAGCACGGCTGCAACGTCCTTGAAGGTCACGCAGGCAAGGAGACGACTCAAGAGGCGGTCGCGCTCTTCCATGAGCGCCAGTTCCTCATCCAAGTCGACATCCGCCCCACTGGGCAGCAGCTGGCGCGCCTTCAACTGGATGAGCGTCGACGCAATGAGCAGGAACTCACTGGTGACGTCGAGATCCATGTCCCGCATGGCATCGATGAAGGAGAGGTACTCCTTGACGAGGGCGCCCAGGCTGATCTCAGTGACGTCGACTTGGTGACGGGTGATGAGCTGGAGCAGCAGGTCGAGCGGTCCTTCGAAGACCGCCGTCCGCACCTCATACGCCATCGTTGCTCCTCACCTCCGGTGGTCGGCCTCGGCGAGGACCATCCAATCGGCAGGGTCCACCCCGTCGGGTCGGGTCTCGTGGTGATGCGCCGCAAACGCCACCACGATCCCGCTGTGCCCCATCGCCGCCAACTCCTCGGCACCGATCGGACCGTGGCGAGTGTATCGGGAGAACCTGGCCGATTCGGGGAGCCGGACCCACCGCAACAGCGTCGCCCACGTACGGCCGATCGCGCCGAGGGCGGAGTGTCGCTTCCCCACGTCGTGGAGCAGCGCGGCCACGATCAGGTCAGTGCGTTCGGGAAGGCGATCGGCCACCCACCGGGCCACGTCATGGGAGTGACGACGGTCGGGCACCGGCTGGAGCCAGAAGAGGCGGAGCGACCCGGGCCCGAGGTGATGTGCGACCCACATTTGCTCATCGGCGCGCAGGTCCGCTGCGAAGGCCACCGAGAGGAAGCGCCGGGCCAGGTGCCACGGCGAGAGTGGATTCAGCTGCGCTGCTCCTTGCACGACACGCAGCGTATGGCGTTCGGTCGGAACTCGAGGCGTTCGGCTGGGATCTCCTCGCCACACGATGCGCAGACCCCGTAGGTGCCGTTGCCCAGGCGATCGAGTGCGGCATCCACGGTGCCGAGTTCCTCGACCATGCGCTCCACGAGGCCGAGGATCTCCGAACGCTCAGCAGTGATCGCAGCGGCGTCGGCGAATCCCTCACCGAGGTCGAGATCGGTCTTCAGGTCCCCGTCCGGTGTCGCCCCCAGCTCCTCGAGCTGGTGGAGCAAACGCGCCTTCTCCTCGTCGAGTGCGATGCGTGCGGCGCGCTCATCGATGGTCATGGCGTGGCTCCTTGGCCGATGTGAGGGTGACGTGGCGTGGACGCCGGGTGTCGGCCCGAAGTCTACTGATCCGTGCCATCGCCCTCGGTGATGTCGCCCCCGAGTGCCCCTGCGAGTGCCAACGCCGAGATGGTGATCGCGTTCCGGATCTCGCCGGTCGCGAGGCGCGATGGAAGGTCCGGAATCGACACGAGGTGCCGCTCGGCAAGGGCCTCCTCGGGTCCGTCCGGGCGCGCGGGCACCTCGGACAGGTCGGTCGCCTCGAACACGTGGCAGCGCTCGTCGAGGATGCCAGGGCTCGTCACCACCGACCCGAGCACGCGCAGCGAACCGGGTGCTCGACCGATCTCCTCCTCACACTCCCTGGCCGCGGCGGCGAGGGGTTCCTCGCCGGGTGCGAGGAGGCCCGCAGGGAGCTCCCACACCCACTCCCCCACCGCCGGCCGCCACTGGCGGAGCAGCCAGATGCCACCAGCCTCGACGGCGACGACCACGACAGCGCCCGGATGGGTCAGCCGGTCGCGTACCAGGGGTGTGCCATCGGCGGTGCGGAGATGGTCACGTTCGAACCGATTCAGCACCCCACCGCCGAGGCGGACGGTGCCCAAGCGGTTGAAGGGATCGATCACCCGACGCGTTCGTCGACGACCGCGGTGGACCCGGCCGGTTCCGGCGCCCGAGCCCCAGCGGCCCCGATGAAGCCGGCGAACAGCGGATGCGGGTCGTCGGGCCGGGACTTGAACTCGGGGTGGAACTGCGAAGCGACGAAGAACGGGTGCGAGGGCAGCTCGATGATCTCCACGAGGTGGCGATCAGGCGAGAGCCCCGAGAGGCGCAGCCCTGCCTCCTCGAGCTGGGTCCGGTACTTGTTGTTGACCTCCCAGCGATGGCGATGGCGCTCGTAGATGACTTCCTCCCCATACAGCTCGCGTGCGAGCGAGCCCTCCGCGAGTCGGCAGGCGTAGAGGCCGAGGCGCATCGTGCCACCCATGTCCTCGACGTCCTCCTGCTCCTCCATGAGCGCGATGACGGGGTCGGTCGCCGTGGGATCGAACTCGGTCGAATGGGCGCCGGAGAGCCCGAGCACGTTGCGGGAGAACTCGATCACGGCCGACTGGAGGCCGAGGCAGAGGCCGAGGAACGGGATGCCGTGCTCCCGGGCATGGCGGATCGCGAGGATCTTGCCCTCCACGCCGCGCAGTCCGAACCCACCGGGCACCACCACGCCATCCAGATCCGCCAGGTACGTGGGACCCAGGAGTCCGGGGAGCTCATCGGACGGGATCCAACGGATGTCGACGCGGATTCCGTGGGCCATGCCGCCGTGCTTGAGGGCTTCCACGACGGAGAGGTAGGCGTCCGGTAGGTCCACGTACTTGCCGACGAGGCCGATCGTCACACTCTTCTCAGCCGTTTGCATCCTGGTGACCATGGCCTCCCAGCGGGAGAGTTCGGCCGGTGGCGCCTCGATGGCGAGCGTGCGGAGCACCACCTCATCGAGTCCCGCGTCCCGCATGTGGATCGGGACCTCGTAGATGTCGTCGGCGTCCTCGGCATTCACGACATTGGCCGACGGCACGTCGCAGAACAGGCTGATCTTCCGGCGTACCGAGTCATCGATCGGCCGATCGGATCGCACCACGATGACGTCGGGGTGGATGCCGCGGCTGCGCAACTCGGCGACCGAGTGCTGGGTCGGCTTGGACTTCAGTTCCTCCGCCGAGCCGATGTACGGCACCAGGGTGACGTGGATGTAGCAGACGTTCTCGCGACCGACGTCGTTGCCGAACTGCCGGATCGCCTCGAGGAACGGAAGGCCTTCGATGTCACCGACGGTGCCGCCCAGTTCGGAGATCACGACATCGACATCATCGCGATCGCCGAGGCGTCGGATGCGCGACTTGATCTCGTTCGTGATGTGCGGGATCACCTGGACAGTGGCACCGAGGTAGTCGCCCCGCCGCTCCTTCGCGATGACGGACTGGTAGACGGCGCCGGC
>CP070681.1:209973-215129 GCA_020352575.1 Acidimicrobiia bacterium | reverse complement strand
TTGATCGGCGCCGTCGGGAGGCTCTTGTGGACAAGGCGTGGACAGGATGACCTCCGACACTCCCAACCGACCACTCCCGCGACGACGAAACCCCCGCCAATGGCGAGGGTTCCTTCCGCTCCGGGGGGGAGACTCGAACTCCCAACCTGCGGATTAACAGTCCGATGCTCTGCCGATTGAGCTACCCCGGAAGGTCGGTGGAACCGTAGCAGCGGGGGTTGCCTACCCCACGTGCTCAGTCGTCGCCGAGGTACCCCTCGAACTTCGCCTTCCGCTGCGGATGGCGGAGTTTCGCCAGGGCCTTGTGCTCGATCTGGCGCACCCGTTCCCGGGTGATCCCGAACGACTTGCCGACGTCCTCGAGCGTCCTTGGGATCGAGCCATCGAGGCCGTACCGAAGGATGAGCACCTGTCGCTCCCGGTCGCCGAGTTCCTCGAGCGTCTGGGCGAGGTAGTCCTGCAGGAGGCGGAATGATGCCGCTTCGACCGGCACCTCCGCCGATGAGTCCTCGACGAAGTCTCCGAGCGTCGAGTCGTCCTCCTCGCCGAGTGGCGTCTCCAAGGAGACCGGGTCCTGGGCGATGCGACGGAGTTCGGCGACCCGGTCGGGGTCGACCTCCATCTCGAGCGCCAACTCGTCGATGGTCGGCTCGCGGCCGAGGTCCTGGTGGAGGGCACGCTGGGCCTTGATGAGCGAGTTGATGGTCTCGGCAATGTGCACTGGCACGCGGATGGTGCGTCCCTGGTCGGCGAGGGCCCGGGTGACCGCCTGACGGATCCACCAGGTCGCATAGGTGCTGAACTTGAAACCCCGGCGGTAGTCGAACCGTTCCACGGCTCGCATGAGTCCGAGGTTGCCCTCCTGCACGAGGTCGAGGAGGTTCATGCCTCGGCCCACGTACCGCTTGGCGATCGACACGACGAGGCGGAGGTTCGCCTCGACGAGGCGCTGCTCGGCACGGCGTCCCTGCCGCACCTCTCGTTCGAGCAACACCCTGGCTTCGAGCGGCAACTCACCGTCGGCCGCATGGAGCTTCGCCTCTGCCCGCACCTTGGCCTCGAGCTGCATGGCGAGCTCGACCTCCTGCTGGGCGGTGAGCAACGGAACCCGGCCGATCTCCTGGAGGTACATCTTCACGGGATCGGACAGGGGGAGGCTGTCCTCGTCGAACGTGAGCGGCGGGAACTGCTCGTCGATCTCGTCCTCGACGATCTTCACCTTCGCCTCGGTGAGTCGTTCGACGAGTTCTTCGAAGGCGATCGAGATCGCTTCGGCGTCCTCCAACTCCTGCTGGATCTCCCCCGCCGTGAGGAACCCACGCTGCTTGCCACGCTTCACGAGCGCGGTGATGAGCTCCTCGGGTACGAGGGCCGCCTCAGGGGTGGTGTCGGACACGCCAAGAACCTACCAAGGGCAGCAACGGGGGTGGAAGGGGGTCGGGTCAGCTGTCGCGTCGCCGCAGGGCAGCCACGAGCTCTTCGCTGAGGGCCCCATACCGCTCGTCGGTCGGCTCCATGGCCTCGAGTGCACGACGGAGTTCGTCGACCCGGCGATCGACCCGGGCCTGCTCGAGGCGGGACACCAAGGCGTCGGCGTCCTCCTCCGGCCGGTCGTCCAGGAGCAGCACCCGCATGTACTCGGCAGCTCTCGGGTTGGCGTCGGCCACGACAGCGAGGTCGACCGGCCCGTCACCTGCGCCGTGTTCGAGGAGGATCTCGAAGGCACGACGGTGCGTCGGGTCGGAGAAGTGCTCGGTGGTGAGTCCCTTGCCCGCCATGTGTCCGGCGATCGCGAGGCGGACCGCTTCCCGCTCGGCTCGGACCTCGCCGGTGGGTCGTGGCCGTTGGGCCTCGCTGCGGCGTGGTGCTGGCTCGGTTCGCTCCCGAGGCCGCTTGCGGGCCGACTCGATGGCGCCGATCGCCTCATCGACCTCTACGCCCACCTGACGGGAGAGCGCCCGTCCGTACTCGTGGCGGGCCACCTCGTCATCGAGGCGAGCAATGGCCTGGGCGGCCTCCCGTAGCGCTCGGGTTCGCCCTTCGATCTCGTCGAGGGCATGCCCGGCGAGGATGCGATCCACCTCGAATCGCAGGAACGGCTGGCTGGCGTCGATGGCCGACCGGAGCAGCTCCATGTCCCCGGCCTGCACGAGGTCGGCGGGGTCGCGGCCCTCCGGCATGATCGCCACCCGCAGGTCGAGGCCGAGGTCCGACGGGGTCTGGAGGCCGCCTCCGCGCAACGCTGCGCCGGCCCCGGCCTGGTCGGCGTCGAAGGCGAGGACGATGCGGTCGGTGAAGCGCCGCAGCAGGTCGAAGTGCTCCTCCCCGAGGGCCGTACCGCACGTGGCGACGGCGAGGTCGTATCCGGCGAGGTGGAGGGCGATCACATCGGTGTAGCCCTCCACGATCACCGCCAGGTTGTCCCGGCTGATGCGGGACTTGGCCCGATCGAGGCCATAGAGCAGGCGCGCCTTGCGGTACACCTCTGTCTCGGGGCTGTTGAGGTACTTCGGCCCGTCGCCGTCGAGGATCCGGGCACCGAATCCGACGGCGTCGCCCTTGAGGTCGTGGATCGGGAAGAGGAGTCGGTTGTGGAACCAGTCCCGCAGTCGACCCTTCGACGTACGAGTCGCAAGGCCTGCATCGACCAGCGTCTTCTCGCTCACCCCCCGGCCCTTGAGCTCGGTGATGAGGGCGTTCCAGCCCCGCTCCTCGGGGGCATATCCGATCTTGAAGGTGTCGACCACGTCGCCGTCGTACCCGCGGCCTCGCAGGTACGAACGTGCGCCGGCAGCGTCCGGCGACTGCTTGAGGCGCTGGTGGTAGAAGTCGACCGCCGCCTCGAGGGCTTCGACGATCTCACGACGACGACCGTGGCGAGCCGCCGCCCGCGGATCACGCGTCAGGGTGATACCCGCCTGTCGCGCAAGGATCTCCACCGCTTCACCGAAGTCGACGGCCTGGGATTCCTGCACGAACTTGTACACGTCCCCGCCCTTGCCGCACCCGAAGCAGTGGAAGAGGCCCCGGGCGGGGTCCAGCGACATCGAAGGGGTCTTCTCCTGGTGGAACGGACAGATCGCCTTCACCGTCCGCCCGGACTTCTTCACCGTGGTGACGGCACGGGCGAGCTCGACGATGTCCGCCGCATCCCGCACTCGCTCGATGTCACCCCGGTCGAAGGCCATTGGCGGAGCGTAATGCGCGTGCCCGACCGGCTCAGAAGGTGGCGTCGTAGGCCCGGCCGACCCAGAACGAAAGCACGGCGCCCAGGAGGGACACACCGAGGTTCTCGGCACCGGAGCGCCAAGGGTTCGTCTTCGTGGCCATCGACTTCGCTGCACCAACAGCGAAGAGGCCGAACCCCGAGAGGACCCCTGCCCAGATGAGGGCGATGAACGTGTCGGTAATGAACACGAACGGTACGACGGAGGGCAGCGCCCCGGTGAGGAACAGCACGCCCGAGAACCATGCCGCCTTCCACGGGCTCCGACGCTCCTCGTCGAGGACCCCGAACTCGAGGACCTTCATGGACTGCATGAGGCGCTCGTCGCTGCTCCCGATCTGCTCCACCGCAGCGGCCAACGGCTCGCCCTCGAGCCCTATGTTCCCGAGCATCTCCCACAGCTGCTCGATCTCGCTGTCACGGTGGTACTTGATGTGCTCGCGCTCGAGTGCGATCTCCCGGTCGAAGACCTCCTCCTGCGACTTCGTGGCGAGCCACTCCCCCGTCGCCATCGAGATGGCACCCGCGACGGCACCAGCGATGGCCGTGAGGAGGACCTGGCGGGACGCCAGCTGCCCGCCGACGACACCGGCGACGAGCAGGAAGATCGAGACGAGGCCGTCGTTCACCCCGAGGATCATGTCCCGCCAGTACTGGCGCGAGTCGCCGAGGTGGGGTTCGTAGGGATGCTCCGTCGACGCGACCTCGTCCATGCGACGAGTGTACGCGCCGAGGCTGGGCGCTCAGCCCGCCGGTTCGAGCACGAGTTCGAACTCGAGGGTGACTTCCTCCGACACGTTCGCGACGAACGGCACGGAGGGGATGTTGAGGTCCCACAGGGTGCGGTCCACGACGGCCGTGCCTGCGTAGGTGTAGGCCAGCGCATCGCCCGCGAGCGTCGTCTCGAAGGTCACGTCGTTGGAGATCTCCCGGATGGTGAGCGTGCCCGAGGCCTCCGTCGGCGTGGCGGAGGTGATGTCGAACACGATCTCGGGGTGCGCCGTCACCTCGAGGATGAAGCGATCGATCGCCCCGTTCCGGAGGTCGGAATCGGTCACGAAGTCGGCTGCCCTGACCACGACCTGGCCGCCATCGACGAGGGTTGGCCCCTCGGTGTCGACGATGAACGCTCCCGACACCGACGTGTTCACGGCCACGACGGTGGCCGGCGAACCGCGGAGTTCCTCATCGATGGTGAACCGGACTGCGGAACCATCGGCGATCTCGTACTGCCACTGGCCACTCGGCGCAGGCGCCTCCGTGGAGGTCGTGGTCGTGGTTGGTGCCGCGGTGGTCGTCGTCGCTTCCGTCGTGGCCGGAGCCTGCGTCGTGGCCGGCACGGCCGCAGCGGTCGTCGTGGTGGTGGTCGTGGCGGTCTCGACGCCCGCGCACGCACCGAGCACGAGCGAAGCCGCGAGGAGGACAGTCAGGAGTCGCATGCCCTGCACGCTAGGGCTCTGACCGTGTAATGACTGAGTCGTCAGCCTTCGAGTCGGTCCCGGAGGTAGCCGACGAGTTGGTCCACGGAGACCCGCTCCTGGGCCATCGAGTCGCGGTCACGGACCGTCACCGCCCGGTCCTCGAGCGAATCGAAGTCGAACGTCACGCAGTAGGGGGTCCCGATCTCGTCCTGGCGGCGATAGCGGCGGCCGATCGACTGGGTCTCGTCGTACTCGACCATGAAGTGGGGCCGCAGCATGTCCGCAACCGGCATGGCCTGCTCGTTCAGCTTCCGGCTGAGGGGCAGCACCGCCACCTGGTACGGCGACAGGCGCGGGTCGAGGCGGAGCACCACCCGGGTCTCGCCGTCGACCTCCTCCTCGTCGTACGCGTCGATGAGGAAGGCATAGGCGGTTCGGGTAGCGCCGGCCGCCGGCTCGATCACGTGCGGGAAGAACCGCTCGTTCGCCTCCTGGTCGAAGTACCGGAG
>CP070681.1:204668-209873 GCA_020352575.1 Acidimicrobiia bacterium | reverse complement strand
CTCCGGCTGATCTCTTCGCAGTTGCCGATCGTGGTGGTGTGGTGCCGCCCAAGTCGACGTTCTTCGCCCCCAAGCCCCGCTCGGGCATCTTCCTCACGGACCGCCGCCACCCACCCGCCGCCTACAGTCGGTTGCAGGACTGAGGAGAAGGACATGCGCTGGGCGAAGTACGCACACGAGGGGACGGTGGCCACGGGCAGGGTCGAGGGCGAGGCCGTGGTCCCGACCGACGCCCCGTCTCCGCTCGCTGCGGTGCTCGATGGTGCCGCCGATGCGGGCACCCCGATTGCACTCGCCGACGTGGCGCTCATGGCCCCGCTCGATCCGATCCGCAACGTGCTCTGCGTCGGCTGGAACTACCTCCCGCACTTCGAGGAAGGCGCCGTCGTCCATGGCGATCGGGAGTTGCCGACGAGGCCCAACTTCTTCTCGAAGATGACAGGCTCGGTGATCGGTCCGTTCGACCGGATCCCGTCCCACCAAGGCGTGACCGAGAAGTTGGACTGGGAGGTCGAGCTCGGTGTGGTGATCGGCAAGCAGGTCGTGGACCTCACCCCGGAGAACGCCCTGGACGCCGTCGCCGGCTACGTCGTTGCCCAGGACATCAGTGCTCGAGAGGTCCAGCTCAAGCGGGGTGGCCAGTGGTTCAAGGGGAAGAGCCTCGACGGGACGTGCCCGATCGGTCCGTGGCTCGTGGACGCGAAGGCGATCGACGACCCGCAGGACCTCGACCTCTCGTGCTCGGTGAACGGTGCGGTGAAGCAGTCCTCGAACACCCGCCACATGATCTTCGACATCGTCGAGCTGCTCGTCGAGCTCTCGGCGGGGTCCACCCTCTACCCGGGCGACCTCTTCCTGTCGGGTACCCCCGAGGGCGTGGGCCAGTCCCGGACACCTCCGGAGTTCCTCCAGCCGGGCGACGTGCTCGAGAGCACCGTCGAAGGCATCGGGACGATCCGGAACCCCGTCGCCTAGCCGGTGGTGGCCCGGCGCCCCGTCTCGGGCACGAGGAACGCTACGCCGACCGTGACTGCGATGGCGAACACGGCCATGGGAGCGGTCGCTGCGGCACGTCCGGCCACCTCGTAGAGCCAGCCGCACAGCAGCGGGGCGACCATGAAGGCTGCGTCGCCGGTGAACCGGAATGCGCCGAGCCGGCTGCCCAACGGCTGCCCTTCGGAGAGGTCACCGAGTACCGCAGCCCCGATGCTCACCCCGGTCGAACCGAGCGTGAGCAGCACGATCGAGCCGAACCACGCCGCAGGGGTCGCCCACAACATGAAGACCACGACGCCGAGCGCCTGGATGACCTGTGAAGGGACGAGTGCCCAGCGACGCGAGACCCGGTCGGAGATCCGGCCTGATGCCAGCGCCGACACGAATCGGATCCCGCCCCCGATGCCGAGGGCGGCGCCGACCGTGCCGGGCCCGATCCCGAGTTCGCCATCGGCAACGATGGGGATGAGCGTCTGGAGGAGCGCACCCCCGATGGCGAACTGCACGGCGGGCAGCAGGTAGATGAGTGCGAGCACGTAGCCGGGCGCATTGATCGGCGGGGCATCGCCGTGATGGCTGGAGTCGCCGGGTGCCGGCTGGGGGGCGCGGAGCCACAAGAAGCCGACCGCGACGGCGACGGCAAGTCCGGCTGCGACCCACATGGCGAGCCTCCACCCGCCCCCGGCGGCGAGGAACCCACCGGCGGCCGGGCCGAGCGATTGGCCGGCGAGGAGCCATGCGGCGAACGCCGACAGGGCGACGCCCCGGTTCGCTCGCGGGGCCCTGGCGAAGTGGGCCATTGCCGTGGTGAGGGCGAAGGTCGACCCGACACCGAGGAAGAACATCGATCCGTAGGCGACGAGGTCGTTGGGCGCAGTGGCGAGCGCAAGGCTGCCGAGCGCGATGAGCCCGCCGCCGAAGAACATCATCGGCCCGGCCGAGAAGCGATCCGAGAGCCATCCGGCGGGGAAGTCCGCGGCGGTTCGGCCTACGGCGAAGATCGATCCCAAAAGCCCGAGGCCGAGTGGGGTGATCTCGAGGTCCCGGCCGATCTCGGGGAGGAGGGGCGGGCGGAAGAAGGCAGCGACCGTGAGGAGCAGGAGGCCGACGCCGATGAGCAGCGATACCCGACGTGGGTCGCGCACTCGTGATCCCGTGGTTGCCTCCATGGCAGGGGAGCCTACCGGCAGGTAGCAAACGATTGCATTCCACAGACCGGGGGATAGACTCGGCGACCCCGCCCAAGGAGTGCCCGTGGCCCGCATCTCGTACAAGCTCCCGCAGGACCTGACGGATGCCGAGTGCCGGGAGTGGCTCGAGTTCGCCATCGAAAAGGGCAAGCCGGGCCCGGAGTTCCAGTCGATCCGCTCCCACGTCCCGGGGGTCATGCGCTCGTTCACCAAGACCCGCGAGTGGATCTACCACAACGGTGTCCTGGACTTCGAGTTGAAGGAACTCCTCCGGGCCTACATCGCCCTGAGCGGGGAGTGCTCATACTGCTCGGGCCAGGGCGTCGCCGGCGCCATCCGCACCGATGCCGACAAGCTGGACAGCCTCCTCAACTACGAGACGTCCGATGAGTACACCGACCGCCAGAAGCTGTGTTTCCGCTACGCCGACGCAATCATGTGGAACCCGGATCTCGCCGACGACGCGATGTGGGAGGACCTCCGCGCCGAGTTCACCGAGGAGGAACTCGTCGAGCTCGGCTACTGGATCGGTTTCACCTACGGCGGTCAGCGGTGGCTCCGCACCCTTGGCTCGACGAAGGGGCAGCTCCAGGACGCCATCGACCTCGCCGGCGAGCAGACCGTGGTGGCCGGGCACGACCCGCACTCCGACTGATGCACGGCGCCTCGATGGCGGGACTCCGACAGATCGGCCATCACGACCTCGCCGGGAACGGCGACGGGATGCAGGTCATGCGCGGTGGCGACGCCCTCTACGTGGCCCACTTCGGGCCGAGCCGCATGGGTACGAGCATCCTCGATGCCTCCGACCCCACCAACCTCCAGTTGGTCGCCCAGTGGCCGGTGCCCGGTGGCGGCCACACGCACAAGGTGCAGGTCGCCGATGGCCTCCTCCTCACCAACCACGAGCACTTCCGGGGCTCCGACCCAGACCGTGCCGGGCTGTGCGTCTACGACCTGACCGACCCCTTCGCCCCCGAGCAGGTCGGGTTCTGGGAGTCCGGGGGCCGTGGCGTGCATCGCATCGTCTACGAGGGGGGCCGCTACGCCTACCTGTCGGCGACGCCCGACGACTACCGGGAGCGGATCTGGTTCGTCATCGACGTCTCGGATCCTTCGAACCCGGTCGAGGCCGGTCGCTGGTGGTGGCCCGGGATGCGACTCGACGAGACGCCCACCTGGCCCGACGAGGAGAACCGCTCCGTCCACCACGCCATGGTCCAGGGCGATCGGGCCTACCTCGGCTTCTGGGACTCGGGCATGGTCATCCTCGACACCTCCGACCTCTCGGACATCCGCACCATCTCGCACCTCAACTGGACGCCGGGAGGACACACGCACACCGTGCTCCCGCTCCCGGGGAGGGACTACGTGGCGGTCACCGACGAACAGATCAAGGACGGCCGGGCCGTGCCGCACATGATCCGGGTCGTCGACATCTCTGACGAGGCGAACCCGGAAGTCGTGGCGATCTGCCCCGAGCCGGGCGACGAGTACTGGGACCGCGGCCTTCGGTACGGCGCGCACTGCCTCCACGAGAACCGCCCCGGTTCGTACCGGAGCGCCGAGGTCATCCTCGCCACCTACTTCAACGCCGGTGTGCGGGTGTACGACCTGGCCGATCCGACGGATCCCAGGGAGATCGCCCACTGGGTGGGGGCGTGCCCGCCCGGGCAGGAAGCGATCCAGATGAACGACCTGTGGGTCGACGAGGACCTCCTCGTCTACGCAACCGACCGCGCCGGCAGCGGTGTGTACGTCCTCGAACCAGAGCCCGAGCTCAGGCAACGCATGGAGGCCACCCGGCTCTAGGCCGGGTCTCTAACATCGGCAGCCCGACCCGGAGTGCCGTCCATGTCCGCATCCCCTGCCGATCGATTCCGCGTTCGTGCGCTCGACGTGGATCCCGACGAGTCCCTCAGCGCCGACGAGGGGTGGGTCGACATGGAGGTGCGGTGGCTCATCACCGACGAGAGCGTCGGCTCGGAGTCGACGGTCGTCGGTCGGACGATGCTCAAGCCGGGGTCCAAGCACGACATCCATCGGCACGCCAATGCCGAGGAGTGGGAATACGTCATCCAAGGCCGTGCCATCAAGCACATCGGCGATGAGCAGGTGGAGTTGACCGCCGGCGACGTGGTGTTCGTCCCAGCAGGGGTCTTCCACGGGCTGGAGAACGGGTCGGACACCGAGCCGCTGGTAACCGTGTGGGGCTACAGCGGGGCGTCGTCGCTCGAGGAGGCGGGGTACGAACTGCCCTGAGGAAACCTCAGACGAGTTCCATCCCCCCATCGATCATGACGATCTGGCCGGTCATGTAGTCGCTCGCCGGGGAGGCGAGGAACGTGGTCGTCCCGGTGATGTCGTCTGCCGTGGCCACCCTTCCCCTGAGGATCCCCTCGGAGAACTCCTCCATCGCCTGGCCGGGACGCTCTGATGCGCCGATCTCCATGAGGTCCTTGTCGAGGGTCTCCCACAACTCGGTTGCGACCACGCCGGGGGCGAACCCCGTGACCGTGATGTCGTGTTTGGCGAGGTCTCGCGCAGCGGACTGCGTGAGTGAGACGACCGCCGCCTTGGAAGCGCAGTAGGGAGCAACGTTGTCGTACCCCTGTCGGCTTGCGATCGAGGCGGTGTTGATGATCTTGTAGGGGTATCCGGCTGGCCCCTGGGAGATCATCTGCTTCGCTGCTTCTTGGATCCCGATGAGGACCCCCAAACCGTTGACGGTCATGATGAGGTCCCAGTTCTCGTCGGTGACATCGAGGAAGTTCATTGGCTTGTTGAGCCCTGCGTTGTTGAACATCACGTCGAGCTTCCCGAACTCCCCAACGACGTTGGAGATCATCGCTCGCACCTGGTCGCGGTCGGCGACATCGACGGTGGCGGCCATCACCTTTGCACCGGCTGCTGACGCCCGCGACTCGTTCGCTGCGGCGACCTCTGCCGCTTTGGTGCCGTTGAGGTCGGCGAAGCAGACGTCGCCGCCCTCATCCAGGAGAGCCTCCCCGATCGCGCG
>CP070681.1:199329-204568 GCA_020352575.1 Acidimicrobiia bacterium | reverse complement strand
GAGGCCGTCGTTGGCCACGTGTGGCCCGAGCTGGGCGGTGAGGACGACCTGTTCGAGGTCCGAGTCCCTCCGTCCGAGCTGCCCGAGGCGGTGCGGCGGCTCCCTGACGGGACGCGATTCGTGGCCCAGCACGGGGTCGGCATCGTCGAAGTGGCAGTCGATGCACCAGCGCTGCGTACGTGGGCCGAGGCGAGGGGTGGTGCCGTCGTCCGCACCCGTGGCCGTGGTGGCGGGGACCCGTGGGGAAGTCCGCCTGCCTCGCTCCCGCTCCAGCGCCGTGTGATCGCTCGGTTCGACCCCGACCGGATCATCAACCGTGGTCGGCTCACGGGACGGATGTGATGGGCTGGATCACCGACCACCCGCCCGATTCCGCTGGACTGAACGCCTGCATCCAGTGCGGGCTCTGCAATCCCCACTGCCCGACCTTTCGACTCACCGGACGAGAGGACGCTTCACCACGGGGCCGACTTGCCGCGATGTCGGCGGTGGCGAGCGGTGCGGCACCGATGGACGACACGTTCTCCGCGATGCTCGACTTCTGCCTTGGATGTCGCGCCTGTGAAGCGGCGTGCCCGTCGCTCGTCCCCTATGGCGAGCTGCTCGAGGCAGCGCGGGCCGAGGTCGAGGCCGCTCGTCCGCGCAGGTCGATCGGTGCCCTGGCCTGGGGCCGAGGCGTTTCCTCGAGGCCCCTCGTTGCCTCGCTGACCACGGGGGTGCGCGTTGCCCGGGCGATCGGCGTCGGCGCACGCCTCCCCGGCCCGGGCCGCCAGGCCGCCGGGATGCGCTCGCTCTCGGATCGTCCGCCGTCTCGCCGTGGTGATGTCTTCGAGCCAGCGGGTGAGGTGTCCTCCACCGTGGGCCTGCTCCTCGGCTGTGTGATGGACGAGTGGTTCCGACCGGTGCACGAGGCGGTGATCGCCGTCCTCGTACTCGGCGGCCACCGAGTCGTCGTGCCCGAGTCGCAGACCTGCTGCGGCGCCCTCGCTGCCCACGCCGGTGCCCGCGACGAGGCCACCCGGCTCGCAGAGCGGAACCAGGCAGCCTTTGGCGACGTGGACGTCGTGGTCGCCGACGCCGCGGGGTGTGGGGCCCACCTGAAGGGGTATGGCCACCTCACCGGGGCCGAACTCCCGGCTGTCGATGTGACCGAACTGGTGGCTGCGGCACTCGCCGATGGGCGACTCGCCCCCGTGCCATCGACCGGTGTCCGGGTGGGCGTGCAGGACCCGTGCCACCTCCGGCACGGCCAGAGGATCATGGACGAACCACGGTTGGTCGTTGCGGCAGCGGGCTACGACGTGGTCGATATCGACCCATCGGGCATGTGCTGTGGCGCAGCGGGCTCGTGGTCGTTGTCCCACCCAGAGGAGGCTGCCCGGTTGGGTGCCCGCAAGGCCGGCGAAGTCGCGACGGCCGGCGTTGAGATCGTCGCCTCGGCCAACCCGGGGTGCGAGATGCAACTCCGCCAACACGTCGAAGGCGTGCGGATCGCCCATCCCGTCGAGCTGTACTGGGAAGCGGTCCGAGCCGGCCGCTGACTTTCGATACCCTGCGCCGCATGACCACGAGCCGTGAGCCGGTCACCCTGGGGTGGTGGCAGACCGTTCAGATGTTCGGACGGCAGCTCGGCCTTGCCGGCGACCTCTACCTCTCGGTCGTGGGGGCGGGCTTGCTGTCGCTGTCGCTCGTCGTCTTCCTCGACGGGTTCGGGATCATCCAGAAGGAACTCGCCGAGGGCACCGGCACGACGCTCGGCGTCGGCCTCGTACTCGCAGTACTCGGACTCTTCGCCCTCGGCATCGCGTCGGAAGGGCCGCTCACGGGGATGGCGTATGCCTATCCCGAGCTGCACCTCGCAGCGAGTCGGGCGATCGGAGTCGCCATCGTGTCCGTCCTCGGACTGGTCGCTGCCTCCATCCTCGAGCCGGCCGCGGCGAGGGTCGCACCGCCGCTGGACCTCGCCGTCGTGGTGCTGCGTGGAGCGGCATTCGGGGGCCTCGTCTTCGTGCTCCCCGTTGCTGTGCCGGCGGCATGGTGGTTGCGTCGCGAGTTCCCACTCGTCCGGGTCGGGTGGGATCGGCTGCTCCTCCTCGCTGCATGGATCGCCACCACGTGGGTGGTGGTGGGGTCCAGCCTGCGCCCATGACGATCCGGACGGCTCGTCCGGACGATGCCGAGGCGATCGCCGCGTTCACCCAAGGGACGTTCGCATGGGGTGACTACGTGGGCGACTCGTTCCTCGGGTGGCTCGACGACCCCGACCTCCATGTCGTGGTTGCGGTGGACGTCGAGGATCGGGCCGTCGGCGTCATGCGGACCACCCTGACGTCCCCCCGGGAGGCATGGCTTGCCTCGGCTCGGGTGCACCCCGGCCACAGGGGGAAGGGCCTCGCCACCGAGATGAACGAGGCGGGGGTCGCCTGGGCTGCATCACAGGGGGCGGTCGTTGCCCGACTCCTCATCGAGGACTGGAACGAGGGTCCCCAGCGCCAGGTCGAGCGCATGGGCTATCGGAGGGTGAGCACGTGGGCGTTCGCGAGGAGGGACGACCTCCAGTCCGATCCCAACCCGCTCCGCAACGGCGGACCGAGGGTGCCGGGACCCGAACGGCTGCTCGCCGCCGCAGGCGCCGAGGTGGACGACGCGTTCCTGGCATGGAGTTCGGGCCGGCTCATGCGTGCCTCCCGAGGGCTCGTATCACGGCATTGGGCGTTCTGGACGCTCCGCCCCGACGACCTCGTCGAGGCCCGGCGGAGGGGTGCGCTGCTGGCCTGTCCGAGTGGTTGGGTCATCGGCGACCTCGAGGAGGACCGTGGCGGAGACCACCGGTTCTCGGTGACCTGGCTGCACGCGTCCCCGGAGGACAGTCGGCGGGTCCTACGGGCGTGCGTGGACCATGCCGTCGAACGCGGGTGCCGCTCCATCGCGCTCTGGCTCCCGGTCGACCCGGCGCTCTACGAGGCCTTCGAAGCGATGGGGTTCGAGGTGGGGACGAGCAGCGTGTGGGAGCGGCCGATCCGCTGATCACGCACCGAGGGCGCGCTCGACGTCCTCCCAGATGTCCTCGAGGTCTTCGAGCCCAACGCTCAGCCTCAGCACGCCGGAGGTGATCCCCATGGCAGCACGCACCTCGGGTTCGAGCCTCCGGTGGGTCGTGCTCTCGGGGTGGGTGATGATGCTCTTCGAGTCCCCGAGGTTGTTCGAGATGTCGACCATCTCGAGTGCGTTGAGCAGGCGGAAGGCGCGTTCGGCGCCTCCTTCGATCGAGAACGTCACGACGGTGCCGCCGCCCGACATCTGTGCGGTCGCGAGCTCGTGTTGGGGGTGCGAGGAGAGCATCGGGTACCAGACCCGTTCGACCCCGGGTGCCCCCTCCAGACGCTGCGCAAGGGCGTGCGCCTGTGCGGACTGGTGCTCGATGCGGAGGCGCATCGTCTCGAGCGCCTTGGTGAGGACCCAGGCGTTGAAGGGGCTCATCGACGGGCCGGTGTGGCGCATGAACGGCTGCAGGGTCTCCCGCACCCATACCTCGGGTCCGAGCACGACGCCACCGAGCACCCTGCCCTGGCCGTCGATGTGCTTCGTGGCCGAGTACACGACCACGTCGGCACCGAGCGAGAGCGGTGATTGCAGCACCGGCGTGGCGAAGACGTTGTCGACGACCACCTTGGCCCCGGCGGCGTGGGCGAGTTCGCTCACCGCTCGCACGTCCACCAGTTCCTGCATCGGGTTGGACGGTGTCTCGAAGAAAACCAGCGACGCCGGTTCGGAGAGCGCGCGCTCCCATTGCTCGAGGTCGGCGCCGTCGACGAAGTCGGTGGTCACACCCCAGCGGGGGAGGATCTCGTCGAGGATGATGAAGCAGGAGCCGAAGAGGCTCCGAGCAGCCACGATCCGATCCCCGGAGCGCACGGACGACGCGAGGGCGGCGAACACGGCGGCCATGCCCGAGGCCGTGGCGAACCCTGCCTCGGCCCCCTCGACGAGCGCCATGCGCTCCTCGAAGGTGGCAACGGTCGGATTGCCGTATCGCGAGTAGATGAAGTGGTCCGACTCGCCGTCGAAGGCGGCAGCGGCCTCCTCGGCGGACGGGTACACGAACCCGGAGGTGAGCCACAGGGCCTCTGCGGTCTCGTCGAACCCGCTGCGATGCAGGCCGCCCCTGACGGCCTTCGAGTCATCACGCATGTGGGGCCTCCTTCCAGGGATCGAGGAACCGGTGGGCCGCCTCCCGGACCAGGGTGTCGAAGGAAATGCCCACGAGCACCGCGCCGGCGGCACCGTGGTCCTCGAGTGCGGCACAGGTCTCGAGGGCGTGCTCCCACGCGAATGCGCGACGGTCCTCCTTCGGGAGGTCGGCGACCCGTGAGCGGAGGCCGTGGGTCGCCGGGACCGCACCGATGCTGGCCGCCCGATCGACCCACGTGGGGCTGAATGGGGGCATCACCATGATGTGCACCGGGGGATCGCCTGCTTCGCGTGCGAGCGCTTCGAGGCTCGGGCCGACGGTGGCGGCGTCGACGACGGGCCCGGCGACGAAGAACTGGGCCCCGAGGTCGATTCGGGCGTCGAGGTGCGAGCGCCGGAAGCGGGTCGGCATTCCTACCTCGAACCGGTGCGGGATTCGGTCCTGCAACTCCCGGAGGTGCTTCGTGATCTGCTCATGGTCGGCCAGGTGGTCGACGTGGGGACGGGAGTCGCCGATCACGACGAGGAACGACGATACGCCGTTGGTGATCGCGCCCCTCACCTCGGACTCGATGGCGAGGATGTTGCGATCCCTCGTCGAGACCACGACGGTTGGGTCGCATCCGGGCAGGTCGTGGGTGAGTCGGGCTCCGTACGCGTAGGGCGAGACCCGGATCTTGCCGAACACGTTGTCCGTGACGAGGACGTGTTCCCACGTGCCCTGCAGCCCGAGGTGGTTGGTCCCCGGGAGTTCGGGCGGGTTCACCTCGGCGGTGAGCGTGAAGTGGTCGTGTCCGTTCAGCATCAGCGGGCAATGAAGTATTTGGCCTCGGGATGGTGGCAGATGAGGGCCGACGTCGTCTGCTCGGGCTCGTACTGCCACGCAGTCTCTTCGCCGACGACGACGTCGATGCGGTCGGCGCCGAGGAGTTCGGCGACAGTGGCATTGTCCTCGAGGTCCGGGCAGGCGGGGTAGCCCCACGAGTAGCGGCCGCCCCGGTACTGCTGCCGGAACAGCCCGGCCACGGAGGGTCCGTCCTCATCGGCG
>CP070681.1:193984-199229 GCA_020352575.1 Acidimicrobiia bacterium | reverse complement strand
CTTCCACGTGGCGGGGTCGCCCTCGAGCAGGGCCCATTCCCGGACGGCAGAGAGGTAGCCGATGACGGCGTCGTACCAGACGTAGATCTTCTTGTCGTCGTAGCCCTCGACGGGGATGTCGACACCCCACTGGATGTCGCGGGTGATGGCCCTGCCTCGCAGTTCCTGGAGTTCGAGTTGGCCTCGGGTGAAGTTGCGGACGTTCGGGCGCCAATGGTCCTTGTCGGCCACCCACTCGAGGAGCGGTCTGTTCATCTTCGCCATGTCGAGGTAGAAGTGCTCGGTCTGGCGTACCTCGAGGTCGGTGGATCCCGTCAGCTTCGAGCGGGGCTCCTTCAGTTCGAGGGCGTCGTACAGCCGGCCGCAGTTGTCGCACTGGTCGCCGCGGGCGCCGTCGTAGTCGCAGAACGGGCACCGGCCCTCCACGTATCGATCCGGCAGGAACCGACCGGCCTCGGGGTCGAAGAGGTGGTCCTGCTGGTCCGTGTAGATGTAGCCGGTCTCGATGTGCCGGAGGAACATCTCCTGGGTGGTGTCCCAATGCGTCTGGGTGTCGGTGTGGGTGAACAGGTCGAAGGTGAGGCCCATGATGAGGCACCCCTCCACGAAGAGGCGGTGGTACTCCTCCACGACGTCCATCGGCTCCACGCCGCGCTCCTCGGCGATGAGGGTGATGGGGGTGCCGTGGGTGTCCGAGCCGCTCACCATGAGCACGTCATTGCCCCGCATGCGGTGGTAGCGGGCGAAGATGTCGGGGGGCAGGTACGCCCCCGCGATCTGACCGATGTGCTTCTCACCGTTGGGGTATGGCCAGGCAACGCCGACGAGGATCTTCATGGCCCGGGAGGGTAGTTGTGGGCCGCCGTACCATTCGTCCGTGCTCGAAGTCGTCGGACTGCGATGGGACGGTGCACCGATCACCTCGGTCCGACGGAAGCGCTTCGGGTACATGCCCGAGCAGCGGGGGCTCTCCCCGCGATGCATGTTGCGCTCATCATCACCGTGCTGTTCACCTGGGTGATGGTGCGGGTCGCAGGGCGCATCTACCAGGGGGCAATCCTGCGGGTCGGCGGGAAGGTCTCGCTGCGGGACGCCCGGCGAGGGCTCGACTAGAGCTCGAGGAGCTGCGGGGCCCGCATCTGGTCGGGGATCTCCTCGGCGGGCGCAGGTCGGCACATGAAGTAGCCCTGCCCGTACTCACAACCGAGTTCGAGCAGGATGCGGGCATGTTCGGCCTCCTCGATGCCCTCGGCGATCACGTCGAGCCCGAGGCCGTCGGCGAGGCCAATGGTGGCGTCGATGATGGACGCAGACGACTGGGACACGAGCAGGTCGGTCACGAACTCCTGGGCGATCTTGATCCGGTTCACCTCGAACTGCTTCAGGTAGAGCAGGGAGGAGTACCCGGTGCCGAAGTCGTCGATGGCCAGGCGGACCCCCGCTGCGCTCAGCGCCGTGAGCATTTCACGGTTGCGTGGGTCGGCCGCGAGGAGGGCGGCCTCCGTGAGCTCGAACTCGAGCCGGTGCGAAGCGATGGGCAGCGCCTCGACCTCCCGGATGATTTGGTCGGCGAAGGTCGGGTCCCGCAGTTCGGTGGGTGACAGGTTCACGCTGACGGTGGGGACGGTCAGGCCCTGCTCGTCCCAGCGGACCGCCTGGGCGATCGCCTCGGTACGCACCCACTGGCCGATGGCCCGCATGAGGCCGTGGTCCTCTGCCACGTCGATGAAGGTCCCGGGTGCGATGATGCCCCGCTCGGGATGGTTCCATCGCATGAGCGCCTCGACGCCGGTGAGTTCACCGGTGGGGAGGTGGTACTGGGGTTGGTAGAGGAGTACGAACTCGTCCTCTGCGATCGCGGTCCGGAGTTCGTGGGCGGTCTGGAGGTTGGTCCGGAGGCGTCTGCCCATCTCCTCGTTGAACCAGGCAAACGTGTTGCGCCCCAGGTCCTTCGCTTGGTAGAGCGCCACGTCGGCCTCGTCGAGCAGCTCGTCGGGCGCCTTCTCGCCCTGCGACGACGTGATGCCGATGGACGTGGATATGAGCACTTCCGAACCGACGAGGTCGAAGGGCTCCCGGAGCCCCGCGAGGATCCGGTGGGCGAGTGCCTCGGCCTCCTCGTCGCTCGTCGCCTCGGTCAGGATGGCGAACTCGTCGCCACCGAGTCGCGCGACGGCGTCCGCCTCGCGCAGGAGGGCCTTGAACCGGTGTCCGGCCTTGCGGATCAATTGGTCACCCGCCGGGTGGCCGAACGTGTCGTTCACGTTCTTGAAGTTGTCGAGGTCGAGGAAGAGGAGGTGCATCTGGTCGCCACTCCGTCGGGATCGGGCCAGCGCGAAGTCGAGCAGCTCTCGCAGGATCCGACGGTTCGGCAGCCCGGTGAGGTCGTCGTGGGTGGCGAGGTATCGGATGCGTTCCTGCGTCCGGATCTGGCTGGTGACGTCCTCCAGGACCGCGATGAGGTTCACCGGGGTGTCGTCCTGGTCCTTCACGAGCGAGATGGAGGCGTCGGCAGCGATCGGTCGACGGTTGAGCGCCTGGATCTCGAGTCGGCCCTGCCACGACCCTCGGGTCGCCGCGTCGATGATGTCCGCCCAGTCACCACCCGATCCCCTGGGGTCGAGGACCGAGAGGTGCTTGCCTGCGATGACCGACCCGGGGAAACCCGTCATGGAGGTGAAGGAGCGGTTGGCCCACCCGATCGTCCCGTCGAGGTCGGTGATGGCGATGGCAGCGAGCGTGGCGTCGAAGGCGGCATTCACCACTTCGAGTTGCTGCATGTGCGACCGGAGTTCGGTGACGTCCCTCGCCACTTCCACGGCGCCGACCGGGCGTTCCCCTTCGCCCTCGATCATCACCGCAGATGCCACGACATGCCGGCGCTCGCCCTCGTCATCGATCTCGATGCGGAGGCCCTCGCCGAACGGGCTCTCGGTCGCTTGGCCGGTCGCGTTGATGACGGCGTCGAGCGGCGCCTGCCGCTCGAGGTTCCAGCGGCGCGCCACCGCGTTGCGGAACCGGTCCCCGGTCTCGAAGGAGTAGGCGATGATCCCGTCCCGGCTGGCGTTCAGTACGGCCTCCAGGAACTGCTCGGTGCGACTCAGCGAGCTCTGGACGCTGCGCAGGTCGGTGACATCGCGCCAGACGGACACCGCGCCCACTTGGTTGCCGAACGGGTCGTGGAGTGGGCGAGCTGTGGCCTCGAACTCCGCCATCCCGTCGACGGACTCGATGAGGACGGCGGTCGAGTCCACCTGCTCGCCGCGCAAGGCCCGACCGAGGGGGAGGTCCCGTTGGGGGATCACGCGGCCGGTCCCGTCGAACCCGATGAGGAGCTTCCCGTCCCATGCCGCTTCAGTAAATCGGTCGAAGTGGTGTTTCGCCGCCTCGTTGACGCTGGTGATGCGGCCGTCCAGGTCACAGACCACGATGGCCTCGGCGGTGGAATCCATGACCGACTCGAGCAGGTTCTGGTCCTCGCTCAGGACGCCGATGGCTCGCTCTCGTTCGGTGACGTCGGTGGCGACGACCAGCACGACGTCGGTATCGGGGTGTGCTGCGAGGTCGAATGTGTGGTGGTCGCCCCCGTCGTCGACCAACCTCGTGGCCGCGTAGGTCGGCCGATTCCGTGTGCGTGCTGCGGTCAGGAGCGCCGTCAGAGTGGGCGGTGCGTCGGGGATGACGGACTCCTCGACCACGTCCCCGAGCGGCTTGCCGAGTCCGTCGTCCGGAGTGCGACCCGTGAACTCCCACAGGGCGGCGTTGCCGAACACGAGCAGGTCGTCCTCGTCGACGACGGCGAGGAGCGCGTCTTGTGCGATGACGAGATCGAAGAGGCGTTGTTGGTCGAGGCCCTGCGCCAAAGGCTCGTTCACCTGCCCTCCTTGCCGGGTCGCGCTGACGCACGCAGCGGGACCGTCTCGAAGGGTACTTGGGCGGTTACTCCGCGTGGGAGAGTGCTAGGTGAGCCCCTCGAGCAGGATGGCCGGTTCGGCGACCAGCTCGGCGAGCACGGAGAGGAACCGGGAGGCCTCGGAGCCATCCGCCACCCGGTGGTCGAACGAGAGGCTCAGCGTGACGGTCGGGCGCACCACGACGGTGCCCGCCTCCACGTGTGGGCGATCGATGAGTCGGCCCATGCCGAGGATCCCGACCTCAGGGTGGTTGATGAGGGGGATCCCCCCATCCATCCCGAGGGCGCCGAAGTTGGTGATGGTGAACGTCGACCCCACGAGGTCGGTCGGGGGAAGCGTGTTGGCCCTGGCCCCATCGACCTTGTCGGCCATCGACCCGGCGAGCTCGCGGATCGACTGGGTGTGGGCGTTGCGCACCACGGGCACGACGAGGCCCCGATCGGTGGCGACGGCGATCCCGAGGTGGATGTCGTCGAGGAGGGTGATCTCCTCCTCCGACCACCGGGCGTTGAGGTGCGGCACCTCCCGGAGCGCCTCGACGACGAGCCGGCAGACGATGGCGAGGCTGGTGATGCGCTCCTCCGGATGGCGGGCGGCGAGGGCCTTGCGAAGGCGTACGAGCCCGCTCGCATCGGCCTCCACCCAGGCAGCCGCCGATGGAATGGCATGGGACCGTTCCATCTGGCGGGCGATGGTGCGGCGCACGCCTCGCACGGGGATCGTGCCGCCGGTTGCGGGTCCGGGGACGCCGGTGGCTGCGGCCTGCACATCGTCCCGGGTGATGGTGTGGTCCTTGCCGGTGGCCCGTACCGAGCCCAGGTCGACGCCGAGATCCTTGGCGAGTTTGCGTACGGGTGGCTTCGCACGTGGCTTCGTCGGCGCCGGCTCGGTGTCGGAGGCGGCGTGCGACGGCGAGGTCCCGCGTCGGCGACGCCGACTCCGGTCGGACGTGGCGCCGTAGCCAACGAGGTTGGGGGTGCGTTCCTCGTCGTCGGGTGCCGTTGCTGCGGAGTCGGAGTGGGTTGCCTCCGCTGCCTCGCCGGCATCGGCGAACGTGATGAGTGGTGCCCCCACCTCCATCGCATCGCCCGCAGCTCCGTGGAGCTCGAGCACGACCCCGGCGAAGGGCGACGGGATGACCACGGATGCCTTGGCGGTCTCCACCTCGACGATCTCCTGGTCGAGCGCGACGTCGTCGCCGACGGCGACACGCCATTCCACGATCTCTGCCTCGGTCAGGCCTTCTCCGAGGTCGGGGAGGTTGAACGTCCGTGCCATCAGAACTCCAGCGCCCGCTCGACAGCGTCGAGCACCCGGTCGACCGAAGGCAG
>CP070681.1:188634-193884 GCA_020352575.1 Acidimicrobiia bacterium | reverse complement strand
CCGGCGAGCTTGAGCGAACGAAGGTACATCTGAACTACACGTTTGTGATTTGGTCGGGTCAGCGTAGCACCGGGATCAGCGCCGGCCCCTTGTTCACTGGCTAATCGGCCGGCTGGCAGGTCGGACAGAAGTGGGTCGATCGTTGTGTCACGACGATTCGCTCGATCGGCGTCCCGCACGTCCGACAGGGCTGGCCGGTACGTCCGTAGGCCCTGAGGCGTTGGGTGTACTCCCCTGCCCTCCCGTCAGGCAGGAGGTAGGCGAGGTCGTCGAGCGTCGTCCCTCCGTGGCGGAGCCCCGCCTCGAGCACCGGTTTGATGGAGGCACGCAGCCGCTTCACCTCCTCGGCATCGAGCGATGCGCCGAGTCGGAGCGGGTGGAGGCGAGCTCGGTGGAGCACCTCGTCGGCGTAGATGTTGCCGAGCCCGGCGATGAGGTGCTGGTCGAGCAGCAACGACTTCAGGGGGCTCTTCCGCTTCGTGATGGCGGCGCCGAGTTGGGGGCTGCGAGGGAGCGCGTCGAGGGCGTCGGGGCCAAGGGCGGCGAATGGGCTGCCGTCCCACTCATCGGGCGTGAGGCAGACGACGAACCCGAAGGTCCGGGGGTCGATCATCCACACTTCGGCGTCGTCGGTGGCCAGCACGACGTTGGTGTGGGCAGGCCGCTCAGCGCCCAGTGCCTGGATCTGCATGCGTCCGCTCATGCCCAGGTGGAGCACCATCGTGAGATCGCCCTCCATGTGCCCGAGGAGGAACTTGCCGCGACGGCCGAGCGATTCCACCCGGCGGTCGCGCATGCGGTCTGCGAAGTCCGCGGGGCGGGGTTGCCGGCGCAGCATGCGGGTTCGGCCGACCTCGGCGGAATTGATGGTGGCGCCTTCGAGGACGGGGACGAGCGACCGTCGGGTCGTCTCGACCTCGGGGAGTTCAGGCATCGGCGGGCGGCAGGGAAGCCAGCGCTTCCTCGGCGGCTGCCTGTTGTGCGGCCTTCTTGGAGCCGCCCGTCCCGGTGCCCAGGGCAACACCCTCGACCTCGACCACGGCGGTGAACGTCTTGTCGTGGTCGGGGCCTTCGTCTGACAGCCGGTAGGTCGGTCGCCGGCCGTCCTTGGCGAGGGTCTCCTGCAGGCGTGTCTTGAAGTCGCGCGAGCCGGGGTCGGTGGCGCGGGTGACGAGCATGGGCTCCCACCAGCGGAGGATCGCCGTGCGAGCGGCCTCGAGCCCGGCGTCGAGGTAGAGCGCGGCAAGGACTGCCTCCATCGCATCGGCGAGGATGGAGTCCTTGTCGGCGCCACCCGTACGCGCCTCTCCCTTGCCGAGTTGCAGGGCGGGCCCAACGCCGATCGCACGGGCGACGCGGGCGAGGGCGGGGCGGCTCACGCAGGCGGCCCGGACCTTGGCCATCTGCCCCTCGGCGTGGTCGGAGAAGGTGGCAAAGAGGTAGTCGGTCACCACGAGTTGGAGGACGGCGTCGCCGAGGAACTCCAGGCGTTCGTTGTCGGGTCCCTCGCCGTCCTCGGCGACGACGGATCGGTGGGTGAGCGACCACCGGAAGAGGCTCCGGTCGGAGAAGCGGTGGCCGAGGGCCTCCTCGAGTCGTTCCTCGGGGGTCACGACTGGAGGTCGGCGGCGAGGCGTTGGCGCACTCGGTCGACGAGGCCGCGGTCGGCGCCTTCGTCGGCCATGCGGATCGCCTGTGAGATGGCGTTGCGGCCCGATGAGCCGTGGGAGATGACGACAACACCCTCGGTGCCGAGGAGGTGGGCTCCACCGGTGCGCTCGTAGTCGAAACGGTTGCCGAGCGACTCGAGCATGGCGATGGCGCCGGGGCGATGGGCCTCGTCGAGGTGCTGGAGCTCTTGCATGGCGACGAGCGCCATGAGTGAGATTGCTCCTTCGGCAGTCTTGAGGGCGATGTTGCCGGCGTACCCGTCGGTGACGATGACGTCGATGCGCCCGGTGGCGAGATCGCGACCCTCGACGTTGCCGACGAAGGTCAATAGCGGGTCACGACCGTCGAGGTCGGCGAGTTGCTGCCAGGCATTGCGTTCGAGTTCCCGACCCTTGCCTGGCTCTTCGCCGATGTTGAGCAGACCTACACGGACGGGGTCGATGCCGTAGTACGTCTCGGCCATCACGGTTCCGAGCACGGCGAATTCCACGAGGTGCTCGGGCTTCACGTCTGGGTTGGCGCCCGAGTCGAGGAGGATGATCGGGCTGGGGGCGGGGATCACCGACGCAATAGCTGGGCGTTGGATGCCGGGGACCCTGCCGAGTCGGAAGACCGCGGCGGCCATGGCGGCGCCGGTCGAACCGGCCGAGATGAAGGCGTCCGCCTTGCCGTCGCGGACGAGGTCGGCGGCGACGACGATGGACGCATCGGGCCGTTCGCGCAGCGAGCGCGTCGCATGGTCGCCCATCCCGATGACCTGGGAGGCGTGGACGACGGGGAGCTCGCCGCCGAGTTCGTCGAGGATGGGGGTGATCGCCGCTTCGTCGCCTACGAGGGTGACCTCGTGGCCTTCGCCAGCGGCGAGGAGCGCGCCGGCAACGATTTCGAGGGGGGCGTGGTCACCCCCCATCGCGTCGACGGCGACGCGTCCCATCTACTCCTTCTCGGTGACGGCGGCCGGGAACTCGCGGCCGCGGTACACGCCGCACTCGGGACATGCCCGGTGGGGACGCTTGGCGGCACCGCACTGGGGGCAGGAGGCGGCGCGGGGACGCTCCAGCTTCCAGTCCGCCTTGCGGCGGCGCGTACGCGAGCGGGACATCTTCTTCTTGGGAACAGCCACGGGGGCTCCTCTCACTCCGGATCAAAGAGACCTTCGAGGGATGCGAACGGTGACGACGAGGATTCCTCGTGACCGTCGCAGGGCTGCACATTCAAGTCGGTTCCACAGGTTGCGCAAAGCCCCTTGCAGTCCTTGCGGCAGATCGGGGTGAGCGGCACGGCCATGCCGAGCTCGTCGCGGACCGGAGCTGCGAGGTCGACGCGGCCATCGCCACTGACCGGAAGGGCCTCCTCGTCATCGGCATTGCCGTAGAGCTGCGTGATCGTTGCTGTGATGTCGGCATCGAACTCGACGAGGCACCGCTGGCAGCGCAGCGTGGCCGGCACCCGGACGTCGCCTCGCACGAGCAGCCCACCGCTGATGGCCTCGAGGCGCAGGCTGCCCGTGGCCTCGGCTTCGATGGAGGCCTGCTCGAACTCCATGGCGAGGGGCACGTTGACGTCGACGTCATCGACGGAACCCGGTCGGGCCAGGAGGTCCGATACGAGGTAGCGGTCGTAGGACAGGTCAGGTTCCCTGGGGTTCGGGGCCCGGATCCCGGATCTCCCGGTACTCCTCGAGCTCGGCACGCACCTCTCGCAGCGCAGAGGTGAGGACGTGGTCGATGCGTTCGAGTTGGCTGAGGGCGAGGTCCTCGGCGCGGAGGCGGGTGGACTGGGCCTCCACCTCGGCGTTGCGGATGAGGACGTTTGCCTCCTGCACCGCCTCTTCGATGATGCGGTGCTCGCTCACCAGTTCCTTCGCGGTCTCCCTGGCCTGCTCGAGCACCTTCTTGGCCTGCGAGCGGATCTGCTCGGCGTCCTCGTTGGTGCGGCCGATGAACGCCTTCCGCTCCCGGATCATCCATCGGGCGACGCGGAGCTCTTCGGGGAGTCGGTCCCGGATCTGTTCGAGGTACTCGAGGAGCGGTTCGCGCTCTAGTCGGACCTGCCCCGAGAGCGGGACCGTCTTCGCCTCGTGGACGGCCAGGATGAGGTGCTCGACGAGTTCGTGGATCCGACCCACATCGTCGGTGTCAGCGGTGTCCACCGCGGCGGGCTCTGGGATGTCCTCGAAGCCCTCGAGCGGGTCGAAGTCACTCATCGCTTCGCCTCCAGTGCGTCCAGCACGACGGACGGTACGAGGCCGGCCACGTCGCCGCCGAGGCGCCACACCTCACGGACGAGCGACGAACTGATGAACCGGTGCTCGGCCGAAGTGGGCAGCAGTACCGTCTCGATCCCCGTGAGGTGCCGATTCATGTGGGCCATGGCCATCTCGTACTCGAAGTCGGCGCCCTCGCGGAGGCCCTTCACGAGCACGTCGGCGCCCACTTCCTTGGCGACGTCGACGAGGAGTCCGTCGAAACCGATGACCTCGACGGTGCCCACACCGAAGATCCCCTCGAACAGGGCCTTGCGTTCCTCCAGGCTGAAGAACGGCTGCTTCGACGGGTTCACGACGACACCGATGATGAGCCGGTCGAACAGGTCGAGGCTGCGGCGGAGGACGTCCACGTGTCCGTTCGTCGGCGGGTCGAAGCTGCCGGGGCAGAGCGCAGTGGTCATGCGTCCTCCTTCCTGTACCACCACAGGTGGGTACCACCATATGTTCGCGCGTCATCGAGGTCCCATGGCGCATTCGGGGCCTCCTCCCCCGCTGGCCGGTGCAGGATCACCCAACCGCCGGGGGCAAGCCAGTCGTCGAGCAGGGAGAGGATGGCCTCGACTTCCTCGAGCGGCATGGGGTACGGCGGGTCGCAGAACACGAGGTCGGTGGGCTGCGGGCGGCCCGCCAAGAAGCGCTCGACGGACGCCTCGGACACCGTGCCGCCCAGGCCAACGGCCTCGATGTTGCCTCGCAGTATCTCGGCCATCTTGCGGTCCTGTTCGACGAATCGGCAGGTTGCTGCTCCCCTGCTGAGTGCCTCGAGACCGATGGAGCCGGTCCCGGCGAACAGGTCGAGTACGTCGGCGTCGGTGACGTCGAGGATGTTGAAGATGGCCTCGCGCACCCGGTCGGTCATCGGCCTGGTGCCGCCGCCCTTGGGCGAGGTGAGCCGCCGCCCCTTCGCGAGTCCTCCGATGATCCTCATGGGGTCAGCTCCTGAACAGCCACTCGACTTCCTCTCCGAGCAGCAACTGCACCTCTTCACGGATGTCGGGGTGGGCGTCGAGCCGGGGGTCGGCGCCTACGAGTGCGAACGCCTCGTCACGGGCGGCCACGAGTTCGTCGGTGTCCCGGAGGATGTCGCCGAGTCGGAGGTCGCCCATGCCTGACTGCTTCGCGTCGAACACGGTCCCCTGACCCCTGATGGAGAGGTCGACCTCGGCGAGTTCGAACCCGTCGGTGGTACGGACCATGGCGTCGATGCGGGTGGCGCCGTCGTCGGTGGTGGGGTCGGCGAGCAGCACACAGGTGCCGGCATGCGCCCCACGGCCTACCCGGCCACGCAGCTGGTGGAGCTGGCTGAGTCC
>CP070681.1:183143-188534 GCA_020352575.1 Acidimicrobiia bacterium | reverse complement strand
TCCTGAACACCCGGATCGCCCACGTCCTCATGGCTGGTGCCCTGTTCTCCGACGTCGCTGCCCTCATCGTGTTCGCCGCCGTGCTCGGACTCGGCGCCACGGGGGCGTTCGCCGCAGGGACGATTGCCGCGGCTGCCATCCAGGCGCTGGCCTTCCTCGCAGCATCGTTCTGGGTCGGGACGCGGATCCTCCCCCGCCTCGGCGCCCTGGTCGAGGGTCGACGCATGGACAACAGCGTCCTGTTCCTCCTCGTGGTCATGGTCGGCCTTGCCTTCGCCGCCGCCGCCGAATTCGCCGGGCTCCACTCCATCCTCGGCGCCTTCCTCGCCGGCCTGTTCATCAAGGAGGGGGTCCTGAGCCCCCACCGGCTCCACGAGATCGAGTCGAAGGCCAAAACCCTCTCGGTCGGGGTCCTCGCGCCCGTCTTCTTCGTGACCGCCGGCTTCAAGGTGAGCTTCGACGTGTTCACCGAGCAGGCCCTGCTGCTCATCGCCATCGTCGTCCTCGCCACGGTCGGCAAGGTGTTCGGCACAGCGGCGTTCTATCGGATCGGCGGATTCCGCTTCCGTGAGGGCGTCGCCGTCGGCGCGGGGATGAACGGTCGTGGAGCCGTGGAGATCATCGTCGCCGAGCTCGCGCTCGAGGCGGGCCTCATCGACGCCACCGTGTTCTCGATCCTCGTCTTCATGGCCATCTTCACGACCGCAACAGTGCCTGTGTTCCTGACCCGAGCCGTGGAGTGGCTGCGCCGGCGCGACGAACTCGTCGCCGACGAGCGCGATCGCACCGTCATCGTCGGCGCCGGTCCCCTCGCCCAGGTCATCGCCCTGCGGATCGGCGCCGACCGGACGACGCTCATCGACCCGAATGCAGACCACTGCCGGACCGCGGAGCGTCGCGGACTCACCGTCCTGAAGGGCAGCGCCCTCGACGAGGAGCTACTCGCAGAAGCCGACGCGTCGGCGGCCCAGGCCTTGCTCGCGGTCACCCCCAACTCGGAGGTCAACCTCCTCGCCGCCCGCTTGGCCAGCCGACGCTTCGGCGTCCCGGACCTCCACGTCGCGCTCCCCGAGGAGGCGCCTTCGTCGCTGCTCCGCTTGCTCGACGAGGTCGGGGGCCAGCTCCTCAGCTCACGCCCACTCGACGTGGCGACCTGGGACGCCGACATCGAACAGGGCCGGGTCGAGGAACTCGTCTACACGGTCGCCGAACCCGAAGCGATCCTCGCCCGCGGCTCGGCGGTCCTCCACGACCGCGCCACGACGGTGAGCCTCCCGCTCGTGATCGAGACGGCCAACGGGATCGAGCTGTTCACCGGTGACCACGAGCTCTCGCCCACCGACCGAGTGATCGCCATCGGCAAGCCCGGCCCGCTCCCCCGCCGGGTGCTCAACGAGCTCGACGCCGCCGACTGACGGTCAGGCGGCGAAGGCCGCCGACACGAGCCGTTCGAGGTCGGCCACCTGCTCGTGGATCTCCTCCACCGAGGAGAACTGGAGCACGTGCACGTAGACCACCCGCGGGTCGTCGGTGAGTTCCACCGTGAGCGTCCCCGGCGTAAAGGTGATCGCATTCGCCACGAGCGTGGCGACGAAGATCGAGTCCGTCGAGAGGGGCGCGGCGACGATCGCCTCCCGGATCCCGTCGTGGCCCGGATTGAGCACCTCACGGGCGACCCGCAGGTTCGATACCACCACCATGCCGAAATAGCGGACGAGGAACACGATCACGGCCGCCGGACGCACACGGGTCACGCCCGGGGTGGTCGTGAGCAGCATCTCGACGATGGCCGCGACGATGGCGCCCCCGGCAAGGACCGCCACGGTCGGATCACGCCAGAACACCACCCATACGACCAGCAGCAAGAACCAGCGGGGTACGGAGAAGCCCCGCTCGGCGCGTTCGACCACATGGAGGGGGCGGAGATCGACCCCGGCCAGGTCATCGTGGACGAGACCCTCTGTCTGGCCCGCGAAGTAGGCCGCTCGACCGAGCATGTGCCCCGAGATCGGGGCGGTCCCGAACAGGAAGGCGGCAAGCAGGAGGCCCACGGCGAACAGCCCCCATCCCTCGGCGACGATGCCGATGCCGATCGCCAGTAGGGCGAGTCCGAGCGAGGCGGACTTCGTCGCCGCATGCATGCGGGCGAGTGTCGTGGGGAAGACGACGATGCCGATGGCGGCGAGCAGGCTCAGGGCGCCGCCGGCCGCCATCACGACCGTGCCGAGGACGTCGAGGGCACTCACTCGGTGTCCCTCCACTCGATGAACCTCGCAACGATGATCGTGCCTGCGAATGCGATGAGTGTCACGACGATGAGCACCGGTACGAGGAGGTCTTCCTCGGGGTGGCCGGTCGTTGCAACGCCACCGGCGAGGAGCAGGAGGAGGAGGTCGAGGCCGATGATGCGGTCGGCCAACGAGGGGCCGCGAATCACGCGCACGAGCGCGACCAACCCCCCGATGCCGAGGGCCACCTGCACGACGAGGATCACGGTCTCGATCATGCGTCCCCCAACACTGCGCCGATGTAGACCGTCGGGTCGAGGAGTTCCGCAGCGGCCCGGATCGAGAGGTCGGCGATCGGCTGGGCGAAGAACGCCACCCCGAGGCTGAGGACGACGACCCCGACGGTTGCGAGCACCATGCCGCGTCCGGCGGGCCGACCCTCCTCACCCGGGGATCCCCAGAACGCAGCGCTCCAGATCTTCGTCATGGAGTAGAAGGTGAGGACGCTGACCGCAAGGCTCACAGCCACGATGACCCCCCGCCCGAGGGCGACCCCCTCCTGGACGAGCGCGAGCTTCGCCACGAAGCCACTGAAGGGCGGGATGCCCGCCAGGCTCAGGGCGAGGGGGAGGAAGAGCACCGCGATCACGGGCCGCCGATGGAGGAGGCCACCGGTGCGGTCGAGTGCACCGGTCCCGTGCTCCGACTCCACGATGCCACCCACGAGGAAGAGCCCCGTCTTCACGATGATGTGGTGGGAGATGTAGAGGATGGCCGCACCGAGCCCCGCGACCGAGAGGAAGCCGAGGCCCATGATCATGTAGCCGATCTGGCTCACGATGTGGAAGCTGAGGATGCGCTTCACGTCGTTCTGGGCGATGGCCCCGAGGACACCCACGAACATGGTGAGTCCGGCGACGGTGAGGATCAGGGTCGACGGGCCCTCCTGGGGGAAGAGCAGGGTCTGGGTCCGGATGATGACGAAGACCCCGACCTTCGTGAGGAGGCCGGCGAAGATCGCCGTGACCGGTGTGGGAGCCGTCGGGTAGGAGTCGGGCAACCACATGAAGAGTGGGAACAGGGCCGCCTTGATGCCGAACACGACCAGCATGAGCAACCCGAGGGCCGTGCGGATCGTCTCGTCCACATCCCCGAGGCGCACGGCGAGGTCCGCCAGGTTCATGGTCCCGGTCAGGCCGTAGGTGAACGCGATCACGACCAGGAACAGGGCCGAGGCGAGCAGGTTGATGACGACGTAACTCATCGTCGCCCGCACCTCTCCGGGGCCTGTCTTGGGTGTGAGGAGCACGTAACTCGCGACGAGCATCACCTCGAAGCCGACGAACAGGTTGAACAGGTCGCCGGTGAGCATCGAGATGGCGACACCCGCAGCGAGGACCTGGTACTTGGCGTGGAACCACCAGTCGAGGGCATCACGCCCCAGCTGTGCCATGGCGTAGACGAGTACCGCGAACAACATCGCCGCAGAGACGGCGAGGACGATCGCTGAGAAGCGGTCCGCAGCGAGGGTGATACCTGCAGGGGCGGACCATCCGCCGAGTTGGGCCACCACGGGGCCGCTGCGGTCGGTCTCGAAGATGAGGGCGATCGAGGCCGCGAGGACGGAACCGACGCCGATGAGGGCGACGATCCGCTGCGGCCAGAGGCGGCGACCGAAGAGGGCAGCCATCCCGGCGCCCAGGAGCGGGATGCCGATCGCGGCCGGGAGGATCCAGCTCACGACCCTTCTCCCGTCGCCCCGGTCTCGGCGCCTGCAATGCGTCGGTCCTCGACGTCGTCCTCCACCGCATCGCTTCCCGTGAGGATGAAGCTGCGGAGGGCAAGGGCCAGGAGGAAGGCGGTGACCCCGAAGGCGATGACGATCGCGGTGAGCACCATCGCCTGTGGAAGTGGGTCCGCGATGCCGTCGGGCCCCACGGAGGACGTGACGACCGGCGCAAGACCCCGTCGCCCGCTGAGGATGATGAGGAGGTTCACCCCGTGGGAGATGAGCCCGAGGCCGATGATGATCCTGGTGAGCAGTCGCTGTTGGATGAGGTAGGTGCCGATCCCGAAGAGGGTTGCGGCCACGACGAGTCCGATGAGGCTCATGTGCCGTCCTCACTCGCAAGGGCTCGCACGAGGCCGAGGGCCATCCCGACGACGACGAGGTAGACCCCTGTGTCGAAGGCGAGTGCGGACACCACCTTGACCTTCCCGATGAGTGGAATCGCCACCTCGAGGTAGTCGGACTGGAGGAAGCCGGCGCCGACGAGCAACGAGGCGAACCCCGTTCCGGAAGCGAGCACGAGGCCGAGTCCGAGGAGCGCCGAGGAGCGGAACGGCAGCACCCGCCGCACCGTGGCCTGGCCACCGGCGGCCCACGCCAACACCACGGCCACACCGGCAACGAGGCCGGCGGCGAACCCACCACCCGGCTGGTTGTGCCCCACGAACAGGAGGTAGGCGGAGAACACGAGGAGCGGACCGGACACCGTGACGGCACCGTGTTCGAGGATCGGGGATCGACGTCCGAGCCTCATTGGTCCTCCCTCCGCAGGACCGGGACCACGAGGGCCGCCGCTCCCAGCGTGGCAACGACGAGGACGGTGATCTCGCCGAGGGTGTCGAACCCGCGGAAGTCGACGAGGATCACGTTCACCACGTTCCCACCCTGCGCCTCGGGGTACGAATCGGCGAGGAAGGTGTCGGAGACGGGCTGCTCGGGCTGGACGCTCGAGGTGATGAGGCCTCCGATGAAGACGAACGCCGCCACGGCGACGGCCACGACCACCCTGGCGAGCTGGGGGCTCCGCGGCACGGTGAAGTCGGCGGGGAGGTAGCGGAGGACGAAGGCGAACAGGGCCACGGCAAGTGTCTCGACGAGCAGCTGGGTGAGCGCAAGGTCCGGGCCCCCGAGTTCGGCGAAGAGGCCGGCGATCCCGTACCCCACGGCCCCCACGAGCAGGACCGCAGCGAACCTTCGTCTCACGAGCAGGAGGGACACCGCGGCGACCACCACGACCGTTCCGAGTAGGAGCTCCAACGGACCACCTGACTCGGGGATCGAGACAGCGGGGAGGCCTCCGAGGAACGCCGTCGATGGAACGATCACGGCGATACTTGCGATGAGTGCGAGGTAGAAGGGCAGCGAGCCGTTCTG
>CP070681.1:177623-183043 GCA_020352575.1 Acidimicrobiia bacterium | reverse complement strand
GGCTGCCGGTGTACCGATCATCGTTGCCATCAACAAGATGGACATGCCCGGTGCTGACCCCTACTCGGTCCGTGCCAAGCTCACCGAGCACGAGATCGTGGTCGAGGAGCTCGGTGGCGAGGTGCCATCGGTCGAGATCTCGGCGCTCAAGGGCGAGGGCCTCGACAACCTCCTCGAAGTGATTGCGCTCGTCGCCGAGCTCGAGGAGTTGAAGGGGCTCCCGAGGGCCAAGACGTCGGGAGTGATCATCGAGGCCCGGCTCGACCAGGGCCTCGGTCCCGTCGCAACGGTCATCGTCCAGTCGGGCACCCTCAAGCAGGGAGACGCCCTCGTGACGGGGATCGTGAGTGGGCGGGTCCGTGCCATGCAGGACCACACCGGCGAGCGGATGAAGTCAGCCGGCCCGTCCACCCCGGCCCTCGTGCTCGGGTGGGGTGACGTCCCCACAGCCGGTGATGCCTTCGAGGTGCCCAAGAACGAACGCGAGGCCCGCAAGATCGCGGACCGCGCCCTCGAGGAGCAGCGTGCGCAGAACCTCGTCGTGCCAACGGCTCGGGAACGTCTCACGCAGCTGCTCGAGACGCTGCGCACGGGGGACGAAGCCGAGCTGCGACTCGTCATCAAGGCGGACGCCCACGGCTCGCTCGAAGCCATTCGTGACTCGATCGCCAAGATCGGTCGCGAGGGCGGGAAGATCACGATCACCCACGGCGCGGTGGGCGGGATCACCGAGAACGACATCTCGCTCGCCGAGGTGACGGAGTCCGTCGTCATCGGCTTCAACGTGCGCCCCGACCCCAAGGCCCGCCGTGCCGGCGAGGAGAAGGGGATCGAGATCCGCACCTACACGATCATCTATGAGCTCCTCGACGAGGTTGAGCAACTCCTCGTCGGCCAGTTGGCTCCGGATGAGGTGGAGGTCGTCCTCGGATCGGCTGAGGTCCGAGAGGTGTTCAAGGTGCCGCGTTTCGGCAACATCGCCGGCTCGTACATCACCGAGGGTGTCGTCACCCGCGGCGCGCGCGCCCGGCTCCTCCGGGAGGGCGTCGTCATCCATACCGGGAGCGTCGAGACGCTGCGCCGGTTCAAGGACGATGTGCGCGAGGTGGCCTCGGGCTACGAGTGCGGTATCGGGCTCGGGTCGTACAACGACATCAAGGAGGGCGACGTGATCGAGCTCTTCGAGATCCAGGAGGTCGCCCGCACCTAGGTGCGCCGGCCGAGGAGGCACCGTGTCCGACCGGATGCGCCGCGTAAATGCGATCCTGCTGCCGCTCATCGCGGCAGAGGTGGAGGACCTCAAGGACCCTCGGCTGGGCTTCGTCACGGTGACCGGGGTGGACACCTCACCGAACCTCCGCAACGCGGACGTCTACTTCTCGGTGATCGGCACCGAGGAGGAGATCGCTGCCACGGTGGAGGCCCTGGAGTCCGCCACGTCGCGGATCACCTATGAGGTCGGGCGGCAGGTACACCTGAAGTACACACCCCGACTCCACTTCCACCTCGACCGCTCCCCGGAACGGGGTGTGCACATGGCGGAGGTGTTCCGCCACCTCCACGACGAGGAGGAGTAGTGCGCGGCTTCCTCCCGGTCGACAAGCCCGGCGGATGGACCTCGCACGACGTCGTCGCCAGGGTGCGGCGGGCCACCGGCATCAAGAAGGTGGGCCATGCGGGCACGCTCGACCCCATGGCAACCGGCTTGCTGGTCGTGGCGATCGGCCCGGTGACCCGCCTCATACGGTTCACCCAGGACGCGGAGAAGGAGTACCTCGCGACGGCGGTGCTCGGCGTCGCAACGGACTCCCTCGACGCCGACGGCGAGGTGGTGTGGCGGGAACCGATGGAGGTTGATCGAGCCGCCGTCGAGGCGGTCCTGTCATCATTCGTCGGCGAGATCCGACAGGTCCCACCGATGGTGAGTGCCCTCAAGATCGACGGGAAGCGCTTGTACGAGCTCGCCCGAGAGGGCAAGGAGGTCGAGCGCGCCGCGCGTACGGTCGTGGTCCACCAACTCGAGCTCCTCGACTTTCGACCGGGCGAGTACCCGGAGATGGACCTGCGCGTCGTCTGCTCGAAGGGCACCTACATCCGCTCCCTGGCCGACGACATCGCCGTGGCGCTCGGTGGGCGGGCCCACCTCTCGGCCCTGCGGCGGACTCGCATCGGGCCGATCGTCGTGGACCATGCGGTCGATCCTGACGGTCTCACATCTGACCTGGTCGCCCAGCACCTCGAAGACCCCCTGTCCGGGGTGTCGAACCTGCCGCGCCTCGTACTCGAGGACTCCGAGGCTGCGCTCGTGCGGCACGGCCGAGCGCTGCCCCGAGAAGGCCGGCTCCCCATCTGGGGCCAGCACGTGGCGCGGAAGGTGTGTGACGACCAGGAGGTCGCCATGCTCGACGAGGAATTCCGCCTGCTCGCGGTCTACCGTTGCGGGCCCGACGAGTTCACTCCCGAGATCGTGCTGCCCTCATGAGCATTTTCCATGGCGACCCCCGCGAATGGCGTATCCCCGAGGCCATCGGCTCCGCCGTGGCCATCGGCACCTTCGACGGCGTGCACCGCGGGCACCAGTCGGTGCTGGCCGACCTCAGGGAGACGCCCGGGCTCGTCCCCGCGGCGCTCACGTTCGACGTCCACCCGCTCTCCCTCGTGGCCCCCGAAGCCGCACCCGGCCTGCTGGGCACGGTCGACCAGCGGGTGGAGTGGCTGCAGGAGAAGGGTGCAGAGGTCGTCGGCGTGCTGCCGTTCGGCCTCGTGCGCGAATGGTCACCCCAGGCGTTCGTCGACGTGGTCCTGCGGGACGCACTGAATGCCCGGGTCGTCGCCGTCGGATCGGACTTCCGGTTCGGCTACGGGCGAAAGGGTGATGTGTCGTTCCTGCTGGGCGCTGCGGACGATGCCGGATTCACCGTCCATGAGTTGGACCTCCTCGGTGAGGAGAGCGGCAAGTACTCGTCCACGGAGATCCGGCGCCTGCTCGGCGCAGGTGATGTGATTGCCGCCGCGGACATGCTCGGCCGGCCCCCGACCGTGCGCGGGCCCGTGGTGCGGGGTGAGGGCCGGGGACGGCAGATCGGCATCCCAACGGCCAACGTGGCCACCGACCCCTCGGTGCTCCTGCCGGCGATCGGCGTGTACACGGGGTCGGTCCTCTTCGAGGGGGAGCGCAACGACGCTGTCGTGAACGTGGGCCGCCGTCCCACCTTCAACGGCGATGGGATCACCGTCGAGGCCCACCTCATCGACTGGGATGGCGACCTCTATGGCCGGCAACTCGACGTGGAGTTCCTCCACCGACTTCGGGGTGAGGTGAAGTTCGACGGCATCGAATCGCTCGTGACCCAGATCCGCGCCGACATCGAGACCGCGCGACGGCTCCTCACTCGCTGACGACTGCCTCGGCCTCTATCTCGACCCTCCACCTTGGATCGAGGAGCTCCTTCACGACGACCATGGTGGCCACCGGGGGTGCATCTGCGAAGTGGCTCCCGTGCACCGTCCCGATCGCGTCTGCGTCGGCGGGATCGGTGATGAACATGCGGGTCCGGGCCACCGAGGCGCCCGGTGCCAGCTCCTCGACGGCCGCCGCGATGATGCGGAGGCAGAGGTCGGCCTGGGTGGCTGCGTCGTCGGGTGGGGGAGTCCCGTCCTGGGGAATCGGTGCCGTGCCGGCCACGAGGACGCGGTCGCCGATCCGGAGTGCTCGACAGAATCCGTAGGCGGTCTCGAACGGCGATCCGGAGTGGGCTCGTTGCATGTCCCGGGACGGTACTTGGCGAAAGGTTGCAGGTACGCCGAGACGTGTGTCTACCATTCCGTCGTCCCCGCAGCGACCTGCGTTTCGCGGCGACATCTTTCATCATGAAGACCACTGAAGAGATCATCCAAGAGTACGGGCAGCACGACTCGGACACCGGTTCGCCGGAGGTCCAAGTGGCCCTGCTCACCCAGCGCATCAGTCACCTCACCGAGCACCTGCGGACCCACAAGCACGATCACCATTCGCGCCGTGGCCTGCTCATGCTCGTGGGCAAGCGTCGCCGGTTGCTGAACTACCTGCGACGTGAAGATGTCGAGCGGTATCGATCCCTGATCGCCGCCCTCGGCCTTCGCCGCTGATCGGAAGGGAGCGCGCAGCGCTCCCTTCATCGCGTCAGTGCAGTTCCGGCATCGCCGGGATCACCTCGAATACACCGGAGACGGGTTCGATTCCCAGTTGACAGTGGTGACCGCTCACATCGAGCGATGACTACTGCCAATTGGGGCCCGATCTCCATGACATAGGAGAGAACGTGTCAGAGTTTTCTGTCACTGGTCACATCGGCAAGGCCGAGGTGACCTTCACCGCCGGCAAGTTGGCCGGCCAGGCCGACGGCGCCGTCGTCGTCAAGGTCGGGGGCACCGAGCTCCTCATGACCGCAACGGCCAACAAGACCATGCGGGAGGGCATCGACTTCTTCCCGCTCACGGTCGACATCGAGGAGCGGATGTACGCCGCAGGGCGTATCCCCGGCTCCTTCTTCCGTCGTGAGGGCCGTGCCACCGAGAAGGCGATCCTCACCTGCCGCCTCATCGACCGTCCGCTGCGTCCGTCGTTCGCCGACGGCTTTCGTTGTGAGACCCAGGTCGTCGGCACCGTGCTCGCAGTCGACGAGGAGAACCTCTATGACGTCTTCGCCTTGAACGGCGCCTCGGCGGCGCTCACGGCGAGCACGATCCCGTTCGAGGGCCCGATCGGCGCCGTGCGACTCGCCCTCAAGGACGGCGAGTGGATCGCCATGCCGACCTATGACGACCTCGACGAGTCCGTCTTCGAACTCGTTGTCGCCGGGAGCAAGAACAGCGCCGGCGAGATCGACATCGTGATGGTCGAGGCCGGTTCCACCGAGGACGGCATGCGACTCATCGGTGAGGGCCAGGCGCCCTCCGACGAGGAAGCGGTGGCCCGCGGCCTCGAGGAGTCAAAGCAGTACATCGCCCAGTCGATCGACCTGCAGCAGCAGCTCGTCGACCAGATGGACATCCCCTCCGTCGAGTGGCCGATCGCCATCGACTACACCGATGAGGTCCGCGACCGTGTGGCGGCCGTCGCCGGTCCCCACATCGAGCCGGTGATCCGCATCGCCGGTAAGCACGAGCGCCAGGACGCCGAGAAGGCTGCCCGCAACGCCGTGTTCGCCGAGTTGGGCATCACCGATGAGACGGACGATGCCGAGGTCGAGCAGTACAAGCGGGCCTTCAAGTCCGTCCTCAAGGAGACGATGCGTCGCCGTGTCGTCGACGAGGGCATCCGCCTCGACGGACGTGGCGCCGCCGACCTCCGCGAGCTCAGCTCCGAGGTCGGTGTCATCGGCCGCGCCCACGGTTCGGGCCTCTTCCAGCGTGGCGAGACCCAGGTGCTCAACGTGACC
>CP070681.1:171857-177523 GCA_020352575.1 Acidimicrobiia bacterium | reverse complement strand
ACGACGGCGGATGGATCGAGGAGGCCGGACGACCCGACACCAGGATCACCCAACGCGACCTCCACATGCGGCGCATGGCACTCGGAGAGCTCTGGGACCGCTACCAGTCGGGCGAGCTGTCCGCCGAGGAGGTCGAGGACGCCTGGCGGAACGCCGACACGGCCGAGTTCAGGGAGGACATGCGCGCCAAGGACGCAGCGGCGAAGGCGAAGCTCGAACGCCTCGACGCCCAACTCTCAGAAGCTGAGGCAGCCGCTGCCGAGGCGTGCGCCGAGGCAACCTCGGCGGAGGCTGAGGCAGCGTCGGCCTGTGCAGCAGCCGCTGCTGCCAAAGCCGCCTACGACGCGTGCATGGGAGCCGCCACGCCCACACCTCCCCCACCGCCGACCGGTGGGGATGACGGCGGTGGGGAGGATCCCCCAACCACCGGGGGTACACCTCCGACCGCGCCGCCACCCGACCCGACCCCCTACGGCGAGGAGATCGACGAGGACCCCCTCTGCTGCCCCTGTGGGGAGTGGTGGCTGTACGGCTGGACCACCGGAGGGATCTTCGGGTGGGGCAAGGAGTTCTCGTACGTGCAGTTCGTGTGTCGGTGCTCCGGGAAGTGGCTGACGCTCGAGAGCCAGTCGCACCGTGCCGGCCTCGCGCTCGGTGGCGAGTCATCGATCTTCGTCGGGTATCTGTGGGGCGCACCCCACGCCGCCGACATCCCCCAGGTCTGGGCCTCCAACAACGCGACCGGGTGGGACTTCGACGTCTCCCTCGGCCCATCGATCTCCAAGGGGATCAAGTCAGTCGTCAAGGACGTCGGCACCGGGGCCGGTTGGGACTACCTCAAGTGGGCGGCCCGCAACAAGATCCCGGCGTCGAACTTCGATCCGCGGCGCGTCCGGGAACTCATGCAGACCCCCGGCGAAGTCGCCTTCGACACCGCCAAGGACCAGGTCGTCGGCCAACAGATGAACCCCCAGCTCGTCGTGGTGCCGTTCGGCGCGGGCCTCCAAGTGGGCTTCTGGAAGAAGTGGTGTTCGGAGGTCGAAGTCTTCGGGTACGACTCCTGCGGCTGCCGCCCGACCGGTTGGACCTGGCTCGGCGACACTCGCTGATCAGCGCCCCGGCCTGCGGGCCTCCCCCCTGCCTACTGGTCAGGCGATGGCAGACGAGATGCGCTCGATCGCCTCGGCGATCCAGTCCTCGGGCACTGCGAGCGTCATGCGGGCGAACCCGGCACCTTCCCGCCCGAACCAATGTCCCGGACTCATCGCGACCCGGGCCTTCGTCCCGAGCCAATCCACGATCTCGGGGACCTCGAGGCCGAGGCCGCGCAGGTCGAGCCAACCCAGGTAGGTCGCCTCGAGGGGCGTGACGGCGATCTCCACCGGCAGTCCCCGGACGAGCGCAGCATGGTTCCGCTGCACCAACGCCAAGAGCTCATCCACCCACGGGCCGCCCCTGGTGTACGCAGCCTCGAACGCCGCCAGCGAGAACACCTGGTTGCGGGTGAGGTGGAGGCGGGAACTCATCGCCCGGTAGTCGTCGACGACCGAGGAGTCGGAGGTGACGAGGAGGCTGTCGCACACGCCGGCCAGGCCGAACGTCTTGATCGGGCCATGCAGGGCCGCCCAGCCCCCCTCCGGAGCGACCTCGGCGAACGGCGTGAACGCGTGGCCGGGCAACGTGAGGTCGGCGTGGATCTCGTCGGCGATCACGAAGACCTCGTTCGCCGCGCAGACCTCGGCAACGGCGCGCAGTTCATCCCTGGTCCAGGACCGTCCAACCGGGTTGTGCGGATTGCAGAGGATGAGGGCCCTGCAGGAGGCGTCGGCGACGGACTCCTCGAGCCCCTCGAGGTCCATGCGGTAGCGGTCGCCGTCGAGGACGAGCGGGTTCTTCACCACTCGCCGACCCGCCGACACGACGAGGGGTTTGAAATCGGTGAACACCGGCGATTGGAGGATCACCCCATCGCCCGGCTCGGTGCGGAGTTCGAGCAAGGCGCCGATCGAGGTACCGACGCTCGGGCTCACCGAGGCGACCAGGCCGTCACCACCCCACCCGTGGCGCTCCTCGGTCCATGCCCAGAACGCCGAGGCGAGCCGCTCGGAGCGTTGCTCGTAGCCGTACCACGGGGTTGCAGCACGATCGCGGAGCGCCTCCACGATCGGCGGGGCGATGGGGAGGTACGGCTCGGCGACCCACAGGGGCAGGAGGTCGCCTCCCGCTCCGAAGAGCGGCTGGAGGCGGTCGGGGTCGGGTCCCATGGCCCCTGGTGGCAGTGTGAACTGGGAAGCGGGCAACTCGCCGAGCCTACGCATCAGTACGCAGGGACCAAGGTCTCCCCGGTCGCATGGTCGGCCACCGTGATCGCCGACATCGGGCATTGGCCGGCGGTCGGGCTCATGGGAACCTGACCTCCAGCAACTTGGCGGCGCGCAACGACACACCTGCGTAGCGTGCTCGGGATGGGTGACCTCCTCCTCGACCCGGTGCCGATCGGCCCCCTCGTGGCCCGCAACCGCTTCTGGCAGGTCCCCCACTGCAACGGGATGGGCCACCGGGATCCCTCGATGCTCGCTGCGATGCGCGGCATGAAGGCCGAGGGCGGCTGGGCGGTCGTCTCCACCGAAGAGGTGGAGATCCACCCCTCGTCCGAGACCACGCCCTACGTCGAGGGCCGCATCTGGGACGAGGCCGACCTCCCGGGCCACCGCCTCGTCGTCGACGCCATCCACGAGCACGGCGCGCTCGCCGCCATCGAACTCGTCCACAACGGCATGTCGGTGGCGAACCTGCGCTCACGCGTCGCGCCGATGGGGCCGTCGTCGCAAGCCCTCACCCGGCCCGGGCCCATCCAGGCACGGGGCATGACGCTCGACGACATCGCCGACCTCCGTTCGTGGCACCGGGCGGCCGTCCGACGTGCACTCGAGGCCGGGTACGACATCGTCTACGTCTACGCCGGTCACTCGCTCAGCACCCTCCAGCACTTCCTCTCTCCGCGGTACAACCGGCGCACAGACGGCTACGGCGGGTCGCTGGCCAACCGCGCCCGCCTCCTAACCGAGGTCCTCGAGGACACACTCGAGGAGGTGGACGGCCGGGGTGCCGTTGCCTGTCGGATCGCAGTCGACGAGCTGTACGGCGACGGCGGAACGACCCGTGAGCACATGGAGGAGCTCCTCGACACGATCGGCGATCTCCCGGACGTGTGGGATTTCATGCTCGGCCAATGGTCCGACGACTCCGTGACGGCGCGGTTCGGGCCCGAGGGCGGTCAGGAGGCATACGTCGCCGGGCTCAAGGAGCACACCTCCAAGCCGGTCGTCGGGGTCGGGAGGTTCACCTCGCCCGCCACGATGCGCCGAATGGTGCGGCAGGGCGTGCTCGACTTCATCGGAGCGGCCCGACCCTCGATCGCCGATCCCTTCCTCCCCAACAAGGTCGCCGAGGGGGACGAATCGGCGATCCGAGAGTGCATCGGCTGCAACATCTGCGTGTCGGGCGACTGGACCATGTCACCGATCCGCTGCACCCAGAACCCGGCCATGGGAGAGGAATGGCGGCGCAGCTGGCACCCCGAGCGGCTCCGGCCCCACCGGGCCAAGGTGCTGGTGGTCGGTGGGGGCCCGGCGGGCCTGGAAGCAGCGATGAGCGCGGGCAAGCGGGGCTGCGAGGTCGTGCTCACCGAGAGGACTCGCCAGCTCGGCGGTCGCGCCCACCTCGAAGCCGCGCTCCCCGGACTCGGCTCATGGCGGCGGGTCGTCGACTACCGACTCGAACAGATCGACCGGCTCCCGAACGTGGAGTGGTTCCTCGAGAGCGAGATGGATGTCGACGAGGCGCTCGCCCATGGGTTCGAGCACATCGCCGTGGCCACCGGGGCCCGTTGGCGAGCCGACGGAATCGGCACATTCCACCGCTTTCCCCTCCCACTCGAAGGTATTGCCCTCCTCACCCCGGATGACATCCTCGCCGGCACCCTCCCATCCGGTCGTGTGGTGCTCTTGGACGATGACCACTTCTACCTCGGCGGTGCGATCGCCGAGCACCTGGCCAGGGTGGGATGCGAGGTCCACCTGCTCACCTCCGCCGCCGAGGTCTCACCGTGGACCGAACTCACCATGGAGCAGCGACGGGTACACCGTCGGCTGCGGGAGGTGGGCGTCCACCTCCATCCGTTCACCGTCGTGACTGGTGCGTCCGACGGAACCGTCCGGATCGAGGACGTGGTGATGGGCGAGTCCTCCCAACTCGATGCCGACGCGCTCGTCCTGGTCACGAGTCGGACCGCGGACCGTTCGCTCGCCGATCGCCTCACGGACCGGGCCGACGAATGGAACGATCGAGGACTCCGGTCGGTCCGCACCGTCGGCGATGCCGACGCGCCCGGGACCATTGCGCACGCCGTGTGGGATGGGCGCCGTTTCGCAGAAGAGCTCGACGGCACGGACATCGCGGCCTTGTTCCGTCGGGACACTGCTCGCGTCGAGATGTGACCGAACCGGTCGACGTCCGCGAACCCTGGTTCAACCCCGTCTAGGGCTGCTGGGCGAGGAGTGCCTCGAGCAGGGCTCGGGCCTCTTCCACCTTGGCCTGGTACTCGCCCAGGTCGCCGGCCTGCAGGGCCGCGTCGGCCTCCTCGAAGAGCGCCACGACATCGGCGAGCTCACCCACCACCTCATCGGTGGGCTCGTCGGCCGGGTCGGAGGGTTCGTCATCGTCGACGGGCTCGTCACCGGGATCGACCGTTCCGGAGAGGTCCCCGAAGAGTCGGACGAGCGCCTGCTCCAGCGTCGGCTCCATGACGATCTGATCGCCATATGCGACGACGACACGTTCCATCTCCGGGAACGGGGCCTGCTCGCCCGACAAGTAGAGCGGCTGGACGTAGAGCAGCGACTCCTCCACCGGGATGACGAGGAGGTTGCCCCGGTCCACGCGGGAGCCCTGCTGGCTCCACAGCGTGATCTGGGCCGAGACGTCGGGGTCCTGCTGGATGAGCGTCGCCACCTGGTCCGGACCGGAGACCGAAGCACCGCGTGGGAGGCGGAACACGATGAGCTCGCCGTACTCCTCCGGGTCGGACTTGGCGACCAGGAAGGCCGACATCACCGGGCGTTCGGCCGGATTGAACGGCTGCATGATGAGGTACGACTCCTCGTCCTCCTCCGGGAGGGCCATGAGGAGGTAGTACGGCACCATCGGGTCGGCCGCCGTCGGGTTGAAGACGTCGCCACGGAGGACCTGGGTGGTCTGGCCCTGCACGTTGATCTCAGAGGGATCGGGCGGAATGGCCCACGCGTCGTCGGACAGGTAGAACGCCTGCGGGTCGGTCACGTGGAACTCGGCGAACATGTCCGACTGCACCCGGAACAGGTCCTCGGGGTAGCGGATGTGGTCGCGCACGCCGTCGGGCATCTCCTCCATCGGGACGAACACGTCGGGGAAGATCTGCCGCTGCGCCTTCACGATCGGGTCTGTGTCGTCCACGACGTACACCGTCACATCGCCGTTCTCGGCGTCCACCGTCGCCTTGGCGGCGTTGCGGATGTAGTTGAAGTTGTTGGGGAGGTTCGCCGCCAACGTCGTCTGGAACGGGAGGCGGTCGATGATGGCGTTCCGGGAGTACGGGAACGAGTCGCTCTCCGAGTAGAGGTCGACGA
>CP070681.1:166084-171757 GCA_020352575.1 Acidimicrobiia bacterium | reverse complement strand
TCACCTCGATCCCACCGATCCGGGCACCCTTCGAGCCGATGCTCAACGGCCTCACCCGCCATGTCCCGATCACCACCGATCCCGACGCCGCCGAGGCCATCGAGCGCGTCATCCTCGAGGAGGGCCCCGAGACGGTCGCTGCGGTCTTCCTGGAGCCGGTCCAGAACTCCGGGGGCTGCTTCGTCCCGTTCGACGGCTACTGGCAACGGGTCCGGGAGATCTGCGACGAGTACGGCGTCCTCCTCGTGTCCGACGAGGTGATCTGCGCCTTCGGTCGACTCGGCACCTGGTTCGGTGGCCACAAGTTCGACTACGTACCCGACATGATCACCTTCGCGAAGGGGGCCACGTCGGGGTACGCCCCGCTCGGCGGTGTCATCACCCGGCCCCACATCGCCGAGGCGGTGAAGGAGGGTGGCGACCTCTTCTGGCACGGCATCACGTTCGGGGGCCACCCCGTCTCGTGCGCCGTTGCGCTGGCGAACATCGAGGCCATGGATGCCGAGGGCATCGTGGACCACGCCGCCCGCCACCAGGACCTCTTCCGGGAGAAGCTGGAGACGCTCCTCGAGCACCCCATCGCCGCCGAGGTGCGGGGCACCGGCTACTTCTACGCGGTGGAGCTCCAGAAGGACCCGGAACGGGGGATCCCGTTCAACTCGGAGGAGGCCGCCGACATCGTTGCCCGCCTCAAGCCGGTGCTCCTCCGACTGGGCATGATCGCCCGTGCCGATGGGCGGGGCGCGCCCATCCTCCAGTACTCACCGCCCCTCATCGCCGGGCCCGACGAGTTCGACGAGATCGTCCGGATATCCCGCGAGGCCCTCGACATCGCCTGGGCCGAGATGCAGGCGGATGGCGGGGCATGACCAGCGTCGGCATTCCCACCGAGACGAAGCCGAGCGAGCGCCGGGTCGCCCTCACCACCGCCGGCGTCCACGAACTCGTGGCCCACGACGTCGAAGTACGCGTGCAGGCGGGTGCGGGCTTCGGGGCCGGCATCGATGACGCCGACTACGCGGCGGCCGGCGCCACGATCGTTGCCGACGCCGCCGACGCCTGGGCCGCTGACATCGTGTGCAAGGTCAAGGAGCCCCAGGCCGCCGAGTTCGGCTACCTCCGCGACGACCTCACCCTGTTCACCTTCCTCCACCTGGCGGCCTATCCCGCCGTTGCCGAGGCCCTCGTGTCCGCAGGGACGACGGCGATCGCCTACGAGACCGTGGAGCGCTCGGGCCGCCTTCCCCTCCTCGCCCCGATGAGTGAGGTCGCCGGTCGCATCTCGGTGCAGGCGGGCGCCACCCACCTCGAGGACTCCCGGGGCGGGCGGGGCGTCCTGCTCGGGGGCGTTCCCGGCGTCACCCCCGCACACGTGGTGGTCGTGGGAGCGGGGCACGTGGGTTGGAACGCGGCCCGGATGGCCGCCGGGATGGGAGCGCGGGTCACCATCCTCGACCTTTCCGTGGACCGGCTCAGGGAACTCGACGAGTTGCTCTTCGGGAGGATGACCACCATCACCTCGAGCCGCGAGGCCGTCGGGGATGCCGTTGCCGAGGCCGACCTGGTGATCGGGGCGGTGCTCGTCCCCGGGGCCAAGGCCCCCCACGTCATCACCGAGGAGCACATCCGGTCGATGCAGCGGGGGGCGGTCGTCGTGGACGTCGCCATCGACCAGGGCGGCTGCGTGGAGACGAGCCGGGAGACGAGCCATCGCGAACCGACATTCGTGCTCCACGACGTCGTGCACTACGCCGTCGGGAACATGCCCGGGGCCGTGCCGCGCACCTCCACCTTCGCCCTCACCAACGCCACCACCCCGTACCTCGTGGACCTCGCCGCCCATGGACTCGATGTCGCCGTGCGACGCCGCCCCGAACTCGGGGGTGGCATCAACATCCGCGATGGATCAGTCACCCACCCGGTGGTTGCCGGAGCGCTCGCATGAAACTCGACGACACCGACAAAGCGATCATCGAAGTCCTCCAGGACGACGGCCGGATGCCCTTCTCCACCCTCGGTCCCAGGGTGGGCCTCTCCCCGCCCGCCGTGCGACAGCGCGTCCTCCACCTCATCGAGGAGGGGGTCATGCAGGTGGTGGCGGTGACCGATCCCACGACCCTCGGGTTCACGGTCCAGGCAATGGTCGGGATCGAGGTCGAGGGCCCCACCGAGCCCGTGGCAGGGGCACTGGCCGCGATCGACGAGGTCGACTACGTCGTCGTCGTCACCGGTCGCTTCGACGTGCTCATCGAGATCGTGGCCGAGGACTCCGAGGCGCTCATGACGTCGTTGGCGACGGTGCGGTCACTGCCGGGGGTGCGCCGCGCAGAGATCTTCGTCTACCTGCGCCTCGAGAAGCAGACGTACAACTGGGGAACCCGCTGACGATCGACTTCCCCCAACGAGGACGGGCCCCGGCGTCGCCGGGGCCCTTCCTCGTTGATCGGGGATCGACTAGCTCTTGGCCCGTGCGAGGGCGTCGGTGTAGTTGATCTCGTAGTCGCCCTGGTCCTCGATGACCTCCGTGTTCGCCTCCGTGGTGGCGGCGTAGAAGTCCACGACCTCTTGGTCGAGGAACGGGACAGCGGCGGCGTTCGGGCTGCCGTAGTAGTTCCAGTTCGTGAGCGCCGCGCCGTTCTCGGCGTCGAGCAGGAAGTTGATGAACGTGTGGGCGGTGCACACGGACTTCGCGTTCGTCGGGATCGCCATGTTGTCGATCCACAGCGTCGCGCCCTCCTCGGGGAGGATGTACACGAAGTCGTCCGGGTTGTCCGCTTCGCCCATCGAGATGATGAGGTTGCCCGAGTAGCCGTGGGCAACGGCCACCTCTCCTGCGGCGAGCACCTCGTCGTACTGGTCGGAGTCGAACGCCGTGATGTTCGTCTTGGCAGCGGCCACGACGGCCTCTGCCTCGGCCAGGTGGTCGGCGTTCGTGTCGTTCAGCGAGTAGCCGAGGTACATGAGCGCTGCGCCCATGGTCTCACGCGGGTCGTTCAGGACCGAGACCCCACCCGGGAAGGTGGACGTCAGCTCCGGGTCGAACAGGAGCGCCCACGACACGGGGAAGCCCTCCCCCACGAGCGCCACGTTGACGCCGAGGCCGGTGGTGCCGTACTGGTAGGCGGCCGAGTAGTTCGCCCCGTCGTCGTACGGCTGAGAGGTGAAGGTCGCGTCCATGTTGTCGAAGTTGGGGATCGCATCCTTGTTGAGCTCCACGAGGAGCCCTTCGGAGATCATGATCGACACCATGTAGTCCGACGGCACGATCAGGTCGTACGACACCCCGCCCTGGACCTGGGCGAGCATCGCCTCATTGGACTCGTAGAAGGTCTCGACGACGTCGACGCCGTACTCCTCCTCGAACGCCGCAATGAGGTCCGGGTCCATGTACTCGGACCAGTTGTAGAAGTTGAGGTCGCCGTCGACCTCGTCGACTTCACAGTCCTCGGCCGACGTGGCATCGCCATCGTCGCTCGCACATGCGCTCACCGCGACGGCGAACACCATGAGGAGCAGGAACATCCGCTTCAGCATGTGTATTTCCTTTCCTGACCGGCTGCCGCCGGTCTCCTCCGTTAGCTCTCCTCGGCGCCCCTCCGCTGGAACACCAGCGAGAACAGCACGAGGGAGATCGAGGCGGCCAACATGACCACCGAAACCGCATTGATGAGGGGTGTGACCCCTCGACGCACGAGCCCGAACACGTACACCGGGAGTGTCGTCGCCCCCGGGCCCGAAACGAAACTCGTCACGACCACGTCGTCGAGTGAGAGCGTAAGCGCGAGCAACGCCCCACCGAGGACCGCGGGCATGATCAGGGGCAGCGTGACCAGCCGGAACGTGGTCCAGCGGTCTGCGTAGAGATCGGCCGCTGCTTCCTCCAGGGACGTATCGAGTTGGGCGAGCTTGGCGCGAACGACGATCGCCACGAACGAGATGTTGAAGGCGATGTGGCTCAACGAGATCGTGCCGAGCCCGAACTCGAAGGCCATGCCGGCCCCTGCGAGGAGGCGGAAGAAGGACACGAAGAAGAGCAGCATCATCACGGCCATCGTGACGTCGGGGATGATCACGGGGAGGTAGCTCAAGCCGTCGAAGAACCCCCTGCCACGGAATCGGAAGCGCTCCAACGCGAGCGCCGTTGCGGTGCCGAGCACCGTGGAGACGACCGTCGAGACGAGGGCCACCACGAGGGAGTTCCGGAGGGCACCCATCACGGCGTCGTTCTGGAACATCTCCCCGTACCAACGGAACGAGAACTCGGTCCAGATACCGACGTTGTCGTTCTCGTTGAACGAGTAGAAGAACAGCACGAGGATCGGTGCGTAGAGGAAGACGAACACGAAGGCCGACGATGCGGCCATGGAGCGCTCGGCGCGGCTGCCCGGACGGAGGCCGACGCTCACAGCGTCCTCCCGCCACGACGGAAGTAGACGACCGTCGCGCCGAGCATCACGGTCATCACCGCCACCGAGAGCGCCGAACCGAACGGCTGGTTCCGGGCGGCGAGGAACTGGCTCACGATGTAGTCCCCGAGGAGGGTCGTGCGGGCTCCCCCGAGCAGGGCAGGCGTCACGTAGGCCCCGAGGGTGGGGATGAACACGAGGACCGATCCGGCGATGACGCCCGGCATCGAGAGCGGAAAGGTGACCCGTCGGAAGGCGGTCCACCCATCGGCATAGAGGTCCCGAGCTGCCTCGACGAGGCTCCAATCCATTCGGTCCAGGGCGGCATACAACGGGAGCACCATGAATGGCAGGAAGCCGTAGACGAGCCCGATGAGGACCGCAGTGTTCGTGAAGAGGATGCGGATCGGTTCGCCGCCGAAGAGCTGGCTCAACTGCGAGATCGGGCCGTCGGAGCCGAGCAGCACACGCCAGGCATACGTCCGGACGAGGAAGTTCGACCAAAAGGGGATCATCACCAGGACGAGGAGCACGTTCCGGATGCGGTCCGGCCGGGTCGCCATGAAGTAGGCGAGCGGGTAGGACAGGAGCAGGCACAGGAGGGTCGTGGTGACCGCGAGCCCGAAGGACCGGAGGGCGATCTCGCCGACGAGCGGGTCGAAGAGCCGCCGGTAGCTCTCGAGGTTCCACCCGTCGAGGACGGTTGCACCGGTCGATGAGCGACGGGCGAACGAGTAGACGAAGACGATGACCAGCGGGATGGCGAAGAAGAGGATGAGGTAGGCGGCGCTCGGCGCTGCGATGAGCATTCCCCGCCGGGACGCGGCCCGTTCGGCCTCCTGTTCGAGTTCCGGGGTCGCCTCCGCGACCTCCTCGACGTCGGCGCCGACGACCATCAGTCGGCCAACACCGACACGGACGCGGGGTTCCAGTGGACCACGACGCGAGCCCCTTCGTCGTGGAGGGGGAGCCCCGGACGGTTCTCCTCCTTCACGCGCAGCATCCCCGCCACCGTGTCCACCGAGTAGAAGTGGAGGTCGCCGTGGTAGATCCGGGCCGAGACCGTGCCGGGGAGTCGACCCCGCCCGTCCGCGACATCGTCCTCGGACCCCGCCAGTGAGAGGCGTTCGGGGCGGATCCCGAGCGCAACGGGCGTCCCCGCACTGGCGCCGGAGACAGCCTGGATCGACGCGCCGCCGACGTCGACGGTGGTGGCGTCCGCCACGGTCCCGTCGAGCAGGTTGATCTCGCCGATGAAGTTCGCCAC
>CP070681.1:160025-165984 GCA_020352575.1 Acidimicrobiia bacterium | reverse complement strand
CGTGTACGGGTTGTGGCAGTAGACGCAGGTGAGGTTGCAGCCTTGGAGGAAGACGACCGCCCGGTTGCCGGGGCCGTCCACGGAGCTGAAGGGGATGACGTTATTGAGGAGCCCGCGCACCGAACTCACGGCTCACCACTCGCTTCACCGACCGGCCGGTGACGCCGGTGTTCGTCTCGGCGCCGTATCCGAACGTCGTGCTCCCGTGGCGCGCGCCGTGTTCGGCGAACCCTTCGAGATCCGACTTGCGTACGAGGTACCCGGTGATCCGGATGAAGTCGTTCGAGCCCACGTTGAAGGTGAAGTCCCGCATCCCCTCGGCGAACGCTCCACGGATGATGTCGACCATCGCCTCGGGGTTCTCCATGACCGTGTCCTCGACATGGAAGATGTCGCTCACGCCCGAGGCGAAGCAGTCGTGGTTCGGGGCCACGGCGCAGATGTGCTCCAGGAGGCCCGGTTCGGTTCCGATCGGGAGGCGTGAACCGACGGTCATCGAGGTGTCCGTGTCGAGCCCGGCCTGGGAGTGGAGCAATGCCCTGCCACCGGTGCCCTCGCAGTAGGGCATGGGCCGGGCCTCGACGAACTCGTGCAGCGCATGGACGATCCGGTGGGCGAGGGCGTTCGCCGCATCATCGTGGCCGTAGGCCCCGTCGTGACCGTCCCGCGCCATGAGTTCGTTCACGGCTTCGGCAAGGCCGACGATGCCGAACATCGCGGTCATGCGGTCGAGCGAGACGATCCCCTCGGTGGCGAGGAAATCGTGCTCGAACCACTGCACCTCCTCGACGAGGTAGCGGATCCTCGCTTCCATGAGTCGAGCGAGCCACTCGGCTGCTCGGGGAAGCGTGGTCGCGAAGAAGTCCTCGAGGGATCCGTCGTGGAGGAGGGCGACCTGTCGGAGGTCGAGCCGGGAGAGCGTGTGGGAGCCTCCCCCGACGGGCAACGAGTTGTAGCAACTCACCACGCCGTAGTCCTCGCCGAGGTCCCTCACCATCAGCGGGTGGTTCACGAAGTGTGGTTTGGCGGTGGCGAAGACGGTGCGCACGCCTTCGAGGATGAGGTCGTCGGGAGTGACCTCGGGATCGACCCGCAGGGTGAGGTTCGGGACGACCTGTTCGAGTTTGCGATCGACACGGAGCACCGAGCGAGCCACGCGGCTGTCCTCGGGTCCGAGGTTGGCGTGGACGAAGGCGTCGGGGAGGAGGCGGTCTGCGAGGAGGAGGAACCGACGGAGGTGGTGGTCCAACTCGTCGTCGGTCAGGTCACCCACGAAGGGCTCGAGGAGCCGGTCGAGGTCGCCGAGGTACACCGGGTACCCGGTGATCGACGGCACGTGTCCGTAGAGCACGGTGAGGAAGTCGAGCGCCTCTTCGAGGGTCGTGGGAGCGCCCATCTCGACGAACTCCGATCCCTGTGCGAACGCGATCCGGTAGTCCGGAAGCAGGTAGCGGGGCCGGTAGGGGGCGTGGCCCTCGTAGAGGTCGCAGATGATGCGCTTGTTGAGCGCCTCGGCGACGTCCTCGGGGAGGTCGGCGTAGGGCTGGGAGTTCTCGGCGAGGACGGCGAGGTGATGCCGCCTCTGGTGGAAGCTGAGCGTCGGGTCGGTGAGCACCCGGCGGACCTCGCTCCTGAGTTCGTCCAGGTCCATGCGCGCCTCGGTTGGGGTGGCTCCGAGTCTACGTGGTGGCCCGAGCCGGCTCCACCGGTCAGTCGAGGATGCGCCACCCGACCGCGGCGTGTGTCACGAGGCGTTCCGCTTCGAGCACCTCCAGTGCGGCGGCGATCCTGGCGGATTCGATGCCCTCCCGTTCGGCGATCTCGTCTGCCGTTGCGGGCCCGGCCGTGAGGACCCGGATCACCGCGCCGCGTGCCTCCCGAGTCGACCCCTCGAACCGACCCTGTGGTCGTGGTGGCTCGTAGACGGTGGGATCGGCGCACCACTCGGCGACCGGACAGATGGCGCAGGACGGCTCCCGCGGACTGCAGATGGAGGCGGCGAGGTCCATGACGGCCTGGTTCCAGTCCTCGGCGAACCCTTCGGGCAACGCAGTGGACGCATACTCCTCGAGGGCTCCGCGATCGAGCGGGAGGCCCGCCCATCTGCTCAACACCCGCCGCAGGTTCGTGTCGATGGCCGGCACCTGCTCGCCGAATGCGAAACAGGCAACCGCCGCCGCGGTGTAGGGGCCGACGCCGGGCAGGGCCTGCAGCGCCTTGCTGGAGGTGGGCCACCCCTCTTCGTCGATGAGCTGCGCGGCCTCCTGCAGGCGGATGGCCCTGCTGTTGTATCCCAGTCCCGACCACATCGCGAGTACTTCCGATCGAGGTGCTGCGGCGCAGTCACCCGGTGCCGGGAAGCGCTCGAGGAAGGCGCGCCACTTGGGGATCACCCTGCTCACCTGGGTCTGCTGGGACATGACCTCCGAGACGAGGATCCGCCAGGGGTCCGAGGTGTCGCGCCACGGCGCGTCCCGCCGGTGCCGTCCGTACCAGTCGAGCAGCGCTGCTGCCCGGTCGCTCACGGGACGGTGGTCGTGGTGGTCGGGGGAGCGGTGACCGTCGTCTCGGTTGGGACCGTGGTCGTCGTGGTGGTCGTCACGCCGGGGCCCAGCACGCCGAGGATCACGGTGATGGTGTCACCCGGGAGCGCCTCACTGAGGGCGAGGGGGAACTGGTCGGCGATGAGCCCGTCGAGGAGTGGGTCCTCCACGGTGATGGTCGCCGGGGAGATCTCGAGTACGAGGCCGAGCTCCGTGAGTTGCGCGGTGGCGTCCTCGACGGTGGCACCGACGAGGTCGGGGACCTCGCGTGGTTCCGGCCCGTCGGACACGTACACGGTGATGGTGGAGCCGACCTGCACCTCGCCGCTCGCCGGCTCCGTGCGGATCACGAAGTCCACGTCGAGCAGGTCTGCGTTCTCCCGGACCTCGACCACATCGAGGCCGGCGGACTCCAGCCGGAACAGCACGGTGGCGTACAGCTGGCCGCTGTAGTCCTCGAGGAGGAAGGTGCCCGGGCCCGACGAGACGAACAGCTCCACGGTTCCGCCAACGGGGTGCGTGGCCCCCGAGGCGGGATTGGTGCCCGTGGCGATGCCTTCTTCGACGTCGGCCGACGGGACCCTCGTCACCGACCCCACGAGGAGGTCGGCGTCCTCGAGCGCCGTGATGGCGTCGGCCTCCGAGAGCCCGGCAACCGACGGGATCTGTGTGGTTGCGGTCCCAACCGAGACCACGATCTTCACCTGCTCACCGGTTGCGAGTTGGGTCCCCCCTGCGGGCTGCGACTCGATGACCGTCCCGGCGGCGATCGTCGCGTGGTTGCGGTTCTCCAGTTGGGGCACGAAGCCCGCCGCAGCCACTGCGTTGATGGCCTCCTGCTGGCTCATGTTCGCCACGATCGGGATGATCGCCGTCTCGCCGATGGCAGTGGTGTCGTTCGACCCGCCGCCGATGCCGAGGCCCTGGAACAGGAGCCACACGCCGAACGAGAGGGCAGCGAGCATGGCGAAGGCCGTGAGGATGAATGGGATCTGGTTCGGCGGGTCCTCCTCGACCTCCCGGTAGGCCTGGGTGGGCGCAGCCGTCGGGGGCGCGGCCACCACGCCCGTGAGCACCCGGGTCGGTGCTTCTTGGGGGACCGGGGGCTTCGCAGCGGGCACGATGGGGGCATCACCCCGGAGTGAGGAGAGCAGGTCGGCACGCTGGTCGGCTGCTGATTGGTATCGATGCTCGGGTTGCTTCTCGAGCGAGCGGAGCACGATGGCCTCGAGGCCGGGTGGCACATCGGGGTTGACGGAGGTGGGCGCCATCGGCATGGCCGACACGTGTTGGTACGCAACGGCCACGGGGCTGTCGCCCTTGAAGGGAGGTGCGCCGACCAGCATCTCGTAGAGGACGATGCCGAGGCTGTAGAGGTCCGAGCGGGCGTCGGCGCCGACACCCTGCGCCTGCTCCGGTGAGAAGTACGTTGCGGTACCGATGACTGCGCCGGTGCGGGTGAGTTCCTGTGAGTCGTCCCACGCCCGGGCGATCCCGAAGTCGGTGACCTTCACGGTGCCGTCACGCGTGATGAGGATGTTGCCGGGCTTCACGTCCCGGTGGACGAGTCCGGCCTGATGGGCGACGGCGAGTGCTGCGGCGACCTCGGAGGCGATCTCCGTGGCCCTGCGCGGCAGGAGCGGGCCCTCCGAGCGGAGGATGTCCCGCAGGGAGCGACCCTCGATCAGCTCCATCACGATGAAGTAGGTGGCGCCCTCCTGCCCCCAGTCGAAGATCGAGACGATGTTCGGGTGTGAGAGGTTGGCGGCGGCCTGGGCCTCACGACGGAAACGGCGCACGAAGGAGTCGTCGTTCGAGTACTGCGGATGCAGCACTTTCACGGCGACGCGACGATTGAGCGCACGGTCCTGGGCCTGCCACACATCGGCCATTCCGCCGCGGGCGATGTGGGAGATCAGTTCGTACCGCTCTGCGAGCAGATGACCGGATTCCATTGGCCGGATCAGTGTAGGGACGGCGTGGTTTTCGCCATGGAGTCCTACTCGTCGAGCAGCCAGTGGCGGAAGACCTGGCGGGCCATCGGAGCGGCAATCGAGCCGCCGGATCCGTCGACGCCCCCTCCCTCCACGAGGATGGCGATGGCGATGGTCGGATTGTCCGCCGGGGCGAAGCCGACGAACCACACCGGCGGGTTCGAGCCGGCTTCACTCGTGCCCGTCTTGCCGGCGATGCGAATGCCACCCACACCTGCCCGAGTGGCCGTTCCCTCCTCGACGGCGAGGACCATGGCCTCGCTGAGGAACGCTGCGGTCGAGGTCGATATGGCCCTGCCGATGGTCGTGGGATCGGTCACCTCTACGGCCTTCCCATCGGCATCGAACACGGCGTCGACGAGGTAGGGACTCAGCACCTCGCCGCCGTTGGCGATCGTCGCTGCGACGAGGGCCATTTGGAGGGGGGTCGCCCGGACACTTCGCTCGCCGATCGCCGATTGGGCGCGGGCCGCCGGGTCGTCGGTGTGATCGGGGACCACCGATGCCACGGTGTCGAGGTCGAACGGCAGTTCGGCGTTGAAGCCGAACAACTCGGCGCGTTCCTGCACCGCAGTCGCCTCGAGTTGGAGGGCGAGTGCGGCGAAGGGGACGTTGCACGAGCGTGCGATTGCGATGGCGAGGGATATCTCCCCACCGTTCGCGCAGACCGTGCCGCCGGCATTGCGCAGCACGGTCTCGGTCTGCGGGAGCTGGATCGATGCGACGTCGGGCAGGAGCGATGACGCATCGACGAGTCCCGACTCGAGCGCTTCGGCCGCGACGACCAGTTTGAAGGTGGAGGCGGGTGGGTAGAGCGCTTCCCTGGCCCGGTCGAGCAGCGGCGAGGTCGGGTCACCCTCGAGCTCGGAGGCATAGGCGGGATCGGTGATGCGGGCCGGGTCGTACGTCGGTCGGACCACCCATGCCAGGACGGCACCGGTCGCGGGGTCGAGTGCGACGATGGTGCCCGGACGTTCGCCGAGGGCATCGGCCGCGGCCTGCTGGAGGGGGGCGTCGAGCGTGAGCCGGAGGCTCTCTGGTCGGAGGTCGCCGCCGAACAGTGCGATGAGGATGTCAGAGATCGAGAGGTCCTGGCGGGAACGCAGCTCAGACGAGTACGCCTCCTCGATGCCTCGCTCGCCGAACAGCACGGTGGAGTAGCCGATGGGATGTGCCGTGAGCGATCCGAGGGGGTACTTCCGGGTGAAGGTGCGGCGGGTCGCCGACGATTCCTCGCTCGTGGCCAGCAGGATGCCGTTGCGGTCGACAATGGAGCCCCGTTCCTTCGAGTTCTCCGCGATCAGCACCCGGGAGTTGGCGGGGTCGGTGCGGTATCGACCGGAGGCAATCGCCTGGATGTACGTCGTGGCGACCAGCAGGAGGGCCAGCCCGACGAAGAGCCCGTAGACCACGCGGCGGATG
>CP070681.1:153756-159925 GCA_020352575.1 Acidimicrobiia bacterium | reverse complement strand
GACCGCCGCTCTCCCGCGGACAACTCGTGGGCTACCGGATCCTCTTCGCCGCGGCCGTGGCGACGCTTCCCCGCCGTCTCCGAAGTATCATCGGCGTCCGGCGGGTCCCGGGAGCCCGGTTGGTGGGCAAGGCCGGGATCGGCATCCTCCGTTGGGCACTCGGTTCGTCACCCACGTGGCATCTCTCACTGCTGCGTTGCGACGCGGACGTGCCCGAAGGCCTGTTCATCCAGCCGCTCCCGACCGAGGTCTCCGGCTCGGTCGGCCTCGGCGAACCTCGCTGATCAGTACCCCGGCGTGGCGCCCTCGAAGAGGCGACCGCCCACCGGCTCCAACACCTCGTCGGCAACGGCGATCAGTGGCTTGGGATCGGTCCCCACCTGCGACCACGCCTCGGCGAGGCGCTCGGCGAGCTCGGGTTCGACCTGCCGCAGGTTGCGATGGAGGGCCTTGCCCGTGGACAACCAGTGCTTGTTCCGGGCGAGCACGAACTCGGCGATGCTCCGAGCCAGCTTGGCCGACGAGAACATCACCTCACCGAGTGGACGCGGATCGCTCAGGTCGGCGATCCCGTCGCTGATCCGATGCCGGTACAGGACCAACTCGGAATCGTTCATGGGGGCGGGGCCCTTCACCATGAGATCGGTCAGCCGGCTCTTGAGGTTGCCGCCGGTCCCGTCCCGGTCGAACACCATCTCGCCGATGGTGAACATGTGGGGAAGACGCGTGATCCGCTCGGTGCGAGCCCGGCGCTCGCTGACCTCCCAGAGCGTTGCGGGCGTGTGGACGTGGATCTCCATCGGCCACCCCCCGAAGATGATCGACTCGGAAAGCGGGGCACCGTCGAGGTCACCCACCACGATGAGGTCGATGTCGGCGTACTCGAGGTCTTCGCCGCGAACGGGACTGCCGTAGGCAACGGCGGCCGATGCGCCCTCATACCGCCCGTTGAGGAGCTGGAGGACCGTCGGACGCCAAGGGTTGCGGGTGCGCTGCATCGCGCAAGGCTACGCGACCGCGCAGGGCCCCTCGGGGCCGTCGGTACCCTGCCCGCATGGCCTCCCTCCTCGACACCCTCACGTGGCTCATCGACGTCCCCTCGCCCTACGGTTCCGAGGAGCGCCTCTGCGATGAACTCGAGGCGTATTTCGAGGGGCATCCCGTCACCCGGGTCGGGAACGGCCTCGTCGTCGGGGAGCGGACGGGAAAGCCACTGCTGCTCCTCGTCGGCCACATCGACACGGTCCCCCACCAGGGCCAACCCCCCGCATACGTCGAGGGCGACCGCCTCCACGGGCTCGGTGCCTCGGACATGAAGTCGGGCGTCGCCGTGATGATCCACCTCCTGGAGGACCCCGACGTGGAGTCCGGCCCCTACGACGTGATCGGCGTCTTCTACGACCGCGAGGAGGGACCGATCGAGGAGAACCAACTCCGCACAATCCTCACCGCCGTCCCGTGGCTCACCGACGCCGAATTCGCCGTGGTGCTCGAGCCGACCAACCTCGACCTCGAGGAAGGCTGCAACGGGGCGATGAACATCACGCTGCACTTCGAGGGGAAGTCGGCGCACTCGGCTCGACCGTGGCTCGGGGAGAACGCGATCCTCAAGGCGACCGCACTCCTCGACAAGTTCGCCGCCTACGAACCGCGGCCCGTGGAGATCAACGGCCTCACGTTCTACGAGGTGATGGGCCCGACCTTGGCGTCAGGTGGGGTCGCCAGGAACATCATCCCGAAGGACTTCGAGCTCAACGTGTCGTACCGGTTCACGCCGGACCGCACCATCGAGGAGGCCGAGGAGCACTTCCGGTCCTTCGTGGGTGATCTCGCCGATGAGATCGTCTTCGTGGATCGGGCACCGTCGGGCCCCGTTCCCGAGCATGACCCCCACCTCGAACGACTCGAGGTCATCAGCCAGGCGCGCCGCCAGCCGAAGCAGGGGTGGACCGACGTGGCGAGGCTCGCCGAGTTCGGTGTACCGGGGATCAACTACGGGCCCGGCGAGACGGCCCTTGCCCACCAGGTCGAGGAGTCCGTGCCGATCGGCCACCTCGACACGGCGTTCTCCGTGCTCAAACGGTGGCTCACCGAACGCTGAGCTCAGTGGGGCGGCAACTGGGCGAGGAGGGCGATGAGCCCTGCCCCGTCGACCTCGGCGAACACCGGTGCATTCCGCGCATCCGTGTCGTCCTCGATCCGCGAGCGCAGCGATCGACCCTCGTCGGTGATCCGCCCATCGTGTACCAGGCCGAGCGCCTCGAGTCGGTCGGTCGAGCCCCTCGTCACCGTTTCCTCGCGCCAGAGTGAGCTCAGGGCGAGCACGTCATCCCTGGTCAGGCCGGCGGTGCTCCATGCGTCCACATGGGCCGCGGCCCTGGCGTAGCGGAGCGTGGTGAGCATCTGGTGGAACGCAAGGGCTGCGTGGGGTGGCAGCGGAACGGCGGCGTGGTCGTGGGCGACCGCCAAACCCGGGTCGAGCCCAGCCACGACCGAGGCAACCACCGACGAGGCCTCCGCCAGCGCATCGTGGCCGAGCCAGAAGGCTTCCGCCGCATCAGCACGGGCATCGAGGATGGCTTCGAGAAGCGGTCGGAGCGACTCCTCGGCATGGAGCCGTCCTTCCATCTCGCGCACGACACCCACGGAACGCCACTCGGCGATCCGCTCGGCCACCGCCCCATCGGGGAGGTACGGGAGTCGGGCAACGGCAATCTCCTTGGTCACCCCGACGGTCAACAGCCACTCGCAGAAGTGCTTGAGGACGGCCGGCGTGGAGAGGCCGAGGTCAGCTGAGATCCGCTCGACCTCGTCCCGAGAGACCGGGCCAGCGGTCTGGTTGACGGCGAGCACGAGACGATCGACTTCGGCGGCGATGGTCCGGAGCGTGGGCATGGGCCGACGGTAGTTGCCACGACGTACGATGGACCGGGAAAGGAGCCATCGTGCAACGAGTCGAGGTCGACGGAGTCGGGACCGCCTACGAGGTGTTGGGCGACGGCCCGCCGCTACTCCTCCTCACGGGCCTCGGCGGCGTCGGCCGGGCATGGGGCGCACACCGGGAGCGGTTCGCGGAACGATTCACCACCATCGTCCCGGATCACCGTGGCACCGGCCAGTCGGACGCCCCGAGCACGGGGTACACCATCGGATCCCATGCGGCCGACATGGCTGCGGTGATCAACACCGTCGGGCTGGGTCCCGCCCACATCGTCGGTTCGTCGACCGGTGGTGCCATCGGGCAGACGATGGCGATCGACCACCCCGACACCGTCCGCAGCCTGGTGGCAGTCTCGTCCTGGGCCGGCCCGGACCCCTTCTTCGAGGCGCAGTTCATCGCAAGGCGCCGGGTGCTGACCGACTCCGGGCCGAGGGCGTACGCCGAGGCATCGGCGCTGTTCCTGTTCGACCCCGCCTTCGCCAGCCGCAACCAGGACCAGGTACAGGCGTGGGTCGAAAAGGCATCGGCCGGAACCCCCAACGTGGACGTCATGGCCCAACGCATCGACATGATTCGAGCCCACGACGAGCGCGCTCGGCTCACCGCTATCTCGGTTCCCACGCTGGTCCTCGTCGGAGAGGCCGACGTCTGCACCCCACCCCATCTCTCGGAGGAGCTGGCAGCGGCGATTCCCGGCGCCCGGCTCGAGGTGTTGCCGGGCGGGCACTTCGTGTACATCGAACACCCCGATGCGTTCTTCGACGCCGTCGTGTCCTTCGTCGACGCTCAGTAGACGAGGTCCCCACGGAGGAAGGCAGCGGTCTTCTCCTCCTTCGGGGACTCGAAGAACTCCTCGGTCGGTGCCACCTCCACCATGCGGCCACCGATCATCAACCCCACCCGATCGGCGAGCCGGCGCGCCTGGTGCACGTTGTGGGTCACGAGCACCACGGTGGTCCGCTGCTCGGACCGCACCTCCGAGACGAGGCGCTCGATACGGGCGACATTGTGGGGGTCGAGGTTGCTGGTGGGCTCGTCCAGCAGGAGTGCGTCGGGCTCGACGAGGAGCGCCCGGGCGATGGCCACACGCTGGGCCTCTCCACCGCTGAGGGTTCGCGCCGGGGCATCGGCGAGGTCCTCGAGGCCGAGCCGGACGATCCACTCCTCGACGGCGCCGGGGTCGGGATCCCGGTCGCGGAGGCGCAGGCCGAAGACCAGGTTCTCTCGACATGAACGGTTGAGCAGGACGGGTCGCTGGAACACCGTCGTGACCCTTCGGCGCATCTCGAGCGGTGGCTCCTTCGGGACGGCATGCCCGCCGAAGGTGATCGCGCCCGCCGTGGACTGCTCGAGGAAGTTGAGGAGGCGCAGGAGGGTGCTCTTGCCTGCACCGGACGGTCCGACGATGCCGAAGACCTCTCCCTCGGTGATCTCGAGGTTCGGGATGTCGACCACCGTCCGGTCGCCGTAGGCGTGACGGAGGCCGTGGAGGGTGTACGTACTCATGCCGACCGCCCCCGCCCCTCGAGGCGGTAGAAGGTGAAGTTCGCCGCGAAGGCGAGCAGGAGGAGGACGACACCGAGGGCGAGCGCGAGGGCGAAGTTGCCCTTCCGCGTCTCGAGCACGATGGCGGTCGTGAGGACCCGGGTCTCGCCGGCGATGTTCCCGCCCACGAGCATGACGGCGCCGACCTCACTGATGATCGCCCCGAACGCAGCGACGATCGCCGCAGAGACCCCACCTCGCACTTCGAGGAGCGTCGTGGCTGCGACCTGGCGGCGGGTGGCACCCAACGCCTCCAGCTGGAGGGGCAGCGCGGGGTCCGTGCTCTCCACCGCAGCCATCGTGAGGCCGACCACGAGCGGGAGGGCGAGGATCGTCTGGGCGACGATCATGCCCGTCGGGCTGAAGAGCCATCCCAATCCGCCGAGCGGCCCCTCACGGGACAGGAAGAGGTAGACGAAGAGGCCCACCACGACCGGGGGGAGGCCCATCCCGGTGTAGATCAAGGGAATGAGCAGGCCGCGCAGCGGGACGCGGCGTGAGAGCCCGAGCGTCACGCCGACGGGGATCCCGACCAAGGTGGCGATGAACAGGGCGGCACCCGTGACCCTGAGCGTCAGCCAGACCACCTCCCACAGCGCAGCGTCTCCTGCGATGAGGAGTGCCAAGGCGTCGGTGAATGCTTCTACGAGACCGCGCATGTCGGCGCACATGAAACCATCAGCCGCCGCCTGACCTCCACTCGACCGAATCCGGGAAGAACAACGGCTCCCCCGACGGTGAGCGGAAGTCGGCGATCGCCTGTTGCGTCTCGACGCTTGTCAACCATTCGACGAAGTCCATCGCCAGGTCATCGTTGTCGCCGTTGACCGGCATGACGCCGTAGGGGTTGAGCAGCCGAAGGTCGGGATTGGCGTCGATGGTGTCTCCTCCGAAGAGGACCGCCATGCCTTCGAGGTTCGCCTGCTGGGCGATGAACGTCCCCCGGTCGGTGAGCGTGTACGAGCCGGTCTCCTGGGAGAACTCGAGGGTGGAGCCCATCCCCTGCCCGATGGAGTCGTACCAGTCACCCTCGGGGGTGATCCCGGCCGCCTCCCAGATGGAGAGCTCTTTGAAATTCGTGCCGCTCTCGTCGCCGCGGGAGGCGAACCGTGCCTGCGCTGCGGCGATGCGCCTGAACGCTTCGACCGCATCGGCGGCGTCGCCGATGCCGACGGGGTCGTCTTCGGGTCCAACGATGACGAAGTCGTTGTACATCACGTCGAAACGAGCCGGTGCGTAGCCAGCCGCGACGAACGCGTCTTCACGTGCGCGTGCGTGCACGAGCACGACATCGGCGTCACCGGCCTCACCGAGCGAGAGCGCCTGGCCGGTGCCGACCGCCACCACCTCGACATTCACACCGAATTTGGCCTCGAACACCGGGAGGATGGCGTCGAGCAACCCTGAGTCGTAGGTACTGGTCGTGGTTGCGAGGCGCAGGGTGTCGGAGGAGGAGGCGCAACCTGCCATCGCCAACGCGGTGAGCAGCAGCGTGACCATGAGGCGTTTCATGCGCGAGAACCTGCCAAGACGGCGAGAACCCTACCGGTCGGCCCAGGAGCCACGACCGCCATAGGCTGTCGCCGTGCTCCTCCTCGCCTCCATCCCTTCCCCGTCCTTCAACACGATCTCGCTGGGCCCGCTGGAGATCCACATCTATGGCCTCCTGATCGGCTTCGGAGT
>CP070681.1:147220-153656 GCA_020352575.1 Acidimicrobiia bacterium | reverse complement strand
TGGCGGTCGTGGTGGTGGCGTTCGCCGCAGCGCCCCTCCTCCCCATCGAGAGCTCGTCGGGACGGACCTACGACCTTTATTACCTCGTCGGTGCCACGGTTCCCTTCCTCTTCCCCTCCATCGCGGGCACCCTCTTCACGCTCTTGCTCGGCACGACGGCGATCCGCGCCGTGCGGTTCACCGGGCAGATCGGCAAGGCCGCCTTCGCTGCTGACCTCCGCCGACTGGTCGGTGCGAGCGCGTACGCAGTCATCGTCCTCGGAGCCGGCGTCCCGTCGATGATCGGCATGGCCGGCGTTGCGGCGATCTCCGTTGCGGCCATCGGCTTCGTGACCTGGTTCGCGATCGAAGTGATCGGTCGGTCGTCGGTCGAGGCCCGGGACAGTGGTGTCGGCCTCCGTTACCTGCTCACGACCGCTGCCAAGGATGCGCCGCTCTTCGCCTCACTCATGGGTGCCGGCGCCATTTTCGGAGTGGTGCGACTCCACGCCGAATGGTGGGTGGCCGTCGTGGTGGCCGCCGTGCCGTTCATCATGACGATCTCGTCGTTCACCCGGTACGGCTCCGTCCGCAAGACGTACGTGCAGACGATCCTCGCCCTGGCCCGGATCCCCGAGGTGGCGGGACTCGGCCTCGAGGGCCACGCCGAGCGGACGGCCGAACTCGCCGACGCCGTGGCGAAGGACATGGGCCTCGCCCCCCAGCAGGTCGTGACCGTGCGGTACGCCGCGCTCATGCACGACATCGGCCGGATCACGCTCACCGAGCCGACGATCGTCGAGCGGGGCTACACGGACGCCGACATCGACCGATGGTCGGCGGAGATCATGGCCGAGGCCGACTACCTCTCGGAGGCCGCCGACGTCGTCTCGAACCACAGCCAGCCCTTCCGTCGCCCCGGTGAGGAGGCCGATCCGGACATCCCGATCGAGGCGAAGATCGTGCGAGCCTGCTCGTACTTCGATCGGGTCGTCTTCGGCGAGGGGATCCGGCCGCTGGAGGCCCTGGAGCGGCTACACCGCGGTGCTGCCTATGACTTCGACCCGAAGGTGGTTGCGTCCCTACGCCTCGTCCTCGGGCGCATGGGCGTCACGACTGTTTGAACGCGGATCCCGACTCGGCCGATCCAACCCCACCCTTGAACCAGCGCACCGGCTTGCGTAGTTCGCCCTCGAGGAACCGGCCGAGGCCGATGGCGAGGAGCACGTCGCCCAGCGAGATGACGTGGCCCTGGCCGAAGATCCGCAGGGGGATCACATCGGCGAGGAAACCGAGCATCGTGTCCTCGTTGAAGGGGACGTGCTTGAAGTTCGCCACCACGGGGTTCTCGATGGTGAAATCAGAGGCGGCTGTGATCGCGCCCGCGAGCACCGGCATCCCCTGGTTGGCGATGATGACCGACAGGTTCATGAGGATGCCCACACCGGCGAGCCACATGCCGGGCTTCTCTCGGTTGGCGGCCACCGCGATCACGATCGGGATGTAGGACGCCACGAGGATCCACGGACCTCCCGTTTGCACGACCTCCCAGGACGGGAACAGCCCTGCCACGGCCTGGATGACGAAGCCGAGGATGAGGAGCCACCACAGCCGCAACTCGATGTCGGCGAGGTTGGTGACACGGCCGCCCCGCGCCACGGCGATGAAGAGCGAAATGGCCAGCACGAGGATGAGCCAGGGCATCGACCGCCACGGTAGCCGCGTGGGGGCATGACGGGTTTGCCGACCCCATCGGTATCGTGACCCGATGCGCACCCTCTTCCGCTCCGTCGGATGGACCATGATCTGGTCGGGGCTCTTCTTGTTCGCCTTCCTCGGTTACCAGCTCTGGGGCACGGGCGTGCGCACCGACTTGGCCCAGGCCGCTGCCGAGGACGACCTCGCCGATCAGTTCGAGTTGGTCCGTGCCGAGGACGGCCTCGAGGACACCACGGCCGCGGTGGAGATCGTGCTCGACGACGATGGCAAGGTCGTCGAAGTGATCGGTTCGGAGGGCGTGGCCGGGAGTGCATTCGACCCGAACAGCCGTCAGATCCTCCTCGATGAGGAGGCCGTGGCAGAGAACACCTCGTTCGCGACCATTCGCTTCCCCACCCTCGTCACCCGTGACGAGCTCGTGACCGGCCGTGTCGAGGCCGGCGCCATCGAGACCGAGGGCACCTCATGGGTCGTGTTCGAGGGCACGAGCCGCAGGACGCTCAAGCTCGGTCCGGGCCACATGATCGACACGCCCCTCCCCGGCCAGCCGGGCAACGCGGTCATCAGCGGCCACCGCACCACGTATTCGGCCCCCTTCAACCGACTCGACGAACTCGAGGAGGGTGATCCGATCATCGTCGAGACGGCCATCGGGACCCACGTCTACGTGGTACGGGACCCGGGCACGATCATCGACAACACCTCTGTGCTCGCCATGGACGACGAAGGTGGTTGGTTCGCGGTCCGTCCCACCGCCCTCTGGGTGAAGGATGCACCCGCAGAGGGAGCGTGGCTGACGCTCACCACCTGCCACCCGGAGTACTCGGCCCGCCAGCGGCTCATCGTCGTCGCCGAGCTCGTGGCGGGCCCGAACCACGCCGTGATCTACAAGGATGTTGGCGATGCGTGATCTGTTCAACGCGCTCCCCGGTCCACCGTTCGTGAAGGCGGTGCTCGCCGCGTTGATCGTGGTGGTGGTGCTGGCCCTGCTCGTCGTGGTGTTCGAGTACGGCGGGGACCTCATCGACGACGGCGGCACGATCGGCTGATGTCGGACGACCTCACCCCCCTGCCACGGGTCCGGGGGCACCTGAGCTTCATCTGGATCGGGATCGTCCTCGTGGTGGTGGGGTTTGCCCAGATCGGCCTCGAGAACGAACCCGTCGACGATCCGGTCCTTGCGTTGCTCGCCATCCGCCAGGTGGACGAGCCTGCCCCCGATTTCACGGTGCGCCTCCTCGACGGGAGCGGCACCTTCACGCTCTCGCAGGCCCTCGATGCGGGACGTCCGGTTGTCCTCAACTTCTGGGCCTCGTGGTGCCTGCCGTGCCGTGAGGAGATGCCGGTGCTCGATGCTGCTGCGGCCGAACGGCCCGACCTGGCGTTCTTCGGCGTGGCCGTCGATGACACCGAGGAGGGGGCCCGGGCCTTCGCCGCGGAGGTCGACGTCGACTACCCGCTGGGCTGGGACGCGTCCGATGTGATCGGTCCCCGCTACGAGGCCTTTGCGTTGCCGCTCACCGTCGTCATCACGACCGAGGGGCGGATCGTGGGGACGAAGGCGGGCGAACTCAACGCAGAGTCGATGGCAGCCCTCCTGGCCATCCTCGATGACGCTTGATCACTCGAACTGAACCCGCGCGACGACCGGGGCCGAAGGCGGGAACATGTCAGTCCCGGAAGTTGAGGTACTGGAGCGGAACCTCGAAGTCGAGTTCCTTCATCGCCGCGATCACCTGCTGGAGGTCGTCGCGCTTCTTGCCCTGCACCCGGACCTGATCGCCCTGCACCTGGGCGGTGACCCTCAGGCCGAGGTCACGGATCTGCTTGGTGAGGTCCTTCGCGGCGTCCTTGGAGATGCCCTGGTTGAGCGTCCACACGGATCGGGATCGCCCCCCTCCCACCTGCTGCGGCTCGCCGCCGGCGATGCTCTTGAGGTCGATGCCGCGTCGGAGCAGCTTGCTCTTGAGCACGTCGTTGGCTGCCTCGAGGCGTCCCTCGGAGTCGGACTCCACGGTGATGCTCTCGTCGGTGTGCGAAACGGTCGAATCGGTCCCTCGGAAGTCGTAGCGCTGGGCGAGTTCCCGGGAGGCCTGGTCGACGGAGTTGCGGACTTCTTGGAGGTCGACCTGGGAGACGATGTCGAAGGAAGGCATGGGCAGAGGCTACGCCGGCGCCGCCCGGTACTCAGCACCCGACCATCACTACCCTTCCGGTTTCCACCGAAGAGGTTCCATCCATGCTCGACGACGGCTACATCCTCCAGATCCCCGACGGCAATCCGCTGGAGACCGAGGAGTGGTTGCAGTCGCTCGACCTCGTCGTCAACTCGGACAGCCCCCGACGCGCCCGCTACCTCCTGACGCGGCTCACCCGCCGAGCACGTGAGTTGGGTGTGCCGGTACCGCCGCCCATGACGACGCCGTACATCAACTCGATCCCGCCCGAGGCAGAGCCGTGGTTCCCCGGTGATGAGCAGATGGAGCGCCGCATTCGCCGCGCCATCCGCTGGAACGCCGCGGTGATGGTGGTGAAGGCCAATGCGCGGGCGTCCGGCATCGGTGGCCACCTCTCTTCGTTCGCCAGCTCGGCGGCGTTCTACGACGTCGGGTTCAACCACTTCTTCCGTGGCAACGACAGCGGCAAACCCGGCGACCACGTCTACTTCCAGGGACACGCATCGCCTGGGATCTACGCCCGCGCCTTCCTCGAAGGGCGGCTCACCGAGGAGCACCTCGACAGGTTCCGGTTCGAGGTGGGAGGTGGAGGCCTGTCCTCCTACCCCCACCCGCGGCTCATGCCCGACTTCTGGCAGTACCCCACCGTGAGCATGGGCCTTGGGCCGATCAACTCGATCTACCACGCCCGGTTCCTGAAGTACCTCCACAACCGTGGCATCGACGAGACCGATGGTTCCCGGGTGTGGGGATTCCTCGGAGACGGTGAGACCGACGAGCCGGAGACCGTGGCCGCCATCGACATGGCCTCCCAGGAGGGCCTCGACAACCTCACGTGGGTCATCAACTGCAACCTCCAACGCCTCGACGGGCCGGTGCGGGGGAATGGGACGATCATCCAGGAGCTCGAGGCGCTCTTCCGGGGTGCGGGCTGGAACGTCATCAAGGTCATCTGGGGTGAGACCTGGGACCCGCTGCTCGCCGATGACCACGAGGGTGTGCTCGTCGACAAGATGAACCGCTCCGTGGACGGTGAGTACCAGCGGTACAAGGCCGAGGACGGCGCATACGTGCGGGAGCACTTCTTCGGCCCCGACCCGCGCCTGCGGGCGATGGTCGCCGACATGACCGACGACGAGATCTGGGCGCTGCGCCGCGGTGGCCACGACTACAAGAAGCTGTACGCCGCGTACAAGCTCGCCACAGAGTTGAAGGGCGCCCCCACCGTCATCCTCGCGAAGACGATCAAGGGCTGGACCCTCGGCCCCGACGTCGAGGGACGCAACGCCACGCACCAGATCAAGAAGTTGACGAACAAGCAACTCATGGACCTGCGGTCCCGCCTCAGCCTCGAGGACGACATCCCCGCAGAGGCGCTCGAGGGCGAGAAGACGCCCCCCTACCTCAAGTTCGCCGAGGACTCCCCCGAGTACCAGTACATGATGCAGCGGCGCCGCGAACTGAACGGGCCGCTCCCGTCCCGCACGCTGCCGACCCGACGCCCGCTCGACCTTCCTCCGGCCGAGGCGTACGCGGAGACGTATGGCGGATCGGGCAAGGTCGAGGCGTCGACGACGATGGCCTTCGTCCGCCTCATGCGGAACCTCGCCCGGACGGAGGGATTCGGTGACCGTGTGGTGCCGATCGTCCCCGACGAGGCACGCACGTTCGGCATGGACTCGCTGTTCCGCGAGATGAAGATCTACGCCTCCCACGGCCAGAAATACGAGCCGGTCGACGCCAAGTTGCTGCTCTCCTACTCGGAGGGCACGGACGGGCAGATCCTCGAAGAGGGGATCACCGAGGCGGGGGCGCTCGCCAGTTGGATCGCAGCGGCGACGTCGTATGCCCACACCGGCGTGCCGATGGTCCCGTTCTTCATCTTCTACTCGATGTTCGGCTTCCAGCGGGTCATGGACCTCATCTGGGCCGCCGCGGATTCCCGGGCCCGTGGGTTCCTCATCGGTGCCACCGCAGGCCGCACGACGCTCATGGGTGAGGGGCTCCAGCACCAGGACGGCCACTCCTTGCTGCTCTCGTCCGCGGTCCCCGTCTGCAGGAGCTACGACCCGGCGTTCGCCTACGAGATCGGCGTGATCGTCGAGGACGGCATCAACCGGATGTTCGGCGACGGTGAGGACGTCTTCTACTACCTGACCGCCTACAACGAGAACTACATCCAGCCCCCGAAGCCCGAGGGTGTGGATGCGGGGATCATCGAGGGCATGTACCGGTTCGTCGAGGCTCCCGAGGGCGATGGCCCACGGGCAACGATCCTGTTCAGCGGAACGGCGCACACGGCCGCCCGCGAGGCCCGGGCGATCCTCGACGAGCGGTACGGCGTCCGTGCCGAACTCTGGTCGGTGACCTCCTACCAGCTGCTGCGCGAGGAGGCCCTCGAGGCCGAGCGATGGAATCGACTGCATCCCACAGAGGCGCCGAGGACCCCGGTCGTCACCCAGCGACTGGCCCTCACCGAGGGCCCGGTCGTCGCCGTGAGCGACTTCATGCACGCAGTGGCCGACCAGGTCTCCCGTTGGGTGCCCCGGTCGTACCTCTCG
>CP070681.1:140367-147120 GCA_020352575.1 Acidimicrobiia bacterium | reverse complement strand
TCGTCGACCAGGCGCCCATTCCATCGGATCTCCCCGCCCTCGCGAGGAATGAGTCCGAGCAGGGCGCGGAGGAGCGTGGTCTTGCCGGAGCCGACCCTGCCGGTCACGACGACGAAGGCCCCCCGGCGGAGGTCGAGGTCCACGTCCTCGATCCCCGAGTCGGTGTCGTCATGGCGCACCGTGAGCCCGCGAGCCGACAGGAACACAAGGTGGGCGTCCTCGGCGGTGCGCTTCACCACCGGGATGGCATCGTCGAGGTCGAGGTCGTCGACGGCGAGCAGGGCTTCGGCGTCGCCGTCGATCGAGAGTCGCCGGATGCGCGAGTAGGCCACCCGGGTGCGGGTGTGCTGGGCGATCATGTCGCCGAACCAGGCCATGTTTCCGGTGAGTCGGGGGATGTAGACGAGGAACGTGGTGAGCCCGCCGACGGTGAGTGAGCCCGCCGCAATGGCACTCGCGCCAACGAGCAGCACCGCGCCGATACCGACGTTCGCCATGTTGCGGTTGATGGTCCGGAGGATCTCGGTGAGCGCAGAGTCGTTCAGCGCGGCTGCCCGACGCTCGTCGTTCACCTCCGCGAAGTGGTCGAGCATGGGCTCTTCCCGTCCAGCGGCCTTCACCGATTCGATCGACCCGAAGAGGTCGCCGAGGAATCCGGTCACTCGTTCCGTGGCGTTGCGCATCCGTTCCCGGTAGGCGCGGATCCGGTTCGACAGGGAGGCGGTGAGGATGAGCGCGGCCGCCAGGGGGATGAGCACGATCCCGGCCAGGCCGGCGTCGATGCCGAACAGCACCCATAGGGCCGATCCGACGAAGGTCACGACCCCGAGTCCGTCGATGAAGTTCTCCATGTACTCGGCGACGTCCTCCACGTCCTCCCTGAAGGTGGACATGGCGGTGCCGGTGGACACCGGCAGCTGCCGGGTGCCGGCAGCCTCCATGAGGTGCCGGAGCAGGTTCCGACGGAGCCGGAGCTCGAGTCGGAGGATGTAGGTGGTGAAGGCATAGACGGCCACCTCGAACACGAGGAGGCGCCCGAGGATCACTGCGCCGAAGAGCCAGAGCGCGGCCTCCGGTGCGCCGGGGTCCGAGCCGGCAAGCCGATCGAAGAGGACGCCGACGGCGTACCCGAGGGCTGCGGGGACGGCATGGAACGTGCCCCACAGCGCGAAGTTGGCCATGAGGAGCCAGGACTGGTCGCGCCGGAGGCGCCAGGCGATCGCGAAGGGATTCATGCGGTGCTCCCCTCGACGAGGAGTCCGTCGTGTGCCGCAGCGAGCATCCCCGACAGCCGCGACGACGGATCGGCGGCCAGCGCGGCCCGGTTGCCGGACTCGACGAGGGCCCCGCGTTCGAGGATCGCAACCCTGTCGACGTTGGCCACGGTGGCGAGGCGGTGTGCGATCACGATCGACGTGCGGCCCTCGGTGAGGCGTGCGAGTGCCTTCGTGAGGAGCGCTTCGGTGGCGGGGTCGATCCGCGACGATGGCTCGTCGAGGATGATGAGCCCCGGGTCGCGCAGGTGGGCGCGGGCGAGTGCGACGAGTTGGGCCTCGCCCGATGAGATCCCGATCCCGTTGGTGCCGAGCTCTGTGTGGATCCCGTCGGGGAGCGCGTGCGCCCAGTCGGCCAGGCCGATCGACGCGAGGGCGTCCTCGACGTCTTCGTCAGCCACGATGGGGTCGAAGAAGGTCACGTTCTGCTTGACGGTGCCGTCGAAGAGCTGCACGTCCTGGGTGATGAAGCTGATGGCGCGCCGCACCGAGGCAGGATCGGCGGTCCGGAGGTCGATCCCGTCGAGCCGTACGGTCCCCGCTGAGGGGTCGTGGAAGCGGGCGATGAGCTTCGTCATGGTCGACTTGCCGCCGCCGGTGCGCCCGAGCAGCCCGAGGTGCGTGCCCGCCGGGATGTCGAGGTCGATGCCGCTGAGCACGGGGACGCCATCGTCGTAGGAGAAGTCGACCCCTTCGAAGGCGAGCGAGAGCGCGCCGCGCGGAAGGGGGGTGGTGCCAGAGCGGTCGACGCTTGGCGTGAGGGCCAGGATCTCGGAGAGCCGACGGGTCCCTGCGGCCGCCTTCTGCAGTTCCTGCATCTGGTTGGTGATCTCTTCGATCGGGGCCTCGAGCTTCGCCATGTACTGGAAGATGAGGTAGGCCGTGCCGATGGTCATCGCGCCCTGCCCGACGAGGCGGGTGCCGAGCGTGAGGGCGATGAGCGACCCGGCCGAGAACGACCCGATGATCGTGACCCAGATGATGGACCGGCGCATCCACGCCCTGCGGGAGCCGAGGAACCAGTCGGCCATGATCGCCTTGAACCGGCGCATGACCTGGGCCCCGGCGCCGTTGGCCCGGATGTCGTCGAGGGCGGCGAGCCGCTCCTCGATGAACCCGTAGAGGCGCGCCGAGAGGCCCCGCTCGGACTCGGACGCGGCCACGCCGAGGCTCCGGGTGGCGAACAGCATGCCCATCACGATCACGGTGAAGCCGAGCGTCATCCAGCCCGCGAGCGGGTGCTCGGCGAACGTGAGGGCGACGATGCCGCCCAGCAACAGCGTCGTCGAGGTGACCCGGACCGCGAAGTTCGAGAAGAACTCGGCGATGGCGGTGATGTCACCGTCGACCCGCTCGATGAGCGTGCCCGGGTTCGTCGAGGTGTGGTAGTCGAGGTCGAGGGACGTGAGATGGCGGCCGGCAACGAGGCGGAGGTCGTTGGCGATCGTCCATCCGATGCGCGCGCCCAGGTAGGTCGTGGTCGCTGAGAGGACCTGGGCACCGACGGCGACGCCGAGGAACCAGATGGCGAGTTCGACGATGCGATCGGAGCCGGCGCTCTCGACGGCAGCGTCGATCGACCTGGCCAGCAGGATGGGGCCGGCGAGGTCGAGCGCCACCATCACCACGATCATCGACATCGTGGTGGCGGCGAGGCCCCGATGGGGTCGTAGGTGCGGGGTGAGGATCCCCAGGCGGAGGGGGACGCGTCCCGCGGGGGAGGACATGCCGTCAGGCTAGGAGTCGGCCTTCCGGCGTCCCGGGGAATATCGGCCGTAGGCTGGCGGCATGCGTGTCGTCGTCCAGCGGGTCCGCCACGCCTCGGTCACCGTCGACGGTGAGGTCGTGGGCGAGATCGGCCGCGGGTTCCTCTGCCTCGTCGGTGTCACGCATAACGACACCGACGAGGACGCCGAGGCGATCGCCGACAAGCTGGCGGGGCTCCGGGTGTTCCGGGACGACGAGGGGAAGATGAACCGATCGCTCGTCGATGCCGGCGGCGCGGCGCTCGTGGTGAGCCAGTTCACCCTCTACGGCGATGTGCGCCGGGGGCGTCGGCCGTCGTTCACCGAGGCAGCGGCTCCGGCAGTGGCCGAACCGCTCGTCGAGCGATTGGCGGCGCGCCTCGAACGGTCGGGGGTGCCGGTGGCGACCGGCCGCTTCGGGGCGATGATGGATGTGTCGTTGCTGAACGACGGCCCCGTCACGTTGGTCGTTGAGGCTTCTCAGGGCCGAGTGCGGTAGCCCGCCTGCGCGCACGCTGGTTGGCCCGGGTCGCGAGTGCCCAGTCGATGAACGCCATGGTGAGCCACGCCCCGAGGGCGGCCTGGCCGGCGGCGAGGGCGAACATGACGCTGGACGAGACCAGCGCCTCGGGCGCCTGGTTCTCGAAGATGTCAGCAGTCGCCGCGCCGACGTCGCCTGCTTCTCGTGACGCCCACCAGGTGCCCACGGCGAGCCCAACAAGCGGCACCGTGAGGTAGCCGATGACCGTGCGGAGGAGCAGGCCGGCAGCAATGCCGATCATGAGCGCTTCGGGGATGAGGTAGGTCGTCATCCAGCCTCCGTGTGGCGCGTGCCTTCGGGGCAGAATCGCAGGAAGTCACAACGCCGGCAATGATCCGATGGGAGCGGTGGGAACTCCCCGGTCCCAATGGCCCGGAGGGTGCCGTCGACTGATGCTGCGGCTCGTCCCACCCAGGAAGGATCGACCGATTCCGACCGGGACTTGAACCCGTCGCCGAGGAACACGAAGGTCACCGAGAGGTCGGGTCCAGGGGTACCCGGGAGGGCGCCCTCGGTGGCGGCGAGGGCGTACGCCTGCAACTGGAGGTCCATGGCCGGGTCGTCGGACGGCCGGCCGCTCTTGAAGTCGACGATCTCCCAGCCGTCGTCGTCGTACACGGCATCGACCCGGCCCCGGATCGTGCCGTCGGCTCGGTGCAGTTCGAACGGCAGCTCGGTGTGCAGGGGCGTGCGCTCGGCGTACGGCGATCCGAGGAAGGCGGTGAACGGGTCCACGCCGCTGGGGGCGTCGGCGGCGTCGACCGAGTCGGAGGTGACGTCGTCGAGGTCCTCGAGGGGGACGGCGCCGCGGGTGTGGAGTTCGATACGCCGGTGCACCTCGACACCCCGTCGTGCGGCGGCCGAGGGGCGGCGGGGGAGGCGGTCCACCTCGGACCAGAAGAACTGCTTAGGGCAACGGGCATAGGTGACGAGCCCGGTCACCGATGTCGTCGGGAGGGTGGGGACCGGGTCGGCGGGTGCCGGGTCGGGGAGCGCGAAGAGCATGTCCTGGAACTCGTCCACGGCCCGATCGTACGCCTCGGCCACACCGAGGCCAGTGGCGAGGTCCCGCATGGCCCGGGGGGTCCGCAGCGCGGTTCGGAGGGCGCCTGTCGGCCCGCCGTCGCCGAACAGTGGGTCCGGTCCCTCACCGCGGAGCGGCGGGCGGAGCGACTCGGGTCGGGTCCCCGGGTCGGGTGGTCCACCTTGGTCATCCACGCCCGGGACGCTGCGGGCGACCTCGAGGATGGGGGAGGGCTTGGCCGGCGTCTTGCGGGGGGTCGGCGTTCCGTACCAGTAGGCCCCGGAGAGATGGAGGAGGCGCCGCGCTCTGGTCACGGCGACGTAGCCGAGTCGCCACTCCTGGGCGAGGTGGCGGACCCGGAGGAGGTGCTTGCGCTCCTTCTCGGGCATCCCGTCGGTGAGCGGAGGGAACGCGTCGGTGTCGAGGCGCAGGTCGATCGGGAGCTCCTGGGCGTGGGCGAACGGGTCCTCCGAGCGGCGCATGCGGGAGGGGAAGGTCCCATCGATGAGCGCCGGGAGGACGACGACGTCCCACTCGAGGCCCTTGGCGCGGTGGATGGTGAGCAGGGTGACGGCGTCCTCGCCCGAGATCCGGGCCGTGTCGAGCTCCTCGGGGTGGTCGTCGGCCATGAGGGCGAGGTGGTCCAGGAACCCGGGGAGGGAGGGTCGACCCTCGAGGGGGCTCCACGACTCGGCGAGGTCGAGGAACCGATACAGGTTGAGGCGGGTGGACAGCGACCGCGCAGGTGGCAGCGACTCGATGTCCCGCCAGGCGTCGAGGGCGTCCAGGATGCGTCGCACCAACTCGACGATGCTCACCCCTTGGGCGTCGACGAGGAACGAGTGGTAGCGGGCGTGGAAGTCGGCGAGCGCGTCCCGGGCGCCGGGGCGGAGTCCGGCGATGGCGTCGAGGTCACCGAGTGCCTCGATGAGGGAGATGGGGGTGTCGTCGTCGGTCGCGACGTGGTCGTGGAGGACGCGCAGGTCGGCGAGGCCGAGCCGGTAGCGGCTCCCGGAGAGGAGCCTGGCGACCGCGACGCCGTCCGTCGGGTCGTCGAGTGCCCGGAGCCAGGCGTGGAGTTCGACGATCTCGGGGATGCCGAGCAGACCGCCCGTACTGGCCACCTCGCTGGGCACACCGGCGGCCTCCAGGGCGTCCCGCACGAGGGCGATGTCGGCGTTCTTGCGGAACAGGACGGCCATCTCGTTCCACGGTGTGCCGTCGGCGTGTCCCTCGATGAGGAGGTCGGCCACTGCGTCGGCTTCCTGCTGGGCGGTTCGGAACCACCGGGTGACGACCTCGTCGGGCGCTGCGTCGTCGAGCGGCGTGAGGGCGTCCCGTTCCCGGTCGTCGATATGGCCCCGGACGGCGTTGGCCACGGCGAGGATCGTGGCTCCCGACCGGCGGTTGAGGGTGAGGGGGAGCGTAGGGGCGTGGGTTCCGTCGGCTCGGGCGAAGTGTTCGGGGAAGCCCTCGAAGTTCTCGAGTGAGGCGCCGCGCCATTCGTAGATCGTCTGGTCACCGTCGCCGACGGCGAGGACGGGGAAGCCGGCTCCGAACGCCGCTTGGAGGAGCATGCGTTGGGCCGGGGACGTGTCCTGGTACTCGTCGAGCACGACGAACCCGTATCGGGCCCTGAGTTCCTCCACCACCCGGGGGGTGGTGGTGACGAGTCGGTGGGCGAGGCGGATCAGGTCGGCGTAGTCGACGACCCCGAGGCGGTGTTTCTCGGCCTCGAATTGGGCGATGACCTTCGCCATCTCGTGGCGGGCGGCGGCGAGGTCGTCGGCCACCGGGAGGGCGAGCAGGTCGGCGGCGGTGGCGAGGTGGTCGCCGAGCAGCGAGGAGAGGCGGGCGAGGTCGGGAATGAGGCCCCGGCGGTGGTGGAGGGGGAGGTGTGCATACGGCCCCGCCTCGTCGACGGCTTCGATGAGCAGCTGCTGGGCGAAGGTCGGCGTGACGACCTCGATGCGACGCTCGACGCCGATGAGCGGGCCGAACTCGGCGAGGAGGCCGTGGGCGAACCCGTGGTAGGTGCTCACGTCGGGCTCGATGCCGATCGGCGCCTCCTCGCCGATGAGATGGCGGATCCGCGACGCCAGCTCGGCGGCGGCCTTGTTCGTGAACGTGATGCCGAGCACCTCGTCGGCGGCGAGCCTCCCATCCCGC
>CP070681.1:133408-140267 GCA_020352575.1 Acidimicrobiia bacterium | reverse complement strand
CACGTTGCCCTGGCGCCCGGACTTCAACGCCCTCGCCTACCTGCTCAACGGCGACGCAACGTTCGGGCCCGAGCAGCGCCCCGCCGGCATGGGCCAACTCGTCGTGTTCGATGGCCCGAGGGTCAACCCCCAAGGCGACACCTCGATCACGATCGCAGCGAACGAGGTCCAGGAGTCCCGGAGCCCCGAGGTCGACGTGCTCCTCCTGGGTGGCCTCCCGATCCGTGAGCCGATCGCTCGCTACGGCCCCTTCGTCATGAACACGAAGGCGGAGTTGATCCAGGCGTTCGAGGACTTCGAGGCGGGACGCCTCGGCAAGATCCCCCACGCCTGAGCCCACTCAGGATCCGAAGGCCACCAACCTCGTGGTGATGAGGTCGGCCATCGCCGACGCATCGACCTGCGTCGCGATCGTGACTTCCGGCCGGCCGCGCCACGGCTCGTACTCGGGCATCCGATACGGCTCCGCCGGCCACGTCTTGCCGCGGCCGAGCCCCTCCATGCCCACCCGGATCGGGCGCTCGATGACCTCGAAGAGCGACGGGTCGATGAGCCAGGCGAGTGCCGTCGCATCGTGGGGGCACAGTCCGTCGTAGCCGGGGATGGCCTCCTCGTGGAAGCGTTGGTAGAAGGCGCTGGCCTCCCGCAGGAGCGCGTGCATCGGCGTCGTCCCGGCAGCGATGCGATCGAGGTGTGCGCCGGTGAGGCTCACCTCGTCGGTGACATCCAGGCCGAGCATGACCACCGGCCAGTCGGCGCCGAACACGATCTCGGCGGCCTCCGGGTCGTTCAGGATGTTCGCCTCCGCCGCAGGTGAGGCGTTGCCGTCGCAGTAGGCATTGCCGCCCATCACGACGACCTCGGCGGTGAGTTCGGCGATCCCCGGATCGCGCTCCAGGGCCACGGCGAGGTTCGTGAGCGGTCCGATCGGGGCAAGGACCACCTCACCGGGCCGGGCTCGTACGGAACGAATGATGAAGTCGGCCGCATCCTCTCCCACCGGTGTGGTCGAGACGCCGTCCACCATGCGGTCGCCGAGGCCGTCTGGTCCATGGACGAACGCGGCGCCACCACGGAACGGCATGGCGATGGGATCGCCCGCCCCCCGGGCGACCGGGATGTCGGTGCGTGAGGCGACCTCGAGGAAGTACAGGGCGTTGCGCGTGCAGACGTCGACGGACATGTTCCCGTGGACCGTCGTGAGGCCGATCACCTCGACCTCGGGGCTGGCCAACAGCATGGCGATGGCCAGGACGTCATCGACGCCGGGGTCGGTGTCGATGAGCACGGGCCGCGGCATGGGAGAGGAGCGTAGGCGGGGTTCCCCCCCGATGGCCCATCGATAGGCTCGCCCGATGGCCCACGTCGCCGTCATCGGCTCCACGAACCTCGACCTCGTCGCTACCGCCGACCGCCTCCCGGGACGAGGCGAGACCGTGGTGAACGCCGCGCTCGAACGGCATCGTGGCGGAAAGGGGGCGAACCAAGCCCTCTCGGCGGCACGCTTCGGCGCGGATGTCTCGTTCGTCGCCGCCACGGGCGACGACGCGGAAGCCGACTTCGCGCTTGCCCTGCTGGGCGAAGCCGGCGTCGACCTCTCCGGCGTCGTGCGCCTGCCGGGCGCTTCCACCGGCCTGGCGCTGATCATGGTGGATGCAGATGGGGAGAACCAGATCATGGTGGCCTCCGGCGCGAACGGCCTCCTTGCGCCCAAGCACATCCGGCTTTCCTCGGCCGCCGCCCTCCTGCTCCAGTTCGAGATCCCCGCTGCCACGGTGGACGCAGCGGTCGAGGCCGCTGAGGGCATCGTCGTCGTCAACGCTGCGCCTGCGCGTCCCTTGTCACCGGCCGTACTCCGCCACACCGACGTCCTCATCGTCAACGAGGTGGAGTTCGAGGAGTTGCGGTCCGACCTGGCTGGCTTCGCCGGCACCGTGGTGCGCACGCTCGGCGCCGATGGTGCGGAAGCGTTTCGCCTCGGCGAGGAGGTCGCCCGCGCCCCGGCGCCGGCCATTGTGGCCGTCGACACGGTCGGTGCCGGAGACGCCTTCTGTGGCGCCTTCACGACGGTCCTGGCCGAGGGTGGAGGCCTCGAGGAGGCAATGCGATGGGGCTGTGCAGCCGGCGCCTTCGCTGCGACGAGGAACGGTGTGCAGGCATCGCTCGGCACTCGTGCCGAGGTCTCGGCCCTCCTCTAGTCGCTCGAGTAGTCGCTCGAGCGGGATCCGAGGCCCCGCCTCGCGTGCTTCATCCGGTCCTTGAGCGATTGGACGAACTTCGACTCGGGTGCGAGGAGGGCGAGCCCGGCGAGGATCGGGAGGATGCCGGGCAGGATCGGGAGCACGAGCCCGACGACGCCGAGCACGACGAGCACGATCCCCGCCGTGACGCGGCCCCAATCACGGAGCAACCTGTTCCAGTCCATGTGCAACTGTGCCACAACTGGGGGCGTGTGCACGCGGGAGTCGCCCCGGGGGGCGCGTAGCCTCGGCGCGTGACCTCCTACCCCAGCGAATACGAGCTCGACGTCGTCATCAAGGACGGCGATGTCGTCCACATCCGACCGGTTCGTCCCGACGACGCCGACCGGCATCGGGCCCTCATGGCCCTCCTCGGCAGGGAGAGCCGCTTCTTCCGCTTCTTCCAGGTGAAGGAGGCGCTCACCGACGAGGAGACTGAGTACTTCGTCAACGTCGACTACCACGACCGGATGGCGCTCGTCGTCCTCGACGGCGACAAGATGATCGCGGTCGGCCGGTACGACCGGAACACCGACGCGCCCGATACCGCCCAGGTGGCGTTCGCCGTCGCCGACGAGTACCAGAGCCGTGGCATCGGCACCGCCCTGCTGCAGCTCCTCACCGCCCACGCCCGCCAGCACGACATCGGGCGGTTCACCGCCGACGTCCTCGCCGAGAACGTGCGGATGATCCGCGTGTTCCGCAACGCCGGCTACGAACTCACCCGCACCCTCGACCAGGGCGTCTACGCAGTGGACTTCCCTGTCGAGTACACCGAGGGGGCCCGGGCGGCGACCGAGGAACGCGAGAAGCGGGCCGTTGCCGCCTCCGTGCTGCCGCTGTTCTTCCCGGGCTCGATCGCCGTCGTGGGGGCGTCGACCCGTCGAGGGGCCATCGGCAACACGCTGTTCAAGAACCTCATCTCCACGGGCTTCAACGGGCCCGTCTATCCGGTCAACCCGACTGCCCGGGTCGTCGAGAGCGTGCGGGCCTACCCATCGGTCCTCCACATCCCCGAACGGATCGACCTTGCGTTCATCGTGGTGCCGTCCGCCCACGTCATCGACGCCGTTCGCCAGTGCGGCGAGGCCGGGGTGCGGGGTGTCGTGGTCATAAGCGCTGGTTTCGGCGAGGTCGGCAACACCGACATGGAGGCCGAGCTCCTCGACGTCGTCCGCTCCCACGGCATGCGGATGGTGGGACCGAACTGCATGGGCCTGCTCAACACGTCCGAGACCATCAACATGAATGGGACGTTTGCGCCCGTGTACCCACCCCGGGGCAACATCGCCATGTCGTCGCAGTCCGGTGCCCTCGGCATCGCCATCCTCGAGTTCGCCCGCCGCAACGCGCTCGGCATCTCCCAGTTCATCTCCGTGGGCAACAAGGCGGACATCGTCGGTTCTGACCTCCTTGCGCTGTGGGAGGACGATCCGCAGACCGACGTCATCCTCTTCTACCTCGAGTCGTTCGGGGGTCCGAGGCGGTTCACGAGGCTCGCCCGGCGGGTGGCCCGCAAGAAGCCGATCATCGCCGTGAAGAGTGGCCGCACCGGTGCCGGGTCCAGGGCTGCGTCGTCGCACACAGGGGCGCTGGCCTCCCGTGACATCGCAGTCGACGCCCTGTTCGAGGAAGCGGGGGTGATGCGGGTCGACACCCTCGAGGGCATGTTCGGCCTCGCCTCGTTGCTCTCCAACCAGCCGGTCCCCAAGGGTCGGAGGGTCGGCATCGTCACGAACGCGGGTGGTCCGGCGATCCTCGCTGCCGACGCCCTCGAGGGCCGCGGACTCGAACTACCGGCCCTCTCCGACGAGCTCCGAGCCCGGATCGGCGCCCACCTGCCCGCAGAGGCCTCGACGGCGAACCCGATCGACATGATCGCCGGCGCCGGTCCCGACGAGTACCGAGCCTCACTGGAGGGTCTCCTCCACTCGGGCGAGGTGGACACCGTGATGGTGTTGTACGTGCCGACGTCTGCAGGCGGCGAGAAGGCCATCGGCCGGGTCGTCAGGGAGGTTGCCGAGGCGTACGAGGGTGAGACGACGTTGGTCGCCGTCTTCATGCAGGTGGCCGAGGCGTCGGAGTACCTGCGTGGTGAGAGCACCACGGTGCCGGTGTACCAGTTCCCCGAGGACGCAGCCGTCGCCCTCGAGAAGGCCGTCCGGTACGGCGACTGGCTCCAGGCAGATCCCGGCGAGGTCCCGAAGATGGACCGCATCGAGAACGACAAGGCCAAGCGACTCATGGCGAAGGCCATGCGCCGACTGGGCCCCGACGGGGGGTGGCTCGATCCGGGCGAGGTCACGGAACTCCTCGGCCTCCACGGGATCCGGGTGCCGAAGGAAGCGATCGCCACGTCAGAGGACGATGCGGTAGCCGCTGCCAAACAGATCGGCGGGCCCGTCGTCCTCAAGGTCATCGCCGAGTCGGCATTGCACAAGAGCGACTCGGGAGGCATCGCGCTCGACCTCGAGGGTGAGGACGAGGTGCGGGAGGCCTACCGGAAGGTCTCGACAGCGGTCGACGACGTCGACGGCGTGCTCGTCCAGGAGATGATCCGGGGCGGCCACGAGGTGCTCGTCGGCGTCACGGAGGATCCGAACTTCGGACCGCTCATCGTCTACGGGCTCGGCGGGATCATGGTCGAGGTCATGCAGGACGTGACGTTCAAGCTGTGGCCGATCACCGACGTCGATGCTTCCGAGATGGTCGACGGGATCCGCGGCGCCAAGCTGCTCCGCGGGTACCGGAACCTCCCAGAGGGCGACGTCGGGGGCGTGGAGGACATCCTCCTCAGGGTCTCGGCGATGGTGGGCATCTGCCCCGAGATCGTCGAGATGGACCTCAACCCGGTGAAGGTGCTGGAGCCGGGTCACGGGGTGGTGGCCGTCGACGCCCGCATTCGGGTCCGACAGGCGGACCCGGGAGCCGCGATCGAGTTGGCCGACCTCCCCGCCGTCGTGAACACCCGGCTCCCCCGCACCGCTGAGTAGCCCTGTCGCCCCGACAGGTGCGGCCGGACGGGGCGGGGGTATAGTCGCCCGCGGGTGCCGAGGATCGGCGCAGAGTGCAGGAGCAAGGACCAATGCAGTTCGAATCGAAGGAGATCGGTGAGGATCTCATCGAGGTGACCCTCACCGGCCGTCTCGACATCCAGGGCGCCGCAGAGATCGACATGCCGTTCACCTCGGTCGCCGCCACGAAGCGGGCCGGTGTGCTCGTCGACATGAGCGGGGTCGACTTCATCGCCTCCATCGGGATCCGGACGCTGCTGTCGTCCGCCAAGGCGCTCGCCGGCCGGGGCGGGAAGATGGTGCTCCACAAGCCGACCGACCTCGTGCGGTCCGTGCTCGTGACCTCCGGCATCGACAACATGGTCCCGATCATCGATGACCGGGACGCCGCAGTCGCGGCGCTCGCCGATTCGATGCACTGATCCGCCGGGGAGGCACGCCCATGGGCGTCATCCGGTCGATCATCCTCGAGAAGAGCCACGCCGAGCTCATCCGGCTCGGCCAGTGGGTGGCCGCGACGGCCGAGCGGCTCGACCTCGACGAGACCCTCGCCTTCAAGGTCGACCTCTGCCTCGCCGAGGCGGTCACGAACGTGATCGACTACGGCTTCAAAGACGACGGGGAGCACGAGATCGTCGTGTTCCTGGAGTCCGACGGTCCCGAGGTGTCGGTGCTCATCGAGGACGACGGCAGGGCGTTCAACCCACTCAAGGCAAAGGACGCAGACCTCGGCAGGTCGCTCGACGACGTACCCATCGGTGGCCTGGGCATTCACCTCTTCAAGAGCTACACGAAGGACCTGCGCTACGAACGCAAGGGGGGCAAGAACCGCCTCACCATGGTGTTCGAGCGGGAAGCAACCTGAATGGCCGACGTCGTTCGCATCCACATCTTCGAGGGCCTCTCCGACGAGGAGGCCGCGGCCGCCCGCGCCCGTTTCACGGTACGCCCCCTGGTCGACCGGGAGATCCTCCTCACGCCGGGCGAGCCGAACCATCACCTCTACGCCCTCATCGAGGGTGACCTCCGGGTGGCGCTCGACGACCCGGACTCCCCGCAGAACTTCCCGGTGGAACTCGGGGAGAGCGTTGGCGAGATGTCGATCATCGATGGGAGTCCGGTGTCGGCGTACGTGATCGCAGAGGGACCCGCGACCGTGCTGGCGATCGACGAGGATGCGTTCTGGGAGATGACGGCGGCCCACCCGGCCGTGGCCCGCAACCTGCTCGCCATCCTCACCGCCCGCATGCGGCGCCAACACGAGTCGGCCCGCAAGGTCCTCGAGCAGCAGCTCCAACTTCGCCAGCTCGCGCAAGAGCTCGACCACGCCCGGCGGATCCAGGCCGGGATGCTCCCGACCCGCGAGCCATTGCTGCCAGAGCACAAAGAGCTCGACATCGCTGCCTCGATGGAGGCGGCCCGAGAGGTGGGCGGGGACTTCTACGACGTGTTCGCCCTCGACGAGGACCGGGTGGCCATCGTGATCGGCGACGTGTCCGGCAAGGGGATGCCCGCCTCCCTGTTCATGGTCGAAGCCCTCACCCGGCTCCGCGTCCACCTCACCTCCCGAGCCCATGCCCCCCTCGACGACGTCGTGCGCAGCGT
>CP070681.1:126437-133308 GCA_020352575.1 Acidimicrobiia bacterium | reverse complement strand
CGGGCGCTGTGACAACCATTGATGGAGGTTCCCTACATGCGTACGCATCGCATCCTTGCGATCCTCGCTGTCCTCGCCCTCGTCCTGACCGCCTGTGGCGGCGGGAGCGGTGCATCCGACGTCGGCCTCGTGTTCGACATCGGCGGCCGTGGCGACCAGTCGTTCAACGACTCCGCTGCTGCGGGTCTCGACCTTGCGGTCGACGAACTCGACGTCTCGTCGTCCGAGGCCTCGGCCAACGACGACGGCTCGAACCGCGAAGAGCTGCTCAACCTGCAGGCCGAGGAGAACTCCCTCGTCTTCGGCGTTGGCTTCCTCTTCGACGTCCCGATGCAGGCGGCAGCCGAAGCCAACCCGGACGTGAACTTCGCGATCGTCGACGGCTTCGTCGATCCCGAGGCCTACCCGAACGTCGCCAGCCTCCTCTTCGCCGAGGAGCAGGGCTCGTTCCTCGTGGGTGCCGCTGCGGCGCTCAAGAGCCAGACGGGCACGATCGGCTTCATCGGTGGTGTCTCCATCGACCTCATCAAGAAGTTCGAGGCCGGCTACATCGCTGGCGCCCGTGCGGTGAACCCGGACATCGAGATCATCAGCCAGTACGTCACCGAGCCGCCGAACTTCGACGGGTTCAACGACCCGGCCTCCGGCCGTGTCATCGCCCAGTCGCAGTTCGAGCAGGGCGCGGACATCGTCTACCACGCCGCCGGTGGCACCGGCGCCGGCCTGTTCCAGGCCGCCAAGGAGTACTCCGAGGCCAACGGCACCAAGGTGTGGGCCATCGGCGTCGACTCCGACCAGTACCTCACGGCCGGTGACGATGTGAGGGAGTACATCCTCACCTCCATGCTCAAGCGCGTGGACGTGTCGGTCTACAACACCATCGAGGCCCACGTGAACGACGAGTTCGCCGCTGGCCCGGTCGTGTTCGACCTCTCGGTCGACGGCGTTGGCTACTCCACCTCTGGTGGCTTCGTCGATGACATCGCCGATCAGCTGGATGCCTACAAGCAGCAGATCGTGGACGGCGACATCGTGGTGCCGACCACCCCGTAGCCAGAGGCTGCAAGTCAGAAGCGGAAGCGGGATCGGGCTAGTGTCCGATCCCGCTTCTGCATTTCGAGTGTGAGGAGAGCGTGCGGTGCCCGATCCTGCGGTGTTGCTCGAAGGAGTGACGAAACGATTCCCCGGTGTGGTCGCGAATGACCAGGTGAACCTCCGGGTCGAGTCCGGGGAGATCCACGCGCTCTGTGGTGAGAACGGAGCGGGCAAGTCCACGCTCATGAAGATCCTCTACGGGATGCAGAAGGCCGACGAAGGACGCATGGTGGTGAACGGCGCCGAGGTCGATTTCGACTCGCCGACCGAGGCCATCGATGCGGGGATCGGCATGGTGCACCAGCACTTCATGCTCGCCGACAACTTCACCGTCCTCGAGAACATCATCCTCGGCGCCGAGCCGGCGACGAATGGGGTCATCGACTTCGACGAGGCGCGTGACCACATCCAGTCGGTGGGTAGGGAGTACGGACTCGATGTCCACCCCGACGAACTCGTCGAGCACCTCGAGGTCGGTGAGCGCCAGCGGGTCGAGATCATCAAGGTGTTGTTCCGCGGCGCCAAGATCCTCATCCTCGACGAACCCACCGCAGTGCTCGTCCCCCAGGAGGTCGAGGAGCTCTTCCGCAACATGCGTGGCCTCAAGGAAGAGGGCCACACAATCATCTTCATCGACCACAAGCTCGATGAGGTGCTCGAGATCGCCGACACCATCACGGTGCTGCGTCGCGGCAAGACGGTCGCGACGGTGAAGCCCGAGGACGTCACCGCCCACGACCTCGCCGAGCTGATGGTCGGCGAAGACCTGCCCGTCCCCGAGACGTCGGCCTCGACCGTGACCGACGAGGTCGTGCTGCGGGTCAGGGACCTCGACGTCGAGGGAAGCGACACGGAGGTTGCCCTCGATGTGTCCGACCTCACCGTGCATGCCGGTGAGATCGTCGGCATCGCCGGAGTGGAGGGCAACGGCCAGGCCGAACTCGTGGAGACGATCCTCGGTATCCGGCATCCGGTCGCCGGTTCAGTGGAGTTGCTCGGCGACGACATCACCTCCGGGTCCGTCCGATCCCGCCGTGAGGCAGGGATCGGGTACATCCCGGAGGACCGTCATCGACGAGGCCTCCTCCTCGATGCTCCCCTATGGGAGAACGCGATGCTCGGGCACCAATCGATGAACCCGTTCGTGAAGAACGGATGGTGGATCGATCCGGAGGCCGCCCGCAAGGCCACCGAGGACATCATCGAGCGCTTCGATGTGCGCACGCCGGGGACGGACGTCCCTGCCCATGCGCTGTCGGGCGGCAACCAGCAGAAGCTCATCGTGGGTCGTGAGCTCTCTGCCGAGAGCAGGGTGCTCATCGCCGCCCACCCCACTCGAGGTATCGACGTCGGAGCCCAGGCCGCCGTGTGGGAGGAGCTGCGAAGTGCCCGGAGGGCGGGCAAGGGCATCATCCTGATCTCGGCGGATCTCGAGGAACTCATCGGGCTCTCCGATCGGCTCCACGTGATGCTGCGGGGGTCGCTCGTCGCGGAGCTCGACCCCAACGACGTGACCCCTCGAGAGCTGGGTGCCTACATGACCGGCGCAAAGGAGGCGGTGTGAGCAAAGACCGCTGGCTGGCGCTCGCACCGCCCATCGCATCACTCGTCTTCGCGTTCGTCGTTTCCTCCATCGTGCTTGCGATCTCGGGTGCGAACCCGTTCGTGGCCTTTGGCAACGTCTTCGAGTACGGGGTGCGCCTCAACACGCTCGTTGAGACCATCAACTGGTCGACGCCGCTGTACCTCTCCGGAGTCGCAGTGGCGATCGGCTTCCGGATGAACCTCTTCAACATCGGCGTCGAGGGCCAGTACGTGCTGGCAGCGTTCATCGCCGCACAGGTGGGCAGCCAGTTGGACCTCCCGCCGGTCTTGCACGTGTCGGCGATCATCCTCACGGCCATGCTCATCGGCGCCCTTTGGGCGGGGCTTTCCGGCTGGATGAAGGTCACTCGCAACGTGCACGAGGTGATCAGTACCATCATGCTGAACTCCATTGCTGTGGGCGGTGTGGTCTCCTATCTCCTCGGTGTGTGGGACGTCCCCGATGACACGAGCCTTGACACCGCGCTTGCGCCCATTCCCGAGTCGGGCTGGTTCCCGGACCTCAACTTCCTGGTAGGTGGCAACACCCGGTCCGACCTCTGGGGCTTCGTGCTCGTTGCCGTCGTCGTGGGTGTCGCCTACCACTACCTCATCAACCGCACCCGACTCGGGTATGACCTCCGGGCGTCCGGTGCGAACGCGTCGGCCGCCGAGGCAAGCGGCGTCGACCCGAAGCGGACCGTGGTCATGGCGATGGTGCTGTCGGGTCTCGTCGCCGGCCTCGTCGGGCTCCCCGAACTGCTCGGCGACAGCCACACGTACAGCCTCCGCTTCACACAGGGCCTCGGCTTCGCCGGCATCGCCGTGGCGCTCATCGGACGCAACCACGCAGCCGGCATCGCCGTCGGAGCACTCCTCTTCGGCTGGCTCTCCAGGGCGTCCGGGATCCTCGAGGTCCGTGGCGACGCCCCCCGTGAGATCGTGGCGATCATCCAGGGCGTGATCATCCTCTCGGTCGTGATCGCCTACTCGATCGCCGAGCGGTACCGCCGGATCGAGGCAGCCAAGGCGGCCGCGGCAGCGATTGGAGAAGAGCGATGAGCCACCCCGCTGCGAACAACGAACAACTACCTCCCATCACGAAGTCGTGGGTCCGGGCGCTGCGGGCGCCCCGCCTCAACCTCCTCTGGCTCGGATTGGCCGGTGTCTTCCTCCTCGCCATCACTGAGGAGTTCGCCCGTATCCCGACCTCCGACCTGGCGTCCTCGGGGACGTGGAGCATCGCCCTCGGGTGGTCGATCCCGATCCTCATGGCGGGCCTCGGCGGCATGTTCTCCGAGCGCACGGGCATCGTGAACATCGCCCTCGAGGGCCTCCTCGTCCTCGGCACCTGGTTCGGGGCCTACGGAACCGTGCTGACCGGCAACCCGTGGATCGGCATCCTGATGGCGATCGGTGCCGGGCTGCTCGGCGGCCTCCTCATGGCGGTGGCGACGGTCACCTACTCGGTGGACCACATCATCGCCGGCACCGCGATTCTCGTGATGGCCCCCGGTATTGCCCGCTACCTGTCGGACCTGATCTTCCCGCAGTACGGCGGGTCGATCACGCAGTCGCCGACGATCGTCGGAACGGCGACGTTCAACTGGCCCTTCCTCGCCGGAGGCGAGCTGTTCGGCTGGAAGAGCCCAGACGTCCTTGGTGCCGTGGAGCGATTGGACGTGTTCTTCCTGAGCCACATTGCCGGGATTCTCCGCGGCTTCGTGTTCCAGATGTCGTGGTTCACCCTGCTCGGGATCCTCGTGATCCCCGCCTCGGCGTGGGTGCTGTGGAAGACGACCTTCGGCTTGCGGCTCCGGTCGGTGGGCGAGGACCCCGACGCGGCGGACTCGCTCGGCATCGACGTCTACAAGTACAAGTACTACGGCGTCCTCATCTCGGGTGCGCTTGCAGGGTTCGGTGGTGGATTCCTGTCGGTGCAGCTCTCCGGCCTCTACAAGGAGGCGCAGACCGGTGGTAAGGGCTTCATCGGCCTCGCCACGATGATCTTCGGCAACTGGCGCCCGGGCGGAACCGCTGCAGGATCGTTGCTCTTCGGCTTCACCGAGACCCTTCGCCTGCGCGACCCGAACGCACCACACGCGCTGTTGCTCTTCGTGGCCATCGTCATCGGGCTGCTCGCGATCCGTGCGATCTGGCGTCGTCGCTGGCAGTCCGCAGCCGGTCTCCTGGTGTCCGGTGCGCTGGTGGCGTGGTTCTACCTGGGGACCGACAGCGTCCCGAACCAACTGCCCCAGATCACGCCCTACATCGCCGTGCTGGTGGTGCTCCTGTTCGCCACGAGGCGCCTGCGCATGCCGGCGGCCGACGGGCAGATCTGGATCAAGGAGTAGCCGAGCTCAGCTGAGCGAAACGCTCGCCTGCAACGAGATCGTGATCATCGAGTCGAGGCTCGTCTGGCGATCCTCCGGTGACATCTCCTCGTCGCCGCCGATGACGTCCGTGACCGTCATGAGCGCTCCCGCCCTGGCTCCGTACTCGGCGGCGAGGCCGAAGAGCCCGGCTGCCTCCATTTCGGCGGCGAGTATGCCGAGCTCACCGGCACGGGAGAAGATCTCGGCGTCCGGGTGGTAGAAGAGGTCGGAGGAGATGATGTTGCCGGCATGCACCGTCTCGCCCTGTGCCTCGGCGGCCCCGACCAGCGCCCGGGTGACATCGAAGTCGGCAAGGGCCGCGAAGTCGTAGCCGCGGAATCGGATCCGGTTCACGTTCGAGTCGGTACTCGCACCGACGGCGATGATCACGTCGCCGAGGCCGAGGTTGGGCTGGATGCCCCCGCAGGACCCGATGCGGATGATCGTGCCGACGCCGTATTTCGTAATGAGCTCGGTGGCGTAGATGGATGCGGACGGGATCCCCATGCCGCTCCCCATCACCGAAACGGGCGTGCCCCGGTAGGTCCCCGTGTAGCCCTCCATGTTCCGGACCGCGGTCACGAGGCGGGCATCGTCGAGGTGGTGTTCGGCCACGTAGCGGGCCCGGAGCGGGTCGCCGGGGAGCAGGCAGATCGGTGCGAAGTCGCCGGGTGCGGCAGAGATATGGGGGGTCATCAGCCGAGGCTACGCGCCGAGCGCTAGCGTCGCCTCCGTGTTCGATGCCTACGCCCCCGAGTTCGTCGAGGATCCCTATCCGACCTACGCCCGATTGCGCGCCGAGTCACCGGTGTTCTTCGACGAGACGTGGGGCGTCACCTTCTTCGCCCGGCATGCCGATGTGGCCGGGATCCTCAGGGACCGTCGCTTCGGCAGGGACGTTCGCGATGCGGTCCCGGCGGAAAAGGTCGACCGCGAGGTGTACGACCGGATCTACCCGCCGCAGTGGCCGACCTGGACCGAGACCATCCGGGACTCCTTCATCGACCTCGAGCCGCCTCGGCACACCCGGATCCGACGCCTCGTCCAGTGGGCGTTCACCCGCCGTGCCTCGGAGACCTACCGGGACCGGATGCAGGCAACCACGGACGACGCCCTCGACCGTGCGGTGGAAGCCGGGTCCATGGAAGCGATCGCCGACTTCGCCACACCAATTCCCCTCACGATGATCGCCGAACTGCTCGGCGTACCTACCTCCGACCAGCCGATGCTCGTGGAGTGGTCGCACAGGATCGTGCGGGTGTTCGACGAGGCGTGCACCGCCGAAGAGGGCGATGCTGCAGAGGCCGCGACGAAGGAGTTCGTTGCGTACTGCGAGGAGCTGCTCGCTGACCATCGCCGCAACCCGAGGGACGACCTGGTCACCGCCCTCATCGATGCCGAGGTGGATGGCGACCGACTCACCGAGCAGGAGCTCGCCGCCACGTGCATCCTCGCCCTCAACGCTGGACACGAGGCCACGGTCCAGGCGATCGGGAATGGGCTGCTCGCCCTGGCCGCCAACCCCGGCGAGTACGAGCGACTCCGGGCCGAACCCGGCCTCATGGCCACCGGTGCCGACGAGCTCCTTCGCTACGACACCCCGCTCCAGATGTTCGAACGCTGGGTGCTCGAGGACCTCGAGTGGCATGGGACGCCACTCGAGCAGGGCTCTAAGGTTGGCCTGCTGTTCGGCTCGGCGAACCACGACGAGGCCGTGTTCGAGGTCCCGTCCGGCCTCGACCTCGGTCGTGCACCGAACGCCCACGTGTCGTTCGGCGGCGGCGTCCACTTCTGCGTCGGCGCCCCACTCGCCAAGG
>CP070681.1:118811-126337 GCA_020352575.1 Acidimicrobiia bacterium | reverse complement strand
CCCCCCCCCCCCCCCGGCGAGCCATGGGGCAAGACAGCAGCCCACCTTGCTGGAGCCGAGTCCGTGGATCAGCAGGACGCGGCGGTCACCGGATCCCGGGATGCGCATGCGAGTTGCATGCGGCGAACCTACGGCTCGCCCGGATCAGTTCTCGAACGGGAGGTCGGAGAACGGGTCGGCCTTCACGACGGCGGCAGCCGGCCTCGGTGCATCGATGCCGAGTCGGGACCGGACGGCCTCGTAACCGCCGTCCTCGAGTTCCTCGGCGAGCTCTGCGCCGCCGGAATCGACGATGCGGCCATTCATCATCACGTGCACCTTGTCGGTGTTCAGGTACCGGAGGATGCGCGAGTAGTGGGTGATGAGGAGGATGCCGACCTCGGGGCTGCGGAGCTCCTCGACCGCTTCGGCGACCTGGCGCACGGCGTCGATGTCGAGGCCGGAGTCGATCTCGTCGAGCACCACGACCCTGGGATCGAGCACGGAGATCTGGAACATCTCTGAGCGCTTCTTCTCGCCACCGGACAGCTCGTCGTTGATCGCCCGGTCGAGGAAGTTGCCCATCGAGAACGTCTCCGCCGAGGCCGCGACACGACGTTCGAGTTCGTCAGCCGGGATGCCTCGGGCAGAGCCCACCTCGACCATGAACTCCTCGAGCCCCACACCGGGGACCTCGACGGGGTACTGGAAGGCTTGCAGGAGGCCCTTGCGAGCGCGCTCGTCGACGGGGGTGCCGATCAGCTCCTCGCCGTCGAGGAGGATCGAGCCCGACGCCGAGTAGTCGGACTTCCCGGTGAGGACGTGGCAGAGCGTCGACTTGCCGGACCCGTTCGGACCCATGATGGCGTGCACCTCACCGAACGGGACCTGCAGGTCCACGCCCTTGAGGATGTCGATCGAGCCCACGGAGGCCCGGAGGTCGGAGATGGCGAGGGCGTTGGTCATGCGGTGGTCTCCAGGTCGAGGAAGAGGACGCCGTCGTCGACCCTGGTGGGGTAGACGGGCACGGGCTTGGACGCGGGGAGGGAGGCGGGCTGGCCGGTGCGGAGGTCGAACTCCGCGCCGTGGCGGGGGCACTCGACGCAACCGTCGAACAGAGGGCCCTCGCTCAGCGAGGCCTCTGCGTGCGAGCACCGGTCGCCAAGGGCGTAGACCTCGTCTGCGAGCCGGAAGACCGCGATGCGGTGGGAACCCACTTCGACCCGCACCCCTCGGCCTTCGGGGAGGGAGGCGACGGGGGCGATCTCGGTCCAACTCATCCGATGCGACCTTCGGCCTGGGCGGTGGCGAACTTGTCGTGGACGACGGCGCGCACGGGATCGGCGACCTCGGGCACCGGAAGGCGATCGATGACCTCCTCGAAGAAGCCCCGGACGAGCACGCGCTCAGCCCGGTCCTTCGGGAGCCCGCGGCTCATGAGGTAGTAGAGGTGTTCCTCCTCGAGCTGGCCCACGGTCGAGCCGTGGCCACAGATGACGTCGTTGCAGAGGATCTCGAGGTTCGGCACCGACTGCGCCGAGGCCGACTCCGAAAGCACGAGGTTGCGGTTCGTCTCGAAGGCCGACGTCCGGGTGGCGTCCTCCTCGATGCGGAGCAGACCGGTGAACACCGATGATGCCTCGTCCTCGACGGCGCCCTTGAGGAACACGTCCGAAGAGGTGTTCTTGCCCTCGTGGCGGACGATCACCCGGTAGTCGTGGGTCTGCGTCTGGTCGCCGAACGAGAGCCCGATGAGCTCGGACGACGAGCCATTGCCGATGTGCTCGATGGCGAGGTCGAGGCGGGCGAGCTTGCCGCCGACGCCGACCTCCCCGATCGTGCCCGTGGCATCTCGACCGAGGATGACCTTCTCGTGCACCGCTGCGGTCGTGCCCCGACCCCAGTGCTGGAGGCTGATGAGCGAGAGGCGGGAGCCGTCGCCAACGATCGCCTCCACTTGGGGGACGGCCACGTGGGTGAGGTCGTCGTTCGACCGGTAGTTCACGACGACCGATGCCTCGGCGTTCTCGGCCAGGACGATGGTGAGGTGGGGGAAGGAGGCGATGGCGTCACTCGTCGCCTGCACGTCGACGAGGATCGGGCCGTCGAGCGTGGTCGAGCGGCCGACATGGATGAGCACCCCATCACCGGCGAAGGCGCGATGGGCAGCGGCGAACTTGTCGCGACCCAGGTCGATATGGCGACCCATCGTCTCCTGGAGGAGGGCGGCGTCGGCGTCGGTGGCGTCGCGGAACGAAACGATCGACGCGCCGGCGCCGAGCTCACCGTCGATGCCCACCACGATGCCGTCGACGACCGTGGCCGTGGCGGCCACCGAACCGAGCGCGTCCACATAGGGGCCGGCAGGGAGGGGGGTACCGGGCTCCATCGCGAAGGCGAGGTCATCGAGGTCGAAATCGAGGTCGACGTACTTCCAGTGCTCCATCTTCTGCGTCGGCATCGCCTGTTCGGCGTACCGGTCAAGGCCCTCCCTACGGAGTGCGGCGACCCAGTCGGGAACCCCTGCGAGGGACTGGTCGAAGGCGGCTTGGAGCTGTGGGTTCACGTCGCGGTGTCTCCTGAGATCGTGGGCGTGAGCGTAATTCGACTATGGCGATAGTGGATATTCATCCAAGCGCGCTCGACAGGGCCCTTGCACGGTCGAACACGGCGTCCAGCATGGGCTCTGTGAGCCGGCCAGTGAACGTGTTCTGCTGGCTCGGGTGATACGAGCCCACGACCGTGACCGGACCGATCTCGACCTCTGCGAGGTGGCCGAACCGGGGGCGGGGGCGGGGCACGTCGAGACCCCGGTCGGAGAGGAGCCGCAGGGTGGCATTCCAGGCGAGGCCACCCAGGCAGACGACCGTGCGCACCTGCCCGAGGAGCGTGTTGAACTCCTCCTCGAGCCAGGTACGGCAGGTCGCCTGTTCCTCCGTGGTGGGTTTGTTCGCAGGCGGCGCGCAGTGGTTCATGGCGGTGATCCACAATCCCGTGAGCTCCAGCCCGTCGCCTCGGTCGGTGGAGGTCGCCTGGTTGGCGAAGCCGGTGCGGTGGAGTGAGGCGAACAACCAGTCGCCCGATCGATCCCCCGTGAACATGCGCCCGGTGCGATTCGCACCATGTGCAGCCGGAGCCAGTCCTACGACGAGGGTCGTCGCTGCAGGGTCACCGAACGAGGGCACCGGACGCCCCCAGTAGTCCTCGTTGGCAAAGGCGGCTCGCTTCTCGGTAGCCACGCGTTCGCGCCACTCGACGAGCCGCGGGCAGGCCCGACACTCGACGAGTCGGGCGTTGAAGTCCTCGAGGGAACTCACCCGTCGACGATGTCGACGGTGGCTTCCTGCGTCAGGCCCACCGGGTCGAGCGCACCGACGCTGTAGTTCGACACCGCGTTCCACAGGATCCACCCGACGTTGCGGTCGTTCGCCACGTCGATCTGCTCGCGGACCTGCTCATCGGTGTAGTAGAAGTCCTGGATCCACGGTCGAAGGATGACGTCGCCCTCGATGCGTTCGAGGCCATCGTCGATCGCTCCCGCCACCACCGGCCCGGGGTGGTCGTTCGGCACGTCGAATCCGTACCAACCGGTCGAGTAGTGGCTGGGGTAGATCATCGGAGACAGCGCGTCCGTGACCTCCGAGAGCAACTCGAGCTGCTGGCCGATCCCGCCGTCGCCCGGGGTGCGGGTGATGAAACCGAAGATGTCGGCGGACACCGCACAGCCCATCGGGTTGAGGAGGGACCGGGCCTCACGCAGGAACGACTGGATGACCTGGGGGCGGATCTCGTCCGACGAGCCTCCATCGAAGCGGGCGTAGTCGGGGAAGCCATCCGGGTACCGGATGTAGTCGAACTGCACCTCTTGGAACCCCAGTGCACACGCCTCCACCGCCAAGTCGAGGGCGTACTGCCGGGCCGCGGGATCGGTGGGATCGAGGAACCACTGGCCATTGCGGTTGTAGGGCTGCCCGGTCGTGGTGTCCAACACCGCCATCTCGGGCATCGCCCTCGCGGCAATCGGGTCCTGGAAGGTGACGATCCGTCCCACGAGGTACAGGCCCCGAGAACGCACGTCCTCCACCACCTGGTCGACGTCGAACGTGCTGTACACCGCGATCTCCGCGCCGAGGGGTACCTCGGTCGCGTAGAAGACCTGGCCGGACTCATCCTTGATGTCGACGACCATCGTGTTCACCTCGGTCGTCTCAGCGATTGCGAGGAGTTCGGCCCACTTCTCGGGGTCACGGGGGTCCGGCCCGCCGGCCCGCACCCCGCGGACCACGAGTGGTTCGAGTTCGAGCGCTGGGGTCCCACCGTCCCACTCGACCTCCCCCACCATGTAGGCGGCCCTCTCCACACGGATCCGGGCGCCCTCCTCGACTGCGATGAACTGGAACGCCCCGTCGGGACCCGTCATGAGCGACTCGTCGCCGAGCCAGACGGTGGCACCCTCGAGTGGTGCGCCTCCGAGCCCGAGGACCGTCCCCGTGAGCACCTTGGCCGTGAGCCGGACCTCGACCTCCTCGGAGGCGGGCAGCTCCATGACCGACACGGAGCCCGGCTCATGCGCGGGCGCGCGGGCATCGATGTCGAGGCCCCGCACGTCCCAGGTGACGTAGGTGAGGCCGTTCTCGTCGGCGATGGACGTCTCGGAGCCTTCTGCGTGGGTGATGTCGACCGTGGCACCGGGCAACGGTTCGCCCCGGTAGTCAAGGACGCGCACGGCCACCTGGGCCGGGGGCGCAGTAACCGGCGGCGCGGCGTCGCCGATGACGATCGGTGGGGTGGCGACACACGCCGTGGCACTCAGCGCAAGGAGCACGAGGGCACGTCGCATGGGCCTGCGAGGGTAGTGGGACCGGTGGGTTTGGCGGGGTGGCGGGCCTGTCACCGCCTTTGCGTTTCTCGGGCCACTCCGCCAGACTTCATGGTGCATGGCCACCGTCGCGCAACCAGGGGATGCGAAGGAACGATCGGGCCGGCGCCAACGCGATCCCTCGGGTGTGACGTCTGACACGATCGGTGCCTACCTCGAGCGCGTCTCCGACCACGAATTGTTGACCGCCGAGGACGAAGTCCGTCTCGCGAGGCAGATGGAGAAGGGTGCCAAGGCCCAGGCGATGCTCGACTCCGACCGCGAGCTCTCCCCCACCGACCGGGCGAAGCTCTACCGCCTCATCCGGGAGGGCGAAGAGGCGAAGATGGAGTTCATCCGCTCGAACCTGCGGCTCGTGATCTCGATCGCCAAGCGGTACTCGGGGCGTGGCCTCGAGCTCCTCGACCTCATCCAGGAGGGCAACCTCGGCCTCATCCGCGCCGTCGAGAAGTTCGACTGGCGCAAGGGCTTCAAGTTCTCCACCTACGCCACGTGGTGGATCCGCCAGGCCATCACCCGTGGCCTCGGCAACCACGGCCGAACGATCCGGCTCCCCGTCCACATGGTCGACATCGTCCGGACGGTGCAGGAGACCCGCCAGCAGCTCCTCGAGGACCTCGGCCGGGTTCCGACCGTCGAGGAGATCGCCGAACTGTCCTGCCTCGATCCGTCCCGGGTGGAACTCGCGCTCCACGCCCCCTCCGACACCGTGTCGCTCGACCGCCCGGTCGGCGACGATGGCGACGCCCGGCTCCAGGACCTCATCCAGGACGACGACGCGGTCGATCCCTTCGACGCCACCGCCCTCGCCCTCCGACGCGATTACCTCATGAAGGCCATGCGCTCCCTCGAGGACGAGGAGAAGATGGTGCTCGTGCTCCGGTACGGCCTCGACGACGCGAAGCCAAGGACGCTCGCAGAGGTGGGCGACGAGCTCGACCTCACCCGCGAAATGGTCCGCCAGATAGAGCGCCGGGCCGTCTCGAAGCTCCGGCACCCGAGCAACCTGCTGGCGCTCGAGGAGCTCATCTAGCCCTCCGGGATGCTGGGCGCCCGGCGTCCGTGTCGGCATACTTCCGCCATGCGTGAGGTTGCCGTGCGTGCCGGGGACCACACAGAACGGGAGGCCATCGAGCGGGCAGTGCGAGGCACTGCCTGGTCCGGGATCCAGGCCGTCTGCCTGGGGCTCGTCGGCCTCTATGGCCTGTTCGCCGTCTCCCACCTCGCGCTCCTCCCGGACGGCATCAGGACCTCGATGGCGATCGTGGCCGGCGCCACCTCGATCGCCCTCCTTGCCACCTGGACGGTGATCACCCGTGTCGACGGCCTGGTGCGGTTCGCCTTCCCCATCGCGTTCGGGATCGTCTCATTGGCGTGGTTCAACTCCTGGATCCACCTCCACCTGTCGGGTGACATCCTCGAGTCGACAAATCTGATCCTCGTCCTCATCGGAGCCAGCTTCTTCATTCCTTCGGCGAGGTGGTTCGGGGGCGCCGGGGCGCTCGTGATCGTCTCGTGGGCGGTGACCAGTTCCACCATGCGGGATCAGGACGCATACGGGCACTTCGTATTCGCCATGGTCTCGGCGCTCGTCCTTGCAGGGCTCATCCAGTGGGTCAGGACCCGTTCACTCAACGAGACACAGCAACTACGTCTCATCTCGGAGGCACAGAGGAAGGAACTGGAGTTGCTCGCCACCCACGACTTCCTCACCGGGCTGGCGAACCGTCGTCTGTTCCTCGAGCGACTGGAACTTGCGATGGCCGACTCCAAACGAACCAAGGGCCGGCTGGGGCTGCTCTTCCTCGACCTCGACGGGTTCAAGTCTCTGAATGACACCTTCGGACACGCCTTCGGCGACGAGGTGCTGAAGGTGGCTGCCGACCGACTCGGCGAGGCCATCCGGGAGACCGACCTGGCCGCTCGCCTAGGCGGTGACGAGTTCGGTGTGCTCCTCACCCATGTGCACACCACGGTCGATCTCGACATCGCGTCGGAGCGCATCCGGATGGCGTTCGCAGGCATCACGTTCCCCGGCAAGGACGTCGTGGTCGAGGCATCGATCGGCACTGCGATCTACCCCGATGACGGTGAGACGGCCGAGGCCTTCTTCGACGCAGCAGACACCGAGATGTACCGGATGAAGCGCGAGCGCCAGGCTGCCACCGAGGCCTACGAGAAGCCGAACACCAGCGGCACCACCACCACGACGGCCAACGCCCACCCCGAATAGAGCGGCAGCGACGCCGTCTGCCATCGGAACACCTCGTCGAACGGCCTGTGGCCCCGGAGTACCTGGAGGAGCAGCCACGCGGATCGACCGAGGACCACGAGCAAGAGCAGGTTGAGGCCGAGCGCAACCACCTTGTTGGGGCTGGCCCCGAACTCGGCGATGCGCCCCACCATGGCCACCAACCCGACCATGTCGAGGAGCAGGGCGAACCCGATCGTGAGGAGGTGGGCACCGTCGAGCGCCGACCACGGATCGTGCGGGTCCCGGGCCGACACCCGGTAGAGCAACAGGCCCGTCACGAGGACGAGGAGCACGTCGAAGAGGACGAGCACCTCGCGATCGGCCTCGATCCCGAAGCCGGACACCGCGCCGGCAATGGCAGCGACGCCGAGCACGACCCCCAGTAGGGGCGTGAAGACGGCGCTGAGCACCGGG
>CP070681.1:110446-118711 GCA_020352575.1 Acidimicrobiia bacterium | reverse complement strand
CCGTGGGACACGGCACGTCTCCGTGCGCGAGTAGTCGAGGGACCTCCCGGGGCCTGAGCCCTACTCGGGTGTCGACTCAGGGTGGTTCCGGCGGGTCATCCGGGCTGCCACCTTGGCCACGTCCCGAATGGCATCCTCGTCGGCCGGGAACCCGTGCCGATTGAGGGTCGGTTCCCCGGCAAGGGGATATCCGAGGTCGTCGAGGAGGCGCTCGATACGGGACACCACGAATGCGGCTCCCTCGATCGGCGTCTCGGGGAGGAGGACCACGACCACGTCGCCATGGTCGTCGTCCTCCCAGCGACCCACCCGGTCCACCGTCCGAAGGGAGAACCGAAGCCGGTCGCCCAGGGACTCCAGGGCTTCGCGTCGGAGCTTGCGGTCACCTTCGATGCGGACGCGTGCCGTGACGACGGCGAACTCGCCGCCGTAGCGCTTGCAGCGGGAGATCTCGTTCTCCAGCACCTCGGCGGTGCCGCGGGCGTTGAGGAGGCCGGTTGCGTCGTCGACAACGTCGTGCCGGTCGAGTTTGGTGAGGCTTCGTTGGACGACGTCGAACGCCCAGCCGGCTGCCACGCCGAAGATGATGTAGGCCGTGGAGCGTGCGACCAGCGTCTGCCCCACCTGCGAGAAGCCGAGGAGTTCGATGACGGGCGCCCGCAGGAGGAAGTAGGCGGCGATCGCCGCCACACCGCCGATCACGCCACCGAGCATGCCGAAGAGGGCGGCAGCCACGAACACGACGAGGAATAGGACGGTTGCCCAGACCTCGACCGGGTCGACGCCGCGCACTGCCATGACCACTGCGGTCGCCGCGATGACGACGACACCCACGGAGAGGAGCAATCGGCGGCTGCGACGGAATTCCATCACGCTCTCTGCCACGGGGGCAGGCTACACCCTCTGTGGTGGACGGACCCGGCGGTAGGCTTGCGCCGTGGTTCCCTCGCTGCGCAACAGGCTTGCCCTCGTGGTCTTCATCGGTGCCCTGCTCATCCCAGCCGTCGCCGGGAACCTCCGTGGTCTCACGCATGTGCTCGTGTGTGAGGAACCCATCGCGCAGCCGTTCTTCGTGCAGATCCTCGACGGGGAGGCCACCGTTGGCAGCTCGTTCGTGCTCGATGATGAGGTGTCCTCGGCGTGTGGCGGCCTGTCGGTCGACCTGCGGTCAGCGCTCGACGGCGACCAACTGGACCTCGAGGTGATCCTCACGAACGAGACCGAGTTGTCGTGGAGTGGCACCGTCGGGCTCACGGTGGCCACCGCCGGGGTGGATGCCGTCGTCCCGGCCCGGACGGGAACGGTGGGGCCCGACTCGACCGCTTCGTTGACGCTGACGATGAACCTCAACGCCGGTGTCACCGACATCGACGGCACCCTCCTGCTCGGTCCGTGACCACCCGCATCCTCGAGACGGGTTCCGGTTCGGTCCGGTTCGACGATGACACGACCCATGTCATGGGTGTGGTCAACCTGTCCCCGGAGTCGAAGAACGTCGACACGATCGCTCGCACCGTTGACGAGGCCCGCACCATGGCGGGACGCTATCGGGAGGCCGGAGCGACCTTCATCGACCTCGGCGCGCAGTCGTCCCACTTCGACAACCCGGAGCTCGAGGGAGAGGAGGAGATCAGCCGCCTCCTCCCGGCCCTGGAGGCGCTCGTCGCCGACCGCCACCTCGTGAGCGTCGATACCTGGAAGCCGGAGGTTGCCCGCGCAGCAATCGAGGCGGGGGCAGCGATCATCAACGACACGGGTGGCTCCAGTGAGGAGATGGTCGGTGTCGTGTCGGGCCAGTCGGTCGGCCTGATTGCCATGTACCTCGAAGGCCGCAGTCCCCTCGATGTGGGTGCCATGCGGTTCTCGGGCGACAAGGGGGTCGAGATGCGCCACCACTTGTCCGCCCAGCTCGAGCGCCTCACCGGGGCGGGTGTGCGGTTCCCGATCTCGGACCCGGGCATTGGGATCTCCTACCGCTCCGACTACGCCGCCTACACCCGCCAGCAGGTCGAGGTCATCCGCTCGCTCGACCTCCTCCGGTCGCTCGGACCACCGGTGTTGGTCCCCGTGCCGCGCAAGGCAGAGCCTGCGCGTGTCCATGCATTCATCGCCCTCAGCCTCGAGCACCGAGCCGACATCATCCGTGTCCACGACGTCGAGGTTGCCTGCGACCTCGTCGACCTCTTCGGGAGGGCCGCATGAGCGCGTTCCTCGAGATCCGTGTCCGGGATGGTTCGGGAGCCGCGTTCCTCGCCGAGCAGACGGCATTCGAGTTCTTCGAAGAGGCCGGCGTCGCCCGATCGGACGTGTTGCGGATCCATGTGCCCGGGCGAGGCCAGGAGACCGAGTGGACGGGCGCGGTCCGATCGGAGCTCGCGCCCCTCATCCCCGCGCTCCAGTCGGTGTCCCTGTTCGGCGACATCGCCGCTGTCCTCCTCTTGGAGGCGCAGCAGTTGCAGGCGGGTGAGGCGGAGACGCTCGCCGAACTGCTGGCAGGCGCCGACCCCGATGCGGTCCGGCTCGTCGTTGTCTCAGAGGGTGCCACCCCGGCGAAGCTGGCCAAGGCTCTCGCTGCCGCTGGAGCTGCACGTGAGGAGATCAAGACGGTGCGCGACAGCGCAGCGGCCTCATGGCTGGCGAGCGACGCGAAGCGGCGGGGGCTCCGCCTCGATGGTGCTGCCCGGGCGGCGCTCCTGGAGGTCTTCGGCACGAACCTCGCAGCGATGTCGAGCGCCCTCGACCAGTTGGAGGGAGGCCCTCCACCCAGTGCGGATGAGGTGCGGAGCCGCTTCCGGAGCCGGCCCGACGAGCCGCTGTGGCTGTTCACCGAGGCGCTCGACGCAGGTGACTCGACCACCGCCCTGCGACGGCTCCGGGACATCCTCGTCCACGGCCACCCGCTCCAGCTCCTCGGGTTCCTGGAGGGTGACCTCCGTAGGCGATCGCTCGCCGTCTCGGCGCCCGACATCGAGACGTTTGCCGAATGGGTGGGTGGCCGGGCGAGTGACTTCCGCACGAAGAAGGACTGGTCCAAGACCAGGCGCACTACCGCGGCAAGCCTCCGGCGTGCCACCGATGCCCTTGCCCGGGCCGACCGCACCCTCAAGACCGCCCCGGAGGACCTCCATCGGGTGACGATGGAACGACTCACCGTCGCCCTCGCCATCTGGTACTCGGGTCGCTCCTGACGCACGAAGGCCCCGGCCGGGACCGGGGCCTTCGAGAACGAGTGGTGCTGCGCTCAGGACTCGAGGAGGCGGTTCACCTCGCGCTGGAGGCGCGACTTGCGGCGAGCGGCCGTGTTCTTCTTCATCACGCCCTTGGAGACCGCCATGTCGATCTTCTTCTGGGCTTCCTGGGTCGCCTCGGTGGCGGCGGCGGCATCGCCGGACTCGGCGGCGGCGAGCGCGTTCTTCATCCGGGTCTTCACCTCGGAGCGCACTGCCTTGTTGCGATCGTTGCGGACGACGTTCTGTCGGTTCCGCTTCACCTGTGACTTGATGTTGGCCATGGGGAAACCTTCGTGGGGAGGAGGGGGCAGGGCGTTCGCCGCTGCGGGAGGGGAGGTTACCAGCGGAGCCTCACTACGCCACCCGCGACCCGCTACGGGCCGATGCGCAGATACGCTCTCCCTCGCCATGCCCACCCCCACGTCGCGGATCAGGAACTTCTCGATCATCGCCCACATCGATCATGGGAAGTCGACCCTCGCCGACCGCCTCCTCGAGCGCACGGGGGCGGTGACCGAACGCGAGATGCGCGAGCAGCTCCTCGACTCCATGGACCTCGAGCGCGAGCGGGGCATCACCATCAAGGCCCAGGCAGTGCGGCTCACCCATCGCGCCGCCGACGGCCAGGACTACGTCCTCAACCTCATCGACACGCCGGGCCACGTCGACTTCTCCTACGAGGTGAGTCGCTCGCTCGCTGCGTGTGAGGGGGCGATCCTCCTCGTCGACGCCGCGCAGGGGGTGCAGGCCCAAACGCTCGCCAATGCCTACCTCGCCATCGAGGCCGGCCTCGAGATCATCCCGGTGCTGAACAAGATTGACCTCCCCGCCGCCGACCCGGACGCCCGGGCAGCAGAGATCGTCTCGATCCTCGGTGGCAGGCCCGAGGACGTGCTGCGGGTCTCGGCGAAGACGGGCGCCGGGATCGACGAGTTGCTGGAACGCATCGTCGCTGAGGTGCCGGCCCCGGGCGGTGATCCGGATGCTCCGCTGCGAGCACTCGTGTTCGATTCCTACTTCGATGCCTATCGGGGTGTCGTCTGCTCGATCCGTGTATTCGATGGTGTGCTGTGTAGTGGCGATGTCGCCCACTTCATGGCAACGGCCGGCACGCACGAAGCCGACGAGATCGGTGTGCTGGTCCCTCGCCCGAAACAGGTGAGCGAACTCGGGCCGGGGGAGAGCGGCTACCTCATCACCGGCGTGAAGGAGATCGATCGGATCCGGGTCGGTGACACGATCACCCATCCGCGCCGCCGAGCCGAGACACCCCTCGCCGGCTACGCAGAGCCCAAGCCGATGGTGTTCTCCGGCTTGTTCCCGAGCGACGGCGACGACTTCGAACGGCTTCGTGAGGCCCTCGAGAAGCTGCGCCTCAACGATGCGTCGCTCGTGTGGGAGCCCGAGACCTCCCGGGCGCTCGGGTTCGGGTTCCGAGTGGGATTCCTCGGCCTTCTCCACATGGAGATCGTACGCGAGCGCCTCGAGCGCGAGTACGACCTCGACCTCGTGGCGACGGCCCCGTCGGTGGCCTACCGGGTGACGACGACGGCGGGCGAGGTGCGTGAGGTGCGAAGTCCACAAGACCTCCCTCCGGTCGACGAGCGGACCTCGCTGCAGGAGCCGTACGTGAAGGCGATGGTCCTCGTGCCCTCGGAGTTCACCGGCACGATCATGGAGCTCCTCCAGCAGCGTCGCGGCGAGATGGACGGGATGCACTACCTCACGGAGGACCGTGTGGAGTTGACCTACCACGTGCCGCTCGCAGAGATCGTCTTCGACTTCTTCGACACCCTGAAGTCGCGGACGAGGGGTTTCGCGTCGTTCGACTACGAGCCGGCTGACTACCGCGAGTCCGACCTCGTGAAGGTCGATGTCCTCCTCGCCGGAGACCCGGTGGACGCGTTCTCCACCATCACGCACCGGGACAAGGCGTACGAATACGGACGGGCGATGGCGCAGAAGTTGCGCGAGTTGATCCCTCGTCAACTCTTCGACATCGCCATCCAGGCCGCGATCGGCAGTCGGATCATCGCCCGGGAGACCGTGAAGGCCCAGCGCAAGGACGTCACCGCCAAGTGCTACGGCGGCGATATCACCCGCAAGAAGAAGCTCCTTGCCAAGCAGAAGGAAGGCAAGAAGCGCATGAAGATGGTGGGCAGCGTGGAGGTCCCCCAAGAGGCGTTCGTGGCGGCCCTTCGGGTGGACGACGCCTCGTGAGCGAGCCCGTCGCGGCCTACCTCCACATCCCGTTCTGCGATCGCCTCTGCCCCTACTGCGACTTCGCCGTGGTCACGGGCCGCGGCTCGGACACCGACCGCTACATCGACGCGGTGGTGTCGGAGATCCTCGCCGATCGGCCGGCGGCCCCGTTGCGGACTGTCTTCATCGGCGGTGGTACGCCCTCCTCGATCCCGGCATCATCGATCGAGCGCCTGCTCGGTGCCCTCTCCCGGCAACACGGCCTCGCCGACCCAGAGGTGACACTCGAGTCGAATCCGGAACACCTGGCCCAAGACCTCGTCACCTCGCTCGCCTCGGTAGGGGTGAATCGCCTGTCGATGGGGGCGCAGTCGTTCGACCCGGTCGTGCTGCGGGCGCTCGGGCGACGGCACCGCCCGGAGGACATCGACGTCGGAGTCGCTGCCGCTCGCGCAGCAGGGATGGCCTCGGTCAGCCTCGACCTCATCTTCGGCCACCCCGCCGAGACCGACGCCTCCTGGGAGGCGACGCTCGAGCGCGCCATCGGCCTCGATGTGGACCACGTGTCGACCTACGCGCTCACGGTGGAGCGGGGAACGGCGCTGTCCCGGTCGATCGCCGAGGGTGCCCCGGCACCGGACGACGACGTGCAAGCCGATCGCTACGAGGTGGCGGTCGACCGGCTGGGTCGAGCCGGGTTCGAGCACTACGAGGTCTCCAACCACGGTCGCCCGGGCCACCGGTGTGACTACAACACGGAGGTGTGGGCGGGCCGGCCGTACCTTGCGTATGGCTTGGGTGCGCATGGGTTCCGTGACGGCACGCGCTTCCGCAACGTCAGGGCATTCGACGCCTACGTCACCCGTGTCGAGTCGGGAGGGAGCCCCCGTCAGGGCGTCGATCCGATCGATCCATGGGAGCAGGAGGTGGATCGGTTCATGATCGGGCTGCGGATCCGAGACGGCGTGGAACTCGGCGAGGCCGGGCCAGCGTTCCTCGACACCGATTCGGGCAGGCGTCTCGTGTTGCGCGGCATCCTCGAGGTGGATGGCGCAATGGCGAGGGTCGTGGATCCACTCCTCACCGACGCAGTCGCCCGCGAGGTCGTCGGGCTCAGTCCTCCTCGGTGACCTCGTCCGACTCCGCGCCCAGCAGGCCGGCGAGCACCTCGCTGACCTCCTCCACGACGGAGATCGTCCGCTTGTAGTCCATCCGCATCGGGCCGATCACGCCCACCGCACCGCCGGCGCCCTCGGTGACGCCGTACGAGGAGGTGACGAGGGCCACATCGCCACCACCCGGCACCTCCTCGCCGATCTGGATGAGCGTCCCGGCGTTCGCGCGGGCAAGGATCCGCAGGAGCATCGCCTCCCGCTCGAGCACCTCGAGCACCCTGTTCACCGACCCTATGTCGGCCCAGATGGACCCCAGTTGGGAGGTGCCGCCCACGTAGAGGCTGCGGTCACCCGATTCGGCACGCTCGGAGGCCGCCCACGCGCGCGTCACCACGGTCCGCACCTCCGGGGCGAGGGCATCGACGGCGTCGTCGTCGAAGCCGTCCTCGACCAGCGTGCCGAGCGTGTCCTCGGCCATTCGAACCTCGTCGGGGGTGGCCGGCTCATCGAGCGTGAGGACCTGCTGGGAGACCTGCCCGAGTTCGCTCACGAGCACGAGGAGGAGGCTGCGAGGTGCCAGGTGCACGAGGTGGATTGCCTTCGTGGCGTCGCCGGCGAGGCCTGGACCGAGCACCACGGCCGGGTAGTGCGTGACATCCGAGAGCAGCGAGGTCGTGGCCTTCATCAGGCGGCTCAGCTCGGTATGGACGTCGGTGAAGAAGTCGTGGATGCGCGTCTTCGTCGTCGAGCGAAGTCGCGCAGGGCCGAGGTGGTCCACGTAGTAGCGGTACGCCGCAGCAGTGGGCACGCGTCCCGCAGAAGTGTGCGGCTGGTCTGCGTAGCCCTCCCGGTCGAGGACGGCGAGGTCGTTGCGCACCGTGGCTGACGACACACCGAGGCGCCCTCGATCGAGGATGGACGAGGAACTCACCGGCTCACCCGTTCGGATGTACTCCTCGACGAGTGTTGCGAGGACCTGGGACTGCCGCTCGCTGATCATCGGGACACGGTATCACCCGTTGCTGCGTGCTCGGCGGGCCCGGGCCAGCGCACCACCCGGGTCTATCCTCGCCGCCCCGCCGCATGAAGAACTACTACGACATCCTTGGCGTCGCGAACGACGCGTCCCCCGACGAGATCAAGCGCGCGTTCCGCAAGCTCGCGCGGGAGTCCCATCCCGACGCCAACCCGGACGACCCCACTGCGGAGGAGCGGTTCCGCGAGGTCGCCGAGGCCTACGAGGTCCTGTCCGATCCCGACAAGCGGGCCCGGTACGATCGCGGTGACACCGTCGATTTCTCGAACCTGTTCGGGGGCAGCCTCGACGACCTCCTGCGCAGCGTGTTCGGCGAGTCCGGACTCTTCGGTGACTCGGGATTGTTCGGGTCGGCGGGGCGCACCGCCCGTCGGCGCGGCCGTGACGTGCTCGTCGCCGCCGAACTCACCCTCGAAGAGGCCTTTGCCGGGGTCACGAAGGACGTGTCGTTCTCCGGACTCCGGGCGTGCGAGACCTGCCATGGGCGCGGCGCCGCCGGGGGTTCCCACCCGGAGACATGTGGGGTCTGCCAGGGCAATGGGGTCGTTCGCACCGCTCGTGCCTCCGTCTTCGGCCAGGTCATGCAGGTGGTCGAGTGCACGAATTGCACCGGCACCGGGCAGGTCATCGCCGAGCCGTGCGGCACCTGCCAGGGGCTCGGGGCGACCCGCGGGCAGCGCAC
>CP070681.1:102060-110346 GCA_020352575.1 Acidimicrobiia bacterium | reverse complement strand
TCTAGCCCGGCGTCCGGGCAGTCAGCAGGCCGTAGTGCCCGTCGTACCGGTGATACGCCACCGAAGGCTCGTTCGTGTCCTCGTCGATGAAGAAGACGAACGATGCTCCGGTGGTGTCCAGGAGCTCGATTGCCTTGTCGAGGTCGATCACCGGTGCGGGCTGGGGATCCACCCGGGTGATCGTCATCGCCTGGCTCGAGGCCGTATCCGGCGTGCCGGTGGCGTACCGCAGGACCAGTGACTCGCCGTCGTCGGCGTGATAGAGCAAGGCACCGCTCCCCGTCTCCAGGTCGGTGAAGACGAAGAAGTCGTAGTCGAGCATCGCCATGTCGAACGCCGCCTCGTCGGGCGTGGCCTCTGACGTGCCGATCGCTTTGCGGCGGATGAGCTCGCGGTCCTCGGCCGGGCGGTTGAACCACTTCCGATCGGTGGCAGGGGCGTCACCCTGGTGCCACTTGTCGTCGCCGTTGTTGCGGCGCTCCGACACGTACCGGTCGGAGATCTTGCGGAGCTTGCGGGTCGCCCGTTCGAGCATGAGGTCCGCGGCCTCCCGCAGGGTGCCGGCCTCGATGCGGGTGCGGACGATGTGGCCATCCGCCACGTCGATGTTCGCCTGCACGATCGCCGGGCTGGCGAGGTGCGCGGCGTCCTGCAAGGTGAGCTTGAGGCGTACCTTCAAGATCGGTCGGGGAGCGACCTTCGAGAGCTGCGCGAGCTTCTGCTCTGCGTACTCCCGGTCGTCGGCGGGGACCGTGCCCCGGGTGAGCGTGATCACGTCGAACGTGGCGTCCACGCTGTCTCCTTTCGGGTTGCCGACTCGTGTGTCGAGTCTACGTGGCGCGACTCGACCCCGTCGGGCCGTACGCTCGTCGTATGTCGTTCATCTCGCACGCCACCTCCGACCTCGAGCCCCGGGACGCCTACAAGCTGCTCACCGGACTCATCGTGCCTCGCCCGATTGCGTGGGCGGGCACGATTTCGCGCGACGGCGTGCCGAACCTCGCTCCCTTCTCGTTCTTCAACGTGATGACGGCGCGGCCTCCCACGGTGGTGATGGGGCCGGGTCGGCGAAAGGACACCCTGGCGAACATCAGGGCCGTGGAGGAGTGGACGGTCTCCATCGTCGATCGATCCCTGGCGGAGCGGATGAACGCCTCGTCCGCATCGTTTCCGTCCGACGTGGATGAGTTCGCCGAGGTGGGGGTCACGGCCGTCCCCGGAACGGACGTATCGGCCCCCTGGGTGGGGGAGGCCCCGGCCGCCCTTGAGTGCGTGCTCCACTCGATCCTCGAGTTCGAGGGCACCGGCATCGTGGTGGGCAACGTGGTGCGGATCCACGTGCGCGACGACATCCTCGACGGCACCCGGGTCGACCAAGTTGCCCTCGATGCCATCGGCCGCACGGTGGGTTCGGGCTACATCACCACGCGCGACCGTTTCGAGATGGAGCGTCCTACCTAGCGAGCACGTTCATCGCACGGACACCCAGGTGTCCGGGTTGCGAAACCCCGATTCCGTACCGTGCCGGGCATGGTGATGCGAACCGGTGACCTCGATGTCCATCGTTCGACCGTGGCTCGGCTCGAGGACGTGGAGTGGTCGCGGTTCGACCAGGTCGCGTTGCGCGGTATCACCCTCGGTCTCGGCCGGAACGAGCGAGTCGCCGTCTCCGGTCCGGAGGGCTCCGGGAAGACCACGCTCCTCCGGCTTCTCGGAGCCCTGTCCATTCCCACGAGCGGATCGGTGGTCGTGCTCGGCGTTCGCACCGACGGTGTTCCTTCTCCTGCGTTGCTCGACCTCCGCAGCCGAATCGGCTTCATCCACCAGACGTTCCACCACAGCCCACACGTGACGGTGGCCGAGGTGATCGAGCACGCAACCGCCGGAACCGATCACGGCCAGACCCAGGGTCGGGTCGCTGCCTGGCTCGGCCGCGTCGGCATGGAGCATCGCGGTGACGAGCGTTTCGCCGACCTCGACGTCGAGGAGCGCCTTCGTGTCGTGATCGGTCGGACGATGGCCAGTCGACCCGACCTCGTGCTCGCCGACGACCCTGCGCGGGAGCTCACCGGCATCGCCCGCCGACAGGTGAATCGCCTCCTGTTCGACCTCTGCGAGGAGAAAGGCCTCACGCTGGTCTCCGCCGTGCGTGACATCGACTCGGTCCCGGGGTCTGCCACCCGCCTGGTGGGACTGTCCGACGGAGCCGTGGTCCTCGACGAACACCTCTGAGCTCCGGGCCCGGTGCCGGGCCGGCGTCGGTAGCGTTGTCGGCATGGACTCCCGCATCGCCGTCTTCCTCGACTACGAGAACCTCGCCATCTCTGCCCGACAGGACCTCGGAGTGACCTTCGACTACGGCCCGGTGGCTGACGCCATCGCTGCACGCGGTCGGGTGGTGGTGCGACGGGGCTATGCCGACTGGAACCTCTTCGAAGAGGACCGCAAGCGACTCACCCGGCACCACGTGGAGCTCATCGAGATCCCCCAGCGGATGGGCAAGCGCAAGAACGCGGCGGACATCAAGCTCTCGGTGGATGCAATCGAACTCGCCCTCGACCGGGACTACATCGACACGTTCGTCCTCGGCACCGGCGACTCGGACTTCTCCCCGCTCGTCCACAAGTTGCGGGAGCTCGACAAGCGTGTGATCGGGTTCGGTGTGCGCAAGACCACCTCCGACCTCCTCCCCCCGGCCTGCGACGAGTTCCTGTTCTACGAACGCCTCGTCGACCTCGACGCCAAACCCGAGGAGTCCGAACCCCGCAACGGTGAGCCGAAGCGGAAGGAGCGCACCGTTGCCGAGTTGGAGAAGCTCGTCATGGGCACGCTCTCCGGGCTCCACACCTCGGGTGACACTGCGGTGCTTGCCTCGCAGCTCAAGCGCACGCTCCTTCGCAAGGACTCGACGTTCACCGAGGGGGAGTACGGCTTCCGCAGCTTCGGCGAGCTCATCCACCACCTCGAGGGGAAGGGCATCCTCACGACCTCACCGGGCCCCGCTGCGGGGGATCCCGAGATCGCGGTCGCAGAGGGTGGCGGCGAGCAAGCGGCGTTCGACTTGCTGGTGCGCATCGTGACCGCCGAGGCGAAGCGGGGCCGGGTGCAGCTATCCGGGCTCAAGAACAAGCTGCGGAACGAGGCCGAGGACTTCAGCGAGAAGACCTATGGCTTCGGCGGCTTCCTGCAGTTCGTGAAGGCTGCCCAGACCCGCGGGCTCGTCACCCTCACGTGGGACGACGAGCTCGAGGACTACCTGCTGACGGTCTGACGGACGCGGGATCGGCCGGCGTAGACACCGGCACGACCGTCCTGCACGCCGATGAGCGTGAGGCCGTGTTCGGCGGCCATCCGCACCGCCAGGCTCGTCGGCGTGCTGTCGAACACGAGCCCCGGGGCCCCGAATCGGAGGACCTTCTCGAGGATCTCGAACGAGGCTCGTCCGGTCACGCCAACGAGCGATGCGGCGGGGTCCAGTCCTTGCCGGAGCGCTCCACCGAGGGCCTTGTCGACGGCGAAGTGCTGGTTGCCGTCCTCCCTGAGGACGACGCCCTCTCCATCGAGTTCGAGCACCGCCGCACCGTGCACTCCGCCAGTCGTCGTCACCAGGGGAGCACCCTCGAGTGTGTCAAATGCCCGTTCCACCGCTGAAGCGCCGATCTCCGGTGACGTCGGAAAGAGGGACACGAGGTGCCCGGTCGTGGAGTCGATGGCGGTCGTCCCGCACACGCCGCACGCCGCCGAGGTGATCTCGAAACGGTCGGCCGAGCGAGGCTCGAAGGCCCGATCAGGCGACAGGGTGGCGAGCACGATGTTGTGCGTGTTGCGGCCGATGCCTGCTTCCCGGAGCTCGACCAGATCGGCCGGGGCTTCGATGATCCGTTCCGAGAGCAGGAACCCCATCACGAAGTCGAGGTCGTCGCCCGGGGTGCGCATGAGCACCACGAGGGTCGACGGCGGGTCGCCCGGGTAGCGCAACTGCAGTTCGAGGGGCTCTTCCACCGGAACGGGGACCTCGGACGAGGTCCCATCGAACTCGTGGCGTGCGACGGGGAAGGTGCGGAGGAAATCGGGGATCATGCGCGGCGGAGTGAGAGGGCGATGAGCGCAGCGGCCGCGGGGAAGACGATGCCCGGGTTCGGGGAGAGGAGCGTGGCGGCGACCACGGCTGCGACGGCAAGGAGTCTGGCAACGAACTGATCCGAGGCCGTCGGCGGAGTCGGGCCCGAATCGGTGTTCACCTCCGGCACCGTGCGTCCCGCAATGCCCATGCCCATGACCGCGCCGATGGCGACGGCGATGGGTTCAGCGGTCTCGATGGGCGGCACGACGAAACCCTCGGTCACTGCCTGCACACCGGTCGCCCCGGCGGCGAGGACGAACGCCCCCCATCGGAGTCCTGCAGGGGCGTACTCCTTCGCTGCCACCCGGGCGATGCCGACGGCCATCACCATCGCAATCGCCCAACCGCTGATCTCACGGGCGATGAAGAGGCCGAGCAGCACGATGAGCGCGGCCTCGCCCCGGGACAGGCCCCGACCGGTCGAGTTCAGCGTGATTCGGGCGGTGATCATGATCCCGACGACCATGAGGATGCCTGCCTCGCCGAGGAAGGCCGCGCCAAGGGGGGCGAGGAGGGCTGCGGCCCCCGCCGGTCGGGGGTCGTCGTGGTGGAGTTCCCTCCCGGTGACCCACCCCATGAACGAGCCGATGCCCCAGAAGGCGCCGGTGATGATGGCGGTGGGGATCGTCTGGTCGCCGGCCCATCCGAAGATCGTCCCGGCGATGCCAGCAGCGACCGCAACGTTGATCGCGAACCGGTTGGAGGGGATGTCGAGATCGAGGCCTCGTCCGATCGTGCCGATGTCGGGACTCACCTTCATGGCAGATGTGTGAGGAGTTGGGACTGCAGGACGTGGCCGAACGTGCCGTCCTGGTCGAATGCGGTGGCGTGTACGAGCCCGACGCCGTGCGTCTGGGGATCGGCCACGGCCTCCATGCCCATCCACTCGCCGGTCGGCGGGCGTGAGAAGGCAACGGTGAGGTCGGGGTTCACCCAGACCCACTCTGCGCCGTCGAGGACGGACGAGAGGCCGTTGGCCATGTCGGCGATGGCGATGAACTCGGAGGTCGGTTCGTGGGGTTCTCCCTCGACCAGGTCGGCGGTCATGCGGAACCACGCCTGACCCGGCCCGAGGCGCTCCCAACCGCCATCAACGGAGCGCTTCTCGACGGCATTGCGGTGGAAGCGGGTGATGGACCCGTCCGCCCATCGAGACGAATCCTGGGCCTCGGGGTGGTCCGTCGGGGCGCCGGGCACCATGAACTCGCGGCGGGGCAGCTCGTCGAGCGGGATCTCCTCGGTGCGGATGAGCTGGGCCTGGGCGGTGGCGACCGGATCATCCGATCCATCTGGCACGAGGCCGGCCTCGACGACGGCCACGCGTCGGCCGGCGCGCACCACCCGCGTGGTGACCTCGAGGTCGGCGATCGGAACGGGACGCATCAGCGAAACCGTGATTCGGCTCATGTGCATGGGTACGGGGAGCTCCGCGTGCTGGATCACGTGGGCGAGGAGTGCCGACGGGGGACCGCCGTGCTGGTCGTGGTCGTTCCAGCCGGTGCGGGTGAACTCCGACGAGGCGAACCGCAGCGGGCCGATCCGTCGGTAGAGCCAACTCACCGGAACACCTGCTCGCGGAACCACCGCAACTCGTCGATGGACTCACGGATGTCGGCCAGCGCCCGGTGGGCCCCGCCCTTCTCGGGTGCGCTGTCGAGGACGCCGGGGTACCAGCGACGCGCCAGTTCCTTCACCGTCGAAACGTCGACGATGCGGTAGTGGAGGTAGTCGACGATCGTCGGCATGTACTTGGCCAAGAACACGCGGTCCGTGTGCACGGAGTTCCCGGCAAGGATCCCGACCCCCTGTTCGGGCACCTGCTCGGTGATGAAGGCCATCACCTGCGCTTCGGCCTCGTCCACTGTGAGCTTGGACGCCCGCACGGCCTCCGTCAGGCCCGACCCTCTGTGCATCTTCGTCACGAAGTCATCCATCCGCCCCAACTCCTCGTCGGTGGCGTGGATGATGAGGTCGGGCCCCTCGACCGTGGCCTCGAGCGAGCCGTCGGTCACGATCACGGCGATCTCGACGATCACATGCTCGTCCGGGTCGAGCCCGGTCATCTCGAGGTCGACCCAGACGAGCGGGTCTGTCAGTTCCGCCATTCGGTGGCTCAGTCCTCCCGGGCCATGCGGAGCAGCACGGTGTGGAGGATCCCGCCGTTGCGGTAGTACTGCACCTCGACCGGGGTGTCCAGGCGGCAGGTCGTGGTGAACCGGACCTCGGTGCCGTCGGCCTTCGTGGCCACGACCGGGATGTCCTGTCGGGGGACGACCGAGTCGTCGACCTCGACCGAGAACATCTCGGTGCCGTCGAGGCCAAGCGCATCTGCGTCATCGCCCGGGGCGAAGGTGAGGGGGAGCACGCCCATCCCGATGAGGTTGGAGCGGTGGATTCGTTCGAAGCTCTTTGCGATGACGGCCTTCACGCCGAGGAGGAACGTGCCCTTGGCCGCCCAGTCACGGGACGAGCCCATGCCGTAGTCGATGCCGGCGAGCACGACGAGTGGGGTTCCCGCCGCCCTGTAATTGAGGCTCGCCTCGTAGATCGAGGTCACCTCACCGGTGGTGAAGTCCGTGGTCCAGCCGCCCTCCGTTCCCGGGGCGAGTTGGTTGCGTACCCGGATGTTGGCGAACGTGCCCCGGGTCATCACGCGGTCGTTGCCGCGTCGGGACCCGTAGGAGTTGAAGTCCTTCTTCGCCACGCCCTTGGCGAGCAGGAAGCGCCCAGCGGGGGCGTCCTCGGCGATGTTGCCGGCTGGGCTGATGTGGTCGGTCGTGACCGAGTCGCCCACCTTCACGAGTACCCGGGCCCCGGTGATCGGGGCGATCGGGGCGACGTCCTGGCTCAGGCCCTCGAAGAACGGAGGCTCCTGCACGTAGGTGCTGTCCTCGTTCCACTCGTAGAGGTCGCCCTCCGAGGTGGCGATGGCCTTCCACTCGTCCGACCCCTCGAACACGTTGCCGTACTCGGTGGTGAACTGCTCGGTCTCGACGGAGGTGCCGACGACCTCGGCGATCTCGGTGGCCGAGGGCCAGATGTCCGAGAGCATCACGGGGTTGCCGCCCGGGTCGGTGCCGATGGGATCCGTATCGAAGTCGATGTCGACGGTCCCGGCCAGGGCGTACGCCACCACGAGCGGCGGCGAGGCCAGGTAGTTGGCCTTCACGTGCGGGGAGATGCGGCCCTCGAAGTTGCGGTTCCCAGACAGCACGGAGGTGACGACCAGGTCCTGGTGCTCGACGCCGGCGGCGATCTCGTCGGGCAATGGGCCCGAGTTGCCGATGCACGTGGTGCAGCCGTAGCCCACGGTGTGGAAGCCCAGCTTCTCGAGGTAGGGCGTGAGCTCGGCCTGTTCGAGGTAGTCGGTGACGACCTTCGATCCGGGGGCCAACGAGGTCTTCACCCACGGCTTGCGGGTGAGTCCCTTGGCCACGGCGTGCTTGGCGAGGAGGCCGGCGCCGATCATGACCGAGGGGTTGGAGGTGTTCGTGCACGAGGTGATGGCGGCGATGACCACGTCGCCGTCCTCGAGGTCGAAGGTCTCGCCCTCGTACGTGACCTCGCTCGAGAGCGGCTCGGTGTGGCCGAACGTCTCGACGAGGTCCCGGTTCCAGGTCTCCTGCATGGCAGTGAGGTCGATTCGGTCCTGCGGCCGCTTCGGGCCCGCGAGTGCCGGGACGATGGTGGAGAGGTCGAGTTCGAGTTCCGAGGAGTAGACCGGCTGGGTGGTCGTGTCGAGCCAGAGGCCCTGCTCCTTGTAGTACCACTCGACGGCCTCGACCAGTTCCTCGGGGCGACCGGTCTGGCGGAGGTACCGGATGGTCTGCTCGTCGACCGGGAAGAACCCGACGGTGGCGCCGTACTCGGGTGCCATGTTGGCGATCGTGGCGCGGTTGGCGAGCGGCATGTCGGCGAGCCCCGGGCCGAAGAACTCGACGAACTTGCCGACCACGCCATGCTCGCGGAGCATCTGGGTCACCTTAAGAACCAAGTCGGTCGCCGTGGCACCATCAGCGAGCTTGCCGCTCAAACAGAATCCGACAACCTCCGGGATCAGCATGTACACCGGCTGCCCCAGCATCACGGCCTCGGCCTCGATGCCGCCGACGCCCCAGCCGAGGATCCCGAGCCCGTTGATCATGGTCGTATGTGAATCGGTT
>CP070681.1:93626-101960 GCA_020352575.1 Acidimicrobiia bacterium | reverse complement strand
GGCGCGTCCGGAGGTCGGCGTAAGCCAGGTACCTCTCGGGATCCCAGGCCAAGGGCGGGTTACCTGTTGTTCAGCGCCTCGATGAGTTGTGGCAGGACCTTGCTCACGTCCCCGACCACCCCGAGATCCGAGATCGAGAAGATCGGTGCATCGGGATCCTTGTTTATCGCAATGATCGTCCCGGAGTCCTTCATGCCGACCACGTGTTGCATCGCCCCGGAGATCCCGGCAGCGATGTAGACGTCGGGCTTCACCGTCTTGCCGGTCTGCCCGACCTGCTTCGCATACGGGACCCATCCGGCATCGACGATTGCGCGGGTGGCGCCGGTGGCGGCACCAAGGGCGTCGGCGAGTTCCTCGACGAGGGCAAACGACTCCTCCTTGCCGAGGCCACGGCCGCCGGCCACGACGACGGCGGCGTCCTCGAGCTGGGGGCCCTCGGCCTGCTGTTCGTGGCTGGCGGTGACCGTGGCCGAACCGGCGTGGCCGGCATCGACGAGGGAGACCGACTCCACGTTCGGGGCACCGCCACCAGACGGTTCGGCGGCAAAGGACTTCGCCCGTACGAGCACGATCGGCGTACCGGGACCCGACACGGATGTCGTGACGAGCTTCGTGCCACCGAACACCTCGTTGACCGCCGACACACCGCCGTCGAGCGACACGTCCACCGCGTTCGACAGCACCGTGGCGCCGGTGCGGGCCGAGAGGCGCCCCGCCACGTCACGGGCGTCGTAGGTCATGCCGACGAGGAGCACGTCCGGGGAGTGGGCATCGACGAGGCCCTCGAGTGTCGCGGCCACCTGGGCGGCGGCGAGGGCATCTGCCGGGGGCTCGATGTGGAAGACCTTCGAGGCGCCGAACTCGCCAAGCGTGGCGAACGCCGACTCGGAGGCGGGACCCACGTACACCACGGTCGGGTCGCCGAGCGCCCGGGCCTTCGTGAGGACTTCGAGGCCGACTGCCACGGGGGCGTCGCCTGCTGCTTCGATGTAGACCCAAGGCATCAGATGACCTTCACTTCTTCGAGCTTTTCGACGATGCGGCCGAACGCCTCACCGTCGTGGGGCAGTTCGGAGCCGTCCTCGTCGACGATCTTCATGCGGAGGCCCGGCATGGGGACACCAACCGTCTCCATGATGTCGAGCTTGCGTTCGAGGTCCCAGTCGGCCATGTCGTCACGGATGAGCGCCACCGAGGCCACCGGGTTCGTCTCGGTCATCCCCCACGCCTGGCGGATGAAGATGCCGGTCTCCTCGGCATACCACCTCATGAGGCCTCGGGGCACGGCCGACCCGCCGCACACGAGGGTCTCGATGGTCTCGAGTCGTTCGGCGGGATGGTCCATGAGGTACTGCTGGATGCCGAGGAACACGGTCGGCACCCCCGCCGAGAAGGTCACTTGCTCGCCGTTGTAGAGCCGGACGATGCCCTCGGCGGACAGGTCGTGGCCCGGGTAGGTGAGCTTCGCACCCACCGAGACGGCGATGAACGGGAGGCCCCACGCGGCAGCATGGAACATGGGGACGATGGGCAGGAGGTTGTCGGCCTGGTTCATCTCCAGCGTGCCGGTGTTCGTCACCGTGTGGAGGTACGTCGACCGCTGGGTGTACGCCACACCCTTCGGGTTGCCCGTGGTGCCCGACGTGTAACAGAACATCATCGGGGACCGCTCGTCGACGGCCGGCCACGCCCCGAGCGGTGCAGCGTCCGCAATGAGGTCCTCGTACGAGATCGCGCCGGGCAGCGAGGTGGCCGAGGCGTCCCCGCCCATCACGATCCAGTGCTCCACACCCGGCACCTGGTCGACCACTGGCTCGAGAAGTGGGACGAGGTCGATGTCCACGAAGATCGCCCGGTCCTGGGCGTGGTTGATGATGTACTCGAGCTGCTCCGGGAAGAGCCGAATGTTGAGGGTGTGGCACACCCGGCCCGTGTTCGCCGTCGCCCAGTAGAGCTCGTGGTGGCGATGGGTGTTCCAGCCGAAGGTGCCGATCACCTCGCCCCTGGCGATGCCGAGCCCATCCAGGGCCGTCGCGAGGCGACGCACCCGCTCGTCAGTGGCGCCGTAGGTGGTGCGGTGGAGGCTCCCGTCGGCTTCGAGGGAGACGATCTCCCGGTTGGCGAAGATCGACGCCGACCGGTCGTACAGCGTCGACAGCAGGAGCGGGTAGTCGTCCATCATGTGGAGCGCCATGGCCGTCCCCCTCAGTTGCCGCCGAGCAGGCGGGCCTTCTGTGCGGCGAACTCCTCGTCGGAGAGCACACCTTCCCTGTGGAGCCGGGCGAGCGTCTCGAGTTCCTGGCCGACGCTCTGCCCCCCGCCGCCGCGGAGCAGCACGGTCCGCTCCTCCCGCAGCCGGTAGATGTCGGACTGGACTCCCTCGGGGTCGGGGATATCGGTGAACCGACTCTGCCCCTGTTCCCCCGCCGACTCGATGAGCAGGTCACCCGAACGGAACAGCCGCTCGAAGAACGTCTGGGAGAACGCCACGTCGTTGATCACCTCGAGCGGGATTTCCTTGCCGGTGCGGTTGAACAAGCCCGACCTGGTGATGAGGCGTTCGTTCGTGACGACGAACCACGTGGTGAGCCACCCCGTCCAGGGAGGGGTGCCGACGATGATCGCCAACACCACACCGGCGACGATCGCGATCCAGTTCTCCACCGCGTCGACGAAGACCGCAACGAGTACGCCCGCAGCGATGATGAGGAACTCGACGATGATCGGCGTGATGAGGCGGATCCAGTGGGGATGGAACTCGCGGACGATCTTCTCGCCCGTGCTGAGGAAGCGGCGTGGGTACGGCATGCGGCGATCCTATCCGGGGGGCGACCCGCTGCCCCGGTTGGGGGGCGATCGCCTACCGGTACCCCCCGAATAGCCTTTGGGCGATGCGCCGCACGCTGCTGCAGTTCCTCTTCGTCCTCACCCTCGTCGTGAACGCATGCGCGCCGGCGCAACCGGCCGGCATCGTGCGTGATCCCGCACCCGAGGTCGGTGGACTCTCCCTCCCCGACGCGGCCGGCATCGAGCAAGCCTTCGTGGGTCCGCCGGACGGCTACCTGCTCGTCTACTTCGGCTTCACGAGCTGCCCCGACATCTGCCCCACCACCATGGCCGACCTGCGCCAGGCGCTGTCCGACATCGGGGACGATGCCGAGCACTTCGAGGTGGCGATGGTCACCGTCGATCCCGACCGCGACGGGTACCCGGAGGTGCAGCGGTACGTCGACACGTTCTTCGGCGACGGGCTTGCACTCCGCACTGACGACGACTCCCGACTCCGAGAGGTCGCAACGGGGTTCGGTGCCGACTACGACGTGACGACCGTCGATGGCCAGCCCGAGGTCGGGCACACCGCGTACCTGTATGCGGTGAACGAGGCCGGCGAGATGCTCCTCCAGTGGCCATTCGGGGTGACCGCCGACGACATTGCGAACGACCTCGAGATCCTGCTCGATCGGCTGTGAGGCGACGCTTCCTGCTTCTTGTGGCTGGACTGCTGGTCGCCGCATGCGGTGCCGATGAGTTATCCCTCATCGACGACCCCTCCGCGGTCGAGGCGGACTACGAGTACGTCGTACCGGCCGGGGCCGGGGAGGCCTACGACCGGGGCGAGCCCCTCGACATCCTTCCGGCGGAGCTAGAAGCGAAGGTCGGTGAGGTCATCCGGATCCGCAACGATGACGATCGGGGACACATCGTTGGACCGTTCTACGTCGGACCAGAGGAGACCCTCGTGCAGCGGTTCGCATCGCCGGGCACGTTCGTCGGCTCGTGCACGGTGCACGCGTCGGGCCAGTTCGAGTTGAGCGTCGTCGAATGATCCGACGGCTCACCACCGTCCTAGCGGCCATGGCTGCAGTCCTCGCACTGGCCGCTCCTGCAGGGGCCGACCCCGCCGGGCCGACCGACTTCCAGAACGAAATCCTGCGAGTCGAACCGATGCCCGACGGCGTCCAGTTCTCGATCGTGGGTGGCGACGCCTTCCTGCGAGCCGAGGTCGAACCCGGCGTCGAGCTGACCGTCATGGGGTACTTCGGCGAGCCATACCTGCGTGTGCTGGCGGACGGGACCGTCGAGGAGAACGCCCTCTCCCCCTCGGTGGTGCTCAACGAGGACCGCTACGGCACGTCGGTGGACTTCGACCGCGAGGACGCTCTCCTGCCGCCCGAGTGGCGAGTCGTCGGCTCGGAGGGATCGTGGACGTGGCATGACCACCGGATCCACTGGATGGCAGAGTCGCCACCCCCCGGCCGATCGCCCGGCGACCTCGTCTTCGGCGAGGTGACCGTTCCGGTCGTCGTGGACGGCACCGCCACCACCCTCTACGTGTCCCTGGAGTGGCTCGAGCGCCCGTTCCCGCTCGCCGCCGTCGCCGGCCTGGCACTCGGCCTGGGCGCCGCCTGGCTCCTGCGCCATCGCGTCGACGTGGTCCTGGCCGTGGTGGCACTCCTTGCGCTGACGATCGGCCTCCGCCAATGGCTCTTCCTCCCCAGCGAGACCGAGCCGAGCTTCCTCCAGTGGGCAGTGCCGGTCATCGCCGGGACATTCGTCGTCCTCGGCATGCGCCGTCCGCTGATCGCCAACATCGCCCACCTCGTGGCAGCCGCCGAACTGACTGCGTGGGGGGTGTGGCGATGGGAGAACATGATCAGAGCGGTGCTCCCGACCGCACAACCGTGGGCGTTCGACCGACTCGTGACGGCGCTGGCCCTCTCGGTCGGTGCAACGGCAGTCGCCGTGCTCGTCACCGACCGGCTCCGGCCCGCACCGACCGCTGCGGACTGACGGCGCATCGAGGGGCTCCGTCACTAGCGTCCTCTCGTCGAGAGGAGCACAGGTGTCGACGAGACAGGTGAACACCCCGGGGTGGGCTTCCCCGATGTTCGACGAGACGGTGGCGCAATTCGACGCGGTCGCCGAGCTCATGGATCTCGACGACAACATCCGCGAGCGGCTGCGCCACCCACAGCGGTCGATGGTGGTGACGTTCCCGTTCCGCAGGGACGACTACGAGGACGTGGACACCGTGTACGGATACCGCGTGCAGCACACCATCACCATGGGGCCCACCAAGGGCGGTGTCCGGTTCGCCGACGACGTGAACCTCGGCGAGGTCGCCGCGCTTGCGATGCTCATGACGTGGAAGTGCGCGATCGTCGGATTGCCGTTCGGCGGCGCCAAGGGAGGCGTTCGGATCGACCCGGCGATCCTGAGCAGCCACGAAAAGCAGCGGATCACCCGCCGCTACACCTCGGAGATCATCGACTTCATCGGGCCCGAACGCGACATCCCGGCCCCCGATATGGGCACCGACGCCCAGACGATGGCCTGGATGATGGACACCTACTCACAGCAGAAGGGCCACGCCGTGCCGTCCGTCGTCACGGGCAAACCGCCCGAACTCGGCGGATCGGTGGCCCGTCGGGAGGCGACCGGTCGGGGGTGTGTGAGCCTGCTGCCACCCGCCGCCACCTCGCGGGGAATGGCCGTTGCGGGGCTGCGAGTCGTCGTCCACGGCTTCGGCAACGTCGGCCAGTACGCCGCGGTCGCTGCCGCCGAACTCGGCTGCAAGGTCATTGCGGTCTCGGACATCTCGGGGGGCGTGCACGATGAGGCAGGCCTCGACATCGCCGCCCTTCAGGCATGGGTGGCGCTCAACGGCAGCCTCGCTGGCTACGAGGACTGCGACCGGATCTCGAACGAGGAGCTCTTCGCCCTCGACTGCGACGTGCTCATCCCCGCTGCCATCCAGGGTGTCATCACCGACTCCAATGCCGCCGACATCAAGGCGCAAATCGTGATCGAAGGTGCGAACAACCCGACCACGACCGCCGCCGACGCCATCCTGCGCGATAGGGACGTCATGGTCATACCCGACATCATCGCCAACGCCGGTGGCGTGACCGCGTCCTACTTCGAGTGGGTGCAGGACATCCAGAAGTACTTCTGGAGCGAGAACGAGATCGTCGCCCGGCTGCGGGAGATCATGGCCACCGCATTCGATGAGGTCATGCAGATCTCGATCAAGGAGGGCGTCGACCTCCGCACCGCCGCTCTCATCAAGGGCGTGCGAAAGGTGACCAACGCAAAGATGGTGCGGGGCGTCTTCCCCTAGGAGTCGTCGGCGAACGCCGGGCAGATGTCCTGGAACGAGCACCAGCCACACAGCTTCGAGGGTGAGGGTGGGAACGTCTCGGTCTCGATCGCCCGCTCGATCTGGTTCCAGATCGTTGCAATGCGCTGCTCCGTCTGGTCGAGCAATTCGTCGGTGATCGGCATCGCGAGTTGCGTCGGCCCGTTCAGGTACATGAGCCGCACCTCGATAGGAGTGCGACCCGTCCGCTTGCGGATGAGGGCTGCGTAGATCTTGAGGGCGAAGAACGCCGAGGCGGCGTAGCGCTGCGGGGGCGCCTTGCCGGTCTTGTAGTCGAGGATGACGAGGTCACCCTCGGGCGTCTCGTCCATCCGGTCGAGGATCCCCCGAATGACCACTCCATCCATCACCTCTTCCAGGAGGTCCAGTTCGCGATCGAGGGGCTCGATCGCGCCGGGGTCCTCCACCGTGAAGTAGTTGCGGAGCAGCTTCATGCTCTCGACGCCCCATGCCCGCTCCTCCTCGACCGTGTCGAAGAGGCCCTCGTACTCCTCCTCGGTCCTGAGCTCGGTCCAGGCCGCTCTGAACAAGTCATAGAGCCGATCGGCGGTGCGGTCCTCCTTCGGGAGGTCGAAGAGGTTCTGAAGTGCGAGATGGGCCGTCGTCCCCCGGGCCTGGTGGACGGTCGTCTCTTCGGGGAGGCGCTGGATGGTGCGGTACTCGAACAGCTTCGGGCATTGGAGGAAGTCACTCGCCCGAGACGGCGAGAGGCGCTCCAACACGTAGGGCTCGGCGATTCGCTGCTCGAGATCGGTCATCGGTACCGACGTTACCCGGGGGGTGTGACAGGTTCGATGACCTTCACGCACGCACGTCCGCGGGGATCTCGTAGTCGTCGTGGCGGGCGCCGAGCCGATCGGAGGCGAACCGGGCGACCGCGCGGGCCAATGGTGCCAGGCTCGGGCCGGCGGGCACGTCCTCGAACCGGGCCATCACCACCCAGCCCGAAGGAGCTGTGCCTGCCCGGACGACCGCCTTCGCGTCCTCTTCTGCCACCTCGACCACGTCCGAGCCGGTCCATGCCACCGGCACTTCGGCGTCATCGAGCGGCTCGAGCGAGTGGAGCACCACCCGGGCGATCCGCATCGCGTCGGACGCCTCGACGGCCCGCTCGCCGAGCCCATGGAGCAGCGTTGCGTCGAGGTCGCCCTCGAGCAGGAGGTGCGTGAGGGTGCCGACCGGCAGGTCGTCGGCGATGAGGCCGAGCTGGAGGCCGAGGCCGGCGGACAACCGGGGGTTCAACTCCGTGGGGCGGAAACCGTCAACGGTCATCACCCCGTCGATCGAGAAGCCACCCAGGTAGCCCATCGTTGCCCGCAGGTGTTCGGCGACGGCTCGAGCCACACCTCGCATGTGTTCGCGGTCATCAGGCCGCGGATCCCACCCGGTTCCGACCGATGCGTATTCGAAACGCCCGTTCGGCCGGTCCCGCAGGATCAGCATCTCGATGGGGCGGAAGACCTCGATGGCGTCGGGGAGCACGTAGGCGTGGATCGAGCACGGGATGCCCTCGAGGAATGGCATCACCCGCACCATCTCGGCGATCGGAGCGAACTCGGCGAGGGTGCGCTCGACGGCCTCCTGCGAATGAACCCATCGCACCCGAGCTGCCCCGCCGTGCCAACCCGCGGTGTTGTCGGCCGACCACACCGTGTTCCCACCGAGGGCGCGGTGTGCGCTCGGTGCCATGGCCAGGGGGACGATGTGGGCGGGGGCACGGGTGATGCCAGCGGCATCCCACACCGCATCGATGATCGTCTTGTCCTCGAGCGCGGCCCACTCGGCAGGGCGCTGGCCATACATCCGCCGTCCGGCGATGGGAGGGAGAACGCTGGGAGTCGTTGGCATCACGAGCGCCGATCGGTCGGGGTCCCAGGCGTCCAACCAGGCGACCACCGCATCGGGGAGGTCGGCCACGGCCCGCTCGAACGCCCAGATGCCGTCCATGATCGACGCCGACGCGACGCCACCAAGCATTCGGTACTCGTGGGCGGGCAGCTCCCCGGTCCCCTCCCTCGCGACGATGCCCCGCACGTCGGCGCCCATCTCGGCGAGGAGGGCGCCCTTGAGCGTCTGGGCAGCGGCGACGTCACCCGCGAGGAGCACCCTGCGACCCCCGACCACCCGGGAGAGTGCACTGCGGACGGCTTCGGAGACCATGGAGGGACGCT
>CP070681.1:84920-93526 GCA_020352575.1 Acidimicrobiia bacterium | reverse complement strand
GGAGGTGGAACGGTGTCGGCATGGTGCGTCGGATGAGGCCCGCCACGGCGGGGCCGATCGCCAAGGGCACGACGAGGAAGGCCGCCAGCGCCACGACCTCTCCCTCGCCCAGGGCGTAGCCGGCCAACCCGAGCGAGAGAGCGAGGAAGGCGCCGGGGAGTACCGCGTCCCGCAGCGTCGCCACGGTCGGGGGCGCAAGCAGTAGCCATGCCACTCCCGCAGCGGTGGCCCACCAGCCGGTGGCCACGAGCGGCCCGGAGGCAGCCACGGCCCTGCCGAGCATCGCCAGGGCGGCCCCTGCGGCGACCAAGGTCGCCGCAGCCCCGACATGGAGTCGAGCCCGCTCAGACGAGGTCGTCGATGACATCGGTCATGAGGTAGAGCCCGGAGGCCGTCACACACGGCCCATCCGGGTCGGCGAGTTCGCCCGAGAGGCGCAGCCGCTTGCCCCGACGCTCGTCCACGGTGGCCGAGAGGACGAGGGGGACATCGACCGGGACCGGCCGGCGGTACCGGAGGTCGAGCGTTCCCGTCACGCACAGGACGCCTTCGAGGAGGATGGCGGCCCAGACGAGGATCTCGTCCAATGCCGTCGCGGAGAGCCCCCCGTGCAGGCGGCTCTGGAGGCCCCGGTGCAGGGGCCGAGGTGCGAAGGATGCGGTGACCCGGTCGCCCTCCACGGCGAACGCGTCGATGCCGAGCCCGAGGTGGTTCTCCCGCCCGCAGGCGAAGCAGAGGTCGTCGAACGCCGCCCTGATGCGATCGGGGTCATGCATCGGCGAACACCACCTCACCGTGTTCGATGGACGCCACGGTGACGAGCGATCGGGCCGTGCAGCCGATCGCCTCCATCCGGCCCCGACCGGGCATCCATGCCTTCTCGACCACGAAGGCACCGCCGACCACCTCTGCGCCCGCTTCGCGGGCGATTTCCACGAGGGCGACTGCAGTGCGGCCGCCGGACAGGAAGTCGTCGACCACCGCAACCCGCTGGCCGGGCTCGATGAGATGCCGTGCCACCTCCACCCGGTATTCGAAACCCTTGGTGGGGGAGGAGACCTCTCGTCCGAAACTCCGCCGCTTGCCGGGACCGACGAACTTCTTGGCGTAGATGGACGGAAGGCCGGTGGCGAGCGAGGTTGCGAGTGCAGGGGCGATACCCGAAGCCTCAGCGGTGAGGAGGAGGTCGGCGTCCCAATCCCCAACGATCGCTCCGATGCCTTCACCGACCTCGGCCAGGACCTCCGGATCGACGCGGTGGTTGAGGAAGCGGTCCACCTTGAGGAGGCCGTCGGCTACCCGTCCCTCCGTGCGGATGGCGTCGAGGAGCAATGACATGGCGGCGGAGGATACGCCGGAGGAAGGCGACCCGAGGCGCACCCCCTACGATCTCCCGCCATGGCTGCGCGAACCCGGGCCGATGGCTCGATCCCGACGAGCGCCGAGCGGGCCCGTGCCCGCCGGATCTCCGACGCGCTCGCTGACCGATACCCCGATATCTCGACGGCGCTCGACTACCGCTCCCCCTGGGAGCTGCTCGTGTCGACGGTCATCTCGGCCCAGACCACCGACGAGAACGTGAACCGGGCGACGCCGGGCCTGTTCGAGCGGTTCCCCGGTCCGGAGGACCTCGCCAATGCGAACCCCGAGGAGGTCGAGCAGCTCATCTACTCGACCGGCTACTACCGGCAGAAGACGAAGTCGATCATCGGCCTCGCGACCGCCATCGTCGATGACCACGGTGGAGTGGTGCCCGACGAGATGGACACCCTCGTCACCCTGCCGGGGGTGGGGCGCAAGACGGCGTCCGTCCTCCTCGCCGAGGCCCACGGTCGCCCGGAGATCGCAGTCGACACGCATGTGAAGCGCGTGTCCGGACGGCTCGGGCTCACTGCCGAGACCGATCCCGTGAAGATCGAGAAGGACCTGAAGGCGGTCATGCCGAAACCGGCGTGGCACAAGTTGTCCATGCGGATCATCCAGTTCGGCCGTGACACATGTGACGCCCGCTCGCCCCGTTGTGGGGAGTGCCCGTTGATGCGCACCTGTCGATGGCCCGACAAGCGAGCCTGAGCAGCCTCCGCCGGGAGGTGGGCCGACTGGCCGTGCCCGCACTCGGTGCGTTGGCGGCCGAACCGCTGGTGAGCCTCGTCGACACCGGCTTCGTTGCCACGCTCGGACGGATCCCGCTCGCTGCGCTCGGGGTGGACGCTGCGATCCTCGGGCTTGCGTTCGTCGCCTTCAACTTCCTCCAGTACGGGGTGACCCCGCTCATCGGTGGGGCGCTCGGGAGGGGTGACGACGCTGCCATCGGGCGGGCGACGCGACACGCGCTCATCCTGGGTGGCCTCATCGGCCTGACCACCTCGGCCGTCCTCATCCTCGGCGCGCCCTTCCTGCTCGGCCTGATGGCAGCGCCAACCGAGGTGCTCCCGGACGCGACGGCGTACCTCCGGATCCGAGCCATCTCTGGGGCCTTCGTGCTCACCGTGATGGTGGGCCACGGTGTGTTCCGCGGCCTGCAGGACACCCGGACCCCGCTCGCCATCACGCTCGGCCTGAACGTGGTGAACCTCGTCCTCGACGCAGTCTTCATCTTCGGGCTCGGCACGGGCCTGGTGGGGGCCGCCTGGGCGTCGGTGATCGCGCAGGGCTCGGGTGCGATCTGGTTCCTGGTCGCCCTCCGCCGCAGGGGCATCCCGCTCGTGGGGGACATCGATCGGAGTGAGATGGCGGCGCTCATCCGGGTGGGGGGCGACCTCGTGGTCCGAACGGCCAGCCTCGTGCTCACCCTCACCATCGCGACCCGCGTCGCTGCGTCACTCGGCGCAGCGACCGTCGCGGCCCACCAGGTGGCCACCCAGGTCTTCCTCGTGCTCGGGCTCGGGATCGATGGCCTCGCCATCGCCGGCCAGTCGATGATCTCGGTCCGGCTCGGAGCGGGTGAGTCCAGTGAGGCACGACGGGTCGGCGACCTACTCCTGCGATGGGGCGCGATCGCCGGGGTCACGCTCGGCGCGGCGCTGTTCCTCGTGCGGGGTCCGGTGGCCGCCATGTTCTCCTCGGATCCCGCGACGGCGGCCATCGCAGAGGAGTTCCTCGCTTGGGTGGCGGCACTGCTCGTCCCCGGCGCACTCGTCTTCACCTGGGATGGCATCTACCTCGGCGCGAGCCGGTTCCGGTTCCTCGCGGTGAGCACCTTCGTCGCAGCCGCCGGCGCGATTGCGTACCTCGCAATGCGCCCCCCATGGCCGTTCGGGACGGGTCCTCACCAGGTGTGGGCGGGGATCCTCCTGCTCGTCGTCCTGCGGGGTATCCCACAGGCCATCGACTACGCGGGCTCCGGTGCTTCCTCGGCGAACTCCGGGTGAGCCTTCGTCTCGGGGAGGGCAGCGGTCACGGCGATGGCGATGAGCATGCCTGCGCCGAGGAGGAGCACGGTCATCGGGAGGCCGATGTCGTCGATCGCCCAGTTGCCGACCCAAAGGCCACCGATCGTGCCACTCACGGTGAAGGCCGCCAGCCACGCCACGGCGGACGCCCGGATCTGCTGTGGAAAGAGCTCGTTGCGATGGGCAGATGTCGCAGGTGCGGCGGCAAAGGCGCCGAAGGCGGCGAGGAACACCGAGATCCAGAGAAGAGGAAGTGTCTCGGTCCAGTAGAGGCCCACACCACCCACTGCGGCGATGGCGAACCCCACCATGGTGACGATGCGGCGACCACGGGTGTCGGCGAGGTGGCCGCCGATGAAGTAGCCGAGCCCGCCGAGTGTGCCCCCGGTCAATGAGAGGGCGACGATCACGGACGCAGGATTGCCGAGGTCGTTGATGAGCCGCTCCGAGGCGAACGTGACCTGGGTGGTGGTGAAGGCTGCGAAGAGCAGCGATGAGACGGCGAGTGGCCAGAAGTGGGCTGCGTACGGTGAGGCGAGTGGGCGCCAGATGGCGTAGCGGCGGCGAGGGCCCGTCGGCTTGGGCGGCTCGGGGATCCAGCGGAGGGCAACCGGGATGGCGACGAAGCCGATGAGGGCGTACTGGAAGAGCACCCGCCACTCCTCGGGACCCGCCTCGGCGAGGGGGAGCAGGAGCACCGACAGGCCTGCACCGAGTGACGCCGACGCGGCGTAGATGCCCATGCCGATCGCTCGGGAGCCCGCCGGGAGGAGCTCGGCGAGCATGACGACGGCGAGGACGCCAGCGGCCGTCGAGGCGGCACGCATCACGCCCTGGGCGATCGTGAACTGCTCGGCATCGACGACCCATCCGGTGGCGCCGGCGGCGCCGACCATGAGGGCGAGCGTTCCCACGAACAGGTTGCGGCGCCCGGATCGATCCGAGATGAAGGACACGAGGATCGCCGAGAAAGCCCCGATCCGCGTGAGGGCCATGACCCCGGCCATCTCGCCCTCGGTGAGTCCGAAGGTGACCCGGGTGAAGGGGAGCGTGTTCGCGGCGTGGGATTGGGCGAACCCCTGGGCGACCCCCACCACCCAGAACGCGAGCACGACGAGGCGCTCGGTGCGGGAGAGGTCGAGGAGTGGTGCGAGAGCCCGTCGCATGGGGCGGGCAGGCTATTACCGTCGCGGGAAGAAACGCCGACTCGCCGGCGTTCACCTTCCCATGGAATTCTCCGAGCTCATCCTCGACGGCAGCCTGCTCGCAGGTATGGCGGTGGCGCTCCTCGGTGGCGTCTTCGCCTTCGTGTCGCCGTGCGTGCTCCCGCTCCTGCCCGGGTACCTCTCACTCATGTCCGGGTACTCGGTGGCGGACCTCGAGGCGGGGGCGTCCGGTCGTGGCCGCATGCTGCGAGTCACGTCGCTGTTCGTTGCGGGATTCACGGTCGTCTTCGTTCTGCTCGGCGTCGCCGCGGCCGGTGTGGGACGGTCGCTCGGCACGTTCCTCGTCCAAGCATCGACCTGGGCCGGCTGGCTCGTCATCGCGTTCGGAGTGGTGATCCTCGCAACCGCCCTGTGGAACCTGCCGTGGCTGCAGAACCTCATGCGGGAGCGTCGCATGCACCTCGACGCCAACCGATTCGGTTCGGCGACGCCGGCGATCATGGGTTTCGCGTTCGGGTTCGGCTGGACCCCGTGCGTCGGTCCGATCCTGGCGGCCATCCTGACCGTTGCTGCCTCCTCGGGTTCGGTGCTGAGCGGTGTCCTGTTGCTCACCTCCTTCTCACTGGGACTCGGGATCCCCTTCGTCCTGAGCGGCCTCGGCATGGCGACCCTCTTCAAGCGCCTCCGCCGTTGGCTCCGACCCATCAACATCGTGTCCGGTGCACTGTTGATCGCCTTCGGCGTCGTAATGGTCCGTGGGGACATCGGGATCATCTCCGGCTGGTTCTCCGACCTCCTCATCAACATCGGGCTCGAGGAGCTCGCCGAGATCTGAGCAGGGTCCCTGCTTGGGTCGGGGCGGTCCCTACCCTCCCGTCCGATGACCCCCAACCTCTCGCTCGACGAGTTCGTCGGCCTCGCCGCCGACCACGACGTGGTGCCCCTCACCGTCCGAGTGATGGCAGATCGTGAGACGCCCGTGTCGCTCTTCGAGAAGCTCGTCGGTGACCAACCCGGCTTCCTCCTGGAGTCACTCGTCGGCGGCGAGCAATGGGCGCGCTGGAGCTTCGTGGGCTGGGATCCGCTGACCACGATCCGGTCGCACGATGGAGTGACGACCGCCTCGGGCTCCATCGACCTCGAACTCCCCGACACCGATCCGCTCTCCGTCCTCGAAGATGTCGTCGGCCGCCATCGGACGCCGGGCCTCGACGACCTCCCCCCACTCCACACCGGACTCGTGGGGTACCTGGGCTACGACTGCGTCCGGTACGTCGAGCACTTGCCGGATCGCCCCGAGGACGATCGGGGTCTCCCGGAGATGGTGTGGCAGATGGTGGGGTCGCTCGCTGCCATCGATGCGGTTCGGCAGGAGATCGTGCTCGTCCGCAACGTCGTGATCGGTCGCGACCCGGCGGCGCAGTACAGGGCTGCACTCGCCCTCCTGGAACGCACGATCGAGCGGATCGGCGACCCTTCCCCGTACCGGCCGCAGCCTTCACTGGGCCGTGGGCTTCCCTCGTTGGAGGGCGTCTCCTCGTCTGTGTCACGCGAGGACTTCGAGGCTGCGGTCGACGCAGCCCGTCGCTACGTCCGGAACGGCGATGCATTCCAGGTCGTGCTCTCGCAGCGGCTCGGCACGGAGTTCAACGGCTCCGACTTCGACGTGTACCGGAACCTGCGCCACATCAACCCGTCGCCGTACCTGTTCTTCGTCCGCGACGAGGGAGTGACGGTCGCCGGGTCGTCGCCGGAACTGATGACGCGTGTCCGGGATGGCGTGGCCTTCTCCCGTCCGATCGCCGGGACCCGCCCACGTGGCGCAACCCCCGAAGAGGACGCCGCGCTCGAGGAGGAGTTGCTCGCCGACCCGAAGGAGAGGGCCGAGCACGTGATGCTCGTCGACCTCGCCCGCAACGACCTCGGCCGGGTCTGTGAGTACGGCTCGGTGCAGGTCGACGACCTCATGGTGATCGAGCGCTACTCCCACGTGCTCCACATCGTCTCGGGCGTGAGCGGAACGGTGCGGGAAGGTGTTGGACCCGTCGACGTCGTCCGAGCGACGTTCCCGCACGGCACCGTGAGCGGCGCTCCCAAGGTGCGGGCCATGGAGATCATCGACGAGCTCGAACCGATCGCCCGCGGTCCCTACGCCGGCGCCGTCGGGTACCTGGACTTCTCGGGGAACGTCGACACCGCCATCTGCCTCCGCACGGTCGTGCTGGCCGATGGTCAGGCCTGGGTACAGGCGGGCGCCGGGCTCGTCTACGACTCCGATCCGACGCTCGAATACGAGGAGACGATGAACAAGGCAGCCGCAGCGCTCGCCGCGGTCCAGGCGGCGCGCCATGGCTGAACCGCTCGTCGCCGATCCGCGTTGGACGCTCACCTGGTGCCGGGGCCCGGATGCCGTCTCCTTCCTCCAAGGACTCCTGAGCGCCGACCTCGCCGTCGAACCGGGTTCGGTGACCCGCTCATTCCTCCTCCATCCCCACGGCAAGGTCGTCGCCCTGTTCTGGGTGCTCGTCGGCTCGGAGGAGGTCGGACTCCTCACCGACGATGTCGTTGCCGAGGAAGCCATCGCAGCACTCCGTCGCTACCGCATCCGTGTGAAGGCCGACTTCGAGGCCGACGACCGTCCGGTCCGCGTCCTCCTCGGTCAGCCAGGGCCGTCGGCATGGTCGGACGTCGACGGGGTACTGCGTGCCGATGTCTCGGCACATGGCGAGGCGCGCAGCCTGCTGGTGGGCAGTGACCTGCCGGTCACGGTGTCCTCGCAGAACTGGGACGCGCGACGAATCGTCGTCGGCGAACCCGTGTCGGGAGTCGACATCGGAGACCAGACCATTCCCCAGGAGACGGGCCTCGTCCCCGAGGCCGTCTCGTTCACGAAGGGGTGCTACCTCGGCCAGGAACTCGTGGCCCGCATCGACACGCGGGGCCGGGTGAACCAGCGGCTCATGGTCGTGGAGGCCGAAGGGCCGGTCGCCCCCGGAGACGTCATGGTTGGAGCAGATCGAGAAGCGGTGCTCACGTCGGTGGCTCCGGCGGGCGGCGGTTGGGTTGCGCTCGCCTCCGTGCGACGCGAGGTCGAGGACGGCGCGGCCGTCGTCGTTCGCAGTCACGCGGGGGAGGTGCCGGCGAAGGTTCGGGAGCCATGACCTCCTTCCTCGACACGATCCTCGACTCGACGGCGCGTCGTGTGGACGCACTCCATGGACGCGCCGGCGAGGTGATGGCCGCAGCAACCGAGGCGCCACCACCCGTCTCCTTCGCGGACGCCCTGTCCGGTCCCGGGCTCGGTGTCATCGCCGAGGTGAAGCGGCGGTCCCCCTCTCGGGGGGAGATCGACGGAGGGCTCGACCCCGTCGCCCAGGCGATGCGCTACGCCGCCGGCGGTGCGAACGCGGTGTCGGTGCTGACCGAACCGGATCACTTCCAGGGGAGTGCCGACGACCTGCGCAGCGTCTCGGCGGCGATCACCGCTCCCACGCTGAGGAAGGACTTCGTAGTCGACGCGCTCCAGGTGTGGGAAGCGAGGTCACTCGGTGCCTCGGCCGTCCTGCTCATCGTGGCTGCCCTCGACCCGCCCCAACTCGTCGCCCGCATGGCCGACGCAGCGGAGGCCGGACTCGACGCCCTCGTGGAGGTGCACACCCCCGACGAGGCCCGGATCGCCCGTGACAGTGGCGCCACCATCGTCGGTGTCAACAACCGCGATCTCTCCACGTTCGTCACCGACCTGGCCGTCGCCGAGGAGATCGCACCGCTCCTTGCCGACGTGCCGATCACCATCGGGGAATCGGGCATCTGGGACGAAGCGGACGCGGCCCGCATGTCGGCTGCCGGCTACGACGCCGTGCTCGTGGGGGAGGCATTGGTTCGCGCCGACGACCCGGCCGGCCTCGTGGCCAGGTTGAGGCGCGCCGGATGACCTGGGTGAAGATCTGTGGGCTCTCGACGAAAGCCGACGTCGAGGTGGCGCAGTCGGCGGGTGCCGATGCGATCGGATTCGTCCTTGCCGAGGGGAGCCCTCGCAGGGTGGGGG
>CP070681.1:75911-84820 GCA_020352575.1 Acidimicrobiia bacterium | reverse complement strand
CGGCCACGAGCAAGAGCCCGATGGGCGCGACGATCCCGGCAGTGCGTAGGCGAGCGTTCATGGATCCTTCGAGTCCCCCCCGAAGAGGGGCAGTGTAGTGACGGGCGGGCCTACGGCTCGACGCAGGGCCTCGTCCGCCGCCTGCCAGAATGCGCGTCGTGGAGGGCTCCGCACCGACCGAGATCCTGCGCGCCGCACGTCGACTCGACGCGGTGCTGGGCGAGCCGTGGCCCCTTGCGCCACGCGAGCTGGAGGAACGGCGCGCCGGGCTCTCCCAGTTGGTCCGCTCGCGCCTCGTGCCGCTCGCCGAGGGCGTGGATGGGCCGATCCTGGCCGTGCTGGCCGGGTCGACGGGCGTGGGGAAGTCCACGCTGCTGAACGGCCTTGCCGGTCGCAGGGTCTCCGACGCCTCTGCACTGCGTCCCACGACGACCCGACCGGTCGCGTGGTGCCATCGGGATCATGCCCCTCGGCTCTCGACCCGATCGTTCGCGGGAGTGGCACCCTTGGTGGTGGTCGATGACCGTGAGGAGCTGTCCAACCTGGTCGTCATCGATGCACCCGATTTCGACTCTGCCCAAGCCGGTCACCGTGAGATGGCCGACGCCCTCCTCGCCGCAGCCGACGTCGTCGTCTTCGTGAGTTCGCCTGCCCGCTTCGGCGACCGGGAGGGGTGGCAACGAGTGGTGGATGGGTTGGTCCGCGAGGTACCGATGCTCCACGTCCTCAACCGGACCGACGGGGCCGGAGTGGCTGCGGTGCGGAGCACGATCCCGAAGCGGGCCGAGTCACGTGGCCTGTTCCTCGACGCGGATGAGGTCATCCCGGTGGCCGAGCAGGCGCTCGATCCCGAGACGCTCGGCCCACCCCACGAGGCGGTGCGCCACATCCTCTCCCTCCTCATCGAGATCGCCGAGGAGGATGCAGATCTCGCCCGGATGCAGGCGATGGGTGGCCTCTGCCACGAGGTTGCCGCCGGTACGAGGCGGGTCGCCGATGAACTGGTCGCCGCCCTCCCATTCGTCGCAGCGGCCCGGGCGGGGGTCCAAGCCGTGGTGGACCGGCGCGTGGACCCCGCACTTCCCGACGCCGCCCTTGCGGCGATGAGGACGCCCGCACTCTCGCTTCGAGGGCGCTCGTCGGGACTCGTGCCCGAGCCAATGCTCCATGTCGTCGAGGACCGCTTGCGGGTCGAGATCGCATCGACGGCCGCGGCGATGCGATCTGCGTGGCGGACGTCCCTCCCCGCAGGGATCCCAGAGGTCTCGGGGCTGCCCGATCCGGATGCCGTGGCTCGCAGCACGTGGGCGGCTTGGGCCCGAGGGGCAGCGGAGATGTCGGACGGTGAGGACCTCCGGGCCTCGTTGGGCAGGGACTGGGAGGACGCGGTTCGCGCGGCACGTCACCACCTGGCGGCTCCGTACCTGGACGCCGCCTCACGGTCGATGCCGGACCTCGGAGAGATGAACGAGGCGGCGCGGGTCCTCCAGGGGGCGGAGTGAGGGACTCCTCCGCAGTGACCCGAGTCGTCGACGCCTCAGACGGGGTCGTGGATCCCGCCGTGGTCGCTCGCGCCCGCAGGCTCCTCGAGGAGGCCGAGCGGCGTGCGGCGGCACCTCCGGCGTTGCCGATCGTGGCGGTCGTCGGGGGAACGGGGTCCGGCAAGTCCAGCCTCGTCAACGCGCTGGCCGGCGTACCGATCGCTCGCACTGGTTTGGTCCGTCCCACCACCCAGGAACCCTTGGCCTGGATCCCGTCCGATGTCGATCCCGTGACAGCTGCTCTGCTCGACGACCTGGGCATCGGGCAGAGGGTGTCGGACCCTCCCGCCCCCGACTGGGTCCTGGTCGACCTCCCCGATACCGATTCGGTTCGGCAAGAGAACGCGTTGGTCGCGGAGTGGGTGATCCCGAGGGCAGATGTCGTGGTGTGGGTCACCGATCCGGTGAAGTACCACGACGCCCGGACTGCCGAAGTGCTCGCCCGCTTGCGACCGGCGCTCGGAGGCGTCGTCGTGGTCCTGAACAAGGTCGACACCCTCATCGGCGCGGAGGTTGACGCGGTGCGGGTTGCCCTCGGTTCCTTCGCTGCCGACCTTGGCCTCGAAGGAAGGGTCATACCCGCTGCCGGTGCGCCCCCCCACGGGCAGCCGATCGGGGTGGACGCGGTCCGACGGGCGATCGACCACGCGGTGGGCGCGGCCTCGTTCGACCCGGTTGCACACCTTCGTGCCAGTGCCGTCGACCTCATCCGGGAGGCGACGCCCACGGCCGCTTTCGCGGTGCGGCCGTGGCCGATGGTGGAAGCCGAGACGAGTGTGGCGGTGCGGCGCCTCCTCGTGCCCGAGGGTGCCGGTACCGCCCTGCAGGCCCTGGGGCGCGCCACCGGAGCAGCCGAAGCCGGTGGGGTCGCCGGTGGCATTGCGCACCGCGTCGCCCATGGACCTGTCGAGTCGGCTCGAGCAGGAGCGCTGGACGCCCTCGAACGGTCGCTCGACGAATGGCGCACGGACGAGCGGACGGTTGCGGTCCGATCGGCACTCGAGATGGCGATGGTGGATGCGGCTGCGCTGACCGATGCGCCACCCCCGGGGATCGGCGATCGGGTCGACGGTGCCTTCGCAGACGCCGTGCGGGCGGCGTCGTCGAAGCTCGATGTCCGAGGGCGCCCCTGGTGGCCGTTCACGCGGGCACTGGGATGGATCGGGCCGATCGCGCTGTTCGCTGGGGTGGCGATGGCGGTCGCAGGCGTACCGGGCGGAGCGCTGGTTGCCGCCGCCGGCGCGCTCGTCACGGGGGTCGTGGCGCTCCTCGCACCCTGGAGCGGACGGGCCTCTGCGACCACCGCATGGGAGCGGTTCGCCGAGGACGTCGCAGTTGGGGCCCGGTCGGGCCTGCGGTCGTCGGTGGGGGACGACTACGAGCGTTCCGTTGGTCCGGCGCTGGACCTGGCGGCCGCCCTCGCCGCTTGGGATTCCCACCCATATACTTGACGGAGCGTGGGACGCCGGCGACTCGAGCTCCCTGGCATCGACATCGCACCAACGGCGTTCCATGTCCCGCAACAGAAGAGGCCCCGGCGCCCCCCTTGCCGGGGTCTCTTCGCGTCCTAGGCGAAGACGCGGAGGGAGTCGGGCGCAAGGTCGACGATGACCGAGTGCACCTGGCCGAGTGGCTCCCCGTCGGCCTGGGCGTGAAGGGGGTCATCGACGGCGGTGATCTTCACGGTCGAGCGATCCAGGGCGACCTCGACATTGTGCACCTGCCCACCGCGGCCGGTCGCGGCCCCGATGGCAAGGCCAGGCAACATCCATGGGGTGAGCTTGCGGTAGGTAGCCACGGTGAGCGCGCCAGGCGACGACGGTCCCGCCCGGAGCGGGATCGGGCCGAAGAAGGTGTAGATGTCGTGGAGCTGCACCTGGGCAGCCACGGCGTCCTTCGGTCCGTCTCCCACGTCGACCATTGCGTGCGGGCGCCGGCCGACGTACCCCATGAACTGGCGCACGGTGCTGATGGCGTAGTGGGCGGCTCCCAACGTCCGTTTTCGATGCCCCGCTGCTTCGGCGAGTTCGACCACGTCGGCATCGAATCCGAAGCCGAGCGCGAACAGGGCGTGGGTCCTCGTGGTCTCTCCGTCCTCCTGTTCGACGGTGAGGCGGATCGTGGGGACGACGCGGACCGTGGCTTCGAGGTGGTGGTGGCCGGCGGCGATGGCCCGGCTGGGGAGCTCGAGGATCCGGGCGAGGACGTTGGTTGTCCCCGATGGGATGACGCCGAGCGGAACGTCGGTGCCGACGAGGCCCTGCGCGGCGTGGTGGACGACGCCGTCGCCACCCATGGCGAACACGGCCGTGATCCCCCGCTCCGGGGCCTCGCGGGTGAGGGCGTGGGTGATCGATGGGCTCTCCGGCCAGTGCTGTTCGAGGTCCCACCGATCGGACAGCACCCGGCTCACCTCCCGGAACGCCGCACCCGTGAACGAGGACGCGGCCGGGTTGGCGATGATGAGCGCCCGGTCACGCGACACGCGGCACCCCCTGGAGGATCCACCTCGAGCCGAGCACGACGGCTGCAAGCACGGCGACGAGGACCCAGCGATCGGCCCCGAACCCATCGACGACGAGTGCCCAGAGGAGTGGTCCGGTGATGGTGGCAAAGCGCCCGACCGTGCCGTAGAGGCCATAGAACTCGCCGTACCACTCACGGGGCGTGAGGGCTGCCATGTAGGCGCGATCGGATGCCCACACGCCGCCGAGTGCGATGCCGCCGGCGGCCCCGAGGACCCAGGCCAGCCACGTCGTGAGCGTCACAGCCGCGATGATCCCGACGATGAGCGCGCCGATCCAGATCCACAGCATGGCGTGGAGGTAGCGGCGAGGCCCGACCCGGTCGACGAGTCGTGCCGCGATGAACCCGCCGATGATCGCCACGAGCACCGCTTCGATGAGGAGGAGTTGGGTCTCCCCGTCGGTCAGGCCCATGTCGCGGGTGGCAAAGATGGCGAGGAACCCACCCGTGAGGGTGTTGATGGCGTCGGTGTACATGAAGCGACCGACGAGGAATCGTGCGACACCCGGGACGGTCCTCGCACGTCTCCACGAAGCGAACAGGTGGGAGAAGACCTGCCGCAAGGTCGGTGGGGGATCGGTTCGGCGGGGGCGCTCCGGTTCGACGATCTGGAAGAACGACGGGAGGGCGAAGAGGAGGAACGCGATGGCGAGCGCCCGGAACACCGCAGCGCTTCCGAGTTCGAGGACGTCGCTGAGCAGGTAGCCGATGCCGAACCCGATCACCGATCCGAAGTACCCGAAGCCGACGCCGAGGCCCGAGACGCGGCCGATGGTGTCATCGGTCGCCACGTCGGGGAGGAGGGCGTCGTAGGCGATCCCTGCGATGTTGAACCCGATGAGCGCGATCACGAAGAGGACGAGCGAGACGGGCACGCCGAAGGTGGCGAGCGCCGCCGTCGAGGCGATGGTGACCACGGTGCCCCACACGAGGACCGGGACACGACGCCCAGAGTGGTCGGTGCGGGCGCCCACCCATGGTCCGGCCACGACGACGATCGCCATTGCGATCGCCGTGGGAATCGCCACGGCGGAGTCCGGCTGCCCCTCGTCCTTGAGCCAGAGGGCGAAGTAGAGGCCGGTGACACCGAAGGCGAAGATGGTGTTCGCCAGGTCGTAGAGGATCCAGGCCCGCGTCGACGCGCGGGTCGGGGCGGGGGTCAGAGGGTCACCACCACGGAGAGGAGATCTTCCCTGCCGAGCTCCCCGGCGCTGGCGAGGATCGCCCGGTCCGCCTCGTCGAGTGGGAACTCATGCGTGACCATCTCGTCCAGTCGCCCGTCCCGCGAGAGGTGCGCGCACGCCCAGTCGTAGGCCGTCGACGTGGCGCCGTACGCGCCCCGGATGGTGAGCTCCTTCATGACGATGATGTCGGAGAAGAGCTGCTCGATGGCGTTCGTGCCCTTCGTCGACGCCAGCACGACGGTCCCACCGGGCCGGACGATGTCGAGGGCCTGGAGGATGATCTCGGAGTCGTGGCTGGTCACGTCGATCACCACGTCCGGGCGTCGGCCGAGTGAGTCGGCGACCGAGGAGGCGAGGTCGGCTTGGTCGACGTCGATCGTGACGTCGGCACCGAGGCGGGCTGCGAGGTCGAGGCGATCACCGTCATGGCCGAGCCCGGCCACGCCCACCCAGGCAGCCCCTGCTTCGCGGGCGGCGATGGTGGCGGCGATACCCCGTGGACCCGGTCCGAGGACGAGCACGGTGTCACCGGCGGCGAGGCTCGGTACCTCGACGGCCCAGGTGCGGGCGTCGGCGAGGGCGTGGGCGAACGTGGCGACGGCCGCGGGGAGGCCATCGGAGACCGGGTGCACGCGGGCACCGGGGTCGAGGTACATCATCTCGGAGAACCCGCCCCAGAGGCCCGGCGACTCGGTCGAGGGGAGGCGCCCGTAGGCGTTCGCCGGTCGACGGGCGGTGCACACTGCGAGGCCGTTACGGCACCGTTCGCACTCGTTGCAACGGATGCCGCCCTCCACCACGACCCTGGTGCCGACGGGGAGCCCGAAGGTCCCTTCCGGATCGGAGGCGATGCGCCCCACGACCTCGTGGCCAGGGATGAGCGGGTAGCGGACGAGTTGGGTGATGCCCTTCCACGCCTGGACCTCCACCCCGGAGATCGCGGTGGACTCGATCGCCAGCCATCCCCCGTGCGCGACATCGGGGACCCGGAGCCGGGTCTTCGTGAACTGGCGGGGACCGACCAGCAGCATCGCGGTCGAAGAAGAAGCCATGGGTCAGCGAGTGTAGGGGCGGCCCGGATGGCCTCCTGCGGGGTCAGGCCAGGTGGGCGGCCAGTCGCCGGAGACCCTCCTCGAGGTCCTCGTCCCCGAGCGCGTACGACAGGCGCATGTAGCCGGGTGCCCCGAAGGCCTCGCCGGGCACGAGCGCCACGAGGGACTCTTCGAGGATCTCGGCGGCGAGGTCGAGCGTGGACCGCTCCCCGGCCGCACCGGCGAACGATGGGAAGGCGTAGAACGCACCTTGGGGCTCGAGGCACTCGACGCCCGGGATCTCATTCAGCATGCGGTGCATGGTCCGCCGGCGTCGGTCGAACGCCTCGTGCATCGCCTCCACCGGCTCGGTCGGGCCGGTGATGGCGGCGAGGGCTGCCATCTGCGACACGTTGGCCACGTTGGAGCAGAGGTGCGACTGGAGGTTGCTCGCCGCCGTGATCACCGCGCTCGGACCTGCCATCCACCCGACCCTCCAGCCGGTCATTGCGTAGGTCTTCGCAACGCCGTTCAGCACGACGCACCGATCGCGGACCTCGGGGACGACGGCCGGCATCGAGGTGAAGGTGGCGTCGCCGTACACGAGGTGGTCGTAGATCTCATCGGTGAGCACCCACACCCCGTGCTCGGCAGCCCATGCACCGATGGCACGCACCTCGTCGGCCGAGTACACCGCCCCGGTCGGGTTCGAGGGACTCACGAAGATGAGGGCCTTCGTGGCCTCCGTCCGGTGTGACTCGAGGAGGTCCGGGGTCACCTTGAACCCGGCATCGATCCCGGTGGACACGATCACGGGGGTGGCTCCGGCAAGGTGGATCGCTTCGGGGTACGACACCCAGTAGGGAGCGGGGAGGAGCACTTCGTCGCCGGGTCCCATGAGGGTGGCGAAGGCGGAGTACACGGCCTGCTTGCCTCCATTCGTGATGAGGACGTCGGCCGCCTCGGTCGGCACCCCACCGTCGGACATGCGAGCGGCGACGGCGGCCCGGAGTTCGGGGAGGCCGGCGGCTGGCGAGTACTTGTGATTGCGGGGGTCCCGCACCGCAGCGGCGGCGGCCTCGACGACGTGGTCGGGCGTGGGGAAGTCCGGCTCGCCGGCGCCGAAGCCGATGACGGGCTTGCCCTCGGCGCGCAGGGCCTTTGCCTTCGAGGTGATGGCGAGGGTCGCAGACGGGGCGATGGCGGCGATGCGTGGGGAGATGTCGGACATGGCGACGAGGCTACCGCCTCGGCGTTCCGCCTCAGGTGGAGATGCCGAGTGCGCGGTCGGCGGCCCTTCTGGCGGCGATCATCACCGGATCCCAGACACCGGAGAAGGGCGGGGCGTAGGAGAGGTCGGCCATGGCGAGGTCGTGACCGCCGAGGCCACCCCATATTGCGGCGGCGAACGTGTCGATGCGCTTTCCGGCACCGGGACCGCCGACGATCTGGGCGCCGAGGAGTCGTCCTGTGCCCTGCTCGCAGAGCGCCTTGATCATCATCGGCGCGGTGTCGGTCATGTACCCGGCGATGGTCGAACTCTCCACGGTCCCCACCGAGTGGGCGATCCCCGCCTCGGTCGCCTGGCGCTCCGAGAGGCCCGTGCGTGAGATCTCCGTCTTGGCGAACCTCGTGATGGCGGTTCCGAGCACCCCCGGGAATGTGGCATCGCCGCCGCCGAGGTTGATGCCCGCCACCCGGCCCTGCTTGTTCGCCACGGTGCCGAGCTGCGTGTTCACCGGCAGCCCCGACACGACGTGCCGGGCCTCTGCGCAGTCCCCGGCCGCCCAGATGCCGTCGACCGACGTGCGCTGCCGGTCGTCGACGGCGATCGCACCGGTCGGCCCGATGGTGACCCCGGCGCGCTCGGCGAGTGCCACCTCGGGTGCGGCACCCACGCCGATCACGACGAGGTCGGCCGGGAGGACGTCCTCATCGGCTTCGACGCCGATGACCGCACCGCCCCCATCGACGAGGCACCGGACCCGGATCCCAGGATGCACCTCGACCCCCTGCGACCGGATGGCATCGGTGGCCAGGTGACCCATGTCCTCATCGAGCGCCCGGTTCATCACGGTGTCACCCGAGGTGACGATCGTGGTCCGGACGCCACGGCGGAGCAGCGCCTCGGCGACCTCGATGCCGATGTAGCCGCCGCCGACCACGACTGCCCGCGTGATGTGCCCAGTGGCCGCACGGATGGCAGCCGCGTCGTCGAGCGTGCGGAGCGTGAACACGCCATCGGCGTCGGCGTCCCGGATGTCCGGGATGATGGGGGCGGCCCCGGTGGCGTACACCAGTTGGTCGTACTCGAAGGAGGCTGGGCCGGTGGGGCCCAGTGCCTCCACCACCCGTCGGTCGGGGTCGATCGCCGTGGCCTCCGTGTGCATGCGCACCTCGATCCCGTCGGCCTCGAACTGCTCGGGGCGGCGCGCCAGCAGTTGCTGGAGGTCGGTGACCTCCCCGGCGATGAAGAAGGGCTCGCCACACGCCGAGAAGGAGATCCATCCCGATCGTTCGAGGACCACGATCTCGAGGTCGTCGGCAGGACGCCGACGCCGTGCCTGGCTCGCCGCCCTGGGCTGGCACCAATTCCAATAATTGCAGTAATACCTACCTTTTTAGCT
>CP070681.1:66383-75811 GCA_020352575.1 Acidimicrobiia bacterium | reverse complement strand
TACGACGGCCTCCCGACCGACCTCACCGAGTCCGAGTGGATCGACTTCGTCGTGCTCGCCGTGTCATGCGTGGCGTGCTTGTGGCCTCCCGAGGGCGAGCAGATGTGGGCGACCGAGTTCGATGGCCAGCGCCTCGACGATGCCCCTGGGTTCTTCGCCGCGTTCACGAAGGAGCGGCGCAGGAGTGGACTCGACTTCACCGCCATCTCCCGGTGGGGCGGCGCCGACGTGGAGCGACTCTTCAAGGGCGAAGGTGTGCTGCAACTCCTCCCCGAACGCCGTGCGCGGCTGGTGGCGGTTGCCGAGGCCGCGATCGAACGCTGGGGCGGGTCCTTCGCCAACCTCGTCGCCGAGGCCGGCCATGACGCCCCGACTGTTGCGGGTCTCCTCGTCGAGACGGTCCCCGGCTACCGGGACGAAGCGGAGACCGATCATGGGATCCTTCGCTTCTGGAAGCTCGCCCACCTCGCCACGGCGATGATCGGCGAACGGGGCCCCGCACTCGAGGGGCTCGACAGGTTCCCCGTGTACCCGGACTACATGGTGCCCCGCACACTCCGCCACCACGGCGTGCTCTCGTACGCCGGGTCGCTCGGACGGGCTGTCGACACTCGCACGCTGATCCCGGCGCACTCGGAATGGGAACTGGCCATCCGCTGGGCAAGCATGCACGCGGCCGAACGAGTCCTCGCCGCCCTCAACGCACGGGGACATGGGATCGCCATGCCGACCCTTGACTACTGGCTCTGGCATGCATCGGTACTGGGTAGCAATGCCGACTCGATGGGGGAGCACCACCGCACCATCACGATGGCGTACTGACCGGACCGACGATCGTCGCACCGAGGACTCCGTGCGGCCAGGGTGGCGCCCTGGCTCTAGGAGACCGGTGTCACCCAGCGCAGGCGTGGGTACCGAGCGAAGCCGCGATCGGCCGTGACGAGTGTGGCCCCCTGCTCGATCGCCATGGCTGCGATCAGGGCGTCGGGAACGAGGTTCCCTCGGGCATCGACGCTACGGATAAGTTCCTCGAAGATGGGCCAGGTGCGTTCGCCCGGCGAGACGGGAACGACTGACGGCGCCGAGCGAACAGCGGCGACGAAGTCAAGTGCAACGGCGGGCGGCGTCGGATCCTTGAAGATCCTCGGATGGGTTGAGATGCGCACGAAGCCCGCGAGCACGTAGTCGGTCACAGCCAGGGGCTCGTCATCGACTCGGGCGGCCTCGAGCCACTCCAGCCATTCGTCGTGTCGCGGGGCCTCAGGGCGGTGTGCGTAGACGAGGACGTTGACGTCAGCGAAGCGCATCTAGCGGTTCGCCTTCCTCCATCACCTCGAGCAGGGCGCCGGCGTCGGTGAGGTCGACGCCCGGCATCGTCCCAGAACCCCCGTACACGGGGAGCGACTCGAGGTTGGGTTGCTCGCTGGACGTCCTCGACAACGACTCGCGGACGGCATCCTCGATCAGGGCCGTCATCGAGCGACCCGTTCGAGCGGCATGAGCCTTGAGTGCCCGAAGGAGATCGTCGTCGAGCCGGATGGTGGTGCGCATGGAGAGCATCATAGCGTCACCATAAGGCATCAATATGTCAGATTGAAGAGATACGACCGAGGAGTGGCGCCTAGCGCTTCCCGTAGTTGGCGATGAACCGGGCCGGGTAGCGGGATGGGACGGCACTCGCCTCGTCGAGGCGGGCGAGGTGCTCGGCGCCCAGCGACACGTCTGTGGCCGCGAGGTTGGACTCCAACTGGCCCATCGTCCGCGCCCCGATGATCACGCTCGCCACTGCGCGCTGGGCGAGCACCCAGGCAAGGGCGACCTCGGCGGGTGACGCCCCTACATCCGAAGCGACCTGTCGGACAGCTGCGTCGATCGCCCAGGAGCGGTCATCCTGGCGTTTCACCCACGCCTCCTCGTCGGTGTCGGGCTGCGAACCGAGGCGCCCTTCGTCCTCCGATGGTCGTTCGCCGCGGGTGTACTTCCCGGCGAGGAACCCGCCGGCGAGCGGGCTCCAGGGGGCGAGCCCGAGGCCTTCGGCCTCGAGCAGGTCGAAGAAGTCCTCCTCGATGTCCCGGGTGATGAGGTTGTACTGGTACTGGGCGGCGACGAACCGGTGAAACCCCATGGCATCGGCCATGTTCAGGGCGGTGGCCAACTGCCACGGCATGTAATTGGACACGCCGAGGTAGCGCACCTTGCCGGAGGTGACGACGTCGTCGAGGGCCCGCAGTGACTCGTCGAGCGGGGTGATGGGGTCCCAGCAATGGAGGTAGAGGAGTTCGATGTGGTCGGTGCCGAGTCGTCGCAGGCTGGCATCCACCCCGGACAGGATGTGGTGGCGGGACGAGCCTTGGTCGTTGGGGCCGGCACCCATCGGGAATCGCACCTTCGTGGCGAGCACGACGTCGTCGCGGCGGAGCTTGATCGCCTTGCCGACGATCTCCTCGGAACGGCCGCCGGCGTACACGTCCGCGGTGTCGATGTGGTTGCCGCCGGCGTCGAGGAAGCGGTGGATCATCGACGTACCGTCCTCGGGCGAGGCGGCTCGGGGACCGTCTTCGCCGAAGACCATCGTCCCCAGCGCGAGTTCGCTCACCAGCAGCCCGCTGCGGCCAAGTCTTCGGTACTCCATCGTGCTCCTTTCGCCAGCCGAGGCTACGCGCACCCCTCACTACCCTTCCCGGTCGCATGGTCGGCGACATCCACACGTTCCTCGGACAAGCGGCCATCTACGTGTCCGGGGCAGTCGGCGTGTGGGCGGCGGCGCTCGCCTTTGCGAAACGTCCCCTTCCCCGGACCTTCTTCTGGGTGGCAGGCCTGGCCATCACGATGTTCCTCGTGCAGGTCTCGCTTGGCCTGTGGATGTACCAAGGCGGATTCGACCCCGGATCGGCGCACCTCTTCTACGGCGTGGTGATCCTCTTCACCGTCGCGTTCGCCTACGTGTACCGAGCCCAGTTCGAGCGGCGTCCCGCTCTGGCCTGGTCACTGTTCATGCTGTTCATGTCCGGCCTGGGCATCCGGGGTTGGTTGAACTTCCTCGTGTGGTTCTGAGCGATACGATGGCGAGCCGAGGAGGCCCGACATGTTCCTGAAAGGCAAGAAGCTCGTGATCACCGGGGTCCTCAACCCCGATTCGATCGCATTCCACTCGGCGCGCATCGCCCAGGAGCAGGGCGCAGAGATCGTGCTCACCGGCTTCGGTCGGGGCCTGCGGATCACCGAGCGGACCGCAAAGCGCCTCCCGAGCCCGGCGCCCGTCTACGAACTCGACATCATGGACGACGACCACATGGAGTCCCTCGTTGCCACCCTCACCCAGGAGTGGGGCAGCCTCGACGGGGCGCTCCACTCGATCGGATTCGCCCCGGGCGACGCCCTCGGCGGCAACTTCCTCCACACCCCCGCCGAGAGCGCCACGACGGCGTTCGGCGTGTCGGCGTTCTCGTACAAGACGCTCGCCATGGGCTTGCTCCCCCTCATGGAGAAGGCAGGTGGCGGCTCCCTCGTCACCCTCGACTTCGACAACTCCCAGGCGTGGCCCGGCTACGACTGGATGGGGGTCGCCAAGGCTGCCCTCCAGGCCACGACCCGCTACCTGGCCGGCTACCTGGGACCCAAGGGCATCCGGGTGAACGCGGTGTCGGCGGGCCCCCTCAAGACCATGGCTGCGAAGTCGATCCCCGGCTTCGAGGTCTTCGAGGGCGTGTGGAGCGATCGGTCCCCGCTGCCGTGGGACGAGACGAACCCCGAGCCGGTGGCCCGGATGGTGGCGCTGCTGTTGAGTGACTGGATGCCGATGACCACCGGTGAGGTCATCCACGTCGACGGCGGCTTCCATGCGCTCGCCGCCGGGATCCCCGACGCCGAGTAGCGGTGGCCCTCCGCGCCCTCACCGACGACCTCTTCGGAGAGGTCACCGGCGACTCGCCACGAGTCCTCGCCCTCCACGGGTGGGGGAGGGACCGGACCAACTTCGCTGAAGTCCTCGACGGCATCGACGCCGTCGCCCTCGACCTCCCCGGGTTCGGTGCCTCTCCAGCCCCGCCGGATGGGTGGGGTGCCCGGGAGTACGCCACCGCTGTCGCACCGGTCCTCGACCAGTTCCCGGCACCCCCGGTGGTGGTCGGGCACTCGTTCGGCGGCCGTGTCGGCGTCTGCCTCGCCGCGGACGGTCACCCGATGGCCGGGCTCGTGCTCGCGGGGGTACCGCTGCTGCGACGGCAGTCAACCGCGAAACCCAAGCCCATGTACCGGTTCATCCGCTGGGCAGCGGGCGTTGGTCTCATCGGGGATGAACGACTCGAAGCCGCCAGGCGCAAGTACGGCTCTGCTGACTATCGGGCCGCCGAAGGGGTGATGCGCGACGTGCTCGTGCGTGTCGTGAACGAGACCTACGAGGACGAACTCCGAAAGGTGAAGATCCCCGTCCGCCTCCTGTGGGGGCGCGACGACAACGCGGCAGGAGCATGGATCGTCGAGGAGGCCCTCGACCTGCTCGACACCGACGCCGGCGCCACACTCGTCGACGGGGGCCACGACGTCGTGTTCGAACAGCCCGACCTGCTCCGCCACGTGATCACCGAGTTGGAGGCTCTCCGTGGGTGAGATCGGGTTCCTCCCCGCCATCGTGCTTCCGCTCCAACTCGTGGGCCTCGTCGCGATCTGGCGACGCTGGCTGTACGTCGCCCAGCGCGAGCACTACCTGCCCGGTTCCACGATCCGCTTCGCCTTCCGCTGGAGCGTCGCCGGCATCGCCAATGTCCTCGCCGCTGTCCTCCTCACCGTGCTGGCGCTCGCTGCCTGGGCACCCGCACCACTCGGGGTGGTCTCGGCGGCGGTACTCGGCGTCATCGCTGCGTTCTGGCCGTTCGGCCTGTCGGCCAAGGGGATGGCGTGGACGGCCCGGGTGAAGCGTCTCGCTGGCCTCGCCGCCGCCGGTGCTGCGGTATTCCTCGGCCTGACCTGGTGGTGGCTCGGTGTGCGGGGCCTCCTCGCTGGCCTCGCCGCGGTGACGCTGGGCGGCGACCTCGTGATGGATCTCGCCATGCGGGTGGCGTGGCCGATCGAACGGCGGCTGCAGCGACAGTGGATCGAGAAGGCGCGTACCCGGCTCCGCCAGGTCGGTCCCGGCGTGGTGGCCATCACCGGCTCGTATGGCAAGACGACTGCCAAGGAGTACGTGCGCCGCACCCTCGGCCTTGCGGGTCCGACCATGGCGAGCCCCGCCTCGTTCAACAACGCCATGGGTCTGTCCCGGGCGGTCAATGAGCACCTCGCCCCCGGCACGAAGTGGTTCGTGGCGGAGATGGGTGCCTACGGGCCTGGTGAAGTGCGGGCGATGTGCGAGTGGCTGCCGCCGGACATCGCAGCGATCACGGCGATCGGCCCGGTCCACCTCGAGCGTTTCGGGTCGTTGGACGTGACGCTCAGTTCAAAGGCGGAGATCTTCGAACGGGCGCGGGTTGCCGTGGTGAATGCCGATGACGAACGGCTTGCCGCCCACGCCAACGTGCTGGAGGCGAGCGGCAAACGGGTCATCCGATGCGGCACGACACCGGGCCTCGACGTGACCGTGAGCGACGCAGGCGATTCGTGGACCGCCACGATCGACGGGACGGTGGTCGAGCACATCCCCAAGGTGCCGTTCGCCACGAACCTCGCCGTTGCCCTCGGGATCGGCCTTGCAGCCGACGTTCCCCTCCATGGCCTCGCGGGGGCGTTCGCCGGCGCGGAGACTCCGGAACACCGACAGTCGATCGTCACCGCCGACGGGGGCTTCTCCATCATCGACAACACGTTCAACTCGAACCCGGCCGGGGCGGCGAGCTCACTCGCACTGCTCGGGGCCTTCGATGGCCGCAGGGTCGTCGTGACGCCGGGCATGGTGGAGCTCGGGAACATGCAGGCCGAGGAGAACCGGGCGTTCGGTGCCGCTGCATCCCGGGTTGCCGATGATGTGGTGGTGGTGAAGCGCACGAACCGCAGGGCCCTGCTCGAAGGTGCTGCCGAGGGCTCGGCGACCGTCCACGGGTTCCCCGACCGGGACACCGCCGTGGCATGGGTACGGGCACACCTCGGACCCGGCGACGCAGTCCTCTACGAGAACGACCTCCCCGGTCACTACCCCTGACCATCGCCACCCCGTCACTAGCCTCATGGGCATGCCGCGCATCGCCGTTGTCTTCGGTGGCCCATCCCCCGAGCATGACATCTCGATCCTCACCGGCCTCATGGCTGCCAGGACCCTTGCCGAAGGTGGGGTGGACCTCGTCGCCGTCTACTGGACCAAGACGGGGGAGTGGTTCGAGGTCGACCCCCGGGCAGAGGGCGCCGACTTCGTAGATGGTGTGCCGAGGGATGCGAAGGAACTGCGTTTCGAGGCAGTTCCAGGCGCAGGATTCGTAACCGGCGGGCGGCTCGGCCGGAAGTCACTGGGTGTGGAAGTGGTGCTCAATGCCTGTCACGGTCGACCGGGTGAGGATGGGACGCTCCAGGCGCTCCTCGACTCGGCGGGCATCCGGGGCACCGGTCCGTCGGTCGCCAACCAGTCGCTGGCAATGGACAAACTGGCGTTTGGTGCCTCGATGGCCGCGGCCGGCCTTCCCGTGCTGGACCGGCAGCCGCTCGACCCAGATGTCCAACCCGAGGGCGCTGGACCCTTCATCGTCAAGCCCCGTTTCGGGGGTTCGTCGATCGGGATCGAGATCGTGGAGGACCACGCCACGGCCGTCGCCCTGCTCCGCACCAGTCCACACATGTCCCTCGGGGGCGTGTTGGAACCATTCATCGAGGGGGCCGAGGACCTCAACGTGGCCGTGCGCACCTGGCCCGTGCTGCAACTGTCACCGATCGAACGGCCGCTGAAAGCAGGCTTCTACGGCTACCAGGAGAAGTACCTCTCGGGCGGTGGGCTGGCGGGCTCCCGACGGGAACTCCCGGCGGACATCCCGGAGGAGATTGGCGACCGTCTGCGACTGCTTGCAGCAACGGTGTCCCGCGTCGCCGGCGTGCGGGGCGTGGCCAGGATGGACTTCCTCCTCGTCGACGGGGAGGTCTTCGTGAACGAGGTCAACAACCCGCCGGGTTCGTTCAGTACCTACCTCTGGCGGGAGGCAGGGGTGGCGCCGATCACCCTGTTCGAGGACATGCTCGAAGAAGCCGAGCGAGGTGAAGGCCCGAGCTACACGGTGGCAGGCGCAGACGGCAGCGCCCTCAGGGACGCCGGCAGCATCGCAGCGAAGCTCGGGTGAGCGCCTAGAGGTGGACGACCGGGCAGGTGAGCGTGCGGGTGATGCCCGCCACTGCCTGCACCTGGGCGACGACCAGGCGGCCGAGTTCGTCGACCGACTCGGCGCCGGCACGCACGATGACGTCGTACGGGCCCGTCACGTCATCGACCTGCTCGATACCCGAGATGCCGCGTACGGCTTCGGCGACGGCGGCGGCACGACCGACCTCGGTCTGGATGAGGATGTAGGCGTTGACCATGCGGCGATCCTAGCCCGGGTCGGGTGAGGGCGACAGGAAGTCAGTCGAGATGGGCGATGGGTCCGCCCGGCTCGACGGCGTGGCGACTCCGGATCTCGTCGAGGGTCTCTTTGTCGTCCCGACCCTCTGCCTTCGCCGCTTCGACGTCATCGATCAGTCCGTCCAAGGCCGACGGCCAGATGGCCAGCCACTTGGCTTCGTCGCTGGTGATGCGGAGCCCGTGCTCGGTGTCGGGAGGGACGAGGACGAACGCGCCCGGGACCAACGGGGTGATCGAGGAGGCCCCACACAGGTCCATTTCACCTTCGATGATGAAAAAGGCCTCGGACTCACCTCGGTGGATGTGGGTCCTGCCCGAGGTGCCTCGCTTGCCGGTGACCAAGACTGCGCCCCAGCCTCCGACCGACTCGGACGCCGACATGAGATGGGTGATGTTCCCCCGTGCCACCTGGTCCTCGGGATTGAGCACCATAAGGTTGTCATCGGTCCACATGTTCCCTCCCTCTGCTGGGCGGCGAGCCTATCAACGGAGTGCTGGCGCCGCCCGTGGAACCCGAAACGCTCCCGCCATTCGATGCGTCCAAGGGTTGAAGGAGGGATCGGATGGACTTCGTCGCATGGACGCTCGTGGGTGGCTTTGGGCTCTTCATGGTGGGGGCCTCGATGTGGCGCCTGGAGTACGAGGCTCCGATGGAGGAGGCGCTCGTCACGGTGCACGCCGACCGGGCCCGACGACGTTGGATCCACGGTCTGATGATCCCTGCCGTGGCCCTCACGGCGGCGGGACTTTGGGGGTTGGCGCACGTCGACCCGAGGGTCGCCCTGGGTGCGGGGCTCTACACTGTCGGCGCGGTGCCGTGGCTCGGTGCGCTGGCGTTCCGGTTGACGGTGGGGGAGTGGGCGGCCGAGTCGGCAGCGAGTGGAGGAGCGGTCCCCGCCTCGTATCGGCCGCTCTCAGCGTGGGTCGACCTCGGCCACACCGTCCACATGGGAACGGCCTATGCGGCAACCGTCCCCATTGCACTCGGCCTTGTGGGGAGGTCGTTGGTCGTCGACTGGCTCCCCGCCGCAGGCATCACCTGGGCAGTCGTCATGGTCGGGCTCTTCGCACTACCCCGTCTTCGGTTTGTCGCAGAGCCTCCTTTCTGGGCGCACGTGTTCACGTTCGCAGTCGGGCTATCGATGCTCCTCGTCTAGGCCTTGTGTCGGAATCCGGACGCAGGCGCGTAGGTTCGGGTCGATCGTCCAACGGGAGGTTGCCGTGAGATCGGGTCGATTCTGGGGCGGGCTGCTCATGGTGCTCGCCGCCGCGGCGATGCTCGTGGCCACCGACGATATCGTGACCGCCGTTCCGACCGCCATCGGCATCGTGGGCCTCTCGCTCATTGCCGTCGACGCCCGGGCTCGTCGTAGATGAGCCGGAGCGAGAAACCGGCTGGCGTCCCTTCGAACCCGCTCGGCCTCGCGCAGGGCGGACCAACTCCCACGCGCCGCGATCGCTTCAACGCTGAGGGCGCTCCAGTGGGGTGATTGCCCCACACGAAACCCGCGACCAGCGGAACCTTCCTGACAGTCAGCCTTCTGTTGGTCCCAGACACTGGCAGGTAGGAGACCGAGGAATCCCGGAACGGACGAACGCCGAGGGGCATCGGATCCGGAGTGTGAGGGCTCCTGACTGCGGGGGACAACGGGTCCCCCGGGAGAGGTGAGAGGCATGCAACTCGTACGAAGCAAGCCCAGCACTCGGTACCTGATCGAGTCCACTGGTCGTCCGTCGCCGCTCGCGATTCTGCGAGGTGCGCTGTTGGCCATCGCAGTGTCGACGCTCTATGTCGGCGTCCTTGCCGCGCTGGGGCTGTTCGGTGGCGCCATTTGGTGGCTTTCCATCGGAGGGGCGTCGCTGGTGTTCCTCGGTGTGCTGCAATTGACCCTGTCGA
>CP070681.1:56823-66283 GCA_020352575.1 Acidimicrobiia bacterium | reverse complement strand
TCGTCGAGGGCGAACGGCTTGACCACGTAGTCGTCGGCGCCCGCGTCGAGGCCGGCGACCCGGTCGGTCACCTCGTGGCGGGCCGTGAGCATGAGGATCGGCGTGGTGTTGCCCCTCGCCCGGATGCGACGGCACACCTCCAGCCCATCCATGACCGGCATCATCACGTCGAGGACGATGACGTCCGGCGCGACCTTGTCGAGCACCTGCATGGCCTCGATGCCATCGGGCGCCGCTTCGACCTCATACCCCTCGTACCGGAGGGCGCGCGAAAGCGACTCACGAACGCCTTTGTCGTCTTCGACGACGAGGATCGCAGTCACGGTCGCTTCCTTTCGTGCTCGGCTGTCGGCAGGGTATCGGGGGTCGTCGGACGTACGACGGCGCCGGTGGGGGGACCGGCGCCGTCGCCTCGGGCGGGGTGTGGAAATGACCGTACGGTCACGGGAGGGAGGGAAGGAGCAACCGCACCCCGCCACGATCTGGGTGGCACCTACTCCTTGAGGTGCTTCGTGTGGCCACGGAGTCGGGGGAAGGTCACCCCGGTGTGGACCGAGCACGTCTCACGCTTGTTGTACTGGGAAAGACGGGTGGGGCAGTCGTCGTGGGAGCACACCCTCCCGCGGCCGTACGTACGGGAGCGGCGAGGCATACCGGCGATCTGGGCGCCCTTCAGTGTGTATTCCATCGTCGTTGTCCTTCGGTCGGCCCCCGTCACCGGGGGGTCGATCGCGGCCACGGGGGCCATTGCACACCGAAATGGTGCGGGGTGGGCATGAGACGTTCCTGAGGGGCACCTAAGAATCTCCTAAGAGGGCTCCTGTGGGAGATCCGGCGCAGGGGCGATAGCCTCCCGCCCATGCCCGACCTGCCCCGCTCCGCCGTCAACGCCATCAAGGCGCTCTCCATGGATGCCGTCCAACGCGCGAACTCGGGTCATCCGGGCGCACCGATGGGCATGGCCGACATGGCAGTCGTCCTCACCTCCCGCTTCCTCACCGTCGACCCCGACGACCCGACCTGGGCGGACCGGGACCGGCTCGTGCTCTCGAACGGGCACGCATCGATGCTCCTGTACTCGCTCCTCCACCTCTCGGGCTTCCCGGTGTCGATGGACGATCTGCGGTCGTTCCGCCAGTGGGGTTCGCACACCGCGGGCCACCCCGAGATCGATCACCACCTCGGCATCGAGACGACGACTGGCCCGCTGGGCCAGGGCTTCGCCACCGGGGTCGGCATGGCCATTGCGGAAGCCCACCTCCGTGACCGCTTCGGCCCCGAGTTGGTCGACCACCGGACCTTCGCCTTCGTCTCCGACGGTGACCTCATGGAGGGTGTGGCCATGGAGGCTGCCTCCCTGGCGGGCCACCTCGCCCTCGACCGGCTCGTCTACCTCTACGACGACAACGACATCTCGATCGATGGGTCGACCGACCTGGCCTTCTCCGAGGACGTCGCCCACAAGTTCGCTGCGATGGGGTGGCAGACCATCACCGTCGACGGCCACGACCATGGCGCGATCGGCGAGGCGATCGAGGCGTCGATCGCAGAGGGAGGACGGCCCTCCCTGGTGATCGCACGCACCCACATTGCGCACGGCAGCCCCAACAAGCAGGACACCTCCGGGTCGCACGGCTCACCGCTCGGCGACGACGAGGTCGCCCTGACCCGTGAGGCGATCGGCTGGCCCCATCAGCCCTTCGAGGTGCCGGACGAGGTCTACGGGTTCTTCGCCGATGCCATGCAGCGCGGCCGGGATGCTCGTGCTGCGTGGACCGCCCGCAAGGAGGCAGCGTTCGACGCCGACCCCGAGCTCGCCGACGCATGGTCCTCCGTGTACGAGCCCTCGGCCGTGTCCCTCGATGATCCCGGGTTCGCCGACTCGGTCGCCACCCGGTCGGCGAGCGGCGCGTTGTTCGACCAGATCGCCGAGAAGGTCCCCTCGTTCATCGGCGGTTCGGCCGACCTCGTCGCGTCGAACAAGACGAAGATCTCGACGAGCGGTTCCTTCTCGGCCGAGGACCGCAGCGGGCGCAACGTGCACTTCGGGATCCGGGAGCACGCCATGGGCGCCGTGGTGAACGGCATGGCCATCCACGGCGGGACGACGCCGTACGCAGCCACGTTCTTCGTCTTCGCCGACTACCTCCGCCCGGCCCTCCGCCTCTCGGCGCTCATGGGCATCGGGTCGATCTGGGTCTTCACCCATGACTCCTTCTTCGTCGGTGAGGACGGCCCGACCCATCAGCCGATCGAGCACCTCGCCTCGCTCCGTGCGATGCCGGGCCTCGTGACGCTGCGCCCTGCGGACGCCGGTGAGACGCTGGAGGCCTGGGAGGTGGCACTCAATCGCCGCAACGGACCCACGGCCCTCGTCCTCACCCGGCAGAACCTGCCCACGCTCGACCGCCCGACCGGCCTGGTCGACCGGGGCGCCTACGTCCTGCGAGAGGGCAGCGACGTCTCGCTGCTGGCCACCGGCTCCGAGGTGCATGTCGCACTCGAGGCCGCGGGGCGACTCGCAGCCGAGGGCATCGACGCCCAGGTGGTGTCCATGCCGTCGTGGGAGTTGTTCGCCGAGCAGGACGCCGATACCCGCCAGGCCGTCCTCGGCCCACGGCCGAGAATTGCGATCGAGGCGGGTGCCACGCTCGGGTGGGAGCGGTGGACCGGCGACGGTGGCCTCGTGCTGGGCATGGACCGCTTCGGGGCATCGGCGCCGGCGGAGGTGCTCGCCGAGCAGTTCGGCTTCACCGCCGACCGGGTCGCAGAGGCGGTGCGCTCCCACCTCGCTTGAGGCTCACCGCCCCTTGGGGTGCCAGACCGTCTTGGTCTCGGTGAACGCGGCGATCCGATACGGGCTCTGCGCAGACGCTGCCCACCAGTCATCGGTGCGGTCGGTGCGGGTCCGCTTGAGGTTCTCGGCACCGGCGTCCACGAGCGCACCCACCATGTCGGACGGCGCACCGTCGAGGTCGAGGCCGTTCACATCCATGTGACCGGCCAGCCATGGCAGGAGTTCGTCCTTGAAGCCGGTGAGCAGGTTGACCACACCGCCCGGCACGTCCGAGGTGGCGAGTGCCTCTGCGAATGTCACCGCCGTCAACGGCCAGCGGCCGGAGGGGACGACGATGGCGGTGTTGCCCGACACGACCACCGGCGCCACGACGGACACGAGCCCGAGGAGCGGCGGTTCCTCGGGGGCTGCGACACCGATCACGCCGGTCGCTTCGGGCACCGAGATGTTGAAGAAGGGGCCTGCGACCGGGTTGAGGTTGCCGAGCACCTGGGCGAACTTGTCCGACCAACCTGCGTACCAGACGAGCCGATCGATCGAAGCCTCGATCTCGGCATCGACTGCCGCACGATCACGGCCGTCGACCTCGAGCTGCGCGGCGAACGCCTCCCGACGGTCCTCCACCATCTCTGCGACTCGGTAGAGGATCTGGGCGCGGTTGTACGCCGTGCGGCCGGCCCAACCGGGCTGGGCGCCGCGTGCAGCGCGGACGGCATCGCGGAGGTCCTTGCGGGAGGCCTGGGACATGCGGGCCACGACCTGACCATTGCTGTCCTCGGCGGGGAACACACGCCCGCTCTCGGACCGGGGGAACGCGCCGTCGATGTACAGCTTGTGCGTCTTGCGGACATCGAGTCGGCCCATCACACCACCCCCGCCATGTAGGGCAGGAGGCCGTGGCGGCCGCCCTCCCGACCGAAGCCCGACTCCTTGTACCCACCGAAGGGGGACGTCGGGTCGAACTGGTTGTACGTGTTGGACCAGATGACGCCGGCCTTGAGCCGATCGGCCATCCACAGGATCCTCGACCCCTTCGTGGTCCAGACGCCGGCCGACAACCCATACGGCGTGTTGTTCGCCTTCTCGATCGCCTCGTCGGGCGTCCGGAAGGTCAGGATCGAGAGGACCGGCCCGAAGATCTCCTCCTGGGCGATCCGGTGCGACTGGCTCACCTCCGTGAACAGGGTGGGCGGGAACCACCAGCCCCGCTCAGGCAGCTGGCACTCGGGCTGATAGATCTCGGCGCCCTCGGAGGTCCCCGACGCCACGAGCTCCTGGATCTTCTCGAGTTGGTCCGCCGAGTTGATGGCCCCCAGATCGGTGTTCTTGTCGAGCGGGTCCCCGACCCGCAGGGTGTCCAGGCGGGCCTTCAGCTTGTCGATGACGACGTCGGCGACGCTCTCCTGCACGAGCAGGCGAGAACCGGCACAACACACGTGGCCCTGGTTGAAGAAGATGCCGTTCACGATGCCCTCGACCGCCTGGTCGATGGGAGCGTCCTCCATGATGATGTGCGCCGCCTTGCCACCCAGCTCGAGGGTCGCCTTCTTGTCGGTACCGGCGATCGCCCGCTGGATGAGGCGCCCGACGCCCGTCGAACCGGTGAAGGCGACCTTGTTGACGTCCGGATGGGCGACGAGCGACGCCCCCGCGTCTCCGTGGCCGGTGAGCACGTTGAACACACCGTCGGGGAGCCCTGCCTCACGGGTGAGCCGGGCGAACTCGAGGGCCGTCAACGGGGTCGTGGTCGAGGGTTTGAGGACGACCGTGTTCCCGGCGGCCAGCGCCGGGGCGACCTTCCACGCCAGCATGAGCATCGGGAAGTTCCACGGGATGACCTGGCCCGCCACACCGAGGGGACGGGGGTCGGTCCCGGGGAAGGCGTACTCGAGCTTGTCCGCCCACCCGGCGTAGTAGAAGAAGTGGGCGGCCGAGGTCGGCAGGTCGAAGTCGCGTGACTCCTTGATCGGCTTGCCCCCGTCCATCGTCTCGAGGACGGCGAACTCGCGGGCGCGCTCCTGGAGGAGCCGGGCGATGCGGTAGAGATACTTGGCCCGTTCCTTGCCGGGCATATCCCGCCAGTACGTCTCATAGGCGGCGCGGGCGGCCGAGACCGCTCGGTCGGCGTCACCCTCACCCGCCTCGGCGACGTGGCCGAGGTGGCCCTCGGTCGCCGGGTTCACCGAGGCGTAGGTGGCGCCGTTCGCCGCCGGGAGGAAATCGCCCCCGATGTACAGGCCCTGCTCCTCGGGAATCGACACGATCGAGGTCGACTCCTTCGACTCGGCGTAGGCCCAATCGAGGGGGGCATGGGAGACGGTGGCGGGGCTATCGGACATCGATCAGTCCTTGGTGAAGTAGTCGGCGGATTGGTAGCGGCCCGTGTCGAGCCAGCGGATCTGCATGAGGACGTCGTTGAGGAGCGAGGATGCCCCGAACCGGAAGAGGTCCGGCGTCATCCAGTCCATGCCCAGTGTCTCGTGGAGGAGGACGAGGTAGCGGATGGCATCCTTCGCCACCCGGATGCCACCGGCGGGCTTCATGCCGATACGGCGCCCGGTGAGGGCGTGGAAGTCGCGGATGGCCTCGAACATGACGAGGGTGACTTCGCGGGTTGCCGCGGGCGAGATCTTGCCGGTCGAGGTCTTGATGAAGTCGCCCCCGGCAGCCATGGCGAGCATCGAGGCCTTGCGCACGTTGTCGTACGTCCCGAGTTCGCCCGTCTCGAGGATCACCTTGAGGTGGGCGTCCCCGCACGCCTCCTTCGTCGCCACGATGTCCTCGAAGACCTTCACGTAGTCCCCGGCGAGGAACGCACCCCGGTCGATGACCATGTCGATCTCGTCCGCACCGGCCTCGACCGCCGTCCGCACGTCGGCGACCCGGCTCTCGCCGGGCGCCTGGCCCGACGGGAAGTAGGTGGCGACCGCAGCGAGGTGCACGCCGGATCCTGCGAGGACGGGGGCGGCATGGGGGACCATCGACGGGTAGACGCACAGTGCGGCCACGGAGGGGATGGACGGGTCGGAGGGGTCGGGTCGTACCGCCTTCGAGGCGAGTTGGCGCACCTTCCCCGGCGTGTCCTGCCCCTCGAGGGTGGTGAGGTCGGTCATCCGCACCGCCAACTCCAAGGCGGCTCGCTTCGACTCCTTCTTGATGGACCGGGTCGCAAGTGCGGCGACCCGCTGGTGGACCATCACATCGTCCACCGACGGCACGGAGCCGAGGTAGGCCCGGAGGGCACGATCGGTGACGGGGCTGGCGAGTGACTCGACGAGGACCGGGGAGGACATGGGAGGGGAAGGGTACCGAGGGTTCGGCACTCGTCGGCAAGAAACTCTCGGCTTCCTGCCAGTCCTAGCCTCGCCCCATGTCGTCCCTCGAACGCGCCCTCGGCCTGCCCGGCGCCGTCGTCACCGGACTCGGCTCGATCCTCGGCACCGGGGTGTTCGTGTCGCTGGCGATCGCGGCGGGGCAGACCACGAAGTGGCTGTGGCTCGCCGTCCTGGCCGCGGGCGCCCTCGCGACCTTCTACGGGCTCAGCTCTGCGCAGCTCGCCGCCGCCCATCCCGTCTCGGGTGGCACCTACGAGTACGGGACCGTCTTCGTCCACCCCGTGGCCGGTCTCGCCGCAGGGTGGCTGTTCCTCGTGGCGAAGTCTGCGTCTGCTGCGACGGCCGCCCTCGGCGCTGCGGCCTATCTCCTCCACGTCCTCGGCGCCGACGCCGACCTCCGGGTGCCGGTCGCCCTCGGAATCGGTTCGCTCCTCGTGGTGGTCGTCCTGAGGGGGATTCGGCGCACCGCCATCGTGAACGCCGCCGTCGTCGGGGTCACCGTGGTCGGCCTCGGCATCTACATCGGGGTCGGCGCCACCCAGCCCACGGGGTGGTCCGGCATCGTCGAGCTGAGTCCCACGCCCCTCACCTCCTTCCTGGCGGCAACCGCACTGGTCTTCGTTGCCTTCACCGGGTACGGACGCATCGCAACCCTTGGCGAGGAGGTGCGGGATCCCTCCGTCACCATCCCCCGAGCGGTCATCGCCACGCTCGCCGTCTCGGCGATCCTCTACGCGGGCGTGGCCGCAGTGAGCACACTCACCGCCGACGGCATCTTCTTCGCCCAAACCGTCGACGGTGACGCGGCCCCCCTCGAGGTCATGGCTCGCGGGTGGGGCGCCACCACCACTGCGGCGGTGGTCTCCATCGCTGCGATCACGGCCATGGTCGGCGTGCTCCTCAACCTCGTCCTCGGCCTCAGCCGAGTCGTCCTTGCGATGGCGCGACGAAACCACCTCCCGACCGGACTCGCCCGGATCGACGACGGCTCGCCCAATCGAGCAGTGCTCGTGGTCGGCGGATTCGTCCTCCTCCTCGTGCTCATCGGTGACGTGCGCACGACGTGGGGGCTGTCGGCGGTGACCGTCCTCCTCTACTACGCGATCACCAACCTCTCGGCACTGCGCCTCCCGAGCGTCGACCGGCGGTTCTGGCGATGGCTCCCCTGGGCAGGCCTCACCGCATGTGTGGGACTGGCGTTCTTCGTCGACCCCCTCAGCTGGCTCGCCGGGGCCGGGATCGTCGCGATGGGCATCGCCCTTTCGTCCCTGTCACGCACCCTCGGGCGCTGACGCCTACCGTCACCGCATGTCCCGCACCGCCGTCCTCGTCGTCCACGGGATGGGCCAGCAGCGGCCGGGGGCGACCCAGCGCTCGCTCGGCGAAGCCCTCGCGGGGCCAGATGACGAGTGCTACCTCGCGCCCGATCGCATCACCGGGCGCACCGACACGCACCGGGTGACGATCCGGACCCCCGGGGGGGATGAGGCCCACGTCTACGAGCATTACTGGTCCGACCGGTTCCAGGACACCCGGATCTCCTCGGTCTTGCGTTGGCTGGGTGGACTCCTGCTCCGCGGTGGCCTCGGCGAGCGACTCGGGGGCCGCTCGCCCTTCGTGGAGTGGGCCATCGGCATCGTCGCCGTCCTGCCGTATTGGTCGATTGCCGCAGTCTCCGTGACCGCCGACGATGCTTCACTCGACGGCTTCCTCGACGGCGTCCCGTCGATCGGCCTCGTCCTCGGCATCGTGGTCGGGGCGTGGGCGCTCAGCCACCTCATCGTCCGGTCGGTCTGGGCGGCAGCGATCATCGGCGCACTCGCCGGCGGGGGTGCTGCGGTCGCGACGGTCGACGTGGATGCCGAGACAGCCGGTGTCGCCCTCGTCGTGCTGCTCTGGGCTCCGCTGTGGCTCCTGGCGGGAGCTGCCCTGCGGGGCATGGGCCCCCTTGCGTGGACGCGCATCCTCGTGCTCGTGGTGGTCGCCATGCTGACGACGTTCTCGATCGTCGAGGGCGAGCTCGTGGTCGGCGGACTCCCCGGCGTGCTCACGATCGTCGTGGTCGGCGTCTGGCTCCGACACTGGCTGGGTGACGTGGCCCGGTACCTCGACGCCACGCCGGGGAACGCAGCACAGGCCGATCGGCTCCGCCGAGAGACCGCCGATCTCGTCCAGCGGCTCTGCTCCGACGCGAAGTACGGCTACGACCGGGTGGTGGTGGTCGCCCACAGCCAGGGTGGATTCGTCGCCTATGACGCCCTCCAACTCGTCTTCCAGTCCTGGGCCCGCGACCACCTGCTCGACCCCGAGGAACGTGCCGCGGTCCATGAACTCGACCACGAACTGGGTTCCGGGGCGGCCAGCGAGGAGTCGTGGGCGGCCGCGGTGTCGGTGCTCCGTCGGCGCATGGACGCCACCCGCGATGCCTGGCCCGTCACCTCGTTCATCACCCTCGGGAGTCCGCTCGCCCATGCGGCGGGCCTCCTCGCGCCCGACCGGGCACACCTCGAGGAGCGGCTCGCGTCCCGCGGCCTCTCATCGTGCCCGCCGCAACAACACGGAAGCCCTCCCTCGATCGCCTACGAATCGAACGGCATGCGCCTCCACCACACCTCGACCTTCTCCGTGACCGAGTGGGTGAACGTCGCTTTCGTGCACGACCTCCTCGGCGGCCCGGTGGCCGACGGGGGCCTCGGCGGGTTCGTGCATGAGCTGTCGCCGGGCGCCGACCGATTCGAGCCGACGATCCTCGATTTCCTGCGAGCGTTCCCCCACGACGCGTATTGGGGTGGCTCGAGGCTCCCCGAAGAGACCGCTGCAGTGGTCGCGCTCCTGCGCGACCGATGTGGCCTCGCCTAGACGGCACCCTCCTCGCGGAAGCCGGCGATCTCGTCCGAGGAGAACCCGAGTTCGGCGAGTACGCCTTCTGTGTGCTCACCCAGACCGGGCGCACGGTGGCGCACCTCCGCAGGCGTCGCCGAGAGCGCAACCGGCGGCGCCGCGATCGGAGGATCGATGTCGGTGCCCGGGTAGGCGAGCGGCACGAACAACCCGGTGGCCACGACGTGGGGATCCTCGAGGGCACTCCTCGGGTCGAGGACCGGCGCCGAGGGCACCCCTGCGTCGTTGAACTCGGCGATGGCCTGGCCAACCGTCCGTTGGGCGACCCAGGCGCCGATCACCTCGGACAACTCGGCTCCGAACTCCCCCCGGCCGTCGTCCGTTGCGAAACGTGGGTCCTCCAGCCAGTCCGACCGCTGGAGCAGCCTGGCCAGGCGACGGAACACCGGCGCACCCACCACCTGGAGGACCAGCCACCCATCGGTTG
>CP070681.1:45505-56723 GCA_020352575.1 Acidimicrobiia bacterium | reverse complement strand
CTCGCAGCAGACACGTGGACGTTCGGAGCGATCCTCGTGCGAATGGGCCTCCACGTTGGCGAGGCGTTCGAACGTGATGGCGATTACTTCGGGCCGTCGGTCAATCGGGCCGCTCGAGTGATGTCGGCCGGGCACGGCGGACAGGTCCTAGTAAGCGGCGCCGTCGCCGACCTCGTCGCCGGCAGCCTTCCCGGGGGTGTCGCACTCCGGGATCTGGGCGAGCACCGGCTCAGTGACCTCGGTACCCCGGAGCGACTCCACCAGGTGGCGGCGCCCCACCTGGAGCAAGACTTCGCTCCCCTCAGGGTCTTGGACTCAGTGCGGAACAACCTCCCACTCGAGCTTTCGTCGTTCGTTGGCCGCCGCGAGGAGACTGTGGACACGATCGAGCGACTTGCATCGTCGCGCTTGGTCACTCTCACGGGCGTGGGTGGCTCGGGAAAGACCCGGCTGGCACTCCATGTGGCGGCCGAGCAGATACACGCCTTCCCCGGCGGTGTCTGGGTCGTCGAACTTGCAGCACTCTCGACGCCGGATGACCTCGACCGGTACGTCGTCGAGGCGCTCGGGCTTGGCAGGCGGGCATCGTCGAACGGTGGCGCACCGGCGGACGCGGGTACCGACACGCAACGACTCATCGAGTTCTTCGGCGCGCACACAGCGCTCCTCATCGTGGACAACTGCGAGCACCTGATCACAGCCGCCGCCCGTTTGGCTGACCAACTCCTCCGTTCCTGCCCCGGGCTCACCGTCCTTGCCACCTCGCGGGAAGGTCTCGGCGTGAGAGGAGAGCAACTCGTCCAAGTGCCCGCCTTGGGTTTGGAGTCCGACGGAGACGAGACCTCCTACCCCGACGCCATCGAACTCTTCGCCGAACGGGCCCTCTCAGCAGATTCGAACTTCCGTCTCGATCCGGAGTCGGTGCGAACCGTGTCTCAGATCTGCCGTCGCCTGGACGGGATGCCCCTCGCGATCGAGCTCGCAGCCGCGCGAGTTCGTTTCCTATCGGTTGGGGAGATCGCAGACCGTCTCTCCGATGCATTCCGGATCCTCTCGGGGGGTGCCCGCACCGCCCTGCCGAGGCAGCAAACCCTTCATGCGACGATCGAATGGTCGTACGAGTTGCTCTCACCCGAGGAGCAAGCTGTCTTCTGCCGCCTCGGCGTCTTCCGTGGCGGTTTCGACCTTGCGGCCGCCGAGGCGACGGTCCACGGTGACCCAGTCGACGGTTGGGCCGTGTTCGAACTCCTCTCCGAACTCGTGTCCAAGTCGATGGTCCAGGTCGATGGAGCGGGGAAACGGTTCCGGCTGCTCGAAACGCTCCGTCAGTACGCACTGGAGCAACTCCAGTCGGAAGGGGAGAGCGACCAGTGGCGCCGGCGACATGCGGAGTACTTCACCCACTGCGCCGATGAGGCCTACGACGCACTCCGAGATCATCGCCAGGCTGAGTGGTTCGATCGCCTCGACACCGATCACGAGAACTACCGCGCAGCGATCGGGTGGGCCATCGAGGCAGGAGAGACCACTCTCGCCGCGCGGATGGCGCGCGGTATCTGGTGGTACTGGTTCGCCAGGAACGAGGTTGTGTTCGGGAGGGCAACGCTCACAGCCCTCATCGAACGCGGGGACCAAGAACACGAAATGCAGACGCAACTCGTCCACGCTCGGGCTTGGACCGCCATCTTCGAGCGGGTGGAGGATGGTCTCGAGGATGCCGAGGCTGCCGCGGCGATGGCTGCCTCGATCGCCGACGACCGGCTCAAGGCCCGGACGATGGTTGCGCTCGTCCCCGTTCTCGGGGTGCTCGGGCGCGCTGATGAGGAGCAGCGAGTGTTCGAAGAGGCGTACGCCGCCGGAGGACGCAGTGGCGACGACTGGGTCCAGGGTCGCCTCGCCCTGAATCATGGCTACGCGTTGGAGTTCAGGGCATCGAGCGACGACGATCCCATCCTCGACGCCGCCGATGAGTGGTCTATGGCCGCCATCCGCCACTACCGGGCAGCCGGCGTGCAGTTGGGACTGGCGCACGCCACAGCGAGTCGGGCCCACCGGCAGGCGTTCGGTGTCGACCGGTCCAGGTTGCGGTCGAGCCAACCGGGGGAGACGCCGAGGACCGACGCTGCGCTCGCCCTCTACGAAGAGGCCCGCAACCTCTTCGTTCGACTCGGTGACCACCGGCAGGCAGCGTTCTGCGACCTGAGCAGCGCTCGGGTTCTCGTCGCCCTCGACCGACTGGAGGAAGCAGCCAGCGCTGCGACCCGCGGAACCGCAGCGCTGCAACGCGTGGGGTACGCACTTCCCTATGGATCGACCATCGAGGGTGCGATCTTCGCAGCCCTGGGAGAGGTGGACGCGACTCGGGCTGCCTTGCGATTGGCACTGAGTGGACCTGGCGATGAACCCATCCACGTGCAAGTCGCCCTTGCGATTCTCCTCAGTTGGCTCGCCGACCGGGACGGCCGGACGGCCGAGAGGGCCCGGTTGATCGCAGCCGTCGGGCGGGTCCCGAACGATGAGGTGCAACTCGGTCTCCTGACCGGGATCATGCGTTCCCTTCTGGGCGACGCTGGCGAGGTGCTCGGTGCCCCGAGAGATGATGGTGTGGGGGGCCCGAGTGGGGGCGAGAGTGTCCTTGATGCGATCGCGGCGACGGCGGGACCAATCCTCGGCGGAACCGAAGGGAACTCCCTCTAGGGACTCGATGCAGCCGCCGGCCGTGCCTGTCTTGGCACTTGCGCGATGTAGTAAGGGCGTCAGTGCCGCATTCAGAAGGGCGCTGTACGCAGAGGACCTAGTTGGCTGGGTTGTCCAGGAGCCACTCGACGACTGTGGCGCCAGTGAACTCGACGGTGGATAGGTCGAAGTGCCCGATGCCAGGCACGATGGCGAGTTCGGCCAACTGCCCCGCACCCGTGAGGGCTGCAAGCATCTGTTCGGCGGCTGCGAGAGATGTGATCTCGTCGTCCTCGGCGTGCACGAGCAGTGTCATGAGCCCCGGATTGGCTCCCACGTGGTTGATCGGATCCCCAGCGGCCCGCAGCTCAGCGGAGACCTCTTCGTCGGGTACTTGGAAGAGAGGATCGAGCCCGGGGGGTTTGACCGTGTTGGTCCCGGTGATGTCGATGTAGCCCAGGCCGACATACCGGGTCGCGGTTGCTGGGGGCGCCGAACAGTCCTCGCCGTGGAGATCGCCCGTGACCGCCACGAGCCCTCCCGCGTGAGCTCCTGCCGACACCCCGACCACGGCGACAGTCCCATCAGAGTCCGGATGGGAAGCGGCGAGGCGCATCGCGCAGGCGACGTCATGCATCGCAGTCGGGAACGCCGGGTCGGTGGGCGTCGAGAGGTGATAGGCCGTGTTGAACACGAGGAATCCGTTCCGAGCGAGCAACTCGGCCATTGGTCGCATGGACTCGGGTGAGCCTCGGGTGTAGCCACCCCCGTGCACCGTCACCGCTGCGGGGAAGGGTCCCGTGCCCGTCGGCACCAGTACTTCGGCGTAGGTGCCGGAGAACTCGACGACAGCGAGCGTGAAGTCGACACCTGAGGGCGGTGCCTCGGATGACGCTGGCTCAGTCGCCTCGGTCTCCGGTGGAGGCGGCTGGGTCGTCACGGTCGAGATCGTGGGGGCAGGTGCAGGCGGAAGCTCGTCGGGCACGGGCGCGGTCGTCGATGCGGGTGAGGGGTCGCCTGCGCCTTCCTGGTCCCCGCATGCGACGCCCACAAGGGCACTCACCATCGCGATGACCAGCACTCGGACGAACACTCGGAGTCCCCTTTCCTCACTCAGAGCATATTCGGGTGCATCTCCGTCGGACCGACGGCAATTGGCTTGGCTCGCCCTTCGCCTCACGGTCCTGCAAAGCAGGGCCATCACCCCGGAAGGTCCAAATCACATGGCGGCGAATACCCGCCACTGCTCGGGGATGCCGCGAAGTGCATGTGTGCCGCGGTCGGTGAACTCCAGGCCCGAACCGGCGACGAGGTCGCGAACCGTTCCTGAGACGAGCACCTCACCGGGGCCGGCCAGCGACGAGATGCGGGCTCCGACGTGGACGGCGATGCCAGCGATGTCATCGCCGATCTTCTCGACCTCGCCCGTGTGGACCCCGGCTCTGACTTCGAGGCCGAGTTGGTCCAACTGTCTTCCTATCTCTTGGCCGCATCTGATGGCACGAGCCGGCCCATCGAAGGACGCCAGGAACCCGTCGCCGGCAGTGTTCACCTCGGTTCCCCCGTACCTCTCCAGTTGGCTGCGGACCTCTTCTCCGTGCGCCTCGAGCAGGTCCCGCCAGCGATGATCTCCCATCTCTATGGCTCGGTTGGTGGATCCGACGATGTCGGTGAACAGGAGGGTCGTCAGGACTCGGTCGGGTACGGATGGCACGCGCCGACCAGTCATGAACTCTCTGATCTCCTCGACCGTTGGGTCGGGATCGAACCAAGGGAGATGGTCCGCTCCCGGCATCTCGACGTACCGGGCATTCGGGATCACCCGGGCTTGGTAGCGGGCATTCTCGACGTGGCAGATACGGTCGCCCACCGAGTGCAGGATCAGCGTCGGGACGCGAACTGAGGGGAGGATGTCGCGGATGTCGATGTCGAAGGCCATTCGCATGAAGGCCTCTGCTCCTGTTGGAGTGTTGGCGTTCCTCTGCAGGCGCGCTGACCAGTCAGTCATCCAGGGAGTCACCTCCTGACTTGGAGCGAAGTACTCCATGAACCGGCCGGGCCGCCCCCACTTCTCGGGGAGCATCGCCATCGAAGCTTCGAACTCCTCTTCCGTGGCTTCGCCCCATGGCCAATCGTCATCCTTGCGCTCTCGGACCTCGGAGCCCATCAGGACCAGCCCGTTGGTGCGGTCGGGATGGGCCGCGGCGAACAGCACCGAGAGCGGGCCGCCCTCTGACTCCCCGATCAAGGTTGCAGCACTGCTGCCGACAGCGTCCATCACGGCCCTGATGTCGTCCATTCGCACGTCGAGTGGTGTGGCACCCTCGACCCGATCGGACATTCCCATGCCCCGCTTGTCGAAGATGATCACGCGAGCGAACTCCCCCAACATCTCGCAGAACCGGCGGTAGGCGGGCAGTTCCCACCCGACCTCGAGGTGCGACCACGCTCCCTGGACGTAGACGATGTCCTGCGGGCCGGCTCCCACCACGTGATACGCCACGTTGACGCCCTCTGACTCTGCGAACCGGATGTCGAGCATGCACCGAAGCTAGTGAGGCTTCTTGGGGGTACACACGGCCAGCCTCGTCGTGCTCAGAAGAGAACGTGTGTGACCCACCCGAGGACGAGGGCCCCACCGAACAGCAAACTCACCACTAGTGCCACGACTCGCCCACGGGCGATGACGAAGAGGCCGCTGATCGCGCCCACGCTCGTGCCCGCTCCGGTCACCAGGAACGCCATCGCTGGGCCGGGCCCCATGCCGCCGTCCATGAGAGATGCGACGAGTGGGAGGGACGCTTCGGTGTTCAGGTAGGCCGGGATACCGAGCAAGGCAGCGAGGGGGACCGCAGCGAATGAGTCGCCGCCGAGGTACGCGCCGATCCAATCGGTCGGGATCGAGCGGATGGCGAGGTAGCCGAGAGCGGTGAAGCCGAGGAAGAGGACGCTGAGGCGCCGCGTCGTCGCCCACAGTTCGGCTGCGAACTCCCTCGTGGTCGGGCGCGTGCGGTACTCGGTCACTGCCGCGGTGCCTGGTCCGATGCCGGAGCCTGCGGGTGCCACGGCGCATTCCCCCGTGAGGCAGGCGTTCTGCTCGGCGAGGCGGGCCTGGCCTTTGAACGAGCCCCGTCGGTCGAGGAGGTGACCGACTGCTCCCGCGCCGATCCCGATGACGATCGTGCCCATGAAGAACAGGAGTGCGAACTTCCATCCGAAGAGGCCTGCTGAGAGGAAGAGTTCTGAAGGACTCGTGAGCGGTGAGGCGACCATGAACGCAATGAGGGGAGCCCACGGGGTGGCGGTTGCCAGGCCACCGAGGACGACTGCGGTGGTGCCGCACGAGCAGAACGGGGTGAAGGCGGCGAGGCCGACGGCTGCGCCGACGGCGACGACTGCGCGTCGGCGCATGAAGTCGACGAGACGATCGGGCGAGGAGTAGGTGGTGAGCGCTGCTGCGCCGACGATCGAGATGGCGAGGTACGGCCAGACGTTGATCACGGTGGATACGACGTCGTCGAGGACGGTGGCGAGGATTTCGGGGATGGGCATAGTGAGCCTTTGTATCGACGTTTGTCGATGTAATCCTGCTCCATGCATCGACGTTTGTCAATGCATGCGCCGGCGCCTGCCGAGGCGGGGTTCACATGCCAGGCCCCCAGGGGGCGATAACGTTCCCTCGATGCGCCTCGAGCTCTCCTCTCGTTCCGACCTCGCCCTGCGGTCGATGCGTGCGCTCTCGCTCGACGAACGAACGCCTCGTTCCGTGCTGGCAGAGGAGGTGGAGACGACCCCCGACTTCCTTGCGCGCGTCATGGCTCCGCTCGTAGCCCGCGGGTGGGTGGAGTCGCGGCCAGGGGTTGCCGGCGGGTACCTGCTCGTCGTCCCGCTGGCGGACGTGACGATGCGGGACCTCATCGAGGCGGTGGAGGGACCGATCGACACCGGTCAGTGCGCGCTCCGCGGCGGACCGTGCGCCGTGGAGCAGCGTTGCGCGCTGCATGTGCCATGGACGCGGGCCCGCGATGCTCTCGTCGCCGAACTCGAGTCGATCTCGCTCGAGTCCGCCTGAGTTCGTTTACCTCTTTACAAGTCTCGTGCGAAGAGTTACCTTATTCTTGATTTATTGAGTCAAGGATTCAACGTTGTATCTCGAGATGAGTACGAGGACGGACATTGCCCTCAGGGCCATCCGGAGGCTCGCCGAGACGAAGCGAGAGGCCGGTGCGGGGCTCGCCGCTGCGCTCGACGTGACGCCCACCTACCTCGCACGCATCCTCTCCCCCTTGGTCCGCTCCGGTTGGATCTCCTCGAAGCAGGGGCCCTCCGGTGGCTACGCCCTGTCCTGCGATCCCGGTGACCTCTCGGTGCTCGACGTGATCGAGGCAGTCGAGGGCCCCGTCGACTCAGGCCACTGCGTCCTGCGCGACACGAACTGCTCATCGGCATCTCCCTGCTCCATGCACGACGCATGGTCACGGGCGCGAGATGCCCTCACAAAGGAACTCCGGGCCACGCCAGTGGCCGCGTGCACCCAAGGAAGGAGCACCTAGACATGCAAGGCACTCACACGCGATGGTCGGGATGGAAGGCCTGGCTCAATGCCATCGCCGTCATCGGCGTTATCGCCCTCCTCGTGGCGGCGTGCACGTCGGGATCAGGCTCGGCAGTCGGCGCGGACATCATCGAGGCCAGGGGCCTCACCGATGCCGACGTCGAGGCCGCACTGAAGACCTTCACACCATCTGGAACCCACGACGAGTACCTCCTGTTCTCCTCCGGCGGTCATGGCGGACAACTCTCGATCGTGGGAGTCCCCTCCATGCGGCTCCTCAAGACAGTCGGCGTGTTCACGCCCGAGCCGTGGCAGGGCTGGGGGTTCGGTGACCTGAAGACCGAAGAAGTCCTCGCAGAAGGTGACGTGAACGGCATCGAGGTCCGCTGGGCCGACACCCACCACCCGGCGCTCTCTGAGACCGACGGCGACTACGACGGCGAGTTCGTGTTCATCAACGACAAGGCGAACGCTCGGATCGCCGTCATCGACCTCCGCGACTTCGAGACGAAGCAGATCCTGAAGAACCCGATCGCCATCAACGACCACGGCGGCACCATGGTCACCCCCGACACCGAGTGGGTCATCGAGGGAGGCCAATACGCCACACCGCTCGCCGGCGAGTGGGCGCCCATCGAGGACTACGAGGCGTCCTTCCGAGGCATGGTGACGTTCTGGAAGTTCGACCGCGCTTCGGGCCGCGTGCTGGCCGACGAGTCGTTCGCCATGGAACTCCCGCCGTACTGGCAGGACATCTGCGACGCCGGAAAGCTCGCCTCCGACGGATGGGTCTTCTGCAACTCGTTCAACACCGAAATGGCCACGGGTGGGGTCGAGGACGGGAACCTCCCCTTCGAAGGCGGCGTCTCTGCCCGCGACAACGACTACCTGCACATCATCAACCTGGAGAAGGCTGCCCAACTCGCTGCTGCCGGTCGCACGACGGAGATGAACGGATTCGCCGTCATGACGCTCGAGACGAGCATCGAGGAAGGCCTCCTCTACTTCGTGCCCGAGCCGAAGAGCCCGCACGGCGTAGACATGGCCCCCAAGGGCGACTTCATCGTCGTCTCGGGAAAGCTCGACCCGCACACCACGGTGTACTCCTTCGAGAAGATCCAAGAAGCAATCGCCGACGAGAATTGGACACTCGACGGATACGGCGTGCCGATCCTCGACTTCGACGCTGTGCTCGAGGCACAAGTCGAGCTCGGACTCGGCCCGCTCCACACGCAGTTCGACGACCGGGGCTACGCCTACACGTCGCTGTTCCTCGACTCAGCGGTCGCCCGCTGGACGCTCGGCGGCGACTACGACGCACCCGAGGATCCGTGGACGCTCGTTACAAAGACACCGGTGCAGTACAACATCGGGCACCTCGTCACCGCCGAGGGCGACACCGTCTCCCCCGACGGCCGCTACCTCGTCTCGCTCAACAAGTGGGCCATCGATCGCTTCGCGAACGTCGGGCCACTCCTCCCGCAGAACTTCCAACTGCTGGACATCTCGGAAGAGGGCGAGACGATGCCAGTGATCTACGACATGCCGGTCACCTTCGGCGAGCCGCATTACGCGCAGATCATCAAGGCCGACAAGATCGACGCCTGGGAGACCTACCCCTGCCCAGGGAATCCCTGCGAGCTCGGATTCGACCCGGCCACGATGGCGGTCGATCCCGACTCCCCCGTGCTCGGCAATGAGCGCATCGAGCGCAACGGGAACGAGGTCGAAATCTGGATGACCGCCATCCGGTCGCACTTCACTCCCGAGCACGTCGAACTCCGGCAGGGCGACCACGTGACCTGGCACATCACGAACGTGGAGACGTCGTACGACGCCACCCACGGGTTCGCGCTGCCCGGCTACAACATCAACCTGTCCCTCGAACCCGGTGAGACAGCGACGTTCGAGGTCGAACTCGTCAACGCTGGCGTCTACCCCTACTACTGCACCGAGTTCTGCTCGGCACTCCACCTGGAGATGATGGGGTACCTCTCCATCGAACCCACCGGCTGATCCCGAAGAATCCCATGGAGGCCACCAACCGATTCTTCGGCCCCCGGGTCCCGAAAGGGGCCCGGGGGACCCGGGAGTTCCGACTCCCGACCCTCATGTTCCTAGGAGCGGCCGCGCTCCTCCTCATTTCGATCTTCCTGCCCTACTGGCGCCTCCTCTTGGAGGCACCCCAGTTCCCCGGCGGGCTCGTCATCGACATCTACGTCAACGACATGACCGGCGACGTCGAGCTGCTCGAGGGGCTCAACCACTACGTCGGGCTCCCCGGCTTCGACGAGGGAGCAACGCTCGAACGGCAGATCGCCGTCGCCGGCATCATCGCCGTCGCAGGGTCGCTCGCAGCCGGCATCTTCATCCACACGCGGTGGGTGGTTGCGTTCTCGATCCCGATGCTTGCATTCCCGTTCGTGTTCCTCGCCGACCTCCAGTACTGGCTATGGAGGTACGGACACTCGCTCGACCCCATCGCACCGTTCTCCGACGCGGTCGGCGAGTTCACGCCGCCCGTGCTCGGGCCCTCGACGATCGCGCAGTTCAACACATGGGCGCTGCCGAACTGGGGGCTCATCGCCGCATTCGCCGCAGCCGTGATCACCGTCCTGGGTCTCAGAGCCCACCGCCGTGCGTGGGAGCCCCTCGTGCAAAGGGACGAGTCATGAGGCTCGCCGCCCTCGCGCTCCTCATCGCGGTCACTGCTGCACTCCCCTCCTGGGGAGCCGCCAGCCACGACCTCCAAGAAGCAATCGACCTCGCCCCGGCAGGCTCCACCGTGCCGGTACCAGCAGGGATCCACGGGCCCGTGAGCATCACGAAGCCGCTCCGGCTCGTCGGAGAACCGGGCGCCATCCTCGACGGCGGAGGGAACGGCACCGTCATAGCCGTGAGGGCCGACGATGTCACCGTCCAAGGTCTGACGATCCGGAACTCAGGCGACTCGCTCGAACGCGAGCACTCGGGGGTCTTCGTGACGGGCGCTCGCCCCACCATTGCGGACAACACCTTCGAGGACGTCCTCTTCGGCGTGTACATCAGGCACGGCGTCGGGTCGGTGGTCTCGGGCAATCTGATCGGCGCGAAGGACCTCGGACCAGGACGCCGGGGCGACCCGATCAAGCTCTGGGGAAGCCCCGGCTCGCAGGTCATCGACAACACGGTTGCCTACGGCCGCGACGTGGTCCTTTGGTACTCGGAAGAAAGCACCGTGCGTCGAAACACGATCACCGGAGGGAGGTACGGCCTCCACTTCATGTACTCCCACGACGCCACGGTCGAGCACAACACCCTCGCCGACAACTCGGTCGGCGCCTTCCTCATGTACTCCTACCGGCTCACCTTCAACGACAACATCGTCACCGGGAACCACGGCCCTTCAGGGTACGGCCTGGGGCTCAAGGACGTCGACGGGGTCGAGGCCCATCGGAACCGGTTCGTCGGCAACCGGATCGGCGTCTACCTCGACAACTCACCTACGGCCCTCGGGGTCGAGCAACATTTCACCGGGAACCTCTTCGCCCACAACGACCAGGGCGTCACCCTCCAACCGGCCATCTCCGGGAACGTGTTCACCAACAACGCCTTCGTCGAGAACCGGGAACAGGTGGGCGTCAACGGCTCCGGGACGCCGTCGGAGAACGCGTGGGCACTCGACGGCGTCGGGAACCACTGGAGCGACTTCGTCGGATACGACGCCGATGGCGACGGCATCGGCGACATGGCCCACCAGGTGAACGACCTGTTCTCGTCGCTCACCGATGGGTCCGCCAATCTCATGATCTTCTCCGGATCGCCGGCAGCCCGAGTCATCGACGCTGCGGCCCGGGCTTTCCCGTCACTTCGACCCGAGCCGAAGGCGGTCGACCCCTCACCGCTCGTCGCCCTCCCCGACTGGACCACCGCAGAGCGCGATGACTCGGCATCGGGCGCCACGGCAGTGGCTGCCCTCGTACTCCTCGGAACAGCGGCTGCGCTGCT
>CP070681.1:33506-45405 GCA_020352575.1 Acidimicrobiia bacterium | reverse complement strand
GGCTCGGGCAGTCCCGCCACCGAGGCCGCCAACACGAGGTGGCACGCGGTCACCCCCGATCCGCATGACGCAATGGCACCTTCGTCGGGACCCGCGCCGGTCTCGGCGAACCGCGCGCGGAGCTCGTCGGGGGGCAGCAGCCGCTGGTCGGAGCCGACGAGGTCCGTCGTCGGCAGGTTGACCGCCCCGGGTATGTGTCCGGCGATGGGGTCGGCCGGCTCGACCTCGCCACGGAACCGCTCCGGGGCTCGTGCGTCGAGGAGGACCGTGTCACCCCGATCCGCCACCTCGGGCAGGTCCGCGATCTCCCATGTCGTCACGTCGCTGGCGAACGTGCCGACCGGGTAGTCGGGGACCTCGTCGGAGAGCTGATGCTCGGCGTCCTTCCACGCCTCGATGCCCCCGTCGAGGACGTGCACGTCGGGATGGCCGAGCTTGCGCAGGAGCCACCACGCCCGCGCCGCGATCGACGATGGGCCGTGGTCGTAGGTGACGACGGGGAGGTCGGTGCCGATGCCAACCCGCTCGAACCGGGCCTTCAGTGCTGTCGGCTCTGGGAGGGGGTGCCGGCCTGCCCGCTCGATGGAGAGGTCGCTGAGGTCCTCCTCGAGGTCCATGAACACGGCTCCGGGGATGTGGCCCTCCGCGTACTCATGACGTCCCAGCTCGTGGTCGGTGAGGTACCAGCGCACGTCGAGCAAGCGCACGGCACCCACGCCGATGCGCTCGGCGAGCCAATCCGGGTTGACGATGCTCACGCGTCGTCGAGATCGGACCTGATTTCGTCGACGGCGTCCGCGTCGTCCAGTTCCCGCATGGCGTCGGCCTCCGCGTCGGAACCGGTTTCCTCGGTCTCGGCCTCGGCCTCCTCCTCGGCGGGGGCCTCCTTGCGTTGCACCATTTCACGCACGTCGGAGGCCACCGTCCCGAGTGTGGTGCCGATCGCGTCCATCACCGAGGTCCCGGTCTGCTTGGCCTTTTCCTTCACCTCTGGGTCGCGGATGGCCTTGCCGACGGCGGTGAACAGGCGGTCGAGGCCCTCGCCGACCGTCCGGAGGGCGTCCTTCACCTCGTCGGTGCTCGAACCTTCGTCTTCCTCGGACTCGTAGTGCTCCTTGAAGGCGCCTCCGAGCTCCTTCATCTGGTCGCCGACCGACGTCCAGGCATCCTTCGTGGGATCCTCACCCATGTGGATCACCTCCTCGCCACACGCTACGCGCCGCGGGGCTACGCGTCGCCGGAATCCTCCGGTGCGATCGCCGGGAGGGTGGCGGTGATCTCCGCTGTGACATCGTCGGTCGATGCATCGAGTCGCTGGATGACCCGCTGGCGGGAGCCGGGCGTGCCGAAGGCGGTGATGACGTCCTCCGCCCGCAGCACGGTGGTCCCGGTGGGGACGATGACCTCCCTGCCCCTGCGGATCGAGACGAGCGTCGATCCCTCGGGCCACGCCACCTCGCGCAGTGGCTTGCCGTCGGCGATCGAGCGTTGGGGGATGCGGAACTCGTAGTACTGCGCACCGGGGTCGGTGCGTTGTCGGAGTCGCTGTCGTCGGAGTTCCGAGTCGGTCGATGCGCCGAGGGCCTGGTGGTACGCCTGCACGGCGTCCTCTCGACGGAACATGCCGACGAGGTGCTGGGGGTCGGCCTCGTCGACGACCGGGAGGCGTCCGACGCCGAGCACCGCCATCCGTTCGAGCGCCGCCGAGACGGGCATCGTGGGGCCGATCGTGGACGGACGGGGGGTCATGACGGATGTGACGGCGTCGGCGGGTGACCCTGCTCGGGAGAGGTCGGTGATCGTGACGACGCCGACGAGACGGTCGTCGCGGTCGAGCACCGCAGCGCCATGGGAGCGGTGGCGGTCGAGGATCCGCTCGGTGTCCCCGACCGACGTCCACCCCCGAACGGTCAGGCCACGGGAGATGACGTCGGACACGAGGACCGTGTCGAGGAGGTCGACCTCCCCGGAGCGGGAGAGGTGGATGCCCATCCGTTCGAGGGTCTTCCCGTAGAACGAGAGCGGCTCGAATCGCTCGCTCACGAAGGTGGCGATGGTGGCGCCGAGCATGAGGGGGAGGACGAGCCCGTAGTCCCGTGCCCCGGTCATCTCGAAGACGATGATGATCGCTGTCAGGGGTGCCCGTGCGACGGCGGCGAACATCGATGCCATTCCGACGACCGCAAGGGCGCCGGGGCTGATGAAGGCGACGTCCCAGTACTGGGAGGCGAGCTGGCCGAGGGCGGCCCCGAGCGCGCCGCCGATGAAGAGGGTCGGCATGAATGCACCGGAGCTGCCCCCCGAGGCGTGGGTGAGTGCGGTCGTGACCGCCTTGAGGGCGGCGAGTGCCAGGAGCGTTGCCCAGCCGAGGAAGTGGGGTTGGCCGAGTTGGAGCATCTGTCCGAGCAACGCCTGTCCGGAGCGAAGTACGTGGGGTCCTCCGTCGGTGAAGAGGCTGAGTTCGAGGAGCCCGATGGCGGCGACGACGAGGCCGAAGGCGAGTGGGCGCGTGCCCCTGCGGAGCCGTCCTCCGAGGGCTTGGGCCCGGTCGAGGATCCGGAGGTAGGGCACCGAGAACGCAACGACGACGAGCGCAAGCAGGAGGAAGACGGCGAGGTTCCGCCAGTCGCCGAGTTCGAATGAGGCGGCTTGGAGGACCGCTTCCTCGAGGCCGAACTCGGCAGTGAGCTCGGTGGTCGTGACGGCGGCGGCGACGGAGGCGACCACGATCGCCGACATGTGCCGCACCGAGAAGGTGCCGAGGATGACCTCGAGCGCGAAGAGCATGCCTGCGATGGGTGCGTTGAATGAAGCGCCGATGCCGGCTCCCGCGCCCGCTGCGACGAGGCTGCGCAGGGCGTCCTCACCGACGTGGAAACGGCGCGAGATGGCCGATCCGATGGCTGCCCCGATCTGCACGATCGGCCCCTCCCGACCGCCCGAGCCGCCGCCGCCGAGTGTGAGTGCCGAGGCGATGGATTTGATCGGGATGGAGAGCGTCGACAGGTAGCCGCCGTGCACCGAGAGTGCGGCAGCGGTTTCGGGGACTCCGCCGCCTGACGACTCGGGCGACCAACGGTCCGCGATCCACCATGCACAGAAGAGGGCGATCGGCACCACGGCCAACCAGAGGAGTGGTCGGGCGTCGTCGCCGTGCCCGACGAGTTCGTCGACCCAGTGGGAAGCGGCTTGGACGAGCCAGATCAGGATGGCGCCACCGACCCCGACGCCGACGCCGACGAGGAGGGCGAGTCCGAGCAAGCCGGTCGTCTCACGATCGGTGAGCACACCTTGGATGTCCCGCCAGCGCCGCATTGGGGGGAGGGTACGCATCGCAGCGGAGGAGACCGTGTTTAGGCCTACCTAACAAATGTGGTTAGCCTTTCCGGCACACCGAATCCATGGAGGTTCCAGCTGACATGATGCGACTCGTCGCGTCCCTGCTCGCGCTCATCCTCGTCCTCGGCGCATGTGCGTCGGCGGACGACGACACCCTCACGATCTACTCGGGACGAGGTGAAGAGTTGGTGGGCCCCGTCATCGAACGCTTCGAAGAGGAGACCGGCATCACGGTGGAGGTCCGCTACGGCGACAGCGCCGAGCTCGCCGCCACCCTGCTCGCCGAGGGCGAGGACAGCCCCGCCGATGTGTTCTTCGCCCAAGACCCCGCGTCGCTTGGGTCCGTGGCAGCTGCGGGCCTGTTCGAACGCCTCGACGACGACATCCTCTCGCTCGTCGACCCCCGATTCTCCGACGCCGGTGGCGAGTGGATCGGCATCTCCGGCCGCGTGCGCGTCGTGGCCTACGACACGAGCCTGGTGGATCCCTCGACGTTCCCCGCTGACGAGGACGGATTCACGGATGGGGCGTGGGCGAATCGTGTTGCGATTGCGCCGACGAACGGATCCTTCCTCACCTTCGTCGCCGCCAAGATCGTGCTCGACGGCGAGGAGGCGACGCTCGCCTGGCTCGAGGGAATGGCCGCCAACAACGCCCCGACCTACCCGAAGAACTCGGCGATCATCGCCGCGATCGACGAAGGCCAGGTCGAGGCCGGACTCGTCAACCACTACTACCGGATGCGGTTCGCTGCCGAGTCGCCCGACACCGTGGTGGCGAACCACTTCTTCGATTCCGAGTCCGCCGGAGGGCTCGTGATGCCTGCAGGAGTCGGTGTGATCGGTTCGTCGGACGCGGCAGTCCAATTCGTCGAGTACCTGCTCTCGGAGGAGTCGCAGCGCTACTTCGCAGAGACGACGTTCGAGTACCCGCTCATCGGGGCCGTCGAGGCAGATCCCGGGCTCACGCCGCTCTCCGAACTCCCGCAGCCCGACTTCGACCTCTCCGACCTGGCCGGGTTGCTCGACCGCGCGACCGAGCTGGTCGCGGAGGCCGGCCTGTTGTGATCCGAGGGGGGATGCTCGCTCCGACGTCCCGCGAGGGACGTCCGGGCGCGCGCCCGGGGCGGGGGCCGAGCCGGTTGCTGCTCCTCGCAGCATTCCTCGTCCTCGTCCCGGTGGCCCTCCCGATCGTGTCCCTCGTGGGCACGGTGCTCGCCAACCTCGGCGAGCTCGACAGCGTCCTTTCATGGGAACGCCTGCTCGAGTTGTCCGCCCGCTCGGTCCTGCTCGTGGCCACGGTCACGGCCACCGCCCTCGTCATCGGCACGTCCCTGGCCTGGGTGCTCGTGCGCACCGACCTGCCCGGGCGGCGGCTGTGGAGCGTGGCCGTTGCCCTGCCACTCGCGATCCCCTCCTATGTCCTGGCGCTCACGTTGCTTGCGTTCAGCGGGCCACGTGGGCTGTTCCAGGACTTCGCGGGTATCGAGCTGCCGGTGTTCGACGGGTTCTTCGGCGCATGGCTCGCGCTCAGCCTGTCCACGTTCCCCTACGTGTTCCTCCTCACCGCCGAGTCGTTCCGCTCGATCGACCCTTCGTTGGAGGAGGCGGCTCGCGGGCTCGGCGCCTCGCCGACGCGGGTGTTCTTGACGATCACGCTCCCGCAGCTCAGGCCGGCGCTCGGGGCAGGTGCCCTCCTCAGTGGCCTCTATGCGCTCAGCGACTTCGGCGCCGTGTCGCTCATGCGGTACGACACCTTCACGCGAGCGATCTACGCCCAGTACGCGGGACGCCTCGACCGCACCCCGGCGGCGACCCTCTCGATCCTGCTCATCGTCCTCGCCCTCGCCTTCATCTGGGGGGAGCAGCGATCGCGGGGTCGAGGCGAGCTGTGGTCTCGCACCGTTCGCCGGCCAGCGCCCACCCACATCCTCACCATGCTCGGAAGGGCGGGAAGCCGGATCTGGCTCTCCCTCGTCGTCGTCACCGGGGTGGTGCTGCCCGCGTGCGTCCTCGTGGCCTGGGTGGCCCGAGGCGTGGCCGCCGGGTCGATCGTCGAGTTCGACTGGGGGGCGCTCGGGGGGACCTTGCTCGTCTCGGCGCTCGCAGCCACGGTGGCGACCGTCTTCGCCATCCCCGTCGCGATCCTCACGGTGCGGCATCCAGGACGCATCGCAACCTGGGTCGACCGCCTCGTGGGGGTGACGTATTCCCTTCCACACATCACGGTTGCCCTTGCGGTCCTCGTGTTCACCCTCGCCTGGCTCCGACCGCTCTACCAGGGCATCGGCGTGCTGGTCGTTGCCTATGCGGCCGTGTTCCTCTCGCAGGCGGCGGGAGCGGCGACCAGTGCGCTCAGAACCGTGAACCCAAACCTCGAGGAGGCGTCGAGGGGCCTGGGGCACTCCTCGGCTGCGACCCTCGTGCGGGTGACCCTGCCGCTCATATGGCGTGGGCTCCTCGCTGGTGCGGCCCTCGTGTTCCTGACGACGGTGAAGGAGCTCCCGATCACCCTGCTGCTGCGCCCGACGGGACTCGACACGCTCGCCGTCCGCGTCTGGTCGGCAGCGGGAGAGCTCTTCTATGCGAACGCAGCCATGTCAGCATTGCTGCTCGTGCTGGTCTCCGTCATCCCCGCCTACCTCCTCGTGATCAAGCCACGGGCGGTGCGCGCATGAGCGGGTTCATCTCCTGGCAGGACGTCGATCGGGCGTTCGGCGACTCGAAGGCCCTCGCTCGATTCACCCTCGATGTGGACGAAGGGGCGATCCTCTGCCTCGTCGGGCCGAGTGGGTGCGGCAAGACCACGGCACTGCGCGTGCTCGCCGGGTTCGATCGCCCCGATGCAGGCCGTGTCGAGATCCGTGGTCGCACGGTGGTCGATGGATCGTCCTTCGTGCCGCCGGAGCGTCGCTCGGTGGGGATGGTCTTCCAGGACTACGCCCTCTTCCCCCACCTGACCGTCGAGGCGAACATCCGGTACGGACTGGGCCCGACGCAACGCAACCGCGTCGGGGAGGTGCTCGAACTCACCGGTTTGGAGGGCATGGGCGACCGCATGCCCCACGAGTTGTCGGGCGGGGAGCAGCAGCGGGTTGCCCTCGCTCGGGCACTTGCGCCCCGCCCGGACGCCATCCTGCTCGACGAGCCGTTCTCGAACCTCGATGCCTCGCTGCGTGATCGCATGCGGCGAGAGGTCCGCAGGATCCTCAATGATGCCGGCACCACCGCCGTCCTCGTGACCCACGACCAGGAGGAGGCGCTTGCCGTCGCGGACACGGTCGCCATCATGCGGAGCGGCACGGTGCTGCAGGTGGGCACGCCGACCGAGGTGTACCAGCGTCCCGCCGACCCGTGGGTTGCGGGATTCCTCGGCGACTCGGTGGGACTCACGGGGCACGTCGCGGGCGGCAAGGTCTCGACGGTGCTGGGCTCGTTCCTCTACCGGGGCCCGTTGGAGGGCCCGGTAGAGGTGATGGTCAGACCCGAGTGGATCGAGCCGACGCCCGACGAGGGTGGCGATGTGACCGTGGTGGACCGCGAGTTCTACGGGCACGACCAGATGCTCGAGTTGGAGCTCCCCGGAGGTACGCGCATCATCTCCCGGGTGGGCCCGAGGCCCGGTTTCCGTCCCGGTGACGTCGTGCGCCTCAAGGTCTCGGAAGCGGTGGTCTTCCCCCCGGAGTAGCGTCGCCGCATGCGGCTCCACCTCCTCGACGGCACGTACGAGCTCTTCCGCGCCCACTTCGGCTACCCGCCCCGCACCTCACCCGACGGCATGGAGGTCGGGGCGGTCACCGGTCTGATCGAGACCACGCTCCGGCTGCTCCGCCAGCCCGACGTCACCCATCTCGGCGTCGCTTTCGACACTGAGATCACGAGCTTCCGCAACGACTTGTTCGACGGGTACAAGACCGGGGAGGGCCTCGAGCCGGAGTTGTGGGCCCAGTTCCCGCTCGCCGAGCGCGCGTTGGCGACGCTCGGCGTCGTGGTGTGGGGCATGGTGGAGTTCGAGGCCGACGATGCCCTTGCCACTGCGGCCCTTCGCTGGTCCGACGACGTCGATCAGGTCGTGATCCTCTCGCCGGACAAGGACCTCACCCAATGCGTGGTCGGCGACCGGGTCGTCACCTTCGATCGCCGACGGGAGGTCCTCCTCGACGAGGGAGGCGTGATCGAGCGGTTCGGGGTGCCCCCGGAGGCGATCCCCGACTACCTCGCACTCGTCGGCGACTCCGCCGATGGCATCCCCGGGGTCCCGTCCTGGGGTGCGAAGTCGACGGCGACCGTCTTGGGCCGGTACCACCGCCTGGAGGGCATCCCCCGTGACGAGGCCGAGTGGGATGTGACGGTCCGAGGAGCCGCACGGCTCGGTGAGTCGCTGCGGGCACACGAGGACGAGGTGCGGCTCTATCGGGACCTCGCCACGTTGCGCCGCGACGTGCCACTCACCGAGGAACTGGACGACCTCGAGTGGTCGGGCGTGCCGCGGCAGCCCTTCATGGAACTCTGCGACGAACTCGGTGCGACGGGCCTGCGCGACAGGCCGCATCGCTGGGCGGACTAGGGCACGAAGCCGCAGAGGGCCGCGTCGGCAGCGGTGAGCGGCCGGTCGCTCTCGGGGATGACCGCCCCCGGTTCGAGGCCGGTGGCTGCCCGACAGGCGCGCACGGACGCACGGCGGTCCCCAGGTACACGGTTGAGGACGATCGTGGGCGGTGTGCCCTCCCACTGGCGGAGGGCTCCAGCGGCTCGCACCAAGCCGACCGCCGTGGCCTCGACGACGAACACCGTGTGGGATGCGCTCCGAGGAAGCCGTGTCGACGGGAACGGCCCCCGGTCGAGGACGACGGGACCCTGCGCCCGGAGGCAGGAGACCACCGTGTCGGGCAGTTGACCCAACGGCGCGAGGACCCGTGTCCCAGCTGCGGTGTGGATGCCGGGAACGGTGGATGTGCCGGTCAGCGCCCTGGCGAGTTCGTCGTGGTCGGGTCCCGGCGGCAGCCCGAGCAACGGACCGAGGTTCGGATCCGGGTCGCCGTCGACCAGTGTGGCCCCTGGGAGGGCGCGGGCGATCGCCAGGGCGACGGTGCTCTTGCCAGTCGCCCCCCGGGGGCCAGAGACGACGATGAGGGGGGCTGCGGGTGCGGGAGGGATGGCTGCACGACACGCGGCGAGGAGCAGGTGTTCGACGTCGTCGTCGCCGGCCACCTGGTCGACGCCAACGCGGACGAGCGCTCGACGCTCGACCTCGGACCCGTGGACGCCCATGACCGATCGTCCGGATCGTTGCCAGGCATCGACGATCCCGCGGCCGAGCCACCCAGTCTCTGCGCCGACCACGACGACCTCGGGAGCGACGGCGTCGATCGTGTCGGCTTCCCATGCCCGACCGACGACCCGGGCAAGGGCCGATGAACGCGCGAGCCTGACGAACGCCGGCTCCCACGCCCGCGTCGAGAGGACGGTGGCAACGGCGGGCCTCACGGGGTTGCCTCGATGACAGTGATGGCCTCGAAGGGAACGACGGCCCTCTGGTCGCGTGCCGTGAGCACGATGTGGTCGAGCCCGACGGCATGGATGCGCATGGCATCCAGGTGACGGTCGCTCCGTGTCGAGACCCGAACTGCGCATCCGGCGTCCTCCCACTCCATCAGCAACTCGCGGAGCGCTCGAGTGCGCCTGTGGGCGACGCGGGCGGCCTCGAGTTCGGCGGTGGTAGCCCGGTCGAACGCGTCCCTGAGTCGTCGCCCGATCTCGACGAGATCGGGGTGGCGGAGTGGATCCAAGGTCTTCCTCCCTCTGCAGAACGCAAAACAACGCTAACAGTCCTATAGGAAGGTGGTATGTCGGGTTTTCGCGAACCAGTGGCAGAGCGGGCGCCACCTGCCACGGCCCGGGGTGCGATCGGTAGCGTTCGGCCATGGGCACTGCCCCAGCACCCGTGGAAGAGGTCGACGAGGCGCTCGATCGTGCGTGGTCGGTCGTGGTGTGGAACGACCCAGTGAACCTCATGAGCTACGTGGTCCTCGTCTTCCGGAAGCTCTTCGGGTATTCGAAGGAGAAGGCGACGAAGCTCATGCTCGAGGTGCACCACGACGGGCGGAGCGTGGTGGTGATGGCGCCCCGGGAGACTGCTGAGATGCATTGCCACCGGCTGCATCGCCATGGCCTCTGGGCGACGATGGAGCAGGCGTGATCGATCTGCTCGCCACTGCGGACGGTCCCCGACTCAACGTCGCGGTGGAGATCGAGGAGGTGCTGCGCTCGGTGCCCGGCTGGCTGGCCTCCGTGGGACGGAAGGGCAGGGATCCCGCTGCCGATCGGCTCGCTCCTCGTGTGTACGCCGACGACGATGCCGCGGCCGAGGAGTTCGACCGCCTCATGACGCCCGAGCTCGATGCCGGCCGCACGGCCGATCGGGAGCGATATGAGCGGGTCATCGACCGGGCAGTGCGCGGTGGCACCATCCTCGATGAGGAGGATGCGTTCGCCGTGCTGCGCGTCCTCGACGAAGCGCGGCTGGTCATCGCGGCCCGCCTCGGGATCGACTCCGACGTGTGGGAGCCGAACCCCTCGATGGACGCTGCCCCCGAGCTGCACCTGTATCACCTGCTCGGTTGGATCCAGGACTCCCTCATCGGCGCCGCCGAAGACGTGCTCCTGGGCGACGGGTGATCCACCAGGCACCGATCGAATCGGTCGGGCATGGGGCCGTCGGCGTGGCCCGGATCGATGGGAAGGTCCACTTCGTCCCCGATGCACTCCCGGGCTCCGTGGTGCGCTTCGAGGTGGAGGAGGACAAGGGGACCTGGGCGCGGGCCCGGCTCGTCGACGTCGTGGACCCCAGTCCGTTCTCGACCGAGCCCGTGTGCCGCCATGCCGACGAGTGTGGGGGCTGCCAGTGGCAGCGAGCCAGACCGATCGCGCAGCGTGAGTGGAAGCGGCGTGTCGTCGTCGACTCCCTCGAGCGGATCGGCGGACTCGCCGAACCACCGGTGTCCCGCACGCGGCAAGCAGGATCCTCGTACGGCTACCGCAACCGAATGGACTTCTCCGTCCGCGCCGGGCGTCCCGCCCTCCACCGGCGCAGATCGGAGGACCTCGTCGCTCTGGAGGAATGCCCGGTCCTCCACCCGCTCGTCGAGACGATGCTCGGCTTGGCGGGCCTCGGGGAGCTCGACGGCTTCACCCTCCGCGCCGGCATTCGGACCGGTGACCGACTCGTCGTCATCCAAGGGGACCTCCCGGACGGAGCCGATCGATGGGGCGTGCCGGTGTGCCGGGTGGCTCGGGGCGAGGTCGAGTCCCTCATCGGACCGCCGTTCCTGAGGGAGGTCGTCGCCGGAGTGCCCTTCCGGATCACGGGTTCGGCGTTCTTCCAGAACTCGACGGAGGGTGCCGATGTACTCGCCGAGGTCGTGGCGGCCTCGGCGGGGCGGGGTGGCACCCTCCTCGACCTCTACGCCGGGGGCGGCCTGTTCTCGTGCACGATCGGCAGGCGGTTCGACCGGGTGGTGGCCGTCGAGTCGGCGGGCCTCGCGACGGATGACTTCGCGCACAATGCCGCGGGCCTCGACCACATCGAGTTGCACCGGTCCCGCGTGGAGGACGCGGGTGACGTCGTCGCTTCGGTGTCGGGGAGCACGGTCATCGCCGACCCCCCGCGTGCGGGATTGGGGAGGAAGGGCGTCGACGTCATCGTGCGAGCCGATCCGGCGCGGATCGTCCTCGTGTCGTGTGACCCCGGGTCCCTCGGTCGGGACGCCAGGTTGCTCGCGGAAGCCGGATATCGGCTCGTCGAATCGGTGCCGCTCGACCTCTTCCCCCAGACCTTCCACGTCGAGGTCGTTTCTACTTTCGTGCGGTAGCGAGCGGACTCTTTGCCGTTCCTCCCCGCCCTTGATAGGTTCCCTTCACCCGTCCATGGAGAACGATTGCAGTGGACATCTCGATCAGGGTGAACGGCGCGCCGGTGACCGCCGATGTGGAGCCCCGCACCCTCCTCGTCCACTTCCTCCGCGAGGGCCTCGGCCTCACCGGTACGCACATCGGCTGCGAGACGTCCTACTGCGGTGCCTGCACGGTGCACGTCGACGGCAAGCCGGTGAAGTCCTGCACGATGCTCGCCGTCCAGGCCGATGGGCGGGAGGTGCGCACGATCGAGGACGTCGGTTCCCCCGGTGCCCTCCACCCCCTCCAGGAGGGCTTCTCGGAGCGCCACGGGCTGCAGTGCGGCTACTGCACGCCCGGGATGATCATGTCGGCGCTCGACCTCATCGAACGGGATCCCCATCCCTCGGAGGACGACATCCGCCACGCCATCGAGGGCAACCTCTGCCGCTGCACGGGCTACTTCTCGATCGTGAAGTCGGTCGAGTACGCAGCTGCTGTCCTCCGTGGTGAGGAGCCGGAGCCGCCGGAATGGGAGTCGCACTGATGCATCCCCGCCCCTTCGAATACCTCGCCCCGACCTCAATCGACGGGGCCTGCGCCATGCTTGCGGAGAACGAGTGGGCGAAGGTCATGTCGGGCGGGATGAGCCTCATCCCGATGATGAA
>CP070681.1:17173-33406 GCA_020352575.1 Acidimicrobiia bacterium | reverse complement strand
GCGCCGTCGCGTCATGGATGAAATCTGACCGGGGATACCCTTCCGTGGTCGAAGGGATCCGATCCATGCAGACATCGATCATCTTGGCGGGCGTCATCAGCCTCATCGTCGGCGTCGCCCTCATCGTGCTCGGCCAGTCCGTCGACCTCGACCCGCTCGAGGCCGTGCCTGTCGATGCCGGGTTGGTGGTCGTCACGGACCTCCTCGAGGTGCAGATGGAGGCATCGTCCGAACGCGTGGAGGCTGCCTTCGGCGGCGAGCTTCCGGGCCTCGACCTCCTCGATGGACTCGCCGGCGACGCAGCAGGGGTGTCGGTGGTCGACGACGTCCTTCCGTGGACCGCGGGCCCGACCGTGGTCTGGGCCAGCCCGATCGACGCGGCCGGCTGCGTGATCAGCGAGGTCGCGGACCGTGGCGGAGCGAGGGACTTCGTCGACGCGCTCCGCAACGACGAGCGCGTGTCGAACGAGACCGAGCGGGCGGTGGACGGTGGCACCGCGTACGACCTCTCGTTGGACGGACCCAGGATCACGGTGGCCCAAGTCGGTGCCGGCGTCTACCTGTGCTCGGGAGATGGCTTGGATGCGTCGCTCGACGCCCTCGAAGGCGAGTCGATCCTCGATGCGGAGGATGCGTCGGCGGCGCTCGTCGCGGACGAACTCCTCATCGCCTGGCTCGACCTCCCGGAGCTGCTCGGTGGTGACGCGGGCCTGTTCGGGACCGGTATCGCACTCGATCCCAACCGACTCGCCCCGATGACGCTCGTCTACGAGGTCGACGACGTCGGCTTGCGTTGGGGTATCACGACCGACGCCGACCTCGCCAAGGAACTCATCGATGACTCGTTCGTGGAGTCGTTGCCGGCCGATACGGCGCTTGGTGTCGTTGGTTCCATTCCGGACCTCGGCATTCCCTTCGAGCAGCTCGCAGACGCAGCGCCCGACCTCGCCGGCATCGTCGATCTCCTCTCCCTTCTCGACGGGCCGGTCGCACTCGGTGTGGTCGACTCTGGATCCTCCCTCCTCGGCCAACTCCTTGGTGCACCGGTCGACTTCGTGCTTTCCGTCGGTACTGATGACCCCCAAGCCCTCGCCGAGTCCGTGTTGGACCTCGTGACGGGCCAACTGGAACTCCCGGCTGGAGGCATCGAGCAGGAGCCGACCGACGACGGCACGCTCTATGCGTTCTCGGTCCCTTTCCTCGGTGACCTTGCGGTCCTCGCCACGACGTCGGACGCAGTCACGATCTCGGGAAGTCGGGAAGGGGCGCTCGGGGAGGGCGACCTGCTCGTCGACACCGAGGAGTGGACCGACGCCATCTCTGCGCTGGGTGACGATGCCTCGATCATGCTCTGGCTGGACCCCGGGCGGATCGCCAACCTCGACCTCGGGCTCCTCCTCGAGGGGCTGTCCGGGTTCGCGGACCTCGGTGGGGGACTGGAGATGCCCGACCTCGACGTCGACCTAGACCTCTCCTCCCTCACGGGGGTGTTCGACCACGAGGCCATTCGGGCGGTGGTTGCGGGCGGTTCGAGCGATGGGCAGACGACCTCGATGGAGGTCGTGGTCCTCGTCGACTGGTAGTCAGTCTCTTTCGAGCAGTCCCGCCGCAACGACGGCGAAGGCTGCTCCGGCCACGACGATCACGAACTGAGCGAAGAGCGACCCGACGAGGGGCAGCTCCGTCTTCGGTCGGCACCACGACTCGTCGACCAACCGGGTGAACCCCTCGGTGGTGCGTTCGAGGCCGTCATGGAGGACCCCGACGGGCGGTACCTGCCGAGGGGTGAAGGCCGCCGCCTCCACCCGGTCGGATTCGACCTCGACGGTGTAGCGGACATCCGTTGCAAGGGGTTCCGCCAGCGAGACGGTGACGGTGAGTGGGTCCGCCGTCTGCCCGACCACGAACGCCGTCCTGGCCGGTGGAGCCAGTCCGCGGACCTCCCATACGGGCTCGGTGCCCAGGAGCACCGAGACGCGCCGCACCGTGAGGGCGTCGCACCCCTCGACGAGCACGCGGATCGCTGCTCCGTCCTCGGTCCGGGCGAGCGCGATCCGACTGGGTTGGGGGCCTTCGGGCTCACGCGATGACAGGATCGCCGATCCGGTGATCCAGAGGAGCCCGGTGATCACACCGATGACGAGGGGGACGATCCACTTCGGTGTCGAGCCTGGGCGAGCCACCCCGCGACGCTACCGGGCGGGTTGGGCTCCCCGTCGTGTGCTCCGCGCCTGGGCGGCCATGGCCCACACCCCGAGCGCAGGTCCGATGGTGAGGACGGGGAACGCCCACTGCCACGACACGGCATCCGCGATGAGGGGGACGAGGCGGATCGACGCGAGGGTGAGGAGGAAGCCGAGCGCGGTTTGCAGCGTGAGTGCGGTGCCGATGAGGTCGGAGGGGGTCGTTTCGGTCGCGAGGGCGGAGAACTGGGCGGAGTCGGCGACGACGGTGAAGCCCCAGATGAGGAGGATGCTCGCAACCAGGATGGGGTGTGCGCCGAAGAGGAGTGGGCTCGCGAGCGCGACCGAGCCAGAGATCGCCATGGCGCCCCCCGCGATCACCGGCCTGCCCCACCGATCAGCCGCGATGCCCGCCAACCACGCCCCGATGCCCCCCACGGCGATGGTGGCGAAGGCGAGGGTGGAGGCGTTGGGATACGTCGCAGAGGATGCCTCGGCCGATGCGGCCACCCAGGCTGCGATCCACGTCCACATGGCGTAGAGCTCCCACATGTGCCCGAGGTAGCCGCCCGTCGAGCGCCGCCACCCGGCGATGCGCACGACCGAACCCACCAGGTGCCAGTCGAATGGCCTCGGCGCGGCCTGGTGGGGCCCCTCCGACGTAGTGCGCATGAGCAGCGCGCCGACGACGGCGAGGGCCGACGAGGTGATGACGACCGCTTCCCATTCGAGCCCGAGTCCCCGGAGGAGGTGGGGGGATGCGCTGCCGAGGGTGAGTGCCCCGACGAGCACGCCGAGGGCCATGCCCCGTCCCCTCGCGAACCAGCCCGCCATGACCTTCATGCCGGACGGATACACCCCGGCGAGCGCAACGCCGGTGAGGAAGCGGAGCCCGATCGCGGGCCCGGCCGAGCCCGCCACCAGCAATCCGAGATTTGCCCCCGCCCCGACCAGCGCGGACCAGAAGAAGAGCACCCGGGCCGATCGGGTGTCGGCGAGGGCAAGGACGGCCGAGCCGAGGGCGCCCACGACGAAGCCGATCTGGACGGCCATCGTCAGCCACGCGACGCCCGAGTCGGTGAGTTGCCACGCCTGCTGGAGCTGGGGCGCGACAGCGGACGCCGAGAACCACAGACCGAGTACGAGGAGTTGCGCAACGGCGATCCTCGCCAGGGCTTGCATCGGTGCCATGTCGGTTCGAACCGTGGTGCGCTTCCCCGTGTTCCCTCAGCGAAAGCGTCGGAGGCGGAGGGAGTTGCCCACCACGCTCACCGAACTCAGCGCCATGGCCGCCGAGGCGAACATCGGGTTGAGGTAGCCGAGGGCTGCGAGCGGGATCATTGCGGTGTTGTAGAAGAAGGCCCAGAAGAGGTTTTCGCGGATCACCCGGAAGGTCGCCTTCCCGAGGCGCACTGCCGTGAGGGCCAGGGTCGGATCGCCACTCATGAGGATCACGTCGCCCGACTCGATGGCGATGTCGGTGCCGGTACCAACGGCCATGCCCATGTCGGCCCGGGTGAGGGCGGGGGCGTCATTGATGCCGTCCCCGACGAATGCGACCGTGCGGCCTTCGTCCTGGAGGCGGATGACCTCCTTGTCCTTTCCACCGGGGAGCACGCCGGCGCGCACCCGATCGATGCCGACCTCCTTGGCGATGGTGCGGGAGGTGGCGGGGTTGTCGCCGGTCACCATCGCCACGTCGAGGCCGAGCGCGCGGAGCCCGGCGACGGCGTCTTTCGCCGTCGACCGGAGCGAATCGGCGACGCCGAGCACGCCGCGTGACGTGCCCTCCCAGCCAACCATCACGGCGGTGGCGCCGAACGTCTCGTAGGTGGTGAGCTCGTCCTGGTGGTACTGCTCGACCTCGAGGCCGAGCTCCTCGAGGAGGAGTGGCCGACCGACCACGACCTCGACGCCGTCGACGGTGCCCACCACGCCCCGACCGGGCATGTCCATGAAGTCGGACACGGGCGGGATGGGGAGGTCGCGCTCCTCGGCGCCGAGCACGATTGCCACGGCGATCGGGTGGCCCGACGCATGCTCCACCGCTGCGGCCCGCTGGAGGACGATTGGGTCACCGAACACCCGGGTGAGGGTCATGTGCCCACGGGTGAGGGTGCCGGTCTTGTCGAAGAGGACCGTGTCGATGGTGCTCGAGCGCTCGAAGGCCTCGGCACCCTTGAAGACGATGCCCGACTCCGCGCCCTTCCCGGAGCCCACCATGATCGCCGTGGGGGTGGCCAGGCCGAGTGCGCACGGACAGGCGATGATGAGCACGGCCACGGCGGCGCTCATCGCCTGCCCGACATCACCTGAGATGGCGACCCAGGCAATGAACGTGGTCACGGCGACGCCGACGACGACCGGGACGAACACGGACGACACCCGATCTGCCAGACGCTGCACCGGTGCCTTGGAGGCCTGGGCATCCTCGACGAGTCGGGCGATGCGGTAGAGGGCGGTCTCCTTACCGGTGGCGGTGGCCTCGACGACCATCCGGCCCTGCTGGTTCACGGTGGCACCGAATACGTCGTCGCCGACGACCTTCTCAACCGGCATCGACTCGCCGGTGAGCATCGACTCGTCCACGGAGGAGAAGCCCTCGACGACCCTGCCGTCGGTCGGGATCTTCTCTCCGGGACGGACGACCATCCGGTCGCCCACGCGCAGTCGGTCTGCCGGGATGGTGATCTCTTCCTCGCCCTGCAGGACTCGCGCCTCGGTGGCGCCGAGTTCCAGGAGCTTCGTGACGGCGGCGGAGGCGCGACCCTTGGCCCTCGCCTCGAAGAACTTCCCGAGGAGGATGAAGGAAATGATCGCGCCAGCCGTCTCGAAGAAGACGGCGCTCCCGGTGAGGCCAGCCCAGACCGACCACGTCCACGCGGCGAGGGTGCCGAGTGAGACGAGGGTGTCCATGTTCGCCCCGAACGAGCGGATCTGCTTGGCGGCCGAAAGGTGGAACTGGCGCCCGAACCAGAAGACGACCGGCGTGGCGAGGGCGAACTGCGCCCAGGTGTTCCACGTCGCCGCCGGGAGGAACATGGCGAGCACGATGAGCGGCACGGCCAGGACGGCGGCGCCGACGAACCGACGCCACTGCTCGGCCTGCTCCTCCTCGTAGCGGGCGACGATGTCGGGCCGTTCGTCGGTGGGGAGGATCTCGTGGATCCCGTATCCGATCCGATCCACTGCTGACGCAAGGGAGTCGGCAGCGGCAACCCCGATCACCTTCGCCTCCCGGGTGGCGAAGTTGACCGCCACCTGCTCCACGCCCTCCTGCTTCGAGAGGACGCGCTCGATTCGGGTTGCGCACGCCGCGCAGGTCATTCCCTCGACGTCGAACGTCGTTTCAGTCGTGGCCATGTCGGGCGGGGTCAGCGAGCTACTTCGTAGCCCTGGTCCTCGATGGCGGCGATGATCGCCTCGAGGTCGGTGGGGGAGCCGAACTCGACGTCGACGGACCTGCCGTCGATCGAGACCTCGACGGTGGACACGCCGTCGAGCTTGCCTACTGCGCCCTCGATCGAGGACTTGCAGTGGCCGCAGGAGATGTCCGGGACGGAAAGGGTGGTCATCGTTGCTCCTCGTTCGGCCCGGTGATGGCCTTCGTGTACTTGGTGAACTCCATCAACTCGTCGACGACCTCTTGGGTGCGGTTCTCGTTGACGGCGTGGGTGAAACAGGTCTCGAGGTGGTTCTGTAGGAGGATGCGGTTCACCCGCTCCATCGAACCCTGCACTGCGGAGAGCTGTTTCATGATGTCCGGGCAGTACCGCTCATCGTCGACCATGGTGATGATCGAGTCCAGGTGGCCCCGAACCGTCTTGAGTCGGTTGAGGGCGGCGGTCTTGTGCTCGGGCTTCATGGGGCAAGCATACCACACCCCACCCCCACCGGGGGAGGGGTAGATAGGAGATGGTCGACGATACGCTGCCGACCCATGCCTCGACCACCGTCCGCCTCGCTCGGTCCTCCACGTCGGGGTGACACGGCTGCGCTCCTGGAGCTCAACAACCTGCAGGCGCCGGCCGTGAACGCCATCCCGATGGACGAGTTGCGCCAACTCCTCGACTGGCCGGGCCACGCAGTCGTTGCCCGGGACGCCGTCGGTCTGGCGGGATTCGTCCTTGCGATCGACGGTCCCGGGCTCGAGTACCCCAGTGACAACTACCGATGGTTCTCGGAGCGATACGACCACTTCCTCTACGTGGATCGGATCGCCGTCCACCCTCGGGCCCACGGTCAGGGGATCGGGTCCGAGCTCTACTCGACGCTCATCGGACACGCCGCCCGCCAGGGGTATCCCGTCGTGCTCGCGGAGGTGAACACCCGTCCGCCCAATGACGGCTCCCACCGATTCCACCTCCGCCATGGCTTCACCGCCGTCGGGGAGCAGGAAACGAAGGGTGGGACCGTTCGCGTCCGTATGTACGAACGGGCGATCGGAGCCGCCGACCACCGGGAGTCGCAAGCCTGACCACGATTCGCGGAGAACAGACTTGACACGTCAGAGGTTCGGTCGGCAAAATATCTCCCACACGAATAGGGGGAATACCGATCCGGTCTCCCGCGTTGTTCCGTATGCAGATACGAGTACGCACCGCGGTCGAGAGGTCGGACCCCGAAATCCACCGACCCCATTGCGGCGAAACGAGGAATCATCATGGCTGAAACGACTTTGAAGGGACAGCGCCTCCGCGGCGGCGTCCGCCCGTCCAAGGCGATCGAGGGCGTGCGCGTGTGCGAGCAGTCCAACTGCTCGACCCGGCTCTCCCGCTACAACAAGCGCGAGTTCTGCAACCAGCACGCTCCCATCACGTACCCCCGGGTGCGTGGTCGCTTCGTCGACGAGGAATAGATCCACCCTGGAGCGGGTGTCCTCCCACCCGCGCCTCCACGGGGTCCCACTCCTCCCTCGGGACCCCACCTCCTGAGAAACGCCCGCCATCCGGCGGGCGTTTCTCGTTGCTCAGGAGAGTGCGGCGTCCACGGCGGCGAGGGCGTGGATGCGGGCGGTCGGGAAGTAGGGCACGTCGAGGTCCTCGGCCGCGACGAGCAGCTCGACCTCGGTGCACCCGGCGATGATGCCTTCAGCCCCCGTCGCCACGAGCCCTTCGATGATCTCGAGGCAACGCGCCCTCGACGTATCCCGGACATCGCCCCTGACGAGCTCGTCGTAGATGATCCGATGCACGTCGGCGCGTTCGGCGTCGCCGGGGATGAGCGCGGCGAGGCCGTGTGGGTCCTCGAGCCGTCCCCGATAGAAGGCCTGCTCCATCGTGTAGGCGGTGCCGAGGAGCCCGACTGATTCGAGGCCCGCTTCCTTGATCGCGTCAGCCGTGGCGTCTGCGATGTGGAGCACCGGGATGTCGACCGCGTCCCGGACGTCGTCATACATGAGGTGCATCGTGTTCGTGCAGATGAGGAGCAGTTCGGCGCCGGCTGTCTCGAGGGCCGTCGCAGCGCGGATCATCTCGGCGGTGGCAGTCTCCCAGTCGCCCGCTTCCTGGAGTGCCTCGATCTCGTGGAAGTCGAAGGTCCAGTGGATGGTCTTGGCCGAGTGCGTCGTTCCGAGCCGGGCCCGGACCTCCTCGTGGATGATCCGCTCGTACTCGATGGAGGATTCCCAGCTCATGCCTCCGATGAGGCCGATGGTCTTCATGCGGCGAGGCTAGATCGCGCCCCTGTGAGGTGTTTCGAGGAAGTTGTCCTTGATCCCGCGCCGCAACGCTGGCGTGCTCCGTACCCTTCCCACCATGACTGACGATCTCAAGGCCAAGCTGACCGACGAGCAGTACTACGTGACCCAGCAGTGCGGTACCGAGCCGCCGTTCAGTGGCGAGTACTGGAACGAGAAGCGCCCCGGTGTGTACCGGTGCGTCGTGTGCGGGGTCGACCTCTTCGACTCGAAGTCGAAGTTCGAGTCCGGGTCAGGGTGGCCGTCCTTCTACGAGGGTGTCGAGGAGGGCCGGATCAACGAGAAGCCGGACACTTCGCACGGGATGGTGCGCACCGAGATCACCTGTGCGAACTGTGACAGCCATCTCGGACACGTGTTTCCCGATGGGCCGCCCCCGACCGGGATGCGCTTCTGTGTGAACTCGGCGAGCCTCAGCCTCGAACCCCGCGAGGAGTAGGCGGCTACTCGAGCCAGACACTCACCTCGTCGAGGGCCTTGCGCTCGAGGTCCGGAACCACGCACTCCGGGGCCGGGAAGCCGACGGGGAACACCGCGAACGGCCGTTCCGTCGAGGGTCGGCCGAGCGCCGACGTGAGGAACGCCATCGGGCTCGGCGTGTGTGGAAGGGTGGCCAGGCCCATCGTGTGGAGGGCCGTGATGAACATGCCTGCTGCGATCCCCACGGACTCCTTCACGTAGTAGTGGTGGAACGTCGAGCCGTCCTCCCGGGTGCCGAGCCGCTGTTCGAACAAGACCACGATCCACGGCGCGCGTTCCAGGAATGGCTTCCTCCAGTCAGTCCCGAGCGGGGCAAGGGCGTGTCGCCACTCCTCCCCGATGCGGCCCCCCTCGTAGTTCTCCCGCTCTTCTTCCTCTGCGGCGGCGCGGATGTCCGCCTTGAGGTCGGGGTCTCCCACGACGACGAAGGTCCATGGCTGCATGTGGGCTCCGGACGGTGCCGACGCCGCGGCGGCCACCGCTGCCTCGATCGCCTCGCGGGGCACGGGGCGATCCGAGAACATGCGGATGCTCCGGCGGTTCGTCATGTGGGCGGCGAAGTCCCGACCCGCAGCGACGACTGCCTCGTCGTCGAGGTGGGGCAGCGAGTGGGGGACGAACCGGTGCTCCGAGTCCGGGGGTGGGTAGGCGTGGAGGTCGAAGGCGTCCATGCCCGGACGGTAGGGCGATGGGGTCAACGTCGCAGGGCAACTGCGAGGAAGGCGCACTGCCACTCGACCTTCGACCAGAGCGCGAAGGGCAGGAAGGGCGCCCAGGCGAACCGGACCACGTGGTAGCCGGCGTGATCGATGAGCGCGAGGACGTCCCGTCCCGAGGGTCGGAAGATGTGGGTCGGATCCGAGTCGTACGACCCTGCGTACCTCCGTGCCTGCCCAGGTGTCCCGATCGTGGGGAGGTGGGCGACGAGCACACCTCCTGGCGCCTGCGCTGCGGCGAGGTTCGAGAGGGCGTCCTCGGGTCGGTCCAGGTGCTCGAGGACGTTGACCATGGTGATGGCCTCGAATGGCCCGGGGAAGGGAAGCCCCTCCTGCACGTCTGCCGCGGCGAGGGTGGCCGACGGGACTCGGTCACGAGCCCGGCGAAGGCCTTCTTCGGAACGCTCCACCCCGTGGAGATCCCATTCGTTGCCGAAGCGCGCGAGGAGGTCCCCCTGTCCGCAGCCCACGTCGAGGAGGGCCCCGGTGGGAGAGTGTCGGCTGATCAGGGATGCCACGAGGCGGTCTCGTGCGCGGTCGACGAACGCCGCAATGCCGGTGACGGGTCGGAGCTCCTCGTAGTACGCGGAGTCGTAGGGGTCGGGCATCAGCCCTCGAACGAGCGGTGCGAGTGGCGCTCCTCGGTGAGATGCGCAGGGTCGTCGAGGAACGGGCCGGGCCCCCCGTGGTGGTGTCCGTTCCCGTATGCCTCGGCCAGGTTGCGCTCGGTGAGGACCTCGTCCGGGGGCCCGGACGCGATGACCCTGCCTCCGACGAGCACCACGTGGTCGGCGGCGGCTGCCTCGGCGAGGTCGTGTGTGGTGAGGATGACACTGTGACCGGAGGCTTGCTCCTCGTGGACGACGTCGTCGATGACCTGTGCGGAGGGTGCGTCGAGGCCGGTGAGCGGTTCGTCGAGCAGGAGCAGGTCGTGGTCCTGGGCGAGGCCCTGGGCGACGAACGCCCGTTGGCGCTGTCCCCCGGACAGTTCCCGGAGGTGCCGACCGGAGATCGAGGTGAGGTCGAGTCGTTCGAGCGCTCGCGACACGACCGCCCGGTCGTCGGAGGAGAGCCGGCCGAGCCATCCGGTCCCCGAGAATCGTGCCATGAGCACCGCTTCTCGCACGGTCACGGGGATGGCGTCGTTGACCTGGGTCGACTGGAGGACGTAGGAGATGCGTTCCCGCACGTCCTCTGGATCGCAGCCGTCGACGTGGATCGACCCGGCCGTCGGCTCGAGGAGTCCGGCGATGGCATGGAGGAGGGTCGACTTGCCGCTGCCGTTCGGCCCGATGACGGCCGTGATCACGCCGTTCGGGATGGTGAAGGTCGAAGCGGCGAGGGCCTCCCTGCCTCCGCGGTGGAGGACCAGTTCGGAGGCGACGACCTCAGGCATCGGCACACACCGCGCATCGGCCCTCGAGGGTGAGGCGGTGGCCGTCCGACTGGAAGCCGTGGCCGGCGACGGCTTGCGCGGCGACGCCTTCGAGGGCGGCCTCGAGGGCGTTCGTGACGTCCATGTCGATCACGGTGCCGCACTCCCGGCAGACGAGGTGGTGGTGGTGGCCGGCGAGCCACTCGGCCGGCTCGTAGAGCAGGATGCCGTCGTTGCCCGGCACCGTCTCGAGGATGCCGGCGTCGGAGAGGACGGAGAGCGAGCGATACAGCGACGACAGGGGGATGGAGGGCAGGGCGCCGCCGAGGTCGGTAGCCGTCGTGGGTCCCTGGTTCCCGGTGAGTTCCTCGAGGACGGCGCGTCGAGCGGCGGTCAGCCGGGCGCCGCGGGCGGCGAGCCGTCGCTCGACTTGGGTGGTGGTCGCGTCATCCATATCCGGGAAGTGTAATAGAATGAGAATCATTCTCACTATGGAAGATCGCATGACACATCCGTTGCGCCTCGCCATCCTCGCGGTGCTCCTCCTCGTCATCCCCACCGCGTGCGCCGATGCCGGCGGTGAGGATGACCGCCCCCTCGTCATTGCCTCCACCTCGGTGTGGGGTGAGGTGATCGAGGCACTCGATCCCTCCGACGCCCTCCGCGTGGAGGTCCTCCTACCACCGGGCGCGGATCCCCACGAGTACCAGGCTTCGGCCGCCCAGGCAGCCGACCTACGACGGGCCGACCTCGTCGTGGTGAACGGCCTCGGCCTCGAAGAAGGCCTCCTCGATGCCATCGAGGCGGCAGAGGACGATGGCATCTTGGTCATCCATGCGGCCGAGTACGCCGACCCCCTCCCGTTCGACGGGCACGAGGAGCACGACGAGCACGCGGAGGAAGCGCACGAGGAGCACGAGGAGCACGACCACGAGGGCGGACTCGACCCCCATGTCTGGCTCGACCCGGTGCGCATCGGCACCGTCGCCCTTGCCCTCGGCGACCTCCTCGACGAGCAGTTCGACGGACTCGGGGCTGCCGATGCCGCCGTCGAATACGCTGCCGCCATGGACGCGCTCGCCGAGGAGATGACCGAACTGCTTGCGCCGGTCGAGGACCGTCGCCTCGTCTCGAACCACGACGCCTTCGGCTACTTCGCGGACCGGTTCGGATTCGAGGTGGTGGGAGTGGTGATCCCCGGCGGGTCGACGGACGCCGACCCCAACTCGCGTGACCTCGCCGCGCTCACCGCGCGGATCATCGAGGAGTCCATCCCGGCGATCTTCGTCGATGAGGCCGTGTCCTCGACCGTGGCCGAGGCACTTGCTGCCGAGGCGGAGGGCGTCGTCGTGGTCGAGATGGTCACTGGGGGCCCGAACGGGGAAGCGCCCACAGATTCCATCGAGGGCTTCCTCATCGAGAACGCCATGCGGATCGTCGACGCCCTCGGGAACGGCTGATGGACTGGCTGCTCGAACCGTTCGAGTTCGCGTTCCAGCAACGGGCGCTGCTCGCTGGCTCGCTGGCAGCCGTCGCAGCGGCCATCGTCGGCACCTGGGTCGTGCTCCGTGGCATGAGTTTCTTCGGTGATGCGCTCGTGCACGGCGTGATCCCCGGCATCGCCGTCGCCTTCCTGCTGGACATCCCTCCGCTCATCGGAGCGGCGATCGCCGCGGTGGCGATGGTGGCGGGCATCGGCCTCGTCCACCGCCTCGCCTCCTTCAGTGAGGACACCGGGATCGGCCTCCTGTTCGTCGGCATGCTCGCCCTGGGCGTGATCCTCGTCTCGCGCCTCGAGTCCTTCGCGGGGAGCCTGACCGCCATCTTGTTCGGTGACGCCCTAGGGGTGACGGGGTCGGACGTGACCTCGTTGGCGATCGTGGCCGGTGTCGTCGTGGTGGCGTCGATCGTCTTCTACCGGCCGTTCCTGGTCCTCGCCTTCAACGAGGAGAAGGCGTCGATGCTCGGGCTGCGGCCAACACTCGCCCATTTCGTCCTGCTCGCCCTCATCACATTGGCGATCGTCGGGTCCTTCCGCACCGTCGGGACGTTGCTGGTGTTCGGGTTGCTCATCGGACCGGCCGCAACGGCGGCGCTGATCTCCCGCCGGGTGCCCACCACGATGGCACTCGCATCAGCGATCGGGGTCGCATCCGTGGCCGTCGGCCTCTTGGTGAGCTACCACCTCGGCACTGCGGCGTCGGCGACGGTCGCGATCATCCCGGTGATCGCATTCTTCGTCGTGCTCGTCACCCGGCGCGTGGTGTTGCGACCCTCGACTCCCGGCCACGGATCCACACCGACCTGACCCCCACCGTCGGGAGTACCTCGGCTGCAGCGGTGACCGGATCGGCGTCGAGGATGGTGAGCCGGGCGGGGCTCCCGGGCTTGAGGGGAGGTGGCTCGCCGAGCGCAGCCGCAACACCGTCGGTGAACATGCCGAGCGCGTCCTCCGCCGAGACTTCCTCCTCCGGCACGATGCCTCGGCGATCCCTGGCCGTCGCCATCCCCCACAGGGGAGAGGGCTGCTCCACCGGGCAGTCCGAACCGCCGGCGATCGTGATGCCGGCCTCGAGGGCAGACCGGTGGGCAATAACATTGCGGACGCGGTCACCGAGCCGCGTCGGGAGCCACGGACCATCGGACGGCAGGATCGCGGGCTGCATCGACGCAATGGCACCGATCTCCGCGAAACGGGCACGGTCGGCGTCGTCCATGAGGGACGCGTGTTCGATGCGGAGTCGGGTTGGTTCGGCTCCTGCGTCGAGGAGGCGATCGAATTCATCGAGCACCGTGCCTACGGCTTGGTCCCCGATGGCGTGGATCGCCACCCGCCCGCCCAGGTCGAGGGCCCGTTGGGCGAGTTCCCGGTGCTTCGCCGGCAGTCGCATCGTGCCGGTGGTGCCGGTGTCGGAGTAGGGAGTGCGGAGGGCTGCGGTGTGGCCGCCGAAGGAGCCGTCGGAGAACATCTTCACGCCGGCGAAGCGGACCGGCCCTCCGGACTTCGCCAGGCGCTCGGCGGCCTCTGTGAGGTCGTCGGGTTCCTCCGCGATGACGAACACGTCGATCTCCACCGGTGAGTCGGGCGCCGCCTGCAAGACCGAGCGGAGTTCCGACGGTCCGCCACACCACGGGTCGGACCCATAGGCCACCATGGCACTGAGGCGCGTCAGCCCGACCTCGTGGAGGGGGAGCAGTGCCGACACCATCTCATCGGCATCGAGGCCATCGCCGCGTCCACCCACGACCGACGAGACGGTGCGGATTGCGGTCTCGCGCAGGATGCCATTCGGGTGTCCGAACGCATCCCGATCGAAGGAGCCGCCGGCGGGGTCCTGCGTTGCAGGGCCGATGCCCGAAGCCTCCAGGGCAGCAGTGTTGGCGACGGCGATGTGGCCGCAGACGCGGTAGAGGAGCACGGGTCGGTCGATGACGTCGAGGTCGTGGCGCGTGGGCAGGCGCTTCTCCGCGAGCCGTTGGTCGTCGAGGCGGGTGGCGATGAGTGGCTTCCCGGGCGGCATCGTTCCGGCGCGCTCGCTGACGGCCCGGATGACGTCGCCGAGCGTGGACGCGTCGTGAAGGGTGAGCCGGTGCACGGCGGCCGCCCAGTTGGTCGGATGGAAGTGGGCGTCAGCGAGACCCGGCACGATGGTCGCCCCCGGGTATGCGACCTCCTCGATGCCGGGGGCGAGGAGGTCGGAACGGTTCCCGACCCCGACGACATGGGGGCCGTCGATGAGGACGGCATCGCCGAGGACGCCGGAGGCGGTGCGGACCCTGTCGGCGGTGATCAGGCGACGCATGGGTCCGTGCGGCCCGTCAATCCCACTGTTCGGCGTTGGTCCACTGCTCGTCGGGGACCAACTCGATGGTGATCTCCCGGTTGTCCTCCTGCTCCCGCCAGGTGCGGAGGGCCTCCTCGACCGCTTCGCCCGTGTCGCAGAAGAAGTGGACGGTGTGCTCACCCTCGCCGGTGGCCGTCCCGATGAACACGGCGTGGTCACCGAGCGCCTCGCCGAGTGCGGCCACCGAGGCGTCGATCCGCTTCTGCTCGAGCGGAACGGGGAGGCCGTCGTCATCCGAGGCGAGTGCGGTGATCGTGAGTTCGCCATAGATCGGCTTGCCCAGGTGGTCGATCCACTTCACCGCCCTGTTGACGTTCGCCACCACGACGCCGTCGTACTGGTCGTCCACCCGCTCCCATGATGCCCCGGTCGCTGCTGCGGCGATCCCATCGATGTCGGACCGAAGGGTGAAGAGCGGACTCCCGGCGTCGGCGTCCGAGGAGGTTTCGAGGATTCCCATCCACCGCTCGACGGCGTCCTCCCCGAGGGTCCCGTCCAGGAGGTGGATGGCGGCGTCGCGGGCCTCGTCATCGGTCAGCTCGCTGAACGCCGGGTGCGCGATGGTGAGGTCCAGGCGTTCGTACAGCTCATCCCACTCAGCGAAGAACCGGCCCTCGGAGGGGTCGATCTCGACGCCACCGATCTCGAAGGTGGCGAGGCCGAACGGGAGGCGCGCCGGGTGGTGTTCCCACGCCTCGTCCGCGGGTGGACCCATGCGCCGCCAGAGTTCTGCGACGAGTCGGAGCAGCCGGCTGCCGCCCGACACGAGGTTGAGTGAGCTCCGGGCCTCGACGCCGCCGGTCAGCTGCCACTCCAGTTCGGGATGGATGCGCCAGACCCGGTCACCGATTTCGTCGATGAGGTCGTCCGAGAGCGCCCCCGCCTCGACCTCGCTCGCCACGTCGTTGCGGATGAGCCCCCACCACTCCCAGAACTCTTCGATGGCGTCTTGGAACATCGGAGGAGCGTACGCAGGTCGAGCGGCTAGCGCTCGTCCGACCACCCCTCCATGGCCTCGAGGACCCCACTGATCGTCGGGTAGCCACCGGCGACGAAGAGGGACTCCTCGAGACCGGCGGGCGCGCCCTCGCCGTTGACGACCTGCCCGCCCGCCTCTCGCACGAGAAGGATGCCGGCGGCGACGTCCCATGGCTTCACGCCCGCCGGCAGGCCGGGCTCGATGTAGGCGTCCACTCGTCCCTCCGCGACCCACGCGAGGTCCAGCGCTGCGGCACCGATCCTCCTGACCCCCCGTGCGTGGGCGAGGATGCGGGCGGTGAAGTCGCCGTACGCCCGGGGGCGCTCCCGGCGGTCGTAGGGGTAGCCGAGCGCAACGACGGCGTCGCCGATGGGCCGGTTCGTGACCCTGAGCGGGGTGTCGCCGGACCACGCGCCCTCGCCTGCCACGGCCCAATACATGCGATCCCGACCGACGTCGAGGATGGCGCCTGCCAATGCCTCGTGCCCGTCCCACAGGCCGACCGACACGGCCACGTGATCGATGCCGTGCACGAAGTTCACGGTGCCGTCGAGCGGGTCGGCGATCCATGTGCGACCCCGGACCTCGCCCCCCGATTCCTCGGCGAGCACCGCGTCGTCGGGCCGGTGGGCGCGCAGCACCTCGAGGATCGCCTGTTCGGCGGCGAGGTCGGTGGCCGTGACCGGGTCGACGGCTCCCTTGAGGTCCGCCACCCGGGACTCGGCGCCGCGTATCACCTCACCGGCTGCGGCGGCTGCCGCCCGTGCCACGTCGATGTCGCGCATCGGCGCAGGCTATCGGCGTCCCGGTGCTGCCAACTCGGCCCCATGCCTAGCCTTCCCTTGCCTTGCCGGTCGTCCTCTCCCTCCTTGCTGCGGGCCTCGTGGTGGCCGCCTTCCCACCGTTCGAGGTGCCCTTCGCCGCGGTGCTCGGCCTCGCGGCCCTCGTCGTCGCCCT
>CP070681.1:0-17073 GCA_020352575.1 Acidimicrobiia bacterium | reverse complement strand
GGCGCCGGGGCCGTTGCGGGTCCGGGTCGGTGGCCATGTGGGCCCGGTCGTGCGAGCCGAAGGCGACCTGCTCGGCAACGCCGTCAACCTCGCGGCGCGGGTCACCGACCTCGCCGCCGGAGGCGAGCAGATGGTGACGGCTGCCGTCCGCGACGCAGCGGGCTCACCGCCCGGGTGCGTGTTCGGGGACGTTGCCCCGGTCGAGATCAGGGGATTCCAGGACCCTGTCGGAGTCTGTTCGGTGGTGCGCGGCTAGGGGTGGGTCAGGCCGTGGCCCATCGGGTACCTGGGGTCGCCGCTGGGATTGGACGGATCGAAGGGAACCTGGTCGATGGACCGGGGCCACTCGTACGAGAGCGTCCCGGTGAACGGCACCGCACCGAACAGCACGTCGGCGACGCCGTCGCCCTCGGTGCCGGGCAGCCACGCAGCGATCAGCGCCTCCCAACCGGACTCGAGTCCATCGAGCAGGAGTGGTCGGCCCGACAGGATGATCACCACGAGGTCGGCACACACGTCGTCCATGCTGGCCAGGAGGGCGACATCGCCTGCCAGTAGCTCGGGTGAGCCATCGTCGCCCGCTCCCTCGGCGTAGGGGAGTTCCCCCACGACGGTGATACACAGTGGCGACTCGTCCTCTGCGATGCCGTCGAATCGTCCCGATCGGTCGAAGGTCACGACGGTTCCCGGTGAAACGGCTCCTTCTATGGCTTCCAGGATCGTCGTTCCCTCGGTCCTGGCCCCCATGCCCCCCTGCCACGAGATCGACCAGCCACCCATCTGGATGCCCAGGTCGTCGGCGGCACCGCCAGCGACCCAGATCCGCTCCTCGTCGGGGGAGAGGGGGAGGAGGTCGTCGTCGTCCTCGAGGAGCACGAGGGACTTCGCCACCGCTTCCCGGGCCACCGCACGATGGGCGTCGGAACCCACTTCGGCGAGGAGCGCCTCGTCGCCGAACGGCTGCTCGAACAGGCCGAGTGAGAACTTGACGGCGAGGATCCTGCGGACGGCGTCGTCGATCCGCTCCATGGGGACGTCGCCTGCCTCGACGGCAGACGTGAGGTCGTCGATGAACGTGCGGTAGTCACGGGGCACCATGTTCATGTCGATGCCGGCGTTGATCGCCGTGACGACGGCCTCGTGGTAGTCGTCGGTGATCTGGTCGATGGCTTCCCAGTCGGACACGACGAAGCCCTCGAATCCGAGCTCGCCCTTCAGCACATCGGTGAGGAGGTACCGCTGGGCGTGCATCTTCATCCCACCCCAGGAGGAGTACGAGGCCATGATGCTCATGGCGCCCGCGTCGATGAGCTCGAGGTAGGGCGGGAGGTGGATCGCCCGCAGTGTCTCCTCATCGGCCTCGGTGACGCCCTGGTCGATCCAGTAGCCGTTGGTGGTCGCAGTGCCCCACACGGTGCCGCCGTCGCCGACGAAGTGCTTCGGAGTCCCGAGGATCGTCGTGGGATCCGAGAGGTCGCCGCGCTGCATCCCCCGGAGGTACGCAGTGGCGAGCTCGCTGACGATGGCGGTGTCCTGCGAGTAACCCTCGTAGGTGCGACCCCAACGGATGTCGAGGGGCACGGATACCGCAGGGGCGTAGTTCCAGTGGATGTTCGTGGCAAGCACCTCGAGCGCGGTGATGCGGCCGATCCGCTCCATGAGGTCGGGATCGTTCGCTGCGCCGAGCCCGATGTTGTGGGGGAAGATCACGGCCCCTGGCACGTTGTTGTGGCCGTGGACGGCATCGATGCCGTAGAGGAGGGGGATCGCGAGCCGGGATCCCAGGGTTCGCTCCTGGAAGTCGCGGACCATCTCGGCCCACCCCTCCGCGGTGTTCGTGGACGGTGCGCCGCCTCCACCGCTCAGGAGCCCGCCGATCCCGAGGTTGCCGAGGTCGGACGGAGCGATGCTGTTCTTCTCGACGAGCGTCATCTGGGCGATCTTCTCGGCAAGGGTCATCCGCCCGAGGAGGTCGTCGACCCGCTCCTCGATGGAGAGGGATGCATCGAGGTACGGGAGGGCCTCGACAGTCGTCGTCGGGGCCGGTGTCGTGGTGGTGGGGGCGGGTACCGGCGCGCTCGTGGTCGTGTCGACCGTCCCGGAGGCGCACGCGGCGAGGAGGAGGGCGGCGGCTGCGGCCGCCGTGCCGAGCCGACGCATCGTCAGATGCCGTACCAGTCGCCGCCGGCGATGGCGTCGTCGAGGATGGCCTTGTCCTCTTCGTCGTCCATGTGCTCGGCGATGCCCCTGGCGAGGTCTCGATGGGCGCGGGCTGCGTCGGGGTCGCCGAGCGCGGCATGGGCGCGGGCGATCGCCTCATGGGCGAAGCCGAGATCCCACGCCTCGGCTTCGTGGGGGTGGGCCTCGGCGATCTCGAGGCACCGGTGGGCGTGGTGGAGGCCCAGGTCGGGACGCCCGACCCTCGTGGCGACCGACGAGATGAGGTGTTCCCCCCTGGCGTGGTTGATCGCGGTGCCGGCGTGCATCCAGTGGTAGGTGGATGCGTACGTGCCGTACAGCAGCCGCTCCCGGTCCTCGGCGGGCGACTCGGGCCCGATCGTGCCCTCGTCGAGGGCAGCCCACGTCCGGTTGTTCAGCTCGATGCCGTACCAGCGATGGTCATTGAGGGGGAGTTCGTCGGCCATGCCGGGGACGGTAGTCACACCGGCGGCTGGGCCTCAATGGCCTAGCGCCAGCAGGACTCGCTCGGGTACCAGTGGCTCCAACCGCCGCGCTCGTAGACGAGCCAGGCGGCGACGCCGACATTGGCCACCGGGTCGAACACGTCGGCGCCGGCGAAGCCCGCCTGTGGCGCGCGACCACCCCACATGGAGGCGAGGTGCTGGAAGAGCCCCGAGGCCGTGGAGTTCGGGTTCTTGGCCCACCGATCGCCCCGGCTCTCGCACCAGATGACGTCGAGTGCCCGGTCCACGTCGTCCTCCTCGAAGAACTGGGCGACGAGCGGACGCCACCGTTCGAGTGCCTCGCGGCTGGTTTCATCGTCGGGTTCGTCGGGGACGAGCGCTTCGATGCCGATGTCGCGCAGGATGCAAACGGCATCGCGGCGGGGGATGTCACAGCCGAACCACTCGTTGAGGGTTTCGCCATGCGCCGGTTCCTCGAACGGCTTGATGGGTACCGGTTCTGCGACCGAGACAGGTGCGCGCAACAGGTCCCGAACCATGAATGGCTCGAGGTCCTCGGTGAACGGCGCGGCGATCGGCAGCGGCGTGGCCGGTGCTGCGTCGGGCGGGGTGGCGTCCTCGGTGGTGAAGCCGGCCCCACCGCCGAAGAAGGCGACGGCGAGGAGGGCCAGGCCGGTGAGCGTCGAGATGATGAATCGCATGATGACCTCCTGTGCGCGCGACGCTCCCCATGGAGAGGGGATGGCCACGAGCCAAGAAAGAGGGCGCACCATTGTGCGCCGGCGCACATGGTACCGGCACGGTCTGGCTACGGGGGGTTCACCTCGTTGGTACCGTGCGTCGCCGGAAGGAGATCCATTGACCCAGACCGTGACCGTGCGAGAGGCCGGACGCGCAGCGACCCGCCTGGCCCTGTTCCAATTCCAGTGGGACACCCCTCCCATCGAACGACTGATGGATCGTCTTGGCGTCCCTGCAACGGTGGGGTACTACTCCGTCAGGGTCGCCCCCCTCGGGGACGTCCCCCCGATGGTTGCCCAGGCCCTCATGCCCTTCTTCCCCGTGCCCCTGGTGGCGAAGATGGTGACGAAGGCCCGCGAGGCGAGCTCTGCAGCGGAGACGCGTGAGATCGTTCGCGAGGAACTGGACCGGTCCGCCGATGAGGTCTTCGGTGGCCAGGACGGCCTCGAGGAGCTCGTCGACCTCGCCGAGGCGGCTGCCTCCGAGATCGACATCTGTGGCCGACCGCTCACCACGGCGTGGGCGTCCTACGAGTGGGAGACGACCGGGGGTCGGTTGTTCGGAGCGGCCACGGTCCTCCGGGAGCATCGCGGCGAGGGACACTGGTTCGCCGTTCGGCAGGCCGGGCTCACCGGCGACGAGGTCCACATGCTCTCGCGGTTCGCGTCGGGGCGGGATCGTTCGGGGATCGGGCACGGGTATCGCCCGAAGGACCTCGACCGTGTCATTCCCAGCCTGGAGCGGAAGGGGTTGCTCGTGGACGACCGCCCCACCGATCGTGGGGTCGTGTTGCTCGATGAGATCGAGAAGGGTACCGATGTCTTCGATCGGGACCCGTGGTCGGCGCTCGATGCCGGGCAGATGGCCCGTTTCGTGGAGCTCGCCGGCGCGATCGACCTCAAGCGGGACTAGCTCGAGGGTGAGCCGAAGACCCTGATCTCGGCGATCGAGAGGTCGTTGAAGCCGGGGAGCACGTCCTCGCCCTCGCCGATCGCCTGCGACGGGTGGGTCGAAACGATCTCGATGGTGAGCGTGGTCGAAAGGGTGGTGTTGAACACCACGGGTGCCAGCGTGCCGCCCGAATCGTCGAGGCTGGCCAACTGGGGCGTGGTCACATCCGAAGCCGTGATGCGGAGGCCGTTCGGTCGATGGTTCCGGAGGAACCGCTCGGTGCCCCCCTCGAGGTTCGTGATCTCGATGTAGCCGATGGCGTAGGGGCGGTCCAGGGTGAGGGTGACCGTGAGGTTCGAAGCCGGGTCGCCGGGGATCGGGGCGTTCCAGTCGGTGTCCGAGAGGCCGTCGAACAGGGCATCACACGGGCGATTGGCGTACTCGGCGGAGCACGTGGCCCTGATGATCACTGCAGGACCGACCTGGGCCTCCGTGGTGGTGGTCGTCGAGGTCGAGGCGGCCACGGACGTGTCCTCGGTGGTCGTCGAGTCACCCCGCAGGGCGTTGAAGATGAAGGCGATCACGATGACGGTGATGAGGGCACCGGCAGCGATGATCGCCGTGCGCATGGCCGCGGTCGTCTGGATGATCGGCTGGGGAGCGACGGCGAGCTGGGAGCCGAGCCGGGCGCCGCACTGCTCGCAGTGTTGGTTGCTGGCCGGGTTGGTGCTGCCGCACAGCGAGCACCGGATGCCCTCGATGGACTCCTGGTGGTCCTCCTGGTCCGTGGGGCCACCTTCGAGGTCGAAGCGTTCCGCTTCGAGGGAGTCGATGCCCATCCATTCACCGCAGGTGGGACAGAACTCCTCGTTGGGATGGACGAGGGCTTGGCAGTTCGTGCAGGGCCGGGATGCGGACGCCATGCCTGCATTGTGGCACGCAGGGCCTCTACGCCCACGCCATGTGGCCGCCATTCCTGTCGGTGGCGTGTCCTACGCTCGGGGAATGGCGTACCGCTGCGACGTATGTGGCTATCGATCGGGCAAGTGGATGGGGTTCTGCCCCCAGTGCGGGGACGGCTCTGGCCTGGCCGAGGTGGCCGATGAGCCTCGCCGGCGCACGACGGTGGCGACGCCGCGACCCGAACCGATGGGGGAGGTCCGCACCACGGCGGAGGATCGCATCGCCATCGGGATCGGGGAGGTCGATCGGGTCCTCGGGGGCGGCCTCGTGCCGGGAGGAGTGCTGCTGCTCGGCGGCGAACCGGGCGTGGGCAAGTCGTCGCTCGTCCTCCAGATGGCGGGCGGATTGGTCGCCGGTGGGGGTTCGGTGCTCATCGCAACCGCTGAGGAGTCCGCGGCCCAGGTGGCGCTCCGGGCCGACCGCCTCGGTGTCGCCGATGAGGGCGTGCGACTCCTCGCCCACGACGACATCGACGCGATCCTCGCCGCTGCGGGCGATGACCCGCCCGACCTCCTCGTCATCGACTCCATCCAGACCGTGCGGACTGCCGACGCCGGCTCGACCGCCGGGGCGGTGAGCCAGGTCCGCGAGTCCTCGGCGCGAGCGATCCGGTTTGCCAAGGACCGCGGGGTCGCCACCGTGCTCATCGGCCACGTGACCAAGGAAGGTGGGATCGCAGGGCCTCGCCTGCTCGAGCACATGGTCGACGTCGTGCTCTACCTCGAGGGTGAGTCCGACCGAGGGATCCGCAGCCTCTTTGCGCTCAAGAACCGGTTCGGCGCCACCCACGTGGCCGGGTTGTTCGAGATGCGCCCCGATGGCCTCGCCGAGGTGCCCGATCCGAGCGCGGCGCTCGTCGCCGGTTGGCAGGGCACGAGTCCGGGGTCGGTGGCATTCCCAACGGTGCAGGGCCGACGCGTCTTCCTCGTCGAGGTGCAGGCGCTCGTTGCGCCTTCGAACGCCCCGCAGCCCCGACGCTCCGTCCGCGGCGTCGAGGCCGCTCGGTTGCACCAGTTGCTGGCAGTCATGCACCGCCACCTCGGATTGCCGACGACGGACAAAGAGGTGTATGTCACCGTCACCGGCGGTGTTGCGGTGCGGGAGCCCGAAGTCGACCTCCCGATCATCGCTGCGGTCGCGTCGAGCCTGCTCGACCGCCCGCTCGGGTCGGTGGCGACATGGGGGGAGACGGGCCTCACGGGCGAGATCCGGCTCCCCGGGCACGGTGACCGACGCCGTGTCGAGGCAGAGCGGCTGGGGCTCCGAACCGTTGCGCCAGAGCCCGGCGAGAGCCTCGGCGGGGTGCTGGGGCGGCTCGGCCTGCGCCGCTGAACGGTTCGGAACAGCGTCCCGGCGCATCCCGCACCCCGGCCCGCCGGTGAACTACGATGCGCCTCACGATGGCCGCACCCCGTGAACTCACTGCCCTGCTGCAGAGCATGGCCCCGGGGACGGCGCTCCACCAGGCGATCCAGCGAATCACCCAGCAGCGCAACGGTGCCCTCATCGTCCTCGGTTGGGGCCCGCACGTCGAAGCGGTGTGTTCGGGCGGTTTCGTCCTCGACGACACCTCGTTCACCGCGGCCCGGCTCGCGGAGCTCGCCAAGATGGATGGAGCCATCGTGCTCGACCTCGAAGCGGGTCGGCTCGTTCGGGCGAACACGCACCTCCAGCCGGACCCGCACCTGCCCTCCACCGAGACGGGCGCTCGCCACCGCACCGCAGAGCGCGTGGCCCTGCACACGGGCTGCCCGGTCCTCGCCGTGTCGGAGACGCGGAGCGTTGCGACGATCTTCCTCCCGGGCCTCAAGCATGAGCTCGAGTCGTCGGCCGAGCTGCTGACCCGGGTGAACCAACTCCTCGTCACCCTCGAGCGCTTCCGACGCCGCTTCGACTCCGCCGTCGAGCGCCTCGACCGGTACGAGGTCACCGGTATCGCGACCGCCCGCCACGTTGTGGCGGTCCTCCAGCGCATGGAGCTCATGCATCGCATCGGCACCCGCATCGAGCTCGACACGGTGGGCCTCGGTGGCCAGGCCGAGTTCGTGGACCTCCAGTACGGCGACCTGCTTGCTGGCTCTGGTGGCGTGGCGAGCCTCGTGATGGATGACCACCTCGCCGAGGGCACCGACCCGGCCGCGATCTTCGGAAAACTCGCCACGCTGTCGGCGTCCGAGTTGGCCGATCCCCGCGAGGTGGCCGTCGTCCTCGGGTACTCCCACCTCGAAGCCGAGGTCTCCCCGAGGGGCAATCGGCTGCTCGCGTCCGTTCCGCGGCTCCCTGAATCGGTCCGGGCCAGCCTCATCGGCCACTTCGCCGATTTCGAGGAGCTCATCCACGCCGATCCCTCCGAACTCGTCGAGGTGGAGGGGATTGGCGAGTCCAGGGCGCTCCAACTCCGTCGGTTGTTCGACCGTGCCCTGGAGTTCGCCGAGGCCGAGTAACCCGAGTCGGGTTGTGGTCCTCGGTCGGTACACTCGCCGCAATGGCAGCTAGCAAGTCCAAGTTCGCGCTCAAGGACAAGGTCGTCCACCCCCACCACGGCGCCGCCACCATCGTCAAGAGGGTGAAGCAGGAAGTCGCCGGGGAGAAGCGGGACTACTTCGTGCTCGAGGTCGCCACCGAGCCGCTCACCGTCATGGTCCCGATCGAGGGCATGGAGGAGACGATCCGCCCCGTCATCTCGAAGACGGCCGCCCAGAAGGTGTTTCGCACGTTCCGCGAGGAGCCGGTCGAGTCCGGCTCCAACTGGAGTCGTTGGTACAAGGTGCTGAACGAGAAGATGACCTCGGGTGACATCTACCAGGTGGCCGAGGTGGTGCGGGACCTCACCTACGCACAGCAACTGAAGGGCATCTCGCCGGCGCTCAAGCGCATGCTCTCCAAGGCGCGGCTCACCCTCAGCTCCGAGCTCCAGTTCGCCCTCGACATGGACGAGGAAGCGGTGATCAAGAAGATCGACCGGGCCCTCCCCAAGGTCGAGCCCCAGGAGGACTGACCGCTGCACCACGGGAGGGGATCCGCATGGTCGAAGTGATCCGCCTCGCGGTGACCCTGCTCTTCACGGCGGTCGGCTACGGCCTCGGCCTCCCCAACCCCACCGATGATCCCGACGTCGGCCGCCTCCTCGGCGCCATCATCGGTGCCGGGACGGGGTACGTGTTCGGCGGTGTGTTCGGCCGCCTCCTCCACTCCAGCGTCGGCCGGGCAACGGGCAGGCTCGTCGCAGAGAACCGTGGCCCCGAGCTCTTCGCCCGACTCCTCGGCGGCGCCCTCGGTGTGGTGATCGCTGCGGTGATCGCAGTGCCGCTCTTCGTCATCCTCGAACCGGTCACCGGGGCGATCTCCTACTTCCTCGTGACCGTGGTGGGTGCGGCGATCGGTGGCCGACTGCTGTCGTCGCACTGGGACGAGGTGTTGTCGTCGCTGGGGCTCCGGGCATCGATGGAGGTCGCAACGAAGTCGCTGAGCGACGACGCGGCGACGTACCTGCTCGACTCCTCGGCGGCGATCGATGGCCGGGTGCTGGAGATGTTCCGCATCGGCCTGCTCGACGGGTCGCTGTGGATCCCCGTTGACGTCCTCGAGGAACTGCAGGGCCTCGCCGACGCCGGTGACCCGGGGACGCGTCGACGGGGCAAGCGTGGCCTCGGCGTCCTCCAATCCCTCCGCGCCGTCACGACTGTGACGATCCTCGACGAGCCGGTGCCCGGCGTTGCCGATGTCGATGCGCGGCTCGTGGAGCTCTGCCTGCGGTCGGGCGCCCAACTCGTCACCCTCGACGGACCGTTGGCCTCCGCTGCCGAGTTGCGCGGCGTCCGCGTGGTAAACCCCGCAGTGGTCGCCGAGACGCTCAAGGCGGAGGCGTCAGCCGGCGACCGGATCCGGGTCCACCTCACCAAGGAAGGCACCAGGGCGGGCCAGGCCGTCGGCTACCTAGATGACGGCACGATGGTCGTGGTCGAGGACGCACTCGGCGACATCGGCTCCGAGGTCGACGTCGAGATCACCTCGATGACCCGGTCCGCAGTGGGCCAGCTCCTGTTCGGTCGCCGGATCGACTGACCACTCCTCCTGATACCGTTCCCCACATGCGGGTGTGGGCCATCGTCGTTGCTGCCGGGACCGGCCGGCGTTTCGGTGGTGCGAAGCAACTCGAAGAGCTCCATGGGCTTCCGCTGTGGAAGCGCGCCACCACCGCCCTACTCGAGGGAGGTGTGGAGCAGGTCGTCGTCGTCGGTGAGGACGTTGGGGGCATCCCCGGCGGTCGGCGCCGCCAGGACTCGGTGGCGAACGGGCTCCTCCACATCCCCGACGATGTCGACTTCGTGCTCATCCATGACGCTGCCCGGGCGGCGGCCAGTCCGGGCCTCGTCGTCTCGGTCATCGCCCGCCTTGCCGACGGAGATGTGGACGCGGTCGTGCCCGCCATCCCGGTGCGGGACACCATTCGTCGGGTGGACGGGGAGGAGGCCCAGGGCACGGTCGACCGAGACGGTCTGGTCGCGGTCCAGACCCCGCAGGGCTTCCGTACCGAGGCGCTCCGACGGGCGCACGGTCAGGTTCGTGATGACGTCACCGACGATGCCCAGATGATCGAGGTGCTCGGCGGTCGTGTCGTCGTCGTCCCCGGTGAGCCCGCCAACCTCAAGGTGACCTACCGTGAGGACCTCCAACTGTTGAGAGGAATGACCGAATGAGGGTTGGCTTCGGCGTGGACGTCCATCGCTTCTCCGACGAGGGCACGGTCCGGCTGTGTGGCATCGAGGTCGATGACACGCGCGGCATCGAGGCGACGAGCGACGGCGACGTCGCGCTCCACGCCCTCATCGACGCCCTCCTCGGTGCCGCCGGCGTCGGCGACATCGGCATGCACTTCCCGTCCTCGGACCCGCGATGGGCGGGGTCGGACTCCGCCGAACTCCTCGCTGCGGCCCTCGCCGAGATCGTCTCGGTGGGCTACGCGCCCTCGCAGGTGGACGTCACGATCATCGCCGAGTCGGTGCGCATCTCGCCCCACCGCGAAGCCATGCGTGCCCGCCTTGCTGCGCTGCTCAACCTGAGGGTCGATGACGTCTCCGTGAAGGCAACGAGCACTGATGGACTCGGGTTCCTCGGCACCGACGAGGGCATTGCTGCAACGGCGGTCGCCACGATCGCGGAGCACTGAGCGTGTACATCCACAACTCGCTCGGCCGCACGAAGCAGGAGTTCGTGACCCGTGAGCCGGGTCGGGTCGCCATGTATGTGTGTGGCCCCACCGTGCAGGCCGAGCCCCACCTCGGACACGGCAGGGCCTTCGTGGTCTTCGAGATGGTCCGCCGTTGGTTCACCTGGCGGGGCTTCGACGTCACCTATGTGCGCAACATCACCGACATCGACGACAAGATCATCCGGATCGCCCAGGAACGGGGCGTGCCGTTCGACGTGCACGCCCGCGAGATGACGGCGTCGTTCCACGAGACGATGGATGCCCTGGGGGTTTCGGCACCCGATGTCGAGCCTTGGGCGACCGACCACATCCCCCAGATCCTCGATCTCATCGGTGAACTCGTGGCGAACGAACACGCTTATGCCGCGGGTGGTGACGTCTACTTCCGGGTCCGTTCGCACGCCACCTACGGACAGTTGTCGGGCCGGAATGTCGACGACCTCCTCGTCGGCGCCCGCATCGAGCCGGGTGAGGCCAAGGAGGATCCGTTGGACTTCGCGTTGTGGAAGGCGGCGAAGGAGGGTGAACCCTCCTGGCCCTCGCCGTGGGGTGACGGCCGGCCCGGGTGGCACATCGAGTGTTCCGCCATGGCACGGGAGTACCTCGGCGAGGCATTCGACATCCACGGTGGCGGCAGTGACCTCACCTTCCCCCACCACGAGAACGAGATCGCCCAGTCCGAGGCGGCGACCGGTGTCGACTTCGCGAACACCTGGATGCACAACGGGATGCTCAACCTCGGCGGAGAGAAGATGAGCAAGTCGACTGGGCACGTCATCTCCTTGCGAGAGGCAGCGGCGACGTACCCCGCCGAGGCGCTGTGGCTGTTCTACCTCCGGGCGCACTACCGCTCGTCGCTCGAGTATTCGCTGGACCTGCTCGATGAGGCCGTGGCGGCCCAGGCACGTCTCGCAGCGTTTCGGCGACGTGCCGGCGAGGCGCGGGAACCGGACGAGGTGTACCTCGCGAGGTTCGTCGGGGCGATGGAGGATGACTTCAACACGCCGCTCGCCATCGGCGCACTCTTCGACCTCGTGCGGGAGGGGAATACCCGCCTCGACGCCGGCGAGGACGTCGGGGACCTGGCGGCGACGTTCGATGTGATCGCGGGGATCTTCGGCCTCGTGCCGGTCGAGCGGGGGACTGGCGGGGTCCCAGAGGAACTCCGCGCCGTGGCCGATGGACTCGGTGTGACGGGCGCCACGGTCGACGAGGTCATGGCGGGACTCATTGCCTCGCGGGCCGCCGCCCGCGCCGAGCGGGACTGGGCTGCGGCCGACGCCATCCGGGACGGGCTCGCAGGGGCCGGCATCACGCTCGAGGACACGCCCGATGGCGTCCGCTGGTATCGGTCGTAGCGTCGAGGGAACCCACGCCGTCCTCGCCGCCCTCCGGGCGGGGAGGGTGCGGTCGTTGCGAGTCGAGCGATCCCGGCAGAAGGGCCTGGCCGAGTTGCTCTCCGAGGCCGAGCAGCGGCGCGTCCAGGTGCAGTTCGTCGACGATGTGCGCGACCACGCCGAGACGACGGCACCCCAGGGAGTCGTCGCGACCTGCGCGCCGATCGAGGCCCTCTCACTGAAGGACCTCGTCGCCGGCGCGCCCGAGCCGGCGGCGCTCCTCGTCCTCGACCACCTCGAGGACCCACACAACGTGGGTGCGATCGCCCGCTCGGCCTGGGCCGCGGGCATGCACGGCCTTGTCGTCGCCCGGGTCCGCGCAGCGCCGCTCTCGGCGGCGGCGTTCAAGGCGGCCGCGGGTGCACTCGAGCACCTCGCCATCGCCGAAGTGGGATCGACGGCCGACGCGGTGAAGCGGCTCTCCGACGCAGGGGTCTGGACGGTGGGCCTCTCTGCTTCGGCCAAGTCCGACCTCTTCGGACTCGAACTCCTCGCCCAGCCGGTGGCGGTGGTCGTCGGCGCCGAGGGCACCGGGCTGGCCCATCTGGTCGAGGAACGGTGCGATGTCCTCGCCTCGATTCCCATGGCGAACCCCCTCGAGAGCCTCAACGCATCAGTGGCAGCGGCCCTCGCGTCCTTCGAAGTGCTGCGGGCGCGGAGGTAGGGGGCCGAAACCGGGCGGCTGGGTATCCTGCGCCCGACCGGCTGGCGTAGCTCAGTTGGCCAGAGCAGCTGCCTTGTAAGCAGCAGGTCGCGGGTTCGAGTCCCGCCGCCAGCTCCAACGATCCGGAGGAGACATGCCGGGACAACATCTTGCCCCCGGCAGGGGACGTTTCTACTGGGAGCTGACCCGGTATGTCATCGCGTGGGCCGCCGTCGTGGGCGCCCTCGTGGGGGTGTTCTGGCTCATCTCCAACCTCCTCCCGGCGTGGTTGGAGACCACCGACACGACCGCAGCGGCACCCACCACCGTCACCGCGGCGCCCGAGTCGACGACATCGGTACCCGAGTCCACGACGACCACGGTCGCCGAGTCGACGACCACCACCTCGTCGACGACGACCACGACGGTTCCGCCGGTGCGTCCCGTCGAGGAGACCTGGGTCCTCGTGCTCAACTCCACGAACCGATCCGGGTTGGCGGGCGGTGCCACCGGGGTGCTCGGTGAGGCGGGCTACCTCACGCTCGTCCCCGACAACTACCCGACCACGCTCGAGGCGACCCGGATCCTCCATGCCGAGGGCCTCGGCCTCGAGGCTGCCCAGCTCGCCGCCTCCTTCTTCCCGGATGCCGAGGTGCTCCTCGACACCGAGGGCCTGACCGCCGCTGATCCCGACCTCGTCGTCATCCTCGGCCTCGACTACGAGCCGTGACCGAACCCCTTGGGGGTGACCCGTTCGCCTCCTCCCCGTCTGCCTCGTCGCTCGAGCCGGCGCGGGTCTCGTCGCTCACTGCGTGGATCATGTTCGGGCTCACTGCGATCGCGATCGCGGTTGCGATCGTTGGCCGGCTCTTCCCCTTCGCCCTCACGCTCGACCTCGTCGCCCTGTGGCCACTCCCCGGCCTCGCAGTCCTCATCGTCCTCCTCTCTCGCTGGCTGCCCCGCGCCGTGCGGCTCATCGCCCCGGCGCTGCTCGTTGGCTGGCTCCTCATCGGTGTCGTGTGGTGGTCGGTCGGCTCACCGACGCCGCCGTCGGCCTCGGCCGATGTCGTCGGCTCGGCGGACCTTCCGGCATCGGTGGCCATCGCCGTCGAGGTCGATGGCGAACTCGTCCTCGGCGGGGGAGCTGATGCCCTGTACTCGGTGACCCCTGGCCGACGGGGTGGCAGCGCCGGCGCACCCGACGTCCTCGAGGCAAGTGAGGGGGAGGTCCTTGCGATGCGGGTCGTAGAGCGGGAGGACTCCGGCTGGTTCCGGTCCTCGGGGTGGACGATGCAGGTCTCCGATGCCCCGACCTGGGAGATGCACCTTCGCGCCACCGATGTGGATCTCGACCTGCGATCGCTCCGAGTCTCGGGGATCGAGGTGTTCGGCGACGGGACGGTCCTGTTGCCGCGCGTCGCCGGCACGGCCGAGGCCGTCATCTCCGGGAACATCGTCGTCTCGGTGCCAGCCGACGTGCCGGTACGAGTCGTGGGCGAGGCGGTGGTACCGACGGGCTGGACGGCCACTGACGACGGCAGCGCGTCACCCGCGTCCGGTACTGGCGGATGGGTGATCGTGGTCGAGGGCCCGGGCGTGCAACTGGTCGACCGGTAGGCTGACAGCGGTGACATCCCGGGACCCCAATCCGTTGTTGCGCCGCCTCGGCATCGCGTCGTGGTCGATCATTGGGGTCTTCGGCGTCCTCGCCATCGTGATCTGGCTCCTCATACAGGCGTCGATCATCGTGATCCCGGTCGTCTTCTCGTTCGCGATCGTCTACCTGCTCAACCCCTCGGTGACGGCGTTCGAGCGCCGAGGCATGGGTCGTCTTCTCGGCGCCACGATCATGTACGTCGTCGTCACGGTGCTGTTGTTCGGCCTCGGCCTCGCCGTCTGGCCGTCCCTCGCCGACCAGGGCTCACAGCTCGGTGAGTCGATCCCCCTCATCTACGAGCGGGGGGCTGAGTGGGTGACCGACACCGCGGAGGCCGCTGGCATCGAAGTGGTCATCCCCACGCTGGAGGAGCTGACCGACGGGCTCGGCACTTCAGGCTTCGAGTTCACCGATGAACTGCAGGGACTCGCCGAGGGTCTCCTTGCGGTGCTCGCCGGGGTGCTCGAGTCGGTGGTGCTCATCTTCCTGGCGCCGGTGATCGCGTTCTACATCCTCGTGGACCTGCCGCGTGCGACCCGGATCGCCCGGGACCTCGTTCCGCCCTCGATCAAGGAGGAGACCATCCACGTCGCCGAGCGCCTCGGTCGGGCCCTCGGTGGCTTTGTCCGCGGCCAGCTCGTCGCCGCCACGATCGTGGCCCTCATGTCGGTGTTCGGGTTCTGGGCCATCGGCCTCGACCTGTGGCTCGTGATCGGGATCATCGCTGGCGCGCTCAACATGGTCCCGCTGCTGGGCCCGTGGGTCGGAGGGATCCTGGCGGTGAGCGTTGCGCTCGTGACGGGGAGCCTCGGCCTCGTCTTCGCCGCGGGCCTGGTTGCGCTCGCCGTGCAGCAGATCGACAACCACTTCGTGAGTCCCCTCGTGCTACGGGCCACGGTCAAGCTCCACCCCTCGGTGATCATCCTCTCGCTCATGGTCGGCGGTTCGGTCGCCGGCCTGCTCGGCGTGCTGCTGGCCGTGCCGGCCGTGGCCGTCCTCAAGGTGCTCCTCTCCCATTACTGGCGGACCAGGATGCTCGGTGAGCCGTGGCGGCAGGCCGCCGAGGCGATCGTCGAGGAGCCGGAGATCACCCGGACCGGCGAGATCCTCGTTGAACGGATCCGTGCCAGACGGGAGCGCGAAGGCGACGAGACGGAGCCGACGTCGTTCTTCGACGAAACCCCATGACCGAGGAACTACCCGCCACGGACTCGTACCTGCGGGAGGCGAAGGCAACGGTTGTCGATCACCACCCGGAAGGGGTCGTGCTCGACCGAACCGTGTTCTATGCCCGAGGAGGCGGCCAGCCAGGCGACATCGGCGTCCTCGAGTCCGACGTGGCTCGTTTCGCCGTCGAGGACACCTACCGGTCGCAGGGTGTGGTCGTCCATCGCATGGGCGACGAACGGCCGCCTGTCGGAACCCTTGTCGAGGCGCGCATCGATTGGGATCGCCGCTACCACCTCATGCGCACGCACACGGCGCTCCACGCCCTCACCGCCATCATCTGGCGTGGGTTTGGGGCCAAGGCCACAGGGTCGAACATGACGCCGGGTGAGGCCCGCATCGACTTCGAGCTCCCGTCCATGTCGGTCGAGTTCGGGCAGATGGTCGAGGACCAGTTGAACGCTGCGCTCGCCCAGGACCATGTCACCCGCATCCACTGGATGGACCGAGCCGAAGCGATCGCCGATCCGGACCTCATCCGGACCAAGGTGAACCTCATCCCCGAATCGATCACGACCCTGCGGATCGTGGACATCGGCGACCTGGACCGTCAGGCCGATGGCGGCACCCACGTCCGCTCGACTGCGGAGGTGGGCGCTGTCCGGGTGCTCAAGACCGAGTCGAAGGGAAAGGCGAACAAGCGGATGCGGATCGGGATCCCACAGTGATCGACTTCGTCCTCGGCATTGCGTTTGCCGGGGTGGCGCTCCGTGGCTGGTTGCGCGGGTTGGTGCGGGCGGTCATGGACCTCGTCGGCCTCGTCGGTGGGATCTACTTCGGCGTTCGGTTCTCGGAACCGGCCGGTGCGTTCTTCGCCTCGTGGACCGGCCTCGGTTCCGGGGCCTCCCGGGTCATCGGGGGCCTCACGGTGATGCTGCTCTTCGGACTCGCTGCCGCGGTCGCGTCGTCGATGCTCAACAAGGTCGCTCGACTCCCCGGCCTCAACCTGGCAAACCGGATCGGTGGCAGCGCCCTCTCGTTCGCCTGGGCGTGGCTGTTCGCCACCATCGTGGTTTCGGTCGCCGTACTGATGCCGCTGTCGGAGGAGTGGGATGCGCTCCTCGAGGAGTCGTCGTTGGTGGCGTCGCTCACCGATGAGCGCCAGCCGGTGCAGGTCGCCATCCGTGCGTTCACCGACGACGACACCCTGCAGTCGGCCCTCAACTTCGACGAGTTGATCGGCCTCGGTCGCACCGTCCTCGAACCCGGTGAGGTGTACGAGTTGGCCGTGACCGCTGCGGATGACCTCGGGTTCGACGCAGCGTCGGAGCGGGAGATGCTCGATCTCGTGAACCTCGAACGGATCGGCGAAGGACTGCCGTCGCTCGAGTGGCACGACCGGCTGTCGGACGTGGCCCGGGAGTACGCCCAGCGCATGGCAGTCGAGGGGTTCTTCGGGCACACCGACCCGGAAGGCGACTCAGTGGGAGATCGGGTCGCGGCAGCCGGGATCCCCTATCGCGTGGTGGGCGAGAACCTCGCAATTGCGGTCACCATGGAGATGGCCCACGAGGGCCTGATGGAGAGCGAAGGGCATCGGGCGAACATCCTCAACCCTGAGTTCGCCAGCATGGGGATCGGTCTCGTCGAGACCCCGTACGGGGTCGTGATCGTGCAGTTGTTCCATGCCTGAGGGCGTCGCGGTCGTGTCGCGGGATCTCATGGATCGGTCCCGCATCGTCGCCGCAGTGGAGGCG